>NZ_JBQEPP010000005.1:0-534150 GCF_052045735.1 Agrobacterium sp. 22117 | reverse complement strand
GCCAGTTCTTCGGACGTGGCAGAGACTTCTTCGGAAGCACCTGAGTTCTGCTGCGTCACCTTGTCGAGCTGCTGGATTGCTTCGTTGATCTGACTTGCTCCGATATCCTGTTCGCGGCATGCGGCAGAGATCTCCGAAACCAGTTCCGCGGTCTTGCGAATATCTGGAACCAGACGGTTCAGCATTTCGCCGGCTTCGGTCGCGACCTGAACCGTCTCGCCGGAGAGCGAGGAGATTTCAGCGGCTGCCGCCTGGCTGCGTTCTGCCAGCTTGCGCACTTCGGAGGCGACGACGGCGAAGCCCTTGCCATGCTCACCGGCTCGCGCGGCTTCAACAGCGGCATTCAGTGCCAGAAGGTCGGTCTGACGTGCGATTTCCTGAACGATGGAAATCTTCTGCGCAATCGTGCGCATGGCGACGACAGCACGGCCGACGGCTTCACCGCTTGCCTCTGCATCCTTGGAGGACTGGCGAGCGATCTTCTCGGTCTGGGCCGCGTTGTCCGCGTTCTGCTTGATGTTGGCGGCCATCTCTTCCATCGAAGCGGAGGCTTCTTCGGCAGAGGATGCCTGTTCGGTTGCGCCCTGAGACAGTTGCTCGGAAGACGAAGACAGTTCTTGGCTGCCGGAGGAGACGTTATCGGCTGCGGCAAGCGCGTCACCGACGACGCCGCGCAGGCGTTCGACCATTGACTGAAGAGCAATGCCGAGCGTGTCCTGGTTCGAGAGCGGCTTCGGCGTAACAGTCAGATCGCCTTCTGCGATCTTATTTGCGACCGTTGCCGTTTCGCGCAGGTTTGTGACCATGTGCAGCATGGCGTTGCCCAGCGTATCCCTATCCGACAGAGGCTTCACGTCCTTGGACAGATCACCCGAGGCGATCGTACCGGCAACATCGGCGGTCGCGCGGAGATTCACAACCATGTTGCTCATGGCGATACCCAGGCGGTCCTTGTCGGAGAGCGGCTTCACGTCTTGGGAAAGATCACCTTCCGCAATGTTGTTTGCAACCGCTGCCGTGGCGCGCAGGTTGGTCGTCATCACGTTCATGCTGTCGACGAGATCCTTGATCTCGTCATTGCTCTTGATTGCGATGTCCTGATCAAGGTCGCCAAGCGCAACGGCGCGAGAAGCACGGATCGCCTGCTGCAATCCCTTGTTGATACCAAGCGCAATCCATGTAGCGATCAGGATCGACAGAATGATGATCGCTGCAACGACGCTGATGAGGATCGTACGCGAGGTGTCATATTCCTCGTTGGTCGCTTCATCTGTCGCCTTCAGGTCAGCAGCGATTTCGTTGTTCAGGCTTTCCAGAGTGGTCAGCAGAGCCTTCGTGGCTTTTTCGCCGTCTCCCATGGAGATAGCACCGGCTTGGCGATTGCTTTCAGGCGTGTTGATGGTTGCAAGGCGGAGTACTTCTTCCTGCAGCTTTTCCCACGCAGGAACCGCAGCCTTCAGTTCCGTCACCTTCGCATGAATTGCTGGATTTGTCTCTTTTTCCAGCGTCGCAATAATCTGTCCAATTTTTGCACGGTCGGTGCGGGCGGCGTCGACATAAGTTGAGATGCGAGCAGCGTCTTCATTCAGTGCCGCGCTCTTCTCGTTGGCAATCGCATTTAGGATAGCGTCGGAGAGATCGCTTGAGTTGCGTAGGTTGGCAGCGGGGCCTTGGACGATATCTGTTACTGCAGCATTGAGGGATGAAAGTTGAGTAATTGCCATGCCCGCCATGCCTGCCGACAGCAGGATGATGAGAGCAAAAGCAAGTGCAAGTTTGAGCTTAATCGTAAATCGCATCTTGATGGCGTCCTTGGATATGCCGATCCACCACAAATGGGTTGGCACTGGGGAGTGAAGGCTGTTCGGGAATGGCAGATGATATAAGGGCGAGTAGCCTGCGCGTCGTTGGTCGCAGGCTTCCCGGATGTTTTAGGCGCTCTCTCTGAACTCACGATCGCTATCGTCCGGACCACCCATCGACATGTCGAGTGCGAAGCCGTTGGCGCGGGCCTGCTGGGCGTGGACGGATTGCGACGGGGCAGGGCGACGAATCGGGGCAGCCGATTTTGCCGCAGGACGGTGCGCGACCGAGGGAGCCGCTGCGCGAGCCGGGGCGGGGCGACCGTTTGTATTGGCACGCTCCACCTTGAAGAAGGCGATGCTAGCCTGAAGCTCTTCGGCCTGTGCGGCCAGTTCTTCCGAGGTGGCGGACATCTCTTCGGAAGCACCGGAGTTCTGCTGCGTCACCTTGTCGAGCTGCTGGATCGCCTCGTTGATCTGGCTGGCACCAATATCCTGCTCGCGGCAAGCGGCAGAGATTTCCGAGACCAGTTCCGCCGTCTTGCGGATATCTGGAACCAGGCGGTTCAGCATTTCGCCAGCTTCGGTTGCGACCTGAACCGTCTCACCAGAGAGGGAGGAGATTTCAGCGGCTGCGGCCTGGCTGCGTTCTGCCAGCTTGCGCACTTCGGAGGCGACGACGGCAAAGCCCTTGCCATGTTCACCGGCGCGTGCGGCTTCGACAGCAGCGTTCAGTGCCAGAAGATCGGTTTGACGCGCGATTTCCTGGACGATGGAGATCTTATCGGCAATGGTGCGCATGGCGACCACAGCACGGCCGACGGCTTCACCGCTGGCCTCGGCATCCTTGGAGGACTGACGCGCGATCTTCTCGGTCTGGGCTGCGTTGTCTGCGTTCTGCTTGATGTTGGCTGCCATTTCTTCCATCGAAGCGGAGGCTTCTTCTGCGGAGGAGGCCTGTTCGGTTGCACCCTGCGACAACTGCTCGGAAGACGACGACAGTTCCTGGCTGCCGGAGGAGACGTTGTCGGCTGCGGCCAGCGCATCGCCGACGACACCACGCAGGCGTTCGACCATCTTTTCGAGCGAGATACCAAGGGTGTCCTTGTCCGACAGTGGTTTTGGCGTAACGGTCAGGTCGCCGTCGGAAATCTGGTTTGCCACACTGGCCGTATTGCGCAGGTTGGCCGTCATCACATTGATGCGTTCGACAAGGTCCTTGATCTCATCGTTGGTCTTGATTTCGACATTCTTGTCGAGATCGCCAACCGCAACAGCTTCAGCAACCGTCATGATCTTGCGCAAGCCTGTGTTGATCCCGAGCGCAATCCAGGTTGCAATGATCAGGCTTCCGAGAACTGCCGATGCGACTGCGATGATCAAGATCAGACGAACCTGCTCATAGGTCGCCTGGCTGCCGGCAAGCATCGTGTCGACCCGTTCGAGCTGAACACGCACGAGGTCTTTGGTGTTCGTACCGATGGTCAGTGCGAGAGCACGCATCTGACCGTTCGAGAATTCAATGGCACTCTGCTTGTTCCCAGCTGCCAAGAGGTCCTTCAACTTTACGGACTCTCCGTCGAACTTCTCGAAGTTCTCGATCACGGCAGCCCAGTAAGGCCTGCCCTGTTCCGAAGCCTGCGACAGGCCGGTGCGGCCCAGGTCGAGGGTCGTTGTCGTCAGATCATCCGCGATTTTCATGTAGCGAGCGGTACCGTCAGCACCGCTTTCGAGCAGCGCGTTCTTCTGCTGGCGAATGATTTCAGAGAGATTGCGATCGATCTGGAGCGCGTATTGCAGGCGCTTCTCCGGGCCGTTTGCCAGTTCGCCGATCGCTTGATTGACCGTGCCAAGGCTGTTGATGCTGTAGAACGACAAGCCAGCAAGAACCATCAGGATAATGCCGAATGCCAGCGTCAGTTTGAGTTTAATCGTAAATCGCATTTTGCCCCCTCAAGTAATGCGCAAGGCGCATCAGGTGTTTGCTGACCCGAAAGATCCATTTTCTTTCGGTGTGCCGTCTCGTTAGCTTCCACGCGTCCGGTTGGGCGCAGGGAAAGTGTCATTCACGCCTTTCGGCGCCCGCTTAATCGTCGGTCCCTGTCGACGTCGCGGACGTCATGCCTTTCCAAGTTCCACGACATTGCCCTGCGCGCTGATCTTTCCGGGCAAGCTTTCTCGCTGCGCCGAGAAAATCGCGATCAGGTTCGGCATGATGACGAACTCGGCCCCGCGCTTGATCAGGCAGTTGATGTAGTCGGGTCGCCACCGCATCCCGACGCTGGGCGGCGCCTCGCTGGCGGACTTGGAAAAGGTCGTCACTTCGTAGACCTTGTCGGTTCTAAGCCCGACCAGCGTCTGTTCACCTTCCAGCGAAACCTCGATGACGATGATGCGGCTGTCGATGGTCTTCTCCGCCGCATGCATGCCGAAGGCGAGACGGATGTCCGCCAGCGGAATGACCTTGCCGCGAAAATTGATGACGCTCGACACGAAAGCCTTGGCGCCCGGAACGGCCGTTTCAGGCAGAAGGTCGAGGATTTCCTGAACCTGTGCGGCCTCGATGGCGAAGGTCTCGCCTTCGATCGAAAATGTCAGAACTTCAATGTCTTGGCGTTCGGCCCAGAAGTCTACGGGCTGTTTCAAAAGCGGCTGGTTCATCCGGCAATGCGCATCTGCGCCTCCTGTTGCTGGCCTGCCGCAACCAGATGTGCGACGTCGAGAATGAGAGCGACGCTGCCGTCTCCAAGGATGGTGGCGCCCGAGAAGGTCGCAACATCGTGGTGCAGCTTGGACATGGCTTTGATGACGGTCTGGTGATCGCCGATGATCTGGTCGACGACGAGACCCACACGTTCCGACCCGGTGGAAATGACCACCACCTTCTGGAACTGGTCCGGCTTCGTGCCGCTCTGGAAAAGCTCACGCAGACGGATGAACGGCACCAGGCTTTCACGCAGCGAAATGAACGAGCGACCGCGAGATTTGACGTCGTCTTCCGGCGACAGTTCCAGGCACTCTTCGACTGCCGAGAGCGGTATGACGTAGCAGCCATGACCGACGCGAACGAGTAGACCGTCGATAATGGCAAGGGTCAGCGGAATGGCGAGCGATACTTCCGAGCCAGCACCCGGTGCGCTGGTGATGTTGATCGTACCGCGCAGCGCCTCGATCGTCTTCTTGACGACATCCATGCCGACGCCGCGGCCGGAAAGGTTCGTAACCTGGGCTGCCGTCGAGAAGCCTGGCTCGAAGATCATCTGCAGGAGTTCTTGATCTGTCAGGGTTGCGCCCGGGGCCACGAGCCCTGAGGATTCCGCCTTGGCACGAACCCGCTCGCGGTTGATGCCACGACCGTCGTCCTTGATGGTGATGATGACATCCCCACCGGTTTGGCGCGCGACAAGTGAAACATGTCCGACCGGGTCCTTGCCGGCGGCTATGCGCTCTTCCGGTGTTTCCAGGCCGTGATCGCAGGAGTTGCGAACAAGGTGGACGAGTGGATCGGCAAGCCGTTCGATCACGGCCTTGTCGACTTCAGTGCTTTCGCCCTCGGTGATCAGCTCGATCTGCTTGCCGGTTTCGCGCGCCAGATCATGCGTCAGGCGGCGGAAGCGGCTGAAGAGCTGGGCGATCGGCACCATGCGAAGCACCATCATCGTGTCGCGAAGCTCGCCCGAAAGCCGCTCCACATCTTCGGAGACGGCACGAAGGTGAATGTCGACGCTGGTGTTGGCGAGCTGCGACAGACGCGACTGGGCGATGACAAGCTCGCCGACGCGGTCCATCAATTCATCGAGCCGTTCAGCCGGGACACGCACATTCTCAGCGGCTCTTCCCTGCTTGCCATCGGTGGCCGCCTGAACAAGCTGCGGATTGGCCTTGGCGGCTTCTTCGACAGGTGCCGGCGGGGGCACGATTTCCTGGGAAGCGGTGGTGTCTTCCACCTGCGTGATCTCAAGCTCCATATCGTCCATGACGAAGATGAAGACGTCATCGATGGCGGAACGGGGCTGTTCTGTCGTCAAGGTCACAGACCAGCCGACATAAAGCTGCGTGGGATCGATTTCCCCCAGAGGAGGAATGGCGCCTGTGTTTGCGACGATGATGCATTCGCCAAGCTCAGCCAGCTCGTTGAGCAGGCCGAGTGGGTTGGTGCCATTCGCCATCGCGTTCTCAGGAAGACGGAAGGTGATCGTCCACGTCGCGCCAGTGGTTTTTGGCGCCGGAACAGCAGCTGTCGCCTTCGGAGCCGACTGGGCAACGGCCTTCTTACCAGAGCCTTCGCCGACAGCAGCCTGCAACTTGGCCAGCAACCGATCGCCGGTTTCAGGAAAAGCAGTTGCAGGGTTGTCCACCAACCGGCGCATGTGGTCCTGGGCTTCCAGAACGGCAGCGATCAACTCGCTGGTGGCAGGAACTTCGCCCTTGCGAACACGGTCGAAGGCCGTCTCGCAGTGATGGGTAAAGGCAGCGAGTGCCTCGAAGCCGAACATTGCGCCGGACCCTTTTAAGGTATGCAGACCGCGAAACACGGCATCAATCTGACTTTGATTGGATAGATCATGCAAAAGGTCGAGAAGCCCGCTTTCGATCTGCTCGAAAAGCTCGGCGGCCTCCGTCCTGAAAACCTGAATTGGGTCCAGCAGCGTCATTTACCAAGTACCTTTCTGACAATCTTCACGAGGTTTTCCGGGTCGAAAGGCTTGGTAACCCAACCCGTGGCGCCGGCTGCCTTGGCGCGCGCCTTCATGTCGGCATCGGATTCGGTCGTCAGGAAGATGATCGGCACGCCGGTATGGGCTGGCGACTGGCGCAGCGCCTCGATCATCTCCAGACCATTCATGTTCGGCATGTTGAGGTCGGTGACGATGAGGTCGAAGGGAGCGCTCTTTGCTTTCGCAAGTCCGTCAGCCCCGTCTACAGCTTCGGTTACCTGGTAACCGGCATTGGTGAGGGCGATCTTCGTCGTCATGCGAATGCTTGCGGAATCGTCCACGGTAAGAATGTTGGCGCTCATTTAAATGTCCTTTCCATGCAGCCAGAAGAGGCGCGAAGCCTCGTCCATGTTCTCAAGAAAACCAGCGCGTCCCAGCGTTTCCACGACGCTTTTGCCGGCTGGCTTCTTCAAAGTGATGAATTTGCCCTGCTCACGGGCGTAAAGACGGGACGACTCGACGAGCTGAACGAAGCTCAGATCGACCGATGCGTCCTCGGGGATGTCCAGCACGACGGCGCTGCTTTCCTGAAATGCGGAAAGCAGGGTCTCGTGAATCGCGGTGATCCCCCTGATCGACAGGGATGACGGAAGAGTGACTGTTTCAGGGGTCATCGGCTTTCCTGGGTGTTTTCGGTTTGAACGCGCCCTTCGGGAGAAAGGGAGAGTGTGTCGATGAGGCTGGCTGCCAGCGCTGGCGGTTCGACCTGCGCCTTGCTGCCATTTGTCATCAATGTCTGGATGGCCGGCCACTGCCGATCGAATGCTGCGACACAGTCGGGATCGAAGTGTAGCCCGCTGTTTTCAAGGATGTGGTTGCGAGCAGCCTCGATCTCCCATGCCTTTTTATAGGGGCGTTGAGTGCAAAGCGCTTCGAAGACATCTGCGACGGCGACGATCCTGGCGACAAGCGGAATGTCCGTACCCTTGATGCCCTTCGGGTATCCTGTGCCATCCCACTTCTCGTGGTGGCCACCTGCGATCGCCTCGGCGATCTGCAGAAGACGCGATGTGCCGTCGCCCAGCATGCTGACG
Organism: Agrobacterium sp. 22117; assembly: GCF_052045735.1. Lineage (NCBI taxonomy): Bacteria > Pseudomonadati > Pseudomonadota > Alphaproteobacteria > Hyphomicrobiales > Rhizobiaceae > Agrobacterium > Agrobacterium sp. 22117. The sequence goes on along the minus strand of NZ_JBQEPP010000005.1, from coordinate 526,596 downwards.
CCGAACTCCACGTGCTTGCGCATTTCCGCAATTTCGTTGTCATCGAGTTTGCCCGGCTTCTGCAAAATGCAGTCGGCAATGCCGATCTTGCCGACATCGTGAAGCGGCGCCACGAGATAGATCATCCGGCACGTTTCTTTGTCGAGGCCGAGATCGGCGGCAATCAATTGGCTTATCTTCGCCACACGCGAGATGTGGTCGCCGGTTGCGCCATCGCGAAACTCGATCGCCCTTGCAAGGCGCCATATGATTTCTTCTTCGCGCGCAACCAGTTCCTGGGTCGCGTGAGCGACCTCTTCCTCGAGCCGCATCGCCTGGCGCGAGATTTCGAGATGGGCCTTACGCAGTTGCAGTAGATTGGTCGCGCGGGCCTGAAGCTCGATTGCGTCAAACGGCTTTGATACAAACTCGGTAGCGCCCGCCTCGATTGCGGCAATCAGGACTTCGCGCTGGCGTTCCGCTGTCACCATGACGATCGGCACAAGGTCGTAGTCGGGCGATTGTTTCAACGTTTTGATTACATCGATGCCCGTATGGCCAGGCATCATGTAGTCGATGAAGATCAGATCCACAGGATTGGCGAGGCAATAGGTTAGCGCCGCCTCCGGCGCCATAAATGGAATAAGTTCAATACCTTCAATATTGCTCAGAGATGATTGAAGAGCAAAGAGTGCGGACCGGCTATCGTCTACGAGTACTACCTTCACCGTGGCTCCAGGCATTCGGCAGGGAACAGCATTCCGTTCTCCGGTTTTGAGGCCGAAGCGGGCGTTCATGATGATGAGGACATTTGGAAAACCGGGCTTGCGTCATGCGCCCATTGCGACCGCCGCATGCAGGCCGAAAATGTCGTTAGAACACGCAATCGGGCCACGGTTGTCAAAATCTATTTAATAGAACGATGGTTAAGGGCGCGTTAAAACCCGGGCGCCATGGTTTTTTATTTCTAAAAGAAAAAGATCAATAAATAGAATAAGATGAGTCTGTATTTAATATAAGGAATATGCGTCTCCGCCAGCCTAGTAAAAAATGTACGAAGTGAAAAAGGACCAAGGGGAAGGTCAAATATACATGAGTAATATTTCATATTTAAAGCGATTTTTTATTTATTTATATATTTTAATGTTTGACGTGGCCTATGAAGTTTTTGCGTTCAGCGACGAGTGGGGGAAAACGTAGGCTCCCCGGCGAAGGAAGCCTCATTCCTCCCAAATCCTGCTGATTCATCCAGTGATTTTCGAGTTAAATAATTGAATATAATTGCATTTTTAGAAAGTTAAAATTTCGCGTCTTGCCCAGTTGCGCAACCAATATGATTCGCATACGGTCTTACGGCAACGTTTCAGTGAGGGAGGAGACTCATGCGCATTCGTTCTATCCTGACCGCTTTGGCGGCAAGTGTTATTCTGCCGGCGGGTATAGCCGCAGCGACGGATCTTGAAGTAACGCATTGGTGGACATCGGGCGGCGAAGCTGCTGCCGTGGCCGAGCTTGCCAAGGCATTTGATGCAACCGGAAACAAGTGGGTGGATGGCGCGATTGCGGGCTCCGGCGGCACTGCCCGCCCGATCATGATCAGCCGTATCACCGGCGGCGACCCCATGGGTGCCACGCAGTTCAACCACGGACGCCAGGCTGAAGAGCTTGTTCAGGCCGGTCTGATGCGCGATCTCACCGACGTTGCCACGAAAGGCAACTGGAAAGATGTGATCAAGCCGGCAAGCCTGCTCGACAGCTGCACCATCGACGGCAAGATCTACTGCGCGCCGGTGAACATCCACTCCTGGCAGTGGCTGTGGCTCTCCAATGCGGCCTTCAAGAAGGCCGGCGTCGAGGTTCCGAAGAACTGGAATGAATTTATTGCGGCTGGTCCTGCGTTGCAGAAGGCCGGTATCCAGCCTCTGGCGCTTGGTGGTCAGGCATGGCAGGCGAACGGCCTGTTCGATACGCTTGTTCTGTCACTCGGCGGCAAGGATCTCTACGAGAAGGTTTACAAGGACAAGGATGCGGAAGCTGCAGCCGGACCGGAAATGGCGAAGATTTTCGCTGCCGCCGATGCCGCTCGCAAGCTTGCCAGGGGCTCCAATGTTCAGGACTGGAACCAGGCCACCAACATGGTCATCACCGGCAAGGCCGGCGGCCAGGTCATGGGTGACTGGGCGCAGGGTGAGTTCCAGCTGGCAGGTCAAAAGGCCGGCACAGATTATTCCTGCCTGCCGGGTCTTGGTCTCAACGAATATCTGACGACCGGTGGCGATGCCTTCTACTTTCCGCTCTTGAAGGACGAAGCCAAGTCCAAGGCGCAGGAAGTGCTGGCCGAAACCATCGTCGATCCGAAGACGCAGGTTGCTTTCAACTTGAAGAAGGGCTCGCTGCCGATCCGCGGGGACGTCGATCTCAATGCGGCGAACGACTGCATGAAGAAGGGTCTTGCCATTCTCGCCAAGGGCAACGCCCTCACCAGCACCGACCAGCTGATTTCCGCTGACTCGCAGAAGCAGAAGGAAGACCTGATGGCGGAGTTCTTCGCCAATGAATCGCTGACCGCTGAGCAGGCGCAGAAGCGCTTCGCTGACATCATTTCTTCGGCGGACTGATTATCAATCGCAAGTCATCGGCGGGCCAAATCCCGCCGATGCCGCGAAACCTCATGAGTGCGCAGGCAAGCGCTCGTCGAGATATCTTTCGGATATTGCTCAACAGATGTCCGGAGCAACGATTGATAGGAGGGCATATGGCCGTAAAGAGCCATTCTGGACGTCCAAACCAGCTGTTTCGCAATCTGAACTCGAAGATTGCTTCCATCCCCCTGATCTTGACCTCCATGGTCATTTTCCTGGGCGGCACGATCTGGACCGTCGTTTATTCCTTTACCAACTCCAAGCTCCTGCCAAGGACGACCTTTGTCGGCTTTGATCAGTATGAGCGTCTGTGGGCCGCACCGCGCTGGATCATATCGATCCAGAACCTGGCCATTTACGGCATCCTGTCCCTGATTTTCAGCCTGGTGATCGGCTTTCTGCTGGCCGCACTTATGGACCAGAAGATCCGGTTCGAAAATACGTTCAGAACGATCTTCCTTTATCCCTTTGCCCTGTCCTTCATCGTGACGGGCCTCGTCTGGCAGTGGCTGCTCAACCCGGAATTCGGCATTCAGTCGGTCGTGCGTTCGCTCGGCTGGGAAAGCTTCACCTTCGATCCGCTGTATAATTCGCAGATCGTGATCTACGGCATCCTGATCGCCGCGCTCTGGCAGGGTACGGGCCTCGTCATGTGCCTGATGCTCGCGGGGCTTCGCGGCATCGACGAGGATATCTGGAAGGCGGCGCGTGTGGACGGCATTCCCATGTGGAAGACCTACCTGCTGATCGTCATTCCGATGATGCGGCCCGTCTTCATCACGACGCTTGTCATTATCGCCAGCGGCATCGTCAAGGTCTACGACCTCGTCGTGGCGCAGACGAGCGGCGGTCCGGGCATCGCCTCGGAAGTGCCGGCGAAATACGTCTATGACTACATGTTCCAGGCCCAGAACCTGGGGCAGGGCTTTGCCGCCTCCACCATGATGCTGCTCACCGTTGCCATCATTATCGTCCCATGGGCCTATCTTGAATTCGGAGGGCGCAAGCGTGGCTAACATCAGCACTCTCAATACCGTCGCTGCCGGTGCAGATGCCGTCTCGGATCAGTTGAGCGGACCTCGCGGTCGTAAACCTCGCAAGAGACTGTCGCGCCGAAACATCATCCTTTACGGCACGCTGATCGTCGCAGCGCTTTATTATCTCCTGCCGCTCTACGTGATGGTTGTGACGTCGCTGAAGGGCATGCCGGAGATCCGACTCGGCAACATCTTCGCGCCGCCGGTGGAGATTACCTTCGAGCCGTGGGTCAAGGCCTGGGCGAATGCCTGCACCGGGCTTAATTGCGACGGGCTTTCCCGCGGCTTCTGGAATTCCGTGCGCATTATGATCCCGTCCACCATCGTCTCGATCCTGATTGCCTCAATCAGTGGCTATGCGCTGGCGAACTGGAAGTTCAAGGGTTCTGAGTTCTTCTTCTCGGTCCTGATCATTGGTGCCTTCATTCCCTATCAGGTCATGATCTATCCGATCGTCATCGTGCTGCGTGAAATGGGCATTTATGGCACGCTGACGGGTCTCATCATGGTTCATACCATTTTCGGCATGCCCATCCTGACCCTGCTGTTCCGCAACTATTTCGCGGGGCTGCCGGAAGAGCTCTTCAAAGCCGCGCGCATCGATGGCGCCAATTTCTGGCAGATCTATTTCCGCATCATGCTGCCCATGTCGATGCCGATCTTCGTCGTCGCCATGATCCTTCAGGTCACGGGCATCTGGAACGACTTCCTCTTCGGCGTCGTGTTCACAAGGCCTGAATACTATCCGATGACCGTTCAGCTGAACAACATCGTCAACTCGGTCCAGGGCGTGAAGGAATACAACGTCAACATGGCTGCAACGCTGCTGACGGGGGCCGTTCCTCTTTTCGTTTACTTCGTTTCAGGCCGACTTTTTGTGCGCGGCATCGCCGCAGGCGCAGTCAAAGGGTAAGTTCATGAATAAAAGCGTTTCCATTCGGGATTTGTCTCTGTCGTTCGGCGCGGTCAACGTGCTGTCCACGCTCAATCTCGATATCTATGACGGCGAGTTTCTCGTTCTTCTCGGCTCCTCCGGCTGTGGTAAGTCTACCCTGCTCAATTGCATCGCCGGACTTCTGGAGCCGACCGAAGGCCAGATCTTCATCAAGGATCGCAACGTCACCTGGGAAGAGCCGAAGGATCGTGGCATCGGCATGGTCTTTCAATCCTATGCGCTCTATCCGCAGATGACGGTGGAGAAGAACCTGTCCTTCGGCTTGCAGGTTGCGAAAGTGCCGAAGGACGAGATCGATCGTCGCGTCAAAAGAGCCGCGGGCATTTTGCAGATCGAGCCTCTTTTGAAGCGCAAGCCTGCCGAACTTTCCGGCGGTCAGCGCCAGCGTGTGGCGATCGGCCGTGCATTGGTGCGCGACGTGGATGTGTTCCTCTTCGACGAGCCACTGTCCAACCTCGACGCCAAGCTGCGCTCCGAACTGCGTGTGGAAATCAAGCGCCTGCACCAGGCGCTGAAGAACACGATGATCTATGTGACGCACGACCAGATCGAAGCGCTGACCTTGGCCGACCGTATCGCCATCATGAAAGCCGGCGTCATCCAGCAGCTTGATGATCCGGTCTCGATCTACAACCGTCCGAAGAACCTCTTCGTCGCAGGCTTCATCGGCTCGCCGTCGATGAACTTCCTGCGTGGCGAATTGGCGGAAAAAGACGGCCAGGTCGTCTTCGTGACGAATGGCGTGAGCTTCAGCCTCGACGGTTATCAGGCCCTGGCACCACTGACGGCCGGCAAAGCTGCGGTTCTCGGCGTTCGCCCCGAACATATTCGTGTGGACGCCGATATCATCAGCGGCGAGGTGCATGAGGCCGTGGTCGACATCGAAGAACCGATGGGTGCCGATAACCTCATCTGGCTGAAACACGCAGGCCATACGATATCGGTGCGCGTTGGTGGCCACAGGCGTTTTGCGCCCGGAACCAGGGTCAAGCTCGGTTTCGACATGACCATGGCATCCGTTTTCGATGCGGGCACGGAAGACCGCATCTGACCCTCTCATCTTCACCATTCGAGCCAAATGTCAGGAGAGACATATGACCAAACTCGGCTTTCAACTTTACAGCGCGCGCAATTTCCCGCCGCTTTCCGATATCCTCAAGAAGCTGTCTGCAGCAGGCTATTCCCATGTCGAAGGTTTTGGCGGGATCTATGCCAATATGGATGAGGCCGCACTCAAAGGCCTTCGCGCCGATCTGGATGCCAATGGTCTCACCATGCCGACGGGCCATTTCGGCCTCGACATGCTGGAAAATGATCGCGAGCAGTCGCTGAAGGTCGCCAAGACGCTTGGTATCGAGGCGATCTATTGCCCCTACCTCATGCCTGATCAGCGCCCCAGCGATGCCGCCGGCTGGTTTGCCCTCGGCAAGCGACTTCAGGAGGCAGGCAAGCCCTATCGCGATGCCGGCATTTCTTTCGGTTGGCACAACCACGACTTCGAGTTCGCGACCTTGGAAGACGGCTCCACGCCACAGGAGCAGATCCTTGCGGGCGGCCCTGATCTCGAATGGGAAGCCGATATCGCCTGGATTATCCGTGGCAATGCCGATCCTTTTTCCTGGATCGAAAGCTATGGCAAGCGCATCACCGCAGTCCACGTCAAGGACATTGCTCCGGCTGGCGAAAACAAGAATGAAGACGGCTGGTCGGATGTCGGGCACGGAACCGTCGACTGGAAGGGTCTTGTCGCGGCCCTGAAGAAGACAGCCGTGAAGTACTACGTGGTCGAGCATGACAATCCAAGCGACGCTGACCGCCTGATCACACGCTCCATCGAATCCTTCAAGACCTACTAAAACCGTTGCGGTGAGCGCCAGTTCGCCGCAATCGCCGCTGTATTTTCACGCGTGTCCGGCCAACGAAGCTCACATTCGGTGGGCCGGATACCATCATCAAGACCACTTCGGAGTTACCCATCATGGCCAAGGAACTTGGCGTCGGCATCATCGGATGCGGCAATATTTCAACCACCTACTTCTCGCTGTCTCCGCTCTTCAAAGGCTTGAAGGTGCTGGCCTGCGCGGACTTGAACAGAAGCGCCGCAGAACTGCGTGCGGAAGAGTTCGGCGTCAAGGCGCAGTCCATCGAGGAACTGCTGGCGAATGACGAGATCGACGTCGTCGTCAATCTCACCATTCCGGCAGCGCATTTCGAAGTCTCCAAGGCGATCTTGGAAGCCGGAAAGCACGTCTATTCGGAAAAGCCACTCGTGCTCAGCCTGGAAGAGGGCGAGGAATTGCGTCGCATTGCGAAGGAAAAGAACCTCGCCGTCGGTTGCGCGCCCGACACTTTCCTTGGCGGCGCACACCAGTTGGCTCGCAAGCACATCGACGAAGGCGGCGTCGGCCGCATCACCTCGGGCACATGCCATGTGATGAGCCCCGGTATGGAGATGTGGCACCCCAATCCCGGCTTTTTCTTCCTGAAGGGCGGCGGTCCGATCCTCGATCTCGGCCCATATTACATCGCCAACCTGATCAACCTCATCGGTCCGGTGAAGCGCGTTGGCGCTTTGACCTCCATGGCGAACCCGACCCGGACGGTGACGAGCCAGCCGCTTAACGGCGAGATCATTCCGGTCGAGACGCCCACGAACATCCACGCGCTGCTGGAATTCGTCAATGGCGCGACCATCACGCTGTCTGCCAGCTGGGATGTCTGGTCGCACCGTCATGCCAATATGGAGCTTTACGGCACTGAGGGCTCCATCTACGTGCCCGACCCCAACTTCTTTGGTGGCGTGGTCGAAGCCAGCGGCCGCGACAAGGACATCAAGCCGCTCGAAGACTGGACGCATCCCTTCGGTATTTCCAATCAGGAAAGCCCGAACGGCCCGCGCGCCAATTACCGCACTGCTGGCCTTGCCGATATGGTGATGGCTCTGATCGAAGGCCGGGACGCCCGCTGCTCACTGGAGCGCTCGCTTCACGGCATCGACGTTATGACCTCGATCCTGAAATCCGGCGAAGAAGGCCGCTTCATCGAGCTGACAACTACCTGCACCCAGCCGGCAGCGCTTGGCATCGAAGAAGCGCAGTCACTGCTGCGATAACATCGGCGGCACTGAAGTGCCCGTGTCGCTGAGACGGTATTGCGAGGAAATGACTGCCACCGGGATTGCGATTGCGCCCCGGTGGCAGTTTCATTTTGCCTTACTTCTGCTTGGCGGAGACCGCCTTCGCCGCCTGGTCTATCGTGTCGGACACGACCTCCGGCTGGGTCATGAACAGCGCATGGCTCGCCGAAACCTTCGTGATCTTCGCGTTGATGCGCTCGGCCATATGGACCAGCATCGCCTGATCGAAAGCCTTATCTTCCGTGGCGATCACAGCCCAACTGGGCTTGCTGCGCCACGCGGCGTTCTTCAACTTTGTGGCAAATGCAGACATGTTGATCGGCACCTGAGAGTCGCGCATGAACGCGACGTCCTGATCGCTCACATCGTGAGCAAAACCGGCCTTGAACTTATCGCGGTTGACGTAACCGTACCCATCCTTGGTGATGTCCAAGACGAATTCCGTCGCCGGTGCAAAGCCCTCATACTGTTGGGCCGTGGTTTCTCCGGCATCTGGCGAGAGGGCCGAGACGTAGACCAGTCCCGCCACTTTGGGATCGATGCCAGCCTCAGTGATGACCGTGCCTCCCCAGGAGTGCCCGACCAGGATTGTCGGACCATCCTGTCGGTCCAGCACTCGCTTGGTTGCGGCAACGTCGTCTTCCAGTGAAGTCAATGGATTCTGGACAATGCTGACGCGGTAGCCGCGTTTTGTCAGGTTTTCATAGACGCCTTTCCAGCCGGCGCCATCGGTGAAGGCGCCATGAACCAGAACAACATTCCTGACGATCTGGGTCTCAGGAATGACGTCCGCGGCATTGGCAGATGCTGTGGCTACAAAGGCGGCGGCAATAGCAGTGATTGAGGTCAAGGTCTTCATCGTAATCTCCTTAAATTTTGCAATAACTATTATTGCGATAACAATAAACTCACATGGATTTTCGGGATCGTCAAGATATTATTTATCGCGATATTGGTTTTTGTCGTAACGCCCTGTATATAAAGGGAAAGGAGTTCGATATGGCCACTAAAAGGAATGATCCACCACCTCTCAGCGACCAGCTGTGCTATGCGATCTACAGTGCAGGCATCGCTATCCAGCGCGCCTACAAGCCGCTTCTCGATGAACTGGGGGTGACATATCCCCAGTACCTCGTGCTCAACGTTCTATGGAGCAAAGACGAGCAGACGGTCGGTGCCATCGCGGCCTCGCTGGCGCTTGAATCCAGCACCCTCACTCCGCTTCTCAAACGTCTGGAAGCGTCGGGCCTGCTACAAAGAACGCGAAACGCCAGCAATGAACGCCAGGTCGTGATCGCATTGACCGATGCGGGCAGGGCGCTGCAGCACAAGGCGGGGTGCCTGAGCGATACGCTGCTGGCGGCGTCGACCCAGACGCCAGAAGCGCTCGCGGCACTGAACCGCGACGTGCGAGGCCTACGAAACGCCATCTACTCGCAGATCGGCGGGTGGGACGAGCCTGCGTGAATTTGTCAGACATGCTGGCTGCATGAACGGTAATGGTGGATCGCATCCCAGTTGGGGATGCGCGCCCGGTCCCTTGGTATGTATTTAGAACTTTCGGCTGACCGAAAGCGTGAAGTTTCTGCCCGCCATCGCCGATACGCCGTCGGCGAGATAAGGGCTGTAAAACTTATCAAAGATGTTTTCGACGCCTGCTCTGACTTCCGTTCCTGCCATAAACCCTTCCTTCGGTGTCCATTCCAGAAGAAGTCCGTGGACGGCATAGCCTCCACTTTCAGGCCGCGCGTAAAAGTACCCGGTACCTTTATAGTAAGGTGTGTGCCTCTGTTCGGCGACGAACTGGCCGGTCCAGCGCAGTGACAGTTCGGAGTCTGGAATTCGATAACCTAGCGAAGCATTCACGGTGAGCGGAGCCATATCGCCGGGATAAGTTTTGCCGCCGTAAATGTCGTTGATCGCGCCCTTGCGTGAGCCATTCATGACGGAAAAACCGAGGCTGCCGAACACGGTGTCCGATTCATAATTCGCTTTCACTTCAACGCCGTAGATACGATAGGATGGCGTGTTCCAATAGAAGGGCACAGGACCTGTCACATTTGCCAGATTGGCACTACCAAATCGTCTGGTGACGGGATCGGTAACGTGATTGTAAAAACCCGATACCGAGGCGGTGAGAGTATCCCCTGAACTCCACACATCGTAAAACTCCTGCGACACACCCACATTGAAGGAGTTATTGCGTTCCGGAAGAAGATATCTTGATGTTGCAGATGCTTTCGTTGCGATGCTTTGCGACGAATAGAGTTCATCGATAATTGGGGTTCGAATCGCGTAGGCCCAGTCGAGAAAAAGTGTTGTGGAAGGCGTCGCTTCCCAACGGCCGCTCAGGGCTGGGGTGAAGCCATTGTAGGAAACCGCCGAGTAATCATGTCCCGCCAAGGGGTTGTTGTATCTCGGAGCGGCATTCGGTTTGCCTTCCATTCTCACGTGGTCGAAGCGAAGTCCCGGAGTGATGAAGAAGCCATCCGTGACTTCGACTTCATCACGAATGAAGGCTGAGATCGATCTCTGTTTGCCTTCAGGCACGATCCAGGACGCATAGTAGCCGTAGTTGTAACTTGGATTGCTGCTGTTCGCGACGTCGTACATCCATGCGTCACGATCATGCATGCCGATCTGGATGCCATAGTTCAAGACGTGCGGAGCATTCAGTATTTCTAGCCTGGACGTGTTCTCTGCCTCAAACTTGATGTCGGAGTATTGGGCGTCATTCTCTTGGCCGCCAAGCGAGGCGCTGGGTGTAAATCCCGGGATGATGGGCCGCGTGCGATGGAGGCTCGTGGAAGAAAAGCTTGCCATTGCTTTGAAATTCACGAGGTCGCTTTCGCCGTCATAGCGGTATTTGAGCGTGGCCGAAAAATCGTCTAAATCGCGAGCAGCCAACGCACGCAGTCGTGCCTGTTGCCTTCCGTACCGATCGATACTGGACTGACTCACGGCAAGATCGCCACGAACGGCTGCCACTGGCCCCCAATCATCGGAGCGTCCGTAGGTGAGGGAAGCGCGGATTTCGTGACCTTCGTAAGCAGCGCCGCCATTGGCAGTGAATGTTGTGAGCCGGTCATTTGATGCGTCGTAAACCTCTCCGCCGCCCACGCGCATATTGCCGCTCTTGCGCCAGGTTCCAGACATCAGCCCGTCATAGGTTACTGGCATGTCGAAATCTGATTGCCCATAGACCATGACACTCCCTGTTCGCTGAGTATTGGCGGTGTGGTAGCTTCCTTTCGTCCATCCTCCAAAGCTTTGGCCGGGCTTCAGCATGTCCTTTGCTGTCTTCGTTTCCATCAGAATGGTGCCGCCGAAGCCGCCATTTCCGTAGCGAACCGATGTTGCACCCTTCTGAAGTTCGACGCTCTTCAGGATTTCCGGCTCTATGAAAATGGAACCCTGATCGTAAAGTTCGAAATTTTTCGGAGCACCGTCCAGCAACACCCTGGTATCTGATGGTCTCGCAAACCCGCGTATCACCGTTGTCTGCCCTTGCAATCTTACGCCGCCTGCGGTCGCCACCCCAGGTGTCCTTTGCAACAATTGCGGAAGCGTACTAGCTTGGGAACGGTCGATATCGGCTGAGTCAAATGCGGCATTGCCCGGCGCACTTTCGTTGAACTCCCGACCCCTGATCACGATTGTTTTAAGTGTGGTAGCTCCGTCTGATGGTGGAGGCTGGACTGGCTCCGATGCCGGCTCGATCTTGATAGTATCCACAGAGATGTATCGATAGGCCAATCCCTTGCCCGACAATAGCGCTTCAAGCGCATGACGCACGTCCATCTGCCCTTTGATCTCCGGGCTCGTCTTGCGTGTCATAATCGAAGAATCGAAAAGAATTTGCAGCCCCGATTGAGAGCCTAGGCGGTTGATCGCCGAGCTAAGAGAACCTGCTGGAATGTCAAACGCATCCAGCTTCGCTTGCTCTGCAAAGGCATTGCACCCACTCCCAAGCGCAAAACCAATAAGCAACGTCGGCAAGATATAGCTTCGACGTCCCGGTCGAATATTCAGGTGTCCACGGTCCATGGGGAGTCTCCGGATATTGGATGTTTTCATCCCCGGTACGAATGAACATGAGTATTTGGGACATCTTTTTAAGATTTTTCGCTGGCGATATCAGCGCAGGATCGTGAGGTAGGGCGTGAGCTTCAAAAGCTTGATATCAAACGCTTTGGCGAAAGACTGAAGAGCCTTGTCAGGATCGCTCATATCGAGGGTCCCAGAGACTATTTTGCTACGCAGTTCGCGGTTTGCGACCAGGATCTTTCCCGGCAAGTACCTACCGACGGTCTCGATAACGTCCGGAAGAGGCTGCTCGTCGAATACCAACCTGCCGCTTTCCCATTCAGTGACGGACTTTAAGTCGACAGGAAAGGTCTCGCTAATTCCGGAGGCTGAAGCAAAATTAACGCCCTCGTTCTCCTTGACGACTTTCACCTGATGCTCATCGTTAAGGCGCACAGCGACGCTGTGTCTGATGACAGCAACCCTTGTTTCGCTCTCCAGCATGTTGACGTCGAAGGCTGTGCCCAAAGCTGTCACGGTCGCACCGTCGGCCTCGACGACGAAGGGCCTTGTCGGGTCTGGCGTAACGTCGACAAGCATCTCGCCGCGCATCAAAATGACACGCCGTTCGTGCTGCGAAAACTGAAACGCTATCGCTGAGTCAGCGTTCAGCACGAGATTGGAACCGTCAGGGGCTCTGAAGGATGCTCGCTGAGCAATGTCCGTGACGTGATCGGCCCGTAAGGTTATCAGCGCATCCGACATGTAAAGATACAAGCCCGCAGCTATCCCAGTCATGACTATGATGGAAGGGAGAACCGTCTTCGAAGGTGGCTTGGACGGAAGAGGAAATCCAAAGTCGCTTTGCGCCGCCGAGAGCCGCTTCGCATCGCCTACGAGACAACGCACACGCTCATAGGCTTTCGCATTGCTCTGGTCTTTGGCTAACCAGGCGTCGAAATCCTTTTTCAACTCTTCATCGTTGGGACGGTCTCGCAATTTCAGAAGCCAATCAATTGCCTCCTCTTCGGCGTTGCCCGTAAGATCTGCGAGATCCGTCAAAGTGTCGGCTCCAGTCGTTGGAGGCAGTGCAAATAAGCCTTTCGCAAATGGCGATCGACCATATTCTTCGTGAGTCCGCTCTTCCTCGAGATCTCAGTCGATGTCAGTCCTCCGACTGCACTTGCGAGAAACACCCGGCGACGCTGCAAAGACAACTCCATGATTGCCTGTTCCAGAATGACGAGCCTCAGGCCTATGTCCGCGGTGTCTTCAGCGCTCTGGCAAGCGTCCGCTACAGTTGCAGCCTCTTCGGAGTTACCAGCGAACAGCCGCTTTTCGAAGTTTGCTCTTCTGAAGTGGTCTATGCCCAGATTGATGCAGGCGCGAATGAGGAATGCTTTTACCGCCGACTGGTTTTCCGGCAGTCGCGGTTTCCCCATCAGCCGCACATAAATATCGTGAACTATATCCTGCGAACCGAGAGGCGTGTGTCCTCGCTTGCGCATAGCGCGGCAAAGGTCGTCGTAGTAGGCTTCCATTGCTGCGTTGATCTGAGACTGAGAAGCAGGTTTGCTCCACATGGGTGGTATCCGACTATTCGCTGAGTTGGGCTCTCATAGAACGGAAATGACGCATCGGCAATTAAATATGACTAAAAATATCATGTTATTTTGTGGTCCACCCTTGGCGCGAGCCCTAGGCTTTTACGTCTTCACAAGCCTCGCCCTTTGCTCTAGAAGCCCAGCGGTAATCCGGTCGCAGCCCACCCGGTCAAAACAAGGGATCTCAAATTATGAAAACGATCGTCATCTGCTCCGGCGGATTGGACTCCGTTTCGCTTGCGCATAGAATTGCAGCGGAACACGAACTGCTTGCTCTGCTGTCTTTCGATTATGGTCAGCGCCACAGAAAAGAGCTGGACTATGCGGGTGCTTGTGCCGCCCGCCTTGGTGTGCCGCATCACATCATCGACATTCGCACCATCGGCGCTCATCTCACAGGCTCGGCTTTGACCGACGATGTCGAGGTGCCGGATGGGCACTATGCGGAGGAGACCATGCGCTCCACCGTGGTGCCGAACCGCAATGCCATCATGCTCACCATTGCCTTTGGTCTGGCGGCTGCGCAGCAGGCGGATGCGGTGGCGATTGCTGTTCATGGCGGCGATCACTTCATCTATCCGGATTGCCGCCCAGGCTTTATCGATAGTTTCAACACCATGCAGGCCCATGCGCTGGAGGGCTATGCCAAGGTGGAGCTTTACGCACCTTACGTCATGGTCTCCAAGGCGGATATCGTGACCGATGGGGCTAAGCACGACACGCCCTTTGGCGAAACCTGGTCTTGCTACAAGGGTGGCGAGCGCCATTGTGGTCGCTGTGGCACCTGCGTCGAGCGGCGCGAGGCGTTTCATCTGGCTGGCGTGGCTGACCCCACTGATTACGAAGACCCGGATTTTTGGGCGGTGGCCACCAGTGCCTATGCGGCGCGGGAGGTGCGTTGATGTTTCGCATCACCAAGGAATTTCACTTCTCCGCCTCGCATCAACTCAAAGGCCTGCCCGCCGATCATCAATGTGCGCGGCTGCATGGCCACAACTACATCGTCGAGGTGGAGCTTTCCGGCGAGACGTTGAACGAGCACGGCTTCGTTCGCGACTACCACGAGCTGGCGCCGCTGAAGCGCTATATCGACGACTGCTTCGACCACCGGCATCTGAACGACGTTCTCGGCCATGACATGGTGACCGCGGAACGGCTGGCGCAGCATTTCTATGATTGGTGCAAGGATCGGCTTCCCGAGACGAGTGCAGTGCGCGTCAGCGAGACCGCCAAGACATGGGCAGAGTACCGGCCGGCGGCTGCGCGATGAGTGCGGCTGTTGATGCGCCGCGCGACCTGCCGATCCGGGTCAGCGAAATCTTCGGTCCGACCATTCAGGGCGAGGGGCTGCTGATCGGTCTACCGACTGTCTTTGTTCGGACCGGCGGCTGCGATTATCGCTGTTCCTGGTGCGATACGCTGCATGCGGTGGATAGCGATTACCGGGATGACTGGAAGCCGCTCTCCGTCAAGGCGATCTGGGCGGAGGTCGTCAGGCTGTCTGGCGGCAAGCCGATCACCGTTTCGTTGTCCGGCGGCAATCCTGCGATCCAACCACTTGGGCCCTTAATCCGGAAGGGGAAGGGCGAGGGATATCGCTTTGCGCTCGAGACGCAAGGAAGCATCTGCAAGGACTGGTTTGCCGATCTGGATTATCTCGTGCTCAGCCCCAAGCCACCCTCCAGCGGCATGGAGACGGACTGGCAGGCCTTCGAGGACTGTCTGGAGGCCGCCGGAACAGGACCTCAGCTTGCGCTGAAGGTCGTCGTTTTCGATGACACCGATTTTGCCTATGCGCGCGAAGCCGCTTCGCGCTTCCCCGCCCTCCCGGTCTATCTCCAGCCCGGCAATCACACCCCGCCACCACCCGATGACGATGATGCGCGCGTCGATGTCGACGGCATTATGGATCGCATGTTGTGGCTGGTGGAAAAGGTCGCATCGGAGCGCTGGTTCGAGGCGCGCGTGTTGCCTCAGCTTCACGTTTTGCTGTGGGGCAATCGCCGCGGCGTCTAACGCATGAGGCGCAAATCGGGGACTGGATCTTGCGGTCTCGTCATCCCGATAAGCCAGAACCGCGAGCGTGCTGATAGAAGGCATAAGATGGAGCCGGCTTCACGTCGCGATCGCTACAATGTGCGTCTGCGTCATAACGATTCGTCAAATTAAAGTGTAGTAAAGTTGGTATCTAACGGACATGGTTCGCCGCTATGAGGAGGAACGTAGCGTCGGCTGATGCGTTAGGTGGAAACTTCGAATGGGAGGAAGCCATGTTCGATTTTTTGAAGCCAATTCACACGATTGTTGAGAATGACGAGGAGACCGGCACCTATGCCGATGCCTTGCTTCAGGTTCCCGAGTTGCAGTTGACCAATGCAGCGCACGAATATGGCCACGACGCCCATACGCGCGATTATGGCGATCAGCGCGAGATCGCGCGCAGCTCACTTGGATTTGTTTGAGTTTGAAAAAAGCGGGCAACCCTTCTACAGACTAGGACGTTACAACGTCATGTCAGGAGAGCGGGCAGTTTGGTCTTAAGAATGGACCGATCCGGCGAACACAGTGAACCGGAAGGCGATTTCTGGAGACCGGCTGCCCGCACACATTTGGAGATAAGACGCGATGGGTATTGTCCCGACAGAGCCAGATCCCACGACGCCGCCAATCCCGCCGCAGCCTGAAGTCCCTCCAATCCAGGAGCCGGAGCCTGACCGCCTGCCGGACGAGGCGCCCAATCCCAACCCGGATGAGAACGATGAACCACCGATGGTGGTTTAGGCTGGACGACTGAACGGCTTGCTTAGATGGGGCGAGCCTTTGGCGCCGAAACGCCACGGCAAATCTACCGCCTTTGTAATGCCAATGCGCGGTCCTGTGACGATTTCTGGATCGGTCTCACTTGGGCGGAGCAGGACCGGCTGCTCAAACACAGACATTCCATCGGCGTCGCCGGCGATCGCAAGCGCTTGGCAGAGCTTGCCCGGACCGGAGCATAGGTTCCGCAAGACATCAGTTCCGCGTCTCATCTTCATCAGATCCACACCCGTCTGAGGTTCAAGCGCGCGGAGCAAGACCGCCGAGCCAGAGGTGCACACGATGTTGGCGCACCAATGAATTCCATAGGAGCGGTAGACGTAGAGGTGTCCGGGCGCACCAAACATGACGCGATTGCGCAGCGTCGGCCCGTTGAAGCTGTGCGAAGCGGGGTCGTCAGGTCGATAGGCCTCTGTCTCAACGATGATGCCACCCGTGTTGTGAAAGCGAAATTCCATCCCGATCATTGCCCTGGCAACGACCACCGCATCCCTATCGAAGAAATCCTTGTTCATCCCGGCATGGTGACGCGCGAAGGCGCCGGGAACAACCCGTATTTTATTCAGTTTAGTGGATAAGCCACTCGTTCTGGCCAAACGCTACTGGCATCAATAGGAGACCGCCTATGGCGCAGGAAAAAGTTGCACTCGTCACCGGCGCGGGATCCGGCATTGGTCGTGCGTCCGCCATCGCTCTTGCCAAGGACGGCTATGTCATCGGTGCGCTCGGGCACACTGCCGATGAACTGGAAAAGCTCGTTGCCGATATCGAGAAGGATGGCGGCGAGGCTCTGGTGCTGGTTGCCGACGTCGCGGACGAGGCTGCAATGGATGAGGCCGTCACCCGGCTTGCTGAAAAATATGGACGGTTGGATGTTGTGGTGGCGAATGCCGGCATCAACGGCGTCTGGGCGCCGATCGATGATCTGAAACCGGAAGAGTGGGACAAGACCATGACCGTCAATCTTCGGGGCACCTACATGACCCTCCATAAGACGGTGCCGCATCTGAAGGCCGCCGGTGGCGGATCGATCGTTATCATCTCATCCATCAACGGCACACGCACCTTCACGTCGCCGGGTGCCACTGCCTACTCTGCCACCAAGGCCGGGCAGCTTGCGATGGCGCAGCAATTGGCGCTTGAGCTTGGCCAGTACAAAATCCGTGTCAACGCGATCTGTCCAGGCGCAATCGAGACGAAGATCGACGACAACACCGATATCCGTAGCTCTCACGAAACGGAAATCCCGGTCGAATGGCCGGAGGGCGACATCCCCATCACAGGCGGGGAGGCGGGTCTGAGCGAAGACGTCGCCGATCTCGTGGTGTTTCTGGCCAGCGACAAGTCGCGTCACATCACCGGCACGCCGGTCTGGATCGACGGCGGTCAGGGACTTTTGCGATAGCGGGACTGCCAACCGTCGCGCTCACGTCGTTGTGTGTCTATGATTAACGGACTCGTAACGGAAATTCACGACTCTTTGTCCATTCGGGTGATTGCCGTCATGTGGTCACCTTCTTTAGTTAGTCACGCGACAAAGAGACGGGCAAGACGTTCCATGAGCACTTCGGCAAAATCGGGTTTCGTAGCGACGAAGCTTCGAGACATCATGATCGCATCGGTGCGCGCCGCAGCTGTCGTTGGGCTGTGTGCGTCGCTTGCTGCCTGTACGTCCATGGGGTTCGACAGCGCGTCGAAAGAGCCGCCTAAATTATCCTCCAAGGTTGCTGCCGCCATGTCTGCCAAGGGCATGAAGCCGGAAAGCCCCGTTCTTGTGCGGATTTTCAAGCAGGAAAGCGAGCTGGAAGTCTGGAAGGTCGACAAGACTGGTAACTACGCCTTGTTCAAGGCCTATCCGATGTGCCGGTGGTCGGGCAAGCTTGGTCCCAAAACCAAGAGCGGGGATCGACAGGCGCCCGAAGGCTTCTACCATGTCTCTTCCAGCATGCTGAACCCGAACTCGCAATATTATGTCTCTTTCAACCTCGGCTATCCGAACCGGCTTGAATCGGCGCTCGGTTATACGGGTGAAGCGCTGATGGTGCATGGTGCCTGTTCTTCGTCTGGCTGCTACGCTATGACGGATGCGCAGATTGGCGAGATCTATGCGATCGTCGAGCGTGCCTTGAAAGGCGGCCAGGATCGCTTCCAGGTTCAGGCCTATCCGTTCCGCATGACGGCGAAGAACATGGCGGCTTACAAGAATGATCCGAACTTCCCCTTCTGGCGGACGCTGAAGGACGGCTATGACTATTTCGAAGTCACTCGCCGTCAGCCAAAGGTCTCGGTCTGCGGTCGCCGCTATGTGTTCAACGCAGAATTTGCCGGCGGCGAGCCGGCCGATCCGCTGGCAGCCTGCCCACCCGCTGTCAATCAACTGGACCCGCAAGTGGCCTCGCGGCTCGACGTCGAGAAGCAGAAGCTCGATGTTGCCATGGCCGGTGGAACTTCAAGCGTCATGAACGCTTATGTCGATGGCGGGATGCATCCAAGCTTCCGCACTATTTTGAAGAACAGCGGTGCAAAGGACATGGCGGGTCGTGTTTCCGGGACGAAATATCCGATAAGCCGCCCGGAAGCAGCGCTCGCCGACCCATTTTCCGGAGCACGATGACGATGGCAGCGGCCTGAACATCGGAGCGGATCTCGGCAGGCGCGATGCGTGGATTTAGAGATGGAGTGTCCTTTGGGCGTCCGATGGGACCACGGCGCTCCAGTTGATGAGGATTTGGATTGAATAACAATGAAACGACACGCCGAAGCTTTCTGTTCGGCACCGGCGGACTGGCCCTGACGGCCCTGGCAGGATGTACCACCACGCCGCGCGAGACGGTGGAAACACGCCCCGGAGTCGATCCTTATTATGCTGAGGTCTACGGACCAAAGCCAGATGAGCAGTTCCCGCTGCCGGCGATCCCGTACCAGAAAATCGATCCGCAATTTTACCGCCAGATGGTCGAGAACCCGACCGGCGAACGGCCAGGAACCATCGTTGTCGACACGGCGAACCACTTCCTCTACCTCACCTATGAAAACAACCAGGCGATGCGTTATGGTGTGGGCCTGGGGCGTGCCGGCTTCGAATGGGCGGGCAGGGGTGTCATCCAGTATAAGCGCCAATGGCCGCGCTGGACGCCGCCCGATGAGATGATCGCGCGCCAGCCGGAACTTGCGCCTTACAGCTCCGCAAATGGCGGCATGGCTCCGGGTCTGATGAACCCATTGGGAGCACGTGCGCTTTATATCTTCAAGGACGGCCGCGATACGATCTACCGACTGCACGGTTCGCCGGAATGGTGGACGATCGGCAAATCCGTTTCGTCCGGCTGCGTCCGCCTGATGAACCAGGATATTGTCGACCTCTATAATCGTGTGCCTGACGGCACCCCGATTGTCGTAACGTCGCTTGCTCCGCCGTCACAAGTGATGGCTGGTGCGCCTGCGCCTCAGATCGTTGCTGGTTTGCCGGGTACTTACTAAGTGAAAAGAGCGTCGCCGTGTCAGGCAGGCGGCGCTTCCCATTCCACGCAGATGCGTGTTCCGGAATGCGCCTGAACGCTGCTTTGCTCGACCGTCGCCTTCAGGCTCTGGGCCATGGCAGAGATGAGCTTTGTGCCAAGCCCGGTGCCTTGCGGCTTCGGCTTGCTTCCCATCCCCACACCGTCATCTTCGACGGTCAACTGTAGTTTGCCCTCGCGGATCTTGAGCGAGATGCGAATATCGCCATCACTGGTGGGGTAGGCGTATTTCAACGAGTTCGTCGTAAGTTCGGTCACGATCACGCCGAGTGCCACCGCCTGGTCGGGTGCCGCGCTGATCGTCTCCATGTCCGTCTTGATGCGAATGCGCTCATTGTCCGGGCCGGATTTTGCCAGCTCGTTGATGATGGAAGAGAGATAAGCGTCAAGATCCACCACACCCATATTGTCCGCGGTATAAAGACTGCGATGGACGCCGGCGATGGCCGAAATTCGGTTCTGCGTTTCCGATAGAACGGTGCGCGCCTCTTCGCTGGAGGCCGCGATCATCTGCATGCGGATCATTGCCGAGACCAGCGAAAGGCTGTTGGCGATGCGATGGTTCATCTCTTTTGCCATCAGCTCGGCGCGTTCCTTGGCGCGCACGAGAAGACGCTCTGCCTCTTCCTTCTCCTTGCGAAGCTGGAAATTGGCGCAGACCTGCTCGATGGAGGTCAGAAGCAGTGGGAAGAAATCGTCGGCGACCGTCTTGATGACGTAGTCCGCAGCGCCCGCCTTCAATGCGTCGATGGCGATCTGTGCCTCGCTTGCGCCGGTGACATAAAGAACGGGCGTATCGCGGCTGCGGTCGCCGATGGCATTGAGGAATTGCAGGCCGGTGCCGGTGACAAAATAATGGTCCAGCACCACGGCGTCGAATGTCCCGGCATTGAATTTCTCAAGCCCAAGGACGACGGACGGTGCATGGTCGACCTGAACGCCGTGCCGACCCAGCACGCGTGTAGCGAGCCGCGCGACAGTGGGATCATCATCGACATAAAGTATATGCACCGCGTTTACGCCTTTATGGAACCTGTATCACCGAGAAGAAGAGGCCGAGGTTTCTGATCGCGGTGGCAAAGCCTTCGTAATCGACCGGCTTGGTGATATAGACGTTTGCACCGAGATCGTAGCACTTCTGGATTTCAGTCTCGTCGTCCGTCGTCGTCAACACGACCACAGGCAGACGCTTGGTATGCTCGTTGCTCTTGATCTGCTCCAATATCCTGATTCCGGACATGTCGGGAAGATTAAGGTCAAGAAGAACGAGAATGTAGCGGTCCTTGCTGACGAGGCCATCGCGGTTCGGTCCGAGAATGTAGTCCAGCGCCTTGTTGCCAAGCGTGAAGGGCACGATCTCGTTGTTGACGCCGGCGCGCCGAACGTTCTTCTCTATCAGGCGGGCATGCCCTTCATCGTCTTCGATCATGACGATCGTGACTTCCTGGCCGGTTATTTTCATGTGTCGTTACCTCGTGTGATTTTCCGCAGATCAGTCGGCAAGGTCAGATGGAATGTGCTTCCTTTGCCAAGTTCCGAGGCGACGGTAATGTCCCCGCCTAAATTTCTTATTAGCGAACGGACGTGTGCGAGTCCAATGCCCTCGCCCTGCTGGTCCTGATCGCCAGCGCGCCTGAAGAGTTCGAAGATCCGCTCCAGGTCTTCTTCCGCAATACCACGTCCGTTATCGGTAATGTCGAGCCGCACGATACCACGTCCCTGTGGCAGGATGCGCGCTGAAATGTGCAGCGGACGACCTTTCATCTGATACTTGACTGCGTTGTCGAAGAGATTGCCGAGAATCTGATCGAGCGAGATCCTGTCGCTGATGACGGTGAAGGGCTGCACATTG
Organism: Agrobacterium sp. 22117; assembly: GCF_052045735.1. Classification (NCBI taxonomy): domain Bacteria; kingdom Pseudomonadati; phylum Pseudomonadota; class Alphaproteobacteria; order Hyphomicrobiales; family Rhizobiaceae; genus Agrobacterium; species Agrobacterium sp. 22117. The sequence goes on along the minus strand of NZ_JBQEPP010000005.1, from coordinate 505,030 downwards.
ACGTCGATCTCGCCGTCCACTGCAGAGACCTGGTGCTGAACGCTTGCGCCCGCTACCGCCAAAAGCTCTTTCAGATCGACCTTCTCCGCCTGCAGCTTGCGGCGGCCATCGCGGGAAATCTTCAGGATGGCATTGATCAGCTGGTCCATCTTGCGGGTGGACGAGCGAATGAAACCGATTGCTTCCGGCAGGTCTTCCTTAACAGCCAGCCGCGCGTCTCTGATCTCGTTTTCCGAGAGTGTGGCACCATCGGCCAGCACATAGCTTTCGATAGGTTTCAGCGAGGCTTCAAACTCAGACAGAAAGCCCATAATGTTGACGAGCGGCGCACGCAGGTCGTGTGTCACGATATAGGCGAAGCGCTGTATTTCCTGATTGGCGCGTATCAAGTCACGGGTGCGCTCGTTAACGCGTTCTTCGAGGCCACGATTGAGCGAATCGACCTCCTCGCGAGAGCGCATCAGTTCGCCGACGTATTTCGCGATCAGAAAAAGAGCGCCACCCACAACCGCGATGATAGCGATAGCGCCGCCGATCGTCACCCAGCGAAGATTGTCCGCCGCTTGCAACTGATCGTTGACAATGACGCGCAGCCGATCATCCGTCACATCCTGAAACTCATCCAGCGTGTTGCGGATCTCTTGCATGTAGATGAGGCCTGTATCGGCGCGGACGATATCGATCGCCTCATCGATCCGTCCTGCATTCACAAGATCAATCGTGCGACCGATTTCGGCGATCTTGGCATCGATGGCAGTCTGAAGAACAGGGAGCTTTCCAGTATAGATCGGCTTGTTCTGAACGCTGGCCACAAGCCGCTCACGCTTTTCCGCCAGCGTCTGCAAGGCTTCCCTATATGGAGCGAGATAATCTTCCCTGCGGGTCAACAGATAACCGCGCTGACCGGTCTCCGCGTCCTGAACGGTGGTGAGTACGTCCAAAATTGCCGAGCGGATTCGGCGGAGATCTGCGGTCTCACGGGAATAGTTATCGTTCTTTTCAACGAGCCACAGTGATGCCCCGACCATTCCGATCAACAGGGCTATTCCGAGCCCCAGCATGACCAGGGTTCGCCTGACAAAAGGAGAGAGTTTGACCAATGACGTCCCCACATCTCAATCGGCACAGTTGCCCGGCATGTCGCAATGCGCAGTTGAAAACGACCTATGCCTATCCTGTTGTTTATGCAAGTTCATGCAGTCTTACCAGCGGGATAGTACGGTTTCGCACAAAAGACTTTGACTGACGTTAGAGTAGTGGAACCAAAATTCCGGGTCCGATGTTGTTGCTGCAAAGCTATACAGTTCTGGAGACCCCGATGAAACGGTTCGCAGCAGGCGCCGCAGCGCTCTTCCTATCGTCAACGACGACTGCCGTTCTGGCGCAAACCTACGAAGTCAGCAGCATCGCACCGGCCAAGAAAGTCTCATCGAACAGTGGTGTCGCGAAGAAGCCAAAACTGGCAAAGCGAGCGAAAACTGCCGTGGCTGCTAAAACGGACGTTGCTCCAAATGCTGAGGATCCTCAAGCTGAGAGCCCTGCTACTTACATCGTTGATGTGTCAGGAAAGCGCGTGCGCCTTATCGGGCCACGTTTTTATCCTGACAATTCCAACGAGGTGGAGTTGGCGGGGCGCAAAGACGCCTTGATCAGGGAAGCAGCCCTGATGAACACTTCCCTTTCGACGGCGTCGCGATAGGGTGCTCGCTGCCAACCATGTTACACATAAGTACAGCGGTTTTGTGATACTGGCATGCGATAAAACAAGGACCTGAAGCGTATAAGTGGATCTGAAAGATCGCGACACGCTTCATGCGAAGGGATGGCCTTGCATCCACTTGGGGAAATATATGACGGATAGCAGGGGAAGCGGGTGGATCAGGCCTGACGATGACGAGTCGCAAAAGGCCACGTTTCCAGAATTATTCTTCGATCTCGTTTTCGTTTTCGCGCTGATCCAGCTTTCCTATACCTTGACGGAAGACTTTGGCGCGACAGCAATCTACGAGGCCGCCATCCTCATTCTTGCGCTGTGGTGGCTGTGGGTGCACATCACCTGGCTCACCAATCTGCTGAACACCGATAAAGGGCCTGTCAGGATGTTCCTGTTCGGCCTCATGTTTGCCGGGGTCTTGCTCGCCATCGCCTTGCCCAAGGCGTTCGAGAGCCAGGGGATCATCTTTGCCTCGATCTATACGGTGATGCAGCTCTCCCGCTCGCTCTTCGGTCTTTATGTTTTCCACGGTGTCGACCACGGCAACTCCAAGACTTTCGGCAGGATCACCGTCTGGCTGGTGGTATCCAGCTTTTTCTGGATTGCCGGCGGGCTGACCGATAGCTTGACCTATCGCTTGATCCTGTGGACGGTCGCAATCGCCATCGAATATATCGGGCCGCTCGTGCGGTACCATGTTCCTGGCATACGCGCCCATGACGATGAGCAGATTCTTCTTTCGGGCGAGCACCTTGCGGAGAGATGTGCGCTGTTCGTCATCATCTGCCTTGGTGAAACGATCCTCACGACAGGCAAGACGGCGACGGAATATATGAATTCCGGCCTGACTTTCGTGGTGTTCTGTGCGGCCTTCCTCAGCACCGTCATCATGTGGTGGATATATTTTCACCATGGGCAGGAGCAAGCCTCGGAAAAAGCCGAGGAGACGGCCGAGCCGGAGAAAATTGTACAGAACCTCTTCAACTACGGCCATCTGCCCATCGTCGCAGGTATCATCCTAACGGCTGTCGGCGAGGACTTCAGTCTTTCAAACAGCCACGATCCCGCGACGCTCAGAGAGTCGCTTGCGATCATGGGCGGGCCGATCCTGTTTTTACTCGGCAATATCGGCGTTAAGGTTGCTGCATCCCATGTGAGGCCGGTGTCGCACTTCGTCGGCGTTGGGGTGTTGGTGGCACTCCTCCTCGTCCCAGACGTGCCGCTCTATGGCCTGCAGATTGCCAGTGCAACCGTCCTGCTGCTCGTTGCGATCTGGGAGTATGTGGCGCTTCGTAAAAATGCCGAGGCGATGGGGTAGGCCGGAGTACGATGCCAAACAACCGGTCGCGGCTCAAAGACTCTGGCGCCGTCTTCTCTCGACAAATTACGACTTGCCGAGAGCGTCGGCAGCGCCCATCGCGCTGCCATGAAGAACGGTTCTAAATAGCGCCTATCATAGCCTTACCGCATCGAAACTCCTGAAGTCGCCACTATCGATAAAGGCTTCTATCATGGCTCTGTAAGGATTTATATCGATCCTGTTTTGAGCGAGCCACTCCTGATTGTAGTACGTTGCGGCGTATCGGTCACCACTGTCGCATATCAGCGATACGAGCGAACCCTCCCGTCCTTCCTTCATCATCGCTGCCGCAATCCAGCACACACCGAAGAAATTGGTGCCGGTGGAGCCGCCGACGCGCCGAAAAAGGCGCTCTGAGAGGACATGCATGGCGGCGATCGATGCCGCGTCCGGGATTTTGATCATGTGATCGATGACGCCGGGAATGAAGGAGGGCTCGACGCGCGGGCGGCCCACGCCCTCGATGCGTGACGGTGTCGAGCAGGTGACGTTACGGTCTCCCGACATATAGGATTGGTAAAAGGCCGAGTGCTCCACGTCCACCACGCATAGTCGGGTCGGAAGATTGCGATAGCGGATGTAGCGTCCGATCGTGGCGGAGGTGCCCCCGGTGCCGGCATTCATCACCACCCATGAGGGCTCCGGATGCTCTTCGCTCTGCATCTGGTCGAAGATGGATTCGGCGATATTGTTGTTGCCGCGCCAATCCGTTGCACGTTCGGCATAGGTGAACTGGTCGAGATAATGGCCCTGCGCTTCCGCAGCCAGCTTCTCCGCAACGGTGTAGACTTCGGCAGGACTATCGACGAAATGGCAGCGACCGCCGAAGCGCTCGATGGCCTCCACCTTCTGGCGGCTGGTGGAGTGCGGCATGACGGCGATGAAGGGCAGGTCGAGCAGATGCGCGAAATAGGCCTCGCTGACAGCGGTGGAGCCGGACGAGGCTTCTACCAGCGTCGTTCCCTGGCGGATCTTTCCGTTGCAGATGCCATATAGGAACAATGAGCGGGCGAGGCGATGCTTGAGGCTGCCGGTCGGGTGCGTCGACTCGTCTTTCAGATAAATCGATATGCCGCGCAGACCGTTGAAAACGGGTTTGACGAGATGAGTATCTGCCGAACGACGACCGTCGCCTTGCAGAATGCCGATGGCGCGACGCGCCCATTCACGGTCTTCGCATGCCGGCAGCGGGGTGATGGGAGGTGTGGACAGACACTCATGCATGGCAGTTGAGCTCCATCTGGCCCGACCGGCTTGATGTGCGCGATGCCTCGTTCAAATATTTTATCGAAGCGACAGTTTCCATAAAAATTTGCTCCCATGAATAGATATGGAAGAAGAATGTTCCATGGAATCGTCCTATCTTAGAACGATGGTTTTGCAAAGTGGGTGGAGGCCAGCAGCGCGCACCGCAACGCCAAAATTTAGCGCCGCGTGATCGGATTGGCCTTCCAGAGCCGTCTCAGATGGCGATAGCGTTAGGCCGTGCCGTCCACCAGAACAAAGGGCTGTCCCCTCGAGCATGTTTCAATGCGCGCATCCACCCGATAAATATCGCGCAGCATGGCAGGCGTGATGACATCTTCGGTCGCGCCACTCACCACCATCTGGCCGCCGGCAATCACGAGGGTATTTTCGCAGTAGCGCAGCGCATGGTTCAGATCATGAAGCGCAATCAACACGATCATGCCCTCGCGACGGGCGAGGCTTGAGATGAAGTCCAGCACTTCCACTTGCCGATGAAGATCGAGCGCCGAGGTTGGTTCGTCCATCAAAAGCACTTCCGGCTTGCGGACCAGTGCCTGGGCAAGCGACACGAGCTGACGCTGGCCACCGGACAGTTCGCCAAGTCCGCGGAAGGACAGGTTGTCGATGTTGAGCGCCTTCAGGATCGCGTCGATCTCGGCAAGTTCGTCGTCGCGAACTTTCCAGCCGCTTCCCTGCTTGGCAGAAAGCAGGATGGATTCGTAAACCGTGAGCACCGCATTGGCGCCGGTGTCCTGCGGCATATAGCAGATGGTCTTCGGCCCTTGCTCCGTTTGAGATAGCGTCACCACGCCGGGGCCGGAAATCAGGCTGGCAATGCGCTTGAAGAGCGTGGATTTTCCGGCTGCGTTCGGGCCGATGACAGCCGTGACGCTCCCTGCGCGGAGCATATCCATAGTGACATTGGAAAGAACGGTCGTGCGTCCGTATTTCGCGCCGACATCCTGTAGAGCCAAGGCTACCATGCGCGTCTCCTGTTGGAAAAGATCAGGATGAAGAAGAAGGGCACACCAACAAGAGCCGTAATCACCCCGATTGGCAGAACGGCGCCGGGGATCAGCATCTTGCTGACGACGGAGGTGACAGAGAGAAGAAGCGCGCCGCAGATGACCGAGCCGGGCAGGAAGAAACGCTGGTCCTCACCCACCACCATGCGGGCAATATGCGGGCCGACGAGACCAACGAAGCCGATCGTGCCGACAAAGGACACCGGAATGGCGGCCAGCAGGCTGACGGTCAGCATGGTCTGGAGGCGCAGGCGACGGACGTTGACGCCCATGCTCGCAGCCTTGTCATCGCCAAGGCGGAGCGCCGTCAAAGCCCACGCGTTCTTCATGAAGAGCGGTACGGTCAGCACGAGAATGGCGGCGGTGACATAGACCTTCGCCCATGTCGCCTTGGTGAGGCTGCCCATGGTCCAGAAGACGACCGCTGCTAGCGCCTGTTCGGAGGCGAGATATTCCAGAAGCGAAAGGGCCGCATTGAAGGTGAAGACCAGTGCGATGCCGAGAAGCACGATGGTCTCGACGCTGACGCCGCGCATGGTGGACGCAAAGTGAATGAAGAGGGCGGCCAGCATCGCCATCAGGAAGGCGTTGATCGGTACCATATACTCCACCGCGCCTGGGAAGATTGCAATGCCGCCGACGAGCGCCAAAGCAGCGCCAAAACTTGCCGCTGCCGAGATGCCAAGCGTGAAGGGGCTGGCCAAAGGGTTCGAGAGGATGGTCTGCATCTGCGCGCCCGCGACAGAAAGCGAGGCGCCGACGGTGACTGCCATCAGGGCAATCGGCATGCGAATGTCCCAGATCACCACGCGGAGCTGGTTGGCAACCGCCGCCGGATCGAAGATGGCGCTTACCACGTCTGAAAGCGTGTAACGCGCAGGCCCCAGCGCCATGTCGGTCGCAATGCTGAGGCACAAAGCCAGAAGAAGACCGACAAGGATCAGTATGCGGCGGCCGGCAAGGGCGCGGTATTGATGCCCTCCGGTCGTCTCCACGGGCGTTTGGGTGACGGAAGCCATTTTAGTTCACGCCTTTTTCGAGGGAAACGAAGTAGCCGGGCTTGTAGCTGACGGGTAAGAATTGCTTGTGGAAGTCCGCGAAATTCTTCTCCGGATCGAGATCGGCAAAGAGATCGGGATGAAACCACTTGGCAAATTGCTGGATGGGGAAGAACTCGTAAGGGGCGCCGTAGAACTGGTGCCAGACGGCGTGGACATTGCCTTGCTTGACTGCCGTCAGTTCAGGAAACGGCGTGCGGGTCATCAGCTTAGCGAGACGCTCCCGCGCCAGTTTCATATCGGCGCCGCGGCCAACAGGCACGAACTGGTTGATATCGGATTCCGCTGCCCAGTTGGAACCCGTAACGATGATGTGGGCTGGATCGGAGACGACGAGTTGCTCTGGGTTGAGATCGCCGAAGGTGGTCTTGATCACGTCAGACGCAATATTGTGGCCACCGGCCTCCTCAACCATCGCGCCGAAATTGACCGGGCCGAAGGTGCGGCAGCAGGTGTTTTCGCCGGAGATACCCGGGGCGCGCTCTATGAAGACACCAGGACGTTTCAGATCCTTCACGGTCGCCAGCTTATCGGTCACCAGAGCGATCTGCTGGCGGCGATAGGCCATGAATTCGTCTGCGCGCTGCTCGGCACCGAAAATTTGTCCAAGGGCGCGGATCGAACGTTCGGTGTTCTTGTCCGGGTCGAGCCGGAAATCGAGATAGACAACCTTGATGCCGGCAGCGGCGGCCTTCTCTTCGAAGCCGCTTTCCTTTGCGCTTTGCTCGGCCTCCAGGTTCAGCGTGATCACATCCGGGGACAGTGCAATAGCGGCTTCCAGGCTGAACCCGCCTTGCGGCAGATAGCCGAAGCGGGGCAGATCCTTGATCTGCGGAAAGCGCTCGACATAGGCCGTGTAGCTATCCGGGTCCTTCTTGATGAGATCGTCCCGCCAGCCGACAACCGTGTCAAACGTTTTGTCGCCCTTAAGCGCCGCGACGACGTGAACCTGCCGGGCTTCGCCGAGGATCACCCGCTTTGCAGGCAGATCCATCTCGACGGTACGACCGGCCGCGTCGACGATCTGCGCCGACAAGGCCGGTGAGGAGAGCGTCGCAAAGAGTATGGTTGCAATGGTGCCAAGCGTTTTGAAAATCATGGGATGACCCTCTTTTAAAAACAGCATGGCGAGGCGGAGAGAGGCCGCCTCGCTTCGTTCGTTTCTGGCCTGGTTCGGGCCATTGTCTTCTCTGTTTTACGTGTCGTTTTTCAGAGAGACGAAGTAGCCGGGCTTGTATTCGAGCGGCAGGAAACGCTCGTGCAGTTCCTTGAAGGTCGCCTCAGGATCGAGGTCCTTGAAGAGATCGGGATGCAGCCACTTGGCAATCTCCTGGATCGCGACAAACTGATAGGGGTTGTTGTAGAACTGGTGCCAAATGGCGTGAACATTGCCGTTCTCGACCGCCTTGACGCCGGTAAAGCCAGGGCGCTTCGTCAGAGCTTCCAGCTTGCGGCGCGCTTCCTTTAAGTCCGCACCGTAACCGACGCCGACCCAATTGCCGCCGGGCACATAAGCGTCCCACTTGCCACCGGTGATGATGATCTGGTCTGGATTGGAGGCAATGATCTGCTCGGGATTGACCGTGCCGAAGGTGCCGGGAATGATGCCCTTGGCCATGTTGATGCCACCGGCGATCTCGACCATCTTGCCGAAATTCTCATTGCCGAAAGACATGCAGCAATCGTCCGAATATCCGCCGGCGCGCTCGACGAAGACGACGGGCTTCTTCGGGTTTTCCTTCTCGAGAACGTCGGTGACGCGCTTGATGCTGTCGGAGCGGAACTTGATGAAGTCTTCCGCGACCGCTTCCTTGCCCATCAGCTTGCCCATAAGACGCATGCTCGGCTCGGTGTTCTCCATCGGCTTTTCGCGGAAGTCGACATAGACCAGCGGAATGCCGACCTTGCCGAGCTTCTCGATATAGCCGGCTTCCTCCGTTGCCGTCTTGGCATCGATATTCATCAGGATGACGTCGGGCTTCAACGCAACCGCCTGTTCGATATCGAAGGTGCCGTCCTTCATGCCACCGAACTTCGGCAGCTTGGCGATATCCGGATACTTCGCCAGATAGGCCTCATAGGTTTCCGGATCAGCTTTCGGCAGATCATCGCGCCAACCGACGACGTGTTCGAAGGGGTTGTTCTTGTCCAGAGCGGCGAGAAAATAGATTTGGCGGCCTTCGCCGAGAATGACGTGCTTGACCGGCACATTGACCTCGACATCGCGTCCCGTGACGTCTTTGACCGTCACTTTTTCAGCAAAAGCCGGCCATACGGTCGAAACCAGAAGGCCCATTGCAAGAACTGCGGATCTGCCTGTAATGCGCATTGAAATAGCTCTCCAATAAAACTTTTGGCGCTTTAAGATTTTATGATTGCGTTCGTCAAGTTTTATCTTTTAGAGCAATTCTCAACTGCAATTGTGAAGGTCGGCCAGCATGGACAGCGCAAATGATTATGGAAGCAACTTTGGTCTGAAGGACGAGATCAAGGCTTATTGGTCCGCTCGCGCTGCGACCTTCGATCTTTCACCCGGACATGAAATCTTTTCCGAGGATGAACGCGCCGCCTGGCATCGCCTTGTGCTGAAGCATCTGGGGCCGGGTGAGGGGAGGCTGGCGCTCGATCTCGCAAGCGGCACGGGGGTCGTCTCCCACCTGATGGACGATCTCGGCTTCCGCGTGACTGGCCTCGACTGGGCAGAGCCCATGCTGGAGCGGGCAAAGGCCAAGGCGAAAAGCCGAAACCGAAAGATTGCCTTTCGTATGGGCGATGCCGAAAACACCATGGAGCCGGACGCAAGCTATGATGTGGTGATCAACCGCCATCTGGTCTGGACCCTGGTCGATCCAAAGGCCGCCTTCTGTGAATGGATGCGGGTTTTGAAACCCAGCGGGCAGGTGCTGATCGTCGATGGCGATTTCGTCAATGTCAGCCGCATGGAGAAGGTCCTGAAAGACCTGGCGAACTGGCTGCAAAGGCGCGGGCTTCTCAAGGCCGAAGCGGTGCACATGCCGCCGGATATGGCCGGCACGCATAACAGCATTCTATCCCGCGTCTATTTTTCCAAAGGTGCCCGTGCCGAGGCGGTGGCAGCATTGCTGCGCGATGCCGGCTTCGAGGACGTGACGATCGACACCGATCTTCGCGACGTTCACAAGAGCCAGGCAAGGAACTGGAATGTCCTGAAGGCTGCGGCCCGTGGCATTCAGCACCGCTACGCGATCTGTGCGCGCAAGCCGGGATAAAAAAGCCCCGGATTTCTCCGAGGCGTGAGGGTCGTGTAATCAGCCGGCCTTGGCCATAGCCTTGGCAGCCATGCGGGCGCGGATCGATTCCACATCTGCCTTGGGCGTGGCCGCAAACAATGTGCGGGTGTAGCTGTGTTTGGGGTCGGAGAAGACCTCGTCGCGGGTGCCATATTCGACCGCTTCACCGAAATACATCACCATGACTTCGTCGGCGATGTACTTCACCACCGACAGGTCGTGGCTGATGAAGACATAGGTCAGACCGAACTCGTCCTGAAGGTCGGCAAGCAGGTTCAGCACCTGTGCCTGGACCGAGAGATCGAGCGCGGAAACCGGCTCGTCCAGTACGAGAAGCTTCGGATTGAGCATCAGTGCACGCGCAATGGCGATACGCTGGCGCTGTCCGCCGGAGAACATGTGCGGATAGCGGTTGTAGTGCTCGGGGCCGAGGCCAACGCGCACCAGCATGTCGGTCGCCTTTTCGCGGCGCTCGGCGGCGGACATTTTGGTGTTGATCAGCAGCGATTCACCCAGCACGTCGCCAATCTTCTGGCGCGGGTTGAGTGAGCCATAGGGATTCTGGAACACGATCTGCACCTTCTGGCGCATGTCCGCCGTCAGGTGGCCGGGACGTGTGTCCATCTTCTCGCCATCGATGAAAAGTTCACCGGATGTGGGCTCGTCGATGAAGGTCAGCATGCGGGCAAGGGTAGACTTGCCGCAGCCGCTTTCGCCGACGATTGCAAGCGTCTTGCCTGTCTCCAGCTTGAAGGACACGCCCTTGACGGCATGCACCGTCTTGCTCTGCTTCAGAAAGCCGCCAGGGATATGATAATCCCGCTTCATGTCGCGGACTTCGAGCATGATCTTGTTGTCGCTCATGCCGTTTCTCCCCCAATGCTTGCGGCTGGCGTCGGTGTGCCATCGAAGAACTGCGATACGGTCGTCAGACGATCGCCCGTCGCGTTCTCCGGCAGCGCTGCCAGAAGTGCCTTGGTATAGTTGCTCTTCGGGTTTTCAAACAGAGTGAGCACGTCGGCCTCCTCCATCTTGCGACCCTTATACTGAACCACGACGCGGTCGGCCGTTTCCGCCACCACGCCCATGTCATGGGTGATCATGATCAGGCCCATGCCGGTTTCGGCCTGCAGGCGCATGATGAGATCGAGGATCTGCTTCTGGATCGTTACGTCGAGCGCGGTGGTCGGCTCGTCGGCGATCAGGAGCTTCGGATTGCAGGCAATCGCGATCGCGATCATCACACGCTGGCACTGACCGCCAGACATCTGGTGCGGATAATGCTTCAACCGCTCTTCCGGATCCGGCAGACCGACGAGCTTGAAGAGTTCGATCGCGCGTGCGCGACGTGCCTTCTTGTCGAGGCCCATATGGATTCGCAGAACTTCCTCGATCTGGAAACCAACCGTGAAGCACGGATTGAGGCTTGCAACCGGTTCCTGGAAGATCATGGCGACATCCTTGCCGATCAGCTTGCGGCGTTCGGATGCGCTGAGATTCTGGATATCCTTGCCCTGGAAGAGCATGCGGTCGGCGGTAATGCGTGCCGTCCAAGGTAAGAGGCCCATAACGGCCAGCATGGAGACGGACTTGCCGGAGCCGGACTCGCCGACGATGGCAAGCACTTCACCCGGATCGACCGAGATCGACACGCCATCCACGGCGCGGAACCATCCATTGGCGGTTTCGAACTCGACGGTGAGATTATCGATTTGCAGAAGTGCCATATCAGGACCTCTTCAGTTTCGGGTCGAGCGCATCTCGCAGACCGTCGCCCATCAGGTTGATGGCAAGAACGGTGATGAGGATGGCAAGACCTGGGAAAGTGACGACCCACCATGCGCGCAGAATGAATTCACGCGCTTCGGCAAGCATGGTGCCCCATTCGGGTGCGGGCGGCTGCGCGCCCATGCCGAGGAAGCCAAGAGCGGCTGCATCGAGAATGGCGTTCGAGAAGGAGAGCGTTGCCTGGACGATCAGTGGGGCTGTGCAGTTCGGCAGGATGGTGCGGAACATCAGACGCAGAGGACCGGCACCCGCAAGGCGCGAGGCGGTCACATAGTCCTTGCTCTTTTCCGCCATCACCGCAGCACGGGTCAGGCGCACGAAGTGCGGCTGAAGAACGAGCGCAATCGCGATCATGCCGTTGGTCAAGCCCGGTCCCAGAATGGCGACGAGAACGAGCGCCAGAAGCAGCGACGGGAATGCCAGAATGATGTCCATCAAACGCATGATGGCGGTGTCGAGCCAGCCGCGATAATAGCCCGCGAGAACGCCGATGACGACGCCGGTGGTCAAGGACAGCGTGGTGACGAAGACACCGATGAACAGCGAATACTGCGCGCCGTAGATGAGGCGGGACAGAATATCGCGGCCGACCGGGTCGGTGCCGAGCAGATAGGTCAGGCGTCCCCCTTCGACCCAGGCGGGCGGCAGAAGGACAGCGTCACGATACTGTTCAAATGGCGAGTGCGGCGCGATGAAGTGTGCGAAGACGGCAATGATCACGAGCGCGAGGAAAACATAAAGGCCGATGACGGCACCCTTGTTTTCCGAGAAATAGAACCAGAATTCCTTGAGCATCTGCTTGCGCATGGCGGCAGAGGAAACCGGTGCAGCGGTTTTGGTAATGGCGGTATCGGCCATGAAACGGTCCTCCCTTTAGTGCCGGATGCGCGGGTTGATCAGGCCATAGAGGAGGTCAACGATGAGGTTGACGACCATGATGATGCCTGCAATCAACAGCAGACCACCCTGAATGACCGGGTAATCGCGGCGGAAGACGGAATCGACCATCCACTTGCCGATGCCCGGCCAGGAGAAGATCGTTTCGGTGAGGATGGCACCTGCCAGCATGACGCCGACTTGGAGACCGATGGTGGTGATGACTGGGATCATGGCGTTGCGCAGCGCATGGATGCCGATCACCCGGAAGGGAGACAGGCCCTTGGCGCGTGCGGTGCGCACATAGTCTTCCGACAGTACTTCCAGCATGGCCGAGCGCGTCTGGCGCGCAATGACGGCGAGCGGAATGGTGGCAAGCACGATCGACGGCAGCGCCAGATGGCTAAGCGCCGAGGCGAAGGCCCCCTTCTGCCCGGAGAGCAGCGAGTCGATCAGCATGAAGCCGGTGACCGGCGGGAAGTAGAACATCAGTGAGATGCGCCCCGAAACCGGCGTCCATTGCAGAATTCCGGAAAACAGGATGATCAGCAGCAGGCCCCACCAGAAGATCGGCATGGAATAGCCGACGAGCGCGATACCCATCAGGCCCTGATCGAAGACCGAGCCACGCTTGATGGCCGCAATCACACCTGCCGGAATGCCGATGCAGATAGCCAGGATGATGGCGCAGAAGGAGAGTTCGACCGTTGCCGGGAAGAGTGCGAAGAACTGATCGATGATCGGCGACTTGGACACGATGGAAGTGCCGAAATCCCCTGTCAGGATGCCCTTCAGATAGTCGAAATACTGGATTACCAGCGGACGATCGAGACCGAGCGCTGCGCTGATCTGCGCATGACGCTCTGGCGACATGACGCGTTCGCCGGACAGCAGTGCGACCGGATCGCCCGGCAGAAGCCGGATGAACAGGAACGCGATAATAGAAACCCCGATGAATGTCGGGATGAGCACGGCAATACGCCGCACGAGAAAGCCAATCATGAGAAACCTTCGATCTGTTCCTTGAGGAACCTATGCTTTGGCACGAGGCAGTTTCGCCTGCTTATTGGTATGTTATGAGTGCCGCATAAAGGAACTGCCGCGCACCTTCGAAAAGATGCGCGGCATGTCTTGTTTGGGTGCAGCGATTACTCGGTGATGTCGACGTTTTCGAACGTGAAGTCACCCAGCGGGCTCTGGACAAAGCCCGTAACTTCCTTGCGCATCGGAACGATGGACAGGGAGTGGTCGAGCGTGGCCCAAGGTGCTTCCTTCTTGAAGACAACCTGAGCTTCTTCGTAGAGCTTGGTGCGCTCGGCCTGATCGGTCGTAACCTTGGCCTTCTTCACCAGATCGTTGAATTCCTTGTTGCACCACTGCGCACGGTTGTTACCGCCAACAGCTTCGCAGCCGAGCAGCGTGTCAAGGAAGTTGTCCGGATCGCCATTGTCGCCGGTCCAGCCGAGCATGACGGCGCCGTCACGGTCCTTGGCCTTGGAGCGGTCGAGATATTCGGCCCACTCGTAGGAGACGATTTCAACCTTGACGCCGATCTTGGCGAAATCATCCTGGATGATTTCAGCCGCGCGACGGGCGTTCAGCATGTAAGGACGCGAAACAGGCATTGCCCAGACCTTCATGGAAAGGTCCTTCACGCCGGCATCTGCGAGCATCTTCTTGGCAGCGTCGAGATCGTAGGTATCGTCTTCGATCTTGTCGTTATAGGACCACATGGTCGGCGGCAGCGGGTTCTTGGCAGGTGTTGCCATGCCCTGGAAGACAGCGTCGACAATGGCCTTCTTGTTGATGGCCTTGTTCAGCGCCTTGCGCACTTCGACCTTGTCGAACGGAGCCTGGGTGGTGTTGTAGGCGAGGTAGGCAACGTTAAGGCCTTCCTGCTCCATGACCTTGAGGTTCGAGTCCGACTTCATGGACTGAACGTCAGCAGCGTTCGGGTAAGGCATCAGGTGGCATTCACCAGCCTTGAGCTTCTGGTAGCGAACGGCAGCGTCCGTGGTGATGGCGAAAACCAGATCGTCGATCTTCGGCGCGCCGCCCCAATAATCCTTGTTGGCCTTGTAGCGGATGACGGCATCCTGCTGGTAGCCGACGAATGTGAACGGACCAGTGCCGACCGGCTTCTGGTTCAGTTCGGCCTGCTTGCCTTCGGCAGCGAGCTTGTCGGTGTATTCCTTCGAAACGATCGAAGCGAAAGGCATTGCGAGGTTTGCGAGGAAAGGAGCTTCCGGGCGGTTCAGCGTGAACTTGACCGTCATGTCGTCGACTTTTTCGACCGACTTGATCAGTTCGGGGAAACCCATGCCGGCTGCATATTCCCAGGACGTGCCCGGAACATACTGGTGCCATGGATTGTCGGTCTTGATCTGGCGCTCGATGGAGAAAACAACGTCATCGGCATTCAGGTCGCGGGTGGGCGTGAAGAAGTCTGTGGTCTGGAACTTGACTCCAGGACGCAGCTTGAAGGTGTACTCCTTGCCGTCCTTGGAAACTTCCCAGCTCTCGGCGAGACCTGGAATCGGCTTCGTGGTGCCCTTTTCGAATTCCAGCAGGCGGCTGTAAACGGTGTGTGCAGCGGCGTCGAAGGTGGTGCCGGCGGTGTAGAGGCCCGGATCGAAGCCTTCAGGAGAACCTTCGGAGCAGTAGACGAAGGTTTTCGCGCTTGCGACATTCGCGAAGCACGTCGCCGAAAGCAGAGCGGCGGCGATGATGCCAAATTTGTATCTCATATGTGAGCTCCCAATTTTTTGTAACCGGCTCGCTTGTCCCGCGAATGCCGACTGATCGTCGTTATAAGAAAGTCTTTACATACTCAAGCGAACACTGAAACGATTCATATGATTTTTGATCAAATATTCAACTTACCGCGATCTGATACTATTTTAGGCGAAATCATTAGAATGTTATGATCGTCGAATTGCTCAAATGCGATATATCCTTCTATCGCCGTGAGGAGCGGGCATACGAAAGCGCCCCGCGAGATGCAGGGCGCATGGGGTGGATTACGATGGTTCAGTCGTTGATTGCGCCGACGAACCTCAAGCCGCAGAGATCTTATCGCCGACGAAGCGCCAGTTCACGAGGTTTTCCAGCACGGCCTTGATATGGGCGGGCTTACGGTTCTCGTAATCGACGTAATAGGCGTGTTCCCAGATATCGATGCCGAGATAGGCCGGGCGACCGACGGCCACAGGATTGTTGGCATCTTCATATCCGACCAGCGCAAGCTTGTTGGAGTCATCTCTGGTGAGCCAAACCCAGCCGGTGCCGAAGACCTCATCGGAAGCCGCGACGGCCTTTTCGATGAACTTGTCATAACCGCCGAATGCGGCGTTGATTTCATCGGCCGTTTTTCCCTCTGGCCTGTTTGGGCCGCCTGGTACGAACTGGTCCCAGTAGAAAATGTGGTTCCACGCCTGCGCGGCGTTGTTGAAAATCTTCTTGTCTGCCGCCTTGCCGTAGGACGCCGTTACGATCTCTTCCAGCTTCATGTCCGCATAGGGCGTGCCCTTCGAAAGCGTGTTGAGCTTGTCGAAATAGGCCTTGTGGTGCTTGCCGTAATGAAGGCCCACCGTCCTTGCCGAGATATGCGGCGCCAGCGCGTCCTCCTTGAAGGGAAGTGCGGGCTGCTCGAAAGGAGCTGCGGCACGGCCGATGGACGGCGTTGAAAGAACCGTTGCGGCAGCCGAGGCGGCGCCGGCTGCGAGGACTGCGCGTCTGGTCAATATCATGGCGGTTCGAAGCTCCTGGTGATTAAAGGTTGAGAACGGATAACCACAGCAACTGCAAAAGGTTTCCCGCACTGGCTTCGTTTAAGACGTTCTCCCGAAGTTGTTATCGCGATCGAGACTCGCTGCGAAGGATCTCCAGCGGTCGGCGTCGCCCCTGCGCAATTTTTAGCGGCGCAGGCGACATTCAGGGTTGCACGAAATTCTGGAGCGGTTAGCTTGTCCGCGGTTGTGCGGCGGAGGCTTGGTCCGTTCAACTGTATCGATACAGGAGGAAGTCAGAGATGAAGACGATCAAGGGTCCCGGTTTGTTTCTGGGTCAGTTCGCGGGAGATGCCGCACCCTTCAACAGCTGGGACGCGATCACCAAATGGGCCGCTGAAAAAGGGTATGTCGGCGTTCAGGTGCCGACATGGGCGAGCCAGTTGATCGACCTCAAGAAGGCAGCGGAATCCAAGGATTATTGCGACGAATTTGCTGGCGTTGCGCGCCAGAACGGTGTCGAAGTGACCGAGCTTTCAACCCATCTTCAGGGTCAGCTCGTCGCGGTTCACCCCGCCTATGACGAAGCCTTCGACGGTTTTGCAGCACCGGAAGTGCGCGGCAATCCCAAGGCACGGCAGGAATGGGCGGTCGATCAGGTCAAGCTCGCCTTGAAAGCATCGCGCAATCTCGGCATCGATGCACACGCGACATTCTCGGGCGCTCTTGCCTGGCCCTTCATCTACCCGTGGCCGCAACGTCCTGCAGGCCTGGTGGAAACGGCATTCGACGAACTTGCTAAACGCTGGACGCCGATCCTGAACTTTGCCGATGAGCAGGGTGTCGATGTCTGCTACGAAATTCATCCAGGCGAAGACCTGCATGATGGCGTGACCTTCGAAATGTTCCTGGAGCGTGTGAAGAACCACAGCCGCGCCAACATGCTCTACGATCCCTCGCACTACGTGCTTCAGTGCCTGGATTATCTCGACAATATCGACATCTACAAAGACCGCATCAAGATGTTCCACGTCAAGGATGCCGAGTTCAACCCGACGGGACGCCAGGGCGTCTATGGCGGCTATCAGGGTTGGGTCAACCGCGCGGGCCGCTTCCGCTCGCTTGGCGACGGCCAGGTCGATTTTGGCGCCGTCTTCTCCAAGATGGCGGCCAATGATTTCGATGGCTGGGCCGTCGTCGAATGGGAATGCGCCTTGAAGCATCCTGAAGACGGCGCGCGCGAAGGCGCTGAATTCGTCAAGGCACACATCATCCGCGTGACGGAGAAGGCCTTCGACGATTTCGCCTCCAGCGGCACGGATGATGCGGCCAACCGGCGCATGCTCGGCCTGTAATAGAACGATTGCGAGGACTGAAAACTATGGCAATTGAAGGAAAGACGACCGACAAGGCGTCCAAGCGTATTCGCCTCGGTATGGTCGGCGGTGGCAGCGGCGCGTTCATCGGCGGCGTTCACCGCATGGCGGCGCGTCTCGACAACCGGTTCGAATTGGTGGCAGGCGCATTGTCGTCCACGCCGGAGAAGTCGAAGGCGTCCGGTCTAGAACTGGGGCTCGATGAGGACCGCTGCTACGGCTCCTATGAGGAAATGGCGGAAAAGGAATCGGCACGCGAAGATGGCATCGACGCCGTCGCAATCGTCACGCCGAACCATGTTCACTATCCGGCCGCAAAGGCCTTTCTGGAGCGCGGTATCCACGTCATTTGCGACAAGCCGCTGACTTCCAACCTCGAAGATGCCAAGAAGCTGAAAGAGGTTGCCGACAAGGCGGATGCGCTGTTCGTGCTCACCCACAATTATACCGGCTACCCCATGGTCCGCCATGCACGGGAGCTGGTGGAAAGTGGTGTGCTCGGCGATATTCGTCTGGTTCAGATGGAATATCCGCAGGATTGGCTGGCCGAGCCGATCGAACAGACCGGCGCCAAGCAGGCGGTCTGGAGAACGGACCCGGCGCAGTCGGGTGCAGGCGGTTCGACGGGTGACATCGGCACCCATGCCTACAATCTCGGCTGCTTCATTTCGGGTTTGGAGTTGGATGAGCTTGCGGCCGACGTGCACACCTTTGTCGAAGGGCGGCGCTTGGATGACAACGCTCACGTCATGCTGCGCTTCAAGGCGAAAGACGGAACGCAGGCGGCCAAGGGTCTTTTGTGGTGCAGCCAGGTCGCCGTTGGCCATGAGAACGGCTTGAAGGTGCGCGTCTATGGCACCAAGGCTGGGCTGGAATGGACGCAGGCGGACCCGAACTATCTGTGGTTCACCAAGCTTGGGGAGCCAAAGCAACTGATTACCCGCGGTGGCGCCGGTGCCGGTGATGCGGCGTCCCGTGTCACACGCATTCCGTCGGGTCACCCGGAAGGTTACCTAGAAGCCTTCGCGACGATCTATTCGGAAGCGGCCAATGCCATCGATGCGCGCCGCAATGGTTCTGACCTCGACACGGCCGTCATCTATCCAACCGTGGATGATGGTGTGAAAGGCGTTGCCTTTGTCGAGGCGTGTATTCGCTCGTCCAAGGACAACGGCAACTGGGTCAAGCTTTAACACAAACAAACCGCCGTGCGATTGTCTCGCACGGCGGTTTAGTGAATTCCTATCGCAGCTTTCAGGCTGCGCCCGCTGGATCGCCGATCGACAGAAGTGCGGGATTGAGTGTCGGATCGTTCGGGTTTTTCGTATCGCCCGGATCCTTGACGGGTGGCATGGGCGGCTTCTCCTGAACTCGGTCCGGAATGCCTGGTGTCGATGTTGGACCACGCGGGCTGTCGATCGTGGACTCGTCCAATGGATCACGGTTTGGCATGGTGAGCCTCCTTTGTTGTTGTTCGCTAGGTAAACAGCAGGCCGCCCTGTTGGTTCCGATCTTGCTCCCGACGCCTGGCTCTCCGCACCCGGCACTGAAGCATCAGATCGCGAATAGCGATCGCAATTCGTCGTTAACCTCCTGTTATCCATGCCGTTAAAGTTTTAGCTAAATTCTAACCAAGTTTCTTTTTCCGCCATACCTTCGCGCTTATGTTGACCATAACAGCAATCAGACAGGCACTGTCTTTGGTGGCTTTCGGAATGACGTCTCCCGCGGGGAGACTTAAGGACTTGGTATGGAGTTGATGATGTCCAATAAATTCAGATCTTACGCTGTTGCCATTGCGGCAATGGTGGCTGCCAGCCCGGTTGTTGCTGCAGACCTCACCTCGTCCTACGAGGCGCCTCCGACCTATAACGAGCCTGCGAGCTCTTCCTGGACGGGTGCTTATGCCGGTGGCCATATTGGCGCTGCCATGCCAAGCGCAAACCCTTTCCGTGACGGCAAGGGCTTGGCGCTGGGCGTTCAGGGTGGCTACAATTATGACCTTGGCGGTGCTGTCGTCGGTGGCGAACTCGAAGCAACCCATCTCGGCGATACCCGCGTCTCCGTTCCGAACGGAAATCTGCGCGAGCGCTGGCGCGTTGCGGCAAAGGCCAAGGCTGGCGTCAAGATGGACGAAACTCTCATCTACGGCACGGCTGGTCTGACGGTTACGAGCCTTCGCGACGGCGACAATGTTGTCGGCCCTGATGGCATGAAGGAAGGCTATTTGCTTGGTGCTGGTATCGAGCACAAATTCAATCAGCAGATTTCAGGCAAGGTCGAGTACAACTATGTTGCGACCAACGACGTGCGGACATTCTCTGGCGCCACCACATCGCGGACTGATATCAGCGACAACGTCGTCAAGGGTGGTTTGAACTATCACTTTTGACATGTTTGGCAGGATTTGAAACTGCCAACGCGGTTCTTGGAAGGCGGGCAAAACGAGCCCGCCTTACTTGGAGCGGCACTCTGTACGTACACCAGAAGCGGTGGCGAAGGTGTTGTCCGAAGCGTGATAGGATGGATAGCGGGTCGCGCACCAACGAATGTGTTGAACTTCTTCCGCTGAAAGAAGAAGGTCGCCACTGCCCTTCGTTGCGCCGCCATTGCTAAACGCCGAGACGGAAGCGTTCGTGGCCTCTTCGGCAGAAGCTTCGTTTACATAGGCGGGGTTAATGACGCTCAGGGCGAACGATGGGCCGCTTGCAGCGCACAGGAAGGCTGCTGCTAAAAAAATTACGGATTTTGCTTTTCCTGATCTTGACATTTTGGAAGTTCCTTTTCCGTATCTCGAAAAAGCAACGTAGCAAGACGGCCTTTGGTTCCGCTTATTAACGAAGTCTTAGATTTATCGTGCCGATGATGGCCGATTGCCGATGCGCGCAACCCTGATGATTCGCGCTGCGGACGTCCTCTTCCGTCTCGCTAATTCTCTGTCCCTTCCCGAACAACATCGGCTCAGCATCTCCCCTCACGCGTGTGCCTTGTTACACCCACACAGGCTTTGGGATCTTCTGGGGCGGGCAGGATGCAATACTGGCAGAGATCGCTACATCCTCGTCGCCCATAAAAAGACGTCGATCGCGGTTCCCGTCTGGAACGGCAGGCGGCACCTTGGCGTTTTGCGGCGATGAAACAAAGCTGCCGCAATCTCATCTTCATCCTTGGCGATCAATTGTCCCACTCCGTCTCCAGCCTGGAGGGTGCCGATCCGGATCAGGACATGATCCTGATGTGCGAGGTGCAGGAAGAGACCACCTATGTGCGCCATCACTGCAAGAAGATCATCCTGATCCTTTCGGCCATGCGCCACTTCGCCGAAGATTTGCGCGGCAAGGGATTCGATGTTCGCTACACCAAACTCGATGATAAGGCGAACACGGGGAGCTTCACCGAAGAGCTGAAGCGCGCCGTCAAAGAGATCAAGCCAGAGAAGGTCATCGTCACCGAGCCGGGCGAATTTCGGGTGTTGCAGGCGATGTCGAGCTGGGAAAAGTCCCTGAGCATTCCCGTAGACATACGCGCCGACAGCCGTTTTCTCTGTTCGAAGGAGGAGTTCGGGGCGTGGGTTGAGGGGCGGCGCGAGTTGAGGATGGAGTTCTTCTATCGTGACATGCGACGAAAGACCTCTCTTCTCATGGAAGGCGACAAGCCCGTGGGCGGTCGCTGGAACTTCGATGCCGAAAACCGCAAGCCGGCAAAGCCCGATCTCTTTCGCGCTTCTCATCCGCAGTTTACGCCCGACAAGACAACGCGCGACGTGATGAAATTGATCGATGAACGTTTTGCCGAGCATATGGGGGAGTCGAAGGGCTTCGCATTTGCGGTCACGCAGAAGGATGCGGAGCGCGCCGCAGATTCGTTCATCGAGCATTTCCTGCCGAGCTTCGGTGAAACGCAGGACGCCATGCTCTCCAGCGATCCGTTCCTCAATCATTCGCTCCTGTCCTTTTACATCAATCTGGGCCTTCTTGATCCGCTCGACATCTGCCGAAGGGCAGAACGCGCCTATCTGGAAGGCGATGCGCCGATCAACGCGGTCGAGGGCTTCATTCGCCAGATCATTGGCTGGCGGGAATATATGCGTGGCATCTACTGGCACTTCATGCCGGACTATGCGGATCGCAACTTTTTTGACGCGTCGCGACCGCTTCCATCCTTCTTTTGGGACGGCAAGACCGAGATGAACTGCCTTTCGACCGTCATTGGTGAAACCATTGATCACGCCTATGCCCATCACATTCAGCGGCTGATGGTCACCGGCAATTTTGCGCTTCTTGCGGGCCTTGATCCCCATGCGGTGCATGAATGGTATCTCGAAGTCTACGCCGATGCCTTCGAATGGGTAGAGATGCCGAATGTCATCGGTATGAGCCAGTTCGCCGATGGCGGATTGCTTGGATCCAAACCTTATGCGGCAAGTGGTGCTTACATTTCGCGCATGTCCGACTATTGCGAAAACTGCCGCTACGATGTGCGCAAGAAGACCGAAGAGGGGGCCTGCCCCTTCAATTCGCTATATTGGGATTTCCTTAATCGGAACAAAAAGAAGCTCGACGGCAACCGCCGTCTGGCCCAGGCTTACGCGACCTGGGGCCGGATGAAGGACGAACAGCGCAAGGATTATAAAAATGCCGCGCGCCAGTTTCTGAAAAAGCTCGATGATGCAGAGCCTGTTTAGGAGTTTCTCGCAATGATGATATCACTCGCCAAGGGATATCGCGCGCTCGTGATCGGCTCCAGCGGTGGGATCGGCTCGGCAGTTGCGAAATTGCTCCAGGCTGACGAGAGATGCGCAGAGGTCGTCGGTCTTTCGCGCTCCGGCGACGGCCTGGATATTACCGACGAGACGAGCGTTCACGACGCCCTCGGCAGACTTGACGGAGAGTTTCAGCTCATCTTCTGCGCCACCGGCGCGCTAACGATCGACGGCGTTGGCCCGGAAAAGGCACTGAAGCAGCTTTCTGCCGACGCTATGATGAAACAGTTTGCGCTGAATGCGCTCGGTCCCGCGCTGGTGTTGAAACACGTCGCGTCGAAACTGCCGAGACGAGACCGCGGGCTGATGGCGTTTCTGTCGGCAAGGGTCGGTTCGATCGGTGACAATCATCTTGGCGGGTGGGTATCCTATCGCGCCTCGAAGGCAGCGTTGAACCAGATTATCCGAACCGCCTCCGTCGAACTTGGTCGCACTCACCCGCAGTCGGTCTTGGCAGCACTGCATCCTGGCACCGTGGCAACCTCGCTCAGTGATGACTATGCCGGTGGCCGCGATCGATTTCGACCGGAGGAGAGCGCGACCAGGATGCTTTCCGTTCTGGATGGACTTCAGCCGGCGCAAAGCGGAAGCTTCCATGCCTATGACGGTTCGAGCATCGAATGGTAGGCCGTGGGAAGGTTGAGGCCATGCGCGGACGACATCGCTGTCATGACTTGCTTCGCCGGTCCCGCAACCCTACCTCTGTTTCACTAATCCGATCAAACAATGCGTGTTGCTAAAGCATCTGCAAAGGCAGGTGCGGAGCAAAGACGCGCGCGGAGGTAAATCGATGCAATCAGCACCCAAAAGCTTACCGGAGATGAATGTCGGCGAGCGGCACGCCATGATGAATACTGTGAGCGAAGCGCTTTTCGATGCGGCCGAACATGCTTCAGAGGAGGGCGATGTGCGGCTGGCAGAAAATTTCCGCGCCATGGCTGCGATGATCGAAGGTGAAAGCGGGGAAAGGTCATCGGATAACCTCAGGCCGCTTGAGCTTATTCTGACGCAAGCACTGACACTCCTGCAACTCTACATGGACAAGGCAACCGGAAACCGGGTACTTCACTGAACGGATTTCACCGCGCCCGCAAATCCGATAGTTGCCAGACTCTCAACAACCGCATAGACCTCTGCTGTGGCGTTAAGCATATAAGAAATTCTGCATACAGCTTCGTGCCGAAACCTGTATTCTTCCCTCAGTAGACTGACATGTAACGGATGCGGCTGTGAAACTATCGGTCATTCTGAAGACGCTGAACGAAGAAAACCGGATCGGCGCGGCCATCGAAAGCGTGATCGCTGCTTTGAAGGCCGTGCCTCATATCGAAAGCGAAATCATCGTCGCCGATAGCGGTTCGAAGGATCGAACAATCGAGATCGCTTCTCGGTATCCTGTCATCATCGCCCAGATTCAAGCGCCCGCCAAAGCCAGTTGCGGCGTTGGTCCCCAGCTCGGATTTCAATACAGCAAGGGGGAATTCATCGCCTTGATGGACGGCGACATGCTGCTTGATCCGACGTTTCTGCCCGAAGCCTTCGACTATCTCGACAAGCATCCCCGCGTCGCCGGTGTCAGCGGCGATATCAATGAGGTTAATCTCGATAATCTGGAATTTACCCGCCGGGTGCAGCGAATTGCCTCGCAGGTCAAGCATGGCGTTCGCGATCGTCTGAACGGTGGCGGCCTTTATCGTCGCGCCGCAATCGAAGAAGCCGGATATTTCTCCGACCGCAATCTCCATGCGTTTGAGGAATTCGATCTGGCCCAACGTCTTCGGCTGCGCGGCTGGACGCTTTACCGGCTGGACCGGCGCTATGTCGATCACTTCGGCCATAACATCAATTCCTATGTGCTGCTGACACGGCGCTGGTCGTCGAAATATCTGCTCGGTACAGGGGAGCTTTTACGCGCAGGCTGGCAGCAGGGGCGGTTGAAGCAGGTCGTTCAAGAGAACCCGGAGATCAAGCTTTGGCTTGGCGTTTATGCCTGGTGGGCAATTCTGCTTTTCTGTCTGATCGGCAGCCTCTTTCATCCCATCGGACTGATTGCCTTTGTCGCCTTGCTGGTGCTGCCGATCGTGGCGATTTCGATCAAGAAAAAAAGTCTGGAGCTTGGCCTTTACGCCATCGTGGCCTGGTGCTTTCATGCGGCAGCACTTCCGTTCGGTATCCTATCGCGACGGAAAAATCCCGGAAGTTGGATTGAAAGTAAGTTGTTGAAGCCCTGATGAAAAAAGCCCTTCTTTGGATACTGGTCGTTTCGTTCGCATTGATCCGGCCAGTCTATGCCGAAGAGTGGCTCCCCGTCAGGGAAAAGTCGCTTGAAGTTCAGGCGGGAAGCCCGCTCGATTTTTCTGACATTCTTCCAGAGACGAAAATCGACGAGAATACGCGGGTCATCGTCACACCCGCTGGCAAGCTCGCTATAGCCAATGACGCCGCCAAGCCGCAGCGCTTCCTGTGTGCGTCTCTTGCGCTAAGCCCGGCGTCTGGTGGGTTTCCGGATCACGATGCTGCCGACCGCTATGCCCTGCAGCTCAAAAGGCACGGCTACAATATCGCCCGTTTCCATTATGTCGACGCCGCGTTGATGGCTGACCGCGCCAAGGATTTCGATTTCGACCCGCAGGTGCTGGATCGCGTCCATTATTTCATGGCTGCGCTGAAGCGAAACGGCATCTACTGGATCATGGATGGACTGAGTTCCGCCCGCGGAGCCTATGGCGGCTATGAGGACCGATGGGATCTCAAGGGCGACCTCAAGGTCGATGCGCAGATTACGGATGCAGGCTTCGATCACTGGCTGAAGTTTCAGCAGGCCTTCCTCGGCAAGGTCAATCCCTATACCGGCATTGCGCCCATTCGCGATCCGGCACTCGTTGCCATTGTTCCCTTCAACGAAAACGGCCTGGAATTCGATTCCATGGTGCAAGAGGGGGTGCGAGGCAGCGTTTTTCAAAAGCAGCTTCAACCGCTCTTCAATGACTGGCTTTGGAAGAACTACGGCAGTGACGACGCCTTGAAGCAGAAATGGGGTTGGTGGACGAAGGACGGCAGTCTTGAGGACCGCTCCGTTGCTCTGCCGACCAACCGCAACGAGCGCAGCGAGCGGATGCGCGACCTGCAATCCTTCTTCATCGATGTCGAGCAGAACGCCACCCGGCGCATGACCAAGGCGCTTCGCGATCTTGGCTTTCGCGGTATCGTCTTGCCCTACAACAACTGGCCGACGATCCAGACCGGCATTAGCCGCAGCATCCAGGATGCCGTGGCCATGAACACCTATCATGACTGGGTTGGTTCCTATGAGCCGGGCACCAGCATCGAGGGAAAGAGCTCGCTGGAAGACGGGCTGCGCTACCTGAGAACGGTGGGCGCTGCACGCTGGCTGGGTCGCCCCTTCGTCATCACGGAATATGATCATCTCTTCTGGAACCCCTATCGCTACGAGGCAGGTCTTGCGGCACCCGCTTTTGCGGCCCTGCAGGGTTGGGACGTCTTGTGCCGCCATGCGCACGGTCCGATCGTTTTGGCCTATGGCGAAGATTTCCGGTTCAAGAAGCAGATTCTGCCCTACGCGATCGCACTCGACCCAGTGGCGCGAGCGGGCGAAACGCTGGCTGCGCTCGTCTTTCGCCGCGGCGATGCCAAGAGCACGTCGCTCGATATCCCTTTCCTTGTCGATGGGCAAAAGGGTCTGCCGCAAGGCGTCAACGACATGGAGCCTGAGCTTCTCACACGCCTCGGTCTTGTCGGGGCCATCGGCCTTCAATCTGTAACCGATGCCAAGCCTGGTGTGGTTGCGGTCGCGCCGCAGCGCGAGGGGGAGACCCCGACGGCGATCATGGCGAAGCTGAAAGATGCTGGTCGCGTCGATCCGTCTGCGCCGGCCGATCTCGATCGTGGTAAAGTCGTGAGCCAGACAGGCGAACTGCAACTGGACGCCGGAGCCAAGGCCCTGGCCCTGAGAACGCCGATGACGCAGGCGCTCGCGTTCGACAAGGTCGGAGACGGCGTCGAGCTTGGTGCTTTCAGCGTGAAGCAGGCGGATGGACGAGGATTGCTATCGCTGTCGTCGCTGGACGGAGCGCCGTTGAAAGACAGCAAGCGGCAGCTCTTGATCCTGGCGTCGGATGCCCGCAATTCCGGAATGCGCTTTCGCGACGCGGATCAGCATGTCATCGAAGATTTCGGCCGTCTGCCGGTTCTCATCAGGCGCATGGAGGTGGGTCTCCGCTTTGAGACCGCCGGGACCTTCAAGATTTCTCCTGTCGGGCTGGACGGCCGTGTCCGTGCACCTGTCGCAACCGTCAAGAGCGGTAACATCGTGCGTCTGTCGAACGACACGCCCGGCGGTCCGACCACCTACTTCCTGGTGGAACGGACCGAATAAAGGCGCGACGATCTTTGAGATCTGCTCCGTGCGCATCAGGCAACTATTGCCGCGCCGGTTATCGCCGCAAAACCGCGCCGTATGCTAAAGCACCGACGTGAAAATCAGGGTCGATTTTCGGAAAGCACGATGCGTCAATTTAAAGCACTATCGCGCCCATTGTGCGTCTCAAAGACGCTCTAGTAAAAGTCGCGCGTTAGACGTGTCCAGCCTTCGCCACCGAGACCGCCAAAATAGGCCCGGCCATTTTCCATCGCTTCCTTGAACAAGGCAGAGCGGGAGGTTGCGGAGATGCCGGTGAAGTAGCGATACCAGATGCGGCTGTAGCGGGAGAGGGACCGGATCATCTCGGGTCTGGCCTGGGAGCAGGCATAGGTGAAGCCGGACCGTTGGAGTGCGAGCAAGGTGGCATCGACAACGGCATCCTGAGCCTTGTCTTCGTAAAGAAGATCAAGGATATGCGCGGAGCCACCCATTTCACCTACACATGAGAAGACTCCAACGACAGTGCCGTTCTTGTCCTTGACCTGAGCCAGCATCAGCTTGCCGCGTCCGTCCTCTCCCTCTGAGGCGTTGACGGCCCATGTGACGTAGCGCTCGTCATAGACCGGTGCGACCACATACCGTGCCAGATAACGGTTCGCATATTCGGCGAAGACAGCAGGTGTTGCCTCCACCACACTATATCCGTCCGCCGTCGTCACGTTGTTAGCAAGACGATTGTCAGGAAGCTGACCGCGGCTGATGAGGCGTGGCAAGCGGTCGAACAGTTTCATTCTCAGGAAATTGATAAGCGCTGGGACTGGTTTGAACATCTTGTACCACCGCAGAGCCTGAACCTGGAGTTCTATTCCGCCAATCGCCTTGAAATGGGCAATGCCGATGGGGGCGCCGCTGTCTGTAAAGAGGATGCTGTCGGATTTCGGTCGGGTGCTTAAAAACACCGCTGCAGCGGCGCGCGGATTGGCATCCGGCGTCGTCGCGAAGCCGCAGGTCAGCCTTGCAATCACAGTCTCCTCACCGATACGATAGGTGAGCGGTATGATGTTCAGGAGCGTTTTCAACGCGCCAGTGTCATCGACTGACACGAGACTCCCATTTTCAGGCGTGTAATTGGGATGCGTAAATAGGATCTCGGATAGGTGCGCTCCCAGCGCTTTTGTCTTCGGCTTCGAACGCGATCGAAACACCGACGTAAAGAGTTCGCTCATCTGGGGAACATCGGCCAGTTCTGCGGGGCGAAGCTTTGAAGTGTTTTTTGTCGTCATAATTGAACGTCCTTGCTTGCTGCGATGGAGCGGGAGACATACGTCCGAACCACGAGCCATGAAGCGATCACGATGCTAAATTCGATAATATATGCTGAGATGAAAATTCCGTAGGGTGGCCAGAGCCATGCAGCCACGCCGATAACGAGCGCGCCGATGCCGTTTGCGAGGTTGAGTACCCAGGCCCGCGCTCCATGTTCACCAGCCGCTCCCAGCAGATCGACCGCAACCGACCAGATCGCAATAAAGAGGATCAGCGGGGCCAGGATCCTGACGAATGTCGGCAGGGACATATATTCCGTTCCGAAGATCAGCGGCATGAGGGAGGCCGCGAAGAAGATAAAGAGGGCCGCCGCCAATCCAAGGCCGATCGCGATTGCGAGAATACGCATTGTCAGCTTGAAGGCGTGGTGGATGCCGTTAACGCTGGCCACGGCGAGGTGAGGGTAAATGAGCCGGTTCAGCGCATCGACCGCCATGTAGCTGCTATCGGTGATGCGCCGGGCGACGCCGTAACTGCCGACCATTTCGGGGTTCGCCACCAAGCCAAGGATCAGGAGATCGACGTTTTGACGAAAGGCGCGAAAGATGAATGGGGTGGCGAAGAGAACTCCGAGGCGGATTTCGGGGCGATCCAGCCTGTAGTCCGGCCGCGCGATGCGAAAGGCGAGAAACCCGTAAAGCGCAAGCGTCAGTATGAATGACACCATTTGCCATGTTGCCCAGCTTTCGACCGTATTGACCTCGAAGGCGATGCAGGCAAGAGCCGCAGTCAACGTTCGGATCAGCGCAAATCCCATGATCGAGGCATTGGCGGCAGCGTTTCGGCGGTGTGCCAGAAAGATGGTTTCGCCCAGCATGATCAGGCGGACCAGGACGATGTTGGTCAAAAGCAGCTGAAAGGTTATCCAGAGGTTCTCAGCTGGCGCTTCTGCAAAGCGCATGAAGTGCGGCAGTACGATCATTCCGAGCAAAATCAGCACCGCTCCGCTGATGCCGCTCAGGATAATGCTGTGGCCGAAGATGCGTGGAAAGCAGGATGGATCTTGCGGAACGCGGCGAACAAGAGATTCCGATGCGCCCATGCCGCAAAGATGGACGGCAATGTTGGTGACGGCGATCAAGGAAACGTAGCGACCGAATTCGTCAGCACCGAAAGTTCGCGCTAGTATCGCAAATGTGATGAGTTGCGCGGCATTGGCAATCAGAAGACTTGCCGAGGATGCGCTATAGGACAAGAGCATTCCCAGCAATCTGGATGTATTTCCTGGTGCAATTCTTGCCATGTTTCATTCCATGCCGAGAATGAGGAGGGGCGTAAACCATTTCTCAGCGGTCTGTGTGGTTTATGGGAGCTATAAGCTGAAAATGTTTCGTTTCGATTGACACAAAGGTCCGGTCGCGCATGTACGAGTATCCAAAGCAGAAGCGCGTCGAGCGCCCAACGCCGGAGCCTTTGCCGCGTCCAACCCTCGATGCAAAACCGGTCACACCTTCGGGGCCTATCATCACCCCCGGCAATATTTTTCTTTGGTTGCGCCGCGGGCTCTTCGTCATTTTGCTGTTTGCCATTGTCGGCGCTGCGGCCGGCGTCGCCTTCGGCGTTCTCGTCAAGCCGCGCTACACGGCCTCGATGGATATCCTACTGCCACCGCCGTCCGGTCAAGTCCTTCCAAATGAATTGACGGTGCCCGCCCTTCAGAGCGAAGCCCAAATCCTGGACATGTCGAGCAAGATTCTGCTGCTGAATTCCGGCAACGTTTTGCGGAGGACGGTCGAGCGCGAGCAGTTGCAGCAGCTTCCGGAGTTCAACCCTTCGCTCGAACCTGGCTTCAATCTGATGGAAGCGCTGGGTCTCTCGAGCCCTAAGCCGCCGGGCGATCAAACCTTGACCTCGATGCGAATTCTCGACAAGCGCATCAAGGTTAGCCGTCAAGGCGGGACCTACTTGGTCAACATCACGCTCTGGACACGCGATCCCGAGCGGTCGGTCAAGATACTGGCGACACTTGCCGAGTCCTTCAGGCAAGAGCTTGAGGCAGGGCGCAGCGATCTTGCAAAGAATGCGAGCGCAGCGCTAGCAACCCGCCTTGAAGAGTTGAGGGGTGCCGCGACAGAAGCAGCCAATGCGGTTGTGGAATTCCGGCAGAAAAACAATCTCCAGGATCTCGGTAGTGTGGGCTCCGTCAATATTCAAAGCCTTTCGCAGCTGAACACGCGGTTGAACGATGCCAACTCCAGACTCCAGGACGTCAGAGAGCGCTACAAAAAGCTGAGCCAAACGTCAGCAAACGGTGTTGCCGGGACCAGTTCGCTGTCGTCACCGCTGCTCGATACGCTGCGCTCGCAATATTCGGTTCTCAAACAGCAATATGACGAGCTGGCACTGACCTACGGAGAACGCTATCCGAAGCTTGCTGCGTCCAGGGCGCAGCTGGCGACGCTTAGAAGCGAAATCGCCCGCGAGACGGACCGCGTCTTGCAAAGTGTCAAGATCGAGATGGATCAGGCGCAAAGTGCGGTCGATAGTCTTCGCAGTCAGATCAACACAGCGCAAGGCCGTGTGTCGAATGACGATGCGGCGCAAGTCGAGCTACAGGATTTGCAGAGAAATGCCGAGGCTAAAGCAGCGCTCTACGACACGTTCCTGAAGCGCGCTGGTGAAACCGGAGAGCAGGAACAGCTCAACGTTTCCAATCTCCGGATCGTCACCGAGCCGGTGCCGCCTGAAAGGCGCAACTTCCCCCCGCCGACATCATTGCTTGCGATCGGCGGCTTGATTGCAGGGCTCTTGCTTGGTGTATTTTTTGTCATCGCAGGTCGGACACTGATTGAACTCAGGCGCAACGACTGGCGGTTCGAGCGGCTCGTGTGATGCAGGCAACCACAATCTCGCCAGCGCAGCCAAACGGACAGCACATGAAGGTTAGAGTAGCGACCTTCATGGCGGTCTTCCTGTTCTACTTCATCACCACGAATCCATTTATCGACCTTGTGAAACTGCAATCCGCCGGAACGGAAATCGTATCAGGGTCAAATTTTCTCAATCAGATGACGTTCTTGCTGATCACGTCTCTGACCATCTATGCGGCCGTGAACCATCCCATGCGCTCGCAGATCGCCCAGCCGAGAGTTTTGATCATCGCCCTTCTAGGGTGGTTTTTCATCTCGTCAGCGCTTTCGAACTATCCCATCGACGCAATCAAGCGGACGATCCTGGCTACTCTGACCTTCTTCAACGCAGGCATGTTCCTGCTTCTTCCCCGCTCAGAAGCGCAGTTCGCTCGACTGATGCTCTATGGCACGGCCATCACTCTCAGCGTGGCTTACTTCGGGGTAATTTTTCTGCCGCGGCTTTCCATCCATCAGGCGGCGGAAATCGTCGAGCCGATGAATGCGGGTTACTGGAGGGGCCATTACGCACACAAGAACCTCACGGCTGCGGTGATGCTGCAGATCACATTTTTCGGGCTCTACTTCCGCAGTGCGGGATGGAAGAAAAGCGGTATCGCCATTGCTGTTCTGGCCGTCTTCTTTCTCATGCATACCGGCGGTAAATCGTCGACCGCGATGTTGCCGATGATCCTTATTCTACAATGGATGTTCGAGAGATTTCGCTGGACGCGGTGGTTTATCGCCGTGGGCGGTATCGTTGCCTTCAACACACTCATCCTTGGCGCCACCCTATCGTCTGATTTTCGAAGCCTGGTCGTCTCCTTCGGCATTGACCCGACCTTCACCAACCGCTCGGACATCTGGAAGATCGCCTTCGATGCGATCGCCCAATCGCCAATCCTCGGCTATGGCTTTCAAGGCTTCTGGCAAACGCCTGACCTGATGCAAAGCCCGGCAGGTCTGGAGACTTGGGCGGTGCGGGCTTTCAACGGACATAACGCCTATGTGGATACGCTGCTGACGACAGGTATTCCGGGGTTGCTGCTAGCGCTGACGCTGGTTATTCTGGTGCCAATGCGGGCGATTGCGCGATTAGACCGAGCACCACCAAATGATCCGGCATTGACGCGCCTTTTCCAGCGCACATGGCTTTGCGTGCTCTACTCTGCCTGTCTCGAGGCTATTTTCTTCCAGAACGGCAGCCCGGTGTTTTTCATCTTCCTCATCTCCATTTTCGGCCTGGTCCTGCAGTCCAGGATGAGCCTCGTCAAAGAACCGGTTATGACCAGGGAGGAAAGCCATGGGGCTCTTATCCAAAGTCAGCGGTAAGCTTGACTATCTGCGAGAACGTGTGGCCGAACGGGCTGTGCGCGCTCTGCCGGCGTCGACGCTCAACGTCGCCTGTCGTCGTCCCGTCGTGTCCTTCACTTTCGACGATGTGCCCTGCACGGCGCTAAGCGCCGGTGCGAAGATTCTCGAGGAGAACGGGGTCCGTGGCACGTTTTACATTGCCGGAGGGCTCCTCAATCGGGTGGAGCCGGACCGCAACATCATCTCGGAGGAGGGCTGCCGCGAGCTTGCCGCAGCGGGTCATGAGCTCGGCTGCCATACGTTCGGGCATGAGATCGTCCACACGCTGTCGGGCCCGGCCTTGCGTGAAAATCTCACCCGTAACGGCGTCTTGCTCGATGGCTTTGAGCCGCCGGTGACGAAACGAAACTTTGCCTATCCCTATAATCAGGGGTCGCTACGGCATCGGCAACTCTTTGCCGACCGTTACCAGACGGCGCGCGGAGGTGGGGATCGCATCAACCGGGGGAAGGTCAACCGCGGCTTTCTCTGGGGAATGGAGATCCGCCAGCCGGAACAGGACGCCCTCGCTTTGGTTCGGCAGATCGACGACGTGGTAAGGGAGCCAGGCTGGCTGGTGTTCTTCACCCACGATGTCAGCGACACGCCGACACCCTATGGATGCACACCTTCGACATTCTCCACATTGGTGCGCTATGCTATTTCGAGCGGTTGCCTCGTTCTGCCGGTTCGGGATGCTCTTCAACATGTGGAGAGTTGAGATGACGCAATGAGCGGGACGCTTCTGGCAATCAACAATTACCATTACCGCCGCGGTGGCGCGGACGCGATCTTTCTCGATCAGATGGAGATGTTTGCCCGCTCCGGGTGGAACGCCGTGCCCTTTTCCATGCAGCATCCAGACAATCTGCCATCGCAGTGGTCGCCCTATTTCGTTCCTGAAATCGAGTTCGGTCGTCAAGGCGGTCTGATGACGAAGATCGGTCACGGGCTGGAGATCATCTATTCCCGCAAGGCGCGACAGAGCCTGGCTGCGTTGATCGACCAAGTGCGGCCTGATGTGGCGCACGCCCACAATGTTTATCACCACATTTCTCCGGCGATCTTCCCGCTCTTGAAGAAAAAGGGAATACCCACCGTCATGACGGTGCATGACCTGAAGCTCGCCTGTCCCTCCTACAAGATGCTGGCGCCGGATGGCGTTTGCGAAAGATGCAAGGGCGGTCGCATCTATAATGTGCTGCTTCACCGCTGCATGAAGGGATCGATTGCTCTGAGCGGCCTGGTCATGGTGGAGACCGCCGTGCATCGCGCGCTCCGGCTCTATCGCGATCATATCGACAAGCTCGTGGTTCCAAGCCGGTTCTACAGGCAAAAGCTGATCGAATGGGGATGGCCGGACGACAAGCTGGTCTATATCCCGAACTTCGTCGACCATGCGATCAGCGAACAACGCTTTGCCGTTGAGGAGGGCGATTACTTTCTGTTCGCGGGGCGTCTCGCGCCGGAAAAAGGCGTCGATACCTTGATCCGGGCGGCTGCCCGGTCGGGACAACGTCTGCGTGTTGCGGGCACGGGACCGGAAGAAGCAGAGCTTCGGGCGCTGGCGCAGATAGAAAATGCCGATGTCGAGTTCCTCGGCTATCTCAGCGGCCAAGCGCTCCATGAAACGGTGGCCGGTGCCAAGGCGCTCGTTCTTCCCTCCGAGTGGTATGAAAATGCGCCGGTCAGTATTCTGGAGGCCTATGCCTTGGGTCGTCCGGTGATCGGAACGGACATCGGGGGTATTCCGGAACTGATAAAACCAGGAGAGACAGGGCTTATCGCTGCACCCGGCGATCCGGATGATCTCGCAGGAGCACTCAACGCGATGAACCAATTCTCTGCAAGCGAGCGCAAGGAGATGGGCGAGCGTGGTCGCGCCTGGGTTAACCAAGAATTCTCTCGCGGCGCTTTTTTCAAAAGAACGCTGGACCTTTATCGACGTTTAGGGATTTCGTCTCTCGGGTAGGTCTTTAGTATTTTAGATAATTATAATTTACCTGTTATGTGAAGGGTTTCGTCAATAAAATGGCGCTACGGTGCAGAGTAGGCGAGGCAGCGTGAAAGCTGTCCGCCGGTTGCTGGTATCATGACTGTACCGTAGGAGTGGGTAGGATGCCCGGGAGGAAGCGAGTAGTGGACTATACGGCGTCGAAACAGACGACGGCACTTCGGGCGCGCAGGAATGCCGACGAGGTCCACTTTCCCGATCTTGATGCGGTTCGCATTTGTGTGATCGGGTTGCGCGGTGTGCCGGGTGTACCGGGCGGTATCGAAACCCATGTTGAGCAACTTGTTCCAGGGCTGGCCGAAAGAGGCGCCGACGTTCACGTCTATGCGCGTCAAAATTACGTCGCCGGCGAAGTGCCTTATGTCTGGCGCGGTGTCACCGTTCATCCGACTTGGGCGCCGAGCAACACGCGACTGGAAGCCATCGTCCACACGCTTCTCGCGCTCTTCAAAGCCCGAAGGCTGAAACCTGACATCGTCCACATTCACGCGGTCGGTCCTTCGCTGGTGGCACCCTTGGCGCGCCTGATGGGAATGAAGGTCGTCTTCACCCATCACGGCTATGATTACGACCGCGAAAAGTGGAACACGCTGGAGAAGAAGGTTCTGCGTCTTGGCGAATGGGCTGGCATGCGCTTCGCCCACGGCCGCATCGTCGTCGCCAAACATATTGCCGATGCCATGCAGGCAAAGTTCAATCGCAACGTCCATTTCATTCCAAATGGCGTGCAGATCGATATCGAAGCCGCAGATGATACCGTCCTCGATGAATTCGGGCTGATCAAAGGCCGCTATGTCCTGCTGGTGGCCCGCCTCGTCGTCGAGAAGCGCCAGATGGATTTGATCGAGGCCTTTCTGCATGCGGATATGCCGGACACCAAACTGGTTCTGGTCGGCGGCGGGGACGCCCGAAGCGACTACGCAGAAAAATTGAGAGCACGGGCGAAATCACATTCGAACATCGTGCTGACAGGATCGCAATCGGGCGCAAGGCTTGGTGGGCTGTTTGCCAATGCCGGACTATTCGTTCTGCCTTCCAGTCATGAGGGGATGCCTATAGCGCTTCTCGAGGCGCTGGCTTACGGCCTTCCCATATTGGCAAGCAACATCGAGGCGAATCTGGCGCTCGAACTGGATGCCGAATCCTATTTCCCCTTGGGCGATGTCCCGGCACTTTCCCAGGCGATGCAGAAAAAGCTCTCGGATCGCAAGATGCCTGCACAAGCCTCCGTCGATGTGGGCGAGATGGGCAGCAAGATCATGGCGCGCTATAACTGGACGACCATCTGCGAGCAGACAGCCTCACTCTACCTCTCCGTTTTAAAGCGTAACTGACATCAGACCTACGGGGATTTGCGTAGCGTTACGGAGCTGGCCTGAAACAGGAACCGATCGACGCCAGCGCGATGCCAAGCCCCAAATGACATATGCGCGTCATAATAAGGCATTCCCGTTGAACGATCAGCGTCTTTAAACGTTGCTTTTCAAATGCAATGGTGAGGAGCGCTGAGTTGGTTTTCGATGCGAGCGAGGCAATGAGCCGGTTTGGAGAGAGCCATACAACTGTTGTTTTGTGGCAGCGTTTCGAAGTTTCTCACAGGGAGATGTTCGACTCCCTCTGGAGTGCGATCGAGTTTGTTCGGAACACCGCGTTTCGACCGAGCCGTGTTGAACTGCATGTTCACCGCGGAGGGCACGATGTTCTGATCGCCGGCGACGAACTTGCACTGCTTCTCGCGGAACACGAAGAGCAGAAGGCCTGATGAAACAGGAGTCAGTGCCAAGCGGGTGAGCACTACCCAGAAGCTTAGTTCTCTGGTTTCATGGCCGCGTATCGCCTGCCTCCCCTAAAGCGTGTCGCGATCTTCCAGACTCGCTTCCTACCCTTTAAGTCTTTGTTCTGCCGCATATCTTTATCGCAAAGCCGATGCATATCTTTGATCGGACCGGGCTTTAGCCTCTGAGCGTGCTTTCCTGGGTTCCGACGGTCATCATGTTGCCGCGCCACGAAACAGAGGAACCCATCCAGCTTCTTGCCCAGATAAGCGGGAGCAGCGCATCGCGCATGATCATGGCTGGAAAGCTGGTCCATGAGACATGCCAGCCTTTGAGTTTTGCGAGTGCCAGTTCTGGAAGGTAGTAGAGCCCGAGGACGGCGACCGTAACCGCTACCAGCGTCTTGCCGTCTGCGCCGGCGAGCAGGGCTGCGGCGAGGGCCAGAAACAGAGGTGGAATTCCGCCAACAAGGATTTCGGGCGCGAAGAATTGCGGGAAGGTCACGCGCCGCAACCGAGCCCAGCGGGCCTGCCGCGACCAGACCTCGGCAAAGCTGCGCGTGCCGAGCGGCTGCTCGAAAGGGGCTGGCGCAAGGTGAACGCTGCGTCCACTTGCACGAACGAGCTTCGTCGCGGCAGCATCCTCCGCAATTTCCGCTCCAAGAGCCTCTATACCGCCGAGGGAGTCGAGAAGCGGCTTGTTCCACAGCATTGTCTTGCCCTGCGCAAAGCCCTGGCCCAACGTTTCTGCGGCATATTGGTAGCGGCACTGAAATGTGTTGAGGAAGGTGCATTCAAGCTCCGATCCAAGATCGGCCGGGCGTGAACCAAGCGGCGGCGAGCAGACGAGGCCGCTATCCTTACGCCATGCGCTCATCAGCGTCGCAATGTAATGATCGGGCATCAGCACGTTGGAATCGGCGAGGATCACCCATTCGCTGGTCGCCGCACGCCAACCCTTGACGCAATTGTTCAGTTTGGGATTGGCGCTGATCCGATCATCACCCACCAGCAAGCTTGCCCGAATGTGAGGGAAGGCGGCGATGTTGGATTTGACGTGCGGGATGACAGGATCTGCGCTATCCGCAACACAAAAGATGATCTCGTAGTTTGGCCAGTCCAGCTGAAAGGCCCGAGGAATTGTCAGTGTAGTGAAATTCTCCACACCTCGAAGCGGAATGACGAGGGAGACGGGCGGTTGGGTTTGTGGCTCTAAGCCGCGCTTCGTCGTCGGTTTCACACGGATCGCGGTAAGAGCTATGCTCAACAGGTGAACAAAAATCAGCGCGAGGGCGAGAACGGCGAGAGCGATGTCCATGTGCAACTCCACACATCCGGATCTGCCCGGCGTTTAGGTTTCTATCGCAACTATAACGCTTTCATGACAGACGGATGTCATATGGCTCCCCCTGTCACATAGTTTTCATTCTACTGTGGATGAGCAATATTGCACGCATCCATCCGCAAATGCTGTGACGTTTGAGACTATCGCACCGGTCCGAAAATCGGAACCGATTTTCGGACCGGTGCGATAGGTCGGTTCAATGGGCGAAACGCGTCTCTTATGCGTCCGAAACAACCTGCGCCATCTAGCGCGTCATGCCCCAGACGTAGCCGAGCAATGCGGCCAAGCCTAAAGCCTGAAGAGGGTGCTTTCGGACTTGGCGGATCACCGTGTTCTGAACGGAATCGATTTCACTCTTCGCGACGCGCGCCGATCCGGAAATCATTTCCTGAGCAGATCCCGTGATACGCCCTAGTTCAGAGCGCAGTGCTCTGATCTCTTCCATCGCGCGACCAGTTTCCGGATCGTCGTGGCGCGCTCTGACAGCGGCAAGAGCCTCGTCCACCTTTGGGGTGTCGTCCGTTTCCTGTTCTTCCGCGGGTTCGGTTGTCGCGGTTGCTGTCGTCGGACTCGTTTGAGAAACAGGGTCGGAGGCAGGGAACGTGTCTTCGAGCCCCGTCTGAAGATCTTCTTTTCCGGTGCGCTGTCTTGCCTGCTCGTCATGCAGTGAGGCAACGGCAGGTGACATAGAATTTTTGTCGGACATGGTTTTGTCTCCGTAAGGGTTCGTCGTCTCAACTTCTCAGACGCGGGAGGGTTCCGGTTCGTTCGATGATGGATTACGGCGGGCTCGAGATGACGCTGCGTTGCGGGTGCGAGCGGTCATGGTCCACCGCGATAATGGTGGAGAGCCGAAGCGGGTGGAGACGTTCTCGGCCGGCAGCGCATCTGCCACAGGAAACCAGCTTAAAGATGTTCAGGCTTTCGGATGGCTGGGGTCGGATGACGAAAGTGGTCTCGTTGAAGCCATATGTGCGTTGCGGGCCGGCCATGGGAATCTCCTCCCTATTCTCCTGACCGAACCGCAGATGGACAAGGCGGTTCCGTACGGCCCCGCCCACATTTCCTCTTTGACCGTCGGTCTCAGATCATGATTTCACCGCCGGTGACGGGAATGACGGCAGCGGTCATGTAGCTGCCGCGGTCCGACGCCAACAGAACATAGGCGCCAGCTAGCTCCGCTGGCTGTCCAGCGCGACCGATCAATGTCTGCTCACCGAACTTTTTGGTTTTCTCTACGCCCATGGTAGACGGAATGAGCGGTGTCCAGATCGGGCCAGGCGCGACCGCGTTTACGCGGATACCTTTTTCGGCGACCATCCCGGCGAGTCCGGCGGTGAAGTTCAGGATCGCACCTTTGGTGGAGGCATAGGCAAGCAGGTGTGGCGAGGGCTGTTTCGACTGGATCGAGGCGGTGTTGATGATCGAGCTTCCAGATTGCATGTGCGGCACGGCAGCTTTTGACAGGAAAAATGGCGCATAGATGTTGGTCTTGAATGTCTGATCCCACTCAGCTGACTCAATGTCGCCAATGTCCGCATAGGTGCGCTGGAATGCGGCGTTGTTGACGAGGATATCGATCTTGCCGAATTCCTCGACGGTGCGCTGCACCAGCGTTTTGCAATGCTCTTCAGAGGTGATGTCGCCAGGAACGGCGACCACCTTGCGGCCGGCGTCTTCCACCCATTTGACAGTATCGCGCGCGTCCTCTTCCTCATCGAGATAGGAGATGACGAGGTCGGCGCCTTCACGTGCAAACGCGATTGCGACGGCCTTGCCGATACCGGAATCCGCGCCGGTGATCAGAGCGACCTTATCGCTTAGAAGGCCGCTGCCCTTATAGGACTTTTCGCCGTGATCGGGCTTTGGCTCCATCTGACCGGTGGTGCCTGGTGGCGCCTGCTGCTGCTCAGGATAGGGCGGGGAAGGGCGGCGAATATCGGAATCCATGTCTGTGCTCCACAATTGTTACGAAGCCCAAACACGGTTCAGCAGTTGCAGTTCCCTGTAAGTTTTAGCGGGCGCTTAAGGATTTTGTGCCTCGTAGGTGTCTGAGGTTCCCGTTCCGCGGCGTAGGAGACCAACCTTAGCAAACTGCTGTGGCAACTGTTGCGTGCTGGATTGCCTGCCTCGCAAGGGCGTCCGCTCGTTCATTCCATGGCAGGCCGACATGGCCCTTGCACCAGGCAATCTCGATCCTATCGCAGCGTGTCAGGCACGTGTCGAGCGCCTTCCAATGATCGACATTGGGAACGTCTCGGCTGCGACCCTTGCCGTTCGGGGCGCGCTTCCGCCAATGATTTGTTCTCCAGATGTGGCGCCACCTATTGCATCCCGTCACTGTGTAGGTGGAATCGGACCAGATGGTCGCAGCTTCGCCACGCGCATTCTCGTCCAGCCAATGGAGGGCTTCAAGAAGGGCAAGGAGTTCCGGCGCGCTGCTATCAGTGCAGCCTATACTGCCGGACCGCGACGCCACTTCGACATTGTGCCGAAGCACGACCACGCCCCACCCGCCGATGCGCTTGATTGGGTCATATGAACCATCGACGAAGAGCTGGAGGTCGTGGGGAGTAGAGGATTCCAACATGGGCGAGGTTCTTTCGGCGATCGATCGGCAGCTGAGTTGATGACGCGGTTGAGTTAGACAGGGTTCACCGCTGAAGATGAGCTTCTAGAAGACAAAACACACCCGCGTGCCTATTTCCACAGCACCGTTTCTGGCTCTCCCTACTTCAAGACGCGGAGCTATGCGTCTATGCATATCTCACCTGCGATAAAGGTCATTTATTGTGCCGAGAATTAGGGGTAGTTTCTAATCATCGAAGCGATGCACCTCCTCCCGCAAAGCTTCGAGTTGCAAATGTCCTTATCCTCCTCCCAAAGGGCATTTGTTAGAACAGCAGCACTCCTCCTCCCAGTTGCTGTTCGGTTCTTTTCGAAAGCCTGCCGCACCTCCTCCCGCGGCAGGCTTTTTCGTTTTCAGCGTTTTTGTTTGCGGCGCAGGGTGACGAAGGTCACGACAGCAGCCACCAGGCCATACATCGTCCATTTGAAGGGAAGAGCATCCGCGGTTTCACTGCGGATCGGCAGAACGGTCACGGTGCCGGGAGAGGATTCGTATCCGGCTTTGCCTTCCGCTTTCGCCTGTTCGATCTGCTGAGGCGAGACGGCCCATTCCGCGCCTCGCGACTTGTCCAACATCATGAAAGCCGCTCCGACAGCGATGCCGACGATGATGGCCACGACCAAGCTTCTGATATTTTGCATGTTTTACTCCTGATTTGCAGGAGCGTCTCTACAGCATCGAGGGGAAAATCGGAATCGATTTTCGGAAAGCACGATGCGTCGATTCAGAAAAGGCAAAGCATGCTTTGTGCGTCCAACAGGACGCACAACGCTTTAGCTGGTGTGTGGCGGTTGGCTTCGCTTGCTGCTGCAAGACGTCCAGCAAGTCTGAGGTGAGGCGTGGGCCGTCCGTCTCAAATTCAAAGGATCAATATATCTTGATCGCTTTTAAACTATCGCAATTTCGCCCAAGAATAAGATAAGACGGAGATATTGAGTAATAAGGAACATGTCGGGATGCGCTTGAAGCCCCTTTTCTTCAGCCTTGTCATCGGAATTGCCACCGTCGCGCAAGCGCGCGAGCCCGCGCAGATGCCGGTGCTGGAAGCCACTGCACCCGAGGCAGAAGCGGCCGCTCTCAGCGCACAGTTCCTGGAGCGTTATGCATACCGTCCTGTTCCGTTGGACGATGCTCTCTCCGTCAAGGTCATGAACAAGTATATAAAGTCGCTCGATCCCGACCGGATGCTGTTTACGCAGAGCGATATTGACGGCTTTGCCAAGGACAGCAAAAAGATCGACGACGCGATCCAGAACAAGAACCTCGACATCCCCTTCTCGATGTTCAAGATCTACAACCAGCGTGTGGTCGAGCGGATGACCTATGCGCGCAGCCTGTTGAAGAACGGCTTCGATTTTACGGTGCAGGAAGACTATCCGCTGTCGCGCGAGGACGCGCCTTGGCCCAAGACGGAAGAGCAGGCCAACGAACTCTGGCGCAAGCGCGTGAAGAGCGACTGGCTCAGACTGAAGCTTGCCGATCAGGACGAAGCAAAGATCCGCGATACGCTCGACAAGCGTTATAAGAACATTCTGGACCGTGTCGAAACCTATAAGGCCGACGACGTTTTCCAGTCCTTCATGGCGGCTTTCACCACGGCGGTCGATCCCCACACCGACTATTTCAGCGCCAAGGCTTCAGCTGAATTCGATATCTCGATGAAGCTTTCTCTGGTCGGCATTGGTGCCGTGCTGCAGGAGCGCGACGGGTACACGACGATCCGCGAGCTTGTAGCCGGTGGACCGGCGCAACTCTCGAACAAACTCGCCGTTGGCGACCGCATCATTGGTGTCGGTCAGGGCGAAGAAGGCCCGATCAAGGAAGTTGTCGGGACGCGTCTCGACGAGGTTGTGCAGATGATCCGCGGCGAAGCGGGATCTGTGGTGCGCCTGGACATTCTGCCGGCCGATGCCGGAAATGCCAGCGGTCACCGGGTGATCAACCTGGTGCGCGATAAGGTCAGCCTCGAGAAGCAGGCGGCCAAGAAGTCCGTCGTACCTGTCAAGCTTGGCGACCAGACATTGAAGATTGGCGTCATTGCGCTGCCGACGTTCTACGAGGATTTTGAGGCGCGCCGCGCTGGCGACAAGAACTACAGAAGCGCCAGCCGCGACGTCGAAAAGCTTCTTGGCGAATTGAAGCAGGAGAAGGTCGACGGGGTCGTCATCGATCTGCGTGACAATGGTGGCGGTTCGCTGGCCGAGGCCATCGATCTCACCGGTCTCTTCACCGGCAAGGGACCTGTGGTTCAACAGCGCAATGCGGCTGGCAAGGTTGAAGTCGAGAATGATGATCGCTCCACGCCGGCCTGGGATGGTCCGCTCGGCGTTCTCATCAATCGCGGCTCCGCTTCGGCGTCGGAGATTTTTGCGGCCGCCATTCAGGATTATGGCCGCGGCGTCATCGTCGGTGACCCAAGCTTCGGCAAGGGCACCGTGCAGACAGTCGTCGATCTGGACAGGGTGGCCGGCAAGCAGGAGCCGGAACTCGGTCAGCTTAAGTTGACGATTGCCCAGTTCTTCAGGATCGACGGCGGCACGACGCAGTTGCGCGGTGTTACGCCCGACATCAACACGCCAAGCGTTCAGGACCCCAAAACGCTCGGCGAGTCCAGCTATGACA
Source organism: Agrobacterium sp. 22117 (assembly GCF_052045735.1). Taxonomy (NCBI): domain Bacteria; kingdom Pseudomonadati; phylum Pseudomonadota; class Alphaproteobacteria; order Hyphomicrobiales; family Rhizobiaceae; genus Agrobacterium; species Agrobacterium sp. 22117. Next base: position 462,533 of record NZ_JBQEPP010000005.1, on the reverse strand, counting down.
ATGCATTGCCGTGGACGACGATCAAGCCCGCCAAATACAAGAAACAGGGCGATATGACGGCACTTGTGCCTGAATTGGAAAGCCGTCATGAAGCGCGCATCAAAGACGACAAGGACTATCAGCGCTTCGTTGAAGATGCCGCAGAGCTGAAGGCCCAGCGCGAAAAGAAGACGATCTCCCTCAACGAGGCAGAGCGTCGCAAGGAAATGGCCGCGGTGGCTGCGAAACTCAAGGCGCGCCAGGAAGCCGGCGTCGTCGTTCCGGAACTCGATGACGGGCTGCAGGCCAATGAGCGAAGCCTCAGTGCCAACCTTGCTCTGGAGAATGCCCGGAAGAACGCGAAAGATGTGCTTCAGACCGAAGCGGCTGCCATCGTAGCAGACATGGCGGATATCTTGCCGGGCAAGGACAAGGCTTCCCGTTAAAATAGGAAGTAGTGCGAATAGATCTGTAGCTTCGGCCTGAAAAGCGATTTGGATTTCGGGCCGAAGCATCAATTCAAGGTCTCGCTCTTTTGTGACGATTTAGTTTTGATCGTATGGGTCGTGCTGGCGGTTAGGAGCTTTGATGTTGCTGTCTGCCGCTTGAGATAAGGCGGCCGATGCGGCGTCTTCACTCGTGAGAAAACCATTAACCTTGCCAAGGTAATTGTTTGCCCTGATAACTGTGAGTGCATTATTGCTGATGTAGAGTATCTGCGTATTGCCAACGGAACTCACCATGACGGCGCGCCTTAATCACTTCAAGCTTGTCGGCCCTGTTGCCGTCATTGTCGGGCTTTTGTTGCTCGGCCTGGCCGCCGTACTGTTTTTTGGTGCTGCCCGCTTGGACGAAGAGGCGAAAGTGCGCCAGGAGACGTTGGTCAAGCGCAATGTCGCGATCTGGATTTCGGACATGGAAGTCGTTTTGACATCCTGGACGATCTGGGACGAGGCGATCGATAAGCTCAACAACAATTTCGATCTCAGCTGGGCCGAGCGAAATCTCGGCCAGTCTATCATCGGCACGTCGAACGTGCGCTCGCTCGCCGTAATCGACAGCAACGACAAGATTATCTACGCCAAGACGGCGGATGATTTCGCCAACCATTCGTTCCTGAAACAGGAACCGAGCGCGCTTGTCGCGGCCGCCCAACCATTGATCGACTCGGTGCGAGCGCGTGAGCACCAGCCGAAGAAGAGCGGCATTCCGGACAGGATCTCATCAAGCAAAATCGAAGTGGTGGGGAATGACGCTCTCTTGCTGACGGCGAGCCTCTTCCAGGCCGATATCGGGACAGTCGTGCCCAATACCGACCGCGCGCCAATCCTTGTTTCGGCCATTCCAATCGCAGGCAGCCTTCAGGCGTTTTTCGGCGAGCGCTTCATGCTTGACGATGCAGCCGTCGAGCCGTCTGAGCAGGTCAAGCCCGGTCGCGCGTCTGTGGACATTGCCGCTGCCCCGCATGGGCAGGTACAGGTTTTGTCGTGGCAGGCGAACACGCCAGCCCATGATCTGCTGCGGCAGTCACTGCCCTTTGCCGCGGCCACGCTCTGCATCTTCATCGCGAGCTGTGCCCTCGCAATCTCGACATCGCGTCAGGCGCTCAGGATGCTTGTCGATGCGGAAAAGCACATGCGGCATGCGGCAACACATGATTTCCTCACGGGGCTTGCCAACAGAACACTGGTATCGACCAGGTTTACGCAGCTGTCGGAGCAGGGGCCGTTGACGGTTGTCTGCATCGATCTCGATGGGTTCAAGGCAATCAACGATCGCTTCGGTCACGCCGATGGAGACGATCTTCTGAAGCAGGTTGCCGAGCGGTTGCGTGCCGGATGCGCTGAGGATGATGTTTGCTTCCGTCTTGGGGGCGACGAATTTGCGGTGATGATGCCGAAGGTTTCCGAAGAGGAAGCGGAGGCGCGGTGCCGTCAACTGGCTGCGGTGATTTCCAAGCCTTACGAAGTGAACGGCACAATCATGGCGGTTGGCGCGTCCTATGGAATGAGCAGGGTTCTGGCAGAGGAGACCTCACCAGATCCCGTCTTCAGACGTGCAGACGAGGCGCTCTATATTGCAAAACGTCTCAACCGCGGTGGAGCCAATCCATTCCGGGGCGAAGTCGATCTGGCAGCGTCCTCTTCTTGATCATTAGCGCGTCCTTGATCGACGCATCGTGCTTTCCGAAAATCGATTCCGATTCTCGGGCCGATGCTGTAGCGACGCTGCCGTGCGCGTTGGCCAAATCAGACTTCAAGAACAATCGTCTTCAACGCGCGAATAACCTGCGGGCTGGTTTGTCTGCGCTGCTCAGGCGCAAAGCCGAATTCCACAAGAGAATGGTCCTCTTTCGAAGAGGCACTGCCTGAGGCATGGATTTCGTGGATGCCAGTTGCGGCCAGAAGCTCGGGCACGAGATCGGCCGTTACGCCACCGCCCGGCATGATGCTGATACGGCCATCCGCTTGATGCGACAGTCGCTTCAGCATCTCCATTCCAAGGGATACGTTCTTTGCGCAGCCGGAGGTCAGGATGCGGGAGATGCCGAGATCGATCGCAGTCTCGAGCGCTTCGATTGGATCGCGCACCATATCAAAAGCGCGGTGGAGGCTGATGTCCAGGCCGGATGCGGCTTCAATCAACCTCTCTAGAACCTGTCGGTCGAGGCGTCCGTCTGTGGTCGTCGCACCGATGACGACGCCGGGTAGCCCAAGCTCCCGTGCCTGCGCAATATCCGCCTCCATGATGGCGACATCGGCCTCGTCATAGATGAAGTTTCCGGCTCTTGGGCGGATGAGCGGGTAGACGGGGATTGGGCTCGTTCGTTTCGCGTGCTGCATCAGGCCGTAGGACGGCATCAATCCACCGACGCCCAGTGCGGAGCAAAGCTCGATGCGGTCTGCCCCGCCCTCGATCGCGGCGGCGAGACCCTCTGCGCTGTCGACGCAAATCTCCAGCAACCGCCCGGTGTGATCAGCCATGATGTTCGCTTCCTTGTTGGGTGTGGAGATCGTCCTTAACAGCCGGCCGCTTGTGAAGGAAGCCGAGCAATGCCACGCCGCACAGACCTGCAAATGCGCCGAGCATTGCCGTGTGGGAATAATCACTGACGGCCGTGCCGACCGAGAAGAGCAGGGAGCTCAGGCCGCCGCCCAAGAAGATGTTGACGGCAATGAGCGAGCTTCCAAGACCTGCGCGCCTGGCGATCAGGTTTTGCAGATAGGTGATGGGCAGGGAAATGATGCCGGCTGCGCCGAGACCCGAAAGAGGTGTCAGCAGGTAGACTGTCATCGGGTCTTTCGCCAAGCCGAGACCGAGCATGTAAGCGCAATAGATAAGCGCACTGGCAGCGATGGCGACTGCGGCCGATGTCTTGGTTTCCACCCATCCCCAGAAGAAGATGAAGACGATCTCGAGAAGAGCAACGATGCCGACGATCGCGCCGACATCGGCCGGTTGCCCGCCCGCCTTTCCAGTTACCACAAGCGGCAACACGATGCCGTTGACATGCAGGGTGCATGAGATCAGCGCAATGGCAAGCACGAAGGGCCAGATCTGGCGTGAGCCGAGATGGCGAATGGATGCCAGGAACGCGTAAGCCGGTTCCTGCCGTTCGGCATGGGCAACGGTTTCTTCACGCATGAAGCGGGCAAAGAGAATGAAACAGAAGGCGCATGCGATCGCCGCCAGCAGAAAAGCCGGGAGCATGCTCGTTCGGCCCGCAAGCGCGTAACCGACAATGCCGGGCACAAGGACCCAGGAGAGCGAGATCGCGGCACGAACCGCGGAGTTGACGGCAATGAGATCACGCGGCGGCATGCCGGCGCAGCTTGCGCGGACATAGGCGAAAATCAGCGAGTTGAGCGCTCCGTAAACCGGAACGGGAATGAGCAGCGCAAGTGCGAAGGTCCAGATGGTCGGAAAGGCATAAACCACGCCATAACCCAACGCCCCGGATATACATGCTCCGAGAATGGGAAGCTTATAGTGGCCGAGCCGGTCCGAGAGGATGCCCATGCTGATGCTGGCCGACACGTTGACCAGCGCTGCGACGAAACTCAGGATCGAGAAGCCGGCATCTGTCAGGCCAAGCTCGCGAATGCCGATCAGCGACATATAGGGCGCGGTCGCCGCACCGGTGAAACCGAAGACGAAAATACCGGCAGCCGAAAGCCGCAGCTGGTCATGTCGATAAACAAAGGGCAGCGCCGACAGCATGGATCGTCCACTTAAAGCATGGTCCAAGCAAAAGTGTGGAGTGATTTTGCGATGACGACATGCGGTAAAAACAGGACCCAAAGCATATCAGCGAATCTGCAACATCGCGTTACGCTTCAGGAGAGACAGCCTGCGGTCACGCAGGATGGGAAAGTTGAAGGGGCGCTCGGAAGGTATCCCGAGCGCCCGCGAGTAATTTAGCAGTCAGCGGCTTGGCCGAAAGCCTCAACGCCATCGTGCGGATAGTTTCGCAGACGGGGTATAGTCGAAGTCTTTGACGAAAGGAAATATCGGTTGCACCCGCCGCTTCGATGGCAACGTCTCGATATCCTGGTTGATAACGCCATCCGTCAGCGCCATCAGGTTGGGGTTGGACAGCGGCTGAAGCTCTGGCGAGAGATAACCGGATTTCACCACCAGTAATCTTACTTTGGCGGGATCGATGCCATGACGCGTGAAGTCTGCGATATTGTGGTAGGGGCGACGGCGGGCTGCCAGAATGAGCGTTATGCCGCCGATCTTGACGACAGCCTGTCGCTCATCCGCTGCGCCTGGATCATCGAGGCTGACAATCTCGGCACCGACCTCGACGAAGGGACTGGCCGGATCGAGTGAACCGCCGATCTTGAGGCTGAGCGTCTTGCCGATACCAGCGGCAAAACACGCTTCCACCGCCGGACGGTCGGTAATGCCGCCAATGACGGCACCTTCGAAGCCGCGCAGGATCAGCGACTTCAACACGTCCGCACGATCGCCCACGCCACCACCAGTGGGATTATCGCCGGAATCGGCAAGAATGACCGGCTGCGTTTCGGCCTTTTCGGCCAGGTCGAGCATATCGTCGAGATCGCCGGTGACGGGACCGAAGCGAAAGTCTTCTCTCGCCTGCCAATAGGACAGTGCGATCTCTTCCGCTGCGCGTTTCGCCGCTTCGGGATTTGACCCAGTCACAACAGCGCAGGCGGTTGCTCGCGGCTCATCTGCCCAGACATAGCCGACCATCAGATTGGCATCCCAAACGCCGTCGATCCGATCATGCTCCGGCAGGCGATGGTAGAGCGATTTGGCAGGCTCATCTTCCGTCGAGGTTTTCTCGCCCGGCAGCAGAACCGGAACCGGAGCCCAGGCGACACCTGGCTTTGCGCCCGTCTTCAGCGTCCTGATCAGCATCGACCAAGTCCGCACCATCGTCTCGCGCACATCGATATGGGGCGCGGTACGATAGGCGGCGAAGATGTCGATCTGATCGACGATCTTCTGGGTCACGTTGCCGTGCAGATCGTAGCTGACAGCCAGCGGAATATCCGGACCGATGATCGAGCGGGCATTGGCAATCCAGTCGCCTTCGGCATCGTCCATGCCTTCGACATTCATTGCGCCGTGCATGGCAAGATAAAGACCGTCGAGCGGCAGGGTTGCCCGCAGCTTGTCGGAAAATTCTTGCCTGAATTCCTCATAGGTGGCACGGGAGACCGGGCCCCCTGGAATGGCGCGGGCGTGAAGGAGCGGAGAGATTTCCACCCCCTCGGTCGGCAGGAAGCTGAAATACTCAGCGCCCGTCAGATCGTTACCGCGCAACACGCGAAAATCTTCCGGCTGCATGAGAACAGGCGAATAGGTGGAGCACTCCGTATGAATGCCGCCGACTGCAATGCGTAACACCATGGCACTGTCTCCGATCAAAGCGTGGGGCTGAGGCGCACGAGCGCCGAGAAGCGATCCCAATCCTTGCGCTCACGCGGTGTCCAAGCGGCTTCTGCCACGGCCGGCAGACGCGGGAAGACCAGATGGTTGAAGTAGTCGCGGTTGAGAAAGTGTTCGGTCCAGATGCAGGCCTGCACGCCACGAAGACGCGGCTTCAGGTCCTCGGGAAAATCACCCACTGCCTCATAGTGATAGGTGTGATGCGGCGGCACGGTGCCGGCCCAGCTGGCGCCCGGCTCCTGCCAGGCTTCGTCCTGCACCATGTCGAGATAATAGGCCTGGCCCGGCGTCATCACGACGTCGTAGCCCTCTTTCGCCAGCTCGACGCCGACTTCGGGCGCGCGCCATGCCATCAGCAACGTGCCGTCCGGATCGACGCCGCCGCCGTGGGAGACCTCGTCCCAGCCCGCCATGCTGCGGCCTCTGTCGGCCAGCATTTTCTGAATCCGCTTCATGAAGTGGCTCTGGAGCCCGAAGGTGCCATCCAGACCCTCCTTCTCCATCAGTTTGCGCGCCAGTGGCGAGGCCATCCAGGTGTTGTCGGCGACTTCGTCGCCACCGATATGGATGAGCTTTGACGGGAAGAGCTCGACCATTTCATCGAAGACCTTCCCGAGGAACACATAGGTCTCTTCGATGGCGGGATTAAGGGCGTTGTTCGGGAAGCCTTGAACCGAGCGATAGCTATCCGGCGCTTCCTGACCGTCAACCAGTTCGGGAAGAGCGGCCAGGATCGCAGTGCTGTGGCCGGGAATATCGACTTCCGGTACGACTTCGACATTCAGCTCGCTCGCATGGGCGATAATCGCAGCGACATCCGCCTGGGTGTAGAAGCCCCCGACCGGTTCTGCGGCGTTGCCAAGCTGCGGAAGCATCGGTTCATCGGGGCCGCGCATGACGCCCACGGTGGTCAATTGCGGATAGGCACGAACTTCGAAGCGCCACGCCTCATCATCGGTCAGGTGCCAGTGGAACACATTCATCTTGTACCAGGCGAGAATATCGATGAGGCGAAGCACGTCTGGTGCCGGAGCAAACTGGCGCGATACATCAAGGTGGCACCCGCGCCATCCGTAACGCGGTTCATCCGTGATGGTGCCCGAAGCCGGGAAGCGGAACAGCGCCGCGTTTCTGCGCGCGCCATCATGAAGCTGTGCGAGTGCTGTCAGGCCATATTGGCGGCCCGCATCGCCGCCATAGGCAAGCACGATCTCATATTCGGCGAATGTCAGCTCATATGCTTCCGCCGCAAGCGAAGCGCTCTGTTGAAAACGAACAGCCTTACCCTGTTCGACCGCGATCAGCGAAAATGGCTGATGGGCTGCAGAAAACAGGCGGCGATGAAGACTGAGGACGGTGTCCATCGCCTTCACGTCAGCCAGCGTGCTGCCCGCTGCCGGGTAGAGCACGACGGGTGTTTCCCCGGCTTGCAACTGCGCCTGTTTCGGCCAGGGCAGAAGCGAGAAAGGCTCAGTGACGCGTCCTTCCGGCAGGAGCGGCTTTTGCGGTTCGCTGACCCTGCCTTCCAGCATCAGATCGGCAACGTCGATGGTGTGATGGGTACCATCGGAGAATGTCAGATAGGCCGATTTCGCCCCGTCGGTTCTATGCTTGGCAGGCCGCCAGAGGCCGCGCACGGTAAAGCGCCAGCCGGCGCCGGGCTCCAGAACGAAGCCGGCAGGCGGCGCGTATTGGTGGAAGTTGGCGTTGCGCAGCAGGAACGTCGCGTTCTCGCAAGCTGGGTTATCCATGACGCGCGTCAATGCCGTATAGGCGAGTTTGAAGTCGCTCATCGGCGTGTCGGTGAGGTTGACGAGGGTAAAGACAAACCCGCCTGACGGGTCGCCCTCAATGGGATGCCATGCGTTTTCGAGGCGGAATCCGGTCTTGCTCATCGTCGTTCCCTTGATTTTTATGTGTGTTCAGTAATGTTCGGATTGAGAGAAGGTGTGGGCCAGCTCGGCTTGGCCCGCCGTCAGCCCGCAATCGACGGGCAGGCAGACACCGGTGATCGCCGCTGCCTGATCGCTTGCCAGAAAATGGACGGCATTGGCGACGTCGTGCGTGGTGGCGATACGGCGCAGTGCATACCAGCGTTTCACCTCTTCAAACACATTCGGATTGGCTTCGGCGCGCGCTTCCCAGGCTTGGGTGCGCACGGTTCCGGGCGCCACGGCGTTGGCTCTGATGCCGAATTTTCCGTATTCGACCGCGATCAGCTTGGTCAAATGGATCAACCCCGCCTTGGCGGCGCTATAGGCCGGATGACCGAAGACAGCCATACCGTTGACGGAGGCAATGTTGACGACGGATCCTTGCATTTCCGTCAGGTCGCGCTCGACCGCGCGGAAGGTCAGGAATGCAGCCTCCAGATTGAGGCTCGAATCCATGCGCCAGATCTCCGGCGTCGTGTCGTGTAGTGAAACGGCGCGTGCTGCACCGGCATTGTTGACGAGGGTTACGACCTTGCCGAGCGCCTCTAATTGGTCCGTCATGGCCTTGAGGCTATCGGCACTGGTGACATCGGCGACGATCGTTACGTAAGCGGCTCCGCCGCCAAGCGCGGCGACCGCGCTTTCCAGAGCGCCCGCATCATTATCGACAAGGGCTATAAGGTCATGGCTCGCTGCCAGAAGGGCAGCGATTGCGCGCCCGATATCGCCGGCAGCGCCTGTCACCACGGCGATGCGCTTATGGGTCGTCATGTCGTCAGTCTCCCAATATCTGGCGGTCGTCGCCGCCATCGCGATGCTCCAGCAACTGCTGCTTGATCTGGCGCAGCGTGATGGTGGAGTGTTTGCGGTTCTTGTAGGCCACCAGGCTGGCAAGCACATCGATCACCGCGAGATAGGCAAAGCGCGTCGAGGTGGGGCGATAAATGTTGTCGCCTTCTGGAAGGTCGATGCCGATGACATGATCTGCGAGCCTCGCCACCGGGCTTTTCACTTGAGTGAGCGCGATGGTGCGAATGCCGTTTTCTCTTGCGAGTTTGAAGCAGCGCATCAGCTCCTGATTGCGGCCCGAAAAGGACGAGCCGATGATCACATCACCCTCCTGCGCTGCTGCCGTCAGCATGAGTTGCATATTGTGGTCATTGCTGGCGGTGATGCGGGTGCCCAGGCGAAACAGCCGGTTCTGCAGTTCGAGGGCCACCATTGAGGAATTGCCGCCGGAGCCGAGGGCATAGACCATGGAGGCCGCGGCAATCCGCTCGGCCACAGCATCGAGTGCCTGTGGATCGAGCGCGCGGTGGACCATGAAGAGTGCGTTCTGGGCTTTGGTAATGATGTCTTCGGCGACATCCTCCGCCGACGTGCTCTTGGCTTCCGGGTTGAGGTAACGCACGCCGACGAAGGCGGTCTTGGCAAGACGGACCTTGAAGTCGGCGAAGTTCTGGCAGCCGAGGCGGCGGCAGAAGCGGGTCACCGTCGGCGGAGAGACATCCGCCTTTTCGGCCAGTTCGATGATCGAGGCGCCGACGGCGAAGTCGAACTCGTTCAGCAATATCTCCGCGATGCGCTGTTCGGATGGCGAAAACTGCGCTCTTTCATCCTGAATGGTCGCGAAGATATCCATCGGCCTGCTTTCAGGACTTGGGCTTATAGGCGATGCAGTCGATCTCGACCTTGCAGTCCACCATCATCGAGGCCTGAACGCAGGCGCGCGCCGGCGGATGTTCGCCGAAATAGCTCTGGTAGATGCGATTGAAGGTCCAGAAGTCGCGCGGATCATCCAGCCACACGCCGCAACGCACGACATGCTCGACGCCGTAGCCTGCTTCGTGCAGAATAGCGATCACATTCTCGATGGTCTTGTGAGTCTGTTCGATGATGCCACCGGAGATGATCTCGCCATTTTCCATGGCCACCTGACCGGAAACGTGCAGCCAGCCATCGGCCTCGACCGCGCGTGCAAAAGGAAGTGTCTGTCCACCTGCGCCGGATTTTTCAGCGCCATATCGTTTGATGCTCATGGGATTGGCCTTGCAAATTATTTTCGTTATTCATTGACAAGTGACCATAGAAAACGGATTTTTGCCAGAGATTTTTGGTCATCATGAAAATAATTTAGATATGGAGCCCTCGATGCGTGATCCCTTCAGAAACCCGTTTCCTGCCTCGGATGCGGCGCGACACGCCATTTGGGAGATGTTGGTTCCGCGCGATATCGATGCATTTCTGGCCGCGGACTGGTCAATGGTGGCAGATGACTTCGTGGAAGACGGTTTCATCGGCATCAGCGGCAATCGCGAACCGAATCCCGACAAGTGGACGCTGGCCTTCCCCAATCTTCCCGCCTACCGCGACGAGTGGCTGAAACAGGCACGCGAGTTTGCAGAAGGTAGTTACGGCGAAGACCCACGGACGGCAATTTTCACCACGACGACCCTGGAAGAGATCGAGATTTCTGACGAAACGGCGTTGGTGCGCAAAAAATTCGACGGCAGCATCAAGAAGGCTGATGGCTCGACCGATGTGATGAAGTGGCAGACACTCTATTATTGCCGCCTGCATGAAGGTCGCTGGAAGATTTCCGGCTTCACCGGTTATCTGCCGAATCCAATGGGCCAGTAAACGTCCTGCCCTTCAGCAAAAAAGGCCCAAGCCCTTGCGCATCTTTACCGCGGCTCTCGCCACTGAGACCAATACTTTCGCGCCGATCTGCATCGACAGGCGGGCTTTCGAGGAATCGCTGTATGCACCGCCGGGCCAGCATCCCGTCACACCCACGCTTTGCACCGCTCCGATCACTGTCGGTCGCACGGTCTGCGCCGCCAAAGGCTGGACGCTGATCGAAGGAACGGCGGCATGGGCGGACCCGGCGGGCCTCATCAACCGTCAGGCCTTCGAGAGCCTGCGGGATGAAATTCTCGATCAGTTGCGCGCGGCAATGCCCGTCGATGCAGTGGTGCTTGGCCTCCATGGCGCGATGGTTGCGGATGGATACCTCGACCCGGAAGGCGATCTTTTGGCGCGCGTCCGCGAGATCGTCGGGCCCGATATTCTGGTCTGCGCCGAGCTCGATCCGCACAGCCACCTGACGAGCAAGCGCGTCGATGCCGTGAACTTCTTCGTCGTCTTCAAGGAGTTTCCGCATACGGACTTCGTCGACCGCGCTGAGGATCTGTGGCGGATCGCGGTGGATACGCTGGAGGGGCGCGTCAAACCGGTCATGTCCGTGTTCGATTGCCGCATGATCGACGTGTTCCCGACGTCCCGCGAGCCGATGCGCAGCATCGTCGATCGGATGATGGCGACAGAGAAGCAGGACCCGGAAGTACTATCGCTGTCCGTTATCCATGGCTTCATGGCGGGCGATGTGCCGGAGATGGGAACGAAGACCATCGCGGTGACCGATGGCAATGCGGCCAAGGGCGTGGCGCTGGCGCGTTCCATCGGGCTTGAGCTCTTCGACAAGCGCGGCACCTTCATGATGCCGCAGATCGGTGAGGCCGAGGCTGTGTCGCTTGCGATGAAAGCGGATACCTCAACCGGTCCGGTGGTGATCGCAGACGTGTGGGACAATCCAGGCGGCGGTACGGCGGGCGATGCAACGGTGCTGCTGCGTGAATTGATGGCCCAAGGCGCTACAAGCGTCGCTGCCGGTCTCGTGTGGGATCCAATTGCCGTCCAAATCTGCATGGCGGCAGGCGAGGGGGCTGAAATTCCGTTGCGCTTCGGGGCGAAATCCGCACCCAATACCGGCGATCCCATCGATGCCCTAGTTAAGGTCGTGAAGGTTGTGCCCAATGCCGAGATGAAGTTTGGAGACAGCATCGCGCCGTTCGGTGATGCTGCCCATATCCACTTCGACGGGATCGACGTGATTTTGGGGACGGTGCGGGTTCAAAGCTATGACCCGTCTCTCTTCACGGCCCTCGATATCGATCCGCTGTCGAGGAAGATCCTGTTGATCAAATCGACCAACCACTTTTATGCCGCCTTTTCCAAGATCGCGTCGCAGATCCTTTATTGCTCGGCTGGGAAACCCTATCCCAACGACCCGGCGACCAATCCTTATCGCCGCGTCAGGCGGGATATTTGGCCGATCGTGCAGGACCCGCATGGACATAAGGCGGCGTGAACGGTCACCGATGGTCGTGAGAGCTCGCGGATGCTCTCTCGGCATCTATCGAATGAGCACATAGTATAAGGGCGCTTCCTTCAACCGAGGAAACGCCCTTAAACTTTATCTGCGCTTCAAGCCGCCTCGTAACGGAGGTCAGGCCAGAACGGGCAGCTCCTGTGTCTTCCAATCGATACGACGTTCCAGCGCGTTGCCATCGCCATCGAAGAGGTGGCAGTCCGCGCCGTTGATGGCAACCGAGACGGGCTGCTCGACTGCAACAGGCGCCGAGCCCGAAAGAAGAGCGCACCACTGCTGGCCCGTAGAAAGCGTCGAATAGGAAATGGTGTTGATGCCGAGACGCTCGATAACGCCTGGCACTGTCGTAATGGTCATGTCGCCGGTGCCGAGGCTCAAATGTTCCGGACGTATGCCGAGGGTCAGCGTATCGCCTGCACGCACGTTTCCACGCGCGACAGGCACGGTCAGTTGCTTGCCTTCGTAGGCGATGGTCACGCCGGTGTCGGAAGCTTCCACACAGGTCACGGGCAGGAAGTTCATCTTGGGGTTGCCGATGAAGCCTGCGACGAAGAGATTGTCCGGCTTGTGGTAAAGCTGCAGCGGCGAGCCGACCTGCGCGATGCTGCCGGCATTGAGAACCACGATACGGTCGGCCATGGTCATGGCTTCCACCTGGTCGTGGGTCACGTAAATCATCGTCGCTTTCAGCTGCCGGTGAAGCTTGGTGAGTTCGATGCGCATGTCGGAGCGAAGTGCTGCATCAAGGTTGGACAGGGGCTCGTCGAACAGGAAGATTTTCGGTTCGCGCACGATCGCGCGGCCAATAGCAACGCGCTGGCGCTGGCCACCAGACAGCATGCCGGGGCGCTGCTCGAGGCGATGCTCAAGCTGCAGGATCTTGGCGACCGCGTGGACCTTTTCGCGGAGCTTGTCTTCCGCCATCTTCTCGACGCGCAGCGGGAAGGCGATGTTCTCGAAGACGGTCATGTGAGGGTAAAGTGCGTAGGACTGGAAGACCATGGCGATGCCACGCTCGACCGGCGGCTTTTCGTTGACGCGGATACCATCAATGACGATATCGCCGTCGCTGATCGATTCCAGGCCTGCAATCATGCGCAGCAGCGTTGATTTTCCGCAGCCGGATGGGCCGACGAAAACGACGAATTCTCCGTGCGGAACATTGAGTTGCACGCCTTTGAGGACTTCAAAGTCGCCGTAGAATTTTTGAACGTTGTTGAGATGAAGCTGACCCACGATCGTCTCCAGAGGGCCGTTTGCACCCGGTGCATTCGGCAGCGCTGTTTGGTGTACCGCAAGGCTGTTCGTCACATGCGGTGGTGTCGAAGGGGACGTTTGAGAGAACGCCCCCTTCGGTTCGATATTACTTGTACTGCTCGAGGTCGGCCGACGCCTTCTTCAGCGCGGCTTCAGGCTCAGCCTTGCCGGTGACGACAGACTGGACCATCTCGATCATGGTGTTCTGGAAGCCCTTGTAGTCGGTGAAGAGCGGCTCAGGACCACCATAGGTGATGCCTTCGATCAGAGGCTTCCAGTAAGGATCCTTTGCAACGAATTCATCAACCTTTGCAGAAGGACGCAGAGGCGTCAGGCCGGCATCGCCCTGAAGCTCATACTCGCCCTGCGGACCGGGAGAGGTGATGAACTTGGCAAATTCGATCGCCTTGTCTTCCACGCCCGAACCCTTGAAGATGGCAAGGCTGTCGGTGATGAGCAGCGTGCCCGGACCCTTGGCCGATGGGCCAAGCGGAAGCGTTGCGATGCCCCAGTTGATGCCGGTCTTCTGCAGACGCGAAGCGGCACCCGAGCCAGCCTGGATCATGCCGACCTTGCCGTCGAGGAAGATCGCGCGGATTTCGTTCTGCTCGTAAGCAGTTGCGCCTTCGACGGAATAGGGGGTGATGTCCTTGTAAGCCTTCAGAGCGGCCAGCACTTCAGGGCTGTCCATGACGATCTTGTCGCCATCGATGACCTTGCCGTTGTTGGTGTAAACCCAGTGCATGAACTGGTGCATGGTGTTGTCGAAGGTCTTGGCAGGCAGGCCGTAACCGGCAATACCCGTCTTTTCCTTGATCTGCTTGGCGAAAGCGATTTCTTCCGCCCAGGTCTTCGGTGGCGTTTCAGGATCGAGACCTGCCTTCTTGAACAGATCCTTGTTCCAGTAGAGAGCCTTGGTGGAGAAAGCGACCGGAACGCCCCACTGTTGATCATCAATGGTGACGGTATCGACGATGTGCGGATAGTAGGACTTCTTTTCCTCGTCCGTCATCGGAACGGGAACGATCATGTCGTTTTCGGAGAACTGCTTCAGCGTGCGCGAGCCGACATAGGCCATGGCGGCTGGAGAGCCGGATGCAGCAAGCGTCGTTGCCTTGTCCTGGCACTGTTCCCAGCCCACGACTTCCGGCTTGACGGTCCAGCCCGCGTTCTTGCCTTCCCATTCCTTGATGTATTTTTCATGGATCGGGTCGATCTTGTCGCCGCAATAGATCCAGGAAATTTCCTTGTCGGCGGCGTGTGCAGACATGGCGCCCAGTGCTGTCGAAGCAGCAAGGCTCAGCGCGTAGAGGGTAAACTTGAATTTGGTATTCACGGTCAGTCTCCCATTCTCTGGTGGTTATCTTATTGTTTCACCGCGCCTGCGGTCAGTCCGCTGACGAGATAGCGTTGCAGGAAGAAGATCACGATCATCGCCGGGGCAATGCCGACGAAACTTGCGGCCATGAGTTCGTTCCAGATGACCTCCTGGCGGCCGAAATAGGCAAACAGGCCGACCGGCAGAGGCATGTATTCCGTTTTTGAGTTGAAGGTCAGTGCGTAGATGAACTGTTGCGCGTAAGAACCGATGAACGTCGTGATCGCGACCACCACGATGCCGGGCATTGCGATTGGGATGATCACGCGGCGTAGGGTGTAAAAGTAGCTGGCACCATCGACATAGGCTGCTTCATCCAGCTCACGCGGGATGCGCATCATATAGGTTCGCAGCAACCAGATAGCGGACGGGATGAGGAAGGCCACGCCCGGCACGATCATGGCGAGATATGTATTGAGAACGCCGATCGAGCGCATCAAGCGGAAGAGCGGGATGAGCAGGACCGCGCCGGAGAACATGTTGACGGCGAGAAAGGCGCCGAGCAACAGACCGCTGCCGCGAAACTCGAAGCGAGCAAAGGCATAGGCGGCGGGGATGACAAGTGCCAACACGACGGCCGTGACGATGCCGGAGATAAAGAACGAGTTGAAAATGTACCGGGCAAAACCCGGTACGCTCACCCACATCGTCCGGTAAGCTTCGAAAGAGCCATTTTCTGGCCAGAAGCGATAGGGTGACGAGAAGAGCTGGCTGAGCGGCTTCAGCGACACCAGAAAACCTTCGACAAAGGGCGACAGCACGAAGATCAGGAACAGCGCGATGCCGCAATAGATCGCGAGGATTTCGTACCACTTGTAGCGGTTGATCAGTGCGGGAGGAGGTGTCATCGCTTGTCTCCGGCAGAAAGCTTGCTGACAATGCGGAAGTAGGCAAGGCAGAAGATGGACAGGAAAATGCAGATCAACACGGCGCGGGCAGCACCCTCACCATACTTATAAGAGCCGATGGCGGTCTTGTAGGTATCGATGATCATCGTCGTTGTTTCGCCGTTCGGGCCACCGCGGGTCAAGATCCAGATGATGTCGAAGGAGTTGAAGGTCGAGATCAGCGACAGCATCGACATGGTGATCATAGAAGGCACGAGAAGCGGCAGCGTGATGCGGCGGAAACGATAGAAGCGTCCGGCACCATCAACCCAGGCGGCTTCGTAAAGATCCTGCGGAACGGCCTGCATGGCGGCGAGAAGGTAGAGCGTCACCATCGGCACGCCGATCCACACATCGGTGATCACGGTTGCCCAGAACGCGGTGGAGCCCTGCGCCAGAAAGGCAACCGGTCCATCGACCAGACCGGTGCGCTGGAGCATGCCGGAAATCATGCCGAACTGGCCATTATACATCCAGCCCCACATGAAGATGCCAATTGCCATGGGGACGATCCAAGGCGGCATTGTCAGAATGCGGAAGATTGCACGGCCTGGTACTGCGGCATTCAGCATGGTCGCGCCAAAGGTGCCGATAATCATCTTGATGGCGACCGAGAAGAACGTCCAGATGAAGGTACGGATAATGACTTCCGCAAAAGTAGCGTTGAAAATCTTGTCGTAGTTGGCCCAGCCAACCCAGTTGGTGGTCTTCTTCAGCGATGCGTCGGTAAAGGACAGAATAAACGTATCGACAAGCGGGTAGGCGACAATTGCGAGAACATAGAGGAGGGCTGGCGCTAAAAGCAGCCAGGCAAAGAAAACGGCGCTTCGTCTGGTGTCCATGATCACCCTTTCATCAGGCGGAGCGCTTTTGCGCGTCTTCGGTGCCGTGAAGGCAAGCGTCGTACTTTGCCCAGACTGGCGCCAGATCGACCACCTTGCGGGCAGCACGCGCCTCGTCCATGGCAATCGCCAGGATGCCGGCTTCGATTGCGTCGAGCGCCGAAACCGGTAGGGCAGCGCCTGTCGTGACATGGGCAAAGACATCGGTGGCCATCTGCTCGTCCGCGCCGTAATGGTGCGATTTTACCGATGGGGCCTGATAGGTGTTGCCGATCAGCTTGGCGCTGTCATGGGCGCGGTGAACGTCGAGGAAGCCACGGACGAAATCGCCTTCCGCCATGCCTTTCGCGCCGACGACGCAGAAGCGGCGGAACTCGTCCGGCACGTTGAGGTTCGTGTGGAAGGCCAGCGACGCACCATTTTCATATTCGACGATGGCGGTCTGGAAATCGATGATGTCGCCATCGCTGTCGAACACCTTGTCGGCACCCATCCAGCCGCTTGGCTTGCGGAAATAAATATCAAGATCGTTGACGCCGCTATTCTGTGGGGCGTTTTTCGGCACGAAACTACGGCGTCCGCCGAAGCTCGAAACATAGCGCGGGCGCACACCCATCACGCCGTTATAAAGGTCGAGGTCGTGGCAGCACTTTTCCAGCATGAAGCCGCCCGCTAGCTTGTCGTAACGGCGCCAGTCGCGCATGAAGAAGGCGCCATGATAGGGTGCAATATGCTCGGAGGCTTCGATCGAGGCGATATCGCCGAGAAGCCCTTGAGCCTGTGCCTGCCGCAGATCGCGGTAAAGCGGTGAGTAACGAAGGACGAGACCGACCATCAGACGGTCCTGGCCGTACTGGTTCAGAAGCCGCGCGAGTTCGAAGCTTTCTTCGATGGTTGTGACGATCGGCTTTTCGGTGAACACCGTCAGGCCCGCTTCCAGACCGATGCGAATATGCTCTAAGTGGAAAGTATTGGGGGAGCCGATCATGAGCAGATCGAAGGTTTCCTTCGCGATCATCTCCTCGGGTGTTTCGTAAGCGTGGCCAGCCGAAATATTCTCTGCCTCCAGCTGCTTCATGCCCGCTGGTTCGGGGTCGACATGGGCGACGATCTCAAAATCAGGATCGATTTCCGTAAAGACCTGGCCAAGATAGCCAAGGCGGAATCCGAGTCCGATTATTGCGACTTTCATGGCTTTGCAGCTCCCCTTTTCGTAATTTATTTTCGTAGCCTGTTGCAAATTTCCGATATGGTCAACCGGAAAAACCGCAATCGAGTGTGGCTATGAAAATAATTTTCACGCGCTGAATGTTCTTCTTTGTCTCCCGCTTTTTGGGCGTGGAGGATAAACGTCTAAACACTGGAGTCTTGGGTATTTCCCCTCGCCAGCCACTTTCGGTTTTCCGCAGGCCGGTCGTCGTTGTTAATAACTAATACCAAAAAAATACCTTCTGTCTATAGTGGAACAAAAATTTGTTTCGAAGCAGCCGTGGAATATATGTTCGGCGTTGAAATCACTGGTATTTTGGCATTTATCGATTGATTGGTCCTGCATATTGCCAATGTGGCGTTGTATTGGTATCAGTTTTGGTATGGTGTTTGAGAGGCGATTTCTGCTGTAGGTGGCGGACCATCTCCCCATGCAAAGATCGGAGAGGCGCAATGGACGGTGTTTTGCCGTTTGGTGAATTGCAGGCATTACGGGGCGGGCCGCTTTACCAGAAGTTGCGCCGCTTGATCGAGGATGCCGTATCCAATGGGCGATTGAAGCACGGCGATGCCCTGCCAGCCGAACGGGATATCGCCGATGCTGCAGCGATCAGCCGGGTGACCGTGCGAAAAGCGATCGACGAACTGGTCGAGCAGGGCATTCTGGTTCGGCGCCGCGGTTCTGGAACCTTCGTCGCCAAGCCGGTGCCGAAGATGCAGCAGCCTCTGACACGGTTGACGTCCTTTACCGAAGATATGCGTCGTCGTGGAATGGTGGCAGGATCGCGCTGGATCGAGCGCGGGCTCAAATTTCCCACAGCTGAGGAAACCATGATGCTCGGCCTTTCGGGCGGGGCTCGCGTTTCACGTATCCTTCGTTTGCGCACCGCCGACGATATGCCGATTGCGCTCGAGCGGACCAGCCTTCCGGACGACATTCTGCCCGAACCTGAGACGGTCGAAGACTCGCTTTATCTCGCGCTTGCGGCCCGCGACATTCGCCCGGTGCGCGCCAATCAGAGAATCTCCGCGGTGCTGCTGCGCGATGACGAAAGCGAGTTGCTGGAGGTTCCACCCGGTTCCGCAGCGCTTTCCGTGCAGCGTATCGCCTATCTCAATACCGGGCGCGTGATGGAAGTCTCCACTGCGCTTTATCGCAGCGACGCCTACGATCTCGTCGCAGAACTCACGATCGGCGCCTGATCAAAACCTTAGAGGCCATACTCATGACGACAATGATGCGACGCGAAATCGACGAAATCCCCCAGGCCGTGGCCCGGCTTCTGGATGCTGGGAAAGACGATATTTCGCGGGCAGGACGCGCTCTTGCGGCCCATGATCCGGCCGTTGTGGTCACCGTTGCTCGCGGCTCTTCCGACCATGCTGCCTATTTCCTGAAATATGCGATAGAGCTTGAACTCGGCCTTCCGGTCGCGTCTCTCGGCCCGTCATTGGCCTCGATCTACAAGGCGCCACTGCGCTTGGAGCGGGCTGCGGCCTTCGCGGTCTCCCAGTCGGGTGCGAGCCCGGATATCGTCTCGATGTTGGAAGGGGCGAAGGCGGGCGGCGCCTTGACCTTATCTCTGGTCAATACGACACCGTCTCCTCTCGCCGACACCGCCTCGATTGCCCTTAATATCCAGGCTGGACCGGAAATCGCTGTGGCAGCCACCAAGTCCTACGTCAATTCGATCGTCGCAGGACTGGCGGTTCTTTCCGAATGGAGCGGCTCGGACTCCTTGAAGAAGGCTGTGGCAGCGCTCCCAGACCAGCTCGATAAGGCGCTTGCGCTCGACTGGAGTGTGTTGGTGGAGCCGCTGGTCAAGGCTGAATCTCTTTACATGCTCGGCCGCGGCCCGGCACTTGCCATTGCGACGGAGGCGGCGCTGAAGTGCAAGGAAACCTGCGAGTTGCACGCCGAAGCCTATTCATCCGCTGAGGTGCTGCATGGTCCGGTTTCGCTGGTTGCCGAAAGCTTCCCGGTGATCGCCTTTGCTGCGCGTGACAAGGCGGAAGTCTCGATTGCCGAAACGGCATCGGGTCTCGTCGGCAAGAATGCCAATGTCTATCTGACGTCCGACAAGGGCAGGGGTGCCACCATTCTTCCCTTCGTAGAGACGGGTCACCCACTGACCGATGCCTTGGCCCTGATCGTTCCTTATTATGGCATGGTCGAAATGCTGTCGCGCGCGCGAGGCTTTGATCCCGACAAGCCCGCAGCTCTCAAGAAGGTGACGGAAACACGATGATTGGCTCATTCGCGCTGTGTGGCGGCCGGATTTTCGACGGGGCTGTCTTTCTGGATGGCCACGCGCTTGTTGTCGAAAACGGCCGGATCAAGGCCATTACGCCGGTGGCAGATCTATCGTCTTCCATCAAGCGTCGTGATGTGGCCGGTGGCCTCATCGTTCCAGGGTTCATCGATCTTCAGGTGAATGGCGGCGGCGGCGTATTGCTGAACAACCAGCCTGATCTCGACGGCATTCGCACGATCTGCTCGGCACACGCTTCCTACGGCACGACCGCCCTTCTGCCCACCCTGATTACCGATACGGTCGATATCCGGAGCAAGGCCGTTGCAGCGGGTATTGCTGCCTTTGCGGAAAAGGTACCAGGCTATCTCGGTCTCCATCTGGAGGGTCCGCATCTCTCGG
Organism: Agrobacterium sp. 22117; assembly: GCF_052045735.1. NCBI lineage: Bacteria > Pseudomonadati > Pseudomonadota > Alphaproteobacteria > Hyphomicrobiales > Rhizobiaceae > Agrobacterium > Agrobacterium sp. 22117. The sequence goes on along the minus strand of NZ_JBQEPP010000005.1, from coordinate 442,297 downwards.
TCGCCCGCAAGGGAACCCACGATCCCTCGTTGATCCGCCCACTTGAGAGCGACGATCTGCAATTCCTCGTGGAAAAAGCCGGTCACTTCGGCGAGGCTCTTATCACGCTAGCGCCCGAAAGTGTCTCGACCGCCGATGTCACCAAATTGGTTGAAGCCGGATATGTCGTCAGCCTTGGTCACACCAATGCCAAGGCGCAAGACATTTTGCCTTACGTGTCGGCCGGCGCCTCCATGGTCACGCATCTCTTCAATGCGATGAGCCAGATGGAAAATCGCGAGCCGGGTCTGGTTGGTGTGGCACTGGCCAATGGCCGCTTGTCCTGTGGCCTTATTGCGGATGGCTTCCATGTTGATCCGATCGTTATTCAGGTGGCGCTCGCTGCCAAGCAGGGACCGGGGCGGATATTCCTGGTCACCGACGCCATGTCGACCATCGGCACTGATCAGCAGGGTTTCCTCCTTAATGATCGTGAAGTGTTCCGTCGTGGCGGACGATTGACGCTTGCTGATGGTACGCTTGCGGGCGCCGATATCGATATGCTCTCTTGCGTGCGCTTTGCCCATGAGCATATCGGATTGCCTTTGACGGAAGCGTTGAATATGGCCTCGCTCTATCCGGCTGAGGCGATTGGCTGCGCCACCAAGGGCAGTCTCGCCGCCGGGATGGACGCCGACATGCTGGTACTGAAGCCGGATCTATCTTTGATGGCGACCTTCATCGGCGGCGCTTGCGTCTTCGGCGAAGATTTTTCAAAAGGGGCTGCGGCTTGATCGTCTGTTTCGATATTGGCGGCACCGCCATCAAGGGCGCTGGCGCCTGGGCTGTCGACGACATCCGCCCGGTTGCACGCCGGCAAACGCCGATCCATGATTTCGATGCCTTTGTCGATGTGTTGAGATCCGTGATCGAAGAAATCGGAGAGAGGCCGGACTGCGTCGCTCTGTCGATTGCAGGCGTCATCGACCCCGATACCGACCGTGCCAACATTGCCAATATTCCCTGCGCCCATGGACGTCTGTTGAAAGCAGACCTTGAGGCAGCGCTTGGGATTCCCGTGCTGATTGCCAATGATGCGGATTGCTGCGCGCTTGCGGAATATGGCGCAGGCGCAGGGCGTGGACATCGCGTCGTCTTCGGGGCCATTCTCGGCACGGGTGTCGGTGGTGGTCTCGTTGTGGATGGCAAGCTGATCAACAGCGCCGGCGGTTTTGCCGGGGAGTGGGGCCATGGCCCCGTTGCTGCCACGCGTGCCGGCAATCCCGCTGTGGAACTGCCGCGCTTTGCCTGCGGCTGCGGCCTCGATGGGTGTGTCGATGCCATTGGCAGCGCTCGCGGCATGGAGAAGCTTCACCGTCACCTGACCGGCACCGAGATGAAGGCGGAAGAGATCCTTGCTGCCTGGCAGGACGGCGATGAAAAAGCTGCGCGCACGATCGATATCTATATCGACATTCTCGCAGGACCCCTGTCGCTGGTCATCAACATGACCGGTGCGACCATCGTTCCGGTCGGCGGAGGCCTATCCAACTCGCTGCCGCTGATCGAGGCGCTCGATCACGCGGTGAGAGCGAGAATTCTCCGCAAATTCCAAAGACCGCTCGTGGTACAGGCTGAGTGTGCCATTGAGCCCGGTCTCGTCGGGGCGGCCGTGCTGGGACTGGCATTCGCTTCAAGTCGGTAGAGGCTCGGTCGCGCCAACGCCTTCTGCTCTATATTACGACGTACCAGTGGCAGCCTGAGCCTGGGTCATGGTGTTGTCTCCAACCCAGCGCGCTGCCGGCTCAATTCCGCCCAGAGGAAAGAGGTGGAGTTGCGATATCAGCGACGCCGGATTGTTCTCGACATAAGCCGTCAGCGCGTCCACCATCTCGGTCGGCTCATAGGGCATGAGCAATCGCGTCACGTCCAAAGCCCGCTTTTGCAGCACCTTCAATGAGGGGCCGACGCCGCAGGAGATGGCGGACTTGATCAGGGTCTGGAGTTTGGCCGGGCCCGCGATCCCCACATGGATTGGAAGACTGACGCCCGCCTCTGCAATTCGCTCCGCCCAAGTTGTGATCACCCCGGGCTCGAAACCGAACTGCGTGACGATCGCCATCTCGGCATCGGTCAGTCGAGAGAAGTCCGTTTTCCACTTCAAAGCGCTATCGACATTGCTGGTCGTGCCGTCCGGATCGATGTCACGGCTCCCTTCCGGATGGCCCGCCACATGCAGCCGCTGGAAACCATGCCGGTCGAAGAGACCGCTCTCCAGCAAGTGGATCGAGCTTTCGATCGTGCCGACCGGACGCGTCTCCCCGCCGCCCAGCAACAGGGCCTCGGTGACATCAGCCTCATTGCGATAAAGTTCTATCCAACTCTTCAGAGTGGCGATGTCGGGAATGCTGCGTGCGGGAAAATGCGGCATGACGGCGAACCCGTCCTGGCGTAGCCTTTTCGCCGTCGCGACCATGTCCTGGATCGATGTCCCGGTGATGTGGGCAATATAGACTCGTGTTCCAGGCGGCAGGAGCCTGGAAAAGTCAGTGATCTTCGCGGCGGTCTTCGGCGTCACCTCGATGGAATACGGATTGAGGAGAAAACTCAAATCTTTCGCGCCAAGCGCGCTCTTGTTCTTCGTCCGATCGGTAAACTTCAGTATTGCCATAAGCCGATTTTCTTTCCGCATGCCAAGCGCGATATTTAGAGCCGCAGCGATCTTCAATCCAGACCTAAAACTGGACAGCCGTGCGGTTACCCGGATCGATTTATTTGCTCTTTTTTATCCATTGCATCGAATCCTGCCGAACCATGTGAGGATATTTTTACTCTCTTGCTGAACAGTGGTGTTTCAAACTGCGACGTAACGAGACGCTAGAAGATAATTTTGACCTGATTTCTCTTTCATAAGAGGCCAAAGTGAGAGCCAGATGCTCTTGAGCACGGAAAGTGCGGATCATTTTGAGGCAGAAGCGCCAGCACGGCCGGCCAGAATTGTCTGGTATCAGTCGTTGTTCTGGAAGATCACCGTTTCGCTCGTGTCCAGTGTCGTGCTTGCCTATCTCGTTGGCGCTGCTGTCGGCTGGGTGATGGTCCAGCGGGACTCGCTTGACCAATGGCGTCGCGAGGCAGAACTGAACGCGCAGGTGACGAGTTCTGCGATCCGCACCATCTACACCTTTATCTCCATCGACAGTGATAGCAGCGGCCAGATCGTCAAGATCACCAGCGAGCGACCGCTGGGTGACGATGCCTCCATTTTGGATACGGGCTTCAATCCCGGGGACGTTCTGGCGCTTGCCGCTGCGCAAACCAAGAACAATGTCTGGATTTTTCAAAAGGACCCCGCTGGTCAGACCTTTACCAGTTCCGCCGACGCGCTGGGGGAGGTGGAGAATATCTCGCTGACATTGCCAGAAGGCACGGCGATGGATGCATTCTACGTCGGCTTTGCCGAGCTTGGTACGGTGCGGCACTTCATTGCTTTCGTTCCGGTGGTCGATCAGAATGGAAAGCTGCAGGGCAGTGTGGTCACGACGATCGGCGAGGCTTCCAAGCTTCTCGAAACACAAACGAAGCTTCTACAGAATTCGCTTGCGCTTCTGATCACCATTTTGCTCGTGACCGGCGGGGTCGTTGCACTTCTGATGCGCAAGGTCTTCATGCCGGTGCCGGCGCTGATTGAAGCACTCACCAAAATCGCCCATGACGACACGGCCTCGGTGACGCCGTTTCAACATCGCAAGGACGAGATCGGTCGCGTTGCCGTCGCGATCGAGAAGGTGCGCGAAGCCGTGGTCGAGCGGGAGAACCTGCGCCAGATCCGCGATGTGGCGAAACAGATGGAACATCTTGCCCATCACGATCCGCTGACCGGACTGCCAAACAGAGCCTTCTTCAGCAAGCGGCTGGAGAGCGAGATTGGGGAACTGGCAAATGGCCGACGGTTCAATGTCATGCTTCTCGATCTCGATCGCTTCAAGGCGGTCAATGATGTGTTGGGCCACGCGAGCGGCGATGCTCTTCTCGTATCCTTCGCAGAGCGCCTGCTGCAACTGATCGGGCCGCAGGACATGGTGGCTCGACTAGGCGGTGACGAGTTCGCGATCCTGCAGATCGTCCGTAAAAATGCGGTGCGTGAGGCCAGTCGCCTGGCGAAGGGTATCATCACGTCAGCATCACACCCGTTCATGTTGCTGGGCAAAGAGGCCTCCGTCGGGGCCAGCGTCGGTATTTCGATAGCGCCCCTTCACGGTCACGAGATGTCCGAACTGCTCAAACATGCCGATGTGGCGCTGTACTGCGCCAAGTCCGGCGGTCGCGGGAATTTCCAGTTCTTCGAACATGGCATGGAAATGTCGAAAGAACAGGACCACGAACTGCAGCAGGACCTCGACCTCGCGGTTCAGCGGGACGAATTCGTGCTGCACTACCAGCCGATCTTCTGCTTCTCCAATCCCGAGCCTGTCGGCTATGAAGCGCTGGTGCGCTGGCAGCACCCGGTTCGCGGCTGGGTGACACCCGACGACTTTATTCCGCTGGCCGAAAAGACCGGCCAGATCTGTGCGATCGGCGACTGGGTGTTGAAGCGGGCCTGCCAGGAAGCCATGCGATTGCCGAACGAGGCAACGGTGGCCGTCAACATCTCGGCGATCGAGTTACAGCAGGGCGATCTTGTCGAGAAGGTGCAAAGGGCGCTGAATGACAGCGGCTTGCCGCCATCTCGGCTCGAGATCGAGTTGACGGAAACGGTTCTGCTCTCCGGATCGGAGGCCATCACATGTCTGCAAGACATTCAGGCGCTTGGGGTCAGGATCGCGCTTGATGATTTCGGAACCGGCTATTCGAGCCTTGCTTATCTGACCAAACTACCGATCAGCAAGATCAAGATCGACCGCAGCTTCGTTGCCGACGTGATGACCAGCACCCAGAGCCTGGCAATCATTCAAGGTGTGATCCACATCGCCGCAGGACTTGGATTGAAAACGACGGCGGAGGGCGTGGAAACGCCAGAACAGCTTTCGCTGCTTCGTGCTGCCGGATGCGACCTGTTGCAGGGCTATTACCTTGGCCGCCCCATGCCACTTGCCGATATCGAGAGCCATTATCGTTCCGCACCCGCAAAGATGGTGCACCGCTAGGAGTAGAGACATGAAGCATATTTCTCTTACCCTCCATGGGCTGATGCGCCGCTCGGTCATTCCCACTTTGTTCGCCGCGCTCGTCTCTTCGCCGTTTCTCACGCTTTCTGCTGCGGCTGAGGAGTTGAAGAGCCCGACCCTCGACAAGATTGCGCGTACCAAGACGATCACGTTCGGGCACCGCCAGGACGAACTGCCGTTTTCCTATGTGACGCCGGATGGCGTCGTGCGCGGTTACTCCATCGATATATGTCAAAGGATCGCGGATCACGTTCGAGACGCGCTTAAGCTCGATACCCTGAAGACCGATTATGTGGTGGCGACGCCTGCAACCCGTTTCCTGTTGGTGAAGTCCGGCAAGATCGACATGGAATGCAGCGCGACGACCAACAATGCCGAGCGGCGAGAGCAGGTGGCATTCTCCTATCCCCACTTCATCACAGCGACCCGCTTCGTGACGAAAAAATCGAGTGGGTTGAACAGTATCAAGGATCTGGCCGGACGAACGGTGGCTTCGACCACGGGGACCATCAACATCGCGCAATTGCAAAACGTCAACAGGGAGCAAAAGCTGAACATCTCTGTGCTGATCAGCAAGGTGAATTCCGAAGCTTTCGCCATGGTCGAAAACAATCGCGCCTCCGCCTTCGTGATGGATGATGTTCTTCTGGCTGCCCACGTGGCTTTTTCAAATGCACCTGGAGACTATATGATCTCGAAAGAAACGTTCGGGCCGCCTGAACCCTATGGTATTCTTCTGCCAAAGGGCGATGATGCGTTCAAGACGTTGGTGAATGAAGCTCTCTACAAGATGTTTACGGACGGCGAAATCGAGACGATCTACAACAAGTGGTTCATGTCGCCTTTGCCGCCGGACGGGCGCAATTTCAACCTTCCGCTATCCCCAGAGCTGCAGGCCGCCTTCAAGGAGCCCAAGGAGTACCTGCAATGAGAATGTACATCTTTCATTGCTTCCTGCTTGCATTCTGCGCGCTCGGCTCGATTGCAGCCAAGGCGGAGGAAAAGGTTTTCGACACGCCCACCCTCGATCGAATTGCCCAGACCGGCAAGATCAGGATCGGCTATGGTTCGACCGCACCCTTCTCCTTTCTCAATGCGGACGGCCAGGTCCTCGGCTACTCGATCGACCTTTGCCGTGCTGTGGTGGAAAAATTAAAGCAGCGGCTCAAGGTGCAATCCATCGATGTCCAGTTCGTGCCGCGTACGCCCAGCAATCGCGTGCAGCTTCTCAATGATGGGACGATCGACATCGAGTGCAACGCAAGCACCAACACGGCAGAGCGGCGCAAGAGCGCAGCCTTCGCCTACCCGCACTTTTTCACCGTGACACGGTACGTTTCCCTGCGGAAAAGCGGTTTCAAGACATTGGATGATCTGAAGGGGCGTTCGGTGAGCGTGGCTCTCGGCACCGTCAATGTCAACGAAATCAATGAGAGCAGCCGCAGGCGGAAACTGAATATCTCCGCCGTTCCTGTTGAAAGTCTTCAGGCTGCGTTCGATATGGTCACAGAAGGTCGTGTTGCGGCCTTTGCCATGGACGAGGTTTTGCTGAAAACGATGATTGCCCGCACGCAAAACCCGTCCGATTATGTGCTTTCCGAGGAGCAGGTGACAGACGCCCAGCCCTTTGGTTTTATGATGCGCGTGAACGACAAGGCGTTTGTCGGGGCGGTGAACGAAGCACTGAGCGAGATTTACAAGTCAGAGACTGCCAAAGAGATTTACAAGCGCTGGTTCGAGGAATCCATGCCGGGGCTCAATATCAACCTTGGTCTGCCGATGAGCAATTTCCTTGCGGAAGCTCTCCGCAACCCGAAGATCGTTGAATAAGCGCAGAAGGGGGTAATATCCCTTCTCTCCTTTCGATCTACAAGCGTGCCGCGCAAACCTGTGTCACGGTTTTGCGATCACGCTACGTGGCAAAACAAGAACTAAAGCGTAAAGAGCAAATCTGAAAGATTGCAACGCGCTTAGGTCCATGCTGCGACTATTTCGCTAGACGTCGCGCCCGCGTGTCAAAGCCTGAACGCCAGCCTCGCGCGTCCCGTTTTGTCTTCTCCCCGAGTTGTTCCGGCCTTTGCGCCGTTAATTTTTCAGGAACCAATGCCTGAGGGGCACGTTCGATTGGCAGGAGACGCGCCGTGTCAAACGGACGTGATGGTGCCGGAGAACATCGGGATTTTTCCGTTTTCTCTCGATGGCCAACGAAAAGGCAGACGAGCTTCTTATCCATCCGGCCGTCTCCGCCCAATGCCAAGACAATTTGGCTGCCAAGGAGGTTTTGACGTGGAAAAGACCGAAACGCGAAAGCTTGCGGAAGAATACATGCTCCTTGGCGGCACCCGCCAGGTCATGATCGACGACAACAAGACATTTGTCCGTCAATACGACCATGAGCCGGAAGAAGCCGAGCGCTTCTGGCAGGAGCGCATCGCAATCCTCGACAAGGCACGGATCGCCGATGTCGAATTTTTTCTACCGTCTGTCAACTCAGACGTAGAATCCTAACAAGCCCACCCCAACACAAAATATACCAGGAAGGAAACAGTCATGACTGCTATCAATTCTGCCAAGATCGTCATTCTCGCGACCGACGGATATGAGCGCTCGGAGCTTCGCGTGCCGTACGAAGAGCTGCAGCGCAAGGGCGCAGACGTCAAGATCGCCTCGATCAAGGATGGCGAGATCAAGAGCTGGGACGAGAAAGACTGGGGCGACAGCGTGAAAGTCGACCTGCTTGCCAAGGACGTGCGGATCGAAGATTTCGACGCTCTAGTCCTTCCTGGCGGCCAGATCAATCCGGATGTCCTGCGCGCCAGTGACGACGCAATGCGCGTGGTCAAGGAATTCGTGAAGTCCGGTAAGGTTGTGGCTGCCATTTGCCACGCACCATGGCTTCTGGTCGAAGCCGATGCGGTTCGCGGCCGTGAAGTGACGTCTTACGGCTCTATCAAGACCGACGTGAAGAATGCCGGCGGGATTTGGAAAGACGAGAAGGTCGTTTGCGACAAGGGCATCGTCACCTCCCGCAACCCCGACGACCTGGAAGCTTTCGTTGCAAAGATCGTCGAAGAGGTCGAAGAAGGCCGTCACGAACGTAAGGCAGCATAAGCTATTTTTCATAGCTTCAAGATCGATGAAGGGCTGGTGCACCATGGGTGCGCCAGCTTTTCTTTTGGGTGCGGCGATATGAGGCGAATATGAAGAAGGAGGCGCCAGTGCAGGTGCCTTCCAATCGCGAGTCGGGGCAGGCAACACTTCGTGAGGCAGAGATTTTGCCACATTCTTGCCTTATTTAAGCCACTCTTTCGTCTCGGAAACGTTTCAGAAAGCGGTTGAAATTAATTTTTCCCAACAAAAACGGTTTATTTTTAATTATTTTATATGTGCGGCGCCATAATTTTGCTGCGCTGCATATAAGAAATATTACATGTCTCTTATTTAATCGAGCCTTAGAGAAGCGCTCCATCTTACCCGCAAGACCAGTAAACCAGAAGAACAGTTTTAATATAAATGGCTGCGCAATACATAGAGATGGTCACCATGCGTCAACTGCATGACGCCTGCCTGTCTTTGTTCCTTTTATAGGCGTTCATCAATAGTATCAGCCAACATGATGTGAGGAATTTGGGGCGGCCGGTTTTAGGCAGCCGGGTAACGTTGCCTCACAAAAAATTCAAAAGCACCAAATTCCGACCACAGACTTCATGTCTCATGATGACTGCATGACGCGCCCAACGGGTACCGACCTATCGCAAAACATAAATGGAGTTCTCTCTATGAAGTCCGCGACTCGATCGGCTGTTTCGCCGCTTAGTGGTTCTGAAGAGTCTGATGTGAGCTTTCCTATCGGGGGCATCGTGAAACGCAGTTTCGATGTTTCCTCGGCACTGCTTGCCCTTCTTGTGCTCAGCCCGATCTTTCTCATGATCGTGGTCTTGGTCAAACTCTCCGACAAGGGACCCGCTTTTTACGGCCACCGCCGTATCGGCCATAATGGCCGCACGTTTCATTGCCTGAAATTCCGCACGATGGTCGTGAACGGAGATGAGGTGCTGAAACAATATCTGACGTCTGACCCGCAAGCTGCGGAAGAATGGCGCCAGACGAGAAAACTGAAGAACGATCCGCGTGTCACAGCTGTCGGAAGCGTTCTTCGCAAGCTGAGCCTTGATGAACTGCCACAGCTCATCAACATCATTCGTGGTGAAATGAGTGTTGTGGGTCCTCGTCCTGTCGTGGACGAAGAGCTCAACTACTATGAAAGTGCCGCGCGCTACTATCTCAGCACGCGTCCTGGTCTTACCGGTCTCTGGCAGATCAGCGGTCGTAACGACGTCTCCTACAAGGAGCGCGTTGATTACGACACGCAATATGTTCAGAACTGGTCGATGATGAGAGACATTTCCATCATCATGAAAACCGTGCCAGCTGTCTGCATGTCCCGCGGCAGCTATTGAAGCCAGATTAGATACTCGGCGTGAACGCAGGCCCTCCCACCTGTGCCATGCCTTGCGGCTGCGACCGGACCTGAGCCGGTCGCACATTCACTTTTCAAGGCATCAACATGGAGTTTTACATGGTTGGCATTGCCGACGAAGCCCTCCCTAAAAAACGGCGCACCCAAACATGGTGCAAAGGTACTGCTCTGGCTGTTGCCGCGGCGCTGCTCTTCACCACTCCGCTCAGCGCGCTTGCGCAGGATAGCCAATACCGCCTCGGAACCGCTGACAAGCTTCGCATCCGCGTTGCCGAATGGCAGCCGGCAGACGGCACCATCCGCAACTGGGATGTGATCAATGGCGATTACTCGGTCGGCCCGTCAGGCACGCTGGCGCTTCCCTTCATCGGCCAGTTAAATGTTGCCGGAAAGACGGCAGGCGAGGTGGGAGAGGCGATCGGGGCGCAGCTTCAAAGCAAGTTTGCTCTGCGCAACCTTCCATCAGCCTCCGTCGAAGTTGCCCAGTTCCGTCCGGTCTTTCTGACGGGGGATGTGCAAACGCCCGGCGAATATCCCTATGCGCCCAATATGACGGTTCTGAAAGCTGTCAGCCTCGCGGGCGGTTTGCGCCGCTCCGATGCAGGGCAGCGTTTTGCCCGGGATTTCATCAATGCCCGCGGTGACGCCGCCGTCTATGACGACCAGCGCGGCCGTCTTCTGGCCCGTCAGGCAAGGTTGCTTGCCGAAGTGAGCGGCGACCAGGAGATCAAGAAGACGCCTGAAATGGAAAAGGTCGTCAATATCGATGCGCTCCTGGAAAGCGAAAGTGCGCTGATGAAGTCTCGCACCGAGCGCTATACGCTTCAATTGAAAGCGTTGAAGGATTTGCGTGAACTGCTCGATGCGGAAGTGGAATCCCTGCGCAAGAAAGCAGAGAGCCAGCAGCGTCAGTTGCAATTGGCAAATGAAGACCGGGAAAAGGTCAACCGCTTGAACGAGCAGGGTCTTGCGCTTGCTCAGCGTCGTATCTCGGCGGAGGAACGCGCAGCCGAGGTGGAAGCGACGCTTCTCGACATCGATACGAATGCTTTGCGCGCCAAGCAGGATATCAACAAGGCGATCCAGGATGAGATCAACCTGCGAAACGACTGGGACGCGCAGCGCTCCAAGGAATTGCAGGATACGCAGGCCGAATTGCAGAAGCTGAACCTGCAGCTTTCCACCAGCCGCGAACTCATGTCGGAGGCCTTGGCGCAATCGGCGGAAGCTCTGCGCTTCGATCCTTCCGGCAAGTCGGCCTCGATTTCCTATGTCGTTGTTCGTGAGGACGAAGGAAAATCGAAGGAAATCAAGGTTGACGAAACCACGGCGCTTGAGCCTGGCGACGTTATCAAGGTTTCCTCGGAAGTGCTGATGCAGTGAGGCTGCCATGCGGATTGCGAAATCGGCATTGATCGATCCTGACAGAAATGGGCTCTACGGAACGGCGGCCGTGGCGCTGTCCTTCTTCGTCTTCGCCTATTCGTCGAAGTTCGGCCAGATCTCGATCCTTGCCTATTACGCCGTCTGGCTGCCTCTGGTCGTGGTGGATTATCGCCGGGTGCTCGGCAATTACACCCGCTACTTGTGGATCTTCGCCTTCGGCATTCTGGCCGTGCTGTCGAGCTTCTGGTCGGACGCCATGTCCGTCAGCCTGCGCGCCTCCATTCAGTACATGACGCACATCGTTTGCGCGCTGATTGCCATGCGCGTCATATCGATCAAGACGCTGACGCGCGGAGCGCTGATCGGCATTACCATCGTTCTTCTCTATTCACTGCTGTTTGGAACCTATCTTTTCGATGCGCTGGATGGCACGACCAGCTTCGTCGGCGCATTCTCTTCCAAGAACCAGTTGGGCTTCTATGCCTCGCTTGGCGTCCTCTTTGCCGCAGCTTCTGTGCTTGTGCTGCGCCAAAGAGGTTTGTGGCTGCCGATCGCGGGCGTTGCTGGTCTGATCTCGGCCTACAGCCTGCTTGCATCGCAGTCGGCAACATCCGCGATCACCACTGCAGCCGTCGTCATCATGATGGCGGGTCTGCTGCCGCTCTGGGCCTTGTCCCCTAGCAATAGGAAGATGCTGTTTTTTGCAGCCGTTGGCTTGGGCGGTCTGTTTGTCGTGGCCGCGCTACAGTTCGGCCTCTTCGACGCGATCCTCGGTGTCTTCGGCAAGGACACGACACTGACAGGACGCACCTATCTCTGGCAGCAGGGCATCGAGGCGGCCAAGCGGGCGCCAATTTTCGGTGTCGGTTATCAGGGTTTCTGGGTGCCGGGCTTTTCCGATGCCGAACGGCTCTGGGACGATTTCTTCATTTCCGGTCGCAGCGGCTTCCATTTCCACAACACCTATATCGAGGTGGTGGTGGAAAACGGCTTCGTCGGTCTCATTCTGCTTGTCATCCTGCTCTACGGCACGCTTTTAGGTCACTTGCGGTCAATCCTCATGCGCAATCAGGATCCGCAGGCGCTCATCCTGTTTTCGCTTTGCGCCCTGTTTGTCGTCCGCTCCTTCGTCGAGATCGACATTATTTTCGCATACCAGATCGGCTCGTTCCTGCTATTCTACGCGGCTGGCAAACTCTGCCTGCCGCGGCGAACCCCTGCGGTCACATCGCCCTTCTTGGCAGGTATCGCGGTACGGCCATTGGCCGGGAGATAAAGGAATCGTCCACCTCTCCACAGGAGTCCGGCGGACTCGTGTTGACTCTTTTGTGAATCTAGAACAAAAAGTGAACATTAGTTTTTTAGCGTGGAATGCTCTGAGAAGTTTCGTGTCATGCAGAAGCGCGCAGAACAGCTTGTCGTGGAGGAATTGCGAGAAAGGCTGGAGAGGATCACCCAAGGTCCTGCCAGACAGCAGGAGACTCTGCCCTTCAATATTCCAGCCATGGATGAGCGTCTCCCCGGTCAAGGCCTGAAGCTTGGCAGCTTGCATGAGGTGAGCGGCGGCGGAAATGGTGCCGTGGATGGCGCAGCGTCAGCGCTCTTTTGTGCGGGCATCGCTGCCCGGTTGAAGGGCAAGATCCTTTGGTGCGTGACCCGTCCCGATCTCTTCATGCCTGCTCTCACACAGGCAGGGCTCTCGCATAACCGGCTGATCATCGTCGAATGCCGCGAAGAAAAGGGCGTGCTGGATTGTTTCGAGGAGGGGCTTCGCTGCAACGGCTTTGGTGCGGTGATCGGTGAAGTGTCGAAGCTGCCGATGAACATGTCGCGGCGTCTGCAATTGACGGCGGAAGCTTCGGGCGTGGCAGCCATAGCGCTTCGCCGCTGGCGTCATGTGAGCGGTGTTGCCGATTTTGGTCAGCCGACCGCAGCCGTCACCCGGTGGCGCATTTCCATGCGTCCCTCCACCCCGCTGCCGGTACGCGGGGTAGGGCGGTCACGCTGGTTTGTAGAAGCGCTGCGTGTCCGGGGCGGAGAACCTTTTGAACTGGAAGTGGAAGCCTGTGATGCAGAGGGTCGTCTCGCTATACCTGCCGACATGGCAGACGGATCGATACCGCAGGATGCTTGGGGACGAAGCGCCGCCGGTTGAAACTCCGGTGGTCATGATCGCCCGCCAGGGAAGCCGCCGGCTCGTGGCTGCTCTGAATAGTGCCGCGCTGAAAGCGGGCTTGCGCCCCGGCATGCCGGCCAGCAAGGCGCAGGCCATTCTACCGGGCCTGATTGTCGAAGACTTGAAGCCGGTGGAGGATGCAAAAGCTCTTGAGGATCTGGCCTTCTGGTTTCTGCGCATCTATGCCCCCATCGTCGCGCCGGATACGCCCGATGGGTTGGTGCTCGATACGACAGGGGCCGATCACCTGCATGGCAATGAAAGACTGATGCTGACGGGCATGATCAATCGCCTGCATGCGCTGGGATTTACAGCACGTGCGGCAATTGCCGAAAGCTGGGGCGCGGCCCACGCGCTTGCCCGTTTCGGGCGCGAAGCCGTCACCATTTTACCTGAAGGCAGTGCGCGCGAAGCGCTCTCGGCTCTCCCGCTTGCCGCCCTGCGACTGGATGCACATCTGGTCAATGAGCTGAAGGTCCTTGGCTTTCGCCGTATTGGAGAACTGGCAGCCGCGCCGCGCGCGCCGATCACCTTGCGGTTCGGCCCGGAAGTGGGTCGCAGGCTGGATCAGGCTCACGGTATCCTGTCGGAACCGATAGAGCCGGTCCGCGTGGCGGAACTGGTGACCGTGCGCCGCTTCTTTCCCGAACCGATTGGTGCCGCAGAAACCATTGCAAAATACACTCGAAAGCTTGTGTCCGACCTCTGTCTGGATTTGGAGAAGCGGGGTTTAGGTGCGCGCCGTGTCGATCTCGTTTTCCATCGTGTCGATAGTGGTGTGCAGGCCATTCGGGCCGGAACCTCCAAACCCGCACGCGATAGCAAGCAATTGTCGCGCCTTCTGACCGACCGTATCGAGACGATCGATCCGGGTTTCGGCATCGAGAAGATGACGCTGACGGCGACCCATGCCGAGCCGCTTCTTGCCGGGCAGGTACGCTCCATCCTTCTGGAAGAGGCGGGAGGCGATATTGGCGAGGCTGTCGATATCATCCTCAACCGTGGCCACAAGGTCTATCGCTATGCGGCGGTTCAAAGCGATGTGCCGGAGCGCTCCGTTCAGAAAATTCCAGCCGAGGCTACGGATGCGCCCGGCTGGCCGAAACATTGGCCGCGACCGGTGAGACTTCTGTTCAAGCCGGAGCCGATCCAGACAGTGGCGCTTCTGCCCGATCACCCTCCCCGAAGCTTCACATGGCGCGGGGTGCGTCACATCGTCAAGCGGGCCGACGGGCCGGAGCGCGTCTTTGGCGAATGGTGGAAGCGCGATCGAGAGCTCTCGGCAGTGCGCGATTATTTCCTTGTCGAAAACGAGAGCGGCGAGCGTTTCTGGATCTTCCGTTCCGGCGATGGCGAGCACACAGAGACAGGCTCTCTGGAGTGGTTCATGCATGGATTTTTCGCATGAGTACGGGTGTTCGTTATGCCGAACTGCAGGTCACCTCGCATTTTTCCTTTCTGCGTGGCGCCAGTTCCTGTGAGGAGCTTTTCGCTCAGGCGAAAGCGCTCGGCATAGAGGCACTGGGCATTGTCGATCGGAACAGCCTCGCGGCCATTCCTCGCGCGCACAAGATTGCCGAAGAGCTTGGTATGCGGCTGGTAGTCGGTTGTCGACTGGACCTAGTGCAGGATGTTTCCGTGCTGGTCTATCCGGTGGACAGGGAGGCCTATGCCCGCCTATGCCGCCTGCTGACATTCGGCAAGAGAGATGGCAAGGCTGGCAAGTGCTCGCTCACCTGGAGTGATCTGGTCACCTATGGCGAAGGGCTGATCGTGGTTCTCCTGCCGGATGAGACGGATGAAGGGCTTTCCAGCCATTTGCGCCGGATAAGGGCTGATTTCGGCGATCGCGCCTATGTGGCGATGAGCCTGCGTCGCCGACCGAACGATGCGCTGCGCCTCCATGAGCTTTCGCAGATGGCAGCGCGCGCCAGTGTGGCAACGGTCGTCACCAATGACGTTCTTTTTCATGAGCCCGGTCGTCGCATGCTTCAGGATGTCGTCACCTGCATTCGCCATAACTGCACCATCGACGATGCCGGCTTTCGCCGCGAGCGTCATGCCGATCGCTATCTGAAGCCGCCGGAGGAAATGTATCGGCTTTTTTCTGCCTATCCGGATGCCTTGGAAAACACGCTGAAAATCGTGAAAAAATGCCGCTTTTCGCTCTCTGAATTGAAATATCAATATCCGGACGAGCGGCAGATACCAGGCCTGACGGCGCAGGAAGCGCTGGAAAAATTCGTCTGGGATGAGGCACCGAAGCGATATCCCAATGGCGTGCCGGAAAAGGTGAAGAAGGCGCTTCGGCACGAATTGACCATCATCGCCAAGAAGGAATATGCGCCCTACTTTTTGACCGTCAATACCATCGTCAGGAAGGCACGGGAGATGAAGATTCTTTGCCAGGGACGTGGATCTGCGGCCAATTCGGCCGTCTGCTATGTCCTCGGCATCACCGCAATCGATCCGGATGAAAGCGACCTTCTGTTCGAGCGTTTCGTTTCCGAGGACCGTGACGAACCGCCGGATATCGATGTTGATTTCGAGCACCAGCGGCGCGAGGAAATCATCCAGTGGATTTATGATCACTATGGGTTCGATAAGGCGGCGCTTTGTGCTGTGGTGACCTGTTATCGCGGCAAGGGCGCCATCCGCGATGTCGGCAAGGTACTGGGCCTTCCCGAAGATCTGACCAAACTCATGTCCTCCCAGATATGGTGGTGGACGGAAGGGACCGGAGAGAAGCACGCCAAGGAACTGAATATCAATCTGGAAGATCGGCGCGTCAGGCTCGCCTTCGATCTCGCGCGCCAGTTGATCGGAACGCCCCGCCATTACAGCCAGCATCCCGGCGGTTTCGTTTTGACCCATGACCGTCTGGACGAACTCGTTCCCATTCTTCCAGCATCCATGAAGGACAGGCGGATCATCGAATGGGACAAGGACGATATCGAGATCGTCAAATTCATGAAGATGGATTGCCTGGCGCTCGGCATGCTGTCCTGCATGCGCAGAGCCTTCGAGATGCTGACGGTTCGCGAAGGCAAAGAGTTCGGGCTGACCAGCATCAAAAACAATGACGGTCCGACCTACGACATGATCTGTAAGGCCGATACGATCGGCACGTTCCAGATCGAAAGCCGGGCGCAGATGTCGATGTTGCCAAGGCTGAGACCGAGGGAGCTTTACGATCTGGTCATTCAGGTCGCAATCGTGCGGCCGGGTCCGATACAGGGCAATATGGTCCATCCCTACCTGAAGCGGCGTCAGGAAATAGCAGAGGGTAAGAAGATCGTTTACGAGCATCCCACCCTTGAAAAGGTTCTTGAGAAAACGCTTGGCGTTCCGCTGTTTCAGGAACATGCCATGCGCATTGCCATCGACTGTGCCGGCTTTACCCCCAGTGAAGCGGATAAGCTGAGACGGGCGATGGCCACATTCAAAAATGTTGGGACTATCGCGAATTTCGAAAAACGGCTCATCGGCGGGCTTATTGAAAATGGCTTTAGCGAAGAGTTTGCCAAAAGACTCTTCGCTCAGATTCAAGGTTTCGGCAGCTATGGCTTTCCCGAAAGCCATGCAGCCTCCTTTGCCTTGATCGCCTATGCATCGGCATGGGTGAAGTGCCACCATCCCGATATCTTCTGTGCGGCGCTGTTGAACTCCCAGCCCATGGGATTTTATGCACCGGCACAGCTTGTTCGCGATGCGCGCGATCATGGGGTCGTGGTCCGGCCCGTTTGCGTAAATGCCAGCCGCTGGGATTGTACGCTCGAGGAAAAGACTGCACCGGACCGCGAAGCTGTGAGGCTGGGCATGTGCCTCGTGAAAGGCTTGTCCAACAAGCATGCAGCAGCGATTATTGCATGCCGGGAGGAGCGACCTTTCCAGTCTATAGACGATCTGTGGAGGCGAGCAGGGGTACCTGTTTCAACACTGGTATGTCTCGCGGAGGCGGATGCGTTTCTAACCGCGTTCGGACTTTCGCGCCGTGAGGCGCTTTGGGCCATCAAGGGGTTGCGGGATGAGCCACTACCGCTCTTTGCCGCTGCCGCAGCGAGAGAAAACACCTTGATCGAGGAGTTGCAGGAGCCGGACGTCAACTTGACCCCCATGACCGCAGGCGGAGAAGTGGTGCAGGACTATGGACATATGGGGCTGACACTGCGTGAACATCCCATGAGCTTTCTACGTCAGGATCTTGCCCGACGGCGGATCGTCACATGCGCTGAGGCCCATAGAACCAATGACGGTCGCTGGCTGGAAGTGGCCGGCCTCGTGCTCATCCGTCAACGGCCGGGCTCTGCGAAGGGGGTCATCTTCATGACGCTTGAAGATGAGACTGGAATTGCCAATGCCGTCGTTTGGGTCAAGACCTTCGAAAAATATCGACGTGTCGTCCTGTCGGCGAGCATGGTCGGAATTTACGGCAAGCTTCAGCGTGAAGGTGACGTCGTTCATATCGTCGCCCACCGCATCACTGATCTGTCGGACATTTTAAGAAGTGTCGGGGAAAGGGATAAGCCGTTTCCGCTGCCGCATGGTCGCGGCGATGAGTTTCATCACGGTAGCCCGCCGACACGGGATAGACGGGGGTTGCCACCGAGATCAACTCTTCAGACCAGCGATGACGACCACATCATCATCAAAGGCCGCAACTTCCATTGAGAGCCGCAGCGCGCCTTCGTTGCAAGACCGATTAATGCTCTTGAGCCTCTCAGGTGAGAGCGGCGTTTTTGATCCGGTCCTTGCCGACCTCGATCACATGCCGCATGGCTTTCACAGCGGCGTTTTCATCTCGCGCTGCAATGGCGTGCACAATGCGCAAATGGTTGGCGGCAATCTCCGCGATGGTGGCCGGAGCAGAGGCTGGCGACGATAGCTTGAAGGAGATGGCGAGTGCCGCCTCGATCAGACCGCTTGCCGAACGCATGAAGGGATTGCCGGAAATGCTGGCCACGGCCAGATGGAATTCCAGATCGATCTTGGCAATGCTTTCGGCGGTATGGGCGGGGTTGTCGAATTTCGCGGCGATCGCGTAGAGCGCGACAATATCTTCACTGGATGCATGCCGAGCAGCCGCTGCCGCCGCTGCCGGCTCGAGCGCCAGGCGAATTTCGGCCAGATGCTCGATGAACTCCGGATCGAGCCCCGCCTCGCAACGCCATCCCAGCACATCAGGGTCAAAGAAGTTCCAGCTCGATTTGTCGAGAACGCGTGTACCGACTTTCGCTTTGGCTTCCACCAGCCGCTTTGCGGCCAGCGTTTTCATCGTCTCTCTGAGAACGGTCCTTGATACGCCGAAGCGAAGCGAAAGTTCGGCATCGTTGGGGAGAAGGGAACCCTCCGGTATCCGGCCCGAAACAATGGCGCTGCCAAGTTCCGCCACGACGTGCGCATGGCTGTTGCGCCGCTTTCGTCCCGATATCGTGTTTTCCAGTAGCCCCAACAACTATCTCCCTCGCTGATGTTATGCCGGGTGAGCCGCCGCCATTCTTCTGTTTGAGTACCAGATGATTGTGCGTTGCAAAACGATGAATATGAACAGAAGTATGCCGATGACGATTTTCGTCCACCAGGATGACAGTGTTCCGTCAAAAACGATATAGGTCTGAATGAGGCCCTGGATCATCAGGCCGATGAAAGTGCCGGCAACGAGGCCTGTTCCGCCTGTCAGCAGCGTCCCGCCGATCACCACGGCGGCAATCGCGTCCAGTTCGACACCAACGGTTGCCAGTGAGTAACCGGACGAGGTGTAGAGCGTGTAGACGATGCCCGCGAGACCGGAGAGAAAGCCGGATAGCGCGTAGATACCGATCGTGGTTTTGGCGACGGGTACACCCATCAGTTCCGCCGATTGCTGGTTTCCGCCGAGCGCGTAGACATTGGCACCGAAGCGGGTGCGGGCTGCCACCAATATGCCGACTGCAAAGACAATCAGCATCAGGATGGCAAGCGCCGTCAGTCGACCGCCACCGGGCACACGAATATAGAAGCCCTGGATGGCGTCGATGACCGGATGGGAGATCGGGACGGAATCGGTCGACATGAGATAGGCTGCCCCGCGTGCCAGAAACATGCCTGCGAGGGTGACGACGAAGGGCGGGATTGCGAGAAAGCGGATCATCGCGCCCATCAGGCTGCCAAAAATCGTGGCGATGACGAGCACCGCCGCGAAGGCAACGAGCGGATGAACACCATATCCGTTGACGAGCACGGCGACGAAGACGCTGGAAAAGGCGATGACCGATCCGATGGACAGATCGATGCCGCCAGACAGGATCACGAATGTCATGCCGACGGCCGCGATGCCGAGAAACGCATTGTCGGTCAGAAGATTGCCGATGACCCGTGTGCTGAGGATGCCCGGATATTGGGAAACGCACAGCGCATAGGCAATGATGAAGATCGCCAGCGTGGTGAAGAAGGGAAGGTTGCGTGTGTGTATCATCGCGCAGCTTCTCCTTTGTTGGCGGTGGGCGCCGGTGCCGCCGGGCTTGGTTTTTTCGGCGTCCTGGTAAAGCCGAGCAAAGTGACAAGTGCCGGCGATTGAAGCGTCAGAACCACGATGATGATGCCCGCCTTGATGATCAGGTTGAATTCCGGTGGGAAGCCCGAGACGAGAATACCGGTATTGATCGTCTGGATGATCATCGCACCGATTAGCGACGCGGTGATGGAGAAGCGTCCGCCATTCAGCGACGTGCCGCCGATGACGACCGCCAGGATCGCATCGAGTTCAAGCCAAAGGCCGGCATTGTTGGCATCCGCACCGCGAATATCGGCGGTCACAATCATACCGGCGATGGCGGCACAAAGGCCCGAAATCGCATAGACGAAGAACAGCAGGAAGCGGGCGCGAACACCGGCAAGGGCGGCCGCGCGGCGATTGATGCCGGTTGCCTCGATCAGGAAGCCGAGCGCGGACTTGCGCACCAGAAGACCGATCAGAATGGCACTCGCCACCCAGATCACCACAGGCAGTGGAACGCCTGCAAAGGAGCCGGACCCAATGGCGGCAAAGCTGTCATTGTTGAAGGTCAGGATGACGCCTTCGGTGATCAGCTGTGCAATGCCGCGGCCGGCAACCATGAGGATGAGGGTCGCAATGATCGGCTGGATGTCGAGGACGGCGACCAGAATGCCGTTCCATATGCCGCAGGCGATGCCGACTGCCAATGATACGGCAATCACGACTGGAATGGAGTGCCCGGCACTGATCAGCGTGGCTGCAACCGCACCGCAAATGGCGATGACCGCGCCGATGGATAGATCGATACCCTTCGTGGCAATGACCAGCGTCATGCCGATCGTCAAAAGTGCCACGGGTGCGGCGCGCACCAGAATATCGATAAGGCTGCCATAGAGGCGTCCATTTTGCATCGAGACGTTCAGGAAGCCAGGCGATATCACCGTAATGGCAGCCAGAATGATGAACAGCGCAATGAACTGCGGCGCCAGTCTCTTCAATTTCAACGTTACGCTCTTCATCACGCGGCCTCCGTGCGGGCGGAGGTGGCGATCGCCTTCATGATGTTTTCTGCAGTCACGTCGGACCCCTTGAGTTCTTCAACATGGCGACGGTCCGACAGGACGATGACGCGATGGGCGACCGCCGTCAATTCTTCCAGTTCCGAGGAAATGACGACAAGTGACATGCCCTCCTGGCAGAGCTTCTCGATCATCTTGAGGATTTCGGCGTGTGCACCAATATCGATGCCGCGCGTCGGCTCATCAAGAATGAGGAGGCGAGGCTCGGTTGCCAGCCAGCGGGCAAGGATTGCTTTCTGCTGATTGCCGCCAGAGAGGAACTTGATCGGACGTTCACGATCGGCGGGACGAATGTCGAGCGACTTGATGAAGTCGTCGGCAAGTGCTGCCTTCTGACGCTTGGAGATCGGTCGCATCCAGCCCTGACGGGCTTGCAGGGCAAGCGCGATATTATCGGCGACGGAAAAATCACCAATGATGCCATCCGTCTTGCGCTCTTCAGGACAGAAGCCGAAGCCCTGGTCGATGGCCGCTTCCGGTGATTGGATGGATACCTGCTTGCCATCGATGGTCGCCGTTCCGCTTTCCGGCTTGTCGATGCCGAAGAGAAGGAAGGCGGTTTCGCTGCGTCCTGAGCCGAGCAGCCCTGCAATGCCGACCACTTCTCCCGGACGAATATCAAGATCGAAGGGTTCGACGCTGCCGCGCTTGCCGTAGCCTTGAAACCGGATGGCAGGCGCCCCTTCGACCACATCATTGTCGGAGGGCTGGCGGTTATGGGTGACATTCTGCAATTCGCGCCCGAGCATCATGGAAATGAGCTCGCCTCTTGGAAGCTCAGAAATGGTGCGTGTGCCCACCAGCTTGCCATTGCGCAGGACCGTGACGCGGTCGGCAATGTCGTAGACCTGGTTGAGGAAGTGGGTGATGATGACGATGCCGAGACCTTCGGCGCGAAGCTGTCTCAGCACCGTGAAAAGCATCTTGACTTCATGCGCGTCAAGACTGGCTGTCGGCTCATCCAGAACGAGCACCTTGCCGGAGAGATCGACGGCGCGCGCAATCGCAATGATCTGCCGGATGGCGACCGAATAGCTGGAGAGCAGGGCATTGACGTCGATGTTCAGGCCATAGCGGCCAAGCAGCTTCTGGGCCTCGTCGCGCATCGTGCGCTTGTCGATGAGGCCGAAGCGGCGCGGCTGGCGGCCGAGAAAGAGATTTTCGGCAACGGTCAGGTTTTCCAGGAGATTGACCTCCTGGTAGACGGTCCCAATGCCAAGCGCCTGGGCTTCACCAACATCGGCAGGGGAAATCTCGTCGCCATCGAGGCGCACTGTTCCTTTGTCGCGGGTGTAAACGCCGGTCAGGATCTTGATGAGCGTGGATTTGCCGGCACCATTTTCGCCGAGCAGCGCATGGACTTCACCCGCACGAAGGGTGAAATCAACATTGTCGAGAGCGGTTATGCCGAGGAAGGACTTACCGATGGCACGTGCTTCCAGAAGGGACGGTTGTTCGGACATTCTGAAGCATTCCATTGAAGAAAAAGCGTGATGGAAACGGTGCCGAAGCACCGTTCCGATCGCCACTTCCGATATGAGGCATGTTCAGCAAAGAACCAGCGGCACTCTGCAATGCGCAAGAACGGAAGCGTTTGGATATCTGGGGTGAAGCGGACTTCACCCCCAAACCGGTCTTAGTAGCCGAGGCCTTTCTTTGCCTCATAGACCTTCATCGGATCGTCAGATGCCGTATAAAGCTTGGATTCCGTCTGGATCCACTTCTTCGGCTCTTTCTTGTCCTTGAGGTAAGCGTCAAGTGCATCGAAGGCTGGACCAGCCATGTTCGGCGTCAGTTCGACCGTTGCGTTCGCTTCACCGGCAGCCATGGCCTTGAAGATATCCGGAACGGCGTCGATGGAGACGACCTTGATGTCTGTGCCGGGCTTCAGACCGGCTTCCTTGATCGCCTGGATCGCGCCGACAGCCATGTCATCATTGTGGGCGTAAACAGCGCAGATGTTCTTGCCGCCATTTTCAGCCTTGATGAAGCTTTCCATGACTTCCTTACCCTTGGTGCGGGTGAAGTCGCCGGTCTGCGAGCGCGTGATCTTGATGTTCTTGTGCGAAGCGATGGCTTCTTCGAAGCCCTTCTTGCGGTTGATGGCAGGGGAAGAGCCTGTCGTGCCCTGAAGTTCGACGACATTGCAGTCCTTCGAACCGACATCCTTGACCAGCCAGTCGCCTGCAACCTTGCCTTCGTGAACCTGGTCGGAGGTTACAGCGGTCAGGTAGAGGCTGTCTGGAGCTTCGATTTGACGGTCAAGAAGAATAACAGGAATGTTTTCTTCTTTGGCTTCTTTCAGAACGGCGTCCCAGCCGGTGGCGACGACAGGGGCAATCAGAATGGCATCGACGCCCTGGGCGATGAAGCCGCGAACGGCCTTGATCTGATTTTCCTGCTTCTGCTGCGCATCGGCAAATTTCAGAGTGATGCCACGCTTTTCAGCCTGTTGCTTGGTGACGGTGGTTTCTGCAGCGCGCCAGCCCGATTCGGAGCCGATCTGCGAAAAGCCGACGGTGAGCGACTTTGCGGATACGCCAGAAGCCAGGCATACGGAAAAAGCGACGGTAACCGCCGCGAGTGCTTTTTTCATCTTTAATCCTCCCAGAGATGATGTCGGCTGACGGGGCGATATGAGCATATAGTATTATCTTTGAAAAGCGATTTTTTGCTTCGGATCGCCACTCAGCTTGAAATAGAACGGGTTATTCTAAATAAAGATAATTAGATTCAATGGGATAATTTAGTAATATTTTTCCAGCGGCATTGCCGCGTCTGTCTTTGCGTTCCTTGACAATTGCGTTCATCCCGAAATAGTAATACGAATACAAAGAACAATCTGCGGCATTGACCGCATTCCTCAATTGCCGCAGATCAGGCAAGGGAAGAAGAAGATTGAGGCGGGAGGAATCGTGCGAATCGTCAGCGAGAGTTTGGACGCAGTGGAAGGTTTGGGCAGATGTC
Source organism: Agrobacterium sp. 22117 (assembly GCF_052045735.1). Lineage (NCBI taxonomy): Bacteria > Pseudomonadati > Pseudomonadota > Alphaproteobacteria > Hyphomicrobiales > Rhizobiaceae > Agrobacterium > Agrobacterium sp. 22117. The sequence continues at coordinate 418,590 of NZ_JBQEPP010000005.1, read as the reverse complement.
CGCCTTGCCAGATGTCGTCGTCTCCGCTACGCGTCTGCGTGGTCCCATTGTCGACGCTTCACCATGAATTCGTCGCACTCCCGTTGACCTACCCGTTCGCCACTTCCGGCTGGAGACCATTATCATGACAGACTCGAAGAATTTGACCGCCCCCCAAGGCAAGCTGCGTTCGCGCGCCTGGTTCGACAATCCCGCAAATGCCGACATGACGGCGCTCTATCTCGAGCGTTACATGAATTTCGGTCTGAGCCAGGCCGAGCTTCAGTCGGACCGCCCGATCATCGGCATCGCGCAGACAGGGTCCGACCTTTCGCCTTGCAATCGCCACCACCTTGAGCTGGCGAACCGCCTTCGTGAAGGTATCCGCGAAGCGGGCGGCATTGCCATCGAGTTCCCGGTTCATCCTATCCAGGAAACCGGCAAGCGCCCGACTGCCGGTCTCGACCGTAACCTTGCCTATCTGGGCCTCGTCGAAGTGCTGTATGGCTATCCGCTCGATGGCGTCGTTCTGACGATCGGCTGCGACAAGACGACGCCTGCCTGTCTTATGGCGGCGGCCACCGTCAACATTCCGGCGATTGCTCTGTCCGTCGGCCCGATGCTGAATGGCTGGTTCCGCGGCGAGCGCACCGGCTCCGGCACCATCGTCTGGAAGGCTCGCGAACTTCTGGCGAAGGGCGAGATCGACTACCAGGGCTTTGTCAAACTCGTTGCCTCGTCCGCGCCGTCCACCGGCTATTGCAACACCATGGGCACGGCGACCACGATGAACTCGCTGGCCGAAGCGCTCGGCATGCAGCTTCCGGGCTCTGCCGCGATCCCTGCACCGTATCGCGATCGCCAGGAAATCTCCTATCTCACGGGTCTTCGTATCGTCGAGATGGTCAAGGAAGACCTGAAGCCGTCCGACATCATGACGAAGGATGCCTTCATCAACGCCATCCGCGTCAATTCGGCCATCGGTGGTTCCACCAACGCGCCGATCCATCTGAACGGTCTTGCACGCCACGTCGGCGTCGAGCTCACCGTCGATGACTGGCAGACCTATGGCGAAGAAGTTCCGCTGCTTGTCAACCTGCAGCCGGCTGGCGAATATCTCGGCGAAGACTACTATCACGCCGGTGGCGTTCCGGCGGTCGTCAACCAGTTGATGGAACAGGGTCTCATCATGGAAGACGCCCTGACCGTCAACGGCAAGACGATCGGCGAGAACTGCCGTGGTGCGATCATCGAAGACGAGAAGGTCATCCGTCCTTACGATCGTCCGCTGAAGGAGCGCGCAGGCTTCCGCGTGCTGCGCGGCAACCTCTTCTCTTCTGCCATCATGAAGACCAGCGTTATCAGCCCGGAATTCCGTCAGCGCTATCTCTCCAACCCGAACGATCCCGAGGCTTTCGAAGGCCGTGCGGTCGTGTTCGACGGTCCGGAAGATTATCACCACCGCATCGACGATCCGTCGCTCGGCATCGACGCGCAGACGGTTCTGTTCATGCGCGGCGCAGGTCCGATCGGCTATCCGGGTGCGGCAGAAGTCGTGAACATGCGTGCTCCCGACTACCTGCTGAAGGAAGGTGTCAACTCGCTGCCTTGCATCGGCGACGGTCGTCAGTCCGGCACGTCGGGCAGCCCGTCGATCCTCAATGCCTCGCCGGAAGCGGCAGCAGGTGGCGGTCTTGCCATCCTGCAGACCGGCGACCGCGTGCGCATTGATGTGGGCAGAGGTACCGCCGATATCCTGATCTCGCCGGAAGAACTGGCAAAGCGCCATGAGGCGCTGAACGCTCAGGGTGGTTACAAATATCCGGATCACCAGACGCCGTGGCAGGAAATCCAGCGCGGCATCGTCGGACAGATGGAAACGGGTGCAGTGCTCGAGCCAGCCGTGAAGTACCAGCGCATCGCCCAGACAAAGGGTCTTCCGCGCGACAACCACTAACGCATGGTCCGATGTGCCGGAGCGATCCGGCACATCATTTCTCGCCGCCGGTTGTGACACAGCCGGCGGTTTTTCTTTCTCTACCTGTCCGACGTCATGACGGTGATCTCGCCGCTGCGTTTGATCTTCACGCCTGAAAGTCGTCGCGTCATGAAGGCACCGGTGTCGACATTCAACCTGTTATGGACCATGGCGACGTTGCGCACCGGCGTATGACCGTGGACGGTCAGAAATGGGTTTGCCACCGAAGGTGCTCCCTGTTGGCTTGGTCGAATCCAGAGGAGGTTCTTGTCCTCCTGCTGTTCGAGGGGAACGTCGTTCAAAAGTCCGGCATGGACAAAACACAGCCCCGGCACCGCAATGAGCGAAGGAAGGCTGGCGGCAAAGCTAATGTGATGTGCCGGTATGGCCTTCTGCACGGCTGCTCGCAATTGCCGATTATCCTCTGGCAACCTGGCAATGCCATAAGACCGCAAGGTTTCAAGACCGCCGAATTCCAGCCAACGATGATCACCATGCGGATTTCGGATGAAATCCACCATCGATTCCTCGTGGTTCCCAGCGAGGCAGAAACGCCGAATTCCGTCGGGCTGGGTCGTGATCAACTCTTCGAGGACCGCAGAGGACTTCGGTCCGCGATCCACATAGTCGCCGAGCATGATGATCCACTTTTCGCCGACTTCACGTTCGGCGTCGGCCACAATCTTCTCCTGCAGAATGTGAAGAAGGTCGAGGCAGCCATGGACATCGCCTACTGCATAGATGACCTCCGGTCGTTCGGAGAAGAAGAGCTTCTGGCGCATGGCTGGACCATTTGATCTGGAGAAGTGGCTAGAGCCGGGAAATCTCTACCAGCCTTAGAGCACTTCGAGTTGAAAAGGAAACCTGTCAGCGCGATCCTGCGGGACTTGAAAACTCCTCATCCCCGACGCGCAACAACGCCGCGCTTCACCGACTGGCCGTCGGTCGTGTATCATCGCACCAAAGGCGGCAGTCCTTCCCGCACCCGGATGAGTTCGATCAGGTGACGCAGCGCCGGGTGGTTTTGCCGTCGGCTCGGATAATACATGTGGAAGCCTGCACCGGTCGATGACCATTGAGGCAAAACGACTTCCAGCCGTCCATCGCGCAGCTCCGCATCGGCACGGCGTTTCAGGACGTAGCCCAGACCCAAACCGTCGGCAGCGGCATCGATGGTGCTCTGCGTATCGCTGATCGTGCAGTTGCCGGGCACGTCGATCCGTATCATGGCATCACCATTGCCCAGTTCCCATCGGAACGCCGAGTTGTCACCCAGAAGAAGGCGCAGGCAGGAATGCTGCATCAGGTCGTCCGGCTTCTTCGGTCGGCCATGCCTGTCGAGATAGGCTGGCGAACCGACGATGACCCACTCCAATGGCTCGGTCAGCGCGACTGCGATCATGTCCTCAGGAACAGTGTCCCCGTATCGTATCCCGGCATCGAAGCCTTCGGCCACCATATCGACCGGGCGATTTTCGACGACGACCGTAAACCGCATATCTGGCAAGAGCTTCAGAAAACTCGGAAGTACGGGGCTGACGAGAAGGCGACTGGCGTCGGCGGGAATGTTCAGGCGCAGTTCGCCGAAAGCGCCGGCATGCCCGTCGTCCATCTCGGAGAGCGCCGAGCCGATCTCATCGAACCCTGCCTCCAGGCGCGCGGCGAAGCGCAGCCCCGCGGGCGTCGGCGCGACGCTTCGGCTTGTGCGATTGAGGAGCTTCGTGCCCAAACGCTCTTCCAGCCGGCGGATTGCGTGGCTGAGAGCAGATGCCGTGATCCCCAGTTCGATTGCGGCTGCCTTGAAACTGCGGCGACGAACGACGATCGAGAAGGCTGCAAGATCGGGCAGCTCCGAGCGGAGAAACGGCGGCATGAATGATTTCTGTTCAGTGCATCGTTGAATGTGATGCAAGCATAAGAACTTGCTTCTGTGCCTGCAAGGCCTAGGGTCTTTCCAATCGAAGCGTGCGGAGGAGCACCCCATGTGGCACGAATTGAAGATCCCGGATTTGAACGACAGAGCCGTTCTCGTCACGGGGGCCTCCACCGGTATCGGCGCGGCGGTGGCCAAGGCCTTGGCCGCGCAAGGCGCAAAGGTCGCGGTTCATTACAATGCAAGCGCTGCGGCGGCCGAGGCGGTGCTTGCCGACATTCGCCACGCTGGAGGTGAGGCCATCCTTATCCAGGGAGATGTATCAAAGCCAAGCGGGAGTGAACGCGTGGTCGAGGCTGCAGCTGAAAAGCTCGGTGGGCTCGACGGGCTCATCAATAATGCCGGAGGCATGCTCGGTCGTGTGCCGACGGCGGATATGGACGACGCCCATTATGCGCGTGTCATGGACCTCAATGCCCGCTCTGTGTTGGCTGCGACAAAGTCGGCCGTTCCGTTTCTGAGGCGGCGGCAGGGCTTCGTCATCAACACGACCTCGATTGCGGCACGCAACGGCGGCGGCAATGGTGCAATCCTCTACGCTGCCGCCAAGGGCTTCGTCTCGACGATCACCCGCGGCCACGCAAAGGAGTTCGTCGGCGACGGTATTCGCGTCAACGCCGTCGCACCCGGCATCATCGCGACACCCTTTCATGATCGCTACACCAGCCCTGAAATGCTCGACGCCCAGCGACAGAGCGTCCCGATGGCCCGTGTCGGCACACCGGACGAATGCGTCGGCGCCTATCTCTTTCTCGCCTCGCCACTCCTGTCCGGCTACATCACCGGACAGATTATTGAGGTCAACGGCGGACAGCTGATGCCGTAGGGCGCCTCTGGCGCCTTTGTCCCTCCCGATCTTTGCCCCCAACATAGCCGACCGGCACACCGCCGAAGTCGTCGGCCTTTCTCACGGAGTACATTCATGACCATTCAGACACGCCGTCTCGGTCGGACGGAATGGAATATCTCGGAAATCGGGTTTGGCGCGTGGGCCATCGGCGGCTCATGGGGAGACGTGGACGAGACTGATGCGAAGGCCAGCGTCCATGCCGCGCTTGATGCCGGTATGACATTCATCGACACGGCTGATGTTTATGGTGATGGTCGCTCCGAGCGCATCATCCGTGACGTGCTGAAGGAGCGCGGCGGTGAGCGGCCGATCGTTGCAACGAAGGCCGGACGCAGGCTGAGCCCACATGTGGCCGATGGATATACCAAGGCCAATCTCGAGGCTTTCGTTGATCGGAGCCTGATGAACCTTGGCGTTGAGGCTCTTGACCTCGTCCAGCTCCATTGCCCGCCGACAGAGGTCTACTATCGCCCCGAAGTCTTCGGCGCGATGGACGACCTCGTTTCGGCAGGCAAGATCCGCTTCTATGGCGTATCGGTCGAGAAGGTGGAGGAAGCGCTCAAAGCCATCGCCTTCCCGAACGTATCGACGGTTCAGATCATCTTCAACATGTTTCGCCACCGCCCCGCCGACCTGTTCTTCTCCGAGGCCAAGCGCCGCGACGTCGGCGTCATCGTGCGCGTGCCTCTGGCAAGCGGTATGCTGACGGGGAAGATGCGCAAGGACTCGACCTTCGCTGCTGACGACCACCGCAACTTCAATCGCCACGGTGAGGCATTCGATGTCGGCGAGACGTTTTCGGGTGTTCCATACGATGTTGCGCTTGAGGCAGTCGAGGAACTGCGAGCGCTCGTTCCGAGCAACGTCACCATGGCGCAGTTCGCGCTGCGCTGGATCCTGATGGAGGAGGCCGTCTCGGTCGTCATCCCCGGTGCAAAAAACCGCGATCAAGCAACCTCTAACGCTACGGCGAGCCGTGTGGCGGCAATCCCCTCAGAGGTCATGGATAAGGTGCGGGCGCTTTACCGTGACAAAATAGCGCCGCATGTCCATCAGCGCTGGTAGGTGAAGAGACGAAGAAGAACGCCGTGGGCCGCATCGCGCACGGCCCTGCCGCGGGTCAAGGATGTGTATCCGCCGACCTCTTGAGATCAAAAAAAGTCGTATGACGCGTTATTTGTCGATCTACTCGTTCTGACCCTAAAATGGTCCAGTTTCTGGAAACTACTGTTGATGTTGCTCTGGAAGCAAGGGAGGAAGGACATGCCGCTGCAAAACCGCGTCGATCCATTCGGGGATATTCTTGACCTGCCACTGCGAGGCCTCTTCACCGGCAATCGCGGCATCATTCACGATCCGGCCTCACGAACGCTGACGACCAAGCGATGGGCTTCGAAATCCTGGTTGATTTGCAGTTGCAGCTATAAAGACGTCCGTCGTGATGTCATGGCGTCGCGAAGCTGGACGGAGCTGTTCTTTCTCGATGAGGCGACTGCGCTGGCAGCCGGGCATCGCCCCTGCTTTCAATGCCGGCGTGAGGAGGCAGGTAAGTTCGTTGCCGCCTGGGTTACGGGCAATGGTTCTCCTGCAAGTTCCATCCGCGATATCGACGCGACACTGCACCGCGAACGCCTGCAGATGAAACGAAAGCGCGTCAATGTCCTTTTGACGCTTGTCGAGGAGCTGCCGGACGGGACGATGATTGCGGCGCAAGGCGAGGCCTATCTCGTTTCCAGTGGCAATACCTACCGGTGGAGCCCTGAAGGTTATCGTCAAACATCCACGCTGCCTTTCGTTGACGGGCTTTTGACGCCGCCATCGACGCTAAAAGCTTTGGAGGCGGGTTATCGACCGGTGCTGCACCCGTCTCTTGAAACAGCCGATCTGGATGCTGCGTAATGATGAATGACCTCTTCGCCGGGCTTGAGCCTCAGCAGGCGTCCCGGCAGGATATGGCAGAGGGTGCCGTGCTCATGCGCGGCCGTGCACTTGCCCAGGCAGATGAACTGATCGCCGATATTCACCGCATTTCATCGTCTGCCCCCTTTCGCCACATGGTCACACCCGGTGGTTTTTCCATGTCGGTCGCGATGACCAATTGCGGCACCTATGGCTGGGTGACAGATCGGCGCGGTTATCGCTATGAGCGGCAGGATCCTCTGACGGGTGAGAACTGGAGCCCGATGCCAGAGAGATTTCTGTCACTTGCGGTAAGCGCTGCCAACGAGGCCGGTTATCCCGACTTCCTGCCGAATGCCTGCCTTATCAATCGCTATGAGCCAGGCGCGAAAATGTCGCTGCATCAGGACAAGGACGAGAAGGACTTTTCCCGTCCCATCGTTTCCGTGTCGCTCGGTCTCCCCGTTGCCTTCCAGTTTGGCGGGTTGCAACGCACCGATCCTGTGACGAAGTATCCGTTGCAGCATGGAGATGTGGTGGTATGGGGCGGACCCTCCCGCCTTTTCTATCACGGTGTGCTGACACTGAAAAACGGCGTCCACGAGAAAGCCGGCCCCTTCCGTTATAACCTCACGTTCCGCCACGCTGTGGTGTAATCAAGGCGTCGCCCACGCCCACGCTGTGCTGAGGTCTCGACGATCGTCGCGGAAAGACTGGACTTTAACGAGTGTGTTAACTCTAAAAACGATCTCCGCCCTTTCCTCAGGTCGCGTTTACCTGTCGTTTCGTCATTCCTGTGTAGCGTGAAAGCACAACACGAGATCGGGAAACGACCATGGGTGCAATGCTCAAGCCGAACAGGGCCTACGATACAGACCAACAGATTGAGTTTAACAGCAAGCTGACGGCTGCGCATGCACGCATCGAGAAGCGGTTTCTTGATGGCGGCGCAGTGCTCGTTTCCGTCATGGAGATGCTCAACGATCTTATCGGCATTCTCGATGGGATCACAGGAACAATGGACCAGGGCAAGACCGAGGAGACGGTTGCCGGTCTGCGCAGGACGATGACGGATCTGGCGCATCTGCCGGAAATCGAGCGCGATCGTAAATCCGGTTTCGAAGCACTGACCACCATGTGCGCCTCGACCCGCGGCCATATTGACGACATTCACGAGACCATCCGCTACCTCAAGACCTTTGCCATAACGGTGAAGATTGCCGGTGCGGGGCTGGCGGAGTTCTCCGGTTTTGCCGACGAAATTCGCGATCGCATCCAGTCGGGTGCGGATGAGGTTGCCCGCTTCGGTGCCAATCTTGAGGCGATGCGCGCGCAACTCACCGATGCCCGCTCATTTTCATCGAAAACACTGACCGACTTCGGCTCGATCATTCCGCCCATCATCAAGGGACTGACGGAAAACTCCGCCCGCATCGTTGCCCAGCATCGGGAAATGGCGGAGATCGCAGGACAGGTCAAAAAGATTGCCCAAGGGGTGCAAGGCAAGATCGGGTCCGTCCTGTCCAATCTGCAGATCGGCGACATTACCAGACAGCGCATCGAGCATATTCAGAGCATTCTCCAACTGCTGGAAGAGTTCGTCGCCTCGTCGGAAGGCGAAGCGTTGACCGAGACCGAACATGAGGTGCTGCGCGAAGCAGTGCTGCAGCTCGTCAGTGCACAGATGGACGAAACGGCTGCGGACTTCCAGCGCGATTGCAGCAAGATTTTCACCAGCATTTCCAGCTTTATCGATGATGCGGGCCGCATTCTGTCCCTGCGGGACGAACTCGTCGATCGCAGCTCGAACGGTGACAACAACGTGCTTGCGCTGATGGAAAGAGATATTGTCGAGGCCTGCAAGCTGGCTGAACGCGTCCAGGGCAGCAGCGGCGACGCGGACAAGGTCGTGTTCTCCGTTGCCGAGAGCGCTCAGGAATTGCTGCGCGGTATCGAGGTGCTGCGTTCAATCAAGATCGACATCCATTACATGGCGCTGAACTCCAACCTGCGTTGCTCCAAGCTTGGCGAAGCTGGACGTTCCGTCAACGTCGTCAGCGGCGAGATGCGGATCTTCGCCGGCAAGCTTGAAACGCCGGCCGACGCAATCGTCGAGGATCTGCGCGGCGTAGAACTTGCCACACAGGCGCTGGTGGAACAGGGGCAGGGGCTTTCGAAGAACTTCAGCGCGCCGCTCAACGAAGCGCTGGATTCGATCCGGAATGCCAAATCTCAAATGGAGCAAGGGACGCAGGCGCTCGCCGAAGAGGGACAGGCCGTGTTCAGCCGCATCAGCGCTGTCGTCACCACCCTCGATTTCGAAAGCGAGCTCGGTGCCACCTTCAACGACTGCTGCAATATTGCAGCCCAGTTGTCGCAGGGGTTCCAGGCCGATGTATCGAGCTTCGCCGACAAGATCGAAGGCTTTTCGTCGCGCGTCTACAAGCTCTACACCATGGCCCATGAGCGCGATATCCACGTGCGATATCTGCCGGCCAACGGCGCCAGCGCTCACGCGACGGCCACACCGTCGGCGGAAGCAGACGATGACGATCTCTTTGCCGATGCGCTGTTCTGATCACTTGGAACCGTTTTAGCGCATGTGCGAAAGCCGTGGGGTTCGCTCCGCGGCTTTCTGCTATTCTAGCAAGCGTTGGTCGGAGTTAAACTGGTGAACCAGCCTGATGCATTTTGGGGTTGCAAAAGCCGGCAGGATATCCGATCCATCCTGCACTGCGTTGCCTGAGGCGGACGCATCCATGTTTGCTCGATAGTCCGGTCGCCGATCGGTATTTCAACGGGCTAGCATCGACAGCCAGTGGTGAATGAGCATGACGGGTTCTTTGGAGGCTAGGCCGCTTTTCGGCATCAGTCTCGCGGCTATGGGCTATTCCTGCTTTGCCATGCAGGATGCGTTGGTGAAGTACCTTGTGGAAACCTATTATGTTCCCCAGATCCTTTTCGTCCGTAGTGCAGTCATCGTGGCGATCACCGGAACGCTGGCTTATTTCTACGGTCACCCATCCATTTTGAAGAGCAAGTATCGCGGCACGCTGGTGCTGCGCGCAACGCTGATGCTGATCGCCTGGATGCTGTTCTACAGTTCGTCCCTCTATCTTGGGCTGGCGGAACTGACGACGCTTTACTTCTCTGCGCCGATCATGGTGGTCGTCCTTTCCATCTTTGTCTTGAAGGAAAAGGTCGGCATGGGGCGCTGGATTGCATGTGCCTTCGGCTTCATCGGCGTGCTCGTCGCAGCTAATCCGACGCACTCGCCGAACTGGCTGCCGGCGCTTCTATGCATCGTTGCCGGTTTCTGCTGGGCCTGGAGCACCATACTCGTTCGCATCGTCAGCAAGAGTGAAACGACGCTGACGCAGATGTATGCGACGAGCGCGTTGTTTGGCATCGCCTGCGCGCTGGCTCTGCCTTGGCTGTGGATGAACCCGGACATGCAGGGCTGGACACTGATGATCGGAGTCGGCCTGATTTCCACGCTCGGCCAGTTTCTGCTCTATGAGGGGTTCCGGCACGCCGAAGCTTCCTCACTCGCCTCGGTCGAGTATACCGGACTGATCTGGGCGTTTCTCTATGGCTATCTCATCTGGTCGGAAATCCCGGCCGCCAATGTCTTCATCGGCGCCCTTCTGATCGTGACCGCAAGCCTTGTGCTTGTTGGCTGGGAGCGGCGCACAGTGCGATCGCCGAAGGAGCGTATTCTTTAGACGTCCCGTGTTTGCGCTGCCCATGCTTTCGCTGTCGAAGCCACCTTGCTTGGGAACATCCACGCTGTCGCGACGTTTTCGAGAGCCTGTAAAAGGAGACTCTCATGGCAGTTGTTTATCATGTCGATCAACATGACGGTGGATTTGCGTATCGCGTCGATGATGTCTGGTCCGAGACTTTTCCAGACCATGACACGGCTCTGGAAGCCGCGCGGGATGCGGCGCGCCGCCAGCAGATCGGCGGAGACGAAGTTGAAATTTCCTACCAGCTTGCCGATGGGCACTGGCAATCGCAGCATGTAAAGGGTGGAGACCGGCCGGAAACGGACGTTGTCGACGACACCGCAGACCGATAAAAATGACGCTTCCGCCGATCATCGTCACGGCACATGCCGCGCCAGGCGATATGGCATATTTTGACCAAATGAGGCGGAAGCATTTTCCGCCCCATCGGAACTTCCTAAACGCCCACGTCACCCTGTTTCACCACTTGCCGGGACGGGTCTTTGGCGAAGCGTCCGGTGTTGCCCAAGAGGTTGTGGCGCAAACTCAGCCCTTCACGGCAGAGGTTTCTGGCGTCAGGCATCTGGGAGCTGGCGTCGCTTTCGAGATCATGAGCCTTGAATTGGAAACCCTGCGCGCCAACCTTTTTAGAGCCTTCGGATCGTGGCCCGGGCCGCAGGATCGACAGAAGTTCAAACCGCATATCACTGTCCAGAACAAGGTGGAGAAGGCGTCCGCGGATACTCTCTACGATGCGTTGCGTGCAGGCCTTGAACCGCGTCATATCACGATCCTTGGAATTGACCTGTGGGACTATCTCGGTGGACCATGGGGACACCGCGCGTTTCTGCCTTTTCCGCAGTAGGGTGCTGCTTCCGGCGTTCCGCCGGCAAATACGAAAGTGATGCCTTCAGCAATGCTTCTCACGCTCTCCAATGTCAGCAAGTCCTACCGAACCGCAGAGGGACCGATTGCTGTTTTGCGTGGCATAGACCTGTCCGTGGATGCGGCGCAAAGTGTGGCTCTGACGGGGGAATCGGGCAGCGGCAAGAGCACGCTTCTCCATCTTGCCGGCGGGCTGGATCGGGCCGACACCGGCTCGATCATAGTCAATGGGGAAGATATTACCGCGCTGGATGAGGCTGGACGCGCCAGCTACAGGCGCAAGACTGTCGGGCTGGTGTTTCAACAGTTCAACCTTATTCCTTCCCTCAGCGTCGCAGACAATATTGCCTTTCATGCGAAGCTTGCCGGCCGCTACGATGCGGACTGGGCGCGTGAACTTACCGACACCCTGGGCCTCAGTACGCTGCTCAATCGCTATCCCGAGCAACTGTCGGGCGGGCAGCAGCAACGTGTGGCGATCGCCCGGACGCTAGCGGCACGCCCCACACTGGTTCTGGCCGATGAGCCGACCGGCAATCTGGACGAGACAACCAGCGAAGTGGTGCTCGACCTGATGATCTCGCTGAGCCGAAGTGCGGGCTCGGCACTGCTGCTGGTAACACATTCAAGCCGCATGGCGAGCAAGCTGGACCGGCAGGTGGTGTTGCGCGGTGGAAAGATCGTCGCATGATCTGGGCCGTTTTCCACGCGCTGATCTCGCACTGGCGCTACCGCCCGCTGCAGCTTGTGACGCTCGTGCTCGGGATCGGTCTTGCGACTGCATTGTGGTCCGGCGTTCAGGCCATCAATGCGGAGGCCAGGGCGAGTTATGCGCGCTCGGCGTCGATCATCGAGCAAGGCAGCCTTCCGCGCCTCGTTGCCAGCGACGGAGGCTTGATCGCGCCGGAAAATTTTGGTGCGCTTCGGCGGGCGGGATGGAACGTCTCGCCAGTGATCGAGGGTGACTACCGTTTCAATACGGTGCGGATCAGGCTGATCGGAGTCGATCCGCTGACAATGACGGGTGAGGGCGGCCCGGTTCAGATCGCCGGCTCTTCCGATCTCGTGGACTTCATGGCAGACAAGGGCCTGCTGATCGTATCGCCTGCGACCGCAGCGCGACTTGAGGGTCAGACGCAGATCCCCTTGAAGATTTCGCCGGATGTGCCGGATGATGCCGCCTTCGTCGATATCGGACTGGCGGATAGGTTGTTGGTTCGAGACGGGCGATTGAGCCGCGTTGTGATGGCGCAAAACCAGCGCTCCGGCTTGCCGGATGTGCAAACCATTGCGCCGGAGCTCCACCTCCAGCCGATGGAAGACAGGGCGGATATGGCCCGCCTGACCGACAGTTTCCACCTGAACCTCACCGCCTTCGGCTTTCTTGCCTTCATCGTCGGTCTCTTCATTGTCTACTCGGCAACCGGCTTGTCTTTCGAACAGAGACGAGCCAGCTTTCGCACCATCCGCGGGCTTGGCGTTTCGCTGCCCATGCTGACCGTGCTTCTCCTGGTGGAAATCCTGGTTCTGGCGTTGCTGGCCGGAGTTATCGGCGTTGCCCTTGGCTACGTCATCGCTTCGTCCTTGCTTCCTGGCGTGTCATCGACACTGCGTGGTCTCTACGGCGCGTCCGTTCCGGGAAGCCTCCAATTGCGACCGGAGTGGTGGGCCACGGGAATGGGCATGGCGCTTGTCGGCACCCTGCTATCCTCCATCCAAAGCCTCTGGCGGGTGCGTCGCATGCCGCTTCTCGCCTCCTCGCAGCCGCAGGCCTGGGGCCTTTTATCGGCTCGTGCACTCCGCCTGCAGGCCATCGCGGGCACCGGCCTTCTCCTGATCGCGGTGATGGTGGCGCTGTTCGGCAAAGGGCTGGTCGCCGGTTTCACAGTGCTGGGCGCATTGTTGTTGGGGGCAGCACTGCTTCTGCCTGCCTTCCTGTCAAGAGCGCTCACATGGGCGCAACGGCGCGCAAAGGCGGCGCTGAGCGTCTGGTTCTGGGCGGATACGCGCTTGCAATTGCCGGGCCTGTCTCTTGCTTTGATGGCGCTGCTTCTGGCGCTCTCGGCCAATATCGGCGTGGGCACGATGGTGTCGAGTTTCCGAATGACCTTCATCGGTTGGCTCGATCAGCGCCTGGTCTCTGAGCTCTATGTCACCGCCAGAAACGACGAGGAAGCCGCTCGCCTCAGAGCATGGCTGCCACAACACGCCGATGCCGTGCTTCCGATCTTCAGTGCTGAAGGGGAGGTCATGGGCAAGCCGGTGCAGATATCAGGGGTCGCGGACCATGCGACCTATCGCGACCACTGGCCGCTTTTGTCCGAGCAGCCAGATGCCTGGGACGCCGTTGCATCTGGGGCCGGCGCTCTCATCAATGAGCAGCTTTGGCGCGGAGAGAGTTTGAAACTCGGAGAAACACTGCGGCTTGTGGACGGCTGGACCGTGCGGATCGTCGGCGTCTATTCCGACTATGGCAACCCGCGCGGTCAGTTGATGGTCGGCGCAAATGCTCTGACGACGCATTACCCGCAAGCCTCGAAACTGCGCTATGGCATCCGTGTCGAGCCCGCCCGCGCTGCCGAGCTGAAGAGGCGGATGGTTACGGAGCTTGGCTTGCCGGAGGGAAACATTATCGATCAGGCGGCGATCAAGCGTCAGTCCCGGGCAGTCTTTGAGCAAACCTTCACCGTAACGGCGGCCCTCAATATATTGACGCTTGGCGTTGCCGGTTTCGCCATGTTCGCCAGCCTTCTTACTCTTTCGGGCGCAAGACTCCCACAGCTCGCACCCGTTTGGGCTATGGGGATCAGGCGGCGCAATCTGGCGTTTTTCGAAGTGTGGCGAACGCTCGCTCTCTGGTTCATCACCTTCATTTTCGCTATTCCCGTTGGCCTTGCACTGGCATGGGTGCTGCTCGCGATCGTCAATGTCGAGGCCTTCGGCTGGAAGCTTCCGATGATGATCTTTCCGTTGGAGTGGCTGCGCCTTGGCGTCATCGCGCTGATTGCGGCGCTGCTCTCCATCCTCCTGCCCGTCCGCCGCCTGGCCTCCATCGATCCGGCGGATCTTCTCAGGGTGTTTGCCAATGAGCGGTAGAATACATCTCAGCCTCCTGCTTTTATGTCTCACCCTGGTGCAGCCGCTTGCAGCATCGGCGCAAGGATTTGCGGGGCTGGGCTCGGAGGCGCAAGGCTTTGCAATACCACAGCGTGGCGTGAGCTTGGTCTTTCCCAAGGATCATGGAGCGCATCCGGACTATCGTATCGAGTGGTGGTATGTAACCGCCAATCTGACGACCGAAGATGGCCGTGCTCTCGGGGCGCAGTGGACACTTTTTCGTTCCGCCCTTGCGCCCACCGACAAGCAAGGCTGGTCCAGTTCTCAGATCTGGATCGGCCACGCTGCGGTCACCACCCCGGAAAAGCATTTCGTTGCCGAGAAATTGGGACGGGGTGGTGTCGGGCAAGCCGGCGTAGAAATCGCGCCGTTCAGTGCCTGGATCGATGATTGGCAGATGACGGTCCGCCCGCAGGATTCCGGTGACGCCCTGGATCATTTGACGCTGACGGCCAACGGCACGGATTTCTCCTATCGACTGCAACTGGATGCCAAAGGACCTCTCGCGCTGCAGGGAGATCGCGGTTTTTCGGTCAAGTCGCTCGCGGGCCAGGCAAGCTATTACTACTCCCAGCCCTTCTATCAGGTCACAGGCAGTGCCGAACTTGATGGCAGATCGATCAAGGTCAGCGGGCGCGCGTGGCTTGATCGCGAGTGGTCGTCGCAGCCGCTTGCCGCAGATCAGACCGGATGGGACTGGTTCTCGCTTCATCTGGCATCGGGCGACAAGGTCATGGCCTTCCGGTTGCGGGATAGCAAGGGTGGGTACACGTCTGCCAATTGGATCTCCGCCGATGGCAAGACGACGCCGCTTTCGCCCGATGACGTCATTCTCGAACCGCTGCGGAGCGCCGATGTGAACGGCAAGACCATTCCAGTCGCGTGGCGGGTGAGAATTCCGGGCAAAGGTCTTGATATCACGACGCGCCCCCTCAACGAGCAGGCCTGGATGGCAACGTCCACGCCCTATTGGGAGGGGCCAATTTCCTTCGAGGGTAGCAGCAAGGGTGTGGGTTATCTGGAGATGACGGGCTATTGATACATAAGCCTATGCTCAGCATCGTCTTTTCGAGACGGAGAAAGCGAGTTTTATACATGATCTCGATGCCAGGGGCGGCTGTCGCAAAGGCGATAGCCGGACAAGAGTGCGAATAGAAACGTCCGAGTCGAACGCCTTTCCCTCCGTCAATCTTTTCGACGATATCCATCGGTCGACCTTCGACTATTTCTGGTCGGGCGCTCACCCCGACACAGGCTTGCCTTTTGACCGGCTGAGTGCCGAGGGAAAGCCGATCAATGATATCGTCTCGATATCCGGCGCTGGCTTCGGCCTCATGGCCATTCTTGTCGGTGGCGAGCAGGGATGGATCGGTCGCGGGCAAGCGCTCGAGCGGGTCGCACGCATGCTTCAGTCGCTGTCCTCCGTGGAGCGGTTTCACGGTGCCTTACCGCATTTCGTGCATGCGCAGACGCTGACGATTCTCCCCTTCGGCCGCAGGGACGATGGTGCCGATCTGGTAGAAACTTCGCTGTTTCTGCAGGGCCTCATCTGCGCTAGGGAGTATTTCGCAGGACAGGCTCCGGACGAGACGGCCTTTAGAGCTTCGGCGGATCACATCATTCAAGGCGTGGAGTGGTCGTGGTTCACCCGCAAGAAGGATGGGCCGCTCTATTGGCATTGGAGTCCAAAGTATCACTGGGCGCGCAACGTGCCGATCACCGGCTGGAACGAGGCGCTGATCGCTTACGTGCTTGCAGCTGGCGCAGAGCATCATGCCATCAAGCCGGAGAGTTACCATGCCGGGTGGGCAAGGCATGGCGAGATGGTCAATGGTAACACCTATCTCGATACGGTTTTGCCTCTGGGCGAACCCTTTGGTGGCCCGCTGTTCCTGTCGCAATATTCGTTCTGTGGCCTCAACCCGTTCGGGCTTCGCGACCGCTATTGCGATTACGCTGAGCAGGTGACGGCCCACGCGAAGATCAATCACGATTACTGCAAGTCCCAGTTTGGCGCTCACGGTGCCTGGGGGATGACGGCCTGCGATGGGCCGAAAGGCTACCGCGCCTTCTCGCCAAGCGTTGATGGCGGCATTATCGCGCCGACGGCCGCCCTTTCGAGTTTTGCGTTTCTGCCGGATGAGGCGGAACAGGCGCTGGAGATCTTCGCGTCCAATCAAAATGGAAAGCTGCTGGGACGATATGGTTTTGTCGATTCCTTCTCACCCGCCACCGGTTGGGCGGCGAAAACGCATCTGGCCACCAACCAGGGGCCGATCGTCGCGATGATGGAAAACCATCGCTCTGGTCTGCTTTGGCGGTTGTTCATGAACGCACCCGAAGTACAGCGCGGACTGGACAGGTTGGGGTTCGAGCGACCGAAGTGAAGCCAAACGGCCGGTCCTCATCCTTCGATGAATACGTCTGTTCCCGTTTCCAGAACCCCGCTTTCGACCACATCGCAATAGACGCCAAGGCATCTGTGGTTCGTGCGCAGGATGGTTCTCAAGACATCCGGCTGCTCCGGTAGCTCCGGTTGCGGGATCAGGGTAACGCCGCAGCGCTTGGTCTTCTCAATGACGATGGCGCGGATATTGCCGATATGCAGGATGGCACCGAGCCAGTCGTCTTCGGGAAAGGCATCCGCTACCGATGCCTGGAGAAGGATCGACGGTCTGAAGCGCCTGCGATCGGCCTCGCCTGAAGCCAGACGGTTTCGGATCTGCTCGACCGAGGCCGAGGAGAGAAGGTGGAGCGGGCTTGCCTGATAGGCCCTGCCGATAACGGGGAGCCTCTGTTCGAGCTTCTCCGCCGCATCGGCGTATTTGCCGATGGAGACGCTGAAGCCGAAATGCGCAGACAGTCTTCTTGGAAGATGGTGATCGTCAATGGGCAGTTCATCGCCATCGGGAAACAGAAGCCAGGTTTTTCCGGCGCCATCGATCCGGCTGGAGAGCATGAGGGCAGGGCGCCAGCGTGCGTCCTTTTCCGGTGTGGCGATGGCGCCGGTGCTGGTCTCGAAAAGTCCAAAGCACCGATCGCCGGCAATACCTCTCTCATGGAGGGTAACGGTTTCACATCTTTCGCCTCCAGTTGAACTGACGGGGTAACGCCAGATTTCCTGGATGTGGCCGACTTTATTCATGCTGCGAATTCCAACGGTTGATCAGAGTGCTTCCCTGTTACGGGAAGCGTCTTCAAGCCGTAAGACGCTCGTGCAGGTCAATTTTCGCCAAGTCCTTGATAATCGACCCTGCAACGACTTCTCCTATTTCAGCAGCACTGGTGATCCCCTGTATAAATGGATGTTTGTGCAGGAGATAGGGAATTGCGGCGCAATAGAGCGCTGTCTGAAGTGCACCCCCGGAGATAACGCGATACTCCTCATCCACATCGATGCCACCAAGATGGGCAACTGCGCGCGCATTGTCGTCCGATAATACGCTGCGTTCCAGCACGGTTGGCGCCTCGCGCACCACCTCACTGCTAACAAGGCTGGGGAAGGGAATGTCCTTGGCGGAATGGGCGCTTTGACCCGTCGCATCGATGAAGGTGTCGAACTGGAGTGTCGTATCGTCCGTCGTCACCGTCGCGCCACGGCGCCCGGGATCGGTCGCGATCTCATAATCGTTTCCGAGTTTCTGGATCGACAGCACGCCGGCATTGCGAAGCGCAAGGACTCGCTCAATAGAGAGATGCGGGACAGTCGCATACTCATCGATGAAGATGCTTTTGAAGGACTTTCCGAACCGCTTGAAGTCCTCAAGATCCAGATGAGGCACGATTCTCGCAACGATCTCATGGGTGATCATGATGGCATTGCGCCACGGCACCGTGACCTCATTGGCCATATTGCTCTTCGCTTCGGCGAGATTGAGCGCGGCCCAGGCAAAGGGGTCGGTTCCAGAGCGATACGCATAATAGGCATCGGCAAAAGTATCGACGTCGAGATCCGACAATCCGATCTGCATGGCATAGTCCGGATCGCGCAGCGAGAGTTCCTGACGGAAAAGCTCGAATGTCGCATCGAGAAGACCGCTCGGTCCCTGGGCAATCAGCGCATCGACCGCTTCTTCCGTACAGATGCTCGGCGTCTCGTAGGGAATGGGGAAATAGAAGTCGGCTTCCGGCAGCAGACCTTTTCGCGACATCAAGGTCGCTTGAAAATCACCGGCGTCGCTTGCAGCCTTATAGGTCAGCGCGCCTGCCTCGTCATAGAGGAAAGAGCCGTTCGACGTCGAGACGGTCATCAGGGCGTCGATGGCGCTCAGCGACGTTCCGAGAATGCCGAGCCGTCCGCCGCGAATGCTCTCCAGAGCGGTAGCCGGCCAAGGAGAGACGAAGTATCCGGGCTTCGTCTCGGTCGTTTCAGGCCAATCGTGGCCGGTCGCCATGATCACATGACCAAAAGCGCTCCCCAACTGCTCGGCATGCTCCGTTTTCACCTGAATGGCGCCTGGACCGACGACAATGTCCGACACGCGATGGCCAGGCTTCACCGTGACCACGTGCCCTCTCTCCTCTGCCTCTGCGAGAAGGAAACGGAATTGCGTATGGAAATAGTCTCCCAGCACCACGCGCGGATAAAACTGGCGCTCGTTGATCTCGCTTTTGACAATGCCGAAGCGCTGAAGATAAGCGTCCGGCTGCTGTTTCAGCCAGTCCGTCAAGATCTGGCCGATCAATGGAATTTCGATGCTCGGGATATTGCACAACATCACCGGGTCGTTGATGCCGGGAAGATAAGGGGTTCCCTTGCCTGCCTCGCTTTCGGCCTCGTAGATGGTGATGTCGAGAGGAGTGGCGGATTCGATCAGGTTCTTCAGCGTGTAGATGCCGGTCGGACCCGATCCGATAATGCAGATTCTGTTTTTCACGTGGATCCCGCCCAGTCCGGATGATGATAGTGACCACATTAAAGTCTAGGATCGGAGTGTTGTTCCATCGTCTCTTAAAGCGTCCGCTAACGGACGGTCAGTCTGGGTCTTTTGGGCGGCTTGAGTGATTTTTTTGTCGGAACGAAACGGCGCCGGGCTCATTTCCTTCGCATCCGAAACGATAAAACAGGAGGAAATACCAATGGTATCTGCAGACAATATTCGCGAGCATATGGAAGTCAAAGCCGCTGATGGCAGCCATGTCGGCACCGTCGATCATCTGGAGGGCCAAAGCCGCATCAAGCTCACCAAGAACGATGCCGATGACGGCAAGCATCATCTTATCCCACTTGACTGGGTCGACCATGTCGATTCCCATGTTCACCTCAGCAAGTCGGCATCGGATGTGCGCCAGAACTGGGAAACACTCAACTAATCGAGTGACACTCCTTCACGAAAAATGCGGCGTTCCAGCCGCATTTTTTGCTCATTTGTCTTGCTACGAGCGCCATCAGGCGGCGCGTTCCAGACCTGGCGCTTCCATGCCTGTCCGCTCGACATATTCGGTGTAGCCACCGTCATATTGATGGATGCCATCCGGCGTCAGCTCGAGGACACGGTTGGAGAGGGCGCCCAAGAAATGGCGGTCGTGCGATACGAATAGCATGGTGCCTTCATATTCCGAAAGCGCCTTGATCAGCATTTCCTTCGTGTCGAGATCCAGGTGGTTGGTCGGTTCGTCGAGGACGAGGAAGTTCGGCGGATCGAACAGCATCGCGGCCATCACCAGGCGTGCTTTTTCCCCACCGGAAAGAACGCGGCACTTTTTCTCCACATCGTCACCGGTAAAGCCGAAACAGCCGCTGAGCGCACGAAGGGGGGCCTGTCCCGCCTTCGGGAAGCGTTGTTCCAGCCACTGCAGGATGGTGGCATCACCATCCAGAAGATCCATGGAATGCTGAGCGAAATATCCGAGCTTCACGCTCGCACCGATCGTGACGACGCCTGCATCCGGCTCGGCGCTGCCCGTTACCAGTTTCAACAGCGTCGATTTGCCGGCGCCGTTGACGCCCATCAGGCACCAGCGTTCCTTGCGGCGGATCATGAAATCCAGGCCGTCATAAATGGTGCGGCTGCCATAGGCCTTCTTGACCTTTTTCAGCGACACGACGTCTTCCCCCGAGCGAGGGGCAGGAAGGAATTCGAAGGCCACCGACTGGCGACGACGCGGCGGCTCGACACGTTCGATCTTGTCGAGCTTCTTCACCCGACTCTGGACCTGGGCGGCGTGCGATGCGCGCGCCTTGAAGCGTTCGATGAACTTCAGTTCCTTCGCAAGCATCGCCTGCTGGCGCTCGAATTGCGCCTGCTGCTGCTTCTCGTTCTGCGCCCGCTGCTGTTCGTAAAAGCCATAGTCGCCGGAATAGGTGGTCAGCGAACCGCCGTCGATCTCGATGATCTTGTTGACGATGCGGTTCATGAACTCCCGGTCGTGAGAGGTCATCAGCAGGGCACCGTCATAGGTCTTCAGGAAGTTTTCCAGCCAGATCAGGCTTTCGATATCAAGATGGTTGCTCGGTTCGTCGAGAAGCATCACGTCCGGACGCATCAAGAGAATGCGGGCGAGCGCCACGCGCATCTTCCAGCCGCCCGAAAGCTTGCCCACATCGCCGTCCATCATTTCCTGGCTGAAGCTGAGGCCCGCCAAGACTTCGCGTGCACGGCCTTCAAGCGAATAGCCATCAAGCTCCTCATATCGGGCCTGGACCTCGCCGTAACGTTCGATGATCTCGTCCATCTGGTCAAGTTGATCGGGATCGACCATGCGGGCCTCAAGCTCGCGAAGTTCAGCGGCAATGACGCTGACGGGGCCGGCGCCTTCCATGGCTTCGGCAACCGCGCTGCGACCGGCCATCTCACCGACATCCTGATTGAAATAGCCAATGGTGATGTTCTTCTCGGCGGCGACCTGACCTTCATCGGGCAGTTCCTCGCCGGTAATCATGCGAAACAGCGTGGTCTTGCCAGCACCGTTCGGTCCCACCAGACCGACCTTTTCGCCGCGGTTGAGCGCAGCTGACGCCTCAATGTAAAGAATGCGATGGCTGGCGGATTTGCTGATATTTTCAATGCGGATCATGGGGAGCGGACCAAACTGTCAAAACGTTGCGCCCCTATGCCACGGCCTGCCTGCGGTGTCATCCGTTGAATGTTCGGCGTAGCCAAGAACAGTGCCAAAGCCGCTCTCAAATGGAAAAAGCGGCCGCTTATGGCCGCTTTTTCCTCTTCTCGCCTTGGGAGGCTGGTTATGCCTGGGGCTGCTTGGTCTTGCGCAGATAGGGCAGCACGGTATCGAACGACCCGAAACGCTTCACCGCATCTTCATTCGAAACGGCAGCGGTGATGATCACATCGTCGCCCTGCTTCCAGTTGGCGGGCGTTGCCACCTGATGCTTTGCCGTCAACTGGATGGAGTCGATCGTGCGCAGGATTTCATCGAAGTTTCGGCCGGTCGTCATCGGATAAGTGAGGATCAACTTGATCTTCTTGTCCGGGCCGATGACGTAGACCGAGCGCACGGTCGCGTTATCCGCCGGTGTGCGTCCTTCGGAGCTGCTGCCGGCGTCTTCCGGCAGCATGTCGTACAGCTTGGCAACCTTCAGTTCCTTGTCGCCGATCAACGGATACTCGACATTGAAGCCAGTTGCGGTCTTGATGTCCTGCTTCCACTGCGCATGGCTTTCGACCGGATCGACGGAAATGCCGATGACCTTGACGTTGCGCTTTTTGAATTCCCCATCAAGGCCAGCCATCGCGCCGAGCTCGGTTGTGCAGACAGGAGTGAAGTTCTTTGGGTGAGAGAAGAGTACCGCCCAGCTGTCGGCGATCCAGTCATGAAAGCTGATCTGGCCCTGGGTCGTGTCAGCCGTAAAATCCGGTGCGGTCTGGTTGATGCGCAATGTCATTGTCTGCTCCCATTCACATGTTGACGGAATAGTGCCGTGAAACCCACTGCATGTCGCCGCAGATTTGTGCTTGCTGCAAAGGTTCAAAGAAAAATGAGTCTGAATTTTGTATGAGGGCGCAAAGTTTATCCTACAAATGATCGATGGCCGAACGAGATGTTCGGCCATCGATAGGATGTGCGCTCTTAGGAAATGACCGGATCGAGCGAACCGGAGGCGTAACGCTTTGCCATGTCGCGCAGCGGGATCGGCGTGATCTTGGATGCCCGGCCTGCGGTGTTGAACAGCTCGAAACGCTCCTTGCAGAGCTTGGTCATGGCTTCGCGCGCAGGCTTCAGATACTTGCGCAGATCGAATTCAGCAGGCTCTTCGACAAGGACCTTGCGGATCTGACCGGTAATCGCCATGCGGCAATCGGTGTCGATGTTGATCTTGCGAACGCCGTTCTTGATGCCGCGTTGGATTTCCTCGATCGGAACGCCGAAGGTTGGCTTGATCGCGCCGCCATAGGCATTGATGATGTCCTGCAGATCCTGCGGAACCGTTGAAGAACCGTGCATCACGAGGTGCGTGTTTGGCAGCTTGCGGTGGATTTCTTCAATGACGTTCATGGCCAGAACGCTGCCGTCCGGCTTGCGTGTGAATTTGTAGGCGCCGTGGCTGGTGCCCATGGCAACGGCCAGCGCGTCGACCTTTGTCTCGCGAACGAATTTCACCGCTTCATCCGGGTCTGTCAAAAGCTGGTCATGCGAGAGAACGCCTTCCGCACCATGGCCGTCTTCGGCCTCGCCCATGCCGGTTTCGAGAGAGCCGAGAACGCCGAGTTCGCCTTCGACCGAAATGCCGCCATAATGGGCCATGTTCGTGACCTGGCGCGTCACATCGACATTGTAATCCCAGTCGCCCGGCGTTTTGCCGTCGGCTTTCAGCGAGCCGTCCATCATTACCGAAGTGAAGCCAGCCTGGATGGCCGTCATACAGTTTGCAGGCTCGTTGCCATGGTCGAGGTGAACGCAGACGGGGATGTCCGGGTAGATTTCCACCACAGCGTCCATCATGTGCTTGAGCATGATGTCATGCGCATAAGCACGGGCGCCACGCGAGGCCTGCATGATGACGGGCGAGTTGGTTGCGCTGGCGGCATCCATGATGGCCAGTGCCTGTTCCATATTGTTGATGTTGAAGGCGGGCACGCCATAATCGTGTTCAGCTGCGTGATCGAGCAGTTGGCGGAGCGTAATTCGAGCCAAGGTTTCTCCCCTTAATTGAGGTCGCCGTCGATTGCGGGGACCATTTGAACCGAGTGTGTGACCGATTTTTCATCACGGAAAACACTCTTGTCTTGAAGGACATAACTCGCCAAGCACTTTTTAACGGCATGAGTTTTTCAAACGATTTGGATCGAATCTTTTTTTGGGATGGTCGGTCAAAGCGGTTCCGGGACCGTCATTTTCAACCTAAGCGAGAATCGAATCGGTTCTTTCAATATGCGAATTCAAAAGAAATTAACCTGTCGTAGTTGAGCGAAAACCCGTCGCTTTCTGCGCAGGCTGTCGGCGGTCTTCACGCCATCATCCACCCAAGCTTGCAAAAGACAAGAAATGAGCCTGGTGCCAGCGGCGCACTTGCGCTTTCATAGATGCCGCCAACAAAGGGAACAGATATGAAGAAACTTCTTGCATCGACCTGTCTTGTATTTGGACTGCTGGGTGGCGCCGTCGCCGCCAACGCTGCCGAATGCGGTAGCCCCACCATTGCCAGCATGAACTGGCAGAGTGCTGAAGTGCTCTCCAACATCGACAAGATCATCTTGAACGAAGGCTATGGCTGCACCGCCGAGATCACGGTTGGCGACACCGTTCCGACCATCACTTCGATGGCTGAAAAGGGCCAGCCGGATATCGCGCCGGAAGCCTGGGTGGATCTGCTTCCAGATGTCGTCAAGCGCGGCGTCGATGAAGGCAAGCTGGTCGTTGCGGCCAAGGCGCTGAAGGATGGCGGCGTCCAGAGCTGGTGGATCCCGAAATATTTCGCGGACGCGCATCCTGAAATCAAGACCTTCGCAGATGTCTTCAAGAACCCGAAGCTGTTCCCCGATCCCGAAGATCCGAGCAAGGGTGCTGTCGTCAACGGTCCGCAGGGCTGGGGTGGCACGGTCGTAACCGCGCAGCTCTTCAAGGCCTATGGCGGCGAAAAGGCTGGCTTCACCTTGGTCGACAGCGGTTCAGCCGCGGGTCTCGATGGCTCGATTGCAAAGGCTTATGAGCGCAAGCAGCCATGGGTCGGCTATTACTGGGCGCCGACCGCTATCCTCGGAAAGTACGAGATGGTGAAGCTGGCTCAGGACGTGCCGAACGATCCGGCAGAATGGAAACGTTGCAACACGGTTGCCGATTGCCCGGATCCCAAGCCGAACGCTTGGCCGGTTGACCAGGTCGTGACGCTCGTCGCCAAGCCCTTCTCCGAAAAGGCCGGCCCTGATGTTATGGCTTATCTCAACAAGCGTTCCTGGGACAACGCCACCGTCAACAAGCTGATGGCGTGGATGACCGACAACCAGGCAACCGGTGAAGACGGTGCCAAGCACTTCCTCAAAGAAAATGCCGACGTCTGGTCGACGTGGGTATCGCCGGAAGCAGCCGAGAAGATCAAAGCGTCTCTCTAAATACTCCCCCGCGCCACGTCGTTCTTTTTTCAGGAACGCTTGGCACGCGAAACGACATGCGGCGCCCATCTGCCGCATGTCAACGCCGTGGGTGACGATACGTCACTGTTCGACCGTTCCCCCTGTCGGGGCAGCGCTCACAGGGGATGACTATGGATTGGTTTTACACATTTCCGCATATGAATGATGAGGCTCTTCGAAACCTCAAGAAGGTGATCGACGACGGCTTCCGCGGCTTTACCCGGGAATGGGGCGGCACGATCGAAACGTTCTTTTCGCCGCTTCAGCATTTCCTGATCTCGGCCGAACGCTTCATGACACAGACACCGTGGCCGATCATCATCCTGATCATCATGGCAATCGCCTGGTTTGCCAGCCGCAGCATCAAGATCGTTTTCGGCTGTCTGATCACACTCCTCCTCATCGGTTACTTTGACATGTGGACCGATACGATGCGAACGATCTCGATGATCTTCGTCTGTACGGTGCTATCCATTGCCATCGGCCTTCCACTCGGCATTGCCATGTCGCGGTCCGATCGCTTTCAGCGGATCGTCAATCCCGTGCTGGACGTGATGCAGACGATGCCGAGCTTCGTCTATCTGATCCCGGTTGTCATGCTGCTCGGCATCGGCAAGGTGCCAGGCCTGATCGCCGTCGTTATATATGCCATCCCGCCGATGATCCGCCTGACCGATCTCGGTATCCGCCTCGTCGACAAGGATGTGCTGGAAGCGGCAGATGCATTCGGTTCCTCCGGCTGGCAGAAGCTCTTCAAGGTGCAGCTACCGCTCGCCTTGCCGACAATCATGGCCGGTATCAACCAGACGATCATGATGGCACTTGCCATGGTGGTGGTCGCATCCATGATCGGCGTGCAGGGGCTGGGTCAGCCGGTGCTCAAAGCCATCGCCAACCAGTACTTTACGCTCGGCATCTTCAACGGTCTTGCCATTGTCGGCATCGCCATCATCTTCGACCGGATCAGCCAGGCCTATGGCAAGCGGCTCCAGAAGCACCAGGAGGTCGCCCATGGCTGATGGTTTCGGCGGTATTGAAATCCGCAATCTCTACAAGATTTTCGGTTCCAACCCTGCGTCCCATGTGGAGGCCGTGCGCAACGGTCTGACGAAGCAAGAGTTGAACGAGAAGTACGGCCATGTGCTCGGGCTTCGCGATATCAACATCACCATTCCGTCCGGCTGCATTCAGGTCATCATGGGCCTTTCCGGGTCCGGCAAATCCACACTGATCCGCCACATCAACCGGCTGATCGATCCAACCGCCGGCGAGGTGCTGGTGGATGGCGTGGACGTGGTGAAGATGTCACCGACGGAGCTTCGCGAGTTCCGTCGTCATCAGACGGCCATGGTGTTTCAGAAGTTCGCACTTCTGCCGCATCGCAACGTGCTGGACAACACGATCTACGGTCTCGAGGTTCAGGGTGTCGCCCGTAACAAGAGCATAGACATTGCCATGCGGTGGCTGGAGCGCGTCGGCCTGAAGGGTTTCGAACAGCGTTATCCGAACCAGTTATCGGGCGGCATGCAGCAGCGTGTAGGCCTTGCGCGTGCGCTTTCCAACGACGCGCCGGTTCTGTTGATGGACGAAGCCTATTCCGCCCTTGATCCGCTGATCCGCACGGACATGCAGACGGTGCTTCTCGATATTCAGAGCGAAATCAAGAAGACCATCGTCTTCATTACCCATGATCTGGATGAGGCGCTTCGTCTCGGCGACCAGATTGCAATCCTTCGCGATGGCGAAGTCATTCAACAGGGAACGAGTCAGGATATCGTCTTGCGCCCTGCGGACGCTTACATCGAAAGCTTCGTCAAGGAAGTGAACCGAGGCCGGGTTGTCCACGTGGAAGCCATCATGACGCCGGTACGCAGCGGCGTTGTTGCGGATGCTCCGCCGATCCCCGCCGGTACCAGCATCGAAGAGGCCATGCGACTGCTTTCTATGAGCGTGCACGAGGTTGCGACGGTGGTGGGCAAGAAGGCAGAGCCGCTCGGCATAATCACCTTCCGTCAGCTGGCAGGTGCCATGGTCAATGCGCCGGGCTCCGGACCAGCGGAAACCTCTCACGGAGATCATGTCGTGCGTGCACAGGCCTGAACGCACTGTTCACCAATCGCTTCGGTACATCCTGCTGGCGGCGCACTATATGTGGGACAACCACATCAATTAAGCCAGCAGGTTTTATCTCATGAAGAAGATCGGTTTTCTGTCCTTCGGCCATTGGAGCCCTGGATCCCATTCACAAGCGCGTTCCGCCAAGGACGTTCTGCAACAATCCATAGAACTCTCCGTCGCCGCCGAGGAAATCGGCGTTGATGGCGCCTATTTCCGCGTGCATCACTTTGCACGCCAGCTTGCTTCCCCCTTTCCCCTGCTCGCCGCAGTCGGTGCGCGCACCAGGTCGATCGAGATCGGCACGGCCGTCATCGATATGCGCTACGAGAACCCGCTCTACATGGCGGAAGATGCCGGCTCTGCCGATCTGATTTCGAACGGACGCCTGCAACTGGGCTTGAGCCGCGGATCGCCGGAACAGGTGATCGACGGCTGGCGCTACTTCGGTCATCGCCCCGCCGAGGGCGAAAGCGACGCCGATATGGGTCGACGCAACACCGAGATCCTGTTGGAGGTCCTGAAAGGCGAGGGCTTTGCCGAGCCCAATCCGCAGCCAATGTTCCCCAACCCTCCCGGTCTCTTGCGACTGGAACCCCATTCGGAAGGCTTGCGCGACCGCCTTTGGTGGGGTGCCGGCTCCAACGCCACGGCCCGATGGGCGGCAAAGCTCGGCATGAACCTGCAAAGCTCCACCTTGAAGGACGACGAGACGGGTGAACCCTTTCACGTCCAGCAGGCGGCGCAGATCCGAGCCTATCGCGAGGCGTGGAAAGAGGCCGGTCACGAACGAACGCCCCGCGTATCGGTCAGCCGCAGCATCTTCGCGCTGGTGGATGATCGCGACCGCGCCTATTTCGGTCGCGGTTCGAAGGAAAGCGATAGCATCGGTTATCTCGACGCGAATACGCGCGCCATCTTCGGACGGTCATATGCCGCCGAGCCCGATGTGCTGGTCAAGGAACTGGCGAAGGATGAAGCGGTTGCGGAAGCCGATACGCTGTTGCTGACCATTCCGAACCAACTTGGCGTCGACTACAACGTCCATGCGCTAGAGGCGATCTTGAAATATGTCGCGCCGGAACTCGGCTGGCGTTGACTTCAGGGGGCTCTAACTCTTTGAGTTTTTGCGTAGCGCTTACCGAGAACAGATTTCCGTTTTCGATAAGTGGCTGTCATAAAAAAGCCGGAGCGAATGTCGCCCCGGCTTTCTTTTTATCGGACAAGCAGGCTTACTTCTGCCAGCTCTTTACCAGTTCGTCGTAGTTCACGGTGACCGGCTTTTCCTTCTCGTTCTCGACCTTCAGCTGCGGTGCCAGGTTGCCCTTGGCGACGGCATCCTTGTGCCAATATTCGAGATCGTGCTCTTCCGCCAGCTTCGGACCTTTGTCGCCCTGAACGCCTGCACGTTCCAGGCGCTGCATGACCTTTTCCTGTTCGGCGCAAAGCGAGTCCATGGCTTCCTGCGCGGTCTTCGCACCGGAAGAAGCATCACCGACGGCCTGCCACCACAGCTGAGCCAGCTTCGGGTAGTCAGGAACGTTGGTGCCGGTCGGAGACCACTGAACGCGAGCGGGCGAACGGTAGAATTCGATCAGACCGCCAAGATCCTTGGCGCGCTTGGTGAAGCTCTCGTGGTTGATGGTCGATTCACGGATGAGGGTAAGACCCACATGTGCCTTCTTCACGTCCACCGTCTTGGAGGTGACGAACTGCGCATAAAGCCAGGCGGCCTTTGCGCGGTCGGTTGGAGTGGACTTCATCAGCGTCCAGGAACCCACGTCCTGATAGCCGAGCTTCATGCCGTCTTTCCAGTACACACCATGAGGGGAGGGGGCCATACGCCACTTTGGCGTGCCATCCTCGTTGACGACCGGCAGACCCTTCTTGACGGCATCCGCGGTGAAGGCGGTGTACCAGAAGATCTGCTGCGCCACTTCGCCCTGCGCCGGCACGGGACCGGATTCGGAGAAGTTCATGCCCTGCGCTGCTGGAGGAGCGTATGCCTTCAGCCAGTCGAGGTATTTCTGGATGGCGTAAACAGACGCAGGACCATTGGTGTCGCCGCCACGCGCTACGCAGGAGCCGACCGGCTGGGACTTTTCGTTGACCTTGATGCCCCATTCGTCGACCGGCAGACCGTTTGGCAGGCCCTTGTCGCCGTTGCCAGCCATGGAGAGCCAGGCATCGGTGAAGCGCCAGCCGAGCGACGGGTCCTTTTTGCCATAGTCCATATGGCCGTAGACCTTCTTGCCGTCGATTTCGCGACCGGTGAAGAAGGCGGCGATATCCTCGTAGGCAGACCAGTTGACCGGAACGCCGAGGTCATATCCGTACTTCGCCTTGAAGTCGGCCTTGTTCTTGGCATCGTTGAACCAGTCGTAGCGGAACCAGTAGAGGTTCGCGAACTGCTGATCAGGCAACTGGTAAAGCTTGCCGTCGGGAGCGGTGGTGAACTTGGTGCCGATGAAGTCGGGGAGGTCGAGACCTGGATTGGTCACGTCCTTGCCTTCGCCCGCCATCCAGTCTGTCAGGTTGCGAACCTGCTGGTAGCGCCAGTGCGTGCCGATGAGGTCGCTGTCGTTGACGAAGGCATCATAGATGTTTTCGCCCGACTGCATCTGCGTCTGCAGCTTTTCAACGACGTCACCTTCGCCGATGAGGTCATGGGTGATCTTGATGCCGGTGATTTCCGAGAACGCCTTGGCCAGGACCTTGGATTCATACTCGTGCGTCGTCAGCGTCTCGGAGACGACCTTGATGTCCATGCCTGCAAAGGGCTTTGCAGCGTCGATGAACCATTGCATTTCCTTTTCCTGGTCCGCACGGGAAAGGGAAGAAAGGTCACCGACCTCCTTGTCGAGAAAGGCTTTGGCTTCATTCATGCCGGCGTGAGCCACGCCGGTGATTGCCAGCAGCACCGCTGCTGTCGTGGTAAGAAGATGCATTCGCATAAGAGGTCCTCCCAAGGTTTTGCGATTGCGTCATGCGTAGAACTGCCGGGCCGTCCTCCGCCCCGGTATGTTGTCGGCAGCTATACGAAGCGGAACACGCCGATCGCATAGACAACCGAAAGAGCGAGCGCCCACCAAAGGCCTGTGCCGACGAAGCCGAGCCAGGCGAGGTTGATGAAGGCGGAGCCGAGCAGCGAGACGAAGAGCCTATCCCCCCGTGTCGTCTCGAAGCGTAGAATGCCGACGCGCGGATTGCCGCCGGGCGAAAGATACTCCCACACCGCCATGCCGATCATCAGGGTCAGGATCGTCAGGAAAAACAGTGCCGTCGGTAACGTCCACGCCATCCAGGAAAAATTCATTTCTGTTCTCCTTCTCAGACGCGACCGAGGGCGAAGCCCTTGGCGATGTAGTTGCGGACGAAATAGATGACGAGCGCGCCGGGAATGATGGTCAGTACACCGGCTGCAGCCAGAACGCCCCAGTCCATCCCCGATGCGGAAACCGTGCGCGTCATGGTCGCGGCAATCGGCTTTGCTGCTGTCGTCGTGAGTGTTCTGGCAAGCAATAGCTCGACCCATGAGAACATGAAGCAGAAGAAGGCCGCCACGCCGATACCGCTTGCGATCAGGGGCATGAAGATCTTCACGAAAAAGCGCGGGAAGGAGTATCCATCAATATAGGCGGTCTCGTCGATTTCCTTTGGGACGCCGGACATGAAGCCTTCCAGAATCCACACGGCCAGCGGCACGTTGAACAGGCAGTGGGCAATCGCCACGGCAATATGCGTATCGATCAGGCCGAATGCCGAATAGAGCTGGAAGAAGGGCAGGGCGAAGACGGCGGGTGGAGCCATTCGGTTTGTGAGGAGCCAGAAGAACAGATGCTTATCGCCAAGGAAGCGATATCGAGAGAAGGCATAGGCCGCTGGAAGCGCCGCCGCCACCGAGATGACGGTGTTCAACGCGACATAGATGATCGAGTTGATGTAGCCATTATACCAGGCCGGATCGGTGAAGATGATCGTGTAGTTGCGCAGTGTCGGGTTTTGCGGCCACAGCGAGAAGGCGCCGAGGATTTCGGCGTTCTCCTTGAAGCTCATATTCACCAGCCAGTAGATCGGCAGCAGCAGGAAGATGATGTAGATCGTCGGGATCAAAAAGGAGAAGCGGCTCATGGTGGAATTGCTCATATCGATCTCCTTTCTCACGCATCCGCGTCGCTGTTGGTCATGACGGTGTAGAAGATCCAGGACAGCGCCAGGATGATCAGGAAGTAGATGATCGACATGGCCGCTGCCGGACCAAGGTCGAACTGACCGATGGCCATCTTCACGAGATCGATGGAGAGGAAGGTCGTGGAATTGCCGGGGCCGCCGCCGGTGACGACGAAGGGCTCGGTGTAGATCATGAAACTGTCCATGAAGCGCAGCAACACGGCAATCAGCAGCACGCGTTTCATCTTAGGCAGTTGAATGAAGCGGAAGACGGACCACCGCGAGGCGCCATCGATGCGAGCCGCTTGATAATAGGCGTCCGGTATGGAGACGAGGCCGGCATAGCAGAGCAGCACGACGAGGCTTGTCCAGTGCCAGACATCCATGATGATGACGGTTGCCCAGGCGTCCACCGGGTCCTGCGTGTAGTTGTAATCGATGCCGAGCTTCGAAAGGTAGTGGCCAAGAAAGCCGATATCGACGCGACCGAAAACCTGCCAGATGGTACCGACTACGTTCCAAGGGATGAGAAGCGGTAGCGCCATCAGAACGAGGCAGACCGGAACACCTAGCCCCTTTTTCGGCATGTTCAGTGCGATCAGAATGCCAAGCGGAATTTCGATCGCCAGAATGACGAGCGAGAAGATCAGGTTGCGGATCAGCGCATCCCAAAAGCGTGGCGAGTGCAGCATTTGCACGAACCAGTCGGTGCCTGCCCAGAAGAACTCATTGTTGCCGAACGTATCCTGCACAGAATAGTTGACGACCGTCATCAGCGGGATGACCGCCGAAAAAGCGACGAGCACCAGAACCGGAATGACGAGGAACCAGGCCTTGTTGTTGACTGTCTTGTCCATGGCTCAGGCTCCTGTTCCCACGCGCCAGCTATCGGCATAGATGCCGATGGCCCTCGGATCGAAGGTCACGCGCGGGTCTGCGGGGATTTCACCGTCCTCCGGGACTACAATCGTCAGTGGCTGACCGGCAAAGCTGGAACGCACCACCTTCTGGCGACCGAGGTCCTCGACCTTGGTGATCGAAACGGGCATGCCGTCGCGGCCAAGCGAGATGAATTCAGGCCTGATGCCGAGTTCCGTCTTGGCACCCACATTGACGTCTGGAGCGGAAGACAATGCAATCGTCTCGTCACCAATCTTAGCCTGCGCGCCGTTTAGAGAAACAGGCAGCACATTCATGCCGGGCGAGCCAATGAAGTAACCGACGAAGGTGTGGCTGGGGCGCTCAAACAATTCCGCTGGCGTGCCGATCTGGACGATCTGGCCATCATACATGACGACGACCTTGTCGGCGAAGGTCAATGCTTCGGTCTGATCGTGCGTGACGTAGACCATGGTGAAGCCGAACTGGCGGTGCAGGCGCTTCAACTGCGAGCGAAGCACCCATTTCATATGGGGATCGATGACGGTCAGCGGTTCATCGAAGAGAATGGCGTTGACGTCGTTGCGCACAAGACCGCGACCGAGCGAAATCTTCTGTTTCTGGTCTGCGGTCAGGCGGCGCGCGCGGCGCTTCGCCATGGCGCCGAGATCGATCATCTCCAGGATTTCGTTGACGCGACGATCGACGTCGGGTTCGGAAACGCCGCGGTTTCGCAACGGGAAGGCAAGATTGTCGTAAACCGTCATCGTGTCGTATATAACCGGAAACTGGAACACCTGGGCGATGTTGCGCTGTTCGGTCGGCAAATTCGTCACATCCTTGCCATTGAACAGAATGCGGCCGTCGGACGGATGGATCAGGCCGGAAATGATGTTGAGCAGGGTGGTCTTGCCACAGCCGGAAGGGCCGAGCAGCGCATAGGCGCCGCCATCGCTCCAGTCGTGGTGCACCTCCTTCAAAGCGTAATCGTTGGCCGCTTTTGCTTTCGCGTTATAGGCGTGGCGGATATGGTCGAGACTGATACGTGCCATGTCTCTATCTCCTCACGCGGCAGCGAGCTTTGGGGTTGCAAGGGAGCGGCCATTCATGTCGAAGGCCATGAGATGGCGGGTGTCGAGATAGATGTCGATCTGGCGATCCGGCTCGATGTCGAGAATGCCACGGGTCAGCATGACCCAGCGATGGCCGGCAAAGTCGAGATGGATGAAACTTTCAGAGCCGGCGATTTCCGAGACCAGCGTTTTTGCCTGAAGCTTGGCCGCAGCAGCATTGGTTGGGTCAGGGTAAAGGTGATGCGGATGAAACGCCGCTGTTATCGGACCGTCGGGAATGCCGGCTAGATGAGCCGGCACGGCGAAAGCCGGTTGGTCGTTTTGTAGAAACGAACCGCCTGATTTGGTCAGTTCGACGATGTTTAATGGCGGATCGGCAAAGGTTCTGGCAGAGACGAGATCGACCGGATTGCGATACATGTCGATGGTCGGACCGTATTGGGTAATCTGACCCTGGTTCATCGTCGCAGTGTTGCCGCCTAGAAGAAGTGCCTCCGAGGGCTCCGTCGTCGCATAGACGAAAATCGCGCCGGACGAGGCGAATATCTTTGGCAGCTCCTCACGCAGTTCTTCACGCAGCTTGTAATCGAGGTTGGCAAGCGGCTCATCCAGGAGAACGAGGCTAGCATTCTTGACGATGGCGCGCGCAAGTGCGGTGCGCTGCTGCTGGCCGCCGGAGAGATTAAGCGGCGTCCGCTCCAGATAGGGCGTCAATTTCAACAGGTCGGCCGCTTTTCGAACCTCGCGGTCGATCGTCGCATTATCCTTTTTTGCAATCCGCATCGGGGAGGCGATGTTTTCGTAAACGGAGAGCGAGGGATAATTGATGAACTGCTGGTAAACCATGGCAACGCTGCGATCCTGCACGCGTTTGCCGGTGACGTCGGTGCCATCAAAGACCAGCGAGCCTTCGGTCGGTTTGTCGAGGCCTGCCATCAGTCGCATCAGCGACGTCTTGCCGGACAAAGTCGGTCCAAGCAGGACATTCAGCGTGCCCCGCTTGAGTGTCAGATTGGTGGGGTAGATGTGATAATCCCCGCCCACCATCTTCGCGATGTTGCGCAATTCAAGCATTCTGTCCCGCGGCCTCCTCCACCGGCAAGATGTCTGCAATCAATACGTCTTATGCAGCGCCGTCGCGGCGCGTCCAAATCAGTCGTCTCAGGCAGCCCTTGTCGTCATGTAATCGTTGAGCGCTGCAACTTCCTCCCGGGAAAAATGCAGGCCCTGCTTCGTTCTGCGCCAGAGCACGTCCTCGCTGGTTCTGGCCCATTCCTGTTCCATCAGCCAGGCAACTTCGCGCTCGTAAAGATCCCCGCCGAAATGCCTGCCCAGTGCCTCCACGCCGGTGGCATCTCCCAGGAAGACGGCAGCCTTCGTTCCGTAAAGGCGGACCAGCCGACGGGCATGACGATCCGAAAGAAAGCCGTAGCGGGCCTTCAGTTTCGCCACTTCAGCCTCGTAGCCGGTCGGTGCAAAATCGCCGCCGGGCAACGAACTCTTCGCGGTCCAGGGCGAGCCCTTGGTGCCGATCGCTTCGTTGATCTTTTCCAGAGCATGTTCGGCAAGACGACGATAGGTGGTGAGCTTGCCACCGAAAACGTTGAGCAGTGGTGGCTCGCCGGTGTTCTGTTCAAGCTTCAACACGTAATCGCGTGTTGCTTCCTGGGCCTTGGATGCACCGTCATCATAGAGCGGGCGAACGGCGGAATAGGTCCAGACGATATCGTCCTTCGTCACGGGCTCGGCGAAATACTCGCTGGCTGCCTTGCAGAGATAATCCGTTTCCTCTTCGCTGATCCTCACCTGCGATGGATCGCCGTCATAGTCCCGGTCGGTGGTGCCGATCAGGGTGAAGTCGGTTTCGTAAGGGATGGCAAAGATGATGCGGTTGTCGGGGTTCTGGAAGAAATAGGCGCGCGGATCGTTGAACTTCTTCTTCACGACGATGTGGCTGCCTTGAACGAGGCGTACATTATGGACCTGGTTCTTGCCCGCCGCGTTGGACAATACCTGATCCACCCAGGGACCGGCTGCATTGACCAGCATCCGCGCCTGCACGGTTTTCACATAGCCGCTCTCGATGTCCTGCACGTCGATGGTCCAAAGACCATTCTCCCGGCGAACGGAGATGACTTTCGAGCGGTTCATGATGTCGGCGCCGCGGTCTGCCGCGTCACGTGCGTTCAGCACCACGAGGCGGGCATCATCCACCCATCCATCGGAATATTCGAAGGCCTTGGTGAAGAGCGGCTTCAACGGCTTGCCGGCCGGGTCACGCCGCATGTCGAGCGACTTGGTGGCAGGCAGCAATTTGCGGCCGCCAAGGTGGTCGTAGAGGAAAAGACCAAGCCGGATCAGCCAGGCGGGACGAATGCCACCCTTGTGGAAGGGCAGAACGAAGCGCATTGGCCAGATGATGTGGGGCGCCATGGCCCACAGAACTTCGCGTTCCATCAAGGCTTCGCGCACGAGACGGAATTCGTAATGCTCCAGATAGCGCAGCCCGCCATGGATCAATTTGGTGGCACCAGAGGACGTGCCGGAGGCAAAGTCCTTCATCTCAGCAAGCGTAACCGAATAGCCTCGCCCGGCCGCATCACGCGCAATGCCGCAGCCATTGATGCCGCCGCCGACGACGAAGATGTCGCGAACCGCCTCTTGAGCCACCTGTCCCTACTCCCTGTTGTTGCGCGTGCAAGCCGAACGATTTTTTTGTTGAAGGGAAAATAAAAGGAACTCAAAGCGAATGTCAAACGAAACTATCGTCTATAGTATCTGTATTCGCTGGGGCTGTTTCGATCAGTTGGACGCCTGCTTCTCTGCAGATGTCTCGTATCGACTCCGATGGGCAATGGTCTGTAATGAAGGTCTGAACCTGCGAGAGATGGCCGATCCTCACCGGTGCTGTGCGCTCGAATTTGCTGGAGTCACTGGCGAGAATCACATGACGCGCATTGGCGATGATTGCCTGGGCCACTTTCACCTCGCGAAAATCGTAATCGAGCAAGGCGCCATCCGGATCGATGGCCGAGACGCCGATCACCGCATAATCCACCTTGAACTGACGAATAAAGTCGACTGCCGCCTCGCCGACAATGCCACCATCGGTGCCGCGCACCACACCACCGGCTATGATAACTTCAATGGAGGGGAAGATCCGCAGCCGGTTTGCGACATTGATATTGTTGGTAATGATCATCAGTTCGTGGTGATCGAGAAGTGCGTCGCCGACCGCCTCTGTCGTGGTGCCGATATTGATGAAGAGGGAGGACTTGTTGGGAATAATGTTCGCTGCCGCCTTGCCTATGGCCTGCTTCTCGCTCGCTGCAATCGAACGTCGCGCCTCGTAGCGCATATTTTCGGTGCCGTTGGGGAAAATCGCGCCACCATGAATGCGGTTCAGCGTCCGGTTTTCGCAAAGCTCGTTCAAGTCCTTACGGATCGTTTGCGGGGTGACGGAAAAGCGTGCTGCGAGGTCTTCGACGAGCACGCGTCCTTCAGATTTTGCAAGCTCTATGATCTCGGTTTGACGCGCGCTGAAAAACATCGGATGGCCCCCCTAAAGCCTTTTCGTTTTGTTTCAGTTTAGCCAAAAACGAAAGCCGCTCAAGCGTCCTTCACTTTCTATCTCAATCAGCCCTTCAGCGCAGGGATTCTCCTGGGGGATCGGCCACCTTCAGGTTTGTGGTCATCTTTTTCCACAGCTGGACACGAAATTCAGCGTAAATTTGTCAGTCAGCTAGACGGATTGCGGCTTGACGTATCCTGATATTTTTTCAGCATATTTTGCATCTGCCGCATTGTTGCGCAGTCACGGTTGTGCCTGTTCAAGGGGCAGGTTTGATGTGGCTGAAAATATTGGGGGTTGCGCGTCAAGCCAATATGCCCTTGTTTTAGGCCTCTCAAACTGTCTGGGAGCATTAAAAAAATGATTTCGTTTAAAACGACAACGCGGGCCGCACTTCTTCTTGGCTCACTTCTGATTGGCGCCAGTTCCGCTCTTGCTGAAACCGTTCTGCATCGCGGTAATCCGGGGGAACCCCAAACTCTCGATCAGGCACAGACCTCGATCAATATCGAAGCCTTCATCCTGAAGGACCTCTATGAAGGTCTGACGATTTATGACTCTGCCGGCAAGATTGTGCCCGGCACAGCCGAAAGCTGGAAGCTGTCGGATGACGGCACCGTCTATACGTTCAAGCTGCGCGACAACGCGAAGTGGTCGGATGGCTCTCCGGTCACCGCAGAGGACTTCGTGTTCTCCTACCAGCGCGTTCAGGACCCGAAGACGGCTGCCAAATACGCCAATATTCTCTATCCCATCAAAAATGCCGAAAAGATCAACAAGGGCGAGTTGCCGCTCGATCAGCTTGGCGTGAAGGCGGTGGACGAAAAGACGCTCGAAATCACCCTTGAGCGCCCGACACCCTTCTTCCTAGAGCTTCTCGCGCACCAGACGGCACTGCCTGTCTCCAAGGCAAGCTTTGACAAGAACGGCAAGGACTTCGTCAAGCCGGGCGTCATGGTCTCGAACGGCGCCTATACGCTGCAGTCGCATGTTCCCAATGACAGCCTGACTGTGGTGAAGAACCCGAACTTCTGGGACGCTGCCAATACCAAGATCGATAAGGTGATCTTTTACCCGATCGACGACCAGGCAGCCTCGGTTCGTCGCTTCGAGGCGAAGGAAATGGATCTCGCCTACAACTTCTCGGCCGATCAGCTCGATCGCCTGCGCAAGGCCTATGGCGAGCAGGTCCATGTGTCGCCTACACTTGCGACCTACTACTACACTTTCGATACGCGCGAAGCGCCCTATAGCGACGTTCGCGTTCGCCGTGCGCTCTCCATGGCTGTCGATCGCGACTTCCTGGCCAAGGAAATCTATAGCGGATCGCAGGTTCCGGCCTATTCCATGGTGCCGCCCGGCATGGACTCCTACGGCGAGCCGGCCAAGGCCGATTTCGCAACGCTCTCCCAGCTCGATCGTGAAGACGAAGCCGTCAAGCTGATGAAGGAAGCCGGTTACGGTGAGGGGGCCAAGCCGCTC
This sequence comes from Agrobacterium sp. 22117, assembly GCF_052045735.1. NCBI lineage: Bacteria > Pseudomonadati > Pseudomonadota > Alphaproteobacteria > Hyphomicrobiales > Rhizobiaceae > Agrobacterium > Agrobacterium sp. 22117. The sequence goes on along the minus strand of NZ_JBQEPP010000005.1, from coordinate 380,402 downwards.
TCCATCGAAATCCGCTACAACACGAACCCGAACCATGAGCGCGTGGCAACCGCCATCGCCGATATGTGGAAGAATACGTTTGGCGCCAATGTGTCGCTGGTGAACCTCGACGTGGCGTCGCACTATGGTTACCTGCAGGAAGGCGGCAAGTACAATGTCGCGCGTGCCGGCTGGGTCGCCGACTACGCAGACGCGGAAAACTTCCTGGCACTCTCCATTTCCTCCAACAAGACCTTCAACTATGCGAAGTTCAACAACGCGGAATACGACGCGTTGATGAAGAAGTCTTACGAGGAGAAGGACCCGGCTGCCCGCTCCAAGCTGCTGCATGAGGCTGAAACGATCCTTATGAAGGAGCAGCCGGTGGCACCGCTTCTGACCCAGGCCGATCTCTGGCTCGTATCGAATCGCGTCAAGGGTTGGCACGACAATGCTGCCAACGAACACTTGAGCCGCTTTCTGAGCGTTTCCGAATAAGCTGCGCTGGCACGGCGGCTGNGCCCGCCGTGCCATGCCCCGGAGCCTGAAAAGCCATGATTTCATTTGTTCTGCGCCGTCTGGCGAGCGCGGTGCCGACGCTGTTTATCGTCGTCACCATTTCCTTTTTCCTGATGCGTTTTGCACCGGGCGGTCCGTTCAACCTTGAACGGCCCCTGCCGCCACAAACGATGGAAAACCTGATGAGAACCTATCATCTGGATGAACCATTGTGGCGTCAGTATCTGATTTATCTGCGTAATGCCGTCACAGGCGATTTTGGTCCGAGCTATATTTACAAGGATAACACCGTCGCGCAGCTGATCGGCAAAGGCCTGCCTTACTCGCTGGAGCTCGGCTGCTATGCGCTGTTTCTGGCTGTGATCGGTGGCGTCATTGCCGGTACCTTCGCGGCCCTTCGGCAAAACAGCGCCTTCGATTTCTCCATCATGTCGATTTCGACGGTGGGTGTAACGGTGCCAAATTTCGTCGTCGCACCTGTGCTCACGCTTGTTTTTGCGGTTTTCCTTGGCCTTCTGCCTGCCGGCAGCTGGGGCGACGGATCGCTGCGTTATCTCATCCTGCCAATGATTGCGCTTGCTTTGCCGCAGCTTGCGGTTATTGCGCGTCTGACGCGTGGCGCGATGATCGAGGCTCTGCGCATGGACCATATTCGCACCGCCAAGGCCTATGGCCTTCCGGCGAGAAGCGTGGTCGTCTTCCACGCCATGCGCGCTGCCATGCTGCCGGTCGTCTCCTATCTGGCACCTTGCGCTGCAGCGCTTTTGACCGGTTCTGCCGTCATCGAAACGATCTTCACCATTCCAGGTGTGGGCCGTTACTTTGTTCTCGGCGCCATCAATCGCGATTACACGCTGGTCATGGGAACTGTCGTTCTCGTCGCCATCTTCGTCATCCTCTTCAATCTCGTGGTCGATATTCTCTACGGCCTTCTCGATCCGAGGGTTCGACATGACTGATATTTCGACCAATCTTCCACCCCAAGCCGAGGTGCGGAGCCGAAGCCTGTTCCAGCTGGCAGCGATGCGCTTCCGCCGCAATAGGGCGGCGATGGCGGGCTCCGTCATGCTGGTGCTGATCACGCTCTTCTCCTTTATCGGTCCGCATTTCCTCACCCACACCTATGACCAGGTGTTCTCCTCCTACGTCTCCGTGCCACCGAGCCTAGAGCCACGTCCGGATGTGAACAATTTGCAGGAGGTGATGGAAGGTGTTGCAAGCCGTGCCCGTGTCGATCTGAAGGAATTCGCCGTCAGCGGCCAGACCTTCACGGCAACGGTGACATCCAGCAGCGCCATCGATCCGCGCACGACACGCTATTTCGACCGTGCCAACGAGTTCGAAAACACCAAGGTCGTCGCAACGGAAGACGAGGGACGGACACTGAAGCTGGAAGGCGAGGTGAACCGGGAGTACTTCTTCTTCGGCACCGATACCAACGGGCGTGATATGCTGGCCCGTGTCATGCTGGGCGGGCAGATTTCGATCGCGGTCGGGGTTCTGGCGAGCCTCGTGTCGCTCGGCATCGGCGTGGTCTATGGCGCAACGGCCGGCTATATCGGCGGACGCGTCGACAATGTGATGATGCGCTTTGTCGAAATCCTCTACTCGCTGCCCTTCGTCTTTCTCGTCGTCGTCCTCGTGGTGTTCTTCGGCCGAAGCTTCATCCTGATCTTTCTGGTGATCGGGGCTGTGGAGTGGCTGGATATGGCGCGTATCGTCCGAGGCCAGACGCTTGCGCTCAAACGACGGGAATTCGTCGGGGCGGCACAGGCTTTGGGCTTGAGCGACTGGCAGATCATCCGCCGTCACATCATCCCCAATACCATTGGCCCGGTGGTTGTTTTTGTTACCGTAGTCGTGCCGAAGGTCATTCTTCTGGAAAGCTTCCTGTCCTTCCTCGGCCTTGGCGTGCAGGCGCCGTTGACGAGTTGGGGCGCGCTGATTTCGGAAGGCGCCAACAACATGCAGTCGGCACCCTGGCTGTTGATCTTCCCGGCTCTGTTCTTCGTGCTGACCCTGTTCTCCCTCAACTTCGTGGGCGACGGGTTGCGTGACGCACTTGATCCAAAGGATCGCTGACATGACGACATCTGAAACCATATTGACGGTTCGCAATCTCAAGGTGGACTTCACCACGCCGGACGGCATGGTCAATGCCGTCAAGGGCATCGATCTTGATGTTCGCCAGGGTGAGACGCTTGCCGTGGTCGGTGAATCCGGCTCCGGCAAGAGCCAGACGATGATGGGCATCATGGGGCTTCTCGCCTCCAATGGCGTCATCAATGGCTCTGCGAAATATCGCGGGCGCGAGTTGATCGGCCTTCCGGTCGATGAACTCAACACCATCCGCGGCGCGAAGATCACCATGATCTTCCAGGAGCCGATGACCTCGCTCGATCCGCTCTACCGGATCGGTGCGCAGATCGCCGAGCCGATCCTGCATCACCGCGGTGGCAGCAAGAGCGAGGCGCGCGCCCGTGTTCTCGAACTTCTGAAGCTCGTGGGTATTCCCGATCCGGAACGCCGCATCGACAGCTATCCGCATGAGCTTTCCGGCGGGCAGCGCCAGCGCGTCATGATTGCCATGGCGCTGGCAAACGAGCCGGACATCCTGATTGCGGACGAGCCTACGACAGCACTGGATGTCACGATCCAGGCGCAGATCCTCGATCTGTTGAAGTCGCTGCAGCAACGCTTCGGCATGGCTGTGGTGCTGATCACCCATGATCTCGGCGTGGTGCGTCATTTCGCTGATCGCGTCACGGTGATGCGGCGTGGCGAGGTGGTCGAGGCGGGCACGACGGAGGATATCTTCGAACGCCCGCAGGCGGACTACACCAAGATGCTGCTGGATGCCGAACCGAGCGGCCACAAGCCGCCAGTGGCAGACGGCACGCCCGTTGTGCTCTCAGGCCAGAATGTCACCGTCGATTACGACATTCCCGGCGGCTTCCTCTCCAAGGCGAGCGTGTTTCGCGCAGTCGATGGCGTGAATATCAATCTACGCCAGGGCCAGACCATCGGCATCGTGGGCGAATCCGGTTCTGGCAAGTCGACGCTCGGCCGGGCGCTGCTCCGGCTCACCAATGCCAAGGGGCGGATCACCTTTGAGAAGAAGGAGATCACCGGGCTGGATCGCAAAGCCATGCGGCCGCTGCGCCGGCGGTTGCAACTCGTGTTCCAGGACCCCTACGGTTCGCTCTCGCCGCGCCAGACGGTGGGCGAGATCATCACCGAAGGCCTCTTCGTCCATGAGCCGCAATTGAGCCGCGCGGAGCGTGACAAGCGCGCCATCGAAGCGCTGAAGGAGGTCGGGCTCGATCCTGCGGCCCGCAACCGCTATCCGCACGAATTCTCCGGCGGCCAGCGTCAGCGTATCGCGATTGCCAGAGCCATCATCCTGAAACCGGATGTCGTCATCCTAGACGAGCCGACCTCGGCGCTGGACCGGTCGGTGCAAGGCCAGGTGATCGATCTGCTGCGCGAATTGCAGAAGACGCATGGCCTCTCCTACATCTTCATCAGCCACGATCTTTCAGTCATCAAGGCGATCTCAGATTATGTGATCGTGATGAAGGATGGGAAAATAGTGGAGGAGGGAGAGACCGACGCGATCTTCAACGCGCCGTCTGCCGACTACACCAAGACGCTGATCAAATCGGCTTTCACGGCGGATGTCGCAGCCTGACGTGTTGATCCTCAATACGCACTACCAATCTCTTATGCCCCGCTTCGGCGGGGCATTTTATTGTGATCTGCGTGCCGTCCCAAGATCATCGTGAAACAACCATGAAGGAACCAGTGAGACGTCTCGACGTTATAGCGCGGTGAACATTTATGTGTGCCGAAGTAATGGCACTGAGGAGGCAACATGCGGAAGATTATTCAAGTTGCGGGACTTGCTGTTACTATGGCAGTTTCAAGCGTCGCCGTGTCCGGCGTGGTACAGGCGCAGGATGTGGAGCTGCGGATCGGCCCCGATGGCGTCCGCCCGGTTATCCGCGATCGCGACCGCGACCGCCGCGACATGGATCGCCGTGGCCCGCCACGTATGGCGGGTTGCAGCGAACGCGAAGCCCGCGCCGCTGCACGCGCATCCGGCCTGCGCGATCCCGAAGTGGTGCGTATCACGCCACGCCGTGTGGTCGTCGAAGGCGACACCCGCCGCGGCCCCGACACCATCACCTTCGCCAACCAGCGCGGTTGCCCGGAGATTTGATTGTAGGTTTTCAGAAGGTGAGAAAGGTCCGCTTGGGCGGACCTTTTTCTTTGGGATATGGCCTGATTACGAGAGATTCAATTCCGGAAGTTTGGCGGCGTAAACAAGAGCTAGAAATCAAAAAGTGGCAACGAGCTTACGGCCACACCACAGACACTCTTCTCACAGTGCCGCCACTAACCTCAATCTCGACGGCACTCTCAAGATCTCTAGCTTCTTTAGTATAAACCACGATTATATTATCTTTTTCACGTATTATCTCGCCTCGTAAGTAGATCAGATGGGTTTGCCCTCCAACTCCAGGCGGAATTATGTTTAGTATCCGTGAGGCTTGATCTTCATCGCCGAGGAAAAGCTCAATGTCTCTCTCGTCACGGATGCGCACAAACGAAGCGTCCAACGGAATTTCAACAACACAACTCCTCATGAGACTCCTTTAGCGACTCACGTTTGTATTAGACGGCTGGGGGCATCAATTCGTAGCTTCACGACAAATACTGGTGCTTTTGCTTCCAGCTGAGTCTCGAATTTCAATAATGTTTGGTCTCATTGGCTTAAGAGCCTTTTGATATCGAGCTAGTGAAGCGTATTCGCTGCGAACTCACCGCTGCAACCGTTTTTTTGTCGTCGCAGCTCCGTTGTTCTTGGCTCTACTGGAATAACTGATCTGTCTCCTTTAGAAAAAAAGCCCAAGGATGGTTTCCTCGGGCTTTTTTCGTTTTTACAACTCATCAGTCACGCCACTAAATCCTATTTTAGCTGCAACCGCTCGTCGCACCGCACGTATCGCACTTCTCGCAAGTCCCATTCCGGACCATCGTGAAGTTCTGGCACTCGGAGCACATGTTGCCCGTATAACCTTGGGCAATCGAGCGCATGCGGCGTTCGTTTTCCACCTTCTTGGCGTCGGCCTTGGCAGAGGCTGCGTCGGCAGCGGCCTTGTCCGAGAAGAGGCCGGTGGCGCTCTGTTCGGTTTCGACCACTTCTTCTGCAATCTCTTCGGCCAGTTCGCGGGCGCGTTCCTCATAGTCACGCTTGAAGGCGACGACTTCCGAGGTGGCGACTGAGACTGTTGCTTCCAGCTTGCGGGCTGCGTTGCCGGAAATTGCCGTCACATTGGCCGAGGCGCGGGCAGGGGCTGCCGTTGCCGAGCCCTTGATTTCCGCCGAGCCGCGTTCGCTTCCATTGTTGGAGACGAGTGTTGGCTTGTAGCCGCGGGTCAGGCCCTTGGAGACGACATCTGCCTTGCCTTCCGACACGCCGCGACCAAGTGCGGTGTTGGAGAAGTCCGACGTATCGACATGCGCCAGGTCGTGGCGGCCGAGATAGGAGATGGCGAGTTCGCGGAACACGTAGTCGAGGATCGACGTGGCGTTCTTGATCGCGTCATTGCCCGTAACCATGCCGGCAGGCTCGAACTTGGTGAAGGTGAAGGCGTCGACATATTCTTCCAGCGGCACGCCATATTGCAGCCCGAGCGACACGGAAATCGCGAAGTTGTTGATGAAGGCGCGCAGTGCCGAGCCTTCCTTGTTCATATCAAGGAAGATTTCGCCAAGACGGCCATCGTCATATTCGCCGGTGCGAAGGAAGATGGTGTGACCACCGATCTTGGCCTTCTGGGTGTAGCCCTTGCGGCGGGTCGGCAGCTTTTCCTGGCTGCGAACGACGCGCTCGATGATGCGCTCGACGATCTTTTCGGTGATGGTGACGGCCTGGGCTGCCTGTGGCTGAGCCAGCAGCTCTTCCATGGCATCCTCGTCGTCCTCATCTTCCACCAGCGAAGCATTGAGCGGCTGGGAAAGCTTGGAGCCATCGCGGTAAAGCGCGTTTGCCTTCAGTGCCAGCTTCCAGGACAGCATGTAGGCTGCACCGCAATCTTCCACCGTCGCATCGTTCGGCATGTTGATCGTCTTGGAGATCGCGCCTGAGATGAAGGGCTGTGCCGCCGCCATCATGCGGATGTGGGATTCGACCGAGAGATAACGCTTGCCGATCTTGCCGCAGGGGTTGGCGCAATCGAAGACGGACAGATGCTCGTCCTTGAGGAAGGGCGCGCCTTCCAGCGTCATCGCACCGCAGACGTGAACGTTTGCCGCTTCGATGTCCTTCTTCGAGAAGCCGAGATGCTCCAGCAGGTTGAAGCTGATGTCGGAAAGCTGCTCGTCGGAAACCTTCAGCGTGTCCTTCAGGAAGTCCGCGCCGAGCGTCCACTGGTTGAAGACGAACTTGATGTCGAAGGCGCTTTTCAGCGCGCCATTGACGGCGTCGATCTTCTCATCGGTGAAGCCCTTGGCCTTCAGCGAGCCGGGGTTGATGCCAGGCGCCTGGTTCAGGTTGCCGTGGCCGACAGCGTAAGCTTCGATCTCGGCAATCTGGCTTTCCGAGTAGCCGAGCGAACGCAGCGATTCCGGAACCGCACGGTTGATGATCTTGAAGTAGCCGCCGCCGGCAAGCTTCTTGAACTTCACCAGCGCGAAGTCAGGCTCGATACCGGTGGTGTCGCAATCCATGACGAGGCCGATCGTACCTGTCGGTGCGATAACCGTGGTCTGGGCGTTGCGGTAACCGTTCTGCTCGCCAAGTTCGAGCGCCTTGTCCCAGGCAGCAACGGCGTGCTTGATCAGTTCCTGATCGGTGCAATCGGCATGGATGAGCGGAACCGGGTTTACCGACAGGCCTTCGTAACCATAGGCAAGGCCCTGGGCCGCACGGCGGTGGTTGCGGATGACGCGCAGCATGTTGTCGCGGTTCGGCGCAAAGCCCGGGAAGGGGCCAAGCTCGCCTGCCATTTCAGCAGACGTCGCGTAGGACACACCGGTCATGATCGCGGTCAAGGCACCTGCAATCGCACGGCCTTCATCGCTGTCATAAGGAATGCCCGACGACATCAGCAGGCCGCCGATATTGGCGTAGCCGAGGCCGAGCGTCCGGTACTCGTAGGAGCGTTCTGCAATCTGGCGCGATGGGAACTGCGCCATCATCACTGAGACTTCGAGAACAACGGTCCACAGGCGCACCGCATGTTCGTAATCGGCAATGTTGATCTTCTTGGTCGCCGCGTCCTTGAACTGGAGGAGGTTCAGCGAAGCAAGGTTGCAGGCCGTATCGTCCAGGAACATGTATTCCGAGCATGGGTTGGATGCGCGGATGGAACCTGCGGCTGGCGAGGTGTGCCAGTCGTTCATGGTGGTGTTGAAGTGCAGACCCGGATCGGCAGAGGCCCAGGCGGCATGCGAGATCTTCTCCCACAGGTCGCGTGCCTTCAGCGTCTTCATCACTCTGCCGTCGCGGCGTGCGGTCAGGTTCCAGTCGCCGTCGCTTTCGACAGCGCGCAGGAAGTCGTCCTTCAACGAAACAGAGTTGTTGGAGTTCTGGCCAGAGACCGTGAGGTAGGCTTCCGAATCCCAGTCCGTATCATAGGTCTTGAATTCGATATCTTTGTAGCCCTGCTGGGCGAACTGGATGACGCGCTTGATGTAGTTTTCCGGAACCTGATCCTTCTTGGCAGCGCGGATTTCGCGCTTGAGGGCAGGGTTCTTGGCAGGATCGAAGCAATCGCCGTTATCGCCTTCGCAGTTGAGGCAGGCCTTCATGATGGCCTTGAGATGCTTGGCGACGATCTTGGAACCGGTGACGAGGGCGGCAACCTTCTGCTCTTCGTTCACTTTCCAGTCGATATAGGCTTCGATATCGGGGTGATCGGCATCGACGACGACCATCTTGGCCGCACGACGGGTGGTGCCGCCGGACTTGATGGCGCCGGCTGCGCGGTCACCGATCTTGAGGAAGCTCATCAGGCCGGAGGACTTGCCGCCGCCGGAAAGCTTTTCGCCTTCGCCGCGCAGATAGGAGAAGTTGGAACCGGTGCCGGAGCCGTATTTGAAGAGGCGCGCTTCGCGAACCCAAAGGTCCATGATGCCGCCTTCGTTGACGAGATCGTCTTCAACGGACTGGATGAAGCAGGCATGCGGCTGCGGATGCTCGTAAGCGGACTTGGACTTGGTCAGCTTGCCGGTGAAGGGGTCGACATAGAAGTGGCCCTGGCCCGGACCGTCGATGCCATAGGCCCAGTGCAGGCCAGTGTTGAACCACTGCGGCGAGTTCGGCGCGACGCGCTGGGTGGCGAGCATGTAGGCAAGCTCATCGCGGAAGGCGAGAGCATCTTCTTCGGACGAGAAATACTTGCCCTTCCAGCCCCAATAGGCCCAGGTGCCGGCGAGGCGATCGAAAACCTGACGCGCGTCGATTTCCGAGCCATAACGCTCAGCCTCAGGTACATCCTTCATGGCAGCCGTATCGGCAACGGAGCGCCACAGGAAGGACGGGACGTCGTTCTCTTCGACCTTCTTCAGAACCTTCGGAACGCCGGCCTTGCGGAAATACTTCTGCGCCAGAACGTCGGTCGCCACCTGGCTGAACTGCGCCGGCACATCAATATCCGCGAGACGGAACACGACGGAACCATCCGGATTCTTGATTTCGCTGATTGCCTTGCGGAATTCGATTTCCGCGTAGGGCGACTGGCCGGGCTTCGTAAAGCGGCGTTCGATGCGCATCGTTGGTGTCCTTGTCCGTTGGCGCCTGATCGGGCGCAAAATATCGTTCCGGAGTCGCATGGGCCATGCGCCACCAGTTGTCTGCCGATGAATGGAAACGCTCATCCTTGGATGTCGTTCCCTTATGTCGTGGTTATGATGGCTGCAAGCATACTATATATAGTATTAACAGTTTCTTGTCGCCAGACCCCGCCTCACGTTTTGGCAGCTCCCGAACATGGACACGACCTAGCGTTCCTCACCCCTCGTGGTTGGAACGCAAGACATCGCGTGAACAGATACAGGAGAGAACCGCAGATGAACCTGCCGATTCCGTTGCCGCCGCAACATGGATCTACTTTTAGAAAACGTGCTGATTCCGTCAAGGCCTAGTTTGTAAGGGTTCATTTACCACAAGATGTGGTGTGGATAGGGTGTGGAAAACGGGGAAAGAAAAACCTTCCATAAATATCAGGCACTTGCGGCGCATTATGGCTGGCCGCTTCCCTTGCGTGAAGCTTGCCTGCCGTTGCGGAGAGGGCGCTATGGCAGCATTCCGGGAACGTGTCGTTGTTGCGTACAAGCAACAAGTGCCGGCCTGTCCACAAGGTTTGCGATGCGTGGGGCATGCGGAAGCGGTGCGCTACAAGATATAGCGGTACCTGGAAGGGTTTCAGCTCCGGCGCCCACTCCAGAAACGGAACAGAACAACACAATCTTGAAACGACGAGCGAGCTTATCTAACCTCGGATCAACACTCATGGAAGGGATACGCGATGCAAACATCGCTGCCACTTATTTTTCTGGTTCGACACGGCGAGACTGCGTGGTCGGTGTCCGGTCGTCACACCGGAAGGTCGGATATCGATCTGACGCCCAACGGCGAAAATGCTGCAAGATTGCTCGCCGAGCGACTGAAAGGGATAACCACTGATGTGGTGTGGTCGAGCCCGTCTTTGCGAGCGCGCAGAACATGCGAGCTTGCCGGATTTGCATCCGCAATGTCCGTCAAGTCGGACCTCAACGAGTGGGACTACGGACAATATGAAGGCGTCACCACAAAGGACATCCATCAGACGGCGCCCGGCTGGCAGCTTTTCCGTGACGGCGCTCCCGGTGGTGAAAGCATTGAGCAGGTGGGTGTGCGAGCAGATCGCATCATCCAAGATATCAGGGCCAGCGGCATGACCATCCTGATTTTCTCCAGTTCGCATTTTCTGCGCGTGCTGGCAGCCAGGTGGCTCGGGCTTCCGCCTGAACACGGAAGAAGCTTCGTCCTCGATACCGCAACTGTCAGCGTATTGGGCTACGAACACAATATGGAAGAACCAGTCATTCGAGCATGGAATACGTGATCAGTCCCGATCACTGCTGCATGTGATTGATCTCGATATTTTGCAGATCAATTCGCATGTGGCCCTTGGCACGGGCGCTGCCCAGAATCATGCGGAGCGAGAGCGGTTTGTCTGTCATGGATGGATATCCCCTTTCAGCGTTGACCTCCACGTGGTAATGCCTCAAGTAAAGTTGAGGTCAACAGGCATGACGAAAAAACTTCAGCAGATACCTCTGGTTCGCGACCTCTCGGTTGGCGATGTTGCCGAGCGCGCTGGCGTGGCGGTCTCGACGCTCCACTTTTACGAGGCCGAAGGGCTGATCAAGGGCTGGCGCAACAGCTCAAACCACCGCCGCTATGGGCGAGACGTGCTGAGGCGCATCGCCATCATCAAGGTGGCGCAGAGGGCAGGCATTCCGCTGAAGGAAATACAGCAGGCTTTGAACACCCTACCGGATGGCCGCACGCCAACGGGAAAGGACTGGCAGAGGCTTGCCACCCATTGGCAAGCGCAACTGGATGACCGTATCGCGCGGCTTACGCGGCTGCGCAATCAACTCACAGGTTGCATTGGCTGTGGTTGTCTTTCAACTGATGAATGTCCGCTGCGCAATCCGGCAGATATATTGGGAGACAAGGGTCCTGGGCCGGTGCTGCTGGAGCCTGGGGAGTAAGCCAAGAGGTCTCAGGCTTGTAAGGCGATCATCTGGGAAACAGGATCGGACCGCGTCGCGCAAAACCCATCAGGATTTCGCGCGACGCGAATTTTGCGTGGTGATCAGCCGGGCGCGCCCTTGGCAATCGGCTCCTGATAGGTGAAGCCCATGTCCCACGGGAAATAGATCCAGGTGTCCTGGCTCACTTCGGTGACGAAGGTGTCGATGGTCGGAACGCCGGTTGGCTTGGCATAGACGCAGGCAAAATGCGCCTTTGGCAGCATCTCGCGCACTTCCAATGCAGTCTTGCCGGTATCGGTCAGATCGTCGACGACGAGAATGCCTTCACCGGACTTTTCCAACAGTTCTGGAGAGATGCCCTTCAGCAGAACGGTATCGCCCTGATTCAGGTAATCGTGGCGCGTCGCAATGCATACCGTGTCGATCAGGCGGATGTTGAGTTCGCGGGAAATGATCGCTGCCGGAACGAGACCGCCACGGGTGATGCAGACGATAGCCCTGAACTCCTGGTTCAGGCCGGCAAGACGCCACGCCAATGCGCGGGCATCGCGGTGAAACTGATCCCAGGAAACAGGGAAGGCTTTATCGGGAAGGGACATGGTGGGTTTGCCATCTCATTCAATTGCTGATGGCTTTGGCTAATAGCGGCAAGAAACGGCAAAAAGCAAGTCTGTGCGCTTTCGGCGATCATGATCTTGTTGACGGCGCTCGATGCAGAGCCCTGGACTTTCGGGGGTCTTTGAAAGAGGCCACAACCGGTCGTAGCCTCTCTGGTGGATGTCAGCAGCCCTTACCGCCATTCGCCCAACGCTTGATGTCGGCGGAAATGCGCGGTGCATGACCGTCGTTCATGACGGGACCGAACGCCTGGAGGTTTGCCGGATTGCCTTCGGCCTGGACCACCAGCATCGGGCGTGATTCCGGGCTGTTACGTGGAACGAGCAGAATACGGGGGCGACCGGAGAAGGAGTTGAGTTCCGGTGCCAGGCGGTAGGCCTTGAAGGCCGGATCGCCAGACTTGAACCAGCAGGCATTGGCGCCGAGCGCGACGCGCTCCATGACCGGAAGGGCGGCCTGCGACGCGGCCCTTGGGGGCTCAGGCTTTGGCTGGCATGCGGCCAGTGCGAGTGCAGCGAGGGCCAGAGCGGCAATGCCAATGGAACGTCCAGAAAGGATATGGTTCATTCTTCAATCCAGCATGAGCTGCAAAAATAAAGCCGGGCGGATGCGCCCGGCTGGATGTGTCCGATATCAGGCAGCGATCACGCCAAGCGCTGAGGCAAATATGCCTCGGCCATCCTTGCCGCCATGGGCCGCTTCGATCAGGTTTTCCGGATGCGGCATCATGCCCAGAACATTGCCCTTGTCGTTGATGACGCCGGCAATATCATTCAGCGAACCATTCGGATTGGTACCTTCGGCGTAACGAAACACCACCTGGCCATTGTCTTCCATCGCCTTCAACTCGTCGGCTTCGACGAAGTAGTTGCCATCGTGATGGGCAACGGGCGAGCGGATGATCTGGCCCTTGTCGTAGGTGCGGGTAAACTCCGTGTCGTTGTTGACGACCTCGAGCTTGACTTCACGGCAGACGAATTTGAGCGAGGCATTACGCATCAAGGCGCCTGGCAACATGCCGGCCTCGACCAAGATCTGAAAGCCGTTGCAGACACCCAGAACCTTGACGCCCTGCTCCGCCTTTTCGCGGATCGCCTGCATGACGGGCATGCGGGCGGCGATGGCACCACAGCGGAGGTAATCGCCATAGGAGAAGCCGCCGGGGATGACGATCAGATCGACATCCGGAATCTGGGTTTCCGTCTGCCAGATGGTGACGGGCGCCTGACCTGAAATCTTCGTCAAGGCCGCGATCATGTCACGGTCGCGATTGAGGCCAGGAAGCTGGACGACTGCGGATTTCATGGGCCTTGGCTCCGAAATTCAGAGCATTTCCAGCAAGAGTGCCTGCGGTTCTGCATGGAAAATGCGTCAAACAAAGAGTTGAGAGCAGTGGGGGTGAACCATCGTTCACCACACTTGCCCTAGAGGATGGCGATCGCGTAGTTTTCGATGACGGTGTTGGCGAGCAGCTTCTCGCACATCGCCTTCAGGTTTTCTTCGGCTTTCGCCTTGTCGGTGGTGTTCAGTTCAAGATCGAAGACCTTGCCCTGACGGACCTGGCCCACGCCATCAAAACCGAGGCTGCCCAGCGCGCCTTCGATTGCCTTACCCTGCGGATCGAGAACGCCGTTCTTCAGCGTAACAGTCACCCGTGCCTTGATCACCTGATGGTCTCCTGATTTCACTTGACGAGAACCGGGCCTGTGCCGCGGATCGGTTCGTTTTCATTGATGATGCCGAGACGGCGCGCGACTTCCGAATAGGCTTCCACAAGCCCACCCATATCGCGGCGAAAGCGGTCCTTGTCCATCTTTTCCTGCGTCTCGATATCCCACAGGCGGCAGCTATCCGGCGAAATCTCATCCGCAAGGATAATGCGCATCATATCGCCTTCGAACAGACGGCCGCATTCGATCTTGAAATCGACGAGCTGAATGCCGACGCCGAGGAAAAGACCGGAGAGGAAATCGTTGACGCGAATGGCAAGCGCCATGATGTCGTCGAGTTCGGCGGGATTGGCCCAGCCGAATGCAGTGATGTGCTCCTCGGACACCATCGGGTCTTCCAGCGCATCCGACTTGTAATAGAACTCGATGATCGAGCGCGGCAGCACGACGCCTTCATCGATGCCGAGGCGCTTGGAGAGCGAGCCTGCCGCAACGTTGCGCACGACAACCTCGAGCGGGATCATCTCCACTTCCTTGATCAACTGCTCGCGCATGTTCAGGCGGCGGATGAAGTGGGTGGGAATGCCGATCTTGTTCAGATGCGTGAAGACGTATTCCGAGATGCGGTTGTTCAGAACGCCCTTGCCGTCGATGACTTCATGCTTCTTTTTATTGAAAGCAGTCGCATCATCCTTGAAGAACTGGATGAGCGTTCCGGGTTCCGGACCTTCATACAGGATCTTGGCCTTGCCTTCGTAGATTCGGCGGCGACGGTTCATAGTGACATATCTCTTGTTTTAGCGCCGGTGCTGATGGCGGTCGTTTCGTTTCTTGAAGCGGTCCCATAGCGGAAAAGAAGCCATTTCACAATGCGACGGCACGCGGTTGTTTGCAATTCTTCAACCCTGTTTTTGGCTGTTCCAAGGCAACATCTCAAAGTTACGCTTTTTCAATAGTTGTATTCTAGAACAGTGGTGTCCCGATCAAGAGGACGCAAATAACGACACAGTAAAACGGGGTATAATCATGGGTCTGAGACAACGCGGTAAAGCGCTCGAGAATTTGTATTTTCACGAAGAAGAACTGAGCTTCCGTCTTCACGGCATGCGTAGCAGGTTGATGGGCCTTTGGGCTGCATCCCTGATGCACAAGGACGACGCCAATTCCTATGCCAGCGAGATCGTTGCCGCTTCCATCGGCCGCGAAGGCGACGACGCGATGTTCAACAAGCTCCATGACGATTTCGTCGCCGCCGGCGTCGGCGTTACCGATGATGTCATCCATGATCAGATGACCAACCTTCTGCGCTGTGCCGCCGACGAGCTCCGCAATGGGATCGCGCAATTCGACGGCAAGCGCGCTGCCTGAACTTTCATTCCGTATTTTAACCATCTGACAGGTCTGAGTGTCGTGCGTGGAGATCGTCCATTCTCCATGCGAGCTGAGATGCGGGATGTTTGAGCGCAAGTGCCGAAAGGCCGGAGCCGCGCAGGGTATACTTGCGCGGCATTTCCGTTTTACTTTCTATTCGCCAAAGCAGTCGCGAACAGAGCTGATCTTGTTCAGCTTTTATTCTCAGTAATCGCAAAGCCCGACGGAGGCTTGAGCTTGCTCAGGAACTGAGCAAAGACCATGGTGCCTTCCGGCCACGGGCCATGGCCCGATTCCGCGTTGATATGCCCTGACATGCCAGCATCGATCAGAAGCGAACCCCAGGCGGCGGCAATGTCATCGGCATGCTCATACGTTCCGAATGGGTCGTTACGGCTGGCGATGGTGATGGCCGGGAATGGCAGCGGATCGCGAGGATAAGGTCCGAACGTCATCAGATGTTTCGGGCGGATGTCGGGATTGGCGACATCTGGCGGCGCGACAAGCATTGCACCAGCCACTCTGGGCGCGATTTCCGGCAAGGCGTGCAAGACCGTCGGCACCCCTAGCGAATGCGCGACGAGGACCACAGGCTTCGTCGAGGCGTTCACCTCCTCGACAAGGCGAGCGACCCAGTCTTCACGCACGGGCTTCGACCATTCCGCCTGCTCGACGCGGCGTGCTGTCGACAGCTTCTCTTGCCAACGGGTCTGCCAATGGTCGGGGCCGGAATTGGTGTAGCCGGGAACGATGAGGATATCTGCTTCTGATGCTTTCATGCCGCTTATCTTGGTGTGTTGGCTGGCGTTATCAAGGTGCAAAGCAAGGGATCGCTCACAAAGCTCCAGGGTTCTTTGGTATCAGAATATAGTGGCGCTCACCTCGGTACTGGCCGAGGTGAGCAATTCCTACCTTTGCCGGCTACCAAGGATCAAGCCTCGCCGAAAACGCGCTTGAAGATCGTGTCGACATGCTTGGTGTGGTAGCCAAGATCGAACTTTTCGCGGATCGTCTCTTCCGGAAGGGCTGCGCGCACTTCCTCATCCGATAGCAGTTCTTCGAGGAAGTCCTTGCCTTCTTCCCAGACCTTCATCGCATTGCGCTGAACGAGACGATAGGAGTCCTCGCGCGAAACACCGGCCTGTGTCAGCGCTAGGAGCACACGCTGCGAATGGACGAGGCCGCGGAACTTGTTCATGTTCTTCAACATGTTTTCCGGGTAGATCACCAGCTTCTCGATGACGCCTGCCAGACGGTTGAGGGCAAAATCGAGGGTGATGGTGGTGTCTGGACCGATGCCTCGCTCCACGGACGAGTGGCTGATATCGCGCTCGTGCCACAGGGCAACATTTTCCAAAGCAGGAACCACAGACATGCGCACCAGACGGGCGAGACCCGTCAGGTTTTCGGTCAGAACAGGGTTGCGCTTGTGCGGCATGGCGGACGAACCCTTCTGGCCGGGCGAGAAGAACTCTTCCGCTTCCAGAACTTCGGTGCGCTGCATGTGGCGAATTTCGATGGCGACGTTCTCGATCGACGAGGCGATGACGCCGAGCGTGGCAAAGAACATGGCGTGGCGATCCCGCGGGATGACCTGCGTGGAGACAGGCTCCGGCGACAGACCAAGGGCCTTGCACACATGTTCTTCGACGGATGGATCAATATTGGCGAAGGTGCCGACAGCGCCGGAGATGGCGCCGGTGGCGATTTCGGCGCGGGCGTTGACGAGGCGGGCGCGGTTGCGGTCCATCTCGGCATAGAAGCGCGCAAATGTCAGACCCATCGTCGTCGGCTCGGCATGAATGCCGTGGCTGCGACCGATACGAACGGTGTTCTTGTGCTCGAAGGCGCGGGTCTTCAGCGCGGTCAAAACCCGGTCCATGCCGGTGATCAGCAGGTCGGCAGCGCGGACCAATTGGATGTTCAGCGTCGTGTCGAGCACGTCGGATGAGGTCATGCCCTGGTGGACGAAGCGGGAATCCGGACCAACGAATTCTGCAAGATGGGTGAGGAACGCGATGACGTCATGCTTGGTGACGGCTTCGATTTCGTCGATGCGGGCAACGTCGAACTCGGCCGCGCCACCCTTTTCCCAAATGGTCTTTGCCGCTTCCTTCGGGATCACGCCGATGTCCGCCAGCGCGTCGCAGGCATGCGCCTCGATTTCGAACCAGATGCGGAACTTGGTTTCCGGCGACCAGATAGCGACCATTTCCGGCCGGGAATAACGAGGGATCATGGCAAAGCCTTCTTGAACTGAGAAATCTGGTGCCCGTTTAGCAAAGTGTTTCGGCAATCTCAACGCATTCGGCGCGTCAGGGTAAACCCGGCAACACGGACGTCTGCCTGGAGATCAAGCTCTGCCGCTTTCGGCCGATGCTCTGAGAGCGGAGACGGTTTTCGTATAGTCATCCACACCATCGCCCTTGAAGACGGCAGAACCGGCAACCAGCACATTGGCGCCAGCTGCAATGGCGCTGCCTGCCGTCTCGGTGGTGATGCCGCCATCCACTTCCAGTTCGATCGGGCGATTGCCGATGAGCGACTTTGCCGCGCGGATCTTGTCGAGCATGGCTGGAATGAACTTCTGGCCGCCAAAGCCCGGATTGACGCTCATGATGAGGATGAGGTCCACATCATCCAGAACGTTTTCGAGCACCGAGAGCGGGGTTGCCGGATTGAGCGTGACGCCGACCTTCTTGCCGAGCGCGCGGATGGTTTGCAGCGAGCGGTGCAAATGCGCGCCGGCCTCGGCATGGACCGTGATGCTGTCGCAACCGGCCTTGGCAAAGGCCTCAAGATAAGGATCGGCGGGCGCGATCATCAGATGGCAATCGAAGAAGGCCTTGCTGTGGGGGCGCAGTGCCTTGATCACATCCGGCCCAAAGGAAATGTTTGGCACGAAGTGACCGTCCATCACGTCCAGATGAATCCAGTCGGCGCCAGCGGCCGTGACATCAGCGACTTCCTGTCCGAGCTTGGCGAAGTTGGCTGCAAGAATGGAGGGGGCGATCCGGACGGGGAGGGTCATCTGCAAATGCTCCTGATTGGCAAGGCGTAGCTGGCCCTTAGCATCGCACGCATGGCTCAACAAGCGTCGATCCGAACCTCGAAAGGGGCAAATCGATTAGATAGAAACCGATCGTCCGATACCATGTTGCTGGAGGGCCTAATTCAACGCCTTGTCGACGACGACGAAGTCGGTACCAGTCCAGCGCTGAAGCCGGTAGGGATTGTCCTGCAACTCGTGGCGTTCGTTGAAGATGACGGGGCCGATGACCGTATTGAAGGTTGTACCAACCATCACGACAGGTGTTGGTTTCGATTGTTCCGATGCCTTCTCCAGCGCCTGGGCTGAGAGTTGGGCGGCGGCATAGGCCGGAAGAACGTAGCCTTCGGGTTCGATACTGGCAGCGCGCAACTGCTGCACCGCCTCTGCCGCGGAGGGCAGTGCTGCGTAATCCGGCAAGGCGACAGCAAGCGTGCCAGGCTGCAGCGGAACAGGCGCGTTTGCCGCCCGCAACGCATCGCTGCCCATAAGCACGAGGGGAATTTTCTCTGCGGCGGCGTCGCGTGCGATGATCGATAGGTCGTTGCGTTCTGTCGCCGCGAAGACATGTGTCACGCCGGTGCGGCTCAGGCGACGCACGAGCGCAATCTGCTGTTCCTGCGAAGGGCGTAGCGTGTCCGTGAAGGTCGGTTTCAAACCTGCCTCTTCCAATCGCGCACGTACACGATCCACGAGTTCACGGCTATAGATCGTCCCGTCATCAAGAAGCGCAAAGGGCAAGCCCTTCCAATCGCGCAGCATGATCTCCGCAACCGCCGAGGTTTCATCGTTTTCCGAGGGTGCCATACGGAAAAGCGGCCAGCCGCGCTTCAATGCATCTTCCATCAGAATGGGCGAGCGGCTCGAGAGAGTGATGGCCGGGATGGCGGCATTCTTCAATGTCGGCAGAGCATCCGCGAGAGTTTCCGTACACAGGAAGCCGACGACCACGGAGACTTTCGACGCCACAAGACCGTCGGCGATGGCACCACCGCTGCCGTCCTCGCAGCTTTCATGAATTTCCATGACATCGAGGCCAACCTTCGCGGCTGCCGCCTTCACACCCTGCCGAATTTGCAAGCCCAGCATCTCATATGCGCCGTTCTGCGGAGCAACGACTGCAATCGTCGCAGCATTTGCAGCGCCAGCGATGCTGAGACTAAAGGCAAAACTGAGCAGGCGGAGTGAATTCATGGACGGCATTATCCTGTGCGATTGTCCGATGTTATCGAGGCTGAGCAGGATGCAAAAGGTTCAATACCTAGAAAAATGCGCTTTATGACAAAGAATGCTCGTTCGTCGCGTGATTGGCGAAATGCCGACGCCGGCAGAGCGTTATCCCGTCACGATGCGAGATGGCGAAACGCATCCCGGGCGAAAACAGAGAGAGGGGAGGGCAGGTCGTCGACATCGAACCAGCCCATGTCGGATAGCTTGTCCGGCTCCGTCAATTGGGCCGTTCCCGTCACGTCGTCAGTCACGTAAATCAGTGACAGCCAGTGTTGCCTGTCGGCTGCTATGATCTGCTCGCTGATACAGAGGAAGCGGACGTCACCGATGGTCAGCCCGCTTTCTTCCTCAGCTTCGCGACGGGCAGCCTCAAGGGCGTGCTCCATGTGATCGACCTTGCCGCCCACAATGCTCCAGTGGCCGGCTTCGGGTGATTTCACGCGCTTATAGAGCAGCACCTTGCCGTCCCGCCTGATGACGAGACCGCATCCGACACCGGGAAAATCGATGCCTGGCTGTGCCATCAGCCTTTGGCGTTTGCGACGATCAGCATGAAGGCCGGGATGTCGTCGCCGAAGCCGACGGGTGTCGGGCCATCATCATGGTCGCGGTAGTGGCGGCGGCGATCACGATTGTCGTCATTCGCATGGGAAGCACCGTGGCTCCGCTCGAAATTACGCGGTGCCTTCTCGTGCCTGCGCTCTGCCTTCACTTTGTCGCCTCCATTTGCCGCAACCTGGATGGTGTCAGCCGGTTTCACATTCGGGATTTCCGCTTCGACCTCTTGAGGCGCTTCGCGGCGGCTCCGATCGCGGCCACGACCACGATCCTTGTCTTTGTCCTTGCCGCGGCGCGGACGATCGGTGGCGAAACTTTCCATGGGTGCGGGAAGTTCCGAAAGATCTCCGCTCAGCCACTCAATCTTTTCGCCAATCAGCTTTTCGATGGCGTCGAGATACTTGGTGTCACGGCGATTGACGAGCGTGAAGGCAGCACCCGAGCGACCCGCGCGGCCGGTACGGCCGATGCGGTGGACATAGTCTTCCGCATGGATCGGGACGTCGAAGTTGAAGACATGGCTGACATCTGGAATGTCGAGGCCGCGTGCGGCAACGTCGGACGCAACCAGCAGCGTGATCTGATTGTCCTTGAAGCCCGCGAGCATCTTCGTGCGCGAGTTCTGGTCCATATCGCCATGCAGGGCACCGACGGAGAAACCGTGCCGTTCAAGCGAGCGGTAAAGATCGGCCACGTCCTTCTTGCGGTTGCAGAAGATGATCGCGTTCTTGAGCTCGGTCTGCACCTTGATGAGTTCGCGAAGCACGGCGCGCTTCTCGTAATCCTTGTCGTGGGTCGCAACGATGCGCTGCGTCACGGTCTTTGCCGTCGAAGAGGGCTTGGCCACTTCGATGCGGACTGGATTTTGCAGGAAGCGATCGGCCAGCTTCTGGATTTCCGGCGGCATGGTGGCCGAGAAGAACAGCGTCTGGCGCGTGAAGGGAATCATCTTCGCAATGCGCTCGATATCGGGGATGAAGCCCATGTCGAGCATGCGGTCTGCCTCGTCGATGACGAGGATTTCCACGCCCGTCATCAGAAGCTTGCCGCGTTCGCAGTGGTCAAGCAGACGGCCGGGGGTGCAGATCAGGACATCCGCGCCACGCTCCAGCTTACGATCCTGCTCTTCAAACGAAACGCCGCCGATGAGAAGCGCAACGTTCAGCTTGTGATTCTTGCCGTATTTTTCGAAGTTCTCGGCAACCTGTGCCGCCAGTTCGCGCGTCGGCTCCAGAATGAGCGTCCGCGGCATTCTTGCGCGCGCTCTGCCCTTTTCAAGCAGGGTGAGCATCGGCAGCACGAAGGAGGCCGTTTTGCCGGTTCCCGTCTGTGCAATGCCGCAAATGTCGCGTCTTTCCAGCGCCGGAGGAATAGCGCCCGCCTGGATAGGTGTTGGCGTGCTGTAGCCAGCATCGGCAATAGCGGAAAGGACTTTTTGGCTCAGGCCAAGATCAGAGAATGTTGTCAAAGGAAAAACTGTTTCCGTTCTGGTTCGAAGAACAAACGACTGTCGTAGCGTTAGTGCCGCAGATCGTGGTCCGCGACATAGGCCTAAATCGCCGAAAAGTCAAGGAAACAGGGATTTGTCCCAAAATGGCACATGAAAACTGGCCGATGGAAGAAAATCCGGCTCGAATTCTGATGCGTGACGGTCTTTACTGCAGATAGGTCTTTAATTCGGTGCCCGCAACGAGGAAGCGCATAGGGTCGACCGCCTCGTCATTTAAGCGCACTTCGTAATGCACGTGGGGTCCTGTGGAGCGCCCAGTGCTGCCAGCCTTGCCGATGACATCGGACAGCTCGATCTTTTCGCCGGTACGAACGAGGATTTGCGACAGATGGCCATAGCGCGTCGTGACACCCTTGCCGTGATCGACCTCTACCATGTTGCCGTAACCGCCTGAATAGCCTGCAAAAGACACGGTTCCGGCACCGGTGGCTCGCACATCGGCGCCGGTTTCGGCGCGGAAGTCTATGCCGGTATGCAATGCGGGCCGACCGAGGAACGGGTCCATGCGATTGCCGAAGCGGCTGGTAATGTCGCGACCGGGTGCCGGATTGCCGAGCGGCAGGCGCTCTGCAGTGCCACGAACGGTTTCCAGACGGTCCAAGGCGTTGTCAAGATCTGCGAGCGAGGCCTGAAACGGATTGGTCGAGGCTTCCACAAAGGGACCGCCAACGGCATCGTCAGCCTTGTCATCGATCTTCAGGCCGGTGCTACGAATAATATCGGCCATGGCATCGGCCCGGCTCTTCGCGCCGATCGTCAGCGAAGCGATTCGCCCGAGCTGGTCCGATTCGATGCGGTTGAGCGAGACGAGCATGCGTGTCAGCGCGCGACCGGATACCGCGTCCCTGTTGTCGCTATAGGTCAAGCTGCCTTTAAGCGTCGATCCTTTCTCCGGACCACGCAGTGCACGGTCGATGGCGGATGCCCCGCCGGAAAGGCTGGCCTTTTTCTGGGGGGCGAAAGCGTTGGCCGACGGCGTGACACTCTGTTCATCCGGCGCCGATCGAGTGTCTTCCTCATTGAGGAGTTCGTTGGCGCGTCCGTGGCGGGAGGAAAGGGCATTCTGCTGGGCAAGAAGCGTTTCAACCTTCTTTTCAACAGCTTGCTGATCAAGGAGCTGACGCGAAGTAATCTGATCCACCTGCGAGCGTAGTGCTGCGATGCGGTCCTCATAATCCTTTTGCATGCGCGATTGCCGCGCGATCATTGCGCCCAGCATATCGTCCCGGAAGACGAGATAAGCCGTCGAGCCGATAAAGCCGAGGCTCATGACGAGGATAATCAGCAGTGTGGGGACGACGAGCAAGGGTCTGATCGTGACATGGCGAACCTTTTCGCCGTTCGCCAGAATGAGGAGGTGCTGCTTGCGCTTCTTGCCAAAGGCCAGGTTTGTCCTCGCTTCCGTCATCTCTGCTCCAGCGGTTCGTCGTCCACTGAGGAATATAATTTGTTAGGGTTAACGAAGCTTTTACAAACGCGCTCAGCTTTGGCTGACGGCGGTGAGCGAACGATAGAAGGACGGTGTCAAACCCGCCTCGGCGCGGGCTAGATCGTTGAAAGGCGGCTTCAGTGGTCCACGAAAGTTGATCCTGACCAGTTGCTTGAATGTTTCCGCAGGGTCCTTCTTTTCCCGCGCGCACAGGAAGCGGAACCATTTCGCGCCGATCGCGACGTGACCCTTTTCGTCATTATAGATGACGTCTAGAACGGCAGCGCTCTCAAGATCGCCGGTCTCCCGCATCTTGGCCTGGAGAGAGGGTGTGACATCGAGACCGCGTGCTTCGAGAATGAGCGGCACGACCGCAAGCCTTGCGGTCAGGTCGTTGCGCGTCTGGTGCGCGGCCTGCCAGAGCCCGTCATGGGCTGGAAGATCACCGTAATCGGCGCCCATCGCCCGCAGGCGATCTCGCACCAGCCGGAAGTGCTTCGCCTCTTCGAAGGCGACCTGCATCCAGCCATCGAAAAAGGAATGCGGAACAGGCTCGCTGGCGTAGCGGGCAACGATGTCCAGTGCGAGATCTACCGCGTTGAGTTCGATATGGGCAATGGCATGCAACAGAGCGATCCGGCCCTTCACACTGTGAAGCGACCGTCGCTTGACCGCGGTTGGTGGAACAAGTTCCGGCTTCTCAGGTCGCCCCGGGCGATCCGGCAGCTTGGGATCGAGCGGTGACCGCAAGGAGATGCGCCGCTCAAACCAGCGGGTCGCGGCGTCCTGCGCCAATCCCGTCTTCCGGTCGAGATCGGCTGTGGCGATGGCCTCGGTTGCCGCGCCGCGGAGTGATGTCATCGTGAATGGCATGGTCACCGGATCAGGCTCGACCGGTCAAAGCGCCTTTGCCTCATCGAGAACTGCCTGCGCATGGCCTGGAACCTTCACTTTGCTCCAGATTTTTGCGACCTTGCCGTCCGGGGAAATAAGGAAGGTAGTGCGCTCTACGCCCATGTACTTCTTGCCATACATGCTTTTTTCCTTCCAGACGCCATAGGCTTCCAGCGCGCTCTTGTCCTCGTCGGCGGCCAGCATCACGGTGAGCGAATGCTTGGCGGCGAACTTGTCGTGACTTTTCACCGAATCGGGCGAAATCCCAATGACGACCGTATTTGCCGCTTCGAACTGTGCGCCCAGTGCGCTGAAGTCAATTGCCTCTGCCGTGCAGCCGGATGTGTCATCCTTGGGGTAGAAATAGAGGACGACCGCTTTACCCTTCAAGTCGGAAAGAGAAATATCGCCACCGCCGTTTCTGGGAAGACGGAAATCGGGTGCTTCGTCGCCAATCGTCAGTTCTGCCATGGTTCACCTTTCTTTTGCCCGGATTGTTGAGCATGGGGGCAGGTATTCGATATATACCGAATAACAGCTTCGTCCAGTCTTGTGGCGAGTCAAGCGGGATGGCAGGGTGAAACCGCCAAACTGAAAAGGCCCTGGCTTGGGGTTCAGGATATTTCCGGGAGCGGGCAGGGGACGGATGGCGGAAATTCGCGGGGAGAAGGTCAGTTTCAGCAAGCGAGACATCGTGCCGCTGCACGATTTACCGTCTGCGCAGGCCGAAGACCCGATCATCGTTCACTGCCCGGCGCCACGCTCCATGCTGCGCGCCTTCGCAAAGGTCTTTGTTGCACTCTTTATCCTCGCCTTCCTGTCCATCGGCGGCATCATTCTGTCCGTCGAAACCGGTTCAGTAGACAGTGTTCTCTCAAGCCAGGCGCAGCAGGCTTTGGAGCGCGCACTTGGTCCCCGCTACCAAGCGCGCATAGGCTCCACCGCAATTCGCTTTTCCTCTGGCCTTCGGCTCTCGCTGGTCGCCCAGGATGTCGATATTACCGATAGCGAATCGGGGCAGCACCTAAGCCGGGCGCGGTCCATCGGCATGGCACTCGATCCTGTCGCTTTGCTGACCGGACGTGTGTCAATTGCCACGCTGGAAGCCAACGGAATGGAGCTCGACACGGCGCTGTTGCCGAAGGGGCAGGCCTTCGATCTCGCGCAGCTTCGCATCGATGCGATTCCTGCGCTTCTGGAAAATGCCTTTGGCGACCTCGATCGCCTGTCGCAGACCTTCCAGCGCAGCGGCACGGAGGAAATCGATCTTTCCGATATCGCGATCCGCCTGCCGCCGCGCGACGACGGCAAGCCGCGCACGATCAATCTCAGCGAGTTGTCTCTCGTTCCCGATGGCGAGGGAGGCTATACGCTTGATGGCGATGTGGCATTCAACGGCCAGGTTGCGGAATTGGCGCTCGCCGCCACCGCTGTCGATGGCCGCATCAACAATTTCTCCGCTCGGCTCGATGGGTTCGATATCGGTCCCCTTCTGGAACAGTTCGATAACGAAGGGCTGATGCACCAGGGGCTCAACGTCAAGACCGGCATCAACATCGCTGCGGCCCGCGGTGCCGAGAATGAAGAGCCCGCCCTTGATTTATCTTTCGCGCTTGGAAACGGTGAGCTCTATATCGGCGGGGAAGCACAGCCTGTCAGCGGTGGCGTGGTCAACGCGCACTACGATTTCGACGGCAAGGCCGTTCTGGTCGACAATTCGAACCTCCAATTTGGCCGCACGACGCTGCCCATCCAGGCCAAAATCCTTGACAACGACAAGGGTTTCGATCTTTCCGTTCATCTGCCGAATGCGACGGCCGTTGCCGATGCAGGTGGCGAGGAGCCAGTGACATTCGATCTGAAGGCGGACGGCACCTTCGACCGCACGACACGCGAGATCAATGTGCCGTCCCTTTATGTTTCAAGCCAGCTCGGCAACATGGCGGGCTCGCTGAAGGTCCATTTCGGCCAAGGGTCTCCGGAAATCAGCTTTGGCGGGCAAGTCCCGAAAATGGAGTCCACGGCCGTCAAGCAGCTTTGGCCGTTCTGGATGGCGCACAAGGCGCGGCCATGGGTTATCGCCAACCTGTTTGGCGGTACGGTGCGCAACGGCTCCATTGCCGTGTTCATCCCGGCTGGTCGAATGTGCGGACCGAACTGCCCGCTGGAGCTATCCGCCAGCGAATTGCAGATCAAATTCGATGTTGAGAACACCCGCTTGAACGTGGCGGGTGACATTCCACCGCTTCGCGATGCCTACGCTCATTTCGAACTCGTCGGCGAGAAGATCGACGTGACCGTGTCGAAAGCAACCTCCTTCTTTCCATCGAACCGCAGTCTCGAACTTGAAAACAGCCGCTTCTCGATTGCCGATGTTTACGACAAGCCGCTGATGGCCGACCTCGATCTCAATGTCAAAGGATCGGCCGACAGTATTGCGGAACTGGCGTCCTTCCAGCCGATCAATGCGTTGAGGGACACCGAATTTCAGCCCGGCGATTTCTCCGGAAATGTGACCGCCCATGCCAAACTGCGGGTTGGCCTCTTGAAAAGCCAGTCTCCGCCCGATCCGGTATGGACTGCCGATCTGGCGCTCAACGACGTTTCGCTGGCGCGGCCAATCTCCAACCGCAAGGTTTCTTCGGTCAATGGCAGCCTGAAGCTCAACAATGAGACGCTGCATCTTCTCGGCAAGGGGCGGATCGATGATGTGGCGATGAACATCGATTTCACCCTGCCCATTCGCAAGACCAGCACAGCGGGCCGAAAGCTGGTGCTGAACGCGGTGCTGGAGCCAGGCCAGATTGCCAAGTTAGCACCGGAACTCTCCAGCGTGCTGGGCGGAACGACGTTGCTCGAAATCGACAGCACCGATCCCGACCGGCAGGATGTGAAACTTGATCTTTCCAATGCTTCCATGGTTCTGCCGGGGCTTGGCTGGACGAAGGGTGTGGGCGTCAAGGCGAATGCGTCCTTCAGCATGGAGACCGTCAACGGTCGTACCAGCATTCATGATCTCGCGTTGAAGGGCGATGGCTTTGGCGCCGCTGGCGATCTCGCCTTTGATAAGAGCGGTCTGATCTCCGCCAATTTCTCTCGGTTCCAGTTGTCGCCTCAAGATGATTATGCGATCTCCGTTTCCGCGGCAAAAAGAAGCTACACGGTCAATATCAACGGCAAGTCGGCTGATCTCAGGCCCATCATCGCCAAGCTGCGCAATTCCGATAGCGGACCCTCTGGCGCGTCCGCCGGTACGGCCCAAAGCGGCGATCTCGGCTCGCTCAACATCAAGGCAGATCTCGACCGGGTCTATGGCTTCAATGACGAGGCGCTATCCAACGTCACCGCCAGCGTTGGGGTCAGGGATGGCAAGGTGCGCTCGGTGGATTTCAAGGGCGTGTCCGGTCGCGGTCAGGCCGTGGTGGCGCAGACCACGAACCAGGGCGATGGCGGCACGATCAATCTGACCAGTAGCGATGCCGGCGCCTTTGCCCGCTTCACCAATCTCTACACCCGCATCCGCGGTGGTCTGTTAAATCTGGTCATGACCACGTCCAATGGCACGTCGTGGAGCGGTTCGCTCGATCTACGTAACTTCGCCGTTCTCAATGAAGCCAAGCTGCAGGATATTGTTGCGACCCCTTCCGGTCAGGATGGACGCAGTCTGAATGCGGCGGTACGGCGCAACATAGATGTCAGCTCGGAGAAGTTTCAGCGCGGCTTCGCTCGCGTCGTCGTTGTCAACGGCGTCGTGGCACTGGAGAACGGCGTGGTCCGTGGCGAGCAGATTGGCGCCACCTTCCAGGGGGTTTTGAAGGACCAGAACGGCAATATCGATATGACCGGGACCTTCATGCCTGCCTATGGCCTCAACCGTCTCTTTGGCGAGTTGCCGTTCATCGGTATCTTTTTGGGCAATGGTCGTGACCGTGGTCTTCTCGGCATCACCTTTAAGCTGACGGGTCCGACGGCCACGCCGCGGTTGCAGATCAACCCCTTGTCGCTGATTGCGCCTGGCGTTTTCCGGCAGATATTCGAATTCCAATGATAAAGCGGTTACGCATACACCTGATGCCGCGTCGGCAGCTGTTGACTCTCAACCTGCCATCCTTATTTAAAAACCAAAAATAGAACTCCAGATTTCAGGCCAGGAAATGCTCGATAAGACCTACGATTCCGCTTCCGTAGAACCCAAAATTGCCAAGGCCTGGGACGAGGCCGATGCATTTCGCGCCGGCGCGAATGCCAAGCCGGGTGCCGAGACCTTCACAATCGTCATTCCGCCGCCGAATGTCACCGGCTCGCTGCATATGGGCCATGCGCTGAACAACACGCTCCAGGACATTCTGGTTCGTTTCGAGCGCATGCGCGGCAAGGATGTTTTGTGGCAGCCGGGCATGGACCATGCGGGCATCGCCACGCAGATGGTCGTCGAGCGCAAGCTGATGGAGAACCAGCTTCCCGGCCGTCGCGCCATGGGCCGCGAAGCCTTCATCGATAAGGTCTGGGAGTGGAAGGCCGAATCGGGTGGTTTGATCTTCAACCAGCTGAAGCGTCTTGGTGCGTCCTGCGACTGGTCGCGCGAACGCTTCACCATGGATGAGGGTCTGTCGAAGGCGGTTCTCGAAGTCTTCGTTACGCTTTACAAGCAGGACCTGATCTATCGCGGCAAGCGTCTGGTCAACTGGGACCCGCATTTCGAGACGGCCATTTCCGACATCGAGGTCGAAAACCGCGAAGCCGACGGCCATATGTGGCACTTCAAATATCCGCTGGCGGGCGGTGAGACCTACACCTATATCGAGAAGGATGCCGATGGCAACATCGTCTTCCAGGAAGAGCGCGACTATATCGCGATCGCAACCACGCGTCCGGAAACGATGTTAGGCGACGGCGCCGTTGCCGTTCATCCTTCCGATGAACGCTATGCGCCAATCGTTGGCAAGCTGTGCGAAATTCCTGTCGGCCCGAAGGAAAGCCGCCGCCTGATCCCCATCATCACCGACGAGTATCCTGATCCGACCTTCGGTTCCGGTGCCGTCAAGATCACCGGCGCGCATGACTTCAACGACTATCAAGTCGCCCGTCGTAACAATATCCCGCTCTATCGCCTGATGGATACGCAGGCGCAGATGCGCGATGATGGCGAGCCTTATGCGCGCTGCGCGGAACTCGCCGGCGAAATCACCCGCTCCGGCAAGCTGCCGTCCGAAGCCGACGTCGACGCCATCAACCTCGTACCCGACGAGTATCGTGGTCTTGACCGCTACGAGGCGCGCAAGCGCGTTGTCGCGGCTATCAACGCCGATGGTCTTGCCGTCACGGTGAAAGATGCTGAAGGCAACGACGTTCCGTACGTCGAGAACAAGAAGATCATGCAGCCCTTCGGTGACCGTTCCAACGTCGTCATCGAGCCGATGCTGACTGACCAGTGGTTCGTTGATGCAAAAACGCTTGCCGAACCTGCCATGGAGTCGGTTCGCGAAGGACGCACGAACTTCGTACCGAAGAACTGGGACAAGACCTATTTTGAATGGATGGAAAACATTCAGCCATGGTGCATCTCGCGCCAGCTCTGGTGGGGCCATCAGATTCCTGCCTGGTATGGTCCCGATGGCCAGGTATTCGTCGAGAAGACAGAGGAAGAAGCGCTTGACGCTGCCGTTCAGCATTATCTTGCCCATGAAGGCCCTTGGAAGGCCTGGGTGCAGGAGAAGCTTGAGAACTTCAAGCCGGGCGAAATCCTGACGCGTGACGAAGACGTTCTCGACACATGGTTCTCCTCCGCGCTTTGGCCGTTCTCCACTCTCGGCTGGCCAGACAAGACGCCGGAGCTTGCGCGCTATTACCCGACCAACGTTCTCGTCACCGGCTTCGATATCATCTTCTTCTGGGTCGCGCGGATGATGATGATGGGTCTTCACTTCATGAAGGACGACGCCGGTCACGCCGTCGAGCCGTTCAACACCGTCTATGTTCACGCGCTGGTTCGCGACAAGAACGGTCAGAAGATGTCGAAGTCCAAGGGCAACGTCATCGATCCGCTGGAACTGATCGACCAATATGGTGCTGACGCGCTGCGCTTTACGCTTGCCATCATGGCGGCGCAGGGGCGTGACGTGAAGCTCGATCCGGCACGTATTGCCGGCTACCGTAACTTCGGCACCAAGCTGTGGAATGCCACGCGTTTTGCCGAAATGAACGGCGTAAAGCGTGATCCGCACTTCCTGCCGGCAGCCGCAACGCAGACGATCAACCGCTGGATCCTGACCGAGCTTGCCAACACGGCAAAGGAAGTCACGGCATTCATCGAGAACTACCGCTTCAATGATGCGTCCAGCACGCTTTACCGCTTCGTCTGGAACCAGTTCTGCGATTGGTATCTCGAACTCCTGAAGCCTGTCTTCAACGGAGAGGACGAGGCAGCAAAGGCGGAAGCGCAGGCCTGTGCTGCCTATGTTCTGGAAGAAATCTACAAGCTGCTGCATCCCTTCATGCCATTCATGACGGAAGAACTGTGGGCCCATACAGCGGGCGATGGTGCGAGCCGCGACCAGTTGCTTTGCCACGCCGACTGGCCCGCCCCAGAGTTTACGGATGAGGCTGCTGCGGCTGAAATCAACTGGTTGATCGATCTCGTCTCCGGCATTCGCTCGACGCGCGCGGAAATGAACGTGCCGCCAGGTGCCACCGCACCTCTGGTCGTCGTTGCGGCCAACCCGACGACCGAAATGCGTCTCGACCGCCACTCCGCCGCGATTCGTCGTTTGGCCCGCGCCGACGAGATCCTGGCTGCCGACACAGCACCGAAGGGCTCGGCGCAGATCGTCGTCGGCGAGGCGACCGTGTGCATCCCGCTCGGCAATCTCATCGATGTCTCTGCCGAACGGAGCCGTCTCGAGAAGGCAATCGGCAAGTCGGAGGCCGAACTGGAGCGTATCGACAAGAAGCTCTCGAATGAGAAGTTCGTGGCAAATGCCGATCCGGAAGTGGTCGCAGCCGACCGTGACCGCAAGGCTGAACTCGAGCTTCAGATCAAGAGCTTGAAGATCGCATTGCAGCGGGTCAACGAAGCCGGTTGATCTAACGTCGACACAAGCTAAAAGGCGCCTTCTCAACGGGGGCGCTTTTTTTATTCTCGTGGTAGGCCAGCTTAGTTGAGTCGTCGAGAAACGGCTCACGTCATAGGCTCCCAACCAAGTTCCTCAGAACGTGACAGAAATCGGACTTTTTTGAGCGAAAACTATGAATGTTGTGTCGCGGTCACACATGTTACCCGCAGGGCAAATATTTTCTTAAATTGGGCATTTGGTGGTCTCGGATTGGAAGAATATTTCGATTGGGTGCTGATTTTCGTCTGACTTCGATTATTCACGTAAAGCTTTGATCAAAGTCACCTCGGATGCTGAGACCTGGGGTGCATTGTCATTTTCTCCAAAGCATTTCAATTTCTAGTCATTGCATTGCCTTTGATTGGGGAGAGAGATGGCAAAACGAGTTTCAATTATACATGGTGCGGTATGCCTTGCTGTCGGCATCACTTCTGTCACGCCTGCATTTGCGGGTGGCCTTGAGCGCGGCGGTTATAACATTGACCAGTTGTTCGACGCATCGCCCTTCACGTTTCAGTCCGGCGTCACTTTTGTTGCGCCTCAAAGAAAGCTCAAAAACGTTCAGGATGGGCCAGCTGGTGGCGCCTTTGTTGGCGGCACGACGACGGCGGATGATACTGAGAATTACGCCATTCCATACGTAGGCTTTAAAGGCAGCTATAACGATGTAGATTGCTTGATTGACTATTCTCAGCCATTCGGGGCTCACCTCAACCCAGGCGCTAATTGGGCTGGCGCCCAAAGCAACATCGAGACGAAGCTACGAACGGATAATTACGGGCTGACTTGTTCCTACAAGTTCGACATGGGTCCCGGTCAGTTTCGAGTCATAGGCGGTGGTTTCTACCAAGAGATCGAAGGCTTTAAAACCAGGAACGTGGCGCAGATTCCTGCTGGCCTAGGAACTGGTGTCGGCAGGCTTGATCTTGGTGATGAGTCGTGGGGCTGGCGCGCAGGTGTGGCCTATGAAATTCCTGAGTACGCACTCCGGGCTAGCTTGGTCTACAACAGCAGGGTCAAGTACGATCTGACGGGCACTCTCGACCTTACGCAGATTGCGTCGGCAGTTAATCCCTTAAACCCCTATCTTGGTAGGCGCTTCAACGTTCTAGGCTCTGCGGAAGCGCCTGATTCCCTAGAACTGAAAGTCCAGAGTGGCATCGCTCCGGACTGGCTGGCATTTGGTTCGGTAAAGTGGACTAACTGGAGCTTGATCCAGTCTATTCGATTCTGTGAAGAGAATGGTGCGTTTGGCTGCCCTACTACGGGTGTCACGTCGCTTGATCTGCTCTACCGGGACGGCTGGACTGTAAGCGGCGGCATCGGCCATAAGTTCAACGATAAGCTTTCAGGTGCTGTTAGCGTGACCTGGGACCGGGGTACAAGCACCGGCATTGGCGCATCGTCTGACACATGGACACTTGGTGCAGGCGTTCAGTATGCCGTTACAGATAATATTGAATGGCGTCTGGGCGCGGCTGTCGGTGTGCTGACTAGCGGTAGTTCTGGTCAGGTCACGCGCGGCGGTGTCACGTACGGTACCGACGCGACGTACGACTACGGCAATGACGTTGTTGCTGCGATTAATACATCGGTAAAAGTGAAGTTCTAACTCTCTAAAAACACTCAATTGAAACCCGGCCGTTCGCGGCCGGGTTTTTTTGTTGCCGATCGGCAATATTGTGACGATTTGGCAACAAATTTCTGCAACCTTCACGTAGCGTAAGAATGTGGTCGTATTTGTCCATTTCCCGCCACAAAGCATGTGCTTGAGTGCTTTCGACGGCGCGGGAATGGAAGAATATGCAGACATCAAAAGTGGTGCTGCGGAAGTGGTGGAAGTGAAAACAGGTGCGGATTCAGGCTTTAAGCAAGTAAAGATGGGTTGTTCCCGTCAAAGCTTGTTTGGTGGAGTTCAGACGGCAAACAGACGCCGTGATGTTGCCGGAAACGGTGCTTATACCTGTGCTCATGAGATTGCTGATTTATTACCGCTCAGGACCACCGGCAGCACATTGAAAGCTGTTGCCGGAACGACGCAGTGTGTTGAGAGATCGCGGCCGGCTATGGACGTAAGGTTCGCCTTCGCCATGTGCGGGAAGAGTGAGAGAAGTTCGTTGAAATGCTGAGATGTGACATCAACGTTTTGAAACCGCTATGTCTGGGGCTGATGCTCGCATCGCTTTCAGTGCCGGTTCTGGCATTCGATATCAATTCAGGCGTTACCAAGGAATCGGGCCCTTTCGATCTCTTCAAGTTCGGCTTCAAGTCCTACAAGAATGGCAAGAAGGAAGATGCTGTCGAGGCGTATCGCTACGCGGCTGAAAAGGGTCACACCGGTTCTCGCTGGGCTCTTGCCAATATGTACGCCTATGGTGATGGCGTTGCCAAGAACGACTTCGAAGCCTTCAAGATTTACAGCGAGATTGCCAGCCAGGGCGTAGAGCCCGGTTCGGAAGACACGGGCTTTTTCGTCAATGCGTTGCTGTCTCTCGCCGATTATTACCGGCACGGCATTCCCGGCAGCCCTGTGAAGATGGATCTTGGCCAGGCACGCCAGCTTTACTTCCAGGTCGCATCGACCTTCGGTGTGGCCGAGGCGCAGTTTCAGCTGGCCCAGATGATCCTCGCAGGCGAGGGCGGTCGTGCGGACGCACAGCAGGCCAAGAAGTGGCTGAACCAGGCTCGCAAGCACGGTCATGCAGGCGCCATGTCGATCTTCGGCAATCTCCTGTTCCAGGAAGGACAGACGGTTCGCGGACTGGCCTTCATGACCGCCGCGCTGGACAAATGCGCAGCCGCGAACTGTGTGTGGATACAAAACCTTCAGGAGCAGGCTTTCTCTGTCGCCGCTGAAGATGACCGTCGCGTCGCAATTCAACTCGCACGCAACATTTCCTCCGGTGATGCGGATTAAGCAGATGTCTGCGGAATTTCCGGAGGTTCTGTTCTAAAGCATGTCGCGATCTTTCAGATTCGCTCCTTCGCTTTAGGCCCTTGTTTTATCGCATGTCTTTATCGCAAAACCGCTGCACACTTTTGCGCAACATGCTTTAGCGAACTCTCAGTCCTTCACAATAACGTTATATTAAACATAGAGAGCGACCATAGGTTGCTTTCGTGTCTCCTTCTACTCTTGCGGGCTGAATGAATCGCGCCCGCGTTGCTCCACAAAGCATGTCCTGTTCATCGTGAATTTTCGTCAATGGGATGCTGCTATGGCGTTGGATTTTTCCCGCATTCGTACCAAACTCGCCCTCATGTCAGGTACTGGCGTTGTCCTTGTTCTGACTGCTTCGGTGGCGGGCTGGTTTCTCTCTCAATCCGTGGATGCCGCTGTCTCAAAGGGGCGCGTTCAGGCTGACCTCGCCCGCAACATGGTGGACATGAAGGCCTCGCTGCGAGGCATGGAAATCGGTGTGGGTGACATAAGGTTAGCGTCTACGCCGACTGAACTGAAAGAGGCGCAGACCTACACAACGAAGCGCCATGAGTCGGCGGTCAAATATCTCGAGCTTGGAGCAGCCGCGATGGTGTCCTCCAGCAATAAGGACCGTGCTCAGAAAATTTCCGACGTGCTCGCAAAGTACAGCGCTGACGTCGATAAGCTCGCGACCGATCGTGCCGCAAACGCCGATATCTCTCAGCAGCTTCCTCCCTTGAAAAATGCGAGCGCTGAACTGGCATCGCTGGCTGATGAGATCGTCAATGACGCGAAAGCGAGATCGGAGGCAGCCAATGAAGAACGCCGGCAGCTTCAGGCGCTTGCCTCCACGATTACCATCATTCTCTCAGGCCTCATGGTTCTGCTGATGATCGTCTCCGCCTTCTTTGGCCGCCGGGCCATTGCGACGCCGATTACGAGAACCACCGATTGCATGAAGGCGCTGGCGGACGGCGATCTGTCCGTCGCGATCCCCTACACCGACAATAGGGACGAGGTCGGTGATATGGCCAGAGCTGTTCTGGTGTTCAAAGAAAATGCAGTGAGGGTTCGTGATCTTGCTGCTCAGGAGGCCGCGTTGCAGGAGCAGAACGCGGATCTACAGAGCAATATCGCCCAGGTCGTTTCCTCTGCGGTTGCGGGTGATTTCTCCGCTCGCATCAGCAAGCGTTATGAGAACCCAGACCTCAATCGCTTCGCGCTCAGCGTCAACGAACTGGTCACATCGGTCGACCGCGGCGTGGCAGAAACCAATCGCGTCGTCGCGGCGCTTGCGGATGGCGACCTGACGGAATCGATGCAGGGTGATTTCCGCGGTGTGTTTCTCGAACTGCAGCGCAACGTCAACGCAACGATGGACAGCCTCCGTTCGGTGATGATGGAGGTTCGTTCCGCAATCGATATGATCAGGAGCGGGGCGGGCGAGCTGCGCATCGCCTCTGACGACTTGTCGAAACGCACCGAACAGCAGGCCGCTTCGCTTGAGGAAACGGCAGCGGCACTCGAGGAAATCACGTCGGCCGTGAAGAACTCCACCGCCCGCTCGACCGAAGCCTCTGAAATGGTTGCGCAGGCCCGCCAGAGTACCGAACAATCGAGCGATGTCGTCAGAAACGCCGTTTCGGCCATGGGGCGCATCGAGCAGGCGTCCAATGAGATCGGCAACATCATCAATGTCATTGACGAGATCGCCTTCCAGACAAATCTTCTGGCATTGAATGCGGGTGTAGAAGCTGCTCGTGCCGGCGAGGCTGGTAAGGGCTTTGCAGTCGTGGCGCAGGAAGTGCGGGAGCTTGCCCAACGGTCAGCAACAGCGGCGAAGGACATCAAGACGCTGATCGTCAGATCCCGCAATGAGGTGACTGCCGGCGTATCGCTCGTGACAGAGACCGGGGGGGCGCTGGAAGCGATCCGGGACCATGTCGGGAAAATCGATGAACATGTTCATTCGATTGCCACTGCCTCGAAAGAACAGTCCACCGGCCTCAGTGAAGTGAACGGCGCCGTCAACCAGATGGACCAGACGACCCAGCAGAACGCGGCGATGGTGGAGCAATCCACAGCGGCGACCAGCAAGCTTGCTGACGAGGCAGTCAATCTCAGCAATCTCGTGGCCCGCTTTAAGACGGGCAGCAGTCCAGCCGCACCCGCGCAGACAGCAGCGAATTCCCAGCATCATGCGCCAGTGAGGAGGTCGACCGTATCGCCATATCGCGGCAATGCAGCGGTGGCCATGAAGAGCGAGTGGGAAGAGTTCTGACCTGCAGTCTCTTCCGATACCAACGAGGCACGGGGCCGGGCGTGAGATGATCGCGTCCGGCCTCATCCCATCTTATCCGCCGCGATGTCAGGCTGCTTCGAAGTCAAAGTAGCCGGAGACCGGCACGTGGTCGGATGGCTTTTCCCAGGCGCGGACATGTTTCTCGATGGAGACGGAATGCAGCCTGTCTGCTGCTTCCGATGACAGCATCAGGTGGTCAATGCGGATGCCGTTGTTCTTCTGCCAGGCGCCTGCCTGATAGTCCCAGAAGGTGTAAAGCCCGGCCTCGTCGGAGGTGGCGCGGGTGGCATCGGTGAGGCCGAGATTTTCGAACCTTCTGAAAGCCGCGCGTGTCTGCGGCAGGAACAGGGCGTCGCCGGCCCACACCCTTGGGTCATGGCAGTCGAAAGGCTCAGGAATGACGTTGTAGTCGCCGGCCAGAATCAACGGCTCTTCCAGTCGCATCCGCTCTTCGGCAAAGCGGCGCAGCCTCTCCATCCAGGCCAGCTTGTAAGGATACTTCACCGGATCATCCGGCGGGTTGCCGTTCGGCAGATAGAGCGAGCAGACGCGGATGACACCGCCCTGCACGGAAAACACACCTTCGATGAAGCGCGCCTGTTCATCAGCGTCATCACCCGGCAGGCCGCGATTGACCTCATCGGGGCGCATCTTGGAGAGAAGCGCGACCCCATTGAAGCCTTTCTGGCCGTGGGTTTCCACATGGTAGCCCAGCGCTTCGATCTCGAGGCGCGGGAAGTTTTCATCGACGGATTTGATTTCCTGAAGGCAGGCGATATCCGGGCTCGAATCCTTCAGCCATTCGCAAAGGTTTTCGATGCGCGCCTTGACGCCGTTGATGTTCCAGGTGGCAATCTTCATCGCAGGTTCCATTCCGTTTGGACCCTGTTTTACCCGATGAGGCAGCGAAAGCCACCGGTTTTCACTCTTTCAACAGGAAGCGCTCTAGATCGAAAAGCTGGTCCCGCAACCGCAGCTGGCAACCGCGTTGGGGTTCTTGATCTGGAAAGACTGGCCGAGCAGGTTATCGACAAAATCGATTTCGGAACCGGCCATGTAGACGATCGACATGCTGTCAATCAGCACCTTTGCCTCGCCGCGCGATATGACGATATCGTCGTCGGTCGGTGCGCCGTCGAGGTCGAACTTATAGGAAAAGCCGGAACAGCCGCCGCCTTCGACGGATACGCGGAGCGCCTGCTTGCCTGCCTCGGCGGAGACGATCTGGGCGATTCGTTTCGCAGCGGATTCAGAGAGTGTAACGTCTGTGGTCATGTCATTTCTCCAACCGGGGTCAAGAACCGGAGAGCAAAGTTCTGTGTAAGACCGATTATAAACCAGTCAAATTCACCGTCTATAGCGTTACCACCAGCAAACGCGCTTTGCGGCAACCTTCGCGATAGGTATGAAGGGCAGTGTAAAAGGTCAATGGGCCGATGGCAGGACAAAGATGATTATCGATCAACGTGCGTTGGGTTTTGGTAGCGGAGAGAGAGCGGTCTATGCCGCCGATCCATGGACGACGCGCGGGCGCCTGTTTCCTGAGGTCTCCAGCCTGACTCGCTCCGAGTTCCAGCGCGATCGCGACCGCATCGTCCACACGACGGCCTTTCGGCGCCTTAAGCACAAGACGCAGGTGTTTATCAGCCCGGATGGTGATCATTACCGCACGCGTTTGACCCACACGATCGAGGTCGCACAGATTGCCCGCGCCCTTGCCCGTGCCCTGAAGCTGGATGAAGATCTGGCGGAAGGCGTGGCGCTGGTGCATGACTTCGGCCACACGCCCTTCGGTCACACCGGTGAAGATGCGCTGGATGCGGTGTTGAAACCCTATGGCGGCTTCGATCACAACGCCCAGTCACTGCGCATCGTCACCAAGCTCGAGCGGCGCTACGCCGAATATGACGGCATCAACCTGACCTGGGAAACACTTGAAGGTCTGGTCAAGCATAATGGCCCGTTGTTGAATGCGGCGGGTGAGGGGACGCATGGTCCTGTGCCGCTGCCGATCCTCGAATATTGCCAGCTGCAGGATCTGGAGATCGGCACATTTGCCAGCCTGGAGGCGCAAGTCGCAGCCATTGCCGATGACATTGCCTATAATACGCATGACATCGACGATGGTCTGCGTGCAGGTTATCTGACCTTCGATATGCTGGAGGAAGTGCCGTTTCTCTCAAGCCTGATGGCCCAAGTTCGGGCAAAATACCCGTCGCTCGACGACGATCGTTTCGCACATGAGATCATGCGCCGTCAGATCACAAGGATGGTTGAAGATGTGATAGGCGTTGCGCAACAGAATCTTGGCAGTCTAAAGCCGAAAAGTGCGGCCGACATTCGCGCCGCCGACCGCACCATCGCGACCTTTTCGCCGCCGATGGCTCAGACCGACAAGCAGATCAAGAAGCTGCTCTTCGGACATATCTATCGCCACCCGGACATCATGCGCATACGCGCAGGCGCGACACAGATCGTCACCGATCTTTTCCATCGCTACATGGAAACGCCAGCGGAGATGCAAAGCCACTACTGGGTGGACAGCATTCCCGGCATGACCGAGGCTGCCAGAGCCCGCCATGTGGGCGATTATCTGGCCGGCATGACAGACAGTTATGCCCTGAGAACACACCAGCGGCTGTTTGACCATACACCCGATTTGCGATAGGCAGCGCGCAACTGCGAAGCCGATACCCGATGAATGAAAGCCCTTCGCGCAGGTAGATGATCATGAACCTTTTTGCCGATTTTGACGCACGAATCAAAAAAGCTCTCGAGACGATCGATCTCGTCAAAGCCCATCGCGATGCTGTCGATTTTGGCCGTGTCACCGTGGAATCGCCACGCGATCCAAGCCATGGCGATGTCGCGACCAACGCGGCCATGGTGCTGGCAAAGCCACTCGGCACCAATCCGCGCGCGCTGGCTGAACTGATCGTTCCGGCCCTTGAGCAGGATGCCGATGTCGATAGCGTCAATGTTGCCGGTCCCGGTTTCATCAACATTCGCGTATCGGTCGGTTACTGGCAGCGGCTCCTGGCCGGCATGATTTCGCAAGGTCTGGATTTTGGCCGGTCCAAGGTAGGAACGGGTAAGAAGATCAACGTCGAATATGTGTCCGCCAATCCGACAGGTCCGATGCATGTCGGTCACTGCCGCGGCGCTGTCGTCGGCGATACGCTGGCGAACGTGCTCTCCTTTGCCGGCTATGACGTGACCAAGGAGTACTACATCAACGATGCTGGCTCGCAGATCGATGTGCTGGCGAAGTCGGTGTTCCTGCGTTACCGCGAAGCACTCGGTGAAGATGTCGGCACGATTCCGCCCGGTCTTTACCCGGGCGACTATCTCGTTCCCGTTGGAAAGGCACTGGCGGATGAGTACGGCATCAAGCTTCGGACGATGCCGGAAGAACAGTGGCTGCCGATTGTTAAGGACAAGGCAATCGATGCGATGATGGCGATGATCCGTGAGGATCTCGCGGCATTGAACGTCAAGCACGATGTGTTCTATTCCGAGCGGACTCTTCATGCTGGCAATGCCGGCCCGATTCTTTCTGCCATCAACGACCTGACCTTCAAGGGTCATGTCTATAAGGGCACGCTGCCGCCGCCGAAGGGCGAGGTTTCGGAAGATTGGGAAGACCGCGAACAGACGCTCTTCCGCTCGACGGAGGTGGGTGATGATATGGATCGCCCGCTGATGAAGTCAGACGGCACCTACACTTACTTTGCAGCCGACGTCGCCTACTTCAAGGACAAGTACGATCGTGGCTTCTCCGAGATGATTTATGTGCTCGGTGCCGACCACGGCGGTTACGTCAAGCGTCTGGAGGCGGTTGCGCGCGCCGTTTCCGAAGGCAAGTCGAAGCTCACCGTTCTGCTCTGCCAGCTCGTCAAACTTTTCCGTGATGGCGAGCCCGTCAAGATGTCGAAACGCTCCGGCGATTTCGTTACATTGCGGGACGTCGTCGACGAAGTCGGACGCGATCCGGTGCGATTCATGATGCTCTACCGGAAGAATTCGGAGCCCCTGGACTTCGATTTTGCCAAGGTGACCGAGCAATCTAAAGACAATCCGGTATTTTATGTGCAATATGCTCATGCCCGTTGCAAGTCGGTTTTCCGGCAGGCGAACGAGGCGTTTCCGGGGCTGGATCTGGAGGTTTCCGCTCTTTCTTCCGGATCGGTTTTGATTAACGATGTCAATGAGTTGCAGTTGATCGCAAAGCTGGCGGAATATCCGCGTCTGATCGAGTCTGCGGCACAGAATCATGAGCCGCATCGCTTGGCATTTTACCTCTACGATCTGGCCAGTTCCTTCCACGGACACTGGAACAAAGGTAAAGATCAGCCGGAATTACGTTTTGTTAACGATAAAAACCGAGAATTGAGCGTTGCCAGACTAGGGCTGGTGAGTGCTGTCGCAAATGTGCTGAAGTCCGGATTGACGCTTTTGGGAGCGGATGCGCCTGACGAGATGCGATGACATCCCTCACCATTATTTGCTCACAATACGCTGGCAAGTGCTGTGATGCGTAGATGGTGGAACACGTAATGGTCGAAAAAAATGTCGCGTATAACCGAGACACTCGGTCGCAGGAATTCGCTGACAACGATCCCCTGGCTCAATTGGCGCAACTCGTCGCGCAAGAGGATCGTCCTCCCCATGTCGCTCCCCTGGCTGCGCAGAACGCTGCGCCGCCTGCCACGCGCCGGGAGCCGGAATTCAACCTCGAGGATGAGCTGCTTCGCGAGTTCGCCGTCTATGACGCGCCGCGCCACGAGCCCATCGCGCTGGATCCCGCCAACGATGTGCGCGCGCCTGTTCCGGTCAACGAGTTCATGCAGCGGGTTGAATCGGTGTTCTCCCGCCGCGAGCCTGAGCTCGAGCCGGTTGCGCCACAAGTCCCTGCGGGCCATGAAGACTATCTGGTCGCAGAGCACGCTGCACCAGCACCCCGTTCCGATCTGAGAGACGATTTCAGCGACGACCCCCACTCGGTGGCCGCTGTGTTTGATGTCAATCATCGCGACCAAGCACCAGAACCCCTTGAACCGGACTATGCCGCTGCACCCGAGGCCGTCGTAGAAGCTCCGGTCCCTGCTGCTCTTTCACCTGAGCCCCGCGCTTACGAACAGCCGGTCCAGATGCAGCAGCCGGTCGCTGCGCCGCAGCCAGCCACGCAGTACCAGCCAGCCCCTGTTCAGGAGCCGGATTGGGAGCGCATGGCGGAGACGTCCGGAGAGACGGCGATCGATCTCGCCAGCGAACTGGAAATGTCGGTCGCCGATGACGTGCCCTCTCTCCAGCCGACCGCGCCATCGCTGCGCAAGTCCTCGCTCGATTTCTCCAGCCTGCGGTTGCCGCTTGCCAATTTCGGCACGACCCGGGCGACGCCTGTCGCTCCGAAGGCTCAGCCGCAGCCTGCTCCAGCGGCGATCCCAGCCGTTGAACCACGCGCGTCTGTCGCCGATGAATTGACCGCCGATGTGCTCGCAGGTCAGAAGATGTCCGCCATGGACGAGCTGATCTATGACGTTGCACGCTACGAGATCAGCAACAAGAGCGTCGATGCTGCTGCGCCTGTTGCCAGAATGGAGCCGGTCGTCACGGCTGCCCCGATCTTGCCAGCCGTCGAGCCGGTGATCAAAGCCCAGGCCGTCAAGCCAGCGCCTGCACCCGTCCGCGCAGAGCCTGTTTTCGAAACGCCTGTTGCGGCACCAAAGCCAGTCGCACCGCAACCGGTTGTCTCGGCACCTGCCGCGCCTGCGCCGGTCGCTGCTGCCCCTGTCGCTCCAGCCCAGCGTATCTCTGCACCGGTCGCGCCAGCGCCTCGCGCTGAAGCACCGGCTCCCATCGCAGCCCCTTCTGCTGCCGATGACTTCGACGCTTTCAACGACTCTGATTTCGAGCTTGCGCTTGAGGATATCGATTTTGACATCGATTTGTCCGAGATCGCCAATATCGAAGTGGCACCTGCACCCGTCGCCCCGGCTGCGCCTGCCGCCCAACCTGCGCCTGCCCCAAAGTCGGCGCCAGTCATGCAGCCGAAGCCAGCTGCGGCACCGATTGTCGCCGCTGCACCTGTCGCTTCCCGCTCGCAGCCTCAGCCGGTCGTTGAGCGTGCGCGCTACGAGGAACGTCGTCCTGCAGCGCAGCAACCAGTTGCACCTGTCGCGTCGCTGGAAAGCCTGCCTTTCGATCCGAGCCAGATCGGTGAGACCGAGGATGCGCCTGAAACCATCACCGAGTTGGACGTTCCGGAATTGCCCGTTGGCGTTTTCGAGCCGAAGCCGGTTCCGCGCCGTCAGGAAGAAGATCTCGATCTCGACACCGAGCTTGCCTCGCTGTTTGCCTCGCCTGCTTCCGGTGGTCTTGATCGTCACAAGAATGGAGCGCCGCGTCAGGCACAGCCTCAGCCGACACAGGAAGAGGTAGACGAGTTCGAGCGTGCGCTGGAGCAGGACTTCCGCCGCAGCATGCAGGAGGCGGCAGAAGGCCGCCTCGGGTCGCAGACACGCGAAGATGCCGCTCCAGAGCAGCAGGTTCGTTATGCCGAGGATGAGCGCGAAGGCGGTGCCCGTCGTTGGTTCGTCCCAATGGCAGCGGCTGTCGGTCTCCTTCTCGTCGGTGGCGGCACCTACGCGCTGATTGGTGGCGGTTCCTCCCACATGGGTTCGAACGGCGCGCCGGTGATTATCTCCGCCGATAGTGAGCCAACGAAGGTTGTGCCGGAAAATCCGGGTGGTCGCGTCGTACCGAACCAGGACAAGGCGGTTTATGATCGCGTTGCCGGTGCCGCACCGTCTGACCCCAAGCAGCCATCGCTGATCTCGACCAATGAAGAGCCTGTGGATGTCGTGCAGCGCACGCTCATTCCTGAGCAGCTTCCGATGGAAGACGAAGCCGACCAGATGCAGGACGGTACGTCCACACCGGTTGGCGAAACGGAAGATCCGCGTCTGCTCTCCCGTGGCGAGAACACCCAGACCGCAGACCATAACGGTCAGTCCGGCGTGAATGTTTCGCCCCGCAAGGTGCGCACCATGATCGTCAAGCCGGACGGTACGCTTGTTGCACAGGAAGTGCCGGCACCTGCGGCTGAAACACCACAGCAGGATAAGGTCGAAGAACTGGCGGCTCCGGCAACCACGGAAAAGGCACCATCGGTACTCGCCACCTCTCGTGTGCCCGTGACGCCTGAGCAGCCTGCCCAGGCAGCGCAGACCTCGGCTCGTCCGGCACCTGCCGCGGCTCAGCCGGCCCAGACCCAAACGGCTGCACCGCTTCCAGCGGCCCGTCCGTCCAGCCAGCCCGCAAACGTGGTTGCCACCGTAACCAATCAGGGTAACGTCCGTCCTGCGGCACCGGCCCAGCCTGCTCAGCAGACGGCGTCCGCTGCTCCTGCAGCGGCAACCAGCACGCCGTCTTCGGGTGGCTATTACATCCAGATCGCATCTCTGCCGAGCCAGGCAGAAGCGCAGAAGTCCTATCAGAACATGTCGGCGAAGTTCGGCTCTGTCATCGGTGGACGTGGTGTAGACATCAAGGCTGCCGAAATTGCCGGCAAGGGCACGTTCTACCGTGTTCGCATCCCCGCTGGTGACAAGAACGAAGCGGCGGCATTGTGCGAACGCTTCCGCTCTGCTGGCGGCAGCTGCCTCGTCGCCCGCTGATCGCGAAACTCAAATCCAAAAGCCGGGATGGTCACGCCGTCCCGGCTTTTTTCGTAACTGATATCGATTGCACGTGCCCTCATCGACAGGACCCATACCATGACTGAATCGAAAGCTATGATCCTTGGCTGCAGCGGCTTGACGCTGACACAGGAGGAGATCGCCCTCTACAAGGCGGAGCAGCCTTGGGGTTTCATTCTCTTCGGTCGTAATATCGGTGACGCGCAGCAGATTACCGATCTGGTGGCCTCCATGCGTGAGGCGGTCGGTCGCCCGGACGCGCCGGTCCTGATCGATCAGGAAGGTGGGAGGGTCCAACGCATTCGCCCGCCGATCCTTCAGTCCTACCCGAACGCCCAGGCCTTGGGCGCGATCTATCTGCGCGATCGTGAGCAGGGTCTGCGCGCCGCCTGGCTGATGTCTCGC
This sequence comes from Agrobacterium sp. 22117, assembly GCF_052045735.1. NCBI lineage: Bacteria > Pseudomonadati > Pseudomonadota > Alphaproteobacteria > Hyphomicrobiales > Rhizobiaceae > Agrobacterium > Agrobacterium sp. 22117. Next base: position 336,360 of record NZ_JBQEPP010000005.1, on the reverse strand, counting down.
CTGCACGCCTTCGATCTCATGCGCTTTGGCATCAATGTGGATTGCCTGCCCGTTCTCGATGTTCCGGTGGAAGGCGCGAGCAATGTCATCGGCAACCGCGCTTACGGCTTCGATCCGAAGATGGTCTCGGACATGGGGCAGGCGGCTGCTGACGGTCTGAAGGCCGGCGGGATGCTGCCGGTGATGAAGCACATTCCAGGCCATGGACGCGGCATGGTGGATTCGCATCATGAACTACCGGTGGTGGACGTGCCGCTGGATGATCTCGATGCGCATGACTTCGTCCCGTTCCGTGCCTTGAACAAGGAACTGATGGGCATGAGCGCGCATCTGGTTTTCAATGCCATTGATCCCGAGCGCCCCGCCACGACGTCCCGCAAGGTGATCGAGGAGATCATTCGCGGACGCATCGGTTTTGACGGACTGCTGATGTCGGATGATAGTTCGATGAACGCATTGAAGGGGACGCTTGGCGAGCGCGCTGCCAATATTGTTGCGGGCGGTTGCGATATAGTCTTGCATTGCAACGGCGTGATGAGTGAAATGCTTCAGGTCGTGAAGGAAGTTCCCCCTCTCAGAGGCCGGTCACTGGAACGCGCCAAGGCCGTCGAAGCGGGTTTCCCCGCTGCAGACGATGCCGATGAGGCAAGCTTGAGAGACGAATTCAACGCCATGCTGGCGGTTGCCTGATCCGCTGAGCGGGCAGAGCGCCAGCGAAAGGCCCGACAGACGAGACGATGGCAGCAGAGAAATCGCGCGGCGGCACGCCGATGGACAAGCTCTGGCAGGATGTGACGCCAGAGCGTGCGACAGGCGAGGCAGCATTGATGATCGATGTGGCGGGCTTTGAGGGCCCGCTCGATCTGTTGCTGCACCTGGCTCGCGTTCAGAAGGTCGATCTCTCCCGCATTTCCGTTTTGGCGCTGGCGGAGCAATATCTACAATTCGTCGAAACCGCGCGCCGGGTCCGCATCGAACTTGCTGCCGATTACCTGGTCATGGCGGCCTGGCTCGCCTTTCTCAAATCCAAGCTGCTGATCCCGCAACAGAGCAAGGATGAAGGCCCAACGGGCGAGGAAATGGCGGCGACGCTGGCCTTCCGCCTCAAGCGTCTGGAAGCCATGCGCGACGCCGCCGAGAGGCTGGTGAACCGCAATCAACTCGGCCGCGATATCTTCGCCCGTGGTGCGCCGGAGCATATTCCCCATCGCAGTCGTTCCGCATTCGAGGCGAGCCTTTACGACCTGCTGAGCGCCTATGCGATGCTTCGCCAGCGCCAGGCGATCACGCAGGTGACAATCGAGAAACGCCAGGTCTGGTCTCTGGTGGAAGCGCGTGAGTTGCTGACCTCTATGCTCGGTGAAATCGGCGAATGGACGGAGCTTGACCGGTATCTCCTGCAATATGTTCCCGATCCCTCGATGCGCGCGACGGCCATAGCCAGTGCCTTTGCAGCGTCGCTGGAACTGGTGCGGGAAGGATCGCTGGAGATTCGGCAGGATGGAGCGTTTCAACCGATCTTCATGCGTAAAGGCTCTGGTAGAGCGCGGGAACGTTCTGAAAGGGCCGATGATGTCGAATGATGTGGATATGGACGGCGGCGTTTCTGACGAGGGTGCAGAGATCGGCGGCGGCACGGTTGCGGAGCGTCTTGAAAGAGAGGCGGAGCGCATTGCTGAAGCCCTGGTCTTCGCCTCAGCGCAGCCCGTGTCGGAAGCCTTCATCGCTGAGCGCATCCCGCGCGGTGTCGATGTGCCGCTTTTGATGAACCGGCTGAAGCAGGTCTACGCAACACGTGGCGTCAATCTCGTGCAGGTCGGCGGCAACTGGGCCTTCCGCACGGCGGGCGATCTTTCCTTCGTCATCCATGTCGATGAAAAGGAACCGAAGAAGCTTTCGCGTGCCGCACTCGAAGTATTGGCGATCATCGCCTATCATCAGCCCGTCACGCGCGCCGAGATCGAGGATATACGCGGTGTTCAGACCTCGCGCGGGACTTTGGATGTGCTGATGGAGGCGGGGTGGGTGCGCTTTCGAGGACGCCGCCGCACCCCTGGACGTCCGGTGACCATGGGAACGACGGTGGAGTTTCTGGATCACTTCGGCCTTGAGGAGTTGCGCGACTTGCCGGGCCTCGATGAACTGAAGGGAGCGGGGCTGCTGTCCGGCCGCATTCCGCCGAATTTCGGCATTCCCGTGCCGTCGATGAGTGACGAATTGACCGAGGACGAGGACCCGATCACGCAGCTCGATCTCGAAGAACTGGGGCTGCTTGCCCCCCGCGGTGGCGACGTAGACGATTGATTTTGTTGCGGCTGCGGGGCGATCACGTAGATGTGTCGATATGCTGCTGCATCACAGCATTTCTCGCTGGCTTACTTTGTTGAATAGCCATTTTGTTGTTTGAAAAAGCCATTCAAACGGCTTACATCGTTTCAAAGCAAAATTCAGGGAGTTTGCGTTATGGGTTCTTTTAGTGTTTGGCACTGGCTGATCGTTCTGGTGATCGTGCTGGTTCTGTTCGGCCGGGGCAAGATTCCCGAATTGATGGGGGATGTCGCAAAGGGCATCAAGAGCTTCAAGAAGGGCATGGCTGATGACGATACCACGCCACCGCCTGCCGACACCAATGTCAATGCCAAGACGGTCGATCACAAGGCTGACGAGATCAAGTAATTGATCCGGGGTAGGACGGTCACGTCTTTGCCCTGGTCGTCGGGACTTGAGGATCATGGCGCGTTGTTGCGCGTGTCGGGAGCTTTTTGATGTTTGATATCGGCTGGAGCGAGCTGCTGGTGATTGCGATCGTCCTGATCGTGGTTGTTGGCCCGAAAGACTTGCCGCCCATGATCCGCGCCTTCGGCAAGACGATGGCCGGCTTCCGCAAGATGGCGGGTGATTTTCGCGCGCAGTTCGATGAGGCCATGAAAGAGGCCGACATGGACGACGTGCGCCAGACGATCGCCGATGTCCGCAATCTAAACCCGACAAATTCCCTGCGCGATGCGATGAACCCTTTGCGTCAGCTCGGTAATGACATCCGCTCCGATCTGCAGAAGGCGGCAACGCCTTCTGGACCGGCAACCAGCGCCCCGGTCGATGCCCCGGATGTCACCCTGTCCGGTCCGGAGATGACGTTGCCCGACGTCCCGCCGCCTGCTTTGACGCCTGCGCCGATCGCCGCCGCACCGATGGCTCCAGCGCCCGTTGTTGCGCAAGCAACGCCGGTCGTAGATCCGGTTGCCGAGAAGCCGAAGCGGAGCCGCAAGGCTGCCGCGAAAACCACGCAGGAAGTCGAAGCCGAGGCGGTCGCTGCGAAGCCGAAACGCGCGCCGCGCACGATTTCGGCCAAGGCCGATGCGAAGAAGCCGAAGGTCTCTTCCATCGCTGAAATGCAGGCGGAGCCCGCAATTTCTCCTGCGCTGACGGACGTTGCGGCCAAAGCTGCGAAACAGACGTCAGCAAAGGCTGCGGATAAAAAGGTCGCATTCGCTACCGCGCCAAAGCCGAAGGCGGCGCGCACCAAGCCCGACGCCACCATGGCTGCCGAGCCAGCCAAGAAAGCAAGAACGGCCAAGGCCAAGAAGGATGAAGTATGAGTGAGGATATCGAGGATAAGCCGCAGCCGCTTATCGAACACCTCATGGAATTGCGCACGCGGCTGATCTGGTCGCTGGGGGCATTTTTCGTGGCCTTTCTGGCCTGCTTCGCCATGGCCAAGCACCTGTTCAACCTCCTCGTCATCCCCTACAAATGGGCGGTGATCTGGGCAGGGCTGGACGTCGCCAAGTCCTCGCTGATCTATACGGCCCCCCAGGAATTCTTCTTCACTCAGATCAAGGTTGCCATGTTCGGCGCCATGGTGATTTCCTTCCCGGTGGTGGCGTCGCAGCTTTACAAGTTTGTCGCGCCCGGTCTCTACAAGAACGAGCGCGCTGCCTTCCTGCCGTTCCTGATCGCATCGCCCCTGCTGTTTCTGCTTGGTGGCGCGCTGGTCTACTTTTTCTTCACGCCCATGGTCATGTGGTTCTTCCTCGCCATGCAGCAGCTGCCGGAAGACGGCGAGGTCGCAATTTCACTGATGCCGAAGGTTTCTGAGTATCTCAGCCTCATCATGACGCTGGTTCTGTCCTTCGGTCTCGTGTTCCAGCTGCCGGTCGTCACCACGCTTCTGGCGCGTGTCGGATTGCTGACCAGCGACTGGCTGAGAGAGAAGCGCAAATTCGCGATCGTCGCTGCCTTCGTCGTGGCCGCCGTTCTGACGCCACCCGATCCGATGTCCCAGATCGGTCTTGCCTTGCCAGCGATCCTTCTCTACGAGGTTTCCATCTATATGGCTCGACTCGTGGAGAAGAAACGCGCTGCCGAAAACGCTGGCCGGGAGCTTGACGGTCCCGAAGAGGCGTGACGGCTTCTTGAGTTCTTTCTTCAGACGCCGGGTCATTTGTCCCGGCGTTTTGTTTTTCAACAAGCAAAGACGTAAAACCACGGTCTGGAACCACGATGCACGATATTAAATGGATACGCGACAACCCTGAAGCTTTCGATGCGGCGCTGGCAAAGCGCGGAGCCGAACCTCAGTCCGCGAGCCTGATTGCGCTCGACGAGAAGCGCCGCTCCGTTATCCAGACGTTGCAGGATATGCAATCCCGCCGCAACACCGCCTCCAAGGAAATCGGTGCGGCGATGGCGCAGAAGAATGCTGAGCTTGTGGAGAAGCTGAAGGCAGAAGTTGCCGACATCAAGGACAGCATGCCGAAGCTGGAAGACGAGGACCGTCAGGTTACCAGCCAGTTGAACGATGCCCTGTCGCGCATCCCCAATATCCCGCTGGACGATGTGCCGGTCGGCAAGGATGAGAACGACAACGTCGTGACCCGCGTCGTCGGCCAGAAACCCGGCTGGAACCACGAAGCCAAGGAGCATTTCGAGATCGGCGAAGCGCTTGGCTACATGGATTTCGACCGTGCGGCAAAGCTTTCCGGCTCGCGCTTCACGGTTCTCACGAGCCAGATTGCTAGACTGGAGCGTGCGCTTGGTCAGTTCATGATCGATCTACATACAAGCGAGCATGGCTATACGGAAGTGTCGTCGCCGCTGATGGTACGCGCCGAAACGCTGTATGGAACGGGCAATCTTCCGAAGTTCGAAGAAGACCTCTTCAAGACGACGGATGGACGATACCTGATCCCGACCGCTGAAGTGACGTTGACAAATCTGGTCGCTGGCGAAATCCTCGATCAGGAGAAATTGCCGCTTCGTTTCACGGCGCTCACCCCATCGTTCCGTTCGGAAGCGGGCTCTGCGGGTCGCGATACGCGCGGCATGTTGCGCCAGCACCAGTTCTGGAAGTGCGAACTCGTCTCGATTACCGATGCGGAAAGCTCGATCGCCGAGCATGAGCGCATGACGGCCTGTGCTGAAGAGGTGCTGAAGCGTCTTGGCCTGCATTTCCGCACCATGACGCTGTGCACCGGCGACATGGGCTTTGGCGCGCGCAAGACCTATGACCTCGAAGTCTGGCTTCCAGGCCAGAACACCTATCGCGAAATCTCGTCCTGCTCCGTCTGTGGTGACTTCCAGGCACGGCGCATGGATGCGCGCTATCGCGGTAAGGGCGACAAGGCTACGAAGTTCGTTCATACGCTGAACGGTTCGGGCACGGCCGTCGGGCGTTGCCTGATCGCGGTTCTGGAAAACTATCTTAACGACGACGGCTCTGTGACCATTCCGGACGTGTTGTTGCCTTACATGGGTGGCTTGACTCGGATCGAGAAGGCAGCCTGAGCTTCGATATAGACTCCTGCGTCGACGGCGCAGGAGTACTTCATCTCTGCCCGGAGGAGAGCGTCTGTCCAGCAAGACATTTGGTTGAGCGGAGACGGGCGCTGTGTGCTGTAGAACGAACCGATGAGGGAGACGACCATGCGGATTTTGCTGACCAACGATGATGGCATCCATGCCGAGGGGCTGGCAGCGCTTGAGCGCATTGCCCGCACGCTCTCGGACGATGTCTGGATCGTCGCGCCGGAAACCGACCAGAGCGGTCTTGCACATTCCCTGACGCTTTCCGAGCCGCTTCGCCTGCGCAAGATTTCCGACAAGCACTATGCGCTTCGCGGCACGCCGACAGACTGCGTGATCATGGGCATTCGTGAAGTTCTGCCCGGCAAGCCCGATCTCGTTCTCTCCGGCGTCAATTCCGGCGCCAACATGGCCGATGATGTGACCTATTCGGGTACGATTGCCGGCGCTATCGAAGGTACGCTGCAAGGTGTGCGTTCCTTCGCGCTTAGCCAGGCCTATGCCTATACGGGTAATGCCGAGCGGATCGTTCCATGGGAGGTCGCCGAAACCTATGCGCCAGATCTCATCCGCAAGCTGAGCGAGATCGATTTACCGGATGGCACATTCCTCAATCTCAACTTTCCGAATTGCCCACCGAAAGACGTGCAGGGCGTGAGCGTCACGGGGCAAGGCAAGCTCGATTTTGGGCTGACGGTAGAGCAGCGCCAGGACGGCCGCGGCCTTCCTTACTACTGGCTGCGCTTCGGGGAGCGGCTCGGAAACTTCATGGAGGGCACAGATATCCATGCCGTCAAGAACAACAAGATTTCCGTAACACCTCTCAAGCTTGACCTTACCGACTACACAGTCAAGGATCGGATCGCCAAGGCACTTGGATTCGGAGTGAACGATTGAAATCCCCCATGGTGGAGAAAGAAGGCTTTGCCGCTCTCGTCCTGAGGCTGCGGGCCGAAGGCATTTCCGATCTCGATCTCCTTACCGCTGTCGAGCAGACGCCCCGCTCTCTCTTCGTCCCGGCACCGCTTGCGGCGGATGCTTATTCCAGCCGCACCATCCCGATCGACTGCGGAGCCTTCATGGAAGGTGCCGATATGGCGGTCAAGATCATCTCCCGGCTTCAGGTCAAGCCCGGCCAGCGCGTGCTTGAAATCGGCACCGGCAGCGGCTTCATGACGGCGGTGCTTGGGCGCAGAGTGGAGCGCGTGCTCTCGGTTGAGCGCTACAAGACGCTGGTTCAAGCGGCACAGAACCGGATGGATGATCTCAGCATTCGTAACGTTGTGATCCGTCAGGCCGACGGCTCCAACGGCCTTGTCGGCGAGGGCACATTCGACCGTATCGTCTCCACTGCTGCCTTTTCTGCCATGCCACGCTTTTTCACCGAGCAGATCGTGTCTGGCGGCATGATGATTGCACCGATCATTCTAGAAGACGGTCGCTGCGTGATGACCCGTTTCTCCAAGACTGGCAGCCGTTTCGAGCGCGAGGAGTTGTTCGAGACGCCTTATTTGCCGATCGAATCCCATATCGCGACCTACCTGTAGAACGCCGGGGCAAACTGGCAAAAAAAGAGCCGACTTTCGCCAGCTCTTAGTGGTCTTTGAGATCCGTCGGCAACTTACCCGAAGAGCGCAAAGCTGCTCTTCAGCGTCACCCATACGCCCCACAGAAGCGGGAGGCCAACAGCGGCCCAGGCGAGAGCTGCCTTGCCGTCGAAACCGCCCTTGCCGATGCCGAAGGAACCGGTCGGGCCGGCATTTGCGGCTGCGGTCTTGGCCTGGAGCGAGGCGACTTCCTCATCCGACATGAACCACTTGTCGGAGAGCGGCTTGACGAATGCGTTTGCGATGAGGCCAAGCGCCAGCATACCGGCAAGAATATACATGGTGCTGGTATAGAGGGCCGGCCCCGGCGCTACACCGGCGGCGATCTGCGCCTCACGGATATAGTTGACCACGACCGGACCGACGATGCCGGCCGTTGCCCAGGCGGTCAGCAGGCGACCGTGGATGGCACCAACGAATTGCGTGCCGAAGATGTCTGCCAGATAGGCTGGAATGGTGGCGAAACCGCCGCCATACATCGACAGGATAATGCCGAAGGCGAGGACGAAGAGAGCCTTGGAGCCCATCAGAGCAAGCGTGGGTGCCAGCGCATAGAGGATGATGCCGAGGATGAAGAAGCAGAAGTAGGTGTTCTTTCTGCCGATCTTATCGGACATAGAAGCCCAGAAGAAACGACCACCAATGTTGAAGAGCGACAGAAGCCCGGTGAAGCCTGCGGCGATTGCCGCAATCTGTGCCTTCTGCGCGGCATCAAGATCGGCAAAGGCAACGCCTGGCTGACCGATCAAGGAGCCAGCGAAGATTTCCTGCAGCATGGGCGAGGCCATGCCGATGACGCCGATACCGGCGGAGACGTTAAGGCAGAGAACTGCCCAGATCAACCAGAACTGCTTGGTCTTGTGAGCATCACGCAGATGCACATGACGCGTCGTGATCATCGCGCTTTTGGCAGCCGGCGGCGTCCAGCCTTCGGGGCGCCAGCCAGCCGGTGGTATGCGGTAGCCGAAAGCACCTGCCATCATGAAGACGAAATAGATCAACGCCATCACGACGAAGGTCTGCCACACGCCGACCGTCGTATCGGTCTTAAAATAGCCCATCAGCAGGTTGGCAAGTGGAGCGCCGATCATTGCGCCGCCACCAAAACCCATGATGGCCATGCCGGTTGCCATGCCGCGCCGGTCCGGGAACCACTTGATCAGGGTCGAGACGGGAGAGATGTAACCAAGACCAAGACCCACGCCGCCAATCACGCCAGCACCAAGCCACATCAGCCACAACTGATGGGTCATAACGCCGAGCGCTGCAACGAGAATACCGCCGCACCAGCAGCAGGCGGAGACGAAGCCGGCTTTGCGCGGGCCGACCCGCTCCAGCCAGCCGCCCCAGATGGCCGCCGAGCAGCCGAGCAGAACGAAGAAGAGCGTGTAGATCCATCCAAGGTCCGCCACGCGCCAATTGCAGGCGGTGGTGAAGAGAGCGCCGACGAGCGTCAGGCTTGAGCAGCTCGGATCGGTGGCCGGAAGGGCTCGCGACAAAGGCAGCCAGAACACGCTGAAGCCATAGGCCATGCCGATGCACAGATGGATTGCCAGTGCGGCTGGCGGAACCAGCCACCGGTTGAAACCGGGTTTGGCGATAATTCGCTCTCGATCAAGAAGACCGGTCCCCGCCATGCCTCCTCCGCTTACGTCTGCAACTGCCATCGACAATACCTCCCTCTTTGGAATGTCAGGACAACGTCAAATGCTCTCGCTCATACGTGATGAGCGGGCATCGATGAAAAAGGGGAAGCCGGGCTGATCAGAGACCCGTCTTCCAGGATGTAGGTTTCGACCTCATATTGGCGTGCGCAAATACCGTGCGCTTTCGGTCCACCTTCACGCCGCGCCGGAAGGAACGCTGGGTTCCGACAGAGATTCTCCAGCAATCGGACCTTTGCCTCCCGGCGCACCCTTTGCTGCGTCTTCCCCCAGGCCGACCGCCTGCGTGGTTGGGTCTCCCGGCCGCTTGATTTTTGCCGATGCCGTCACGACGAGCGGCAGGAAGCCGTCTGCGCCATTGTCGATCATTTCGAAGAAGCGCCGCCGCATGCGCGGCTCCCAGAACTTGTTGATGTGCGTGGCCACCCCATCCACCTGCACGTCCTGCGGCTGTGATGTGAAGAATGTGGCGATCTGGTTTGCCATGCGGATCAGCTTCTCATCTGTGTGGCTAAGCGACATGACTGTTCTCCCCGGAAGCCAGACGGTCGGGTCTGGTAAACACTTCAAACTCATCACCACGGGCGATACCGATCAGGCTGATACCGGCCTCTTCTGCCGTCTCGATGGCGAGTGCGGTCGGCGCCGAAATCGCAACGAGGACCGGGCATCCGAGAAGGGCCGTTTTCTGCACCATTTCGACGGAGAGACGGCTGGTGACGACCACGATGCCATCGGCTGCCGGACGTCCGGAGCGAAGGATCGCACCGGAGAGCTTGTCCAGAGCATTGTGCCGCCCGACATCTTCTCGCACCGCGACGATGCCGTTCTCTGGCCTGTAGAAACCCGCGCCGTGTACCGCACGTGTTTCGCGATTGAGGTTTTGCCCATCGCCAAGCAGGCGAATGGCTTCGCTGATCTGCCTCGGCATGAGGCGGGCCGCCGGATCTTTGACCGTTGCGACCTTGCGGGTTGCCTGCTCGATCGACTCGATACCGCAGAGACCACAGCCAACCGGTCCTGCCATGCGCCGGCGGCGCGCCACCAGCGCGTCGGCTGTCGTATCCTTCAGCGTAATCTGCACGTCGATCCCGCGACCCGCTTCAACCAGATCGACCTCGAGGATATCCTCCGCCGACGTCACGATTTCCTCCGCCAGCGAAAAACCATAGGCGAAGTCGATGAGGTCTGTCGGCGTTGCCATCATCACCGCATGGGTGGAGCCTCCATAGGAGAAGGCGACCGGTACTTCCTCCGGGACGATGCGGTGGCCCGCCTCCATTCGCCCCTGTCGGAAGCGCCATTCGTCGATCGTTCGGCTCGGTTTCTGCTGCATTCTCCGATCCTATTCCGCCGCGTCGAGTTTCGCCACGATTCGGCGCGACTGGCGGGAGAATTCCTCATAATCTTCCTGCCACTCCGTCGGACCGTTGGACGGCGAGACCTGAACCGCCGTTACCTTGTATTCCGGACAGTTGGTCGCCCAGTCGGAGAAATCCGTGGTGATGACATTGGCCTGCGTGTCTGGATGGTGGAAGGTCGTATAGACGACGCCCGGCGCAACACGGTCGGTGATCAGCGCCCGAAGCGTCGTGTCGCCTGAGCGGCTGGCGAGCTTGATCCAGTCACCTTCCTTGATGCCCCGCTGCTCGGCGTCGTGAGGATGAATTTCCAGCCGGTCCTCCTCGTGCCAGACGACGTTTTCCGTCCGTCGCGTCTGCGCGCCAACATTGTACTGCGACAGGATACGACCTGTCGTCAGCAGCAATGGGAAGCGAGGGCCCGTGCGCTCGTCGGTCGCCACATATTCGGTGCGAATGAACTTGCCCTTGCCGCGGACGAAGCCGTCGACATGCATGATGGGTGAGCCGAGCGGGAATTTCTCGTTGCAAGGCCATTGGACCGAGCCGTGCTTCTCCAGATAGTCGTAGGAAACACTGGCAAAGCTTGGCGTTGTTGCTGCGATCTCGTCCATGATCTCGGATGGATGGGTGTAGTTCCAATCTAGCCCCATCGCCTGGGCGAGCTTCTGCGTTACCTCCCAATCAGCATAGCCATTTTTCGGGCTCATCACCTTGCGCACGCGATTGATGCGGCGTTCGGCATTGGTGAAGGTGCCGTCCTTTTCGAGGAACGTCGATCCCGGCAGGAAGACATGGGCGTAGTTTGCCGTCTCGTTGAGGAAGAGGTCGTGCACCACGACACATTCCATGGCAGCGAGTCCTGCAGACACATGCTTGGTGTCAGGATCGGACTGCAGAATGTCCTCACCCTGAATGTAGATGCCCTTGAACGACCCTTCGACAGCGGCATCCAGCATGTTGGGGATGCGCAAGCCCGGCTCATTGTTGAGCGTCACGCCCCATAGCTTCTCGAAAGTCTCGCGCGTGGCGTCGTCCGAGATGTGACGATAGCCCGGCAGTTCGTGGGGGAAAGAGCCCATGTCGCAGGAGCCCTGGACGTTGTTTTGACCACGCAGCGGGTTCACGCCAACGCCCGGACGACCGATATTGCCGGTCGCCATGGCCAGATTGGCAATTGCCATGACGGTCGTCGAGCCCTGACTGTGTTCGGTGACGCCAAGACCGTAATAGATGGCGCCATTGCCGCCGCGGGCATAAAGACGCGCAGCACCGCGAAGCTCTGCTGCCGGAACGTTGGTGAACTTTTCCGTTTCTTCCGGGCTATGCTCGTCTTCGGACACGAAGGCCGCCCAGTCCTCGAATTCGGACCAATCGCAACGTTCGCGAATGAAGGCTTCGTTGAAGAGACCTTCGGTGACGATGACGTGGGCAAGTGCGGTCAGCACCGCAACGTTCGTGCCGGGCTTGAGCGGCAGATGGAAGGCAGCCTCCACATGCGGCGTGCGCACAAGGTCGATGCGGCGCGGATCGATGACGATCAGCTTGGCGCCCTGGCGCAGCCGCTTCTTCAGCCGGGAGCCGAAGACCGGGTGGCCGTCCGTGGGGTTCGCGCCAATGACAAGCACGACGTCAGACTGTTCGACACTATCGAAGTTCTGCGTGCCGGCAGATGTGCCGAAGGCCTGGCCGAGGCCATAGCCGGTTGGCGAATGGCAGACGCGGGCGCAGGTATCGACATTGTTGTTGCCGAAGCCAGCGCGGATCAGCTTCTGCACCAGATAGGTCTCTTCATTGGTGCAGCGCGAGGAGGTGATGCCGCCAATCGAGTCCTTCCCGTACTGGTTCTGGATGCGACGGAATTCGGACGCCACATGGGAGTATGCCTCTTCCCACGTCACCTCGCGCCAGGGATCGGTGATTTTTTCGCGGACCATCGGATTGAGGATGCGGTCCTTGTGGCTGGCATAGCCATAGGCAAAGCGGCCCTTGACGCAGGAATGGCCACGATTTGCCTGTCCATCCTTCCACGGCACCATACGGACCAGCTCTTCGCCGCGCATTTCCGCCTTGAAGGAGCAGCCCACGCCACAATAGGCGCAGGTGGTGACCAGTGAATGTTCTGGCTGACCAATGGCGATCACGGATTTTTCCGTCAGTGTCGCCGTCGGACAGGCCTGAACACAGGCGCCACAGGAGACGCATTCGGAATCGAGGAAGGCTTCATGCGCACCGGGCGACACGCGGCTGTCGAAGCCGCGCCCTTCGATGGTCAGCGCGAAGGTTCCCTGTACGTCTTCGCAGGCGCGGACGCAGCGTGAGCAGACGATGCACTTTGACGGATCGTAGGTGAAGTAGGGGTTCGACTCGTCCTTCGGCATCCACTGCGCGTTGATGCCGCCATCAGTCGAGCGCGCCTTGACGTGGTTGTCGCCCTCATAGCCATAGCGCACATCACGCAGGCCAACCGCACCTGCCATGTCCTGCAACTCGCAATCGCCATTGGCCGCACAGGTCAGACAGTCGAGCGGGTGGTCGGAGATGTAGAGTTCCATCACCCCCTTGCGGATCTGCTTCAACCGTTCCGTTTGTGTGTGGACGACAAGGCCTGGGGCAACCGGCGTGGTGCAGGAGGCGGGGGTGCCGTTTCGACCCTCCACCTCCACCAGACAGAGGCGGCAGGAGCCGAATGCGTCGACCATATCGGTGGCGCAGAGTTTCGGAACCTGGATACCCGCTTCCATGGAGGCGCGCATGATGGAAGTGCCGGCAGGCACAGTAATTTCGCGACCATCGATGGTCAGCGTCACCACGTCCGTGGATTTGGAGGCCGGAGTGCCGTAATCGATTTCGTGAACAAGGGTCATGGTATCACTCCGCCGCTTCAACAAGTGGGTTGGGTGCGAAATCCTCCGGGAAGTGCGTCATCGCGCTCATCACCGGATAGGGGGTGAAGCCGCCCAGCGCGCAGAGCGAGCCGAACTTCATGGTGTTGCAGAGATCGGCCAGAAGCTGGCGGTTCTTTTCAGGCTCGATCCCTTGCGCGATCTTGTCGGCAGTCTCGACACCGCGTGTCGAGCCGATGCGGCAAGGCGTGCATTTCCCGCAGCTCTCGACCGCGCAGAATTCCATCGCAAACCGCGCCTGGTTCAGCATATCGACGGTGTCGTCGAAGACGACGATGCCAGCATGACCGATCAGGCCGCCGGCGGCGGTGAAGGCTTCATAGTCGAAAACCGTGTCGAAGAGCGATGGCGGGAAATAGGCACCGAGTGGACCGCCCACCTGCACCGCCTTGACCGGGCGACCGGAAATGGTGCCGCCGCCGATCTCGTTGACGAGTTGGCCGAGCGTCATGCCGAATGCGGCTTCGTACAGACCGCCATGTTTCAGGTTGCCGGCGAGCTGGATCGGGATCGTGCCATTGGACCGACCGACGCCGTAGTCGCGATAGAACTGCGCGCCGCAATCCATGATCACCGGAATGGAAGCCAGCGACATGACGTTGTTGACGACGGTCGGCTTGCCGAACAGGCCCTGGAGGGCGGGAAGTGGCGGCTTGGCCCGAACGATACCGCGCTTGCCTTCCAGGCTGTTGAGGAGGGAGGTTTCCTCGCCGCAGACATAGGCACCAGCACCCACGCGCACTTCCATATCGAAGGCGTGAGGCGAGCCCATCACTGAAGGGCCGAGGATGCTAGCAGAGCGGGCAATCTTTATCGCCTCGTCCATGACGGCGATCGCATGCGGGTACTCGGAGCGGGTGTAGATGTAGCCCTTGGTCGCACCGACTGCGATTGCGGCGATCGCCATGCCCTCGATCAGGACGAAGGGATCGCCTTCCATGATCATGCGATCTGCGAAGGTACCGCTGTCGCCCTCATCGGCGTTGCAGACAATGTATTTCTGGTCAGCGGAAGCGTCTGCGACGGTCTTCCATTTGATGCCTGTCGGGAAGCCTGCACCACCGCGTCCACGAAGGCCGCTGTCGGTGACCTGTCGGACGATGCCCGCAGGAGGCATCCCGATCGCCTTCTCCAGGCCGGTCAGGCCCTGATACTGGCGATAGTCATCGAGCGACAGAGGATCGGTGACGCCACAGCGGGAAAAGGTGAGGCGTGTCTGGCCTTTAAAGAATGGGATATCCTCTGTCAGGCCATGGCCGAGCGGGTGCTCGCCGCCATTGAGGAAACCCGCTTCGAAAAGAGACGGGACATCAGATGCCTTGACCGGACCATAGGCGACACGACCCGCGTCCGTCCGTACTTCGACCAGCACTTCCAGCCAGAGCATCCCGCGAGAGCCGTTGCGGACAATGTGGACATCATGGCCGCGGGAAACGGCTTCTCGCTCGATGGCTGCTGCCACCTTGTCGGCACCGACAGCAAGGGCTGCCGCATCACGGGGAACGAAGACGGTGATGGTCATTTGCTGACCTCCGCCACGATGTCGTTCAGACAGTGCTCATCCACGCGACCATAAAGCTCGCCATCCAGCATAGCCGCCGGAGCGGAGGCGCAGAGGCCGAGACAGAAGACGGGCTCAAGCGTGACGGAGCCATCGGGTGCGGTTTCGTGCCAGTCGAGGCCAAGCCTCGCTTTCGCGCGTTCGGCAAGCCTGTCGCCGCCCATCGACTGACAGGCCTCGGCGCGACAGAGTTTCAGGGTGTGGCGCCCGGCGGGGTGGTCGCGAAAATCGTGGTAGAAGGTGATGACACCATGCACTTCGGCGCGCGAGACATTGAGCGCAGAGGCGATCAACTGCTTGGCACTTTCCGGAATATAGCCGAACTCCACCTGCACCTGGTGCAGGATAGGCAACATCGGACCTTCCAAGTGGCGACAGTGATCGATGATTTCGGATATCCGGCTTGCCTCGGTACTGGCAACCGCTCGAATGTTCATGGTCAGTCCTCCCAAACCGACGCCAGACAGACAGAGACTTATCTCCGTGAAACCCGCGATACCGAGGAGCCGAGTGCTCGTAGGTTGCGCGTGTTCCAATCTGGCTTTCGGGAAGGATGGCGAGAATGCATCCGTCAGGTCAATAAAGACGTCCCGTTGTGCGATAGAAAATTTCTATCAAAAGCGGATGCCGCCGCGCGGGATCTGGCTTCATGGAGAAGCGCCGAAACGAGAGGTGTGTGAGGCTCACGATGGGTTGCGACCAATCCCACCAAGTGTTCAGCATCCGGCTCGGAGATCGGTATCATCCGGATCTGCTCCGGAAAACCGAATGATTCCGCCACGTTACGTGGCATGATGGAAGCCCAATGACCGGTTCGTATGTGGGAAAACAGCACGATCATCGAATTCGATTCAAGTGTCGGCTTGGCTTGGACGCCAGCTTCAGCCATATGCGCATTGATGATACGACGGTTTTGCATGTCCGGTGTTAATAGACAAAGCCGAAGACCGGAGACCTCCTTCCACGTCACAACTTCGCGATCGGCAAGCGGCGTTCCGGCTGCTGTAATGAGGTGGTAGCGTTCCGAATAAAGAGGAACGGTCGTGACCCGGCCCAGCGGTTCATTGTCCAGGTAGGTGATTCCCGCGTCGATCTCGAGATTTTCCAGCTGACTGAGAACCTGCAGAGACGTCCGAGAGGTGACCGAGAAAGTAACGTCCGGGTGACGTGCCTGAAAAGGCTCGGTCAGCCTTGGCACCATGGCTAGCGCTGTGGGGATAACGGCGATCCTGATATGCCCCGCGAGACCCTTTCGGGCTGCGCGCATCTCTTCGCGCATGGTGCGAGCATCGCCGACGATCCGCCTTGCCCATTCGAGAACGCGCTGGCCTTCCGGGGTCAGCCCCTGATAGCGCGACCCACGCACGACCAGTACGACGCCCAGCTGATCCTCAAGCTGGCGGATTGCTGCCGAAAGTGTCGGCTGCGAGACGCGGCATTCTTCGGCTGCCCGACCGAAATGTTCCGCGCGGGCCAGAGCAATGAAAAATTCCAGCTTGTCAATCATTGTGGTTCCTCCCCTCCATTCCGGTTTGGCGCGGATGAGGGGTCGCGGTCAACTGGTGGGAATCAAGCAGGGCCATGCATTGGCGACGGATGAGACCCCATGCTGGATGTCGCTGAGGCCGGCATGGTTATCGAATTGTCAAAAAATATGCGAAGAGCTTAACGTTTTAACGGCGTGGTAACACTAACGCGCTTTAATCATCTCATCGACGCATGGTTTTTCCGTTCGGAAGAGGGGCCTTGCAAGTGTTTGTTCAGCCGGATCGATTCCGATGCGGCGTTTGCGTCAGTGTAGATCGAGTCATGCGTATGAGTCATTCGCCTAAAACCGGAAAATCAATCGCAAAGATGTTCGCAGCGGCATTGCTGGCAAGCGTCGCAACGGGTTGCAGCTCGGACGCGACACGCTTTAGCGGACTCTTTTCCAGCAACAATACGGACCAGATGACGACCGCGTCCATTCCTCAGCGCAACGGTGCCGGTGCCTATGGTCAGGCGCCCGTTCCCCAGGCTGACATGAATGGTGGCGGTTATGCTGCCGCCCCGCAGGGCGGTTATGGCAACCAGAACGCGGCCATGAACCAGCCTTATCCGGCTTCGAATGGCGGCTATGGTTCGGTCCAGCCATCAACGGCCCGTTCGGCATCCTCTGCCGCACCTGTTCAGCGCGCCGAGCTCTCCGCTCCATCGCCGGTAGCAAGCCGCGATCCTGCGACGAGACGCGAAGCCATGGCACAGCCATTCCCATCTGCGACCGCAAACGGCGCGCCCTCCATGGCGTCGGCGCGGCTGCCAGCGAACAACAGCGCCGATACGCTGTCGACCGGCTCCGTCAAGCGCGACAATAATGGCTGGCACACGGAAGGCGCGTCTTCGGTCACGCTGAATTCCGGCGAGACCGTCGCAACGCTCTCCAGACGCTACGGCGTGCCGGAGAAGGCAATCCTGCAGGCAAATGGCCTGAAGAGTGCATCGGCTGCGCGTCCTGGTCAGTCGATCGTCATTCCGCGCTTTGGTCAGACACCCAATGCTGCCCGTGCTGCGTCCAACAATATCGATTTGAGCAAGAACAACGCCCCGGCTCCAACCCGTGGTCAGGAACAAAACCTCGCTGTCCTACCCGCACAGGGCGCTGCTCGCGACAAGGTTTCGGCTGAGAACGGCAAGCTGACCCCTCCAGGTGGCAAGCCGCTGCCCCCAACCGGTGGCTACAAGGTCAAGCCGGGCGACAGCCTTGCCAAGATCGCTCGTGAAAACGGCGTCTCCGTTGCCGAGCTGAAATCTGCCAACAACATTGCAGATGGCAGTATTCGCATTGGTCAGACGCTCGCCATTCCAGCCGCTGGAACAGACGGTATCAAGACCGCCTCAGTCAAGCCGCATGAGACTGCTGCGCCCGCGGCGGCTGCAAAGGCTGTCGAGACACCTGTTGCCAAGACAGAAGTGCCGAAGGCGCCGGCTGCCGAAGCAAGTGTCAGCGATGTCGAGAAGAAGTCCGATGTCGCGTCGATCGCGCCGGAATCCACCGGAATCGGCAAATATCGCTGGCCGGTTCGCGGTGCCGTGATTTCCGGCTTCGGCGAGAATGTCGATGGCAACCGCAATGACGGCATCAATATCTCCGTTCCGGAAGGCACGCCGATCAAGGCTGCCGAAAACGGTGTTGTCATCTATGCCGGCAACGGCCTGAAGCAGCTCGGCAACACGGTCCTGGTGCGTCACGACGACGGCAAGGTCACGGTTTACGGCAACGCTGCCAACCTCGATGTTCAGCGCGGCCAGAAGGTTCAGCGCGGCCAGACAATTGCCACCTCCGGCATGACTGGCAGTGCCAAGCGTCCTCAGGTTCACTTCGAAGTCCGTAAGGACGCAACGCCAGTGAACCCATCCTCTTTCCTTGAATAGTGTTTTGCGTATCAAGGTAAAGGAAAAGCCGGGTCGGAAGGCCCGGCTTTTTCATTTTGATGGACGTTCAAGTCCGACCGTCGCCTCGATGAAGTCGGCGATACCGCCTGTGTCATCGAGATCGAAAACGGGGAGAGTACTTTCCGGGATCAAGTGATCGGCAGCGATTGCAATGATATGCGGATCGCTCGGCGCCAGCGGGTCCGTCTTTGCGGCGTCCTTCCGACGGGCCTCTATTTTCGGCACGGGCTCGTATTTATAGCCTTCGATCAGAACCAGATCGCAGGGCGCGATGCGCGCGAGGATTTCCTCGAAAGAGGGTTCAGCCGCGCCGCGCAGCTCATGCATGATGGCAAAGCGCGTGCCGGAAACGATCGTCACCTCATGCGCGCCAGCCTGTCTGTGCCGCCAGCTATCCGCACCCACCTTGTCGATGTCGAAATCATGATGGGCGTGCTTGATCGTGGAAACTCGGTAGCCGCGCGCGGTAAGCTCCGTGACGATGCGCACTGCCAGCCCAGTCTTGCCCGAGTTTTTCCAGCCGGAAATGCCAAACACTTTTTGACGCGTCATGGAGTGAGACTCTTCAGGAAGGTTTGCGCTTGCGACAGCTCTTCCGGGGTGTTGATGTTGAAAAACGGATCGATGGAACTGGTGGCGCTTTCCACTGGTGGAAAGGACACGCCGATCGTGGGGTGGCGCGCCAGAAAGCTGCGGATGCGACGGTTGTCGTCCTCCGCAAGCCAGTTCTCCAGATCCTCGACGATAGCAAACGGCCAGAGAGCAAAGACGGGATGAACCTGTCCCTTGGATGCGGCGATGACAATGGTGTTCTCGTCCGGTAGGTGATCCAAAAGCTTCGAGGCAAGATCGTCCGGAAAAAACGGGCTGTCTGAAGGTGCCGTCAACATGTGGCTCGCGCCAGATGGGTGGTCTCTAAAGTGCTGCAAGCCTGCGAGAACGCCGGCAAGAGGTCCTGCATGACCCATCTTGGTATCTGGCACGAGAGGCAGGTCAAAGGCCTTGCCCCACTCGCCGGTGGCATTGAGCGCCAGCGTCGAAATCTGTGGCGCCAGTCTATCAATGACGTGGTGCAGGAGGTGTCGCTCGCCGAAGGGACAGAGAGCCTTGTTGGAGCCCATGCGTCGCGAAAGACCGCCGGCCAGAATCAGGCCAGGAAGGGAGCGTGCGGTTTTCATCATGCCTCACCTCTTAGCAGACGCTGCGCGTGGCGGCGCTCCTGTCTGCCCGCATAAGCGCTTGTCGCCACGGCAAGCACGCCATTCACCAGCATGACGAGGAGCAGATGCGTCGTTCCAGCTTCCTCCGATAGCAGAGACGAGGCGACAACGGAAAGCATCGCTCCACCGCCAATCGTCAGCGCGCCTCCAAGTCCGGAGGCGGAGCCTGCCAGATGGGGCTGGGCGCTAACCATGCCGGCATTGGCGCTCGGCAGTGTCACGCCGTTGCCGACGCCGATGAGCGCGAGCGGAATGAAGAACTCATAGTGGCTGCCGAGATCAAGATGAAGGAGCAGGTATGCAACGACGATGCCGACAAGCGCGATCACATTGCCAGCCAGCATCATCACCGGGATGCCGATGCGGCTGGCGTAGCGGCCGGAAACGAAGTTGCCCAGCATATATCCTGTCGCCATGAAGAAGAACTGCATGCCCAGCACCGCTGGCGTCAGCCCGTAGAGCACGCTGCCGACGAAAGGCGCGCCGCCGAGGAAGGCGAAAAACAGGCCGGAGGAGAGCGTGCAGGTCAGTGCATAGCCCCAGAAACGGGTGGAGCGAAGAAGCTGCGGCCAGGCCTGGAACTGGGCTGCGAAACTTGCAGATTTCTGCCGGTTGGTTTCGCCCATATCGAAAAAGACGAGCAGCAGAACCGCCACCGCCGACAGGCCGACAAAGGCAAAGCTTGCCTGCCAGCCGGCGAGATCATTGAGAAAGCCACCGACGGTGGGCCCGACCATAGGCACCACCGACATGCCCATGGTGACGTAGCCGATCATCGAGGCTGCCTGCTCGGCAGGCACCATGTCGCGAACGATGGCTCTTGCCAGCACGAAACCCGAGGCAATAGCCGCCTGCAGAACGCGGCCAATCATGAAGACGGTGATGTTCGGCGCGAATGTGCAGATCAGCGTGGCGACAATCATCAGCACGATGCTGACGAGCATAACCGGTCTGCGACCGAAGAGATCGGACAGCGGTCCGATCACGAGTTGAAGCACGGCAGTGGCGGCGAGATAGCCTGAGACGGCAAACTGCATGACGGCATAATCAGTGCCGAAATAGACCGACATTGCCGCAAGCGACGGCAGGAAGACATTCATGCTGAGTGCTGCAACACCGGCCACCAGAACGAGTGTCATCACATGCGGTGGGGTCGAGCGATCGAGAAAGCGCGCCTTGTTCATTCGATACCTATCGCTTGCTTGGCGATCGGCGCACGGTGACGCCGGCTTTCGCGGTAGAATGTGTAGAGACCGGAGGCGACGATGATGGCCGTGCCCGACAGCGTCCAGACATCCAGATGATCGCCGAAGAAGAAAAAGCCGATCGAGAAGGCCCAGATCATGCTGGTGTAGCGGAAGGGTGCGACGAAGGAGATGTCACCGCTGCGCATTGCCGTGATGACCGCCTGATAACCAATCACGACCAGCAAGGCGGCTGCCACGAGATGCGACCAGACGTAGGTGTCCATTGGCTGCCAGCCACCGAAAGGCATGATCAGCGCCGCACCAAACAAGGTGTTGACGACGGTGGTTGTCATGGTGACGGCCATGGAGGGAACATCTGCATACATGCGCCGGGTCAAGAGGTCGCGTCCGGCGGTGACGAACATCGCACCCAGCACCAGGAGTGCGCCGGAGGTAAAACCTTCCGGGCCGGGTCTAAGAATAACAAGGACTCCAAGAAAGCCGACCAAAATCGCCGTCCAGCGTCGCCAGCCCACAGGCTCCTTCAAGAAAAGTGCTGCACCGAGCGTCACCGCAAGGGGGAGGGACTGCATGATGGCCGCCACATTGGCGAACTGCATCATGCTGAGCGCCTTGAGGTAAAGGATGGAGGCCGAAATCTCGCAGAGACAACGCATCAGGATGACGGGGCGCAACATGGTCTTGAGCGGGCGCAGCGCGCCCATATGGCGCGCAATCACGTAAACCAGAACGCAGGTCATAACGCCGCGAACGAAGAGGATCTGTCCGATATTGATGTAGGGCGTGACGGACTTGGTGAAGGCGTCGTTGACCGTAAAGCTGGCCATCGCCAGAGCCATGAGCAGCGCTCCGCGCGTATTGTCCGTCAATGCCATGATGCCATCCCAAGAACGAGGTCGCGATGCGGGCCTTCCGCAGCGAGGCGACTCCGTTCACTCCTCCTGTCCCAAAGTCGTGGCATGGTGAGCGGACGAATTCAATCCATTTAATGTAAGGGTATCAAATAATAAGCTAGCGGAAGAATCAGCCGCCGGTGACGCTCATGTGGCGGGCGACAGCGGGACGCTTGCGATTCCGATCGATGATGAAGTCGTGACCCTTGGGTTTGCGCAGGATCGCGTCGTCGATCGCCTGAGACAAAAGCGCGTCGCTGTCGGAGGCGCGAAGCGGCGTTCTCAGATCCGCCGCATCGTCCTGACCGAGGCACATATAGAGCGTGCCGGTGCAGGTAATGCGGACGCGGTTGCAGCTCTCGCAGAAATTATGCGTCATCGGCGTGATGAAGCCGAGCCGTCCACCAGTTTCCTTCACTTCCACGTAGCGTGCGGGTCCGCCCGTCTTGAACGGAATATCGATGAGCGTGAAGCGCTCTTCGAGCGAAGCACGAAGGTCCGATAGCGGTAAATAGCGATCGGTGCGGTCCTCCTCGATCTCGCCCATCGGCATGGTTTCAATGACCGTAAGATCCATGCCCCGCGCATGGGCAAAACGCATGAGTTCAGGAATTTCGTGCTCGTTGAAGTCTTTCAGCGCTACTGCATTGAGCTTGATCTTGATGCCTGCCGCAAGAGCCGCGTCAATACCGGCCATCACCTTGGAGAAATCACCCCAACGGGTGATCTGTCGGAACTTCTCCGCATCGAGCGTATCAAGCGACACATTGATCCGGCGCACGCCGCAATCGTAAAGTTCGGCAGCATGAGCGGCAAGCTGCGAGCCATTGGTGGTCAGCGTCAACTCATCCAGCCGGCCCGCTTCTACGTGGCGACCGAGATTGCGGATGAGATGCATGATGTTCTTGCGCACAAGGGGTTCACCGCCCGTCAGGCGCAGCTTGCGCACGCCCTTGGCGATGAAGGCGGAACAGAGCCGGTCGAGTTCTTCGAGCGTCAGCAGATCCTTCTTCGGCAGAAAGGTCATGTGCTCCGACATGCAATAGGTACAGCGAAAATCACAGCGATCCGTCACCGAGACGCGCAAATAGGTGACCGCCCGACCGAAGGGGTCGATCATGGGAGCCCTGACTTCAGAGAGCGGACTTGCCGTTGAGGGAAAACCGGTGACGCTGTTCATGTCCAGAGTCTGGGGATGCGACTGGCTAACGTCAAGTCGAAACTCCGTAATTGCGCTTGGATTGACCGTTGTTGGATCACAATCGATTGCTGTCCCGCCACGCCCACTTGGAAAAGGCCGAGCGCGCGGGCTTGATCGAGGGCACCTTCACGCTCCGGCCATCCACTCGAAAGTCTGTGATCATCTAACACAGAGAGCCCGGGTGCAGTGTCCGTTGACGAATCTGCCCGTTTTGAAAGCGATCGCTGACCGACCGTCCCCGAGCCACTGTTCAATCAAAACAAGCTTCGCTCATCGCTCCTTAGATCACCTTCGATCTGGTGCGGCGCGTAAAGGTTGTTGCGAACCTGTTTCCGCCATGACCGCGCAAGACCTTCAGGGTTCGTCTGGATTTCTGTGACCGCAAAGGCAGGTTGACCATCG
Organism: Agrobacterium sp. 22117; assembly: GCF_052045735.1. Classification (NCBI taxonomy): domain Bacteria; kingdom Pseudomonadati; phylum Pseudomonadota; class Alphaproteobacteria; order Hyphomicrobiales; family Rhizobiaceae; genus Agrobacterium; species Agrobacterium sp. 22117. The sequence continues at coordinate 313,100 of NZ_JBQEPP010000005.1, read as the reverse complement.
ATGGGGCATTGAACCGCCCATTGCCCGTCCGGCGAAGCGATACCGGAGGGAGCACCCGGACTTTGAGGCACGAGCGTGGAGAAGCTGATCCAGTAGCTGTTGCTCGCAGCATGGCCTAGAGCCTCTGCCGCGAATGCGGGAGCTCCGGACGGTGTTCCTCCTGCGGTGGAGAACAGGACACAGTCGACCCCAAGCGTTTCGTACTCAACGAAGATTTCCGGGTAATGCACCTCCATGCCCAGCGCGCACCCGATGCGCACGCCATCGACCTCAAACGTCACGGGGTTCCTGCCGGGTGAATACATGAAGGAGATTTTCGTGTTCGAGAGAAGGCGCTCGTCATAGCGCGTCACCAACTCTCCATGATCGGAAACGACATATAGGCTGTTGTGTGGTCGATGCGGCGAAGTCAGGCGATGAACGGACCCAAACACGATCCAAAGCTTGAGTGCGCCGGCCAGTCTCCTGGTTTCCTCCAGTTCCTCGCGCAGCACGTCCCATTGGAAGCGTGTCCAATCGGAAGGCCCGATGGAGCGCGGCCCCGTTTCGGACATGATGCGCTTGCCGGGCCAGCAGGTTGTGCCCTCCGGAAAATGGAGCAGGCGAGACCCTGCTTGATGGGCATCACGCATGAGGCGACGCATCTCCGCTCCACTGGCGCGAAGTGCCGATACATCGCGAGGATCGTCGAAGAGAGACGTTTGTGCCACAGCCAACCGCAGCGACCGGAGTTCGGGACGGCCTGGCTGCTGGCGGATATTACGAAGTGCGGCGGTGTAGGATTCGCCGGTTTTTGCGGCACGGGCACGCACGCGGCGTTTGAGATTTCCATTCTGGGTCATGATCTAGCCTTTCACGTCCCGGACAGGGTTCCCCAGCAACCATCCGGCACGATCGGACCAAGATGAGCGACCCGAGACGAAAGTCCCTTTGCCTCGGTTGAAGACCATGCTGGGGAAGGTCTGAGAGGTTGGGCGCAGGCCACGCCGAGATCAAGATGTCCAGTGACCCTCGATTCGTCAAGCTGTCTACAAAAGTGGAAAGAGCCGGATTTATTCTCTCTGTAGATACCCAGTGGCTGTCATTTTGGATGAAGCCGAGCAACGTCTTTAGCCTTCTGCATAGTGGGGGCTGACGCAATAGCCATCGTCGCTGGGGACTGCTATGACGAACAGCCAAATCTTCACACCTCGATAGAACGATCAGAAATCATGAGCAGCAGCGACAATCAGGCATGGCCCACCGAATTGCGGGTTTCCAAAGATCGCAAACACCTGACTGTGGTGTTCGATAATGGTGTCTCTCACACGCTCCCCGCCGAAATGCTGCGCGTCCTATCCCCTTCGGCGGAAGTTCAGGGACATGGGCCCGGGCAGAAAGTCACGGTGCCGGGCAAGCGCGATGTGGCGATCCGCAACGTGGTCGCCACCGGCAACTATGCCGTGCGCATCGCATTCGATGACGGGCATGACAGCGGCATCTTTACCTGGCGCTATCTCCAGGAGTTGGGTGAAAAGGGAGACGCACTGTTCCAGACTTACGAACAGGAACTTACGGAAAAAGGCTTGAGCAGGGAGCCGCGGTTCCGTTAGGGAAGTTGCATGTGATTTCAATATGGAGGTGACACTTGGCCGTCGAGGGAAATGCGAATGATCTGGCCCAAGTGGTCGTCCTGCTGGCCGCCGGTGTGGTGGCAGCACCCATCTTCAAGCGCATTGGTCTCGGCTCGGTTCTTGGTTATCTCGCGGCCGGTCTCGTCATCGGCCCTTTCGGCTTAGGTGCCTTTTCCGATCCGCAGGCCATCATCCATATCGCCGAACTCGGCGTGGTGATGTTCCTCTTCATCATCGGTCTTGAGATGCAGCCCTCAAGGCTGTGGTCCATGCGTAAGGACATCTTCGGTCTCGGCGCGCTTCAGGTGATGGTCTGTATCGGCGGCCTGACGATGATCGGCGCGGCTTTCGGCTATGCTGTCATTCCCTCCTTCGTCGCAGGAACGGGTTTCGTTCTGACATCCACCGCCATCGTCATGCAGATGCTTCAAGAGCGCAACAGCCTCTCGACGTTGAAAGGGCAGCGTATCATCGCCATCCTTCTCTTCGAGGATCTGGCAATCGTGCCACTTCTGGTGCTCGTCACATTCCTCGGCAGTGGCGGCGAAGAAGTCACGATGGCGGAGCGGCTTTCCTCGATCGGTATTGCTTTGGCTGCGACCGTTGCCCTGATCTTTGCCGGTCGCTATCTGCTCAACCCTCTCTTCCGGTTGCTGGCATCTTCCGGTGCGCGAGAGGTCATGACTGCTGCGGCTCTGCTCGTCGTTCTCGGATCAGCCCTGCTGATGCAGGTCAGCGGCTTGTCCATGGCGATGGGCGCCTTTCTTGCTGGCGTGCTTCTCTCCGAATCCGCTTTTCGCCATCAATTGGAAGCCGATATCGAGCCGTTTCGCGGCATCCTGCTTGGGCTTTTCTTCCTTGGTGTCGGCATGGCGATCGATCTTTCGGTAATTGCTGCCAACTGGAAGATCGTGGTCATCGGCGTCATTGCCTATATGTTCGTCAAGGCGCTGTTGATCTACAGCGTGGCCCGCCTCGTCGGTACCTGCCAGCGTGAGGCGATCGAGCGTGCCGTGCTGATGGCGCAGGGCGGCGAATTTGCCTTCGTCCTCTATTCCGCCGCATCCACTGCAGGCATTCTCGATGCCGAAACCAATGCGGTGCTGACCGCGATGATCATCATCTCGATGATACTGACGCCCTTGATGGTCATTGCCCATGACCGGATCATGCCTGCGGCAAAGCCCAACACGGATGGTCTGGAGCTTCCCGAAAATGTCGAGGGCAGCATTCTGATCATTGGCTTCGGTCGCTTCGGTCAGATCGTCAGCCAACCGCTGCTTGCGCGTGGCTATACGCTGTCGCTGATCGACAAGGACGCGGATTTCGTCCGCGATGCGGCCGATTTCGGTTTCAAGGTCTATTATGGCGATGGCGCCCGTTCGGAGATCCTGCATGCAGCTGGCGCCGCAACCGCGCGCGCGGTGCTGATCTGCGTCGATGACAAGGAGGCTGCGATCCGCATTGCCGAGATCGTCAAGCACGAGTTTCCACTCGTACCGGTTCTGGCCCGCGCTTTCGATCGCGGTCACGCCATCGATCTGGTCAAGGCCGGCGTCGATTATCAGATCCGCGAAACCTATGAATCGGCGCTGGATTTCTCGCAGAAGGCCCTGACCTCCGTCGGTGAAGAACGGGATACCGCCGAGCGCCTCGTGGAAGAGTTTCGAGATGTGGATGTCGAGCGCTTTGCGATCGAGGTCGTGGGCGGTATTTATGCGGGCCGGTCGCTGATACGCGGCAATGCTTCGCCCGCCGATCTCGTGGCTGCCAGGACAGCGCGCGAGCGCGCGCAACGCGAAGCACGTGAAGAGGCAGAGGCCAGCGGCTGACGCGTTGTGGAAAGACAGCTTAATCGGGAGTGAGGGGTTATGGGAATTATTCGTTCTGTAGAGGAGTTGAAGGCAATCTATGACGGTTGCTCCGAGGCTTCACTGGTCAAAGTCACATCATCTCTCACGCCCGAATACCGCAAGATGATCGAGGCGGCACCCTTTCTGGCGCTGGCAACCGTCGGGCCGGAGGGAATGGACTGTTCGCCGCGCGGCGACAAGGGCGGTGTCGTTCGGGTTCAGGATGAGAAAACCGTTCTGCTGCCAGACTGGCGCGGCAACAATCGCGTCGATTCTCTCATGAACATCGTGCGCGACCCGCGTGTAGCCCTGATGTTCCTCGTCCCCGGTTCGACAACGACGATGCGCATCAACGGCAAGGCGGTGGTATCGGCAGAACCCGCGCTGCTCGCGAGCTTCTCAATGGATGGGAAGAACCCGCGCACGGTGACTGTGGTCACCATCGACGAAGTCTACTTCCAATGTGCCCGTGCGCTGATCCGCTCTGAGCTGTGGGATCCTGAGAACTTCATCGATCCGACGTCGCTGCCGACACCCGGCGCATTGTTGAAAGCGGCAAAAGCAGATTTCGACAAGGAGACGTACGACAGGGAGTGGCCGGAGCGCGCGGCGAAAACCATGTGGTGAAAAGTGCGATTCCCATGAGCTCTGCGGCCCGCCGCTGAGCCCGATCCTTACGTCCGGTAGATCAGCCAGCTTTTCCCGGAGTAGTTTTTCTGCATCCCGTCTTCAAACATGATGGTGCGGTTTCGCCCGGACGTCTTGGCATTGTAGAGCGCGACGTCTGAACGGGCGTAGAGTTCGACAGGATTTTGCGCCTGAGAGGCCATGGCGTAACCGATGGAAACAGTAATCTGCCCGTAATCCACGCCGGTCTTCGAGTTTCGGAACGGGGTCTTCTCAAGCGAGAGGCGAATGCGCTCGCACATCTCCCGCACTTCGTCGGCATTCATGTTGTCGACGATGATCGCGAATTCCTCGCCGCCATTTCTGGCCACAAAGATATCCTTACGGACCGACTTACGGATGACCGATGCAACGCTTGCAAGAATCTTGTCTCCGACTGGGTGGCCGTAAGTATCGTTGACACGCTTGAAGTTATCGATGTCCAGCAGGATCAGGGACGACAGATGGAGCCCGAAGCTCGTATCGTAGGTCGATGCGAGCCTTTCATCAAAGGCTCGGCGGTTCGACAGACGCGTGAGCGAGTCTGTATTGGCGATGCGCTTGTATTCATCCAGTTCAAGACGAACCTGCTGCATCTCTTCAGCATGTCTGTCCAAGTCTTTGGAACTGCTCTCGCCTTGGGCGATCTTGGTGCCGGTTGCCTCTGAAAGGATCGCGATGGCCGCGCCAACGAGCGAGGTGCTTGTCGCGCTTTTGACCGTGATCCGCTCGCGCGTTTCATCCAGCAGCCGATTGTATTTCTCAAGGCTTGACTGCTCGTGCTTCAGAACAGTGAGCAAGGCGTCCAGCTCGAGATGCAGCTTCTCGTGAACCGTCTCGATGATCTTGCTGTGGCTGTGGTTGAAGTAGCGGGTGCCCAGTTCGTCCAATTCTTCCTGGGTCGCCTTGCTGCCAAGCTGCAGCAGTTCCTTGGACAGAGCGGGGTTGGAGCCGATGAAGGCTTCGTAGAAAAGATTGTAATTGCGGGGGATGGGCGAGATACCCATGCTGCGCATGGCGTGCAAGATTTGGCTCGCCACGTCTGCTCCGGGAAAATTTTGTGTCGGCCCCGTACTCATGATGTGTCCCCAGATCGTCCCGTTTTTGTTCTGACCGACACGCCTCAACGACGGTTCCCCAACCGATTGTTGATGCTGCATGGAAAGTCGGCGTGTTCTTAGGCGTAGCCTTCTCCGAGAATCGCACGTGAACACGGAATCCAGTTACAGTCTCGCAAAGATTTTATCTACGAAAATTAATGGCTGTAAATAGTATTTCAGAAAAGCCTGAGATGGGAAGGGTGGTCAGACAACGAGTGCGACCCGTTGCCTGACCTTTGTCATTACTTGGGGCCGATCATGTTTTCCGGACGGACATACTGATCGAATTCCTCGTTCGACAGATATCCGCCACCGACAGCCTCTTCGCGCAGCGTCGTGCCGTTCTTGTGCGCGGTCTTGGCAATCTTGGCGCAGGCGTCATAGCCGAGCTTGGTGTTCAGTGCAGTCACGAGCATGAGCGAGTTCTCCACGCCCTTGCGGATGTTGTCTTCGCGCGCTTCGATGCCGACCACGCAATTGTCGGTGAAGGAAACGGCTGCATCGCCAAGAAGCTGGACGGACTGCAGGAAGTTGTAGGCCATCATCGGGTTATAGACGTTGAGCTCGAAGTGGCCCTGCGATCCTGCGAAAGTAATGGCAGCCTGGTTGCCGAAGATGTGGGCGCAGACCTGGGTCAGCGCCTCGGACTGGGTCGGGTTGACCTTGCCTGGCATAATCGAGGAACCTGGTTCATTTTCCGGCAATGCAAGTTCGCCGAGACCGGCGCGTGGGCCGGAACCCAGGAAACGGATATCGTTGGCGATCTTGAAGAGCGCTGCTGCCGCCGCGTTGATCGCGCCATGGGCGAAGACCATCGAATCATGAGCGGCCAGTGCTTCGAACTTGTTCGGAGCGGTGACGAAGGGCAGGCCGGTGATGGTGGCAATCTCTTCGGCAACCTTTTCGGCAAAGCCGACAGGCGCGTTGAGGCCGGTGCCGACGGCAGTGCCGCCCTGTGCCAGTTCGCAAAGGCCGGGCAGCGTCAGTTCGATGCGCTTGATCGATGATGCTACCTGCGCCGCATAGCCGGAAAACTCCTGGCCGAGCGTCAGAGGCGTTGCATCCTGAGTATGGGTGCGGCCAATCTTGATGATGTGGGCAAAGTCCTTCGCCTTCTTGTCAAGCGCGGCATGCAGGTGCTTCAGGCTCGGCAGCAGGTGATGAACGATCTGCTCGGCGCAGGCGATATGCATGGCCGTCGGATAGGTGTCGTTGGACGACTGGCTCATGTTGACGTGATCGTTCGGGTGAACCGGCTTCTTCGAGCCCATCACGCCGCCGAGCATTTCAATGGCGCGGTTGGAGATCACTTCATTGGCATTCATGTTGGACTGGGTGCCCGAACCCGTCTGCCAGACAACGAGCGGAAAATGCTCGTTCAGCTTGCCATCGATGACTTCCTGAGCCGCCTTGACGATCGTCTCGGCGAGTTGAGCGTCGAGGCCACCGAGCGCCATATTAGCGCGTGCGGCTGCCTGCTTGACGATGCCGAGCGCACGGATGACGGATGTGGGCTGCTTTTCCCAGCCGATCTTGAAGTTGCCGAGCGAGCGCTGGGCCTGCGCGCCCCAGTAGCGATCGCTGGCGACTTCGATCGGGCCAAAAGTATCAGTTTCCGTGCGTGTGGCTGTCATCGTTGGTGCCTCTCCATTGTGTTCCGGTGGCAAGGCGGCGTTTCAAGCCCGTCTTGCGCGCGGGCCGACATATAGAGCCATCCCGCAACTCTGGAAAGCCTCACGCGCCGCAGGGCGTCAGATTTTGCCGCAGATTCGAAAGTCAATTGACGTGACTTTTGGGTAACGTTCGCAAAAGAGACAATTCCATGGCGCTTCAGGCTTAACAGATGAAAAAACATCTTTCTGCAATGCTTCGAAATTAAAGAGAAATTTAACTATTCCTGCCAAAAATTAAGGAGATTGCCAGAGCTTTTTTGACGAACGGCAGGACAATTCTGGCACGAGATCGGGCTTTGCGCGTTTCCTTTTCAAGCGAAGACCAATCAGCTAGACAGACAATGTTTTATTCGCGCTTCGATGGATGATGGCGCTGGACGCAATGAGGACCAAATTGCAGATCACTTCAGGAAAAAAATCGGCGGCGTTCATACTGGCTCTCGGTGTTTCCGTCTCAGCGGGCATTCCAGCTCCAGCCAGCGCCATCACCCTTATGGATCTGCTTCGTGGCGGTCCTGGTAAGATCGAGCGCGAACGCCAAGACCGTGGCCTTCCAGGCGTCGTCCAGCAAAACGCTCCGGTCGGTGGCGATATCGATCCCGAGCCGACACCGCGCATTTCCGGTCCTCGCTATTACACCTACAAGGCAGATGGCACCCGTGCGGTTGATACGTCGAAGTTCGGCCCGGACTATGCCGGCGTAAAAGTCTCGGCAACGCCTGAGATCGCCAAGGCGCTCGAAGCTTACTATGCGGGCGGCGCAAAACCGATCTGGGTTTCCAATGGCGATATCAACGAGCGCGCGTCTGCCGTTCTCGCCTTCTTCGAAACCGTAGGCGACAGCGGCCTGGACCCGGCCGATTACAGCATCTCGGCTCCCTCTTCCGACGTCACGGCCAGCATCGCCAGTGAGCCGCAGGCGGAAGTTCAAACGGTGAGTGCCACGGAAAACGAGGACAAGCCGGTCAACCGCGCGATGATGCAGTTCGAGCTTGCCCTCTCCGCAAAGGTTCTTGGCTATGTGCAGGACACCACCCGCGGTCGTATCGATCCAAACAAGCTTTCCGGCTATCACGATTTCAAGCGCAAGACGGTCAATCTTTCGCCGGTTCTTAAGCTTGCAGCATTGAGCCCGGATGTGACGGCCTATCTGAAGTCGCGTGAGCCTTCCAGCCCGGAATATCAGGCGCTGAAGGCCGAACTGGGCAAGCTTCTTGATGAGGACAAGTCCGGTGAAAACAAGATCGCTGTCCGCGCCGATCTGGTGCTGAAGCCTGGCGAAGATAACGCTGAACTCGCCAATGTGGTGAAGGCGATCGAGCATCGCTCGTCCGAGGCGCTGAAGTCGCAGCATGCACCGGCCCTGACAGGCTATCAGCACACGACGCAATACACGCCGGAACTGGTTGATCTGGTCAAGGCTTTCCAGAGCGAAAACGGTTTGAAGGCTGATGGCGTGATTGGTCGCGCCACCGTTCGTGCAATGACGGGGGATAGCAACGAGGCGAAGATTGCCAAGCTTGAAGTTGCTATGGAACAGGTTCGCTGGCTGCCGGCAGATCTCGGCGACCGCTATGTGTTCATCAATCAGCCGGCCTTCATGGCCTATTACCATGACCAGGGCAAAGAGCAGTTCGGCATGAAGGTGGTCATCGGTTCGAAGACCAACCAGACCTATTTCTTCCAGGATGAAATCGAGACTGTCGAGTTCAACCCCTATTGGGGCGTTCCGCAGTCCATCATCGTCAACGAAATGCTGCCAAAGCTGCGCAATGATCCATCCTATCTCGATCGCCTTGGCTACGAGGTTTCGGTCAATGGCCGGGCCGTTTCGTCGTCGAGCGTAAACTGGTACGGTTCGACCAACGCGATCTCGGTTCGCCAGCCGCCAAGCAGCGACAATGCATTGGGCGATCTGAAAATCCTCTTCCCGAACAGCCATGCAATCTACATGCATGACACGCCATCGAAGAGTTTCTTCAACCGTGATATGCGCGCTCTGAGCCACGGCTGTATCCGTCTTGTCGATCCGCGCCGCATGGCAGCGGCCGTTCTCGGCACGACGATTGACAACGTCAACAAGCAGATTGCAGCCGGTGAAAACCGTGCAGTGTCCGTGCCGGTGAAGATTCCGGTCTATGTCGCCTACTTTACCGCATGGCCGGACAAGGACGGTAAGGTGCAGTATTTCGACGACGTTTATGATCGCGACAGCTATGTGATGAAGGCGTTCGCCACCACCACCAAGGCGCGCTCAACCTCCATCTGAGGCGGCTGAAACATCTGACAAAAGCGCCCTACGGGCGCTTTTGCTGTATCGGGGCAGGGCATGCAGAACATTCAGACGGTCATCGACTCCATCTATGACGAGATGAAGAACCACCTCGGAGAGGGGAAGGTCGCGGATTATATTCCCGAGCTTGCCAAGATCGATTCGAAACAGTTCGGCATTGCCGTCACCACCGTCGAAGGCGAGACTTTCGTTGCGGGCGATGCCGCCGTTCCTTTTTCGATTCAAAGTATTTCCAAAGTCTTCATGCTGACGCTTGCGCTCGGCAAAGCCGGTGAGTCCGTCTGGAAGCGTGTTGGACGCGAGCCTTCTGGCTCATCGTTCAATTCCATCGTTCAGCTCGAACATGAACACGGCATTCCCCGCAACCCTTTCGTCAATGCGGGTGCAATCGTTGTGACCGACATGGTGCTCGCGGGACACCAGCCGCGAGAGGCCATAGGCGAGTTGCTGCGTTTTGTACGGTACCTCTCCAACGATGATACGGTCTCGATCGACAACACCGTCGCCAAATCCGAGCAGGCCACCGGTTTTCGCAATTTCGCGCTCGCGAACTTCATGCGCAGCTTCGGCAATATTCACCATCCTGTCGACCATACGCTTGGTGTCTATTTCCACCAGTGCGCGCTCTCCATGAACTGCGTGCAGCTAGCACGGGCAGGGCTCTTCCTCGCCAATCGCGGACGTAATCCGCTGACGGGGCACACGGTGGTGTCGGATCGCCGGGCGCGCCGTATCAATGCTCTGATGCTGACCTGCGGCCATTATGATGGGTCGGGCGACTTTGCCTATCACGTCGGTCTTCCCGGCAAGAGCGGCGTCGGCGGGGGCATTCTGGCAGTGGCGCCGGGCAAGGCGTCGATTGCCGTCTGGTCGCCGGGCCTCAACAAGGTCGGGAACTCCGCGCTCGGGTCCGACGCGCTTGAAATGCTGGCGAACCGCATGGGCTGGTCCGTATTCGGGGCTTGATCTTACGCCTATATGAGGGCATTGCCTGTCGTTAACCGCTTTCAAGCGGATCAGACAGCGAGATGACCATGACCATTGCCGCACAGATCGATGACATTCAGAATGCCGGCGAGGTCGAAGAGGCTGGTGGCTCGCATCCTCTCTTTGCCGATGCGCCGCGCTCCGTCTCCTTCAACAAGCTGCGCAAGCGTCTGTTGCGAAACGTGCGACAGGCCTTCGACGATTTCGGCATGTTGAAGGGACAGAAGCGCTGGCTGGTGGGCCTTTCAGGCGGCAAGGACAGCTATGGTCTTCTGGCGCTGCTGCTCGATCTGAAATGGCGCGGCCTTCTGCCCGTCGAACTGATTGCCTGCAATCTCGACCAGGGTCAGCCGAACTTTCCCAAGCACATCCTGCCGGACTATCTGACGAAGATCGGCATGCCGCACCGCATCGAATACCGCGATACCTATTCCATCGTGAAGGAAAAGGTCCCGGAAGGAGCCACCTACTGCTCGCTCTGTTCGCGTCTTCGCCGTGGCAATCTCTATCGTATCGCACGCGAAGAGGGCTGCGACGCGCTACTTCTGGGCCATCACCGCGAAGACATTCTGGAAACCTTCTTCATGAATTTCTTCCATGGCGGCCGGCTTGCTGGCATGCCGGCGAAGCTGATGAATGACGAAGGCAACCTGATGGTGCTGCGCCCGCTTGCCTACTGCGCAGAAGACGACCTGGCGAAATTCGCAGCGGCAATGCAGTTCCCCATCATTCCCTGCGATCTTTGCGGTTCCCAGGACGGTTTGCAAAGGAATGCCATGAAGGACATGCTGGCCGATATCGAACGGCGTATGCCCGGTCGCAAGGATGTGATGTTGCGGGCACTCGCACACGTCAATCCCTCGCATCTGCTGGATACAAAGCTGTTCGATTTTTCCGGCCTGACTGTCACGGATCCGTCATCCTAGAGGAATAGGTGAGGCGCATTCCTCACCTATTCAGATTGTTTTCCATGACCCTTTCCGATTCAGATATCGACTTCCTCGTTGCAACCGTTGCCCATGCCGGCACCAGCGAAATCATGCCGCGCTTTCGCAATCTCAGCGCTTCGGCCATTTCCGAGAAGACATCGGCTGTCGACCTGGTCACGGAAGCGGATGTCCTTGCGGAAAAGCAGATCACTGCAGCCTTGCTGCAGCGTTTCCCCACCGCGCACATCGTTGGCGAAGAAGCCTATGATGCCGACCGCTCCGTTATTCCGGCACTTCGCGACGCGCCGCTTGCCTTCGTGATCGATCCCGTAGACGGCACATTCAACTTCGCCTCCGGTTTTCCAGCCTTTGGAACGCTGCTCGCCGTGACCGTCAAAGGTGAAACGGTCGCTGGAATCATTCATGATCCGGTGATGGGCGACAGCATCGTCTCGGTCAAAGGCGCAGGCGCCGTGCTGAAGCGCGCAAACGGCAGCGAAGCGAAACTGCGCGTCGCCGAGCCCGTCGGTCTTTCGGACATGGTGGGTATCTTCTCCTGGGGTCATAGCCATCCCGACCGCCGACCGGTGATCGCTGCAAATATGGCCAAGACGAAAATGGCGCTGTCCCTGAATTGCTCTGCGCACGAATATTGGCTGGTGGCGACAGGCAAGCTGCATTTCATCGGTCATGAGAAGCTTATGCCTTGGGACCATCTGGCAGGCGTGCTAACCCATCAGGAGGCGGGCGGCTACACGGTGAAGCTCGATGGCACGCCCTACCGCCCAGGAGATACCGAGGGTGGCATCCTTTCTGCACCAGACAAGGAAAGCTGGAAGATGCTGCGCCGGGACATTCTCGGTCTTTGATCTGAACATGTAAAGGAACCTCCCATGTCCGTCGAACTCGACATCGCCTCGCTTGCCAATGCCCTACAGGAAGCGGCGGCGGTGGAAATCCTCCCGCGGTTCCGAAATCTCGGCGAGGGTGACGTGCGGGTGAAAACCGAGGCGATCGACCTTGTGACGGAGGCAGACGAGGCGGCAGAGCGCTTGATCCGCGCCCGTGTCGCCGAGTTTATGCCCGACGCGCTGTTCGTCGGAGAGGAAGCGGTCGCTGCAGATCCGTCGCTGCTGGAGAAGCTTGGCGACGCTGACCTTGCGGTGGTCGTGGACCCAATTGACGGCACCTATAACTTTGCTGCCGGATTGCCGCTGTTTGGCGTGATGCTGAGCGTCGTCTCCAAGGGTGAGACGGTCGCAGGCATCATCTTCGATCCGATGGGCAATGACTGGGTGATCGCGGAGAAGGGCTCCGGTGCCTGGCTTTGCAGCGCCGATGGCTCCCAGACGCAGTTGCAGGTGGTTCCGGCGCCGGAACTCTCGCAGATGGTCGGTATCGCCAATACCGGCTACTTTGAGGTCGAGACGCGCCGTCGCCTCTTGAACAATCTTGCCGATGTCAGGCTCTTCACCAGTTACCGTTGCGCAGCGCATGAGTACCGCATCTTCTGCGGCGGCCACATGCACTTTCTGATGTACAACAAGCTGATGCCTTGGGATCACCTAGCTGGCACGCTGATCTCACAGGAGGCGGGTGCCTACGCGGCACGCTTCGACGGATCTCCCTATCTGCCAAACCATGTCAGCGGCGGCTTGCTGCTGGCCCCGGACAAAGAGACATGGACCGTGTTGCGCGAGAAGATCTTCACGGTCTGATCGACTGAACGACGGCACAAAAAAGGCGCGGTTGTCATGGCAGCCGCGCCTTTGCTTTACTTTGAAGGCTTGTGTCAGTGCGTCGGCTTGTTGTGAGCTTGGAACAGCGTGCCCTTTTCGCCGATCAAAACGAACACGAGACCAATGATCGAGACGATGAAGAAGCCGCTGACCATGGGCAGCGCCGTGCCATTGAAAGCCTGACCGATGCCGGCGCCGATCAGCGAGCCACCCACCGTTCCGAGAAAGCCGATCACGGACGATGCGGTTCCGGCCACGTGACCAAGCGGCTCCATGGCAAGTGAGTTGAAGTTCGAGCCAATTAAACCAAACTGGAACATCGACAGACCGAACATCACGATGAACAGCGCAAATGGCATTGGCTGCGGACCGAGGATCATCATCAGCAGCCAGATGAAGTTGATGCCGATGAAGCCCAGCAGGGAGCCGTGCGACAGCTTGCGCATTCCGTAACGCCCGACGAGCTTGGAGTTTAGGAAGGACGACAGCGACATGAACAGCGCGACTGCGGCAAAGGCGGCGGCAAACCAGGCGCCGAGATCGTAGATGCCCTTATAGACTTGTTCGGCGGAGTTGATGAAGCCGAACAGTGCACCGAAGATGATCATGCTGGCGATCGTGTAACAGAGCGCGACACGGTTGGTGAGAACGATCTTGAAGCCGGTGAGGACGGATGAGACAGTCAGCGGGCGCACGTCCTCGGGTCGTAGCGTTTCGGGAAGCCGAATGTACATCCAGACCGTCACGACGGCAGCGATCGCGGCCATGAAGCCGAAGATGAGGTGCCAGTCGCCAAAGAACAGCACGATCTGTCCTGTGCCGGGTGCGATGACCGGGACCACCATGAACACCATCATGATCAGCGACATGACTTCGGCCATCTGACGCCCGCCATAGATATCGCGAACGATGGAAACGGTGATGACACGTGTCGCCGCAGAGCCGATCCCCTGGATAAACCGAAGGGCCAGAAGGCCGGCAAAGCTCGGCACAAAGATCACGGCGATGGACGACAGGATGTAGATGCCAAGGCCAAACAGCATCGGCTTGCGGCGCCCGAAGCGATCCGCAAGCGGGCCGTAGAAGAGCTGGGCGATACCGAAGCCGAGCAGGTAGGCAGAGACGACATATTGTCGATGGTTCTCGTTATCGACGCCAAGCGATGCGCCGATTTCCTGCAGGCCAGGAAGCATGATGTCGATGGCAAGAGCATTAAGCGCCATCAGCATGGCAGCCAGCCCGATGAATTCCGCGCGCCCCATGGTCCCTGCGGGCGAAGCGGTCGTTTGTGGTGGATGTGTCACAGGATTGCCTCAAAAAGAACGGCAAAGGCGTTGCATGACGCAACGCCTGGCATAGTTTTCTGACAATCAGGGTGGGCCGGATGAACCGGCCGAAATCAGGCCGCGCCGCGGACGCTGATACCCTGCTCTTGGAATTGGCTTTGAAGTTCGCCGGACTGGAACATTTCTCTTACGATATCGCAGCCGCCGAGGAATTCACCCTTGACGTAGAGCTGAGGGATCGTCGGCCAGTTGGAATAGTCCTTGATGCCCTGACGGATGTCGGCATCGGCAAGGACGTTGACGCCCTTATAGTCCACGCCGAGATAATCGAGAATCTGGACCACCTGTCCGGAGAAACCGCACTGCGGAAACTGGGGCGTGCCCTTCATGAAAAGAACGATGTCGTTGCTCTTCACTTCGTTGTCGATCAGGTCGTGAATGCCGCTCATGGCTGTATTCCTTTCACATGCGGGTCAAGGCCGCTGCTTCGTTCGCTCTTAAATAACATGGAATATCGTTATTTCCAGTCGCAAAGGCGAAAAAACCAATGGCGGTCGGAATTGGAACAGACAGTCATGATGCTGCCCCGAAGGTGTGGTGCCCTGATGCTTCATTCAACCAAAGCCGAGGCCGGACATGCGCAAATTTGGTGTTTGGATCATCGCGCTGGTGGTGATCCTGCTCTTAGTGTTTGGGCTGTTCCAACTGAGCAAGGCGCGTGGCTATCAGCTGTTTGGAACGATCGTGCCGCGGGTGGAGACGAGCGAGCCCCTCGTGGCGCTCACTCTCGATGATGGCCCCACACTTCGCTATACGCGCGACGTCTTGAACCTGCTGGATGGAAAAAACGTCAAGGCGACATTCTTTCTCACAGGTCGGGAAATGGAGGAAACGCCGGCGCTCGCGGCCGATATCGTCCGGCGCGGTCACGAGATCGGCAATCACTCCTTCTCCCACTCCAATATGAGCTTGATGGGTTCAGACAAGGTACGCGACGAGATCGAGCGAACGGATCGCGCCATTCGTGCGGCGGGCTATCAGGGCGAAATCTATTTTCGGCCACCCTACGGCAAGAAGCTGCTGACCCTGCCGTGGTACTTATCCCAGACCGGGCGAACCTCGATCACCTGGGATGTCGAGCCGGAATCCTACCCGGACATCGCTGAAGATGCAGATGCGATCGCGGAGTATGTGATCCAGAACGCCCAGAACGGCTCGATCATTCTGCTGCATGTCATGTATCGAAGCCGCGAAGCGTCCCGCCAGGCTCTACCCAAGATCATCGATGGTTTGCGGGAGCGTGGCTTCCAGTTTGTCACCGTGTCGGAGCTGATGAAGCAGCAACAGAAGTGACCTGAATTGCGGCTATCTCGCGCGTTGCTTGCTGCGCGCGGCAGCGGTCCGGCGTTTGCTGACCTGCCTTTTGGCGGGCGTCCGCTTTTTCTTTCGCGCGGGTTTTTCACCGAGGGCTGCCTCCAGAATGCCGCCAAGGATACCGCCGCCAAGCGATGTGCCGGCTTTCGCCTTTCCTCTTGCCCGTCGTGTCTTCCGGACACCTGTTTTCGACAGGATCTCCGACATGGCGCCTTTCACGACACTCCCGATGATCTGATCAACGATTTTCGACAAGATCTTCTCCGCTCCGCAACAAAATCCTCTGGCCCGCTTATGATATAAAACATAATTAAGCCACGGTGTTTACTATATGGGCGACACCCATTGTATCAAGCGATCCTTTTGGGCTCTTCGCAACCTTCAGGTTTTGAACCCTTGGCTCGTTTTATGGCGTCTGTCTCCTCACGTCTCGTTTTCTACTTCCCCGGCTTCGATCCTTTGGATGCTGCCGCCCATCACCGTCGCTATGAGCGCAGTGCTGCTCAATCCGGCAAGACCTTTGGTCTCGACTATGAGGTCGGTCCGGTTCGAGAGGTTGAAGCTGGTAGCCGAGTGGAGGCGGTCTCGATCTCCGACGGCCAGGAGACGAAGAGCACCATCTACATTCATGATCATAACAGCATCATCTCGGACTTAAGAGCGCCTCCAATCTGGAAACAGATCCTTCTCGGTTTCAAGGCCGGGGCCGAGATCATCACCAGCGGCGCGGCATTCCGATACTTTCGTCACGCCTGGCGTTTTGGCCTGTTTTTCCTTTTTCCCTATCTACTCATCTTCACGGGCCTTTTGCTCGCGGCGTTGATCGCCGTCTTGCCGCTGCTGCTCGATGTTTCGCCGTTCCTCTGTCTTTTGAGTGTGCCAGCGGCATGGCTGTTCTTCGACAAGGGCGTCATTGCGTTCTCCGGGCGATTTCACACCTTGCATCTCTTTGCCGACTGGCGATTTGCGCTGATGGTGGGCCGCGACGAGCCGGTCGCACGTGCCTGGATCGAGGACAAGGCGCAGAAGATCCTGCTCGCTCTCCAAACATCCTCAGATGAGGTGCTGTTTGTATCGCATAGCATGGGCGCAAGCCTGGCGCTGGCGGTGGCGGGGCGTGTTTTGGAATTGAAACCGGATGCGTTCGATGGACGCAATGTCTCTTTCGTCACTCTGGGCGGTGCAGCACTTCAATGCGCTTTCATTGCCAAAGCCACGCGCCTTCGCGACAGCATCGGGACGCTTGCGCGCCACGGCGAGGTGACATGGTTCGATATCCAGTGTCTGTCCGATCCGATCCATCTCTACAAATGCAATACGGCGCACCTGACGGGGCATGGCGATGCTGGCCAGCCCAAGATCGTGAGGATCAAGTTCAAGCATTCGCTTTCGGATGACCGTTATCGCAAGAACAAGATGAACTTTCTGCGCATGCATCGTCAATATGTGCTGGGTTCGGACCGAAAGTCCGGCTTCGATTTCACGCTGCTGACAGCCGGTCCGCTGCCGGCCGCATCCTTTGTCGGCCTGAAGTCCGACGTGCCGCCGCCAGCGTTTCAGTAAACGCAATGCCGTAACAGAAAGGCCCGCGTGACGAGCATCACGCGGGCCTTTTTGTTGATCAGTGAAAGAGCCTTATTCAGGCGCGGAGGTCTGCAGGGCCAATGCATGCAGAACGCCACCCATGTTGCCCTTCAACGCGTCATAGACCATCTGGTGCTGCTGCACGCGCGTCTTGCCCTTGAAGGCGTCTGCCACGACTTCAGCGGCGTAGTGATCGCCGTCACCGGCCAGATCGCGGATGGTGACCTTTGCTCCGGGAATTCCAGCCTTAATCATGTCTTCAATGTCGCCGGGCTTCATGGGCATGGTGTCTACTCCTCAATTCTTATTCTGCTGCGACGAGTGTCTCGCCGTCCATGAACTGAGGGAACCACGATTCATGGGCATTGCGCAATTCTTTAATCTCGACCGCGCGCGCCGTACCCAGCTTTACCGAAGAGCCGCCGGTCTTGCCGATAACGGCGAGCGAAACGCCTGCCGAAGCAGCCTGCGCCTTGACGGTTTCGAGATCGGACTGCTTGACGGTCAGGACATAACGGCCCTGATCTTCGCCGTAGAACGCCAGGATCGGGTTGTTGCCGGATACCGTTTCGATCGTCGCGCCGATCTCCGATGCCATCGCCATTTCGGCAATCGCTAGAGCGAGGCCACCGGAGGAGCAATCGTGAACTGCACTCGTCAGGCCCGCTGTGATGATGGTGCGAACAAAGTCACCGGTCTTCTTTTCGTTGTCCAGATCGACATGCGGGGCAGGGCCGTCGATGCGGCCATGAATGTCGCGCATGTAAACCGACTGGGCAATGTGGGTACCAAGTCCCTCAGGCGCGCCAGCGAGCAGAATGACCTCGTTAGCTGCAGCAAAGCGAATACGCGCCATTTTCGACCAGTCCTTCAGAAGGCCCACGCCGCCGATGGTCGGGGTCGGCAGGATAGCCTGGCCGTTGGTCTCGTTATAGAGCGAGACGTTGCCCGATACGATCGGGAATTCCAGCACCTTGCAGGCTTCGCCGATACCCTTGATGGCATGGACGAGCTGGCTCATGATCTCCGGCTTTTCGGGATTGCCGAAGTTCAGGTTATCGGTTGCCGCCAGTGGCAGTGCGCCGGTAGCGGTGATGTTGCGCCAGCATTCAGCCACTGCCTGCTTGCCGCCTTCGAAGGCGTCGGCTTCCACGTAACGCGGAGTGACGTCGGAGGAGAAGGCAAGCGCTTTTGTCTCATGGCCCTCGACGCGCACAACGCCTGCGTCGCCGCCCGGCAACTGCAGCGAGTTGCCCTGGATCAGCGTGTCATATTGTTCGTAAACCCAGCGGCGCGATGAATTGTTGGCCGAGCCGACAAGCTTGATGAGCGCATCTGCAATATCGGTTTCCGGAATGTCGTTTTCGGAAAGCGGCGCGGAGACCTTTGCCGGTGTCCAAGGACGGTCATATTCCGGCGCCTGATCGCCCAGTTCCTTGATCGGCAGGTTGGCGACTTCCTCGCCATTGTGCAGAACGCGGAAGCGCAGATCGTCGGTGGTCTTGCCGACGATGGCGAAGTCCAGGCCCCACTTGACGAAGATCGCCTTGGCGACCTCTTCCTTGGAGGGCTCGAGAACCATGAGCATACGCTCCTGGCTTTCGGACAGCATCATTTCGTAGGCGGTCATACGCTCTTCGCGAACCGGAACCTGATCGAGGTTTAGCTCAATGCCGAGATCACCCTTTGCGCCCATTTCTACTGCCGAGCAGGTGAGACCAGCAGCACCCATGTCCTGAATGGCGATGACGGCGCCCGTCTTCATCAGTTCCAGGCAGGCTTCCAGCAGGCACTTCTCGGTGAAGGGATCGCCAACCTGAACAGTCGGACGCTTCTCTTCGATAGACTCGTCGAACTCGGCAGAGGCCATCGTCGCACCACCGACGCCGTCACGACCGGTCTTGGCGCCAAGATAGACGACAGGAAGGCCAACGCCCTTGGCTTCCGACAGGAAGATGGCATCGGACTTCGCCAGACCGGCTGCGAAGGCGTTGACGAGGATGTTGCCGTTGTAACGCTGATCGAACTCCACTTCGCCGCCGACCGTCGGAACGCCGAAGGAGTTACCATAGCCACCAACGCCTGCAACGACGCCTGCCACAAGGTGGCGGGTCTTCGGGTGGTCGGGAGCGCCGAAACGCAGCGCGTTCATCGCGGCAATCGGGCGCGCACCCATGGTGAAGACGTCACGCAGAATGCCGCCGACGCCGGTTGCCGCACCCTGATAAGGCTCGATATAGGAAGGGTGATTGTGGCTCTCCATCTTGAAGACGACGCAGTCGCCATCGTCGATGTCCACCACGCCGGCATTCTCGCCGGGCCCTTGGATGACGCGCGGACCTTTGGTCGGCAACGTCTTCAGCCACTTCTTCGACGACTTGTAGGAGCAGTGCTCGTTCCACATGGCGGAGAAGATGCCAAGTTCGGTAAAGGTCGGCTCGCGTCCGATCAGGTCGAGAATGCGCTGATATTCATCGGGCTTCAGCCCGTGGGATGCAACGAGTTCCGGGGTGATCTGAATATGATTTGGAAGTGTCATAGGTCTCACGGGGTTCGAGCCGGTACGGGAATTTCCGGTTCTTTACCCTAAGACATGCATTCTTGCGATAGGAAAATGCCTCGGCAGGCCTTCAATTCAGCGTCTTCGTCGCCTCTATTCAATGCTGTCATAGCCCGCAGAACCGTTGTCGAGCAGCCTTCTGAGGACGCCGAGCCCGCGTTTTAATTCGTCATGGGTCTTGGGCAGCGAAAAGCTGATCCGGACCCGATGGAAGATCCGGTCGGTTCTGGCTGGCTTGAATTCGTCTTCATCGTCGATCAGGACATTCTCGTTCATCGCCGCATTTCGGAAGGTGCCGGAAAGCCAGGGTTCGGGAAGTTTCACCCAGACGAAAGCGATGCCCGGTGCGCTATTGAAATCCACCCCCTTCAAGGTTTCGCTGACGATGGCTTTTCGCGCCTCGATCTCCTCTATGCACCCCTTTCGGATGTCCTCCGCATCGCCGCTGATCACCAGTCGCGCGGAGAGCTCTGCCATCAGGAAGGGAATGCCACCGGTCAGCATCTTGTGAGCCACGCGAATGCGTGTGACGAAGGCGGGCGGGCAGGCCACCCAGCCGCCACGCAAACCCGCGCTGACCGATTTTGAAAGGCCGTTCACCAGGAACGTTCTGTCCGGCGCAAGTTCGGCGATCAGCGGCAGGGGGTTGCCGGTCATCGCACCGTAGAGATTGTCTTCGACGATCCAGACATTGTGGCGATGGGCGATCTCGACGATTGCCTTGCGGCGCTCAAGCGGGAGTGTTGAGCAGGTTGGATTTTGACCGGCAGGCATCAGAAAAACGATCTTCGGGTGCTGCTGTGCGCAGATCCGTTCGAACTCGTCCGGGATGATGCCATCGGCATCAATATCTACGATTGATATCCGTCGACCGGAAAGCGAAGCGGCGCGGCTGATTTGCGAATAGGTGACGGGTTCGAAGACGATACGGTCCCCAGGCGCGGTCATGGCGGTGATGATGCTCATCACGCCCGCATGGGCGCCAAGCGTTGTGACGACATGTTCCGGCCTGGGAGACCAGCCTTGATGGGAAAGCCACCTTGCCCCCGCTTCCGCCCAGAAGGATGGGAAGGAGCGGGTGTAGTCCATGATCTCGGACGGCTTCTCTCTGACGATCTCGGTCACATGCGATGCAATGACCTCCTGCTGGCCATTATCTGGCGCTGCGGTGCCGTTGAAGGCGATCTGGCCGGGCGCCGCCAATGACATCCTTGTGCCGCCGAAGGGGCTCTCGACCGCCTTCTGTGCCGCCTCTGCAGGCTTGCGGTCATTCACATAGGTTCCGCGACCAACTTCGCCGCTGACGAGGCCACGCTCGTGAATCAGCGAGTAGGCTCGGCTAATGGTGCCGATCGTAACCCCCAGGTCGAAGGCGAGATTTCGTTGCGGCGGCAATTTTGTCCCTGGAGCCAGAACGCCATCTTCAATCGCAGATTCGATATGGTCGGCAAGGCGGACATAGATTGGGCCGGAGCCCTCGGCGAGGTTTGGAAGCCAATTTGTCATGGTGACAATATAAGCATTGTACCCCTATATATGTCAATTGTATTGATTGTCTCGAAGATCAAGCAGAAGGGCAGAACGCCAGGCAGGTACAATCATGCGCAGGATGGAAGAATATCTAGCACTAGCGGAACAGGAGAGCGTTGAGCCGACACCGGCAAGGTTCGTCCGAGATCAGATGACACCCGCCAGGCTTTTTGTGCCGACGGAAACGCAAAGCGTTCTTGCCCGCGTGTTGCAGCGCCTCGCATTCTGGTATGTCAAACGGCAAAGCCGGCTGAGCCTCCACGATCTTTCCCCTGAACAACTCGCAGATATCGGGCTGTCCCGGACGGAAGCCTATGAGGAGACCCGAAAGGCGTTCACATTGAGCTGGACGCGTTTTCTCTGAGGACCTGCTTCTCGATGCGGATATGCATCGAGATGAGAAGCCCGCAGCACCTGTCCCAACCGGTGCAGCGGGCTTTTTGCTATCGAACAAGCTTTTGTTTTGAATAGGTAATCCTTGTTATTCAGAGCGTTGCGACTGCGATGTCATTTTTTTGTCAAATCCTGCATTTTACCGCTTGCGGTATCGAAAACCTCTGACTATAAGGGCGCCACAAACCAAGCGCACGCGCCCTTCGTCTATCGGTTAGGACGTCAGATTTTCATTCTGAAAAGAGGGGTTCGACTCCCCTAGGGCGTGCCACTTGGCTTTGTACTCCCCCTCAAAATTGCCTTTTCCAACATCTATTCCTCGCGTTTCTTGTTGCCTGCACGAGGACGCTAATGACTGCCCGCTTGTTTCTCATCGGCGGATCTTCCCATGCCGGGAAATCGACTCTGGCCGAGGCCGTCGCCAACCATCTCGGTTGTCGTTGCATTTCAACCGACAGTCTGGCGCAGCATCCTGGACGGCCCTGGCGCGATCCGCCTGAGCTACCGCCACCGCATGTCGTTGAACATTATCGCGATCTGGCGCTGGATCAGATGATGCAATCCGTGCTCGCCCATTATCGCTCCATGTGGAGCCCACTCGTGCTGCCACTGATCGAGAGCGGAGAGCGTCTTGTTTTAGAGGGCTCGGCGCTCTTGCCGGAACTCGTTTCACAGTTGGATATGCAGCATGTGCGGGCAATTTGGCTCGTTGCTGCCGAGGGCGTGCTGGAGCGCCGGATCACAGCAGAGAGCAATTACGGTTCGCGCGATCCCCATGCTCGGTTTCTGATCGACAAGTTTGCTCAACGGGCGGTCGCGTTCAATCGCTTCGTCGGCGAGGAGGCATCACGTCTCTCCCTGCAAAAGATTGAGGTGGGTCGCGAGACCTCGGTCAACGAACTGCTCCAGCTTTGCCTGGAAGAACCCAGGTAAGGTTTGCAGTTGACCCTATCCGCCATTGCGTGATGTTTGTGAGCGTCATTCTGGGAGGATTTTTCGTGACATCGAATGTACCGTTTTCGCTTGTGGGAATAGATCACGTCGTGCTGCTGGTCGACGACATGGAAAAGGCGCTCACATTCTACCATGAGGTGCTGGGATGCCGGCCCGGCTATTCCTATCCGGCACTCGGCATGGAGCAGGTTTGGTGCGGCGCGTCGCTGATCGTTTTGTGGGATATCACTCACCCAGGCGGCCAGAAGGCTGCGCCACCGGTGGCCGGTGGACGAAATGTCGATCATATCTGCATTGCGACGGGACCGTTCGAGCACGATGCGTTGCGAGCGCACCTGGAACATCATGGCGTGATCATCGAGCGTGAGGCGATGCATGGCGGTGCACGTGGAATGGGGCATTCCTTTTATATCCGCGATCCTTTCGGTAATTTGTTGGAGGTGAAGGGACCGGCAGAATATCCGGATGGGCGCGCTGTGACCGCCTAATCCTCATCACCATCTTGTTGATGCAACCGCTCTGCAAGCCAAGCGTTTCCGGCAACACCTTTGCGGAGAACCAGCATGAACACACTGCTTCGATGGGCCAGCGCAGGCCTCGTCTCGTGCGCCTTGGGTATTAGCGTCTTTTCCCCAGCGCAGGCCGAGATGGCGAAAGCGCCAGCGGTTGCGCAGACCGACATGTCGCACTACCGCGGGAAGTGGCTCGAAATTGGCAGGACGCCCATGTGGCTGACCGATGGCTGCGTGGCGGGCTATTCGATCTATAAGCCCGGTTCCTCGCCCGGGCAGGTGCTGGTTGAAGATGGATGCCGCGAAGGATCGCCGACCGGAAAGCTCAAGACGGTCGAGGGTATTGGGACTATAACGGACGCGAAAACGACCAAGGCGAAGATGCGGGTTCGCTATCCGCTCTTCATCACCTTCAATTACTGGGTGCTCTACAATTCGCCTGACAAGACGTGGTTTATCAGCGCAACGCCGGACATGGAGAATCTGTGGATTTATTCTCGCTCCGTTCCGTCTAAAGCCAAGCTGGCTGTGATGGTCAGGAAGGCAAAGGAACTCGGCTACGATACCTCGAAGCTCGAGTTTCCCGAGTTTTGATGTCGCGAATTGTGGGGCCGCGTTGCACTGCAGCTTGGGATGATCTAAGGGCCGCTTTCGCGGCCCTTAGACTTTGGCAAATGGATTAGGCCGGGCGCACCAGAATGTGCTTCTTCTTGCCAAGCGAAAGCTTGATGATGCCATCTGCTGTCACTTCGCCCGAGCCGATAAGTTTGCGCTCGTCCGAAACGCTCTCGTCGTTGATGCGCACCGCACCTCCCTGAACGTGACGACGGGCTTCGCCGTTGGACGCGGCAAGACCGGCACGCACGATCAGCGAGAGAAGACCGATGCCTGCTTCCAAGTCTGTCTTCGGCACTTCGATCGACGGCAAGTTGTCGGAAAGCGCACCTTCCTCGAAAGTCTTGCGAGCGGTTTCGGCAGCTTCCTCCGCCGCAGCGCGGCCGTGCAGGATCGCGGTCACTTCCGTCGCGAGGATCTTCTTAGCGTCATTGATTTCCGACCCACCAAGCTTTGCGAGACGATCGATCTCGTCCATCGGTAGTGTGGTGAAGAGCTTGGCGAAACGAATAACGTCCGCGTCTTCGGTGTTACGCCAGTACTGCCAGAAGTCGTAGACGGGCAGCAAATCCTTGTTCAGCCAGACGGCACCCGACGCCGATTTGCCCATCTTTGCGCCGGAAGATGTGGTCAGCAGCGGCGATGTGAGGGCGTAGAGCTGCGGCGTTCCCATGCGATGGCCGAGATCGATTCCGTTGATAATATTGCCCCACTGATCCGAACCACCCATCTGCAGGCGGCATCCGGTGCGCCTGTTGAGCTCTACATAGTCGTAGGCCTGCAGGATCATGTAGTTGAACTCGAGGAAGGACAACGACTGTTCGCGATCGAGACGCGTCTTGACACTATCGAAGGAGAGCATGCGGTTGACCGAGAAATGCCGACCCACATCGCGCAGGAATTCGAGATAGTTCAAGCCGCGCAGCCAATCAGCATTGTTGATCATCAAGGCGGGGTTGGTGGCCCGGTCGTAATCGAGGTAATTGGCGAAGACGTGCTTCAGCGAGGTGATGTTGTCTTCGATCATGTCGATGGTCATCAGCTTGCGCGCTTCTTCTTTGAAGGAAGGGTCACCCACCATGCCGGTGCCGCCACCCATCAGCGAGATCGGCTGATGGCCGGTCGCTTGCAGCCAATGCAACATCATGATCTGCGTCAGGTGGCCGACATGCAAGCTCGATGCCGTTGGGTCATAGCCGATATAGGCAGTCACGGTTTCCTTGGCGAACAGTTCGTCGAGACCTGCCTCATCGGAGATCTGGTGAATGAAGCCGCGCTCATCGAGCGTGCGGAGGAAATCGGACTTGAACCTGGACATAACCTTTTTCTTTCTGGGATTAGTCGTGACCTTCACTGCGTTTCAGTGAATGGCAGCGGCTTTATCATTGTTTTTTGAAAATTACACCCGTTTCGGCCATGAATGTTCGCTTCGATGGACGCTTAGTCGCTACGGGGTGGGCGATAGCGGTACGGCAATGGAAAGGTAGGAAAAATGCGCGAGCAAGTCATACTCGAGACTGAGAGGCTGAAAGTGACAATGTGGGCGCCCGGCGACGTCACGCTTGTCCATCAGCTGCATTCAACAATCGAGACGACTCGCTACCTCACGGGATCGGCACCCTGGAGCAACGAGAAATGCGAGGAACGATTGTCGCGCTGGATCGATGATCACCACAGTTATGGCACTACGAAGTACAAGCTCCTGTCACGTGACGACGATCGTTTTCTAGGAAGGGCAGGTTTTTCCTTCTTTGGAGGCGAGAGACCCGATTTCGAATTGGGTTATTCGCTTTGCCAGCCGGAGTGGGGCAGGGGCTATGCGACAGAGATCGGCATGGCATTGCGAAACTGGTTCTTCGACCGAAAGATCGCCGACAAGTTCGTTGCCTTCACCCACCCGGACAATATCGCCTCTCAGAAAGTGCTGACCAAGATCGGCATGCGACCGTGCCAGTCGATGACCGTCGAGGGGCTCGCGTGTCCGACATTTGAATATACTGCTGCCATGCACGACCAGATCGCAGCGCGATTGAGTTGATGTGAGTTCGGGCCGGTCAGAGCATCAGGCTTGAAATCCATAACTGTTCCAACAAAAAACCGCCGGAGTGACCGGCGGCTCTTAAGGTTCTTTCGATCTTTTAGCGGATGCGCTTGGCCGCGGGCTCCGGCACCAGTTCGCCATTCAGGCGGCGGTCGAGATAGTCGCCGCATTCGCTCATCAACTCGTCCACCTTGCCGCTGAAGAAGTGGTTTGCGCCAGGCACGGTGCGGTGGGTGATGAGAATACCCTTCTGGGTCTTCAGCTTTTCCACCAGGCCGTTGACGTCCTTTTCCGGTGCAACCTTGTCCGCATCGCCATTGATGATCAGGCCGGACGACGGGCAGGGGGCCAGGAAGGAGAAGTCGTAGGTGTTGGGCTGCGGGGCAATCGACATGAAGCCTTCGATTTCCGGACGGCGCATCAGAAGCTGCATGCCGATCCAGGATCCGAAGGAGTAGCCAGCGACCCAACAGCTCTTGGAATCAGGATGCAGGCTCTGCACCCAGTCGAGCGCGGACGCAGCGTCCGACAATTCGCCAGCGCCGTGATCGAACTCACCCTGGCTGCGGCCGATGGAGCGGAAGTTGAAACGCAACGTCGTGAAACCGCGCTTCTGGAACATGTAGAAGAGCTGGTAGACGATCTGATTGTTCATCGTGCCGCCGAACTGCGGATGCGGATGAAGAATGATGGCGATCGGTGCGCTTTTTTCCTTGGAGGGCTGGTAGCGGCCTTCGAGACGACCTGCGGGGCCGTTGAAAATGACTTCAGGCATAGGTACTCCGGTCGGTTTTTATGTTTCTGACTCTTTCCCCGCGCAAGAAGACTTGACGTGGATGGTCAGCTTTTCTAAAACCTAGTTTAGAACTGTTCGAAACTTGCGTTCCGTGGCGCTGTTGGTGGTGTCATAAGGCAAGGGTGACGGAAATTTCAAGGAAAATGCGCTTTGAGGCGCGAATGATCGGGATAAAGGCACGATTTGCGCCATGGGCACAGCGGAGCGCACATATCTGGACTGGAATGCGACAGCACCTTTGCTGCCGGCCGTCCGTGATGCGCTTCTCTCTGCTCTCGATCTATCCGGCAATCCGTCGTCTGTTCACAAGGAAGGACGTGCCGTTCGCGCCGCCGTCGAGACTGCGCGTCGTGATGTGGCTGCGCTGGTAGGCGCTGAGGCGTCGCACGTCGTTTTCACCAGCGGTGCGACGGAAGCTGCAAACCTTGTGCTGTGCCCGCACTTTAAAATGGGCCGTTCACCCTTAAATATAAGCCACCTCTACGTATCCGCGATCGAGCATCCGGCAGTTCGCGAGGGCGGAAGGTTTAGTCGGTCCGCAGTCACGGAAGTTCCGGTGACGGAGCAGGGTCTACTCGACATCGAAGCATTGGAAAGCCTGCTTTCGCGACACGACCGGGCACTGGGCCTGCCGATGGTGGCGTTGATGCTGGTCAACAATGAGACAGGCATCATACAGCCAGTAAAAGAGGCGGCGCGGCTCGTTCATGCTGCCGGTGGCTTGCTCGTGGTCGATGCCGTGCAGGCCATTGGGCGCATCCCGGTGGAGATCGAAGCGCTGGACGCAGATTTCCTGATCGTGTCGTCGCACAAGATCGGTGGCCCGAAAGGTGTTGGCGCCCTGGTCTCCCGCGGTGAAGTGATGATGCCTTTGCCGCTGATCCATGGTGGCGGGCAGGAAAAGGGGCATCGGTCTGGTACCGAGAACACGCTCGCAATTCTCGGCTTTGGTGTGGCCGCAAAAGAAGCGGCGCGGATGCAAAAGGCGGAAAGCGCGCGTTTGGCCTCGTTGAGGACCCGGCTGGAAGACGGAATGCGCGTCTCCGCGCCGGATGTCATCATCCACGGTGCGGATGTCGCGCGCGTCGGCAACACGACCTTCTTCACGCTTCCCGGCTTGAAGTCGGAAACCGGGCAGATTGCCTTTGATATCGAAGGTGTTGCTCTCTCCGCAGGTTCAGCCTGCTCTTCGGGCAAAGTCGGAGAGAGCCATGTGCTGACGGCCATGGGGCAGGATCCGAAGCTCGGTGCTCTGCGCATTTCGCTCGGGCACGCGACAACGGTAGATGATATAGAGAAGGCGGTCCGCGCCTTTAGCAAGATTGCAGGACGGCGCAAGCTTTCCGGTCAGGCAGCCTGAGGGCTGGGATAAACTGCGAAATGTCAAAATTTCGCTTGCGGTGCGGTGGGAAAAACGCCAACCCGCTCTTAAATAAACGCATGAAAGCGCTGGCCTCAGATGGCTCCCGCATTTATGTGAAGCGCGAATGAAGGCGGGGGTTCCGTCTTGATACGTTGACAAGCCACCGGACCTTGTATCCGGCGAGATTGGAGAACGACAATGGCAGCGGTTCAGGAAACAATCGATCAGGTTCGCCAGATCGATGTGGACCAGTACAAATACGGTTTCGAAACCGAGATCGAAGTCGACAAGGCGCCTAAGGGTCTGTCGGAAGAGGTTATCCGGTTCATTTCCGCCAAGAAGCAGGAGCCGGAGTGGCTGCTCCAATGGCGCCTCGACGCTTATCAGCGCTGGTTGACGATGGAAGAGCCCACCTGGGCGCGCGTCAATTATCCAAAGATCGACTTTAACGACCTTTATTACTACGCGGCTCCAAAGAGCACGCCAGGGCCCAAGTCGCTTGAAGATGTCGATCCTGAACTGTTGAAGGTTTATGAGAAGCTCGGTATTCCGCTGAAGGAACAGGAAATCCTGGCCGGCGTCGAGAACCGTCGCGTGGCCGTGGATGCCGTGTTTGACTCGGTTTCCGTCGTTACGACCTTCAAGGAAGAACTGAAGAAGGCGGGCGTGATCTTCATGTCCATCTCGGAAGCTGTTCGTGAGCATCCCGAACTGGTGAAAAAGTATCTCGGCTCCGTCGTTCCGACGACCGACAACTTTTATGCCACCCTGAACTCGGCGGTCTTTACAGACGGTTCATTCGTTTTCATTCCGAAGGGTGTGCGTTGCCCGATGGAGCTTTCCACCTATTTCCGCATCAATGAGAAGAACACGGGCCAGTTCGAGCGCACGCTGATCATTGCGGAAGAAGGCGCCTACGTTTCCTATCTGGAAGGCTGCACCGCACCGCAGCGCGATGAAAACCAGCTTCACGCCGCTGTTGTCGAACTCGTTGCGCTCGACGATGCCGAGATCAAGTACTCCACCGTCCAAAACTGGTATCCGGGCGACAAGGAAGGCAAGGGCGGCATCTACAACTTCGTGACCAAGCGCGGCGATTGCCGCGGTCATCGCTCGAAAATCTCCTGGACGCAGGTCGAAACAGGTTCTGCCATCACGTGGAAGTACCCATCCTGCATTTTGCGTGGTGATGACAGCCGCGGCGAGTTCTACTCGATCGCTGTCTCCAACGGTTACCAGCAGGTCGATTCCGGCACCAAGATGATCCATCTCGGCAAGAACACGTCGAGCCGTATCATCGCCAAGGGTATCGCAGCAGGCTTCTCGGAAAACGTCTATCGCGGTCAGGTCTCGGCCCATCGCAAGGCGACCAATGCGCGCAATTTCACGCAGTGCGACAGCCTTCTGATTGGCGACAAGTGCGGGGCGCATACCGTGCCTTACATCGAAGCAAAGAATGCCTCGGCGCATTTCGAGCATGAAGCAACGACATCCAAGATTTCCGAGGATCAGCTGTTCTACTGCTTGCAGCGTGGCATTCCCGAAGAAGCCGCGATCGCGTTGATCGTCAACGGCTTCGTCAGGGACGTCATTCAGGAACTGCCGATGGAATTTGCTGTCGAAGCGCAGAAGCTGATTGGCATCTCGCTGGAAGGTAGCGTCGGCTAAGGCCTTGCTCCGCGTCATCCTCGGGCTTGACCCGAGGATCCACTGACGCGGCGTCGCATATCGAATTGACCGGTTGGATCCTCGGGTCAAGCCCGAGGATGACGGATGTGAGAATTGAGAACGGCCTGCACCGGCCTCTGAGGCGGTCCTTGAAGCCGCACTACGAACAGGAATTGAAACATGCTTGAAATCATCGACCTGCACGCAAAGATCGCCGATACCGAAACCGAGATCATCAAGGGTCTGAACCTGAAGGTTGCCGCTGGCGAAGTCGCCGCCATCATGGGTCCTAACGGCTCCGGCAAGTCCACGCTGTCCTACATCCTTTCCGGCCGCGAAGACTATGAAGTGACCTCCGGCGACATCCTCTACAATGGCGAGAGCATTCTGGAGCTGGACGCTGCCGAACGTGCTGCCAAGGGTATCTTCCTCGCCTTCCAGTATCCGGTCGAAATTCCAGGCGTTGCGACCATGCAGTTCCTGAAGGTTGCGATGAACGAGCAGCGCAAAGCACGCGGCGAAGCTGAACTTACAACGCCTGACTTCATCAAGAAGGTGAAGGAAGCGGCAGGCGATCTGAAGATCGACATGGACATGCTGAAGCGTCCGCTCAATGTCGGCTTCTCCGGCGGTGAGAAGAAGCGCGCGGAAATCCTGCAGATGGCCCTGCTTGAGCCGAAGCTCTGCGTTCTGGACGAGACGGACTCCGGTCTCGACATTGATGCGCTGAAGATCGTTGCCGATGGCGTCAACGCATTGAAGTCGCCGGATCGTGCGACCGTCGTCATCACCCACTATCAGCGCCTGCTCGATTACATCGTGCCGGACAGCGTCCATGTTCTTTATAAGGGCAAGATCATCCGTTCGGGCGACAAGGCACTGGCGCTGGAACTGGAAAACAATGGTTACGCCGACATCATCGGTGAAGCGGCCTAATCAACGGGCCAGGAGACCATGTCCATGAATATTCAAACGACAAACCGGCTGACACCTGCGGAAACCGCACTGGTAGAAGCCTTCACGGCCAAGTTCACCGAGCTTCCCGGCAATGGCGATGTCGTTGCTGCGCGCGACGTGCTGTTCGACGACCTGAAGACCGCCGGTCTTCCGACGCGCCGCATCGAAGCCTGGCACTATACCGATATGAAAACCCTGCTGCGCAGCATCCCCGAGGATGCCTCTGCGCCGGTGATCGAGAAGCGTGATTCAGCCGTTGCCGGATCGCAGGTTGCCTATCTACGCCACGGCAAGTCGGCAGATACCGAGATCGTCGATTTCGAAGTCGCAAGCTTTGCCGAAAGCCTCCTGGATGGCACGGCTGCCGGATCGCTCGTGGCGGCTGACAAGGACGACATGATCGGCCGCCTGAATGGCAGCTTCGTGCGCGATGGTTACTCGGTAACCGTGCCGGATGAGGCCCAGATCGAGCGTCCGCTCGAGCTTCAGGTGATCCATGGCGCCGGGCAGGTTCACACCCGTTCGCCAGTTCGCTTCGGCAAGGGCTCCAAGGCCACGATTATCGAGCGTCATCTGTCGGTTGCGGCGGAAGCAGCACTCGTCACGCATGTCACCGATCTTGAGGTTCAGGACGGGGCGGAAGCCACCTATATCCTTTTGCAGCAGCAGGGTGCGGCCGATACGCATCTGGCTCAATTGCGCATCAAGCTTGGCGCAGACGCCAATCTTCGTCTCTTCATCATCAATGCAGGCGGCAAGCTCGTGCGCCAGGAATTGCGCATTGATGTGGAAGGTGAGGGCACCGATCTCTCCGTGCGCGGCGTCAACCTGCTGGGTGGCGAAACCCATACGGATGTGACGATGGTTCTCGGCCACAACGTGCCGAACACGACCTCGACGGAAATCTTCCGAAACGTCGTCTTCGATCGTGCCAAGGGTATCTTCCAGGGTATGATCCGGGTCGCGCCCGATGCCCAGAAGACAGACGCCAAGATGGCCTGCAACACCCTGCTGATGTCCGACGATGGCGAGTTTTCGGCAAAGCCTGAACTTGAAATCTTCGCTGACGACGTTCAGTGCGGCCATGGCGCAACGGTTGCCGATATCAGCGACGAACACCTTTATTACCTGATGGCGCGTGGCGTACCGCGGGCGAAGGCGCGTGCCATGCTGGTGAACGCATTCGTCGCGGCAATCGTCGAAGAGTTGGAAGACGACAATCTGGTAGAGGCGCTGGAAGGTATCATCTCCAGCTGGCTGGAAGATCATGCCTGATAACAGCGAACGCGCCGTCAAAGCGGCTCCCTACGATGTCGAGGCCGTGCGCAAGGATTTTCCAATCCTTTCGCGTGAGGTCTATGGCAAGCCGCTTGTCTACCTGGACAATGGCGCGTCCGCGCAGAAGCCGCAGGTGGTCATCGATGCGGTGTCGCATGCCTATTCCGACGAATATGCCAATGTGCATCGCGGCCTGCATTTTCTCTCCAATGCGGCAACAGATGCCTATGAAGCATCGCGCGAAAAGGTGCGGCGCTTTTTGAATGCCGGTTCGGTGGATGAAATCGTCTTCACCAAGTCCTCCACCGAGGCGATCAACACGGTCGCCTATGGCTACGGCATGCCGAAGATCGGCGAGGGCGATGAGATCGTCCTCTCGATCATGGAGCACCACTCCAATATCGTGCCTTGGCATTTTATCCGTGAGCGGCAGGGTGCCAAGCTCGTCTGGGTGCCGGTGGATGACGAAGGCGCGTTTCATATCGAGGCGTTCGAAAAAAGCCTGACGGAGCGCACCAAGCTCGTCGCCATCACCCATATGTCCAACGCGCTCGGCACTATCGTGCCGGTCAAGGAAATTTGCCGCATTGCCCACGAGCGCGGGATTCCCGTGCTGATTGATGGCAGCCAGGGTGCGGTTCACATGCCGGTCGATGTCCGCGATATCGATTGCGACTGGTACGTGATGACGGGCCATAAGCTCTATGGCCCATCGGGTATCGGCGTTCTCTACGGCAAGGCCGACCGGTTGAAAGAGATGCGTCCCTTCCAGGGCGGCGGGGAAATGATTCTCGACGTCTCTGAGGACGAGATCACCTATAACGAGCCGCCGCATCGTTTCGAGGCGGGCACGCCGCCGATCGTCCAGGCGATCGGTCTCGGCTACGCGCTGGACTATATGGACAATCTCGGACGCGCGGCGATCGCTGCACATGAGGCGGATCTTGCCGCCTATGCCACCGAACGTCTGCGTGACATCAACTCTCTGCGCATCATTGGCAATGCGCCGGGGAAGGGTGGCATCTTCTCCTTTGAGCTTGAAGGCATCCATGCCCATGATGTCTCGATGGTCATCGACCGCCGCGGCGTCGCCGTGCGCGCCGGTACACATTGCGCCATGCCACTCTTGAAACGCTTCGGCGTGACCTCCACATGCCGAGCATCATTCGGGCTTTACAATACCCGCGCGGAAGTGGATGCGCTGGCCGAAGCACTCGATTACGCCCGCAAATTTTTCGCCTGACATCGGAATTGAGGATCAGGATCATGAGCACCGATACGACCGAACAGCTGCAGGATCTGGCACAATCGCCTGCAGAAGAGGCTGTGCAAGCCCCTGCCAAGACCTCCAGCATCGCCCCGGATGAGCTGGCGCGGCTCAGCGACGACGTCGTCGCCGCGCTGAAGACCGTCTACGACCCGGAAATTCCCGCCGATATCTTCGAGCTTGGTCTCATATACAAGATTGACATCGAAGACGACCGGATGGTCAAGATCGTCATGACGCTGACTGCACCCGGTTGCCCCGTTGCCGGAGAAATGCCGGGCTGGGTGGAAAATGCGGTTGGCGCCGTCGAGGGCGTATCCGGGGTGACGGTTGAAATGACCTTCGATCCGCCATGGACGCCGGATCGCATGTCGGAAGAAGCGCAGGTTGCGGTTGGCTGGTACTGAGCGGCGTCGATTGCACAATCGACAACACTTGATACCGTCTCGACGCAGGACTAGATTTAAGTCCATAAACATCGGGCCTTGAACCCGACTGTCGAAGGAGTGATGAGCCCATGGGCTTTGCAGTGATGACAATGACGGAGGCTGCGGCCTCTCGCGTCAAGGCGATCGTCGATAATTCCGGCGCCGAGGCCAAGGGCGTGCGCGTCGGGATCAAGAAGGGCGGCTGCGCCGGGATGGAATATACCATCGATCTCGTGACCGAGCCTGATTCCAAGGACGACCTGATCGAGCATGGTGGTGCAAAGGTCTGGATCCAGCCTTCCGCCGTGCTCTACCTGCTTGGCACGCAGATGGATTTTGAAGTCACCAAGATGCGCTCCGGCTTTACCTTCAACAATCCGAACCAGACATCGGCATGCGGCTGCGGCGAGTCCGTCGAACTGAAGGCCGCAGATCTTGCCATGCTCGCCAAGCAGCGTGAGGCTGAGGCTAGCGTCTGAGAAATGCCTGTTGGCATTGCGGTGCTTGTTCCCAAGCACCGCACCGGTTCATTTTCTACAAAAGATATTCAAGCAGATGTCCGCTCTACTAGGGCTTCCTGTGTGGCGATTTCCGCCATCGTCATTGCCGCTTCGCGCGTCTTTGCAGCCGCGATAAAGCGACCATTGTGACAGAAGGTTGCGCCTTCAACGCCGCTCGCCTGTTCCAGATCGCCATTGGTCAAGCCAGCCCAAGAGACCGGCAGATCGGCGCGAAGCTCGAAGCCTTCTTCCGCGCGGCGGATGCCTGTGACGCACCAGTCCTTGTCACGGGGATGAACGACGAAGAGCAGATGATCCGCACCGGCCTTGACGATCGCTGGTCTGAAAGGCATGCCGATCGGCAATTCCAGGATACGGCTTTCGCCGGTGCGCTCTATGGCTTTGAGAACGAGCGTTTCCGCTCGCAGCTTTGCGGCCTTCTTCTCGATGCCGGCTTCGACAAATGCGCGAGCAATCGCAAGCGCGCTCTGGAAGGCTGCGTCGTCAGCACCTGGTTCACGGTTGTCGAATGAAGGTTTCAAGGTTTCCAAAAGAGACGGCAAGGTGAGACCGGCAAGCTCGCCGGCAATGGCCGGGCTCAGCGCCCCATTGTCGGTAAGGTCGATCGGTAGCACAAAGTTCTTGTCGAAAGACGCGTGGACGTTTTCAATATCGGAGCCAGCAACGCCAAGCGCGGTGAGATAATCTCGACCGTAATGTTTCCACACAAGGCCAAAAGAGCTGTAGGGCTGACCATCGTCACGCAGCGGCGCGCCGCGCTGGTGGTGATCGAAAATCTGCGCCTCGGCATCATAGGCCCCGCCAACATCATAGATAATCCGGTCTTGCGCAGGGGTGATCCACTCCGGCGCGCGGCTGCGAACGATCTTGGCCGTCGGATAAAGCCGGGTGAGAATGACGCTGGAGAGCAATTCATCGGCATGGAAGCCGCCGGAATGAGTGACGAGGAATTCCACCGCCATGGCGCAGTAAACCTTTTGCTGAAAGTCAAGTAACCGGGCAGTTACCCGTTATTTCGACCTGCTGCAACTGGCGGCTCATTGAATGGCTGTAATTTCCAACTCTTGCTCGCCGACCGTGACAATATCACCAACGACCTTGCCGTTGAGAGCGCGAGCGACGGGGGAAACATAGGAAATGGACCCGGCCTTCGGGTCGGCCTCATCTTCGCCGACTATACGGTAGGATTGCACGCGGCCATCTTCACGCGTGAAGGTGACGGTACTTCCGAAGGAGACGACATCGT
Source organism: Agrobacterium sp. 22117 (assembly GCF_052045735.1). Taxonomy (NCBI): domain Bacteria; kingdom Pseudomonadati; phylum Pseudomonadota; class Alphaproteobacteria; order Hyphomicrobiales; family Rhizobiaceae; genus Agrobacterium; species Agrobacterium sp. 22117. The sequence goes on along the minus strand of NZ_JBQEPP010000005.1, from coordinate 277,874 downwards.
TCGTCTCGGGTGCGGGCATAACCTGCGCGGTGCGCAGCCGCTCCGCCAGATAGCGGATATCGCGCAGATGTGGCGCGATCTGGCGCCGGCGTTCGTTCACGTCCTCCACCGCATTGGCGATCTCATACGCGGCGCGGGCAGCTTTCATCTGTTCTTCAAGGAGCTTGAGACCTGCTTCGGTAACGAGGTTGGGATGTTGTGAGACAGGGCGATCCGGCAGCTGGGTTTCCGCTGCAGTTTCCGCACTCTCTTCTTTCACAAACGCAACGCTCACGGTCCGACTCCCTCAATTCTTGCTTGTTTTCATATGGGGAGCGCAGGGCGCTTCAGCAAGTTCGGCAGCCCCGTTACTCGTGGCGCAATGCCTCGATAGGGCTGAGGCTTGCGGCACGGCGAGCCGGGAAATAGCCGAACACCACGCCGATGGCGGCCGAGAAGGCGAAGGCGACCGCGATGATCACCGGGCTGGTGACGAAGGGCACCCCCAGGAAGCTGACGACCGCATAGGCCAGGCCAAGGCCCGTCAAAATCCCCGCGGTCCCACCGAAGGCCGAAAGCATGACGGCCTCGACGAGGAACTGTGTCAGAACCTGCTTTTCCTGAGCGCCGATGGCAAGCCGGATGCCGATCTCGCGCGTTCGTTCCGTCACCGACACCAGCATGATGTTCATGATGCCGATCCCGCCCACCAGAAGACTGACGGCGGCGACAGCGCCGAGCAACCCCGTCAAAAGGGTGGTGGTACCGGTCATGGCAGACGCGATCTGCGCCATGTCGTTGACAGTGAAATCGTCCTGGCGGCCAAGCCCGATGCGCCGACGCTCGCGCAGCAGATTTTCCAGGTCGGACTGCACTTTTGCAGTCGAGACTCCATCCTGGGCGGAGACCATGATGGAGGAAATCGTCGTCGTGCCGCCAATGCGGCGCTGATGGATTTTCAGCGGCATGATCACGGTGTCATCCTGATCATCGCCGAGACCTGATTGCCCCTTGCGCGCCAGAACAGCGATGACCGGGCAGGAGATGTTGCTGACACGGATCGTCTGGCCTACCGGATCGGACGATCCAAACAGCTCCTGTCGAACGGTTTCACCGATGATGCAGCCGATCTGTCCACCACGGTCTTCAGCGGGCAGAAACTCGCGGCCCAGCGCTATCGTCCAGTCCTGCGCGATCAGATAGTCGTTGGTGGTGCCCACGACGCTTGTCTGGTGGTTCTTGCCGCCATAAATGACCGTTGCCGCAGATGACCGGTTCAACGGCGCGACAGCCCGCACACCGCTGATCTGGTCGCGGATCGCCTGCACGTCGCTATCAGTGAAGCGTTTGGCATCGACACTGGCGCGACCGGGGCCGAATTGTCCAGGCCTGACGAAAAGCATGTTGGTGCCGAGGCGAGAAAGCTCGGACTTTACCTGTTCCGTCGTGCCGTTGCCGATGGTGACCATGGCGATGACCGCTGCCACACCGATAACGACGCCGAGCACGGTGAGGAAGGAGCGCAGCATGTTGCGGCTGATGGCGCGCATGGCGAGCCTGACGGTCTCAAAGAACATCGGTGGCCTCCATTCCATGCTTGACGGCGCTGTCCGAACCTAGACGGCCATCGACGAAGCGCAGCAGGCGCTTGGCGTGGGCGGCGATATCTTCTTCATGGGTCACCATCACGACGGTGATGCCGCGATCGCGATTGAGCGAGGTGATCAGGTCCATGATCTCGATGCTGGTTTTGGTGTCGAGATTGCCTGTCGGCTCGTCGGCAAGAAGTAAGGCCGGCTTGGTGACGATGGCACGGGCAATTGCCACGCGCTGCTGCTGCCCGCCGGACAACTCCTGCGTGGTATGGTGTTCACGCCCCTTCAGCCCGACCTGCGCCAGGGCTTCCATGGCGAGCGCGCGCCGCTCTGCTGATTTCATGCCGCGATAGATCAAAGGCAGTTCGACATTCTCGACAGCCGAGGTGCGCGACAGCAGGTTGAAGCCTTGAAAGACAAAACCCAGCATGTGGCGGCGAAGCAGCGTCAGGTGCTCATTGTCAAAGCCGCTGGTGGGCACGCCCTGAAACAGATATTCTCCCGATGTGGGCGTATCCAGGCAGCCGATGATGTTCATTGAAGTGGACTTGCCGGAGCCGGATGGTCCCATGATGGCAACGAAGTCGTGTTCATTGATAGACAGGCTGACGCCGTCCAGCGCCCGAATGGCCGCTTCGCCTTTGCCATATTGCTTCACGACATCGCGGAATTCGATCAGAGGCGGTGCGCTCATGCTTCCATTCCCGCCTAGCTGCTGCGTTGGGTTGCGTCGGTGATCACCTGGTCGCCGGGCTTCAACTCGTCCGAGGTCACGGCGGTGAACTGGCCGTCGGTGGAGCCCGTCTGGACCGATACGCTGACAGGCGTGCCGTTGCGCAGAACCCAAACCTGACGCTTGCCCGCCGCTGCCTGCTCGGCGCCGCTGCCGCGCGAGCGGTTCATGCGTGGAGGGCGGAAAAGGCCCATCAGGCCGCCGCCGCGCGAAGCGTTCTCCCGCGGTGGGGTGTAACGCAAGGCGGCGTTGGGCACGAGCAACGCATCTTTCACATGTTCTACCACGATATTTGCGGTCGCCGTCATGCCAGGGCGCAGCAGGAGTTCGGCATTATCCACCGTCAGAATACCCTTGTAGGTCACGACGTTGGAGACGGTTTCTGACGCAAAACGAACGGTTTCGATTTTCGCCGGGAAGCGTCGCTCTGGATAGGCATCCACATTGAAGGTGGCCTCCTGACCAGCCTCTACCTTGCCGACATCCGCCTCATCGATCGAGACCTGAAGCTCCATGCGGCGCAGATCGCCGGCGATGGTGAAAAGCACCGGCGCGTTCAAGGACGATGCCACGGTCGCACCGGGATCGACATCGCGCGTCAGGATCACGCCATCGATCGGAGACACAATCTTCGCCTTGCTGAGATTGACTTCCGCAAGCCGCAGATCCGCCTCGGATGAAAGCACCGTCGCTTCATTGACCTCCAGCGTTGCCGCAGCCGCATCGCGGTTGAACTGCGCCGCATCAAGATCCTGCTGACTGGAGACGCGGTTCTGCACCAGCGATCTCAGCCGCTCCAGCGATGTGTTGGCCGAGCCGAGATCGGCTTTCGCTTTTGCGACATTGGCTCTGGCGGAGGCAAGCTTGGCGCGCGCGCTCTGCACATCGGCCTCAAGTTTGTTGGTGTCGAGTTCAGCCAGAATGTCGCCCGCTTTCACCGGACTGTTGAAGGTGACGTTGACCTTGCGGATCGTGCCGGAGAGCTCGCTCGATATATCCACCTGGTCGGTGGGCTGCACCGAACCGGTGGAGGTAACAATGACGGAGAGATCGCCGCGCTTTGCTTCCTGCGTCGTGTAGGTGTAGGCGACCCGAGCACCGGCAAAGGCAAAATAGTAGGTCGCCGCGCCAGCAATCATCAGCAGCGCGAGAATGATATAGAGCGAACGCCTGGATTTCTTTTTTCCGGTTTTCGAAGACACCAGAATGTCGCGAAGATCGGGCTTCGCTTCCTGGCTGGTCGTTTTCTCGCTACTGGCGTCCAAGTGGTTCATTCCCATTGTCTGAGAGATTGCAGTAGTTATGCCTTGATAGGTGGCTATCTGAGGAAGCTACTGCAACTGCTAAAATACGACTGCTGGATCGCACGGCTGGAAGGGTGGGTGAAGTGAAAACTTCGTAATCTTCCCGCCACCTGCATCCCATCCCACAGTCAGGGACCCCGGAGCCGATTGAGAAAAAACAAACGAAAAGGTGATTTTAGCTGTTGCAGGGTCTGCGGTAACCGTGTATCTCCCCGCTCACGACATCGGCGGAGTGTAGCGCAGTCTGGTAGCGCATCTGGTTTGGGACCAGAGGGTCGGGAGTTCGAATCTCTCCACTCCGACCATTCGACAAATAATCGATTTGTCTTAACTTTATAATTCCCCATTCAAAGTTGAAATTGCTCTGGTAAGCGTGTGAGAAAGTTAAGCGTTTTCTGTTGCGCTTGCTGTTTTCACTGTGATCGACGTCTCGCAATGTGACGTCGAGGCGCCGATGGATTGCGTTTTGCGGTGTTGTCTAAAGCCTTGGTAATGTCCCTTGCCTCTGACCGCTCTCCTCCTGGACGATGGGCGGGCTCTTGCCGCGCGCCTTGAAGCCTTAAGCCTCATACTCCGTATTGGAAGTGCACCCAGATCAAAACACAGAGCGCGATGCCGCCGATAATAACTGCGAGCAGCTTGCTCTGGCCGGGACGGGGCTTCTTCGGCGGTTGTGGCTTGCGAAACTTGATGACGTTATCGCTCATGATGCGTGTCTCCTCGTAGTTGTCGCGATAGAATATGCTTCGCGCGTCTCATTCAAGCGTGGCTTTCGCTTTTTCTGTTGGTTAAGGCTCTCATGTTTCGTAGAGCGCTGGTCTCCTCGCGGAGGTATAGCGGAGGCTCTATCGTCTTTGAACCGAGGCATCGTGCTTTCGGAAAATCGGTTAGGATTTTCAGGCCGATGCTGTAGCATCTACAAAGCAAGCGGCTTGACTTCGCGCAGGAGTCAGTCCAAGTGAAATTCTGATGCCGACCGTAATAAACTGGTTACGGGAAGCCGCGTAGAAAGAGCGTCATCGCGCTTGATCGCAAGACTGGAGCAGTTGAAATGTCTGCAAAAATTTATCGTCCGGCAAAGACCGCCATGCAGTCCGGCAAGGCCAAGACGAATATCTGGGTGCTGGAATTCGACGCCGAAGTTCCGCGCAAGATCGATCCGATCATGGGCTACACGTCCTCGTCGGACATGAAGCAGCAGGTCAAGCTCAATTTCGACACACAGGAACAGGCCGAAGCCTATGCACAGCGCAAGGGCATCGAGTACCGCGTGATCCAGCCTAAGGAAGCTGAGCGCCAGACGGTTTCCTACACGGACAACTTCCGCTATACGCGCACGCAGCCTTGGACACACTAACCGTTTTCGGCGCCACCACGGCGCCGCGAGTGGCCCCTTAGCTCAACTGGATAGAGCAACTGCCTTCTAAGCAGTAGGTCGCAGGTTCGAGTCCTGCAGGGGTCGCCATTTTGCTACTGTGCAGACTGAATACATGTAGCACTCCGTAACTCTGACACTCACATTACATTTGTCGATCACCAAGGCGATAGAGATCGCTAATTAAGCTTGTCTTAAGCTATTGAATTCTCAGGATTATGGTGTCCACGAGAGGATTCGAACCTCCGACCCCAGGATTCATACCACTTCGGCTTTCGCCGCCGTCCCGCCGTTAGGTGGGCGCGTTCGTGGTCTGGACTGTCCCTTCACCATGGGCGTAAACGCCTTTAGGTGCTGCCCATCCAGTCTCTACACCTTCAACGGATTTCTCCGAAGCTTGGCTCGGGATTGGCATGCTGGAAGCCCAGCGAAGCGTTCCCCGACTTTGAGCAGATCGATCGCGTCGTTTCCGGGCGCGACCCCCAATTTCACTTAGGAATCCTGTGCTCTATCCTGCTGAGCTACGTGGACACACAATGGCGCTTTTAAACCACTGGTCTTTCAGGATCAACCGCGTTCTGAGGCACATTTGTGATGTGCCCAGAAATTTTGAGACATCACCCCTGCAGCCGCTGCTCCGCAAGCTTCACCCAGTAGGAAATGCCATAGGCAAGCGCCTCGTCGTTGAAGTCGTAGCTTGGGTTATGCAGTCCTGCTGTGTCGCCATTGCCGATGAAGATGAAGGCACCGGGGCGCTCCTTCAGCATGTAGGAGAAATCCTCGCCCGCCATGGAAGGATCGACATCGGCATCGACATTATTGGCGCCGACCACGTCGCGGGCAATTTCGGCTGCATAGTCGGTCTCTGCGGGATGGTTGACGGTTATGGGACAGTAGCGGTGATACTCCGCTTCCGCTTCAGCGCCGTTGGCAAGAGCGATGCCTTCGGCAATCTGGCGGATCCGCGTTTCCGCCATGTCGCGCACATCTTCATCGAGTGTCCGCACCGTGCCGGCGATCAGCGCCTCGTTGGGAATGATGTTGTGGCTGGTGCCGGCCTGGAAGCGGGTGACCGAAACGACGATCGAGCGCAGGGGATCGGCATTGCGGGATGCGATCAATTGTAGATTGGTGACGATCTGCGCGCCGATGGCGATCGGATCTGCGGTGCGGTGAGGCTGAGCGGCATGGCCACCACGGCCTTTGACGGTGATGGTGAACTTGTCTGGCGCGGCCATGATGCCGCCCTTGCGAATAGCGAACTGGCCAAGCGGAATGCCCGGCATGTTGTGCATGCCATAGACCTCGTCTACCCCGAAACGATCCATCAACCGGTCTTCCACCATGGCGAGCGCGCCAGCGCCACCTTCTTCGGCAGGCTGGAAGATGACCACCACCGAGCCGTCGAAGTTGCGGGTCTCGCAAAGATATTTGGCGGCACCCAGCAGCATGGCCATATGTCCATCATGGCCGCAGGCGTGCATGTTGCCGGGCGTGAGAGAGGCCCAGGGCTTTCCGGTTTCCTCAAGGATCGGCAGGGCATCCATATCGGAGCGGAGGCCGATCGTTCGGCCGTTCCTGCTGCGGCCGTGGATGACGCCAACAACGCCGGTGCGGCCGATGCCATTGACGATTTCGTCGACCCCGAACTCGGTCAGCTTCTCGGTGACAAAGCGCGCGGTCTCCTCCACATCATAGAGAATTTCCGGGTTCTGATGAAGATGGCGGCGCCATTGCGTCGCTTCTTCCTGCAACTCGGCGGCTCTATTCAAGATGGGCATTCTCTTGGGTCCTGACTTTAGAAAAACGGCATGCGTGAATCGTGCTTCGGCTTGCCCCGATATTGCGCCGCATAATTGACGCAATCAATCTAGTTTGCCATTGCTAGGCCATATATGGTGACTATTGCCAATCCCGCAAAGAAGACGGGAATTTGAGGACAGGCCTTGCAAGACGATCGCAGAACACGCCGCGCCGCCGGGCGACTTTCGAAAACTGTTGCCGCTGTGGCCGCCAGCATAATGGCGCTGACATCGGTTGCTGCGGCCAATCCCAAGATGGTGGTCGATGTCAAGACAGGTAGGGTGATCGCGCATCAGGAGGCCTTCCGCAAATGGTATCCGGCATCGCTGACAAAATTGATGACGGCCTATATCGCCTTCAGCGCCATGAAGTCCGGAAAGCTCAGCCCCGATACGCCTGTCGTCTTCAGCAAACACGCCTCCGATCAGCCAGCCAGCAAGATGTATTTCAAGCCGGGCTCCAAGCTTACGCTCGATAGCGCGCTGAAGCTGCTGTTGATCAAGTCGGCTAACGATGTGGCTGTGGCGATTGCCGAAACCATCGGCGGTACCGAAGGCAATTTTGTCGCGCAAATGAACGCGCAAGCCGCGCGTCTGGGCATGTCGTCGACGCATTTCATCAATCCGAACGGCCTTCCCGGCGCTGGACAATACACGACCGCGCGCGATCTGGCGCTGCTCGCGCTCATCATCAAGCGTGAGTTCCCGGACTATGCCAGCTACTTCTCTCTCGAGGGTGTGACCACGGGCAAGAAGAACTACGCCAATTACAACATGCTGGTCGGCCGCTTCGAGGGAGCCGATGGCATGAAGACGGGTTTCATCTGTGCCTCCGGTTTCAACCAGGTGTCCTCTGCAAAGCGGGACGGACGGCAGGTTATTTCCGTGGTTCTCGGCTCCGACAGCCTTGCCGGGCGCACCGATGAATCCGCCGAGCTGTTGCAGCTTGGGCTGACGTCGCCAGCTGGCCAGGGGGTATCGCTTGCCTCTCTGGCACCCTATGGCGATACGCTTGCGGTGAATGATATCAGCAAGGAAATCTGCAATCCCAAGGCCGCCAAGGTGCGCAGCGAAAGCCGCGACGAGGCTGGCCGCATGATCATCAAGTCGCCCTATGTTCGCGAGATGACGCGCCCGCCGGTCTACTCCTTCGCAGGCCTTATACCCGGCACGGAACCCGTGGCGGTGGCGGAGACCAAGGGCAAGGGCGGAAGCGAAATGGCCAATGTGCCGATCCCCATCCCGCGTCCGGCTTTCTGACGCTTTGCATCTGCGGAGAAGTGGCAAATCCGTTGAGACGCGTTGCGGCTTTCCCAACCCGCGTTAGATGCTATAAGCGGTCTATTGTAACATTGTAACGAAAAGGTGCCTTATGGCATTCGAACGGATTCCCGTGTCCATTCTCACCGGCTTTCTTGGCGCCGGCAAATCGACCCTGCTCAATCGGCTGTTGAAAGATCCGGACATGGCCGATGCAGCGATCATCATCAACGAGTTCGGTGATGTGAGTATCGATCACCTGCTCGTGGAGCGTTCGGGCGATGGCATCATTGAGCTTGCCGAAGGCTGCCTATGCTGCACGGTGCGCGGCGAATTGGTGGATACGCTGGCCGAGTTGATGGATGGCATCCAGACGGGACGTTTGAAGCCCGTAAAGCGCGTGGTGATCGAAACAACGGGGCTTGCCGATCCTGCACCCGTCATGCAGTCGATCATGGGTAATCCTGTCATTGCGCAGAACTTCATGTTGAACGGCGTCATCACGGTTGTCGACGCGGTCAACGGTGCCTCGACGCTTGATCATCATGAGGAAGCCTTAAAGCAGGTGGCCGTTGCCGACCGGCTGGTGCTGACGAAACGGAAGCTCGCCTCTGCAGACGCCGTCGCCGCACTTGCTTCCCGCATCGGTCATCTCAATCCCCGTGCTGCGGTTGAGGATGGCGATCAGGAGACCTGGAGCGCCGCCGTTCTTCTGGACAACGGTCTTTATGATTTTGCCAGCAAAAGCGCGGACGTCAGCCGTTGGCTGGGTGAAGAAGCCGCGCATGACAAAGATCATCACCATGGCGATCATCATCACCACGACCACGACCACCATCATCACCATCACGATGTGAACCGGCACAACGCATCGATCCGGTCTTTCTCCATCATGCATGATCGCCCCATCGATCCGATGGCGATTGAGATGTTTGTGGATTTGCTGCGCTCGGCTCATGGGGAAAAGCTTTTGCGCATGAAGGCGATCGTTGCGCTCTCAGACAATTTAGATCGACCGCTCGTTCTGCATGGCGTGCAGTCCATCTTCCATCCGCCACAGCGCTTGCAAGCCTGGCCCGACCCTCAAGATCGCCGCACCCGCATGGTTCTCATCACTAAGGATTTGAGCGAGGATTTCGTCAAGGATTTGTTCGCGGCCTTTACCGGGACAGCGACGATCGACAGGCCGGATCGGCAGGCGATGACGGACAATCCTCTCGCTGTGCCGGGTCTGACGTTCTAGCGCAACAAGCGGCATTCCAACGAAGATGCCGCGCGCTGCGCGTCGTTAAGTCGTTCGTCCCAGGAATGCGATGAGACTAGACCATGATTTCTTGTGCTTGAATCAATTACATTCGTGCCTACTAATTAATAGGCAGTGTACTTGGTTTTAGGAGAAGATTTTGCATAGAGGAGCGCAGTGGCTGAGAGAAAATGCGCAAGCCCGCTTAGCGCTTTTTGACTTTGCTTTCGAACATGCCCCTGTCGGCATCGTGTTCCACGATGTCGCCGGTCGCATTCGCCGGGCGAACCAGGCCTTCTCGAGACTTGTCGGAATTCCCCTCGATACGCTTCAGGGCATGTCATTCAAGAAGTTTGCCCATCCTGACGATCTCGACAGGGACGAGACGCTCTTCAATGCCGTTATTGAGGGTACACGCGATGGCTACTCCATCGAGAAGCGGTATATCAATCACCAGGGCGCTATCGTTCATGTGGTGATCCATCTGACAGCAATGCGGGATGCGGTGGGAAATATCGTGCAGTTGCTGTCACAAGTGCAGGATATCTCCGCGCAGAAGGAGAGCGAGCGCCAACTCGCGGAGAAGGCGGCGCAACTCGAGCTGGCCATGGAAGCCGTGCGTGGAGGGTTCTGGCACATGGATGTGGCGGCCGGACGCTTCGAGACCTCCGAACGGCTGGCGCAGTTTATTGGTGGACCGGACGCTGGGCGGCTCGATCTGGAACTTTATCTGGCGCGGGTCAATCCCAGCGACATGGCCTCCGCTGATCTCACGCCTCTGCTTTTGGGCGAAGTCGATCACTCCTGTGCCGAGTATCGGTTGAACACCGTGTTCGGCGAGAGATGGATGCGCTGCGACCGTCGTCTCCTTCGCAACCCGGATGGAACTCCGCGCCGGATCGTCGGGGTCGCTATCGATTTCACTGACGAGCATATGCGTCTCAAGGAATTCGAGCGTCGTTCGGAAACCGACGCTCTGACCGGCCTTCTCAACCGGCGTGGTCTTGCCATGCGCTATCCGCTGTTGCCATCATCTTCTGGATGGACGGTGTTGCTGATGGACCTCGATGGCTTCAAGACCGTGAATGACGTTCACGGTCACTCCGCCGGCGACAAGGTGCTGCTGGAGACAGCCAGACGTCTGGAGCAGGACGTCCGCGCCGAAGATCTGGTCTGTCGAACAGGCGGCGACGAGTTCGTGATCGTCGTTGCGGGCGATCTTAGCGTTGCGGATCAGGTCGCAGCCCGCATTGTTGAAGGCATGCGCGCACCCATCGCTGTTGGCGCAACAACTGTCGAGGTTCGTGCCACCATCGGCGGGGTCTGGATACCTGCCAAGACATCGCTCGACGAGCTTCTGGCCGATGCCGATGCCTTGCTTTACAAGGCGAAAGCTGCCGGGAAGGACCGGTGGCACCTGCAAGCCAAAAATGTACCAGCCGCTGCGCACTGATATGCCGGGTCGACAACTGGCCATGGTTCGATTGACCGAGGTCTGCGTGTCTTACAACGCCCTTTGGTAAAGCACTATGCATAGATTAAAAAAGGTAAGGCGCCGTGCGTCCATTAGGACGCACGGCGCTTTAATGGTTCGCGTTCCGATTATTCAGCCGCAGCCTGAATATCGACCTTGTCGAGGAGAATGAGCGGATCCTGCGATGCGGCCGCGAGATCGAAGATCCCAAGTCCATTCGGGTTCTTCGCCTTGACGGTGACGGTGAGGGTGCCTGGCTTGAGGGCGAAGGCGGCAAGTGCATCGGTCGCGCCTCTCAACTGTGGCCGCTCGGCGGCGAGTTGCTGCATCAGGAAGCTTGCGCCCAGCGTCAACGTCGTGCGCGCTTGTGCTTCGCTGATATTATTCTGCAAAGCGTAGAGCTTGGTCAGGAGTGCTACCCCACCTTCATCCTTCCAGGTGAACTTGATCTCACGACCCATCACGCTGAAAAGCGCCGCGTAAGCATTGGCGACGTCGAACGAGAAGAACTCTTTGGTGATCCCGCTCAACAGGCCTGAGAGTTCGATTCGGCCAAAATCCTTGCCGCTTACAGAGATTTGGCGAATTGCCAGGCTGCTGTTTTTTTCATCCCATGCGCTTGAGAGCGCGTAGGAGAGTGTCAATTCCTTCAAGCCGAGAGCGCGTGCCTCGGCAAATTCAGAGGAACCCTCCGGGACTGGGATAACGAGATCTTCCATCTTGTTTTCGAAATCGGTCGGAATGCCGTTAACCGGATTCTTCAGCACCGTTTCAAAGTTCTTGAGCGCGAACTTGATGCGCTCAGGCTTGCCGGTCGCGGGTTCGTCGGTCTTTTCCGGCGCCGAGGTGTCGAAGTCTAGGCCGCTGATGCGGAAGCGTTCGAAGCTCGGCAGGAACTGTCTGTAGGGGAAAGTCGCAAGCTCGTCTGGCTCCAGGGCAGCGGCTTTGGAAAGTCCCTCTGCGGGTAAGGTCCAATCAAATGCCTTGATGCTCGCCTCTTCCATCGAGACCTTGTCTTCACCGTTGGCGATGGACAGGCCGTGCAGGCCGAAGTCTGTCTTGTAGCCCTCGATCTGCATTTCAATGCGATCGATGGTGGCGATCGACCGTTTATCTTGCGTCCCTGAAACCTTTTCGGGAGCATCGATTTTGAGGCCGATCAACTGGATGTTGCTCTTTCCAATCATACCGAAGATCGAGAGGACCTTGCCGAAATATGCCTGGCGTTGCTCAGATGTCAGATCGTCGATGTTTTGGACGGCAGTGATTGCTGCAAGCGTTTCGACAAGTGGTTGAGCGGGCATTTTGGCGCTGAAGCCGTCGCTGCGCAGTTCCTCATAACTAAATCCACCCGACTGATCGGACATGGACAGCTTGCGCACGGAAAGAGGGCCATAGACCTGCTTGGCCTCCTTGTCGTCCGGACCGGCCGTTTCCGTATAGAGCCTCGCCGCGTAGGCAACGTCGACATCCTGGCCTTTGATCTCGCCGGTCGACATCGTCATTGGTTTCGGTTGAGACGCGCCGTTGCCGCCGCTTGCAGCAATGGTGGCATCGATATTTGTCTTGTCGATCGTGTATTGGGCGATCCGACCATGGGCAATATCCGACATGGCCGCGTTTGTATAAACGATCTTCTGCTGCACGCTCCCTACGGATTGCGAGACCGTCATAACAGGTATGGAGATGCGCTTTGCCGACAGGCGTTCGATGCGCTTGGAGAGCGAGATGTCAGCATCTTTCCCTTCTGCTTCCGACGAAGCAGGTCGTTCGATCTCGGCATTCTCGATGCGGGCATTGGGAATGGCGATATTGGTTTTCGCCACCTCCATGGAGATGTTCTTAAGCTCCAACACGCCGTCGGCAAAGGGGAGTTTCGGGCGTCCGTCAACCGAGGCGACGCTGATTTTCTCGCCTGTCTTCAAGGGCAACGTCAGCTCTTTGATGTGAACCTGTCCCAGAAAATCGACATCGACCGAAGCCGCGGTTGCACCTCTTTCGGCAATGAGTTTTTCGACCTGCTTCTGGTAGTATACCTTCGCCCCGATCGCGCCTGCGCCAATGATGACGATTATCGCCGTTGCGGCCAAAAGGGCCTTCTTCGCTCCGCTGCCGGTCTTGGTGTTTTCCTGTTCCACGATGCCTGTCCTCTCCGGCGCAAATTACGATCCAGGACTTCTTAGGCACGGCAAAGTAGCGAGGCAAGGGGACAATCGCCGACCGGCACAACATATTGCAGGGTTCTTCGCGTCTTCGGCGAATCAGCAAATCAGAACGTCGAATTACCGCCTTGCTCATCGCCACGGGTCGGAAATGTCAGTGCAACACGGACACCTTGCTCAGGCTTTGACGTGATCTTTGCATCGCCGCCGCTCTGGCGCATGAAGCCATAAACCATGGCAAGGCCAAGGCCCGTGCCGCCCTGCTGGGCGCGCGTGGTGAAGTAAGGTTCGAAAGCCCTGTCTATCGCGTCCTGATCCATACCGTGCCCGTTGTCTTCAACCGACACTTCCACCTCTTGCTCCAGCAGCCGTGCCGAAATGAGGATCGACCCACCAGTCGGTAAAGCGGCTGCGGCGTTGAGGCAGAGGTTGAGAATGGATTGTTCGAACAGGGCGGCATCCAGTGCGAGCCTGGGCAAACCGTCTTCAATTTCAAGCGCAATCTCGTTGTTAGGCCCGACCGCAATCTCGAGCACATCCATCATTGCGCGCAAAAGCGCGCCGATGTCGATGGAGGCTGGGTGAATGGGTTGCTGACTGCCAATCGAGAGCATGCTGCTGGCAAGTTCGCGCCCGCGATTTGCCGCCTTGCGAATCCGATTGATGTTGCGCTGCTGGCGCTCGCTAAACCCCGTCTCGCGCTCCAGAAGTCCAAGACTTCCCGTGATGATGCCGATCATGTTGCCGACCTCGTGGCTCAGTTGATGGGTCATGCGCATGATGCCATCGAGCCTTTGGGCTTTCGCCGCTTCTGCCTCCTGTCGATCAAACGCTGTGACATCGCGCGCCAGGATGACAATGCCGCCATCTGGCTGGCGTGAAATGGCAATTTCCGTGACCTGCTGATCATCGGTGCGATGACGCAGGGTGATCCGATTTGCAAGCGTTCCAGGGGCTCCGTCACGCGGTAATAATTCGGGGTCTATCGCAGGGATCGTGTCGATGAACTTGCGCAGGGACAGCTTTCTTGACGATCCACCCCGTCTGCCGACAAGCTCGATGACCCGCCTGTTCATGGTGATGGGATGGCCTGTCGCGTCGAAGAGCGCGATTCCCTCGTTCATGGTCCGGAACGTCGAGCGGATCGTTCTCGCTGCCGCTTCGGCCGTGCGGCGCAGACGCGAGACTCGATCGACGCTGTCCTTGAAAGCGTGGAATGCATCCGACAGACGCACAAGCTCGGTTTCCGAGCCTCTATAGGCGGGAAGGGTGACATCCTGCTCACCCTTGGCAAGCGAGTTCATGCCGGTGGACAGTGCCGTGATGCCGCTCGATACCCGCATGACAGAGCGGATCGACAGGGTGGAGAGAATGACGACGATGAAAAAAGCAATCGCGACCATGACAATCAGTCGCGTCAGTGCGGCCGAAGCTGAATTAAGTCCGTTGGTCAGCCTCTCGGCGACCGCTCCGCTTTGCGTTTCCGTCGTGTGAGACAGGGTGCGGGACACAGTGTGGAGTTTCGACACGGACGACTGGATGGAAAACATTTCCAGAAGATACTGCGTCTGCGCGTCGAACACGCTCTTGTAAAGCGCAAGCCCTTCTTTGCCGACCTGCGGAGCCGCTGCCGGGTCATTCAAGAAATAGCCGGTCTCTGCGGTGAAGCGGCGCTGTAGTTCGCCCAGTTGGAACAGGCTCGCAGAATTGGCGGCGGCCTGGACAAGAGCATTGAGACGCTGGCGAAGCGCATCTTGGTTTACCGTCTGCTGGGTCGCAATCTGGCCAAGCGCTGCAGCTGCCTCCGCCTTGTGTTGTTGTGCCGCGTCTGCATCCGCTGCAAGCGACATGGTTTGCTGACGAATGGACTGCAGAAGGCTGACGATATCATCATTGGGAAGAGCGTTCTGGCTGTCTCCGTGCTTGTACTGCGCGATCGTCTGAAGAAGCCCATCGACTTGTGCCACGACCGCTCGGCTCTCGCTGGAGACCCGGTATGGAGACGTGGCGTTCATCAGCAGAGGCGCGCTGGACACCAGATCGGCCACCTGGCGGGAGACGAGGGACGCCCGGGCGAGGCTAGAAAAGGCCTGCAGGCTATAGGCCGCCATCTCCGTCTTCGCCTTATGCAAACCGTAGATCGCAACTGACGAGAGAATGAAGACCGACGAACAGATGAACACGATGGCGAAGGGCAGCCGAAACGCGATGGACTGGAGGAAGCGCCGCTCGATCACAATGGTGGCTCTGCTGCTTCGGTGTGCAGGACATATCCCTTGCCCCTGCGTGTCTGGATATGCTGCGGCAGGTCTGGATTGCGCTCGATCTTCCGGCGCAGGCGCAAGACCAGCACATCGACATTGCGATCGATGAAGCGATCACTCTCCGCACCGAGGCGATCGAGGATCTGGGACCGGCTGACCGGTTTGTTCGGTGTCTGCGCCAATATTTCCAGGAGAGCAAACTCGGCGCTGGTCAGCGTCTTGCTGCGATCGGCAAGGCAGAGAGCGCGTCGCGCGGACAGATCGACCGCCCAGTCACCAAGCCGCAAAGAACTCGCCTCATGCTCGCGCTCCGGCTCCTTCTCTACCTTGAGCGATGGCGCGATGCGGCGAAGGACCGCCTTGATGCGAGCCGTCAGTTCGATCGGCTCGAAGGGTTTTACGACATAGTCGTCGGCCGCTGTTTCCAGCCCCAGGACACGTTCGGTGGCACTGCCGGCGGCCGTGACCATCAGGATGCCGACATTGAGCCCGAGGTTCGTGCGGATGCGTTGAGCAAATGTCCTTCCGGAGATCCCGGGCAAATTGTGGTCGAGCAGAACGATATGGAACTGGTCGCGCCCTAAAATCGCGGTAGCGTCTTCGGCAGAATGGACGACCGTCGGTGACCAGCCCTCGGCTTCGACAAGATCCGCAATCAATTCTGCCATATCCGGATCGTCCTCGACGATCAGAATCTTGATCCTCTGGTTTTGCAAAATCAAGTCCTCCCAGCATCGATCATAGGCAAGAGCGCGGGATTATTCAAAAGGTCGATGATGACCGGCTTTGTCAGATTTGTAACATTCGTAACGGAATGTCCTTGCATGATCCAACTGCTGAAAAATCGGTAACCATTCAGCGATTGCGCAAGCGGTCGGTTCTGGCATTCTCTGCGGCAAGAATGGAACGGGGAGGTTCCAGGGAGGATCGATTGAAATCACTGCTTGCGGCATTGAGCGCCGGGCTGATCCTGTGGGTTGGCGGCGCGGCCTTTGCACAGGACGGCGGGAAGCTAAGCGTGCTCTGCGCGGCGGACGAAGCCTGGTGTGGGGCAATGCAACGCGCCTACGAGCTGAAAAGTGGCGTCCAGACCGTGATGGTGCGCAAGAGCACGGGTGAAGTTCTCGATCAGATCAGACGAGAAAAGAATGCACCAACCGTTGATGTCTGGTGGGGCGGCACCGGCGACACGCATCTGCAGGCGGCGTCCGAAGATTTGCTAGAGGCCTACGCTTCCGTACATGAAACCGAGGTTCTTCCCTGGGCTCAGAATTTCTTTGCCATGTCGGGTGGGCAGGCGGCGGGGATTTACGCCGGTGCGCTCGGCTTTGCCTACAATAGCGAGCTTCTGCAGAAGCAAGGCCTTCCGGCGCCAACGTGCTGGAAGGATCTGATTAGCGAGGCCTATCGCGGTAAGATCGTCACGCCCAATCCCAACTATTCGGGTACGGCCTTCACGATGCTTGCGACACTCGTGCAACTCTTCGGTGAGGACGAGGCATTCAGCTACATGACGGCGCTTAATCGCAATGTCACCGATTATACCAGAGCAGGTTCCGCACCGGTAAAGGCTGCCGCTCGTGGAGAAGCCCTGATCGGGATATCCTTCATGCACGATGCGGTGACGCAGAAGGAGGCGGGCGCGCCGCTTGTCATCGTCGCCCCTTGCGAGGGCACAGGATACGAGATCGGCGCGGTCAGCATCATTCGTGGCGCGAAGAACAGGGACGAGGCAAGGCATTTCGTGGATTTTGCACTGAGCCCAGAAGGGCAGGCGACAGGTGCTGCTGCCGGGCAGAACCAGGTCCCTTCCAACGCGAAGGCCGTCCTGCCACCGGGAGCACCCGACCTCTCGCTTATCAAGATGGTCGATTATGATTTTGCAACATTTGGCAATCCAGAGGAAAGAGGCAGACTTCTTCTAAGGTTCGATACGGAAGTCCATCCGCCTAGCCAGTAAGCGAGCAACCTTGAACGGGACAGACGGCAGCGACGGCATGCCGAATGGCGAAGCCATGTCCTGAGATCAGCATTCAGACGCACATCATGGAGGAAAACATGCGACTGACACTTATTTCCAGCCTGCTTCTGGCAGGTACAACTTTGATGAGCTTACCCGCCCATGCGGCCGGTGACCTCAACCTCATCTGCGCTGCAGATGTGGTCATCTGCGAACAAATGAAGGGCGACTTCGAAAAGAGCCACGACATCAAGGTCAACATGGTGCGCATGTCGTCCGGCGAGGCATACGCCAAGATCCGCGCAGAGGCGCGCAATCCGAAGACCGATGTCTGGTGGGCTGGTACCGGCGATCCGCACCTGCAGGCAGCATCTGAAAACCTGACGCTCGAATACAAATCCAAGATGTTGGACCAGCTGCAGGATTGGGCAAAGAACCAGGCAGAGAGCGCCGGCTACAAGACGGTTGGCGTCTATGCCGGTGCTCTCGGCTGGGGCTACAATACCGACATCTTCAAGAAGAAGGGTTTCAAGGAGCCGAAGTGCTGGGCAGACCTGCTTGATCCAGAGTTGAAGGGCGAAATCCAGATCGCCAATCCGAACTCGTCGGGAACGGCTTACACAGCACTCGCGTCGCTTGCGCAGATCATGGGAGAAGATCAGGCCTTCGATTATCTGAAGAAGCTTAACGTCAACATCTCCCAATATACCAAGTCAGGTTCGGCGCCCGTAAAGGCTGCCGCCCGTGGTGAGACAGCGCTCGGGATCGTCTTCATGCACGATGCCGTCGCGCAGACAGCGGAAGGCTTCCCTGTGAAGTCGGTCGCCCCTTGCGAAGGCACGGGTTACGAGATCGGCTCCATGTCGATCGTCAAGGGCGCGCGCAATATGGAAAACGCCAAGATCTGGTACGACTGGGCGCTGCAGGCCGATGTGCAGTCGCGGATGAAGGATGCCAAGTCGTTCCAGCTTCCATCCAACAAGAATGCTGAAATACCAAAAGAAGCTCCACGCTTTGAAGATATCAAGCTGATCAACTACGACTTCAAGACCTATGGCGACCCCGCAAAGCGCAAGGCCTTGCTGGAACGTTGGGACAAGGACGTCGGCGCAGCCGCCAACTGATAGCTCCCTCCTGCCGCCTTCGTCTTCAAGTCTTCTACTGGTTGAGGGATGAAGGCGGCCCCTTTCCGATACACTCAAATTTGTGAGGTTGACCATGACACATGGCAATCGCCGGCTGGACATTGTTCTGGCCGTGGGACTAGCGGCCCTTGTGCTTGTTCCCTGGTACCGCATTGAAGGCGGTTTCTACGGCCTCGGCTGGCTGGCGGAATTCCCGCTGTCCAAGGCGGTCGCTCCCGGCATTCTTCAGATGGTGTCGGAAGGTCGCGTCTGGCTGTTCGGCGTTCTTGGGTTTTTCCTCCTGGGGGTGACAGCACGGATCGTACCGGACACCGAAAAGCGTGGCGCCTTGCTGGTGATCGCGGGCAGCCTCGGTCTTGGGTTCCTCGTCCTTCAGGGACTGGCAATCGGGTTTTCCGGCTGGACTTGGCAGGCGACAGAAGGTCTCTTTGGCCCCTTGGCGGATGGTCAGCCCTCTATGGGTGCAGGCGCGGTGACAATGGCTTTCGTCTTTGTCCTTTTCATTTCCTTCGGGCTTGCCGAACGGGGCTTCATGAAGGGCGATGCCTTTATCGTCTCATGCATCTCGCTGCTGATTTTTCTTGTGAGCGTCTTCGTCTTTTATCCGATCGGCAGCATGATGGTCGGGGCGCTTCAGGACTTCGACGGTTCCTTCAATCCTGACGGCTTCATCCGCAACATGCGCGATCCAGGCATCTGGAGCCTTGACTGTGTCATGGGCGGTGGCCGTTGCGGCGTGGCATGGAGAACTCTGTTTCTGGCGATCATGACGGCAGCAGGTTCCACCATCCTCGGTCTTGCCTTCGCACTGGTGGCGACAAGAACACGCTTTCCTTTCAAGACGGGTTTGCGTTTGTTGACGGTGCTGCCGATTATCACGCCTCCATTCGTGATCGGCCTCGCACTCACGCTGCTTTTCGGGCGCGCGGGTGTCGTGACCGAATTCATGTCTGGCGTCTTTGGCGTCGAACCGGGTCGTTGGCTCTATGGTCTTCCGGGTATCTGGATCGCCCAGGTTCTCTCGTTCACGCCCATCTCCTTCCTCGTCCTCATCGGCGTTGTCGAAGGGGTGAGCCCTTCCATGGAAGAGGCATCTCAGACGCTTCGTGCCGACCGCTGGCGGACCTTCTGGCGCGTATCCCTGCCGCTGATGAAGCCTGGCCTCGCAAACGCGTTCCTGATCGGCTTCATCGAAAGTATGGCCGACTTCGGCAACCCGCTGGTGCTGGGTGGAAGCCATGGCGTTCTCTCGACCGAAATCTTTTTTGCAGTGGTTGGTTCTCAGAACGACCCTTCGCGAGCGGCCGTGCTCGCTATCGTCCTGCTTTGTTTCACGCTCTCTGCCTTTATTGCGCAGCGCTTCTGGCTGGCGGGAAAGAACTTTGCCACGGTGACGGGCAAAGGAGACAGCGGCGCGCATATCGCGCTGCCGAAGTCGATGTCCATTGCAGTCCACGCGCTGGTGGTTCCGTGGATGATCTTTACCGTCGTCGTCTATGGCATGATCCTTGTCGGTGGGTTTGTGAAGACCTGGGGCTTGGACAACACTCTGACGATCGATCACTACGTTCGTGCCTTCTCCGTCAGCATCAGCAACGGCTCCATCGCCTGGACCGGCGTTGCCTGGAACTCCTTCTGGACGACGATGGAAATCGCGCTTATTGCTGCACCCCTGACGGCGGCCGTCGGCTTGCTTACCGCTTACATCATCGTCAGGCAGAAATTTGCCGGGCGCAATCTCTTCGAATTCGCGTTGATGATGAGCTTTGCCATTCCGGGCACAGTCATCGGCGTCAGCTACATCATGGCATTCAACCTGCCTCCGCTTGAAATGACGGGCTCGGCCCTCATCCTGATCCTGTGCTTCGTGTTCCGCAACATGCCGGTTGGCGTACGCGGCGGCATCGCTGCCATGAGCCAGCTGGACAAGAGCCTGGATGAAGCCTCCATGACGCTGCGCGCAAACAGCTTCCGCACCATACGGCTGGTGGTGCTGCCGTTGCTTCGTCCGGCGATCCGCGCGGCACTCGTCTATTCCTTCGTGCGCGCCATCACGTCCATCAGTGCTGTGATCTTTCTCGTCAGCGCCCAGTACAACATGGCGACATCCTACATTGTCGGTCTCGTTGAAAATGGGGAATACGGCGTGGCGATCGCCTACTCGTCCATGCTGATCGTCGTCATGATCACCGTCATTGCCGGCTTCCAACTTGCCGTTGGGGAAAGACGCCTTCGCCCTGAAAACCGCGTTGCCGGCGTGCCCCTAGCTACATCCCCATCCAATCCTCAGGAGAAAGCCGCATGATTACCGTCAAACCCGGCTCAGTCGTTTTCCAGAATGTTCGCAAGACCTTCGGCGCGTTTACTGCCATACCGGATCTCTCCTTGACGATCGAGCCGGGCACGCTCGTGACGCTCCTCGGTCCATCCGGTTGCGGGAAGACGACGACCCTTCGAATGCTCGCTGGCCTCGAGCATCCGAACTCCGGCCGTATCCTGATCGGCGACAAGGATGTCACCATGCTACCCGCCAATGAGCGCGACGTGTCGATGGTGTTCCAGTCCTATGCGCTGTTTCCGCATATGAGTGCGCTGGACAATGTGGCCTACGGCCTTCGATCCTCCGGGCTAAAGAAGAACGAGGCGCGTGACAAGGCGGAGGAAGGGCTGCGCCTCGTCGGTCTCGCGGGCATGGGCCATCGTCTACCTGCCGAACTTTCCGGCGGGCAGCAGCAGCGCGTGGCAGTTGCGCGAGCCCTTGTGCTGGAGCCGCAGGTGCTCCTGCTCGACGAGCCCTTGTCGAACCTCGACGCACGTCTGCGCCGAAGGGTCCGCACCGACATTCGTGAACTGCAACAGCGCATCGGCTTTACGGCTGTCTACGTCACGCACGACCAGGATGAGGCGCTGGCGGTCTCCGATCGCATCATCGTCATGAAGGAGGGTGAGATTGCCCAATCGGGAGCACCGCGCGAGCTCTACGAAGCCCCGGCATCGTCCTTCATTGCGGACTTCATGGGCGAGGCAAATGTCGTGCCTTGCGAGGTCATCTCACAGTCGGGCGAGGAAGCGATCGTCCGGATCGGTAAGACGGAACATCGCATTCCAAGCAGGCATCCGCGCGCTGGCGCGGCGAAACTCGCCGTTCGTCCAGGGTCTATCCGGATCGGCGCGCCGGGCGAGGCCGGGATGCCGGGACGCGTGCTGCACACCGCCTATCTCGGCGGGCACCTGGAATACGAAGTCGAAACGGAAGTCGGCACGCTGTTCATCGTTGATCACGACATGAACCAGACTGTGAACGAGACCAGCGATGTCACACTCAGTTTTAAAAATCGTGGCATAGCGCTCATCGACGCGTGACCTAAGTGAATTCAATCAAGGACATTGGAAATGACAGAACGGAATGACGGCCTCGAACAGCGCTTTGCGCTTGCACAGGAATTGGCGGCTGAGGCCGGTGCGACGGCGCTCGACTATTTCAACAAGCGCGACAGCCTGGTGATCGAGACGAAGAGGGATCTTCAGGACGTCGTCTCGATCGCCGATCGCAACGTCGAAACCATGCTGCGGGAGCGCGTCGCTGCGACCTTCTCCGGTGACGGCTTTCTTGGCGAGGAGCATGGCTATGATGACGGTGTCTCTGGCTACACCTGGGTGGTAGACCCGATCGATGGGACCGCGCCCTTCGTCAACGGCATGCCGAGTTGGTGCGTCTCGATCGCCGTGGTCCGGGAAGGAAAGCCAGTCATCGGCGTGATCCGCGTGCCATGTGCCGACGAGACTTATGCATCTGCTGAAGGACATGGCGCGACCTTGAACGGCAGGCGTTTGACGCTTGATCCTTCCAGAAATATTCAGAACGCTCTGACCGGTATTGGTTCCAACAATTACGTAACGCCGGAGAGAGTTGGTCGGATCATCAGTGATGTGATGGCGCGTGGCGGCAATTTTATCCGCAACGGCTCCGGCGCGCTGATGCTGGCCTATGTGGCTGCAGGCCGGCTAGTCGGTTACTATGAACCCCATATGCGGGCCTGGGACTGCATGGCCGGTTTCTGTCTGGTGAAAGAAGCGGGCGGGCAGGTCATGCCATTCTCGCTGGAGGGCGAAAAGCTCTTCGAGGGTCAGCCTGTTCTTGCAGGAAATACATCATGCTATCAGGAGCTTGTGGAAATTCATCAAACCGGTTTGGCAGCTTGAGCTTGCTCTAATTTAAAAATCATCTTTAGTGATTTTAGAAAGCAGCGGTCCGTACCATGGCCGCTGCTTTTTCCATCTATCTCAGGCAAGCATATTCGCTCGGTGGTGCGTTTTCTGCATAAAATTTCTGCGTGGATAAAATTTGTGCTTGACGAATGGGCTCGTTCCGCATTCATTGAACCAATGTGAAATTGGTACGCACCAATGAATGAGAAATCCAACATCGCTGGTCTCGACAATGCGAACTACGCGCTTGAACGTCTGCGCGAATTTATCGCTGTAAGTGCTTTTGGCCGCGATGGAAAATTGCCGACGGAGCGCACGTTGAGCGAGCGCCTTGGTGCGGGCCGCCGTGAAATTCGGCGAGCACTGGAAGTGCTTGAAGCAGAAGGCTTGATCTGGCGTCGCCAAGGGGCAGGCACCTTCCTCGGTCAGAAGCCCGATAGCTGGGGCGACCATGCGGCAAGCCTCGTCCCCGGCACGAACTTCATGGAAATCATGGAGGTGCGTCTTCGCATCGAACCGCAACTGGCGCAGCTTGCCGCCATGCGAGCCAAACCTTCCGATATTCTGCGCATGCGCGAAACCTGCGCCAAGATCTATGAGCGCACCGATGCGGATTGGCGAGAGCTTTGGGATGGTTCGCTCCATCGTCTGATTGCGCAGAGCGCGGGCAATCAGCTTTTTCTGTCGCTCTTCGACGTCGTCAATCGCGTGCGCCAAGACCCGTCCTGGCAGGCGGTTCGCGAACGTGCACGCCGACTCGATGACACGCTGAAGGAATCGCGCGACCAGCATGCCGAAATCATCGACGCGATTGCGGCACGCGATCCGTCCAAGGCGGGTGAAGCCATGCGCAATCACCTCCTGACATTGCAGGAACGCCTTATCCGCCAGACATCGATGGATCATCTCGATCACGGATCGAAGGGAGAGATCTGACAGACATCACCGCGGCAAGAACCGGAACACCGGCTGCCTGAACACCATCCAGAGGAAGAACGACATGAGACAGATCACCAAATTTTCCGCCACTCTGCTGACCGCAGCATTGCTCTCCACCTCGGCCTTTGCCGCGGATATTCGCATCGGCTTGCAGGACGACGCCGACGTGCTCGATCCTGCCCAATCACGAACCTTCGTGGGACGCCTCGTCTATACCAGCATGTGCGACAAACTGGTGGACCTCGACAACAATCTGTCCGTCGTTCCGCAACTGGCCACCAAATGGGCCTGGGGCGACAATGGCAACACGCTGACGATGGACCTGCGCGAAGGCGTCGTTTTCCACGACGGCACGCCATTCAATGCCGAGGCGGCCGTCTATACGATCGAGCGCAACATGACGATGCCGGAATCGCGCCGCAAGAGCGAGCTCGCCTCCGTGGCGAAGGTGGAAGCGACCGGCGAGTATCAAATCAAGTTCACGTTGAAGAAGCCTGATGCCAGCCTGCTGGCCCAGCTCTCTGACCGCGCCGGCATGATGATTTCGCCGAAGGCTGGCAAGGAACTCGGTGCGAACTTCGGTTCCAAGCCGGTTTGTGCCGGACCGTTCAAGTTCGTCGAGCGCATTCAGCAGGACCGCATCGTGCTGGAGAAATTCGCCGATTATTGGAACAAGGACAACATCTTCCTCGACAAGGTGACCTTCCTGCCGATCCCGGACACCACCGTACGTCTGGCAAACCTGCGCGCCGGTGATCTCGACATGGCGGAACGCATCTCTGCTTCGGATGCGGCGTCGGTCAAGGACGATCCGAAGCTGACCTATGGCGAAGTCGTGGGGCCGGGCTACATGGCCATGTATGTCAATATCGGCAACGGTCCGAAGGCCAATAATCCTTTTGGCAAGGACAAGCGTCTGCGCCAGGCTTTCTCGCTTGCCATCGACCGCGAGGCGATCAACCAGGTCGTCTTCGAAGGGACGGCAATGGCCGGTAATCAGGCGTGGCCACCGACAAGCCCCTGGTACAACAAGGACGTCCCCGTACCGGCGCGCGACGTGGAAAAGGCCAAGGCACTGATGAAGGAAGCTGGCTTCGACCGCTACGAAATCGAATTGCAGCATGCAAACAACACCACCCAGACGCAGATGATGCAGGTCATCCAGGCCATGGCGGCGGAGGCTGGCTTCGATGTGAAACTGAAGGCAACCGAATTTGCGACACTGCTTTCCGAGCAGACGGCGGGCAACTACGTGCTTTCACGCTCAGACTGGTCTGGTCGTTCCGATCCCGACGGCAATATTCACCAGTTCGTGACCTGCAAGGGTGGCATCAACGACACCAAATATTGCAATCCGGAAGTGGACAAGCTGCTCGACGAGGCGCGTGCCTCGACTGACGATGCGGTTCGCAAGGAGAAGTATGACGCGGCGACTAAAATCCTCGATGACGATCTGCCGCTGATCTATCTCGGCCATCAAGCCTATCTCTACGCGACCTCCAAAGCGGTGACCGGCTTCACCCCTTCATCCGATGGCATGATCCGCCTGACCGGTGTGAAGAAAGGCTCATAAGCACTTGATGTTCCGTCGCAGGCGCTGGCAACGGCGCCTGTGCCAATCTCCGGCACACCGGTGTTTCAAGGATCGATCCAATGCACATCTATATCGGCAAGCGGCTCTTGGTTGCCATACCGACGCTGCTTATCATTTCCATTTTTGTTTTCTCGCTGCAAAAGCTTCTGCCGGGCGATCCCATTCTCGCCATGGCGGGCGAGGAGCGCGATCCTGCCGTCATCGAACTCCTGCGCGAGCGGTATCGATTGAATGACCCGGTCGTTTACCAGTATTTCTACTGGCTCGGATCGGTGCTTCAGGGGGATTTCGGCATATCGCTGAGGACCAATCAGCCGGTTCTTGAATTGATCGGCCAGAAGCTGCCGGTCACCATCCAGCTTGCCGTGATGTCGATGTTCTTCGCGCTGATCATCGGTGTGCCGATCGGCATTCTTGCTGCCGTCAAACAGAATACGTGGATCGATTATCTTTCGAACATCGTGGCTCTGTCCGGTCTCTCGATCCCGAATTTCTGGCTTGGTATCATGCTGATCCTGCTGGTGTCGGTCCATCTCGGATGGCTTCCGGCATCAGGCTACGAATCTATTTTCGTTGATCCTGTTCGCTCGATCCAGACCATGATCATGCCGTCCTTCGTTCTCGGTAATGCGCTGGCCGCGACGCTGATGCGTCACACGCGATCTGCCATGCTCTCGGTGATGAAGTCCGACTATATCCGTACCGCGAGAGCCAAGGGACTATCCAGCTGGCAGGTGGTGCTCAGCCATTCCTTCAGAAACGCTCTTCTGCCCATCATCACTTTGTCGGCGCTGCTCTTCGGAGAATTGCTGGCCGGTGCTGTTTTGACCGAGCAGATTTTCACCATTCCAGGCTTTGGGAAGCTCATCGTCGATGCGGTCTTCACGCGTGATTATGCCGTCGTCCAAGGTGTGGTGCTGTGCACTGCGATCGGCTTCATCCTGATGAACCTTCTGGCGGATGTCGTCACGGTTCTGCTCAATCCACGCATGAGGGCTGCCATATGAGTGCGACCGTTCAGATAGCCGCCCCGGTCGCCAAGCGCTCGCAAAATCGCGCATGGAAAAAGATGAAGCGCAACAAGAGCGCCATCGCAGGTCTCATCATCATCGTGTTCTTTGCAGTTGTCGCTCTGCTCGCACCCGTTCTGCCGATCGCCGATCCCTATGCCACAAGCTGGAGCGCCATCCGCAAGGCGCCGTCGGCGGCACATTGGCTTGGCACGGATGATATCGGTCGTGACATCCTCTCGCGCATGATCTGGGGAGCACAGGCCTCGCTAATGGCGGGCGTCGTCTCCGTGTTCATCGCGGTCATCACGGGTGTGCCGCTCGGTCTTATCTCCGGCTATTTCGGCGGTTGGCTCGACCAGGTGATCTCGCGCATCACGGAAGCCTTTCTGGCAATGCCGTTCCTGATCATGGCGATCGCGCTTGCCGCCTTTCTTGGCCCAAGCCTCACCAACGCAATGATCGCGATCGGTCTTTCTGCCATGCCGATCTTCATCCGGTTGACACGTGCACAGGTGCTTGCAGTCAAGACGGAGGACTATATCGAAGGGGCGCGCTCGATCGGGCTCGGTCATCACGATATCATGCTTCGCTACATCCTTCCCAACATCGTGCCGCCTATCATCGTTCAGGCGACATTGACGGTGGCAACAGCAATCATTGCCGAGGCAAGCCTCTCCTTCCTCGGCCTTGGACAGCAGGCGCCGGCGGCAAGCTGGGGCTCGATGCTCAATGTCGCGAAGAACTATCTTTCACAGGCACCCTGGATGGCCATCTGGCCGGGTGCAGCCATCTTCCTCGTGGTGATCGGTTTCAATCTCCTGGGCGATGGCCTGCGAGATGCGCTCGATCCACGTGAACACTGATAATCCCGAAGGACTGATCCTATGACTGTATTCACAACTCGCCCTGAAATCCTCGGTACCTTCGGTGTCGTGACCTCCACGCACTGGATCGCATCCTCGGTCGGCATGAGCATTCTCGAAAAGGGCGGAAACGCCTTCGATGCTGCCGTGGCAACGGGCTTCGTGCTCCAGGTTCTCGAACCACATCTGAATGGTCCAGGCGGCGATATGCCCGCGGTGATCTATTCGAAGAAGAAGGACAAGGTCGAGGTCATCTGCGCGCAGGGTCCGGCCCCTGCTGGCGCCACTATCGAGCACTACAAAGGCGAAGGCATCGACATCATCCCCGGCGACGGGTTGCTGGCAACCGTTATTCCGGGCGCCTTTGACGGCTGGATGCTGATGCTGCGCGACTACGGTACGATGAGTGTCCGGGACGTGCTGGAGCCCGCCATCCATTATCTGGAAAACGGCCATCCGCTGCTGGCGCGCGTTTCCGCCTCGATTGCCGGGCTGGCGCATTTCTTCGAGACGGAATGGCCGACATCTTACGAGACGTGGGTGCCCGGCGGTCACGCTCCGCAGCCACTGTCAAACTTCAAGAACCCGGTTCTTGCCGAAACCTGGAAGCGGATCGTCAAGGAGTCTGAAGCCAAGCCTGGTCGTGAAGCTGGCATTGAAGCGGCACGCGATGCATTCTACCGCGGCTTTGTCGCTGAGAAGATTGCCGACTATCTCGCTGGAGCTGAGGTGATGGATGCCAGCGGTTCGCGCCACAAGGGTGTCCTGACAGCCGATGATATGGCGGGCTATCAGGCCACCATCGATGCGCCGACCACCTATGATTATCACGGCTGGACGGTTGCCAAGACAGGTCCGTGGGGGCAGGGGCCGGTGCTGTTGCAATCGCTTGCGCTGTTGAAAGGCCTTGATATCGGTAAGATGGATCCGGCTGGCCCGGATTTCGTCCACACCGTCGTCGAGGCGATGAAGCTCGCCTATGCTGACCGCGAGGTTTACTACGGAGACCCGGACTTTGCGCAGGTGCCGGTGCAGACCTTGCTGTCGGACGCTTACAATGACGAGCGCCGCAAGCTTATCTCGGACCAAGCATCGATGGACCTGCGGCCGGGACTCGTGCCCGGCTTTGAGAACCAGCGCGATCTGACGCTCTCCATGCTGAACTCGATGCAGGGCACCGGTGCGGTCTATGAGCCGACCATGTCGCATCTGACCGAAAAGCGCGGTGACACCGTCCATATCGATGTCATCGACCGGGAAGGTAACATGGTCTCGGTCACGCCGTCCGGTGGCTGGCTGCAAAGCTCGCCCATCGTTCCTGGCCTTGGATTCTGCCTGAATTCCCGCGCGCAGATGTTTTGGCTGAAGCCCGGTCTTCCGACCTCTCTTGCGCCGGGCAAGCGCCCTCGCACGACATTGACACCGTCGCTGGCACTTTTAGAGGGTCGCCCGACATTGGCGTTCGGGACGCCTGGTGGCGACCAGCAGGACCAGTGGCAACTGTCCTTCTTCTTGCGCTATACCCACTTTGGACTGAACTTGCAGGAAGCAATCGATCTGCCGCTCTTCCATACGTCGCACTTCCCGGGGTCGTTCTATCCGCGGACCCGCCAGCCCGGTAACGTCATGATCGAGACGAGCGTCGGTGACGATACTCTGCGTGAATTGCGCAGCCGCGGTCATGACGTCACGCCCGCCGAACCTTGGACCGTGGGCCGTTTGACGGCAGCGCGACGCGATAACGATGGGCTGCTGCGCGCAGCGGCCACACCACGCCTGATGCAGGCCTATGCTGTGGGGAGATGAGCCATGACCGCCAATGGGCAGACGTCTAGCGAAACAGTTCTGCGTGTCAAAAACCTGACGACCTCGTTTAAGGTCGATGACGAATGGAAGACGGTGGTCCGCGGACTTTCCTTCGAGGTGAAAGCCGGTGAGACGGTGGCGATTGTGGGTGAAAGTGGTTCGGGCAAAAGCGTTACCTCGCTATCGCTGATGCGGCTTCTCGATCCCCTGGTCAGCCGGATCGAAGGTGAGGTGGAACTGAACGGCAAGGCCATTCTCTCGCTTTCCGAGCAGGAGATGCGCCATGTGCGCGGCAATGATGTTGCGATGATCTTTCAGGAGCCGATGACATCGCTCAATCCGGTCTTCACCATCGGGCGGCAGATTTCTGAGGTGCTGATCCGGCACAAGGGGATGACCAAGGGTCAAGCCAGGGACGAAACGATACGGCTGCTGGAAAAGGTACGCATTCCCAATGCTGCTGGCCGTTTTGACGAGTATCCGCATCAATTTTCCGGCGGCATGCGCCAGCGTGTCATGATTGCCATGGCGCTGGCCTCGAAACCGAAGCTTCTGATCGCCGATGAACCGACGACCGCACTCGACGTGACGATCCAGGGGCAAATCCTCGATCTGATCAAAACCTTGCAGGAAGAGGAGGGCATGGCCGTCCTCTTCATCACCCATGATATGGGTGTCGTCGCCGAAATTGCCGATCGCACCATCGTGATGTTCCGCGGCGACCAAGTCGAGACCGGTGACACCGCGGATATCTTTCACCGTGGACAGCATCCCTACACGCGCGCGCTTCTGGCAGCAGTGCCGAAACTTGGTTCGATGGATGGACATGGCAGACCTTTGCGCTTCCCCAAGGTCGATATGCAGACGGGAGAGGTGGGCGAGAGCGTCGAGGTCGCGGACACCGTGGAGGGCGGCCTGACGCCGGTTCTTTCGGTCAAGAACCTTGTCACGCGCTTTGCCATCCGCTCCGGTCTCTTCGGCCGGGTGACGGGCGCTGTGCACGCTGTCGAGAATATCAGCTTCGATCTCTTTCAAGGTGAGACGCTTTCCCTGGTAGGCGAGTCAGGTTGCGGCAAGTCCACAACGGGCCGGTCGATCACCAGGCTCGTGGAGCCGGAGTCCGGTGAAGTCTCTCTCGACGGTTACGATGTGCTGAAGCTCGGCCCAACGGACTTGCGTTCGTTACGGCGAAGCGTGCAGATGATCTTCCAGGACCCGTTCTCGAGCCTCAATCCGCGCATGACAGTGGGTTCGGCTGTGGCGGAGCCGATGATCAAGCACCGCATCGCGTCGCCATCGGATGCGCGTCGAAAAGCGGCTGATCTGCTGGAGCGGGTCGGATTGTCATCGACCATGATGGATCGCTACCCGCACGAGTTTTCCGGCGGTCAGCGTCAACGCGTGGCGATTGCTCGCGCTCTGGCGCTCAATCCGAAAGTCATCGTTGCTGATGAAAGCGTCTCCGCCCTTGATGTGTCGATCAAGGCGCAGGTCTGCAATCTGCTGATGGATTTGCAGGAACAGTTCAAAATCGCCTTCCTTTTCATCAGCCATGATATGGCGGTTGTCGAGCGCGTCAGCCACCGGGTGGCGGTGATGTATCTTGGAGAGATCGTCGAAATCGGCCCGCGTACGCAGATCTTTGCCAATCCACAGCACGCCTACACGAAAAAGCTGATGGCAGCGGTTCCTGTGCCAGACCCAGCCCGCCGCGGCATTCGGCGCAATGCCGGTATCGAAGAGCTGAAAAGCCCTGTCCGCAATGTTGGCTATGTCGCGCCCAAGAGGGAGTATCGTGAAGTTTCGCCGGGACATCTTGTGCTGGCCTGATCGGGCTGCGACGAATGTGATCAACAGCGTGACCTGACATCGGGTCACGTTGGGGTCACTCGGTG
The DNA here is from genome assembly GCF_052045735.1 of Agrobacterium sp. 22117. NCBI lineage: Bacteria > Pseudomonadati > Pseudomonadota > Alphaproteobacteria > Hyphomicrobiales > Rhizobiaceae > Agrobacterium > Agrobacterium sp. 22117. The sequence continues at coordinate 247,259 of NZ_JBQEPP010000005.1, read as the reverse complement.
CCTCGCAAACGTACCGCACCGATTTCCATCCATGCCGACAACTATCCTTGGCTCCGTCCGTTGTGGCATGATGATGCTCAATCCTGGAGGAGTCATGAGGATGGGTGATCGATCGCTGCCGGATATTCCAAGATACAGTGCCGCTTCTCGGCTGCTGCACTGGATCGTTGCCATCCTGGTTTTTCTGACATGGCCGCTCGGGCTGATGATTGGCTTCGTAAAAGATGAAGTGAAGCTCGACTTCTACCTCGTCCATGAAAGCCTTGGCTTTCTCATTCTTTGGGTCATGTTGCTGAGGGTTGGAGTCAGGCTGTATAGACGGGCGCCGCCAATTGAGGGACCGGCGCTGGAGCGGATTGCCGCCCACTCAGTCCACGGTCTGCTCTACCTCTTCCTCATCATTATGCCGGTGTCGGGTTTTCTCGCCACGAATGCGCATGGCTTTCCCCTGCAGTGGTTCGGACTGGTGCCCATCTGGAGCCCGATCGGAAAATCTCCAGACATCGCGCCGATATTTTCAGCGATCCATGAATGGAGCGCGTGGATCATTTTGACGTTGGTCGCGTTACACATGCTGGCTGTGATCTTCCACCATTTGATCCGCCGGGACGCCACGCTTTACCGCATTCTTTAAAGGGACGTCGATGCGCAACCTTCACATGACCGACAGGCTCTGGACGAAGCTTCTTTCCATTCGCGATGGGAAGGACACCCTCCGCCGTAAGGAAGCCGACCCGGCGCTGATGCTCTATGGTTCAATTGCAGCAGGAAGGGACGGTTTCGTCATCGCGCAGGTCGGTCAGTCGCTCGATGGGCGCGTCGCAACGCCGACAGGCGATGCCCGCGACATTTCCGGACCCGATGGTTTGGCGCATCTGCATCGGTGCCGCGCGCTTGTGGACGCGGTCATCGTCGGTGTTGGTACAGTCCAGAACGACAATCCCCGCCTCTCCGTGCGCGAAGTCAAGGGACCAAGCCCAACGCGTGTCATCATCGACTGCAAAGGTGAACTGACGGGGAAGGAAGGACTGTTCAATGATGACGGTGCGCCGGTGATCGTCATTCAAGGGCATGACGCTCCCGCAACGTCGTATCGCGCCGAGGTGGTAAAGCTCCAGCGCAGCGGCCGCGGTCTTGATCCGCGCGACATTCTTGATTGTCTTGCAGAGCGTGGCCTCAAGCGCATTCTTGTCGAAGGCGGAGCGCGCACAATCGCCCGCTTCATCGACGCGGGACTGGTCGACCGACTGCATGTCGCGATTGCGCCCCTGATCATTGGTTCAGGCCCGTGCGGCATCTCGCTTCCGCCGATCGCACAGCTTTGCAATGCTCACCGCCCTCAGGCCGATATTTACAGCCTTGGAAGCGATGTGCTTTTCGACTGCTGTCTGAAGCCGCAGGCAGATTCAAGCGTTCGGAAGGGCCAGGAAATCCGTGTGGCCGACGATGCACCGGCTTCCATCTATGCCAATGCGTGACAGACGAAAGTCGAGCCACTGCTTGAACTCTGCGGGGTCGATGTTTCCGATTTCGTGGATAGGGGTGGCAAGCCCAGCAAGAAACTCGATTTGAAGCGCCTCGGATTCCGGTCCAAGCTCCCATGGGCTGGAGGCCGTCTCAATGGAGAATCCCGCTTCTTCGCATAAGCCCGATAAATAATCGGTGGCATCTGGTCCCAGAGCGGGTCCGAAACCCTTGTCCTTGCGCTGATGCGCGTTGAAATCGGCCACAACGGCACTATCCAAAGAGTGCTTGATCGACCATTCCATGACGCCATCATAGTTGAGCGCGGCATAAAGCCCGATCTTTTTGCGTGCCAATCGCTCGACAAATCGGCGGCAGAAATCCTCCGAACAGAGGTCGAACAAAGCGGATGCGGTGACGACCGCGACATTCTCGAGCAAACTCTCGTCCAGCGTATTCAGGTCGGCGCAATGAAATGATACATCGTCCCGCGATCCGATCTGGCGTTTTGCTTCGTCAAGCAACACCGTCTCATAATCCAGCAGTTTCCACTCCACATCGGCCAGAAGCGGTGAGAGGGTACGGAAGGTCGATCCGGTACCGCAACCGATATCCATGACGACATGCTGAGAGTGGGATTCTATGTAAGCTTTCACCGTCTCAACAAGAGAGGACGATCGTGCCGCGCGATCGGCCGGTTCACGAAGGCGAAGCCATTCCTTGTCAAAGCCGCTCATATCAAATCTTTCAATCTGTTGGAAATGATGGTGGACGTATCGGTCCAGGTCGGAAGCTCTGCGCCCGCGAATGCGGCAGCCTCGGCCCGGCGAGTTCGCTCGTCGGGATCGATCAAGAGGCGTCTCAGCGCAAAGGCCATAGCCTCGACATCATCCACCGGGACCAGGAAACCGGCATCGCTTGGGACGACATCCGGCACGGCGCCCGAATGACATGCAACGATCGGCAGGCCGTAAGAGAGTGCTTCCGCAAACACCATGCCGTAGCCTTCATACCGGCTGGCAAGGGCAAAGATATCAGCACCGGCATAGGTGGCCGAAAGATCATCGCATTCGCCCGCAAGCGTGATGCGGTCGTTGAGGCCAAGAGCTCTGATCTGCTCCTCCAGAGCCGAGGAGACAGAAGGGTCGAGATGTGGGCTGCCGATGATCGTGGCCTGCCACGAAAGATCGACGATCATTGCGAGCGATGCGATCAGGACATCGTGGCCTTTCCGTCTCGTGAGGGAGCCGACGGAGAGGATCTGCGGGATCTCGTTGTGTGTCTTATGACCTTGCAGCGGTTTTGCTGTGCCGGGCACAGCGACGCTAACCTTGGATTCCGGCACATCAAAGTTCTCGATCAATTCGCGCGCCGTCATCGGTGAGGTGACGAAAACATGCTGCGTGGCGGCAAGCGCGTTTGTTTCGGTGCGCCGCAAGCGCATTTGATCGCTCTCGCTGACGCCGGTCTCGAGCGCCAAGGGATGATGAACGAGCGCCACGATCTTGAGACGCGTTTCCTCCCGCTTTGCCCACTCGTCCATAACGCCAAAAGCAAGCCCGTCGATCATCACGGGCATGCCGTCAGGCAGCGCACAAAGCCGCCTTTCAGCCTCTCTCAGAACGTTTGAAGACGGGGAGGGGAAACCCTCCCCGAGGGGAACGAGATCGATCGCCCATCCAAGCCGCTCGAGCCCTGCTATGATTTCGCGATCATAGCCGTAGCCCCCGGTTTTCAGCTCGAGATCACCGGGGTAGGCAAAGGCCAGCCTTGATATCAAAGGTCGGCCTCATACCAGCCGCGCGCGGCATGCGATTCATGCAACAGCACCCGAATGCGGCAAATCCGATGGCTGCCTGGGCCAAGACGCTTGACGGCAACGGCTTCAGCCAACTGATCGAAAATGTGTTTTGCGATGACTTCAGTGGTGCTGACCTTGCCCTTGAAGATATCGAGCTCATCAAGGTTCTGGTAATTCAAGGGTTTAAGGGTTTCGGAGAGAACGGTCGTCGCTGCCCCGATGTCGACTGCAAGACCGTCTTCGTCCACGTCTTTCGTGAAGAAAGCTGCATCGACGACGAAGGTGGCGCCATGCATGCCCTGTGCCGGTCCGAATACCGGACGCGGAAGGCTGTGGGCGATCATGATGTGGTCTCGGACTTCGACTGCGAACATGGTCTCTCTTTCGTTAGTAGCGGATGCGGTGGCAGAGCGTCGTCTGCGATGAAAGGATACGGGGATAATCCTCGGCCAGATCAGCAAAGTCTGTCTCGCCGGAAATGAGGTGATCGAGGCTATCGTCCGCCAATAGGTCCAAAGCTTTCGCCATGCGTCGGCCAAAACTCCAGCGCGCTCGCCGTGCAGGGGGCACGGCCCCGACCTGCGAACTTATCAGTTGCAGGCGCTTTGAGTGGAACGCGCCGCCGAGCGGAATGGAAATGATCTTGTCGCCATACCAGCTTGCCTCGATGATACGCGCCTCGGTGCCAGCATGTTCGATGGCTTCGGAAAGCGCCGCGCCGGCCGCTGATGCGTTGATCAGTACGTCAAATTCGCCCTTGAGCGTGCCAGCCTCTGCAAAGGAAATACCCATGGCCTCAGCATGCGCGCGCCGATCGGTATTGGTGTCCACCAATACCGTATCGGTGCCCGCAATTCTGCGAGAAAGGTTGGCGACTAGCGTTCCCACGACGCCGGCGCCAAAGACAGCGACGCGGTCACCGGGTTGGATCATGGCATCCCAGACGATGTTGAGTGCCGTCTCCATATTTGCTGCGAGAACGCCACGCTCCGGGGGAAGACCTTCCGGCAATACAGCGATCATGTCCTTCGTGGTGACGAAACGATCCTGATGCGGATGGAGGCAGAATACCGTCTTGCCGATCAGATCGTCCGGGCCGGCTTCAATCCTCCCGACTGTGGAATAGCCGTACTTTACCGGAAATGAGAAGCTGCCTTCCATGTGAGGGCCGCGCATTCTGTCAAACTCGCTCTGCGGCACCTTGCCAGCAAGCACCAGAGATTCGGTACCACGGCTGATCCCACTGTAGAGTGTGCGGACAAGAACCTGATCTGCCTGAAGAGGTTCGATGCTCTCTTGCCTGATGGCGCAACGGTTGGCCGTCTCGATCCACAGCGCCCGGCATAATGTGGTCTTGTTACTCAAAGTTTCGGCCGATGCTGATGCCAAAATGGTGATCCTAATAAATGCGAATTCCAATGGAGCGTATTGCCGAGACACGCGTTTTGTTCCGTACGGATTGTTAAAATAAATTCCGTGTCTGCGAGAAATCCAACCATGATCTTCTCCGTAGAAAACAAAAACCGTCTAGGGAGAGTATGTCACATGTCGTCTGCCACCCATGCTGCTTTTCAGTTTTCCACCCCTGAGATTGAAGTCGAGCGCGCCGTTTCGGAACTCCGCTACGGTCGCCCAATCCTCTTCTCCTCAAACGAGCGACGCCTCGCTGTTCTTGCACTGGACGCCGTTGCGCCTTCGATTTACGACCAGTTTGCGATGGCGACCGAAAACAGCCATTCTCTCCTTCTCACTGCACCGCGCGCAACGCGCCTGGGCATTGTGGGTGGTGGAGACGTACTCACGCCGCTTTCGGGCGTCAGCTTCGAGGAGGCGTCGCGGCTGTCCTACGTTCTTGGCGCAGACCGTCCCCAGAATTGGACGACAGCCGACGAACTTGCATCGCAGACGGCAGAATTGGCGCGTGTCGCGCTTCTCCTGCCTGCTATGGTCATGGCCGATGTTTCTTCCTCGCCTGAGCGTTTTGCCGGATGCTGCGAGCTCTCTGCGTCACGCCTGCTGAATACAGAAATGGCGCTCCAGCGCTTCGAGAAGGTGGTAAGAACGCGCGTTCCACTCAAAGACCTGGGCAATTCCGAGTTTGTCGTTTTTCGCGGCGGTCTTGCGCAAAAAGATCAGGTTGCGATCGTCGTTGGCAATCCGGACGTGTCGCGCACCGTACCGATCCGCATCCATTCGTCCTGCATTACGGGTGACCTCTGCAACTCGCTGAAATGCGACTGTGGGGATCAGTTGCGCAATGGTCTCGCACTGTTGAAGCAGGCGGGTGGCGGCGTGCTGCTTTATCTTGACCAGGAAGGTCGTGGCACTGGCATCGGCGCGAAAATGCGTGCCTATGGCTACCAGCATCTCGGCCTTGACACGATCGACGCTGACGCCGAACTTGGCCTTTCCGAGGACCACCGTCGTTATGAAGCGGCGGTTGCGATGTTGGGTCATATGAACATCAAGAAGGTCGCCGTCTACACAAACAATCCAACCAAGATCATTGGCCTTCGTGCCGGAGGTATCGAGGTGGAGGCGCGCGCTCCGGTAACGGGCACCGTCACCGCCGAGAACCAGAACTACCTCCGCACCAAGACCGTCCGTGCCGGGCATCTGATGGACCTTGAAACGCTCGTTGCAGCCGAATAAGTCCATGATCCCGGGAGGATAAAAATGGCACTAATACAGGGCGAGTCGCTCGCGACCTTGAGAGACCGAAGGCCTCTCGTGCGAAACACGTTGGCAAATCTCGCCTGCCTGCTGCTCGGCACCATCGCCGTAGCGGTCTTGGTGCGTGTGGAAATGTCGCTGGGTTGGGATTTTGTCGTTGCCGCAACGCTGTCCCTTTCGGCGATATTCGCCTTCGTGCTTTATCTGCTTCCGCAATATCCGCATCGGCGGTTCGGTTATGCCAATACGGTGACGGCCATTCGAGCCTCGCTCGTGAGTTTGACAGCAGCAACTGTGCTCTGTTTCGAAAGTCTGCAGCAGGCGGACACGGTCTTATGGATCCTCGTTGGCGTCGTTGTGGTAGCGCTGGCGCTTGACGGAATAGATGGCTATCTCGCACGGCGGTATCGTCAAGAATCCGAGCTTGGCGCTCGCTTCGATATGGAAGTCGATGCCTTCCTGATCCTCATCCTCTCGGCCGCGGCCGCTCTTCTGGACAAGGCGGGTGCCTGGGTGCTGCTGATCGGACTGATGCGGTATTTCTTCGTCGCGGCCGGTTGGCTTGTTCCGGGGCTCGCAGCCGATCTCCCGTCATCGATCAGGCGCAAGTTCGTCTGTGTGGTGCAGGTGTCGATCCTGTGCCTCATCCTCGTTCCAGCCGTGGTTGCTCCAGTCTCGAACTATCTGGCCGCGGCGGCACTTCTGGCGCTCGTCTACTCATTTTCAGCAGACATCGTTTATCTCATGCGCAAACGGGTGAGCGCATGACGGTGGCCAAAACGCTATCGTCATCGCTCGGTCTTGCTCGCTCTCTCGTCGTTTATTACGGTCAGCCGTGGCGGCGCTTTGGATTGAAGCGCTTTTACCGCTCTCTCGTCTCTCCCGGACAGCTTGTCTTCGACATCGGCGCTCATGTGGGAAGCCGCAGCCGAACGCTGATCGAGATCGGAGCGAGGGTCGTCGCAATCGAGCCTCAGCCTCTCTTCGCGGACTTCGTCGAAAAGCATCTTGGCAAAGAGCTTGAGGGCTTCGAAAGGGTGGCTGTCGGTGCAACGCGAGGAAGCGTCGATCTGCTGATCTCCAGCCGTCACCCAACGGTCACCAGCGTTTCGTCCAGCTTTGTCGAGGCGGTTAAGAAAAATGCAGGGTTCTCCCACGTCAAGTGGGATGGGAAGGTCACCGTGCCCATGGTGCGACTAAATGATCTCATCGAAAAATACGGGGTGCCCGCCTTCATCAAGATCGATGTGGAAGGCGCCGAAGCCGCGGTTCTGGCAGGCCTGAGCCAGCCCATCGACCTGATTGCGTTCGAGTACATTCCCGCCATGCCGTCGGTTGCCAACGACGCGATCGCAAAGCTTGCCTCGATCGGCGACTATCGTTTCAATCGCGTCGAGGGCGAAACGCATCGCTTCGTTTCGCAAGGGTGGAAAACGGGAAGCCAGATGCTGACGGAACTTGCTGCGATGCCGGCCGATGCCAAATCGGGCGACATCTATGCGCGCATTGATCGTCGGTGAGGCAGTGGTCAGGCGTGGCTCGGTCGTCTCTTCAAGGCGCTCGCGGCAAGAAAGATCACGCCGGGCGCCGTGCCAAGGAGCGACAGCCAGCCATAGGTGATGCTCGCCGCCAGTCCATCGAGCGGCGCGGCTCCCAACAACGGCCAGAGCGCCATTGCCGCAGCCTCACGCGTGCCCCAGCCGCCAAAGCCTGTCGGAATGAGCATTGCCACGAGACAGAAGGGAATAATGGTCAGACAGGCGACCCAGGGCAGCTGCGTGCCCGTCGCGCCAGCGGCAATAAAGAATATGATCACATAGGTCGAAAGCACGCCCGCACTTGTTGTGGATTGCACGATCCAAGCTCCCCTTCGCACGAAGGCTTCGGCTAGGTCTTCACGCAGCGCGTTTTGCGTGGCCCATTTGGGCTTGGCGACATAAAGAGCGACGATCGCGGCGAGAAGCAATGCGCCGGCGAACAACAGGTAGTGCCGCAGCTGATGGCCGAAATCCGTTTGCGTCACCAACGGCCAGACGCTGAGGCCGACGATCGCAAGGATGAAAAATGCGATCTGTCCGGACAGTCTCTCAAATATCACTGCCTTGGCAGGTTGCCGCCAGCCGCCTGGTTCGTCACCCCGCATGCGCCAAGCTCTGATCGCATCTCCACCCACGCCGCCAGGGAGCGTCTGGTTGAGAAAACTTGCGACATAATATTCGCGTATTGCCTTCATCGGGGCGATGTCCTGCCCAAGACGGCGGGAGGTGAAACGCCAGCGAAGTGCAGAGAGAACGATTTGCAGCTGGACGAGCGCAAGACACACTGCGACAACGATCCACGAGGTGCGGGAGAGCGATTGTCCAAGCGCATTCAAATCTGTTCTCAGGACGATCGCCGCCAGAAAAGCAAGCGTGATGAAAGAGACGACTATTCGCAGTTTGTTCAAGCGGAAGACCTTTGCATTTTGGCTGCTTTTCCAGCTCAGTGATACGCACTGCATTGAGAGTGGATTGAAGTGAACGGGAAAATCGGGTTCAGCCGCAAACACATTAACTTGAAAGCCGCGATCGGCGCATTGCTTTTCTCTGGTGCTGCATTGCTCGCTTTCAACCTGCCTGATCACCCCGACGCGTTCGGTGTGGGAGCTTTCGCGAGGCTACCGCTCGAATGGGCGCTCATCGGCCTTCCCACGCTTTTGACGAGGGGCTGGCTGCGGCGCATCGTGATTTTCTTATGCGGCTTTATTGTCTTTCTCGTCCTTTTCCTGAAGCTGGCTGACATCGGCGTCCAGTCCGCCTTCCAGCGCTCATTCAATCCCTATCTCGATCTGAAGATGCTGAAGGATGGCTGGAACCTGATTTCAGGTACGATCGGCACACCGGCAGCGCTCGCAGCGCTGATCGGCGGCGGTCTGCTTTTCCTTCTTGTTGCAAGCATCTTTCTGAGGTCGCTCAAATGGATGGCCAGCGCAACGGGATCGACGCGGCGGATTTTGACTGCGGCGTTTGCGGCAATCCTTGTGAGCGGGGCAGGGCTTATGTGGCTCGGCTTGCCTTGGGTCGATCTTCGCACGCCTGTCTATTTGTCGAACAGACTTAGCCTCGTCGTCCGCTCCGCGGAGGATATGCAAGCTTTCGAAAAGGAGCTGGCGACCGGGCTCGGTCCGACGGATGGACGCGATCTTTTCCGAAGGGTCAAGGGCAAGGATGTCATTCTGGTCTTCGTGGAATCCTACGGGCGGTCCGCAGTCGAAGATCCTCTTTACGCCGATGTCACAGGTCGGCGGCTCGGTGCCATCGATCAGCAGCTCAAAGCCGCGGGCTTACACGCGGCCAGTGGCTGGGTCACGTCTCCAACGGTTGGAGGTCTGAGTTGGCTTGCTCACGGCACCTTGCTGTCCGGGCTGTGGGTCGATAGTCAGGCACGCTACGATCGGCTGATGATCAGTCACCAGCCGAGCTTGAACCGGCTGTTTTCTCAAGCCGGATGGCACAGCGTGGCGGTCATGCCGGCGATCACCATGGCTTGGCCGGAAGCGGACTATTTTGGCTACAACCAGATCCTGTCGGCATCCGGCCTTCAATATCGTGGCAAGCCATTCAACTGGGTCACGATGCCGGATCAATACACCATGTCTGCCTTCGATCGGTTGGCGCTGAAGCCTGCCCATGAGCGCGGACAACGGCTCATGGCCGAGATTGCGCTCATATCCAGCCACGCGCCCTGGACGCCGGTGCCGACGCTCATCGATTGGGGCAAGGTCGGCGATGGCTCCGCCTTCAATGACCAGGCTGTCAGCGGCGACCCGCCGTCCGTCGTCTGGGCCGTTCCAGACCGGGTGCGTCGCCAATATATACAGACCATCGATTATTCGCTGGCGACGCTTGGGGAGTTCATGAAAAGGCAGCGCCGAGATGTGGTCTACGTCATCCTCGGTGATCACCAGCCGGCGTCGATCATCACGGGGCAGGGTGCGTCACGCGCGGTGCCGGTGCATATTGTCAGCGATGATGCAGACCTTGTTGCGCGCTTCGAAGCCGAGGGATTTGCCAGCGGTATGATGCCCGCTGACACGACGAAGGAGCAACCGATGAGCACGCTTCGCCAAACTCTGATCGATACCTTCAGTGGCGCGCCCTGAGAAAGGCGCGCCTGCCTGCATCAGGCAGATGCGCGTTCGCGCATGATGTCCTGCCAGGCATCATAGGCCGAGAGAACCGTTTCCATCTGCGCCGTATGGCCGGTGATAAAATCGTCGCCATAGATCGTTTCGTCCGGGTACTCCGTGATCAGGGTCATCGGGACGGTATGCCGATCATCGACGGATGAGAGGCAGGGGAAGCCGTTGATGATCCGAAAACCGGTTTCGCCAGCGTGGATTTCATAGAGCGCGATCTGGCGGTTGTTGTAATCGAGAAGCCCAGGGATAGCACCGAGATGACGGGTCACCCTGTCCAGTAACGCTTCGGCCTGACGTTCCCAGTCCGGGTGATGGCGGATGATGAGGAAGAAGCCCTTCGGCAATGTCCACATGGCGAAGTTGCGGGGCACATAGCCGGAAAGCGGTCGCGTCCATTCATGCGAGGGATAGCCATGCAGATTCACATGCAGCTTGGCATCGCTCCTTTTCTCAGCCTTGAAACGGATTTCCTTCTCGAACAGGTTAGTGCCCGCGTTCTCGGAGGTCCGATATTCGAGATCGTCGCCCAGCGCGGTGTAACGCGCGGCATGGTGCATGTGGCGCGGGTTGTCGAGGCGAAGACGCTGGTGCACGGCATATCCGTCGGGGTTCTCCAGCGGCGATATCGTAAAGTGGGCCTGCTTCCTCTGGCCGAGCTTCCGGGCCGCGCGAAGAGCGCCGACAATGCCCGTCGTTTCGTTCGGATGTTGCCCGCCGCTGATCATCACCGCGGCATCGTCGCCGGATTTGTAGCGGGCAGAAAGGATGCGTCCGGAACGGGACCGTGCTTCGAAAGCGTCTCCGCCGACTTTGGCCAGGAGCTTCCTCACCTGGCTTTCCGCAATCGGCTCTTGAGCGGTGTCGAGCGGCTGCTCATTCCCGTCGGAGAAACCTGTGGTAAGCGCCCGCGTCTCAATGACGACAGAAATTTCGCCATTGCTCTTGGCGATTTCAGGCACGATCTGTCCCGGTCTCAGACCTCGATCACCCAATGGGCGGCCCGACTTCTTCTGGAAAAATTCGAGAAGCGAAAAATAGAAATCCTCGTGCAGCGCCTCGCGAAGGCTGACGACCTCATCGCCCACCGGCAACGAGATGTCTTTCGCGGGGTGAACAACGCGGATGTTCAGCTCTTCGAAATAGGGCTCCTGATCGCCCCAGGCATGATCGGCTATGGCTTTGTTGCCTGCTTCGAAGAGCTCCTCGTAATCCGTTGCCAGTCGCTCGCCCGGCTGCCCGCCAAGCTTCAACCAACCTGTGGGCGAGACATTGATTTCGCCGACGATATCCGTATGCACCCGGTTCGGCGCGAGGACGGTCACGCTCTCGATCTGCTCCCCGCGCTTCAGCGAGACATCATAGTGAAAGTCATCGTCGTTACGGGCAATGAAGTCAATCTTCGCCTCACCACCCAGAGCCGCGAGCGGATAGGCCTCCAGGCGGAAGCGGTTTGCCGGGGCGTTGGCATGGACCGGATAGTGCACTTCGATCGCCTCGACACCATCGAGGTCGATCTCTTCCAAGAAGGCAAAGAGAAGAGGTTTGTAAGCGCTGCGAATGCGGGCAGTCACGCCCTTCTCCTGCAACTGTCTTTCCGCCTCTCTCCGGCTTTCCGTGTCGTCGAAGGTCCAGGCTTCCAGCGGTTGGCCAGGAATGGCGAGCTCGACAATAGCGTCCAGCGTTCGAGTGAAAGTCTGGTTTAAAAGCGGGCTCATGGCGATTACCTCGAGGTTCTGCCGGTCGGATCGAGGCTATCGCGCAGCCAGTCGCCGAGGAGGTTGAGACCGAGAACGGTCAGAAGGATCGCCAAGCCTGGAAAGACGCTGACCCACCACGCGGTCTGAAGATAGGTACGCCCGTCCGCCAGCATGCCGCCCCAGCTTGGGATAGTGGGATCGACGCCGAGGCCGAGGAAGGTGAGGCTGCTTTCGAGCAGGATGTTGTTGGCGACATTCAGTGTCATCAGCACGATGACAGGACCGATCAGGTTTGGCAGCAAATGCTGGAGGATTATGCGCCAGTCCTTCACGCCGATAGCACGGGCCGACAGAATGAATTCGCGCTCCCTGAGTGTTAGCACCGAGCCGCGCACGAGGCGGGCATATTGCACCCACTGAGAAACGATCAGCAGGATGATGGTATTGGTGAGGCTGCCCCCAACAATCGCGATAAAGGTGATCGCGAGCAGGATAAAGGGCATGGCGAGCTGAATGTCTGCAAAGCGCATCACCAGCATGTCCCAGAAGCCGCGGTAGTAACCCGCCACAAGCCCGACCGCCACGCCGAAGATCACCGCGCCGATGACAGAGGTGAAGCCAACGAGGAGTGAGATTTTGCCGCCGGCGACGACGCGGGCCAGCACGTCACGGCCAAGCGGGTCGGTGCCGAATGGATGGGCGGCATTCGCAAACGGCTTTGCGAGCCGCGCCATCAGATCGATTTTCTCCGCGCCACCTGGAAAGAGGACATCAGAGAAAACGACGGCAAGGCAGATCACGACCGTCAGCGTTGCGCCAAGGATGAATTCAAGACTGTTGAAGCGCGAGAGGCGCGAGGTGTTGGCAGCCATCGTCTCTTACTCCGTGCGGATGCGCGGATCGACAAGCCCATAGGCAATATCGACCAGAAGGTTGATGCCGACGATCATCAGCGACAGGACAGTGATGACGGCCTGGAGAACCGGATAATCACGAGCGCCGACCGCATCGAAGGCAAGCGTACCGAGCCCGGGCCAGTTGAAGACGCGCTCGATGACGACGATGCCGCCGAGCAGACCACCGAACTGAAGGCCAAAATAGGTGATGAGCGGAATGGCGCAGTTGCGCAGCGCGTGCTTGTAGAGCACCTTGTTTTCGCTCAAGCCCTTGGCGCGTGCCACCATCACATATTGCGAGCGCAACGTGTCGAGCATCGCCGTGCGCACAAGCCGGACATTGGTCGCTGTCAGGATGACGCCCATTGTCACGGCCGGCATGATATAGCTTGCAAATCCCCCCATGCCGCTCGGCGGCAACCAGCCGAGCGTGATCGAGAAGAGCAGAACCAGCATGGTTGCGAGCCAGAAGTTCGGAAACGACAGGCCGACGAGCGAGAAGATGCGGATCACCTGATCCGCCGTCTTGCCGCGTGACGTAGCAGCCTTGATCCCCAGCGGAATGGAAAGCGCGATCGACACAGCCATAGAGATGAAGGCGAGCGCCAGTGTGGCTGGGAGTGCGTCTGCAATCAGTCGAGAAACAGGGGTACTGCCTGTAAAGCTGCGTCCGAAATCAAGCGTCACGAGACCTTTCAGGAAGCTGAAATATTGGACGAAGAATGGCCGGTCGGTGCCAAGCGCTGCACGGATGCGCGCAAGATCGTCCTCCGTCATGCTGCCGCCGCCCTGGAACATGGTGACCGCGGGATCGCCCGTCAGACGGATCGCGAAGGAGACGAGAAGGGTGATGGCGATGACGACAAAAATCGCCTGCAGCAATCGCTTGATGAGAAAACCGGCCACGAGCTTTTCCTTGAGAAATGTCCTGCCTTGCCCGCGCAAAACGGGCAAGGCGATGCGTCAAAGGGTCGAGAGACTTATTCGACGGTGACGTCGGTGAGCTTCAACCGGTTGTCCGGTGGTGCGACGAAACCCTTGACCCGCTTGTTCATGCCGTAGATGGCATTGGTGTTGTAAAGCGGAAGTTCGAGTGCGCGATCAGCGGTGTAACTGCCGATCTCCTTGAGGATCTTTTCGCGTTCGGCACGGTCGGTCAGCGGGCGCTGGGATTCCAGCATCTTGTCCAGCTTCTCGTCCTTGTCGTAAGGGTTCCACTTCTCGCCGGAGTGGTACATGGAGTAGGCCGTGTTGTCGTAGTCGAAGGTCCAACCGCCCCATTTCTGCTGGAACATGGCGCCGGTCTTGCCCTGCGGGATGATGTCGTTCAGCAGCACGTTGGTTTCGTAGGGCTTAATCGTCGCGGTGATGCCGACCATCGAGAGGTAGCTTGAAATGACCTGAGCCACTTCGTTCATCGTCGCGTCATTGCCGCGAATGTCGATCTGGAGCGTCGTGCCCGGCTTCACTCCGGCTTCGGCCAAGAGCTTCTTGGCAGCTTCCGGATCGTAAGGCAGCGGCTTGAGTTCAGGATCGTAGCCAAAGGACAATGCACTCTGGAAGCTGGCGATTTCCGAGGCCTGACCGGCAAGGATCGACTTCACGATCGTGCCGCGATCGACCGCCATGATGATCGCCTTGCGGACCTTCGGATCGGCTGTGACGCCGTCGCGCGTGTTGAAACGCAGCGCATCGACCGTGGGCCCTGGAACGCTGACGATCTCAAGTTTGGAGTCGCCTTCGATAACAGGGATCATGCCGATTGGAATGGTCGGCGGGATGACCAGATCCACACGGCCAGCCTGAAGTTCCGCCACTGCGGTCGCCGGTTCGGCGATGAAGCGGTATTCCAGTTCCGAGAGCTTCGGAGCGCCGCCCCAGTAATCCGGGTTGGCTTCCAGCTTGATGTTATTTTTCGGTGCGTAGGACACGAACTTGAACGCGCCGGTGCCGACAGGATTGAGGTTGAAGTTGTCCTCGCCCTTTTCCTGGATGTATTTCGGTGGCACGATCATGGCGCCGTAGCCTGCCAGCTTGGTCAGCAGCACTGGATCGGGCGCCTTCAGCTTCATGTCCACGGTGTAGTCGTCAATAACATCGACGCTTTCGATCGACACATAGTTGGAGCGCTGTGGGCCCTTTGCACCTTGTTCGCCTAGAAGGCGCTCGAAGGTGAACTTGACCGCGGCTGCGTTAAAGGGCTCGCCGTTGTGGAACTTGACATTCTGGCGAAGCTTGAAGCGGATACGCTTGCCTTCATCCAGTTCTTCCCAGGATTCGGCCAAGCCCGGCACCAGTTTCAAATCCGGGCCGCGATAGGTGAGACCGTCAAAGATGTTGGTGGCCACCGCCGCCCACTGAACCAGAAAGGTGTCGATCGGGTCCCAGCTACCCGGGTCCTGCGGGCTGGAAATGGTCATTTTGCCGGCGGCAAGAGCGGGCGATGCCACGAATGCAACGCTGGCCAAAGCCAGCGATGTCACAGCAGCGGATATTCCCCTTTTGATTATTCTCATCTTCTGTTTCCTCTTCAGATGGTGTGAACGTTGGATCGGTCAGGCGCTTTGAGCGATGAAGTGGCCTGGGTTGATTTCCCGATGGACAAGGATTGGTGGTTCGTCGCCCACGCGGCGCACCGGATTGGGGATCTCACCTTCGATCATGGCGATGCGACGCTCGATAGTCGGGTCGGCGACCGGCACGGCGGAGAGCAGCCTGCGGGTGTAATCATGCGTCGGGGTTTCGAACACCTGGCGACGGCTTCCCATCTCCATGATCTGACCGAGATAGAGTACCGCCACGCGGTGGCTCATCTTCTCAACCACGGCCATGTCATGGCTGATAAAGAGATAGGCCAGCCCGCGTTCGGCCTGCAGATCCATGAAGAGATTGATGATCTGGGCCTGAATGGAGACGTCGAGCGCCGAAAGAGCTTCATCGGCAATGATCAGCTTTGGATCGGATGCGAGGGCACGGGCGATACACACACGCTGCCGCTGGCCGCCTGAAAACTCGTGAGGATAGCGCGAGGCGTGTTCGGACGTTAGTCCAACGCGCTCTAGCAGTTCATCAACACATCGTTTCACGGCCTTGTTATCGTTGATCAATCCGTGAGTGTTGATGGGCTCGGCAATAGAAAAGCCGACTGTCTTGCGCGGATCAAGCGAGGCGAAAGGATCCTGGAAGATGTACTGAACTTCCTGGCGCATGCGGAAGCGCTCGGAGGCGGACATCTGCGAAAAGCTACGCCCATTGAAAGAGATATCGCCGGACACAGCGTTCTGCAATTGCTGGATGGTCCGTCCAATGGTGGACTTGCCGGAACCGGATTCACCGACCAGCGCCAGCGTTTCGCCTGCATGAATGTCGAAGCTCACCTTCTGGACTGCACTCAGACGATGGGTCGTCTTGCCGAACAGGTTCTTGCGGATGTCGAAACGCACGAAGAGATCTTTTACGGAGAGAAGCGGCTTTTGATCGTATTTTGCCGTGTCCTGGACACGCTCTTCCCCGACGGTGACGGGCTCGCCATTCTGCAATACTGTCAAAGGCAAGCGTTTGGGATAGTCTTCGCCTTCCATGCTGCCAAGGCGGGGAACAGCGGAGAGCAGGCCGCGCGTATAAGGATGTTTCGGATTGGCAAAGACCTCCCTGACCGGACCTTCCTCGACCTTTTTACCCTTCCACATCACAACGACATCATCGGCCATCTCTGCCACCACGCCCATATCGTGGGTGATGAAGACCATGCCCATGCCGAGCTTTTTCTGCAGGTCGCGCATGATGTTGAGGATCTGCGCTTGAATGGTGACATCGAGTGCGGTTGTGGGTTCGTCGGCAATCAAAAGTTTCGGCCGGCAAGCGAGCGCCATGGCGATCATCACGCGCTGGCGCATGCCACCGGAGAGCTGGTGGGGATAGCGATTTAACAGTTCGGCCGCATCCGGCAGACGCACCATGTCCAGAAGCGAGCGAGCTTGTGCCATCGCAGCCTGTTTGCCAAGCTTTTCATGCAAAATCAGCACTTCGCAAATCTGGTCGCCGATGGTGAAAACCGGATTGAGAGAGGTCATCGGCTCCTGGAAGATCATGGCGATCTCCTTGCCGCGGATCGACCGCATCTCCTTCTGAGAAGTTCTCAACAGATCCTTGTTTTCAAATAGAATTTTCCCCGTCGGATAGGTCGCACCCATCATATCTGCCAGACGCATCGTCGAGAGTGAGGTGACGGACTTGCCCGATCCTGATTCACCGACAACTGCAACAGTCCGACCCGCCTGCACCGTAAAAGACAGATCGTCCACGACGCGGCTTTCGCCAAACTCAACGCTCAGACCTTGGACGGAGAGGAGCGGCTTGCTGTTGTCCATAAAAGTAATGTCCTTCGTCATGCTCATACCAGCACTCTTGGTGCAAGGACCGTGCCAGTGTCGCAAAGGTGAAGGACATAAGCATCGTCCACGCCAGCTGCGCAGGCGCTAAAATTGGTCACAAGGTCGCTTTTGGGGCCGATGAGCAGCATCGTACTGGTTTCCTCCACAATACAGGACGACGCTAACAAAGGCGAACAATCCTGTCCATCCTGTTGAACAATTTTTGCATATTGCCCTACAAATAGTCACATGCTTTTGCATTGGGCGAGAGGTGCACGCGATGGGCACTACGTAGCATGGCATGATCACGCGGTTTGAAACTGGATGCGGTCCGGCCGAACTATTCGGGTTTGAGGCATCTTAGCCGGATGCCGCCGAGCGCGGATGAAAAAGCCGAACGCGATCCGCTCGACGGGAGTGACATGGAGGGACTGGAACCCTTGGGGGGCCTTTGACGAGGCATTCAGAAATTGAGCTGACACCCTATCTGCTCAGTCACCGTTGGCGCGGTCTTCTTCGGCAAGCTGCGAAAACCAGGCCGCATAGGCTGTGTTTTTCACGAGATGCCGATTGAGATCCGGCTCCCCATCGTCCCACCACACCTTTCCCCTCTCGCCGAGAGCGATCTTGGCTTCGTCGACCCGCGCTCTCGCTGGCGCCAGCGCTACACGATCGCCTCTTGCTTGCCGAACTGCTCGCCTCGCGGCCATCAGTTCCTTGACCAACCGTATCCTGGTCTCTTCATCCAGAGCGGGATCGCTTTTGCGCCAGAGGCGCCCGCGGACCACGAAGTACCGACCATCCGGCGTGTCGGGGTAAGAGAAGGGCTTTTCACGACTGCTCACAGCAACGACCCCTGCGCCGGTTCCAAGTCCTGCTGCGTTTCCATTTCACCGCGCCTTGTAAGCTCGGTTTGTGCGCTGAAGCGCACGTCGCTATCCCGGTCTTGAAGATAACTGATCAGCGTTTCGGTGCTCAGGCGGTCCCAACCTTTGCCGCGATCCGGACCGGCGGGCACGCGCGGCAGCAGCCCTGGCTCGGCGCTCCAAGCCAAGAGCTCTTCGAGCGAGGCGGCGTTCAGCATATCGCGCAGGTGATGGGCGGTCACATAGGCGTCTGGCATGGCGCGGTGTGCTGGCAGACCAATCTCATGCACCAGGCCTTCCGGCATGCGCAGATAGCGTAACATCTGATTGGAAAAACGCGGCAATTCGGGCCAAACCCGCAGCGCACATTTCCACGTGCAGATCCATGGCAATCCTCCCGTCAGCCGAGCCGTGCAATATCTCTGTTCGAAGGCTGCGCGGTGGGCTGCAAAGGCCACCACGCCTCCCTCGGGGCGCAAGACGCTTGGCGCCACTTCCTTCCAAAACGGGGCGTCCGCGACCTGCTCGTCAAGAATATGATGGATGGCCATTGTGTCAGCCGTGATCGGGCGACCGGGATTGACGAAGCGGGCGCCGCGCTCATTCGTCAGCGCCCAACGTCCCCCTTCTACGAGTGCGACATCCTGCCAGCCGATTTCGCAAACATCATTGGCGCCGTTGCCGGCGGTCTCCAGATCAATCACGCGGATGCGTTGCGCTGATACCTTCAACTCTTCTCTAGGCTCTTTCATCGATTATAAATCGAAGCCGAGCTGAGGTTGTTCCCCATCGTCTGACATGCTCTCGTTGGTGAGGGAGGAAAGAGTGACTCCGAGCAAGCGAACGGACCGTTTGAACGGATAGACGGTCGCGAGCAGTCCCGCAGCGGTTTCGAGGATTGCGTTGCCGTTGGCGAAGGGGACAGCGCTGCTTCTGCTGCGCGTCGCTTGCGTGAAGTCGGAGTACTTGATCTTCACGGTGACGGTCTTGCCGCTGAAACCTTTGGCCTGGCAGTAGCTCCAGACCTTCTCGGCAAGTGGCTTCAACTCGTCGGTGGCCAGATTGAGGTCATCAATATCCTGCATGAAAGTGTCTTCAGCACCGACTGATTTTCGCACACGGTCGGGTCGGACCCGGCGCTCGTCGATGCCACGCGCGATGCCATAGAAATATGGCCCCGACTTGCCGAAGTGATGTGTCAGAAACTGCAGGGTCTGCGCCTTGAGATCGGCGCCGGTTTCGATCCCCAATCTGCGCATCTTCTCCGCAGTTGCCGGTCCAACGCCGTGAAACTTCTTCACCGCGAGGCCCTCGACGAATGCAGGCCCGCGCCTGGGCGTGATTACCGCCTGACCGTTGGGCTTGTTGAGGTCCGACGCCATCTTGGCGAGAAACTTGTTATAGGAAATCCCGGCGGATGCATTGAGGCCAGTCACCTCTTTGATCTTTTCGCGGATTTCCAGCGCAATCTCAGTCGCGATCGGCATGTCCTTCAAATTTTCAGTGACATCCAGATAGGCTTCATCAAGCGATAGCGGTTCTATCAATGACGTGTATTCGGCAAATATCTCTCTGATCTGCTGCGAGACGGCGCGGTAGACTTCGAAGCGTGGTCTGACGAAAATCAGGTCGGGGCACTTTCGGGCTGCGGTCACGGAGGGCATGGCTGAATGCACGCCAAAGGCGCGCGCCTCGTAGCTCGCCGCCGCCACGACGCCACGCGCCGCAGCACCGCCCACGGCGAGAGGCTTTCCGCGAAGATCAGGATTATCACGCTGCTCGACAGACGCGTAGAATGCGTCCATGTCCACATGGATGATCTTGCGAAGCGGCGAGGGGTCGTTGAAGCTCATGGAGGCCAGAGAAGCTGTTTCGAACAAAAGAAGAACATAGCATGTGTGGTGGCATGCGCCAAGACATCGCGGCCAGAAGTTTGTTGCGTTGATGAAACCAGCGGACCGATGGGGAGTTTGACCTACTCACTATGTCTCAGGGAGATCCGTCATGGCCGACAACGCCACCAGTACCATTCGCGCGACATTCGAAACCCGCGAGGCCGCCGACCTTGCTGTCGAACATTTGGTGCAGCAGCACGGCATTGCTCGCCCAGATATCTTCATCCAGTCGGCTTCCGACGAAAACACCACCGGAACGGAATCGTCACGCGGCGACGTGAAGCGCGCCGACGCTCCCCACGAAGGTGAGATCGAAGTGTCGGTCGATATTGCAGCCGACCAGCTGCAGGCCGTTCAGCGCAGTTTTGGTGATGCCGGTGCGATCCGAGTTTCAGGCCGTTGAGGCGAAGCGATAAGCTTAGGTGGCAAGCCATGCGTTCATGCATGTGAGCTTGCCGCCTAAGTCAATAACGACGTTGATGATCCCGCGTTGTGGATGTATTTGATCCGGCAACGTCAGGGATCAAAATGCAGACCTTTTCTAGATTGCCGCCACTTGAAGCGCTGGTTGTTTTCGAAGCGGCATCGCGTCTCGGTAGTTTTTCCCGTGCAGGCGTCGAACTCGGCCTGACCCAAAGCGCGGTCAGTCGCCAAATCGGCAAGCTGGAAGCATTCATCGGCTCGAAACTGTTCGAACGGGTGCCGACAGGCGTGCGATTGACGACGGTTGGTGAGAATTATTCGATTGATGTCTCCCGACTGATCCTAGATATCGCAAGTGTAACGGATGGTGTTCGCTCCTGGACGGGGGCCAGCCAGATCACGATCGCCTGTTCCAGAGGGATCGCCGATCAGTGGTTTATGCCTCGCCTCAAGAAACTGAAGAACGATATTGCGGGGCTTGAACTCAGGCTGCGCGTTACCGACGACGTTGCGCATTTGCGGCTCGACGAATTCGATCTTGCAATCTTCTACCGCAAAGAAAGACCGATCGGGGTTTGGCTCTCTGAGCTCGGCCAGGAAGAGGTGGTCCCGGTCTCTGGCGCTGGCGCATTGTTGCTGGAAGAGCAGAAGGCGCCGGTCCTCATTTCCATTGAAGACTCCATGCGCGAGTGGCAGGATTGGGGAGATTGGTGGCGATCATCAAAGATGTCCCCGCCGCAGGATGCAGTGCACTGGAAACTTGGAGATTACGGTTTGTGTGTCGCGGCTGCCTCCCAGAGTCTCGGCACGACGCTCGGCTGGACATGGCTCATCCGCGATCAACTGGACAGTGGCGTCCTCGTTCCGGTGCATAGCCACACGATGCGATCCGAAGGACGATTTTATCTCATGCGGCCTGCTGACCGACATCAGCGAAAAATCGTGCGCGAAGTGGCCGACTGGCTGATTGCAAACAACAAGCAAACCGCGCGCTGATCATCGTTACGCTTGCACCAGACGCGCTCTGCGCCGACGATCCAGCATGAAACGTGCGTAACCGATCAAAGTGAATATCAGCCAAGCCACCTGCGAAATCAGGGAGCCAAGATTGAAATTCCATATCAGTGAATAGATCAGGAGAACGCCGCCGAGGATGTTGAGAATGGTGTAGCGACCGTCTTCAACGCTCAGAATGCGCAATTGCAGCAGGGCATATGCGATGAGATAGAAAATTGCTCCTGCAAGGCCAACAATGTCCGCAAGCCCCATTTATACGCACTCCGTAACCGCCTAGTATAGACGCCTGGCCACGCCGGCTCATTCCGGCGACGCTCGTGTACTCCGCTTCGCAAACAAGCGGATACGCTTTGATTTCATGACCCCATGCGCAAAAATCATACCCCAGCTTATGGCTCCGTCTCTAGTGCCGAACCGCTGAGTACGATAGGCCAAGCCCCCGAGAGCCGTCCCATGAACGGCGATGATAAAAACAGGGAACTGCACCATGACACACTCCCCATCTTCCTTTTCGCTCGACCGACGTAGCTTCCTCATCGGCGCTGCCGGTCTGACGGCGCTTTCTGCGGGCTTCATCACACATGCCAGCGCGCAAGACGCTCAAACGCCGAAGAAAGGGGGCGTGCTGAAACTTGGTATCGGCGGCGGTAGCACGACTGACAATCTCGATCCGCGCATCTTGAAGGACTGGGTTCCCGTCAATCAGGCCTTCATGATCATGAATGGTCTTGTCGAGATCGACGCCAACAATCACGCGGTTCCAGAATTGCTCGAAAGCTGGGAAGCGCAGCCGGGTGCCAAGGAGTGGGTGTTCAAGCTGCGCCAAGGGGTGACCTTCCATAACGGCAAGGCGCTGACCGTCGAAGATGTGATTTACTCGATCAATCTCCACCGCGGCGAGACCACCTCTGCAGCGCGTTCGATCGCGTCTGCGCTGAAAAGCGTCGAGAAAGTCTCAGACAGCGAAATCAAGATCGTCCTTGAAAGCGGCAACGCCGACCTTCCCTACATTCTCTCCGACTACCACTTCCTTGTCGTTCCCGAAGGATGGACGGATTTCAACAAACCCGTCGGTACGGGGCCGTTTGTGTTCGAAAGCTACGATCCCGGCGTCCGGTCGCGTTTCACGCGTAACCCCAACTATTGGAAGCCGAACGCCGCGCATGTCGACGCCGTCGAAGTGATCGTCATCAATGATATCGCTGCGCGCACCAACGCCATGATGTCCGGCCAGGTTCATGCGATCAACCAGCTCGATTTCAAGACGGTCGATCTCCTGCGTCGCAACCCTAACCTCAACATCGTCCAGTCGGCTGGTGGCCAGCATTTCACATTCCTGATGGATTGCACGCAGGCGCCTTATAAGGACAACAATGTCCGCCTCGCCATCAAGCATGCGATCGATCGCGAGCAGCTTTTGAAGACCGCCCTGCGTGGCTATGGCCGCCTCGGCAACGATCATCCGATCCCAAGTTCCGATCGCTTTTACGCGGCCGACCTGCCGCAGCGCCCTTACGACCCCGAGAAGTCTAAGTTCTATTTGAAGCAGGCTGGGCTCGATACGTTGAAGGTCGAGATATCGGCCTCGGACGCGGCGTTTTCCGGCGCGGTCGACGCAGCAGCGATTTTCCGCACCAGCGCTGCCAAAAGCGGGATCGATGTGTCGATCAAGCGCGAGCCAGCGGATGGATACTGGGACAATGTCTGGATGAAGGCGCCGTTCTGCATGTCCTATTGGGGCGGACGTCCGACTGCCGACCAGATGCTGACCATTGCATACCAGTCCACCTCGGCACAGAACGATACGCACTGGAAAAACGAGACCTTCGACAAGAAGCTGATCGAAGCCCGCGCACTTCTGGACGATGCCAAGCGCAAGGAAATCTATGCCGAGCTCCAGGCGCTGATCTCGAACGAAGGCGGCGCGATGATCCCGATGTTCGGCGATTATCTCGACGCCACCTCCAAAAAGCTCAAAGGCGTCACCACGCACCCGATGTTCAACTTCATGGGTGCTCGTCTTGCTGAAAAGGTATGGTTGGACGCGTAATGACTATTCTTATCCTGAAGCGCATTGCTTTGGGTATTCTGACGCTACTGCTCGTGTCGGCGCTTATTTTCGCCGGCACGCAGCTTCTTCCTGGTGACGTGGCGTCAGCAATACTCGGACAGAATGCAACGCCCGAGTCTCTCGCTGTGCTGCGCACGGACCTCGGTCTCGACCAACCGCTGCTGCATAGATATTTTGCCTGGCTCGGCGGGTTTGTAACCGGTGACCTGGGCAATTCTCTCGCCAGCCGGCAGCCCGTCGCGGATCTTCTGTGGCCACGGTTCTGGAACACCATGGCACTTGCGTTCTACGCTGCCGTGATCTCGGTGCCGGTTGCCGTTCTTCTGGGGCTGTTGAGCGCGATTTGGCGAGGCACTGTCTTTGACCGTGCCGTCAATATCGCTGCCCTCGCATTTGTGTCGCTTCCCGAGTACTTCCTCGGCCTGCTGCTGATCCTGTTCGTTTCCGTGCAATACAATCTCCTGCCGAGCCTTGCGGACACATATCCAGGAATGAGCATGGGAGACTGGCTGAAGGCGACGACGCTTCCGGCTCTAACGCTTGTTCTGGTGACGGTTGCCCAGATGCTGCGAATGACCCGGACGGCGGTTCTGGCCGTCATGGATCAGGCCTATGTGGAGACCGCTTATCTGAAGGGTCTACGCACGAAGCGGGCCGTTCTCCGCCACGCGCTTCCTAATGCTGCGGCCCCGATCGTCAATGTCGTATCCTTCAATATCGCCTACCTCATCACCGGCGTCGTTCTGGTCGAGGCGGTGTTTAATTACAACGGGCTTGGCCGCTTCATGGTCGATGCCGTTTCGAAACGCGATCTACCGCTGGTGCAAGCGGCGGCGCTCGTGTTTGGCACCGCCTACGTCATCTTGAACATTATTGCCGACGTCACGGCCATCGCGCTCAATCCGCGCCTGAGGCATGCCCGATGAAATTCCTGCGTACTGTTTCACCGACGGCATGGATCGGTCTGTTCATCATTTCACTCAACATTATCCTGTTCTTGGCCGGCCCCCATATCGCTCCTTTCGGGCAGGAGGAGATCGTTGGATCGCCCTTCGATCCGCCTTCGGCTGCCCACTGGTTCGGTCTCGATCAGAATGGCCGGGACATGCTGTCGCGCATTCTCGCTGGCGCGCAGATGTCCATTGGCGTTTCGCTCGCCGCATCTTTGTTGTCGTTTACCATCGGCATCACGCTTGGTTTCATCGCCGCTATTTTCGGCGGCTGGCTCGACACCATCCTCTCGCGCATCGTCGATACCGTTATGTGCATTCCGGTGTTGATTTCGGCTTTGGTCGTCTTGCAAGCGTTGGGATCGTCAATCCCGGTTCTCGTCGTCACCATCGCACTGCTGGACTCGACCCGCGTGTTTCGTCTGGCACGCATCGTTGCGCAAGGGATCAATGTTCTCGAATATGCCGAAACCGCACGTCTGCGGGGCGAAGGTCTGTTGTGGCTGGTATTCAAGGAAATCCTGCCGAATGCGCTGCCGCCGTTGATTGCGGAATTTGGTCTGCGTTTCTGCTTTACCTTCCTCTTCGTTGCCGGCCTGTCGTTTCTTGGCCTCGGTATCCAGCCGCCTTTCGCAGACTGGGGCGGTATGGTGAAAGATAATCAGCAGGCTATTCTTTACGGCCTTTATGCGCCGCTTTATCCCGCTGCCGCGATCGCCATCCTGACCATCGGCATCAATCTTGTGGTCGACTGGTTGCTGGCGGGCCGCAGTGCAATTCAAGGAGCGGATCGATGAGCGAAGACAAAGTCCTTCAAATCCGTGGCCTGAAGGTTGCAGCCCCCAACGGCACCATTCTGGTCGATGGCATCGATCTCGACCTGTCCCGCGGTGAGGTCAAAGGCCTCATTGGTGAATCGGGGGCGGGGAAATCCACGATAGGCCTCGCCGCCATGGGCTACGGTCGAAATGGCTGCCGCATCGTTGACGGCGAGATCGTCGTCGATGGCATCTCTTTGATGAAGATCGGTCGCGCTGGACGTGAGGCGGTGCGTGGCGCGCGTATCGCCTATGTCGCCCAGAGCGCTGCTGCGGCTTTCAATCCCGCGATGAAAATCGGCGATCAGATCGTCGAGGGGCCTCTCTATCACGGCATCATGAACCGGCAGGAGGCACAAGCCTGGATGCTGGAGCTGCTTGAGGCGCTGCAACTGCCGGATTTTCGCAATTTCGGCAATCGCTACCCGCATCAGGTTTCCGGTGGTCAGTTGCAGCGCGCCATGGTTGCCATGGCGATGTCATGCCGCCCAGACATCCTCGTGCTGGATGAGCCGACCACGGCTCTGGACGTCACGACACAGATCGAAGTTCTCGCGCTGCTGCGCGATCTCATCCAGCGGTACAAGACTGCAGCCCTTTATATCACGCACGACCTGGCGGTGGTGGCGCAGGTGGCCGATAGCATCACGGTCTTGCGCCATGGAAAGCGGGTGGAGGAGGGGAGCGCCGAGCAGATCCTCGAGCATCCTCAGGAAGAGTACACCAAGCGTCTTGTCTCGGAACGCGAAACGAGCATGGCGGGGCAAGGCGTTCACCACGAAAGTGGCGAGGTCTTGCTCGATGTGCGTGACGTGACCGCTCATTACGGGCGCAAAAAGGTATTGGACAATGTCCATCTGATGCTACGCCGCGGTGAAACGCTGGCCATTGTCGGCGAATCCGGATCGGGCAAGTCCACGCTCGCACGCGTCATCGCGGGTCTACCGCCTCATTCGTCGGGAGTGATCTCACTCGCCGGACACAGGCTGGCCGATAGCTACAAGAAGCGCAGCCGGGAAGAGCTGCGCCGTATACAACTCGTCTATCAGCTACCGGATGTGGCCCTCAATCCGCGACAGACGGTTGGCGACATCATCGGTCGTCCCATGTCATTTTATTTCAACATGAAAGACGATCAGCGCTCCTCCGAGGTCGGACGGTTGCTCGATCTTGTCGGACTACCGCGAGACTTTGCCGAGCGACTTCCAAAGGCGCTTTCGGGCGGTCAGAAGCAGCGCGTCTGTATCGCCCGCGCTCTTGCAGCGCGTCCCGATCTCATCATCTGCGATGAGGTCACGTCTGCGCTCGACCCCCTCGTGGCAGAAGAGATCTTGCGATTGGTGCGCTCGTTGCAGGATGAATTGTCTGTCTCCTATCTGTTCATAACCCATGATCTGGGTGTCGTTCGCAGACTGGCGGACCGGACGATGGTGATGCAGCATGGCGTGATCGTTGAAACGGGCATAACCGCAGATGTTTTTGCCCCGCCTTACAAGCCCTATACCGAGCAGCTCATCACCTCAGTGCCGGAACTGCGACGAGACTGGCTTGATGGGGTGCTGGCAAAACGCGCAATCCCCGCCGCTTGAGGACGATGGCGATCTCGGATCGCCGTTCAAAATCCTGTCGTCGCTACTGGAGCGCCAGTAAGGCGCATAATCTGACTGGAATATTTGAAATGACAGTGCATGTCCAAGAACACATCTGGATTCCGTTGAGCGATGGTACGCGCCTTGGGGCGCGGCTCTGGTTGCCGGAAGACGCAGAACAATCGCCGGTCCCGGCAATCCTTGAATATATTCCCTACCGCAAGCGCGACGGTACTCGTGGGCGCGACGAGCCGATGCATGGCTATTTCGCAAGCCAGGGCTACGCGGCCATTCGCGTCGATATGCGTGGGACGGGCGAGTCCGATGGACATATGGCGGATGAATATCTGAAGCAGGAGCAGGATGACGCGCTTGAAGTGATTGACTGGATTTCCCGCCAAGCCTGGTGCAGCGGCAATGTTGGGATGATGGGAAAAAGCTGGGGCGGCTTCAACAGTTTGCAGGTGGCGGCGCGCAGACCTCCCGCGCTGAAAGCGATCATCACCGCCTACTCGACAGATAATCGTTATACGGACGACATCCATTACATGGGCGGTTTGCTGCTCAATGATAATTTGTGGTGGGGCACAATCATGCTGGCCTACCAGAGCCGGCCTCTGGATCCAAAGATCGTCGGCGACGTGTGGAGAGAGCGGTGGCTGGAGCGGCTCGACAAACTCCCTTTCTTCCCCGCCCTCTGGCTCGAACATCAGCGTTATGACGACTACTGGAAACACGGATCCGTTTGTGAAGACTGGAGCGCCATTGAGTGCCCGGTGCTGGCAATTGGGGCATGGGCCGACAGCTATACCAATCCTGTGTCCCGACTCTTGGAAAACCTTCAAGTCCCACGTCGCGGGATCATCGGCCCCTGGGGGCACATTTACCCTCAGGATGGTGTTCCAGGTCCTGCCATCGGCTTCCTTCAGGAGGCAACCCGCTGGTGGGATCAATGGCTCAAGGGTGAAGAGACAGGCGTCATGGACGAGCCCATGTTGCGTGCCTTTGTTTGTGACACGATCGAACCCACGGGCACGCGCACCACGACGGAGGGTCGGTGGGTTGGTGAAGCAGAATGGCCATCGCCTGAGATAACTGCAAAGCAGTTCGATCTTGGCGCTGATCGTCGCCTTGGCGGAAACGCATCGCAGGCAGCGATCCTGCAAATCCGTTCTCCGCAAAGCCACGGAAAAGCAGGTGGCGAATGGATGGCAACGGGTTGCCCAGGCGAACACCCGACAGACCAGCGGCTTGATAATGGGGGCGCGCTCGTCTTCGAAACCGAGATACTGGAACAGGATCTCGATGTGTTGGGTGCACCTTCGGTCCGCCTTCGCGTTGCTGCAGATTGCCCGGTAGCGCAAATTTCGCTGCGGTTGAACGATGTTCTGCCGGATGGCCGCGTGACGCGGGTAAGCTATCAGGTCTTCAACCTGACCCATCGTGATAGCCATGAAGAGCCGGAAGCATTGGAGGCGGGCAAATTCTACGATGTAGCGATCAAGCTCAACGATTGCGGCTATCGCTTTGCCAAAGGTCATCGCGTTCAACTGGCCATCGCCACTGCCTATTGGCCAATGGTCTGGACGTCTCCATACAATGCGACGCTCAGCATCTCCGTGGCGGAGAGCAGACTTGAGCTCCCTGTTCGTGCGCCCTCGCATGAGACGAAAGTGTGTTTCGATGCACCCGCTCACGGGCCGTCGACTCCGATGTCGCAGGTCGATGCCGGCACGGTCAGGCGCTGGACCGAACAGGACCATGAAACCGGAATCAATACCTACATCACGGAAGGCGTGGGCGGCTTGTTCGGAGAGGGCGTCATCTGCTTCGACGAGATCGATACTCAACTTAGTCACAGTCTTCGCCGTGAGTTGACCATCAAGGACGACGATCCGCTCTCGGCGAAATACGTGCTGACGCAGAGCTATGAAATGGGGCGTGACGGCTGGCGGATAAAAATCGAAAGCCGAACAGAAATGCGCTCGGACGAGAACAAATTCTACCTGGCCGGAGAGTTGTCAGCATTCGAGAATGGAACGCTGGTCAAGACGCGCCAATGGGACGAGCGCTTTGACCGGGATATGATCTGAGCCCCATATCGGATGACCAGCAAGAGCGAACGGTGCTGAGCGCACCCTTCGCTCAATTGCCTGAGGCATGGCAGAAAGAGTGCGTCTCAGTTTCCCATTGGTGCTTTTGGCCAAGCGAAATGAGCCTTCGAGGTCGCTCTTATTCCCCTGCGGCAACGCCTTCTCTGCGTGGATCGGCGCTGCCAACCAAGCCTTTGCCGGTGATCTCAATGGCGTGCAAGCCGGAATTCATTTCGCCCGGCTTCACGTCGTACCCGAGTGATTTGAGAGGTTCGGCCATGTCTTCCGCCTTGGTGCCGGCCTCGATATCGTAGGTCCCGAAGCGATTGATGAGATGCGGCTGGGCCACGATCTCCTCCACGGGCATACCCCAGTCGATATAGGCAATGAGCGCCTGCGCCACATATCCGATGATCTGGCTGCCACCTGGCGAGCCGATGGCGAGCAGTGGTTTTCCGTCCTTCATCACGATGGTTGGTGCCATCGAGGAGCGCGGCCGCTTTCCAGGCTCGACCCGATTGGCAATCGGCAGGCCGCCGTCATGAGTCTTGAAGGAAAAGTCCGTCAACTCATTGTTGAGGAGAAAGCCGTTGGTCATCAGACGTGAGCCAAAGCCGTTTTCGATCGTTGTCGTCATGGAAACGACGTTGCCCTCCTTGTCGACGATGACGAAGTGACTTGTGGATGGCAATTCCAGTGCCGCATCCCGGCCGAAGAGGAGCGCGTGATCCCAGCCGGGTTCGCCGGCTTTGACTGCTTCCTTGCTCAAGGCCTTGTCGCCATCCAGCAGCCTTGCGCGCTCACCCAGATAGGATTTGTCGAGCAAGCCCTTGATCGGCAACGGCACGAAGTTTGGATCGGCCACGTAACGTTCACGGTCGGCAAAGGCAAGACGTTGGGCATCGCCGATGATGCGCCAGCTTTCCACATTCTGTGGCCCCAAAGCCTTGAGATCGAAATTTTCCGAAAGGCCGAGGATTTGGCTGACGGCGACTGCTCCTGACGACGGCGGACCCATGCCGCAGACATCGAGTGCGCGATAGGTGAAGCAGACCGGCTCTCGCTCGATGATACGATAATTGGAAAGATCGGCGAGCGAAAGTACGCCGGGATTGCCGGCGGCTTCCCGCACGGTCTTGACGATGTCCTCCGCAATTTTCCCCTTGTAGAATGCGTCAGCACCATCTTTCGCGAGAAGCGCAAGCGTGTCTGCGTATGATGGATTTTTTAACACGGTGCCTGCCTTCAAAGCCGCCCCTGAGCTATCGAAGAAATAGGACGTGGTCTCCTTGTAGGTCTTCAACCGGTCACCCTCGGAGGCGACCAGGGAGGCGAGGCGTGGCGATACCCTGAAGCCTTGTGTTGCCAAGGTCTGGGCGGGCTTCAGGAGGCTTGCCCATTCCGCTTTGCCGAAGCGTTTGTGGACGTCCTCGAGAAGGCGGACGGTTCCAGGCGTACCAACCGAGCGGCCCCCCACCACGGCGTTCATGAACTTCAGGGGCTGGCCTTTCGCGTCGAGAAAGAGTGTCGGGGTGGCCTCCATGGGTGCCGTCTCCCGGCCATCGAAGGTGGTCAGCTTCCCGCTTGTCGCATCGTAATAAACGAGAAACGCACCGCCGCCGAGACCGGAACTCTGCGGTTCGACGAGACCGAGCAGGGTCTGCACCGCAACCATCGCATCAATTGCGTTCCCGCCATTGGCAATCACATCACGCCCCGCCTCAGCCGCGAGCGGATTGGCAGCCGCGACCATAAAGCTTTTGGCTTCCACGCGTTGAGCCGTTGCAACCGCCGTTGCTTTTTCCGGGGCAACGGTGTCGGACGCCTGCTGAGCTGAGGCCACGGAAGAGCAAAGGGCCAGGGCAAGAAAAGTTCGGCTGAGAAGTCTCGGTTGCATTTGTCCTATCCTTCTAATTGGCACCACGGCCAATGGCAGTGAGACGCGACACCCCGCGAGCCCATGTGGGTCCACCGCAAAACGATTTGGTCACACTATGAGGACTGTGTCACAGCCTGTCCACTCTGACTGATGACAGGTGCACGACGCGCGGATGGGGCCCTCCGATGATAGTCCGCCATTTTACCGCCGATGCTTTTCTGATGATTATCCATCACCGGATGCGCGAAAAAGTATAAGCCAGGCGCCTGTGTAGCAGCCTCTCGAAGCGCGAAAATTTTAGCCTTTCAGCGTGCCGTTGCACGGGTTGTGAACACATCACGCGAAGTTGTTGGCTAAAATCGATGCAGGATTGGTGTTCATTGTTAGGCCCAATGCACTGCTATTCCTTTTTCAGCATAGAGCAGTCAAAAAAGTATCAGCAATTTCTGCGGCGTGAGGTGGAGTAATAGCTCCGGTCGCGCCTATGCTCCACCTCAACGCCTGGGGCGAGCCATAAGAGGAATGGTCTCGTTTCGACTTGAGGCGGACGTGTGTGAGGGAGGAACCATGATGCAGCCCGATCTGGAACTGGTCCACATTCGCAAGGGCGAGTCTTTCGCTGCTTGGCGGCATGGCTACCCGTTCCGTACGGTTCGCTGGCATTACCACCCCGAATACGAAATCCACCTCGTCGTGGCCACGTCCGGCACCTTCTATATTGGCGACTTTGTCGGACGCTTCGACCCCGGCCAGCTGATCATGACCGGCCCCAATCTCCCCCAGAACTGGATCAGCGAGATAGAGCCCGAGGAAATCGTTCCGACGCGCTCTCTCGTGATCCAGTTTCCGGAAGCGTTCATAGAAGAAGCCAGTGCATGCATGTCAGAGATGGAGCCGGTTCGCAGTCTGCTGGAACGCAGTCGCCGTGGCATTCTGTTTGACGATGAGACGAGCAATCGCGTCCGGCCTTTGGTCGAAAGGTTGATCGAAGCGCAGGGGCTTACGCGCCTCGCGGTCTTCTGGGAAATTCTTGACCTTCTGGTCAAAGCGCCATCTCCCGAGGTTCTGGCCAGTCTCAGCTATGAGCTGGATTTGGCAGGCACTGGCGATAGCGGCATCAATCGCGCCTTGTCGCATCTGCGCCAGCATCTGACCGCGCAGGTGGATGAAATTGATCTGGCTGAGATCGTCGGCCAGAGCCCCAGCACGTTTTCACGCGCCTTCAAGCGCCACACAGGCACGACGCTCGTGCGTTACCGCAATCAACTCAGGATCGATCTCGCCTGTCAGATGCTGCTGGCGGATCAGGACGTCAAGGTTGCCGAAGTCTGCTACGACGTGGGCTTCTCCAACCTTTCGAATTTCAACCGGCATTTCTTGAAACTGAAGGGAATGTCGCCGTCGAGGTTCCGAACCATATTCGCGGCCCAAAAGGCGGCAGTCATGGCGGAATAACCCACCGGCACATCGCAGATTTCATCAATTCGGACAGACGACTGTCCGGAAACGGGTAGTTGCTGCCCAAATTCCAACGGGAGGAAGAGTAATATGAAAATGAAGTCGAAGTTTCTGATGGCGACAGCCGCCCTCGCACTGATGGCCGCGCCGGCTCTGGCACAGGAAAAGCTGAAGATCGGCATGACGTTTCAGGAGTTGAACAACCCTTACTTCGTGTCCATGCAGGAAGCGCTGAAGGAAGCCGCAGCGAGCATCGGAGCCGATGTCGTCGTAACCGACGCTGGCCATGATGTTGCAAAGCAGATTTCCGACGTTGAAGATATGCTTCAGCAGAAGATCGACATCCTTCTTCTGAACCCAACCGACAGCGCGGGCATAGAAGCCGCCGTTCATGCAGCCAAAGCCGCAGGTGTCATCGTCGTCGCCGTGGATGCCAATGCAAACGGTCCGGTCGACACCTTCGTGGGTTCGAAGAACCGCGATGCGGGCTACATGTCCTGCAAACATCTCGGTGAAGCCGTTGGTGGCAAGGGCGAGGTCGCGATCCTCGACGGTATTCCGGTTGTGCCGATCCTCCAACGCGTCGAAGGCTGCAAGGCCGCACTGGCGGAATTCAAGGACATCAAGCTCGTCGACACGCAGAACGGTCGTCAGGATCGCTCCGTTGCTCTTGGCGTGGTCGAGAACATGATCCAGTCGCACCCGAACCTCGTGGGTATCTTCTCCGTGAATGACGGCGGTGCCATGGGTGCGCTTTCGGCGATCCAGGGTTCCGGCAAGGACATCAAGCTGACCTCTGTGGACGGCGCTCCCGAAGCGGTGAAGGCCATCGCCGATGGTACGCCTTTCATCGAAACCACGGCGCAGTTCCCACGTGATCAGGTCCGCGTTGGACTTGCCATGGCACTTGCTCAGAAATGGGGTGCACGCGTTGTGCCGAAGGAAGTGCCGATCGACGTCATGGTCGTGGACAGCAAGAACGCCGGCGAATTCAGCTGGTAATAACTCCTCCCAGGCTCCGTTCCCGCTTAGGCGGGGGCGGGATGCTTGGATCTAAAGACATTAGAGCGTCCTTTGTGCGTCCTGAAAGACGCGCGGCGCTCTAAATCCCGACTATTGAGGAGGGTAGAGTGCTCGAACTGAACGGAATAAGAAAAAGCTTCGGCAAGATCGAGGTCCTGCGCGGCGTCGACCTCCAGGCACGCCCCGGTGAGGTGCACGCGCTTCTCGGCGAAAACGGTGCCGGCAAGTCGACCTTGATGAAAATTCTCTGCGGCATTTTGCAGCCCTCCGGCGGGACGATCCGCATTGACGGACGAGAGCGGCAATTCGCCAATTATGACGAGGCGATTGCTTCCGGGATTGGCATCGTCTTTCAGGAATTCAGCCTGATCCCCTATCTCAACGCCGTGGAGAACATGTTCCTTGCCCGTGAGATCCGCGGGCCGCTTCGCCTGTTGAACAAAGGCGCCATGCGCAAGAGGGCCGCCGAGATCATGAGCCGCTTGGTGGTGGATGTTCCTCTCGACGTGCCGGTCAATCGGCTCTCGGTCGCCCAGCAGCAATTCGTCGAAATTGCGAAAGCGCTTTCACTGGACGCGCGCATTCTCGTGCTCGACGAGCCAACGGCAACGCTCACTCCGTCCGAGACTGAGCACCTCTTCAATGTGATGCGTGAGCTGCGTCGTCAGGGTGTGGCGATCATCTTCATTTCGCACCATCTCGAGGAAATTTTCGAAATCTGTGACCGCATCACCGTTCTGCGTGACGGCGAGCTCATCGGGTCTTGCATGACATCCGAAGTGGACAACGACCGCCTGGTTGAAATGATGGTGGGCCGGCGCATCGAGGCGAGTTTCCCGCCGAAGCCGAAGCTTGATCCGTCGGCCGAGGTGGTGATCGATGTCGAAGAACTCCAGCTGAAGAAGGGCGGGCCCATCTCGCGGTTTTCACTGCGCAAAGGAGAGATCCTCGGCTTTGCGGGGCTGGTTGGCTCGGGTCGCTCGGAAACGGTGCTCGCTATGCTTGGCGCACATTCGGCTTCACGGCGCAGAATAAAGCTGGATGGCTCCGAAACACGGTTTTCCGGTCCTGATGACGCGCTGATCCGCGGCATCGGTCTGCTGCCGGAAAGCCGAAAGGAAGAGGGGCTGATTACCAGCTTCTCCATCCTGCAGAACATTTCGCTGAACAACTACCGCAAATATCGGAAAGCCCACTGGTTCCTCGACCTGAAGAAGGAGCTGGAGCACACGAAGAAAGCAATGGCGCAGGTTCAGGTCAAGGCGCAGGGACCCTATGCCCGCGTTGACACCCTATCCGGTGGCAATCAGCAGAAGATCGTGATTGCCCGCTGGTTGAACCATGACATGCGGGTGCTGATCTTCGACGAGCCTACGCGCGGCATCGACGTTGGCGCGAAGGCCGAGATTTACGCGCTGATGCGGGCATTCGCCGCGAGCGGCCACTCCATCATCATGATCTCGTCGGAACTGCCCGAGGTGATCGGCATGTCCGACAGGGTCTGCGTCTTCCGCTCCGGCGGCATCGTCGCCACGCTTCAGGGCGAAGATATCAATTCCGAAACAATAATGACAAACGCTACCACCGGGAGAGTTGAACATGTCGCTTGATGCTAACACCGGCGTTGCCGCGAAGACGGGCGGCTTCAAACTGAGCGGCCTGCTGCATTCGCCGCTGGCATTGCCGCTCGCAGGTCTGATCGTCGTCTCGATCCTGATGGGTCTTGCAAGCGACAATTTCTTCAGCGTTAACAACATCATGAACGTGCTTCGGCAGGTGTCCGTCGTTGGCATCCTTGCCGTCGGCATGACTTTCGTCATCCTGACCGGCGGCATCGACTTGTCCGTCGGTGCGGTCATGGCGCTTGTGGGAACGCTCTCGGCGGGATTGATGGTCAATACCGGATTGCCGGCTTCGATCGCGCTGCCTGCCGGGCTGTTCATCGGGCTCGGTATCGGCATATTCAATGGCGCACTCGTCGCCTGGGGAAAAATGCCAGCCATCATCGTCACGCTGGCGACAATGGGAATGGCGCGTGGTCTTGGCCTCATCTATTCAGGTGGCTATCCGGTCAGCGGCATTCCGAGCTGGATTTCGTGGTTCGGTGTCGGCCGCATCGGTGCCGTTCCAGTCCCCGTTGTCATCATGGTCGTCATCTACGCCATCGCTTGGGTCCTTCTCCAGCGAACAGCCTTTGGTCGTCACGTCTACGCCCTTGGTGGCAACGAACTCGCAGCCCGGCTTTCGGGGGTGAAGACGCAGCGCGTCAAGCTCGCCGTCTATGGCATTTCAGGTGTCACCGCCGCACTTGCCGCACTCATTCTGACCGGTCGCCTGATGAGCGGTCAGCCCAATGCCGGCGTTGGCTTCGAGCTGGATGCGATCGCTGCGGTGGTGCTTGGGGGGACGGCGATTGCCGGCGGCCGGGGACTTATCCTCGGCACTTTGATCGGCGCCGTGCTGCTTGGCATTCTTAATAACGGCCTCAACCTGATGGGCATCAACCCCTATCTGCAGGACGTCATCAAGGGCTTCATCATTCTGCTGGCCATCTATATCGGGCGCGAGTGGCGCTAGGTCATCCGGAACATCTTCATAAACGCAGGAGAACTAAATGTCTGAATCGCTGCAAGGCAAGATCGCGGTCATCACCGGTGCCGCCTCCGGTATCGGGCTTGCCACCACCGAAGCGCTCTTGGAGCAGGGCGCCACCGTGGTCATGGTCGACTGGAACGAGAAGGCCTTGAATGAGCTTGTCGCAAAGCTTGGCGAGCGTGCCATTGCGCAGGTCACCAATCTTCTGGATACCGACAGCTGCAATGCCATGATCCCCGAAATCCTGGCAAAGGTCGACCACATCGACATTCTCTATTGTAACGCCGGGACTTACATCGGCGGTGACCTGACGGAGACCACACCGGAAGCCATCGACAAGATGCTGAACCTCAACGTCAACGCCGTCATGAAGAATGTCCACGCCGTCGTGCCGCACATGTCGGAGCGCAAGACTGGCGATATCATCGTTACCTGCTCGATTGCCGGACACTTCCCCACCTATTGGGAGCCTGTCTATTCCGGTTCCAAGTGGGCGATTACCAGCTTCGTCCAGGGCATGCGCCGCCAGATGATCCCGCACGGCGTACGTGTCGCCCAGGTCTCGCCCGGTCCGGTTGTCTCCGCGCTGTTGGCAGACTGGCCGGAGGAAAACCTTCGCAAGGCCAAGGAATCGGGTAGCCTCATCGACGCGAGCGAAGTGGCCGATGCTATTGTCTACATGCTGACGCGCAAGCGCACCGTCACCATCCGCGACATGCTGGTTCTGCCGACCAACTTCGATCGCGTCTGATAATCGAGTGGCGGCTATCACATCAATGGGTTCAGCCGCTTCTCTCATGTGTTGTGTGATCCGCTCGAGGAGTACTGCAAATGGCTTCCTACCTGATTGGCGTCGATGTCGGCACCGGATCTGCTCGGGCAGGTGTCTTCGATGTGGAAGGTAAGCTTCTCGCAACGGCCAAACGGCCGATCTCAATGCACCGGCAAGATGTCGGTATTGCCGAGCAAACAAGCGGTGAGGTGTGGCAAGCGGTTTGCGAGAGCGTCCGGGAAAGCGTTTCGCGAGCCAGTATCGATCCGGTAGACGTGACGGGTCTCGGTTTTGACGCAACGTGTTCGCTTGTGGTCTGCGGTCCGGACGGTGAGACGCTTCCGGTTGGCGACCCCGACCATCCTGAGCGGGACATCATCGTTTGGATGGACCACCGCGCGGTTGGGCAGGCTGAGCGGATCAATGCCGGCGACCATGCCGTCTTGCAATATGTCGGCGGGCGCATTTCGCCAGAGATGCAGACGCCCAAGCTGTTATGGCTCAAGGAAAACAGCCCCCGTGTTTACGTCCGCGCTGCGCACTTTTTCGATCTGACGGATTTCCTGACATGGAAGGCCACCGGATCGCTCGACCGTTCTGCCTGCACCGTGACCTGCAAATGGACCTATCTTGCCCATGAGGATCGGTGGGACGCTGATTATTTCAATGCCATCGGTCTCGGGGACTTGGCGGAGCAGGGCTTCCGTCGCATTGGTCAAAACGTCGTCCATCCAGGCACTGCGCTCGGCGCCGGGCTGACGGATGAGTCCGCGAAGGCAATGGGGTTACGCCCCGGCACCGCTGTCGCCGCCGGTCTGATCGACGCGCATGCCGGCGGGGTGGGGACGGTCGCGGCAGGCGGAGACGCCTCGCGATGCCTCGGTTATGTGTTTGGCACCTCATCCTGCACCATGACGACCACCGCCGAACCAGCTTTTGTACCAGGTGTCTGGGGTCCGTATTATTCTGCCATGGTTCCAGGCGCCTGGTTAAATGAGGGCGGGCAGTCCGCCGCAGGTGCTGCCATTGATTATCTGGTGCAACTGCACCCGGCGTTTACGGAGGCGAAAGATCGCGCAAACAATGAGGGTAAGGCCTTGCCGGTCTGGCTCGCCGATCGCGCGTTGAGCTTAGTTACGTCGGCTTCTAGCGCAGTGGATATCGCCAGGGATTTTCATTTGGTGCCGGAATTTCTCGGTAACCGCGCACCGTTCGCCGATCCTCACGCGCGCGCGGTCATCGCTGGTTACGGTATGGAGACAGGGGTGGATTCGCTCGTCGCGCTTTATGTTGCTGGACTTCTTGGCCTCGGCTACGGGCTCCGCCAGATCATCGAGACGCAGGCCCGACACGGTGCGCCGGTGGAAACCATCAGCGTCAGCGGCGGCGCCGGTGCCCATCCGCTTGCCCAGCAATTGCTGGCTGACGCAACCGGCATGCCCGTCGAGTTGACGGAATGCGAAGAGCCGGTTCTTCTTGGTTCGGCTATGCTTGGCGCAGTTGCGGCGGGAACTTTCCCGGATCTTTCGTCGGCCATGACGAAGATGTCTCGGGTTAAAAACCTTGCCTCGCCAGAGGCCGCGTTTCGCGAGGTGCATGACGTGCGCTACGAAGCGTTCCTGGCGCTGCAGAATGCAGCCCGCGCCATTCGCTCCAATACCCATTCCTGAATACCGTCGAAGTCAAAGATCAGCAGGCCAACGCGGCCGCATTACGCGAGGATATCATGCAGTTTTCTGGAAAGTCCGTCATCATCACCGGAGCCGGCAAAGGGATTGGACGCGCCTGCGCCCGCCTCATGGCGGCACGCGGTGCAGAGGTTGTGGCTATCAGCCGGACGCAGTCCGATCTCGACAGCCTGAAAGCCGAAATTGGTGGACGTTCGATCCGTGCCGATCTCGCCGATGCCGTCGCCACTCGTGCTGCGATGGCAGAGGCAGGCACCTGCGATTTTCTGATCAACAGCGCCGGGATCAATGTGTTGGAAAGCGTATTGAATATGACCGATGCAGGCTATGAAGCTGTGCTCGGCATCAATCTGCGCGCCGCTATCATCACCTGCCAGGAGTTTGCCCGGGCACGCGTCGCAAAAGGCGGTGGTGGTGCGATCGTCAACATCACGTCGATTGCCGGTCACCGCGGGTTTCAGGATCATCTTTGCTATGCCGCGTCCAAGGCGGGGCTTGAGGGCGCGACACGCGTGCTCGCCAAGGAGCTTGGTCCACATGGCATCCGCGTCAACGCGGTCGCCCCCACCATCACGCTGACCGAACTTGCTGCGGAAGCATGGAACGATCCGGTGAAGAGCCAGCCGATGATGGTTCGCCATCCGCTTAATCGCTTCGCAGAAGCGGAGGAAGTGGCGGAGAGCATCGCACTTCTGCTGTCCGACGACAGCAAGATGATTACCGGTGCCATACTGCCGATCGACGGTGGTTTCCTGGCTGTTTGATCGGTGGTTTTGCGAAGCTGATCCGCAGCGAAGCCGCGCGCTTGGCGTTCTATGAGCGAGGCGCGACTATTGCTCCGCCTGCTTCGGAGAGTCTGTTATTGCAAGCGGATCGGCCTCGACGAAGGCGGCAAAGGATTGGGCGATATTCCCGATGTCGCCATCGACAATAAACACGAGAACGCTTGTGCGATCCTCTGCGGGCCAGGCGGCCATGTGGACGGGCTGGTGGATGAGATGTTGAACGCCGTGGATCACCACCGGTGTCTCGTGTCCGTCGACGCCGATGATACCCTTGACGCGCAGGAGCTTCTCGCCATGCCTGTTGACCAGCAACGAGAGCCATGTCGAAAACCGAGGCCATGACACCGCGTTGGGCGTGGTTAGGGATATGGCGCGGATCGCCCCATGCGCGTTGACGTCCTGCGACGGTGCATGCGCATGGTCATGGTAGCGCTCCGCTGCGACCCAACGCCGTGCTTCGGCTGGCCGGGCTGAAAGGTCGTGGATGTCCTCCGTCAGGATCAGGCTCGCAGCAGGATTGGCAGGATCACTGATTTCAATGCTGGCCGTCGGATTCATGGTCGACAGCTTGGCGATGAGCGCAGCTACCGCATCGGGCTCGGCAATGTCCGTCTTGGTGATGACAAGTCGATCGGCGACGGCGACCTGCCGCGCGCTTTCGGTATAGGTCTCAATGTTGTGTTGGCCATTCGGAACCTCGACGACGGTGACGATGTTGCCCATCGAAAAATGATATTTCAACATCAGATCAGCCGTCAGCGTGGCGACGATCGGTGCTGGGTCGGCAAGTCCTGTTGTCTCGATGATGAGCCGGGTGAAAGACCCTATACGACCTGCCTTGCGCTTTTCGAAGAGCGACAGGATCGCCTGCTTCAGATCGCCGCGGATTGTACAGCAGATGCACCCACTCTGCAGAAGGACAGTATCGTCTTCGATTGTCTCAACCAGCAGGTGATCGAGGCCGATGCTGCCGAATTCGTTGATGATCACGGCGGTGTTGGAAAGATCGGGACCCGACAGCAACGCGTTAAGCAGGGTCGTCTTGCCTGAGCCCAGAAAGCCTGTGAGGACGTTGACGACGATGGGTGGTTGAGCGCCAGATGGCATCACGCCTCCCGCATTTTCGACAGAAGCGTTGGATCGAGAGGGTCGATCACCTTGCCGGCAAAAGCCTCAGCCAATGGCCACAATTGGCCCAGATGGTCTACGACCGCACTCTTTCCCGTGCGGCCGGAGAGAACATATCGATCATTCCAGACCTTCAACCGCAGCCCATAATGACCAAGGACTGCATTGACGGCGCTGGCCTGTCGGTAACGCTCGGCGGCGGGCGTCATCGACGCAACGCCTTTGCCGCCGCTGCTCCAATGATCCGCCGCGCCAAGCGCACCGCACAGGCCGCACATTCGCTTTCTCCCTTATGCCTTGAGACTTATGATTGGGGACGCGCCGTGCCGCTGCGCGGGTAACGCTTGGCAAAGTCAGCGGCGATTTCTTCCATGGTGACGAACTTCACGCCCTCAAACTGACGGATGTGGTCGAAGATGCGCTCGTGCATCTTGAGGACGTGGGGTTTGCCGGAAACATCCGGGTGGATGGTGAGCGGGAAGACGGCATAGTCATAATTTTCATAGACCCACTCGAACTGGTCGATCCACATTTGCTCGAGGTCGCGCGGGTTGACGAAGCCGTGGCTATTGGGCGCGGCCTTGATGAACATCATCGGCGGGAGGTCGTCGAGGTTCCAGGACGCAGGGATTTCGATCAGGTCGGTTTCGGGACCTTGGGTAAAGGGTTTCATCCAGTGCGACGGATGCTTGGAATAATCGATCTTCGTCCATTCGTCACCGACGGTGACATAATAGGGGTGGTGGTCGTTGTGCATCAGGGAGTGATCGTAGAGAATACCCTTTTGCTTCAGCAGTTCGTTGGTCTTGGAGCCGAACTCCCACCAGGGGGCCACATAACCGCGCGGCGGCTTGCCGGAAAGCTTGGTGATGAGATCGACGCATTTGTCGAAGATCGCTTCTTCCTGTTCGGGCGTCATGGCAATCGGGTTTTCATGGCTATAGCCGTGCATGCCGATTTCGTGACCGGCATCGGCAACCTGCTTCATCTCATCCCAGAATGTCTCGATCGAGTGCCCGGGAATGAACCAGGTGGTCTTGATGCCCCACTTTTCGAAGAGACGGAGCAAACGCACAGAGCCGACCTTGCCTGCAAAGACGCCGCGGGAAATATCGCAGGGGCTGTCTTCGCCACCGTAAGAGCCAAGCCAGCCCGCGACGGCATCGACGTCGACACCATAGGACACCAGTATTTCCTTCGCCATGATCGCTTCCTTCTGTAATGGCCGGGTCGGCCTGATTGAATTCAGGGCAGTTCGGTTGGAGAGAGGCCCGAGCGGCTGCCCCCCATGCTGATATGTTTGCGCATGTAATAAAGCGCACCGTCCGGATCGCCGCGTTCGATCGCCTCCAAGATCAACTCATGCTCCTTGACCGCAGGCCAAAGATCGCCAGGGTGCAGGACCGGCATGCGCTGGCTCTCCTGCATGACGCCGGCGAATGTTCGATGCATATCGACGAGGAGGCGGTTGCCGGAGATCGCCAGGAT
This sequence comes from Agrobacterium sp. 22117, assembly GCF_052045735.1. Lineage (NCBI taxonomy): Bacteria > Pseudomonadati > Pseudomonadota > Alphaproteobacteria > Hyphomicrobiales > Rhizobiaceae > Agrobacterium > Agrobacterium sp. 22117. Next base: position 205,637 of record NZ_JBQEPP010000005.1, on the reverse strand, counting down.
CTGGCGGTGAAACTCGGTATCAGCCTCCACGTAACCGCCCAGATCTGCGTCCTGTGCCGCGCAGCGAAAGGCGGCTAGCGCGCTTCGCAACGCAGCAAGATCGTGCTCCGTGCGAGACATCGCAGCAAGTTGCGCAGCATAACTTTCGACGACATGCCGCAACTGGTAAACCTCGCGAAGAGAATAGGGTGCGCCTTGCGGCCAGGCACCGTTCGTCTCATCGTTACCATCGGCGATAACGAAACCGCGACCATTGTCTTGAGCTTTGATTTTGCCGGTGGTCAACAAAACGGAGATGGCCTCACGAAGCGTCGCTCTGCTGATGTCGAGCAGCCTTGCGAGCTCCCGCTGCGGTGGCAGCGCGGATCCCTGCGACCAGTGGCCTTCAGCGATCATCGAGGCGAGTGCTCTCACCGTTGCCGCGACAGCGCTTCCGCCTGCGCTTCCCGCTTCTGCTTTTTTCCCGATCGCTGTTTCAACCAAGTGTGCGCTCCATCTTGGTCTGACCAAGAGTTCCATTCAATGCAGAAGATCGGATTTCGGTCAGGCCGTCAACGTCAAAGAATAGGCATTTGGTGCCCAATTCTTCGCCATTTGACAATCTTGGTCAGACCAAGTTAGCTGACGTAAAGATTTAGGGGAAAGATCATGACGAAAACTGTTTGCCTCATCACCACGGGCGGTACGATTGCGTCGCAGAAAAATGCGAGCACAGGCCATGTGACGGCGAAGCTTGGCGCAAGCGAGCTTCGGGCGTCGTTGGGAAGCCGTCTCACCGGTGTCGAGCTGGTGGTCGATGAATTCATGACGGTCGGGAGCTTTGCCCTCTCGCTCGAAGACGCTTTTGCTCTCGCCTGCAGGATAAGAGACCATCTCGCCGACCCCAAGATCGACGGTGTCGTCGTGACGCACGGAACCGACACGATGGAGGAGAGCGCCTATATGGCCGATCTTCTCATCGATAGCGGGAAGCCGGTCGTCTTTACCGGTGCGCAGCGCGCAGCCGATGAACCGGATGGCGATGGTCCACGCAACATTGCCGACGCGGTTCGCATCGCTGCATCTGAGACCGCCCGCGGTCTGGGCGTCCTCTTGTGTTTTGAGCAGGAGTTTCATGCAGCCCGCGACGTGACGAAGTCCCACACCTCTCGCACCGACACGTTCATCTCTGCCGAACATGGGAAGCTGGGTGAAGTCGATGGTGACTTGGTCATCGTGCACCGGCGCCCGGTGGCCCCGGGCAAAATTCCTGCGACACGTGTCGAGACGGATATCGAGATCGTCAAGCTCGGAATCGGCACGAGCGACAGGTTCCTGCGCTTCGCCGCCTCGGAGGGAATGCGTGGCATCGTGATCGAGGGCTTTGGCCGTGGCAACGCCACACCTGCCGTCACGGCTGCCGCTATCGATCTCGTCAAGAGCGGTGTTCCGGTCATCATGACGAGCCGGTGCCAACGCGGTCGCGTCAAGCCAATCTACGGAAATGGTGGCGGCAAGACCCTTGCGGAAGGCGGTGTTATCTTTGCAGGGGATCTCAGTTCGCAAAAGGCGCGCGTTCTTCTGGCGTTGCTTCTCGGATCCGGGTTGGGGATGGAAGACATACGCCGTGACATCGAGCGCTTCGGTCTTTAGGCGGTGTTTCGGTCTACCGAATGGTTGAAGCGGGACCTTCGGAGGTCCCGCTTCATTCTTGCAGTCAGTCGATACGAGCGCCGCTGGCGTTGAAGAAGTGCAAATCTGCCGCCTTTGCGCCGATCTGCACGACGTCGTCCATCTCGATGCGCGAGCGTCCGGCCACACGAAAGACGATGGCGCTGCCATCTGCCAATATGCCATGCACGTAGCTTTCCGCGCCGACCAGTTCCACCGCAGCAACCTTGACGGAGGCGGTAAAAGCCTCGTCCTGGTGAGCGTCTGCGATCAGGTGGAGGTCTTCCGGACGGATGCCGAGAGTGGCTGCTGTGGCCGGAATTGCCGCGGTCTGCGTCATCGACCAATTGCCGGAAGATGTCGGGATCGCAAGCAAGTTCATTGATGGCGAGCCGATGAAGGTCGCGACAAAGGTCGTTGCCGGGCGCTCATAGAGTTCGATCGGCGTGCCGACCTGTTCGATGCGCCCTGCATTCAAAACCACCAGCCTGTCGGCCAGCGTCATCGCTTCCATCTGATCATGCGTGACATAGACGCTTGTCGTCGCAAGCGAGCGCTGAAGCCGCTTGATCTCGACGCGCATCTGGACGCGAAGCTTGGCATCGAGGTTCGATAGAGGCTCGTCGAAGAGATATGCGGCGGGTTCGCGCACGATGGCGCGGCCCATCGCCACACGCTGGCGCTGGCCGCCGGACAGTTGCCTCGGCTTGCGCTCCAGAAACTGTTCGATCTCAAGCGCCTTGGCTGCCTGCTCGATACGGCGATCGATCTCGTCTTTCGGCGTATTGCGGTTCTTCAACCCGTAAGCAAGGTTCTGCCGCACCGTCATATGCGGGTAGAGCGCGTAGTTCTGGAACACCATGGCGATATCGCGCTCGGACGGCTCCAAGTCGTTGACCACCCGATTGCCGATCGAGATTTCACCGCCTGAGATGCTCTCAAGGCCCGCGATCATGCGAAGCAAGGTGGACTTGCCGCAGCCGGATGGGCCTACGAGGACAACCAGTTCCCCATCGGCGATCTGCAGGGATACACCTTTGATGGCTTCGATATTGCCATACATCTTGCGGACATCGTTCAAAACAATCTGGGCCATTACTTTTCTGTCTCCACAAGACCTTTAACGAACCATCGCTGCATCAAAACAACGACGATGATAGGTGGGATGATAGCGAGGATCGCGGTTACCATGACGTAGTTCCAGGGGGTGGAGGCGTCAGTGAAATCGACCATGCGGCGCAGGCCGATGATGATCGTGTTCATCTTGGCATCGTTCGTGACCAGAAGCGGCCAGAGATATTGGGTCCAGCCATAAATGAACAGGATCACGAAGAGCGCCGCAATGTTGGTGGTCGAGAGCGGAAGAAGGATGTCCTTCATGAAGCGGAAGGGTCCGGCATTATCGATGCGCGCTGCTTCGACCAGTTCTCCCGGGATGGTCAAGAAGAACTGCCGAAACAGGAAGGTTGCCGTCGCTGATGCCATCAGAGGCAGGGTCAGGCCCGCATAGGTGTCGATCAAACCGAGATCAACGATCACCTTATAGGTTGGCAGGATGCGCACCTCGACCGGAAGCATCAGCGTGATGAAGATCATCCAGAAGAAGAACATCCGGAAGCGGAAGCGGAAAAAGACGATGGCGAAGGCGGAGAGGAACGAGATGATGATCTTGCCGACGGCAATCGCCATTGCCACGACGAAGGAGTTGAAGAGCAGGCGTTCAAGACTGACGCCGACCACACGTTCGACACCACCCGCCACGGCTTCCCGATAATTTTCTATCAGATGTCCGCCCGGGAGCAGAGACATGGGCGGGCGGATGATGTCTTGCGACGTCATCGAGGAAGCAATGAACGTGTAGTAGATCGGGAAGGCGACAATGATGATGCCGATGATGAGGATGAGATGGCCAATGCCATTTGCGATGGGGCGTTTTTCAATCATGTTCGGTCCTCATCCGTAATGGACCCGCTTCTCGACGAAGCGGAACTGGAAGGCAGTCAGGCCGATCACGATGATCATCAGGATCACGGACTGGGCCGCGGATGAGCCAAGGTTCAAATTGACGAAGCCATCATTGTAGACCTTGTAGACCAGCGTTTCGGTCGCCTTGGCGGGACCGCCTCCGGTTACGGCATGGATGATGCCAAACGTGTCGAAAAAGGCGTAGACGGTGTTGACCACCAAGAGGAAGAAGGTGGTGGGGGCCAGAAGCGGGAAGATGATGGTCCAGAAGCGCCGGCTCCCACGAGCACCGTCGATGGCTGCGGCCTCAATGAGCGATTTAGGGATTGCCTGAAGACCGGCCACGAAGAAGAGGAAATTGTAGCTGATCTGCTTCCAGGCGGCTGCGACGACAATCAGCGCCATTGCCTGGTCTCCCTTAAGCAACGGGTCCCACTGGAAGCCGGTCGAGCGTAGCAGATAGGCGAGAGTTCCCATGGCAGGGTTGAACATGAAGAGCCACAGCATGCCGGCAACCGCTGGTGCCACGGCATAAGGCCAGATAAGCAGCGTGCGATAAAAGGTCTGTCCGCGCACGACCTTGTCGGCGGCCGTTGCAAGCAGCAATGCTACGGCCATGGAAACCAGGGCCGTCAACGCACTGAAGACGATCGTGACCTGAAGCGCGTGGAGATAATTCGGGTCCGAAAGTGTATCGGAAAAATTGGCGAGACCGACGAACGTCGTTTTAAGCCCGAATGCATCTTCCTGCAGCACCGATTGATAGATCGCCTGGCTTGCGGGCCAGAAGAAGAAAATCGCCGTCAGGATGATCTGGGGTGCCAACAGGAGGTAGGGCAGGATTTTGTTCGGGAAGTGAACCGTGTGCAAGGGTGATGCTCCTCAGCCGGCCAGGGAAAAAGCATTGCCCGCATCCAAAGATGCGGGCAGCGGCTTCAGCTTATGGTGATTACTTGGAGGCAGCCGCGATGGCTGCATTGCCGCGCTCGACGATCTGGTTCAGCGTCGTCTTGGCATCCTGCTTACCAGCCAGCATGGCTTCGAACTGCTCGTTCATGATGTCGCGGACCTGTGGCAGGTTCGGCAGGCGAACACCCTTGGAGTTTTCCGTCGGTGCCTTGCCCATCATCTGAAGGATCGGCGTTTCACGCGCCGGATTCTTTTCGTAGAAGCCGGAAGCCTTCGTGGCTTCGTAAGCGGCATTGGTTACAGGCAGATATCCGGAAACCTGATGCAGGCGTGCCTGGATCGGCGTTTGCGACAGGAAGTGGAAGAACTGGGCAATGCCCTTATATTCTTCATCAGACTTTCCGCCAAAGACCCAGAGGCTCGCGCCGCCTGGAATGGTGTTCTGTGGTCCGTGACCTTCGTAATAGGGAAGCTGGCCGATGCCGTAATTCATTCCCGACTTTACGATGTCGCCAAGACCGCCGGAAGACTCGGTCAGGATCGCGCATTCACCCGACAGGAAAAGCTGTTTCGCTTCTGACGTGCGGCCGCCGTAACGGAAGGTCCCGTCCTTGGCCATATCGGCTATCGACTGGAAATGCTCGACAAAGAGAGGCGCGTTGATCTTCAACTCCACTTTGCCGCCGCCGAGGCCGTTCTCGTTCGTTCCGTAGGAGACGTTGTTCCAGGCGGCGAAGTTCTCGGTCTGGATCCAGGTCAGCCAGGTCGAGGTGAAGCCACAGGGTGCCGCACCGCTTTCCTTGATCTTGCGAGCCGCTTCGAAGACTGCGGGCCAGGTCTTTGGAGGGTTCTCCGTGTCGAGGCCCGCTTTCTTGAAGGCATCCTTATTGTAGTAGAGGATCGGCGAAGACGAGTTGTAGGGGAAGGACAGCATCGTGCCATCCGGCTTGGAATAATAGGCAACGATTCCCGCCAGATAGTCGGCCTTGTTAAAATCGAATCCACCCTTCTTGAGAACATCGGCGACCGGCATGATGGCGCCTTCTGCACCCATCATGACACCAGAGCCAGCATCGAAAACCTGAATGATGGCTGGAGGCTGCTTCGACCGGAAGGCTGCGATCCCCGCATTCAGGGTTTCTGGATAGGTGCCCTTGAACACCGGTGTGATCTTGTACTCGCTCTGGCTCTCATTGAACTCCTTGGCGAGCTGATCGACCACCTCGTTGTTCGCACCGGTCATGGCGTGCCACCATTGCAGCTCGGTCGCGGCAAAGGCAGAGGTGCCAAAAGAAAGCGAAATAGCAAATGCCGCCGCGGATGCAGCGAGACGTTTCGTGGACATGATGCCTCCCTAGTTTTACGCATGGTCCAGCAACAAGCTGTCCAGGATTTTTTTTGCGCCGGAACCTCCCAGAACCAGCGGCAACTCGCTTCATTCGAAGCGTGTCATATAGAAAACGAAAACAAGTGAACGTGCAACGAAATTATGACAGTTGGTTTTCGCGGGTTGTGCAAAACCAAAGGCTGAGAACATCGATGGGCCGCTGGCTGAGGCCTGGAACACTCCAGACAATGTAGAGAAGCCCCGAAGACAATCGTCCTCGGGGCTTGTGGTTTGACGATATTGTGATCGCCGTCACACCGCTTCGCTCATTTTGTAGTCGGTGTTTGCAGGCTCTTGCTTGTGCTGGATCAGCGGGCGGTTGCCGGAGAGTTTGCGAACGAGCACATAGAAAACCGGCGTCATGAAGATGCCGAAGATCGTGACCCCGATCATGCCTGAGAAGACCGCGACGCCCATGGCTGCACGCATCTCGGCTCCGGCGCCCGTAGAGATGACCAGCGGCACCACGCCCATGATGAAGGCAAGCGATGTCATCAGGATCGGACGCAGGCGAAGGCGGCTGGCTTCGATGGCCGCGGCAACCGGTGAGCGGCCTTCAAACTCCAGTTCCCGAGCAAACTCCACGATCAGGATGGCATTCTTCGCCGATAGCCCGACAAGGACGATGAGGCCGATCTGGGTGAAGATGTTGTTGTCTCCGCCCGTCAGCCAGACGCCGGTCATGGCGGCGAGCACGCCCATCGGCACGATCATGATGATCGCGAGCGGCAGAGTGAGGCTCTCATACTGTGCGGCCAAAACCAGATAGACCAGCAGCAGCGCCAACGGGAACACCAGCAAACCTGAGCTTCCGGCAAGGATCTGCTGATAGGTCAAATCCGTCCACTCAAAAGAGATGCCCGATGGCAAGGTCTCACTGGCAATGCGTTCGATGGCTGCCTGGGCTTCGCCGGAAGAGAAGCCGGGCGCTGGGCCGCCATTGATATCAGCCGACAGGAAGCCATTGTACCGCGTTGTGCGCTCCGGGCCGGTCGTGGCATTCACCTTCAACAATGCGGACAGGGGTATCATCTGTCCATTCGATGAGCGAACTTTCAACTGACCGATATCTTCCGCCTGGGAGCGGAACTTGGCATCGGCCTGCACACGCACGCTGTAGGTGCGACCGAAGGCGTTGAAGTCGTTCACGTAAAGAGAGCCAAGATAGATTTGCAGCGTCTCGAACACGTCCGTTACCGAGACACCCAGTTGCTCTGCCTTGGCACGATCGAGATCGGCGTAGAGCTGCGGCACATTGATCTGGAAGCTTGAGAACAGGCCAGCCAGTTCGGGCGTCTGATAGGCTTTGCCGAGGAAGGCCTTGGTGACCTCGTCGAGCGTCTGGTAACCGAAGCCTGCGCGGTCTTCGATCTGCATTTTGAAGCCGCCTGTGGTGCCAAGTCCGTTGACGGGCGGCGGCGGGAACATGGCGATGAAGGCATCCTGAACCGCGCCGAATTTCTGGTTGAGCGCCATGGCAATAGCGCCGCCAGAAAGCTCCGGTGTGGTGCGCTCTTCAAATGGGCTCAAGGCGACGAAAACGACGCCCGCGTTCGAGCTGTTGGTGAAGCCGTTGATGGAGAGACCCGGAAACGCGATTGCATGTTCGACGCCTGGCTGCTGCATGGCAATATCACTCATGCGCTTGATGACGTCTTCCGTCCGGTCGAGACTTGCAGCATCCGGCAACTGCGCAAAGCCGATCAGATACTGCTTGTCCTGCGCAGGCACGAAGCCGCCGGGCACCGCATTAAACATGGCATAGGTTGCGCCTGCGAGCAGCATATAGACGACCATGACGATGCTCTTACGATTGAGCAATCCGCCGACGCCCTTGCCATACCCGTTTGAGGCTGCTCCGAAGGCGCGGTTGAAACCCCTGAAGAAGCCACCCAGCACCTTGTCCATGCCGCGGGTCAGCCAATCCTTCGGCGCGTGGTGATCCTTGAGAAGCAGGGCTGCCAGTGCAGGAGACAATGTCAGCGAGTTAATGGCGGAGATGACCGTCGAAATCGCGATCGTCAATGCAAACTGACGGTAGAACTGTCCCGAGAGCCCGGAGATGAAAGCAAGCGGCACAAAGACGGCCACGAGTACCAGGGCGATCGCGATGATCGGACCCGAGACTTCCTTCATGGCGCGATAGGTCGCCTCGCGCGGAGAAAGACCGTTCTCGATGTTGCGCTCGACATTTTCGACAACGACGATCGCGTCATCCACGACGATGCCGATCGCCAGCACAAGCCCGAACAGGCTGAGCGCATTGATGGAAAAGCCGAAGACATACATGACGGCGAATGTGCCGATGATCGACACCGGAACGGCAATCAGCGGGATGATCGAGGCGCGCCATGTCTGGAGGAACAGGATGACGACGATGACGACGAGAGCGACGGCTTCCAGCAGTGTGTCGATGACCTTGTCGATCGAGGCGCGGACAAACTCGGTGGTGTCGTAGACGATTTCGTATTTCACGCCATCGGGCATCGCTTTCTGCAGGTCCTGCATGGTCGCAGCGACCTGGTCTGAAATGGTGATGGCGTTTGAACCGGGAGCCTGGAAGACCGGGATAGCCACAGCGGATTCGCCGTCAAGCAGCGAGCGCAAGGCGTAATCGGCTGCGCCGAGTTCGACACGCGCCACGTCACGCAGGCGGGTGATCTCGCCATTCGAGCCGCTTTTGACGATGATGTTGCCGAATTCTTCCGGAGTGGAAAGCCGACCTTGTGCGTTGACGTTGAGCTGCAAGTCGACGCCATTCGGGCTTGGCGAAGCGCCGATCGTGCCGGCTGCCGCCTGTACGTTCTGTTCGCGAATGGCGTTGCTGATATCGCTGGCGGCAAGGTCGTGCTCGGCGGCCTTCTGCGGGTCGATCCAGATACGCATGGAGTAATCGCCGGCACCGAAGATCTGTACCTGGCCCACACCCTCGATGCGCGCCAGCCGGTCCTTGATGTTGAGGACGGCGTAGTTGCGCAGGTAGGTGAGGTCGTACCGATTGCCGGGAGAGACGAGATGCACGACCATCATCAGGTCGGGAGAACTCTTGACGGTGGAAACGCCGAGGCTTCTGACTTCAGCGGGAAGACGCGGCTCGGCTTGCGAAACGCGGTTCTGCACAAGCTGCTGCGCTTTGTCCGGATCGGTCCCCAGCTTGAAGGTGACAGTCAGCGTCATGACACCGTCGGAGGTCGCCTGGCTGGACATGTAGAGCATGTTCTCGACGCCGTTGATCTGTTCCTCGAGCGGTGTCGCCACCGTCTCGGCAATCACCTTCGGGTTCGCGCCGGGATAGGTGGCACGAACGACGATGGAAGGTGGCACGACTTCCGGATACTCGGAAATCGGCAAGGCGCGCATGCCAATCAGGCCTGCCACGACAATAAGAACCGATAGGACGCCAGCAAAAACTGGCCGGTCTACGAAAAATCTGGAGATGTTCATGGATTAGCCCTCTCCGGGTGAATTCTGAACGCGGGAGACCACCCCGGTGGCGTGTCGCCACCGGCAGGGATCTTTCTGCATCGATTGGGAATAGGAAGGGCCGAGGAAGGCCCGTCGGATCAATTATTGGGCTGCGGCGAGCTTGTCGTCGGCCTGCGGAGCCACGACCGCACCGGGGCGGATGCGCTGCAAGCCGCTGACGACGATCTTGTCTCCGACCTCAAGGCCGCTTTCGACGACGCGCATTCCCTCGGCCGATGGGCCGGGTTTGATCTGGCGGTAGTTCACCTTGTTGTCCTTATCGACGACAAAAACGAACTTCTTGTCCTGATCGGTGCCAATCGCGCGGTCGGTGATCACGATGCGCTTTTCCGACTTCGGCTCGCCCAGTCGGACGCGAACGAACTGACCGGGAATGAGATGCCCATTGGTGTTGGCGAATACCGCGCGGACGCCGATGGTGCCGCTCGCACCGTCTACCTGATTGTCGATCAGATGCAGGGTACCCTTGATGGGCGTTCCCTCATCGGCGAGCGTGCCGACTTCAACGGGGATCTGCTCCAGCGCCTGAAGTGCCCCGTTTGAGGTGGGCAGTTGCGACAGCGCCTTGGCGACGATCTCCTCGCTGGCATTGAAGCTTGCATAGATCGGATCGACAGACACAAGCGTGGTGAGAGCAGGGGATGCGGAGCCGGCGGCAACCAGATTGCCGACCGTCACATCAAGCTTGCCGACGCGTCCTGAAATCGGTGCGCGCAGCTCCGTGTAGCTGAGATCGAGCTGTGCCGTCGTCAGTGCTGCGCGGGCGGCCCGCAGTTGCGCTTCGGCCTCCGCCACATTGCTTTGGCGTTGATCAAGATCGCTTTGCGAAATAGTGCGGTTGTCGGAAAGTCGCCGACCGCGCTCCAGTTCGGTTTTGGCAAGGCCGATCTTTGCGTCCGCCGAGGCAACCTGTGCCTCCGCACCCGCAACCGCTGCCTGGTAGGGAGCTGGATCGATGGTGAAGAGCAGATCACCAGCCTTTACCAGTGCGCCTTCACGGAAGTGAACCGCTTGAATCTGGCCAGCAACGCGGGAGCGGACCTGAACACGCTCGACAGCTTCGAGCCTGCCGGAAAATTGCTCCCAGTGGGTGATGTCTTTGCTTTGCACAACTGCGACCGTCACTGGAACCGCAGGCGCCTCCGCCTGCGGAGCCGCAGCAACGGCGCCCGTCGTCATGGGAAGATCGAATAGCAGCGCTGCGGCTGCTACGGACATGGCAAGTCCTATGCCGGCACCCGCAAGGGCACGGCGCTTGTTCTTGAGCGTCATGGGATACTCCTTGGCTTCGTAAGGAAGCCGATCAGTGATTGTCTAAAATGCTAATTCTTGAGGTCTTGAACAAAACCCGAAAACTCGTCGCAAACAGCCGAAAGCCACTTGCCACCTTCACCTCGATAAAGCCCTGTCCAGCCGGAGCCGGCAGGGAAAACATGCAGCCGAACCTGTATTCCTGCATCACGCAGGCGCGCGGCATAATTCACTGTCTCGTCACGCAGAGGGTCGTCCTCGGCGGTAAAAATCAAAGCTGGGGCCACACGGTCGAGCCGTGTACACTGGCACGGTGCCGCGTAAGGGTGCGCTACCCCACAGGCCTTTGCCAGATACCGGCTCCAGCCTTCGGCCCAACGCTGCCGCATGCCGATCTTGTCGGCATCCCGAAAGGAGGTCGATGCCATCAGCGGATCGATCATTGGTGATAGCAAGATTTGTCCTGCCAGTTTCCCAGGCATCCGATCACGCGCCTTTAGCGCCAGGCCTGCGGCAACATTCCCGCCAGCCTCTTCTCCTGCCACGAACAGCAAGGATTTGGCGCTACCATACTGCTTGCGGCTATTGCTCAGACAATCGAGCGCATCGAAAGCCCGATCAATCACCGCCGGAAACTCATTGCAGGAGCCGGTGCTGTAATCCGCCTCGATGACCACCGCTCCACTTTCGGCAAGCGCTTTCGCGACCGGTAGCTCCTCGCACTGAGCCCCTTCTGCCAGAAAAGAGCCACCCCTAAGATAAAGGACCAGCGGAGGCGTCCGCACTTTGCCTTCGTTGCTGTAGACACGCACGGACAGGGGCGTGCACATTGTGCCGCTCGTCTCGATCTCGTGCCACTGGGTGTCCATCATCATTTCCTCGAGAGACTCTGTCTACGTCTCTTGTAGTGCTTTCTAATATGGATATATTGTTCGGGATAAGTTGCGCAAGCATCCAAATTCGAAAACACTATTCCAAATTCACGGACAATCGAGCGAGGTTGACAGATGGACCAGCTAGCGGCGATGCGCGTCTTCGCACGGGTCGTTGAGACAGGAAACTTCACCAAGGCTGCCAATGCCCTGAATATCCCCAAGACGACCGTGACCAATATGGTGCAGGGTTTAGAGGCGCATCTGCGTACGACGCTACTGAACCGAACGACGCGCCGCGTCATGGTGACCACAGACGGTGCACTTTACTATGAGCGTGCAACGCAAATCCTGGCGGAAATCGACGAGTTGGATGGTAGCGTTTCGAGCGCCAACGTCCAGCCTTCCGGTCGCCTGCGTGTGGAGATGGCCGGGATGTTCGCCGATAAGATCATTATTCCGAATCTTTGTGATTTTTACCAGCGCTTTCCGCAAATCCGGCTCGACATCGGTGTCGGAGACCGTCTTGTCGATTACATCGCCGAAAACGTGGATTGTGCCTTGCGCGTGGGCACACTGCGTGACCAGTCGCTTATCGCGCGAAAGGTCTCGGAACTCGACTTTCTTACGGTTGCCTCACCCGCTTACATCGAGCGCTTCGGCATGCCAAAGACGCCGGAAGATCTGGAAGTCGATCATCACTGTGTCGGTTACCTGAATGCCAATGCGGGACAAGTAATGAGCATGGCCTTCGACGACGGTACCCGTTCCGTTGAAATTAGCCCGCGATACATCGTATCGGCGAACGATGCGAGGACCTATCAGCATGCCGTTGTTGCCGGAATGGGCGTCGGACAATTGGTACCGTTCTCGATAAGGGACGAGATCAAGGAGGGAAAGCTGGTGCGTGTTCTTCCCGAATGGAAAAGCGAGCCCATGCCGATCTACATCGTCTACCCACAGACCAGACATGTGACGAACAAGGTTCGTGTTTTCGTTGATTGGGTGGCAAAGCTGCTGAACAGAAGCGCATTGGGAACTTTATGATTTACTTTCATAAAGTTTTTTAAACGACTGAAAAACGTGACATACAGTCTCGTTATCATTTCCTTCGTTGCGTCAATGATGGATTTGCTGTCGTATGGATAAGGAGGCGCAAGTGGTGTCAGCGATCAATTCAGAACGATCGACCATCACCAAGCGCGCGCGTTTCAAGAGGAGGCAAGACATGAGCAAACGTATCGTTTTCACCGGGGGCACAGGCAAGGCTGGGCGCCATGCCGTTCCCAAGCTTCTGGACAAGGGATACTCCGTCCTGAACATCGATTTGAAGCCCTTGGACTTGCCCGGAGTGAATACGCTGATCGCGGATATCACCGACAGTGGTCAGGTCTTCAATGCCCTGACGACCCATTTCGGTTTCGATGGTTTCGAAAACGGCGCTCCGCCTTCTGCGCCCGACGCCGTCGTGCACTTCGCGGCGATCCCTCGGGTGTTGATCGAGCCGGACAATGAAACATTCCAGGCCAATGTCGTCGGCACATACAATGTCATTGAAGCTGCGATGAAGCTCGGCGTCCGTAAGGTCATCATCGCCTCAAGCGAGACCACCTACGGTGTGTGCTTTGCGGAAGGAGACAAGGACTTCCATTCGTTTCCTCTCGAAGAGGATTACGATAGCGACCCAATGGATAGCTATGGTCTTTCCAAGCTCGTAAATGAGAAGACGGCACGTGCCTTCGCCATGCGATACAAAGCCGATATATACGCCCTGCGCATCGGCAACGTGATCGAACCGCACGAATACGGAAACTTCCCGGCCTTCATTGATGACCCCATGTCTCGCAAACGCAATGCCTGGAGCTATATCGACGCGCGCGATCTCGGCGAGATTGTTCATCTGTGTATCGAGAAGGACGGCTTGGGCTTTCAGGTGTTCAACGCGGTCAACGACACGATCACGGCCGATCTTCCGACCGCCGAATTCCTCGCCAAATATGCCCCCAATACGCCGGTGACGCGCGAAATGGGAAGGGACGAAGCACCGCTGTCCAATCGTAAGGCGCGAGAAGTTTTGGGATTCAAGGAAGAGCATCCCTGGAAGCGCTATGTGACAAGGTAGGCTCGGCCTGTCTGACCACGACGTAAAAATGATGGCGGGTCCAAATGCGGATCCGCCATTGGCCTCTTTTCCCGTTGATGCGTGAGCCTCCCCCCCGCTTCAGGTCGTTCTTGTTTCGTATGTCGTTATCGCAAAACCGCTGCACACTTTTGTGTGGACCATGCTTTAACGCTTTTTCTTGATCGTCTTGTTGCCGCGCGGTCCGCTCAGCACTGGAGTACGGCTGCTGTTTTCGGCAGACAGGCTTCTCCAACGTTCGAGGCGATCGGCATCGACATCGCCTTTTGCTATCGCGTCTCGTACCGCGCATCCAGGCTCATGCGCATGGGTACAGTCGCGAAACCGACACAGAGGCGCTAACTCTGTGATCTCGGCGAAGAGCGTATCTATTCCATCGGTGATGTCGCTGACGTAGAGCGTCCTTATGCCCGGCGTATCGATGACCCAGCCACCGCCTTGAACCCCATGCAGGGACCGCGCCGTCGTGGTGTGCCGGCCCTGTGCATCGTACTCACGGATGGTTCCGGTTTTCTGCATAGAATCGGAGGCGGTCAGTGTGTTCACCAGCGTTGACTTTCCAACACCGGATGATCCCACCAGTGCAACGGTTTGACCCATGCCTAACCATGGCATCAACGAGACGACAGCATCTGCAGAACGCCCATTCAGCGCAATCACAGGGAGATCGCGCTGCAATGCCTCTGCTTTTGACTGAAAATCGCCAACGTCTGCCGTCGTATCCGCCTTGGTCAGCACGATCACGGGCTTGCTTCCGGCCTGGTCTGCCATGATCAGATAACGCTCCAGCCGGGCGGGATGGAAGTCCGCATTGCATGAGGTCACAATTAACAATGTATCGATGTTGGCGGCAACCAGTTGCTGGCCACGTCCGCCCTCCTGGCGTCTTTGAAACAGGCTTTTTCTGGCAAGTCTGGCGACAAACATTCCGGTCAGCGGATCGGCGAGGATCCAGTCGCCGACTGCAAAGTCTGCCGTGTTGCTGTTGGCTGGTAGTTCCAACGCAGCAGACCCCGCTACATCGATTGCCTCCACGCGTGAGCGGTGAACCGATGATATGCGTCTTGGCGCCAAGCCGGAGTCTTTCTCGCTCACTTGATCGGCAAAGAAAGGGGACCAACCGAGTTGCTCGAGAGACGGGGTTATCGCAGTCGTCATGAACTGTTGTCTCGCCTACTTCTGGGGATCGCGGCTCGGCAGAGATCTTGCATAAGCGGCGGCTTCTCCGGAGTAAGGGAAATCTTCGCCCAATTGACGATCGCCATCGAGCACCTTGAACGTTGGACCATCGACCTCAGCGATCTTGTAGCCATTCACGTACTCAAATTTCGGCGTTCTAAAACCCATCGGCGTTCCTTCGCTCAGGCGAAATTGCTCTTGGAACTACCTGTCTATCAGGCAGCACCCTAAAATACGACGTGCAAAACCGCCGCGTCACTCGATACTCGATAGCGCGTCGATATCTTGTCCGATGGCACAAGCTGGGGTCGCTCGGATATGAAGGCGATTGGACCTTAGTTTTTCTTCTTCTTTTTCTTTTTGCCGGACGAGACGACGATATCCCGGTACTCGTCCATATCCCCCTCGAAGGTGGTGACAGTGCCATTGTTTACAAGCCACAGGCGGTCTGCAGTCGCTTCGATGAGATGACGATCATGCGAAATCAGGATGACCGCACCATCATAGTCGTTGAGAGCCTCGATCAGAGCTCGACGACTATCGATGTCCAGATGGTTCGTGGGTTCGTCGAGGATGAGCAGATTGGGCGCATGGAATGCCGCAAGCCCCATCAGCAGACGCGCCTTTTCTCCACCGGATAGATCCTTGGCCGCGGTTGCCATCTTTTCGGTGGCAAGACCCATTTGCGCGACGCGTGCACGCACCTTGGACTCAGGCGCCTGCGGCATCAGCTTGCGCACATGATCGACTGCGGAGTCCTCAGGCACCAGGTCATCCATCTGGTGCTGAGCAAAAAAACCGACCTTCAGCGAAGGCGCTGTGCGCAGATCTCCAGTCTCCTGCGCGAGACGGCCGGAGATGAATTTGGCGAACGTCGATTTGCCGTTACCGTTCGATCCCAGCAGCGCGATGCGGTCATCATTGTCGATGCGCAGATCGATACCCTTGAGGATTGGATTTCCCGGCTCATAGCCAACCGAACCACCATCGATGGCAATGATCGGCGAAGCAGGCTGCTTTTCCGGGGTAGGAAATGTCATGGGTTGAACGTGGTCTTCGATTACAGAAGACACGGTACCCATCCGCTCCAGCGCCTTGACGCGCGATTGTGCCTGCTTGGCCTTCGATGCCTTGGCCTTGAAGCGGTCGATGAAGCTCTGCAGGTGCTTGCGCGCTGCTTCGTTCTTGACCTTGGCCTTGTTTTGCAGCTCGTCGTTTTCGGCCTTCTGGCGTTCGAACTGGTCGTATCCACCACGGTAGAAGGTCAACTTCTTCTGGTCTAGGTGGACAATCGCATTGACGGCGTTGTTCAACAGGTCGCGGTCATGGCTAATGATGATGACTGTGTAAGGATAGCGGCGAATGTAATCCTCAAGCCAAAGCGAGCCTTCCAGATCGAGATAGTTTGTCGGCTCGTCGAGTAGTAGCAAGTCAGGTTCGGCGAACAGCACCGATGCCAGCGCCACGCGCATACGCCATCCACCGGAAAAGGATGATGCGGGGCGAAGCTGGGCCTCCTGATCGAACCCAAGGCCTGCCAAGATGCTGGATGCGCGCGCCTCGGCCGAATGCGCGTCGATATCAACGAGCCGCATCTGGATGTCAGAGATGCGTTCCGGATCGGTCGCTGTTTCCGATTCCAGCATCAGCGCAGCACGCTCCTTGTCGGCAGCCATGACAATCTCGATGAGACTATCTTCAGTGCCTGGAGCTTCCTGAGCCACCTGACCAATCCTGGCATTCTTTGGGATCGAGACCGACCCGGTTTCGGCGCCGTGATCGCCTGTGATGACTTTGAACAACGTGGACTTGCCGGCACCATTGCGGCCGACAAGGCCTGCCTTGGTGCCGCTTGGAAGCGTAACGTTGGCTTTATCAAGGAGGAGGCGTCCGGCGATACGGGTGGAAAGATCAGAAATGGAAATCATGAAGACGTCTTGGTCAAACTTGCGGGTGATAGCAAGCGCTGGAGGTTCTGCGCCTTTGATTAGGGAAAATAGAATTGTTTGTGGATGCTGCGTTGCAACACGTTACGCGTACCATGCAGGTTTGCCTGACGCAGAGAACCGCAAACAAGCCGGCGCCAAGGCATCGATCGAGTGACGCCTAAACGGCGCGCGCGCAGGAAGCGAGCTTTCACAGGCCGACAAGGGATATCGAACCAGAAGTAAGGCTTGCATAAGACCCACTGGTGGGCGGCAACTGCGGCCCCGGTGCATGATCGTGCACCTGCCCTTAGGAGAGGTTTCGGCCGTAGATCTGCAACGCTATCAGAAACGTCAGACAGCCAATCGCCGTCAAGATCAGTGCTTTCTTCCCGGCCTCCTTGTCTCGATACACAAGCGCCGCAATGAACGTGCTCACTGTCCAGATACCCGTCGTCAGCATCAACAGCCATGAGTAGATGAAGGGTCCGAGATCGTATCCGCCCCCGCCGATGGAAGGCCCGGCAGACAGATCAATCTGAAGCGAGATCAGTACGGAAACCGGAACGGCAAGCGCCGCGAGCCAGAGCCAGAACGACCATCTGCGCATTGTCACTCCATCTGCCTAGATCGACCGCAGCGGCTTGGCGGTTCGACGCAGCAATCTGCTTTAGAAGGAAATGTGCTGCTTTTCATGGCCTTCCCAATGATGGGGTTTCGCTCTTATGATCTTGCGCGGTACGAGGTGTTCAACCTACACCGTTGTGACGCAGGCGCACGAGGTCATACAGATGACAGTTGTTGAGCGTGCCCTCAAAGAGTGAAAGCTAGCGCGGCATGCGTGCAAATCCCTTCGCCAGGATCGGTCCCGTTGGACGCCCTGTTGGCGAACCGCCCGCTTGCTCAAGCGTCAGCTCGTAAAGCTGATCTGCGCGTGGTTTCGGAAGGGCTGGTCCTTGAAGGCGAGCCGAATGCACACCGTCAAGTAGACCAAGCGAGATAGGCCCCACATCGCGCGATGGCAGGGTCCAGACCTGGATCGTCTTGTCGCGCGGAACGGTGAAATCGGCCAGCAGCCGGACAGAGGCTTCGTCATTGCCGAAATCCTCCACGACCGCCTGGACTTCGCCGGCATCATTGACCAGCACCGCGATGACCAGCGGTTCTACCGTTCTGGTCAGGCTGTAGACGAGCCCAACGGCCAGAAGCAGTGACGCGGCGAGAGAGGTGAGCGCTGCGAACTTCCAGCGCCTTAGACTGTTGTCGTTTGCGACTGGCCGGTCAGGGGCGCGATGGTCTTGACGGGGCAGAGCAGACTCGATGCGCCGCCAGAGGTCTTCGCTGACCGATTGAGGAGCCAGGCTCGTATCGAGTGGCAGGAACCGATCCCTGCTTGCCGCGATCGCGGCCTTGAGTTCAGGATCACGTTTCATGGCATCCTCGATCTCTCTGGCTTCAACCGCGTCGAGCAATCCCAGTACATACTCGTCGGCAAGATGAGGCACGTCCTTGCGGTCATAGTTCATGCCAGGCACTCCCGCAGTGCCGACAGTCCACGCCGGATCCATGATTTGGCAGTACCGAGCGGAATTCTCAGGCGACCGGCTATTTCGCCGTGTGAGTAACCGCCGACATACGCCATCAGAATGCCTTGCCGCTTCGTGTCCTCAAGAGAGCCGAGGCATTCATAGAGTCGGGAGTTGCGGTCCAAGCGATGCCAGGCCGCCATGATCTCATCTGCCTGCTGATCGTCGCGAAGCGTCTCAACGTCTTCGACCACATGCTCTCGTCTGCCGTCACGAAGCAGATTGAGCGCTCTGTTGCGAACAATGGCATAAATCCAGCCGCGTGCCGAACCGCTATCGGAGCGGTACTGATGGGCGTGCGTCCAGATGCGGATGAAGGCGTCCTGCACCACCTCTTCTGCAAGCTCACGACGCCGAACGATACGTTGGGCCACGGCGATTAGCTTGCCTGCCTCCTGATCGAATATCTGACGCAAAGCCAGCCGGTCGCCGTTGGCGCAGCCATTGAGCGCTTTTTCTAGATCAACCGGCAAAGAGCCCATCGCTGTCAAACTCATCTCCTCGGATCGGAAAGGGAAATCCGCTGTCTTTGCCATCTATACCCGGGTCGCGGGCACTTAGATGCAGCTTTCAAAAAAATTTTCACCGGCTGCATCCAATCGCATCCCCCGTGGTGTCTTCAAGATGGAGGGTTGAAAGCCATGTGGCGAAACCTTCTTCGATTTTAAACGCACGGGAGAAGAATATGCAGACCATTCGTTTTGCTTTGGCAGCCTCCATATCCGTCATCGCTACGGCGACATCCGCGCTGGCAGCGCCGGTATTGGGATTGAGCGGCGACAAGACACTCGTCATGTTCGACACGGAAAAGCCCGCGGTGTCGAAGACGATGGAGGTCACAGGCGTCGATAAGCTTGTCGGCATCGATTATCGCCCCGGCAACAAGACCGTTGTTGGCGTTACGCCCGATCATCGCATCGTCAGCATTAATCTGGAAACGGGCGCTGCAAGCGATATAGCGAAAATGGACAAGATGCTGACGATCACCGATGCTCCGGTGGTGGTCGACTTCAACCCGATGGCGGATCGTCTGCGTTTCATGAGCGGAACCACCAACCACCGGGTTCACCCTGACACGGGTGCGGTCACGGTTGACGGTACGCTCGCCTTCGAAGAGGGCGATATGCACAAGGGCGAAACGCCGAATATCGTCGCGGCCGCCTATACGAACTCCATCGGAAAGCCGGAAAAGACGGCGATGTACAATATCGACGCCACCATCGGCGCGTTGATCCAGCAAACGAAGCCGAATGATGGGACGCTGAAGGCAATTGGTAAGCTTGGCCTCAAGGATAAGCCGGCGACATACGCCTTCGATATTCAGGGCACGGAAGGTGGCAAGAACACGGCCTACCTTGCTGCAAACAAGATGCTCTATACGGTCAATCTCGAGACCGGCAAGGCGACCGAAGTCGGCGCGATCACCGGCGTGGAGAATGAAGTGAGAGACATCGCCGTTCTGCCGGCGATGTAAGGAACGAGGGGGCAGGCGGCCAAAGCTGACTGCCTCCTTCCATCTCATAGACTGTGGGGAGTGACGCCGGGTACTTGCGCCTGTCGACTGTCATCATCGCCGAATTGAGCTTGCCCGGTGAGGGGGTATTCACGCTAATCTGCCGCTCACGCGATTCTCGAGGGAGGAAACGATGAGCCGCAACATCATTCTGGTCGATCCACTGCCGAGAACGCTGGACCTGATCATGGAGCCTTCCGTTCGAGCCCGTCTGGAGGCGCTCGGCGAGGTAATCGTATCCGAAGACCGCCAGATGCCCGCCGAAGAGGTGGAGCGCTACCTTCCAGACACGGTTTTGATATTCGGCCAGACTGACATGCCAAGAGAGCGTTTGGATCGCGCGCCGCGATTGAAGGCGATCATTAATGTGGAATCGAATTTTCTGCCCAATGTCGATTATCAGGCCTGCGTCGAGCGAGGCATATGGGTGATCACACCGGCGTCGGCTTTCGCATCACCGGTTGCGGAAGCGTCGCTTGCCATGGCGCTGGACCTGGCACGCGGCATTACCGCAGCGGATCGTGCGTTCAGGCAGGGCACCGAGCGTTATGGACTTGAAGGGAATTCGGAGACATTCCGCTTTGCCGGAGCCCCGGTCGGCATCATCGGTTTCGGCGATCTTGGTCGTGAACTGCGTGAGCTCATTCGACCGTTCCGAAACACGGTCCGCGTGTTCGATCCCTGGCTACCGAAGGAGATTGTCGAGCGGCTCGATTGCCTGCCATCGACGCTTGATGAGCTCCTACGAGAAAGCCAGGTGGTCTTCGTCTTCGCCAGTGTCACAAGCGAGAACGAAGGTTTCCTCGGCAAGAAGGAATTCGCCTCGATGAAACCGGGTGCGGCTTTCCTGTTGATGAGCCGTGCCGCCGTCGTAGACTTTCCGGCGATGCTTGAGGCTGCAGCATCAGGCCATATTAGGGTGGCAACCGACGTGTTTCCGGAGGAACCAGTCAAGGTAGATGATCCGGTCCGGAGCGCGCCTGGCATCCTTCTCTCTGCTCACAGGACGGGCGGTACACGCGATGCCTTCTATGCTTTGGGTTCGATGGCCGTCGCGGATGCAGAACTTATCATGAAAGGGCTTCCACCGAGGCTTTGCCGTCGTGCTGATCCAGCAACGGCAAGCATGATGAGGTCTAAGCCGGTTTCCGTTTCATAATCATGAGCTTATCCGCGTAACCTAACCGGATATGGCTGCTCGACTCTAGGTCGGTCATAAAGCGTTTCGCTGCTACCTCATGCTCGTGTTGGCTTCCGCCAGAATCTGCTCGAACTGTTTCAGTTGCTTTTCGCCGTTGCCGCTTGAAACCTGGAAGATCAGCCTGTCGTCCCGTCGCACTGCTCCTGCCTTTTTTGTAAGGTGTGCGAGCACCTTGGCTGGGGTCTTTGATGTGAATGTCAAGGCGAGCGCCTTCGGTCCCGCCTCGAGCTTTGAGATGCCTAATCGCGCCGCGCTCAGTTGAACGCGGCTTGTTCGCAGCAGGATGAGTACTTCCGAAGGCAATTCACCGAACCTGTCCTCAAACTCTTCCTTCAGATCATCTATCTCGAGGAGACTGGAGGCACGGGAGAGCTTGGCATAGAGATTGAGTCTGGTGGCGGGATCCGACACATAGTTCGCCGGTATCGTCGCCGCTGTGTCGAGCTGAAGGATCGTCTGTTGCGGGAAAGGTGATGATTTCTTGCCCAGTTCCGCGACAGCCCCAGCCAAAAGCTTCTGGTACAGTCCGACGCCGATCACCCTCATATGCCCAGCCTGATCATCACCGGCGATGTCGCCACCGCCACGCAGATCGAGATCTCGCACACTGATCGCCAAACCGGACCCCAACCGGTCACTCTCGACAAGCGTGGAAAGCCGCGACAAAGCGTCTTCGCCCAGATCTGCGCCCTCTTTCAACAAGAGGGTCGCTCTGCCCTGCGCGCCAGAACGGCCGACGCGTCCGCGCAGTTGATGAAGTTGAGCAAGCCCGAAGCGCTCTGGGTGCCATATGAACATGGTATTGGCCCGCGGCACGTCCAGCCCATTCTCGATGATGTTGGTGGCGAGCAGGACATCTCCATCGCCTCCCGCAAAACCGACAATTGTCTCGTCGATTTTTGCTGCCGGCATCCTGCCATGCGCCACCTTGACCGACAGTTCTGGAACGATGTTCTTCAGTATGGTTTCGACACCTTCGATGTCTTCAATACGAGGAACGACGACGAAGCTCTGTCCCCCTCGGCGATGCTCCCGCATCAAACCCGTTCGCATCGATGCGCGGTCGAAAGCAGCGAGTGAGGTACGCACCGGACGCCTTCGCGATGGCGGCGTGGTGAGAAGGCTTACCTCCTGAACGCCAACCATAGCCGATTGCAGTGTTCGCGGAATTGGTGTCGCCGACATCATAAGCGTGTGGAGGGAAGGCGCGAGCTTGTTCATCGCACTCTTCTCTTTCAACCCGAAACGATGCTCCTCATCCACGATCAACAGCCCAAGCCGCGCAAAACGCACATCTTTTGCGAAGATCGCTTGCGTCGCCACGATGACCCCGATTTTGCCCTCAGCCAGAGCCGCTTTGGTTTGCTTGCTTTCGGCTGGCTTAACCAGCCGCGACATCATCCCGACAGAGACGTCTGTCCCTTCGAAGCGTTGCTGGAAGGTCTGGAAGTGCTGACGCGCTAAAACGGTGGTGGGCGCGATGACGGCAACCTGTCCGCCAGAGAGGGCCACCGCCGCCGCGGCGCGCAGCGCGACCTCCGTCTTGCCGAAGCCGACGTCTCCGCACACGAGGCGGTTCATTTCCTTTCCCGATGCGAGATCAGACAAAACATCGTTGATCGCTTTTGATTGATCGCGGGTCTCGGCAAAAGGAAAACGGCGCGTAAAGGCTGCAAATTGAGTGCGAGGAGGGATGAATGTCTGCGCCTGTGAGGACTGCCTCTGCTTGGCAATCTTCGAAAGGTGACGGGCGGTTGAAACGATGTCCTGCGCAATCTTCTGGCTCTTTTTGCTCCATGCCTCGGTGTGGAGACGATCGAGCGAAACAGCATCAGGCTCGGATCCATAACGCCAGAGCTTGTCGAATTCTCGCATGGTAACGAGGATGGAATCTCCATCGCGATACTGCAATCGGGCTGCGTCGCGCGCTACGTTTTCGACAAGGATCGTCTCGAGATCCTTAAGAACGCCAATGCCATGATCTTCGTGCACAACCACATCACCGATCCGAAGCTCGGGCTCGGTTAGCAATTGATGAGAGTTGGTGTCGGCCATCGGTGCATCGGGTGCAGCAACGACGACGATACCCTCACTCGTATCGAGAAAACCTTCCTGGAGATTGCTGGCAATCTTCATGAGACTGCCAGGCGTCGCTCTCAAAACATCATCCCATCGGCCGACCGTACCGTTGGGAGCGTCCGCTCCCTTCTCCAGTCGCCGATAAAGGGCCTCGGCGCGCTTGCCGTTACCCGCGATCAGAACCTTCTTATGCTCTTGGAGGGCGTCCTGCGCGAATCTGGTGATCGACTTTCGGTAATCGGCGTCATAGGGCTTCGTCGGCAGATCCTCACCATCGTCGACTTTTAGGGTCCCTAACCGCATATGACCGGTCTGCTCGTCCCATTCGCCGCGGTCGAGATACAGCGACTGACGCGACGCTGCATCCGCTACGCCGAAATCAATATGGGCCTGCTGCGCGTCGTCGATGATGTCCAGATAGTGTTCGAGCCGCTGATTGATGCCCTGTCCCAGGATCAGGGTCGTATCACCGAGGAGATCAAACACGCTCGGCATGAGATCGTACTGGCGAATGAGCGAGTTCTCGATGGTACTTGCAGATGGACCGGCGTCTTGAGAAGCGTCATCACCTTTGATAATTTCCGAAGCGGGGCCAATCGATACGTGCTCCAAAGAACTTTCCGTGCGCTGCGATAGGCGGTCGAAGCCGTGCAACTCCACAAGGTTGTCATTCTCATCAAGCACAATCCGCATGGGCCCCGGAGCACCGGCGGGGTAGATGTCGATGACGCAGTCACGGACAGCCAATTCCCCCGGATCGTCGGCAACGCCTTCTTCCGTATATCCTGTGCGTGCGATGAAATTCATGAACGCATCGCGGTTGAATGATGTGCCGACCTCCAATTCGAAAACGCTCTCGGAGATGGCGTCTGCTGGCGGGACGCGTTGAAGGATTGCTTCCAATGACGTCAGCATCAGGCGGCGGCTGGAAGGTCCACCAATCCATAGTCGCAGCGCGTCCATTCTCCGGCCCATGCAGTGGCGAGACGGGAGAACGCGGTCGTATGGAAGACAATCCCACGGAGGAAACACAATATGGTTTATCTCTGGGAAAAGAGCAGTGATGGCCTCCGCTATCCGGTCGGCTTCTCCCTCACTCGCCGCAACATAGCAGAGTGACGTTTCGGATTGGGCAAGCAAAGCAGCAAGCCTCGTTGCAACGAATCCTGGCGGTAGCTTTGGTGGCTGGATCGGCTCAGGGGCGTTGTTAGATGCGGCGGCTCTTTTCTTATTAGGTCTAGACGCGCTCACATCCATTCGCATTTCTTTCATAAGCAATTTCACCAGCCATCGAGAACAAAGTTCCCAACAGCTTGTTCCTTGCCAACGTCATCTTTGCAGCGCGTGAGCCCGTGCGGATGAACGATTGTGACGGCCCTTTAGCGAGCCGTCGAGGATGCGTCCATTTTCGCTTCGATTGGATTTGAACGATCAGAGATCCTTTGCAATACGCAGACCGTCGTAGATTGCGGCGTGGGTGTTACGCGCCGCTACTGCATCGCCAATCCTGAAAAGCTGAAACGTGCCATTCTCGTTTCGCGTCACGGATTGGGAATCGCCTGCAATAAGCTGATCGTGGGAGACTTCACCACCGTTGATCGATTGCGGCTTGAGCTCGAAGTAGAGTTCATCCAGCGGCCGTGTTCCGTGGTTGACCACTACCTGGTCGAAGAGCTTGCGCTTGTCGACACCACCATAATCGCTGCCGATGTGGGCCAGCAACTGGTTTCCGCTTCGCTCCACTGCCGTCAACGTATAGGTCACCGTGAACGTGGTTTCGAGCTTCTGCAATGCTCTGATATAGGGGACGAGATTCATGCCCATGACCTCCGGCGCAAAGGCGCGGTCGCGTGTCATGATCTCCACCTTCGCTCCGGACTTCGCGGCAATCTCGGCAGCTTGAAGGGCTGCGTGGTCGCCGGCATCGTCGTAGATCAGGACGTTCGTGCCGGGTTTGACGTCGCCCGAGATGATGTCCCATGAAGACACCACGAGTTCGTTGCCGGCCACCAGTACATCGGTATGGGGAAGTCCGCCCGTAGCGATGATCACCACGTCTGGCATCTCAGCCTCTACGGTCTCCACATCCGCCCAGGTGTTGAAGTGAAACTGAACGCCGAGCTTTTCGCACTGGCTCATCCGCCAGTCGATAATACTAATCATCTCCCGGCGGCGCTCGCTTTGAGCCGTCAAACGGATTTGCCCACCGGCGTTGTTGGCGGCCTCGAAGACGACAACCGAATGGCCGCGTTCGGCAGACACCCGGGCCGCCTCAAGCCCCGCGGGTCCCGCCCCAACGATGACCACTTTTCTACGTCGCGTGGCTTTGGGGATGGTGTGAGGGATGTCGACCTCTCGTCCCGTTGCGGCGTTGTGGATGCAGAAGGCCATGCCGCCCTGGTAGATGCGATCGAGACAGTAATTCGCCCCGACGCAGGGTCGTATGTCATCCTCCCGCTTTTCCATGATCTTACGGACAATGTGGGGGTCTGTCATATGGGCGCGCGTCATTCCAACCATATCGACCTTGCCGGAAGCGATGGCGTGCCGAGCCGTTGCAACATCGGGAATTTTTGCGGCGTGGAACGTCGGGAAATTGGTTGCTGACCGGATCTGACCGGCGAAATCGAGATGCGGCGAATTGGCCATCCCCTGGATCGGAATGACATCCGTCAGTCCTGGGTCTGTATCGATATGGCCGCGGATGACATTGAGGTAGTCGATCAGGCCGCTTTCCTTTAGGCGTCGCGATATTTCGAGACCTTCCTCCGAGCCCGCGCCATTCGCTACCCGCTCATCTGCCGTGTAACGAATGCCGAGAATGAATTCGTTGCCAACGCGCTTTCTAATCGCGCCAAGCACGTCGAGACAGAACCGCATGCGGTTGTCGAGCGAGCCGCCATATGGGGCATCCAGCTCATTGGTTCGAGGCGAGGTGAACTGCTCGAGGAGATGGCCGTATGCCTCCAGTTCCACGCCATCCATGCCGCCTGCCTGCATCCGCTCTGCGGCGTCGGCGAAGTCCTTGATGATCCGCTCGATATCCCAGTCCTCTATCTTCTTGGGAAAAGCGCGGTGCGCGACTTCGCGATGATGGGATGGGGCGACGACCGGGAGCCAGTCGCCCTTGTCCCATCGCGTGCGACGGCCAAGATGGGTGAGTTGAACCATGATCGCCGAACCCTGCTCATGCACGGCATCGGTCATTTCCCGGATCCAGGGAACAATCTCGTCCTTATAAGCGAGCAGGTTGTTGAAAACCGGAGGGCTGTCTTTCGATACGGCTGCTGATCCGGCCGTCATCGTCAGTGCAACTCCGCCTTTCGCCCGCTCCACCGTGTATGCGCGATATCGCTCCTTTGGCATCCCGTCTTCCGGATAGGCCGGTTCGTGCGCTGTGACGATGATGCGGTTTCGGAGCGTCAGGTGCTTAAGTTGAAAAGGCTGGAGGAGGGGATCGTTCGACATCGGCTTTCTCCGCAAGAGGGTTGTCGTCAAACTAAAAAAAATGTACATAGGTGTCAATATTAAGAGCATGGCAGTACATTGGTTCGATGCATGTGTGATCAGGCAATTGTTTGAGATCCACCGGTTTGATAGGAACCGACCATGACAGAGATTTCTCACGACAGCGGTTGGCGCGGATCGCAAGAGGTGTGGCTGCAGGCTGCCTATGAAGCCTTGTTGGAAACCGGCGTCGAGTCGGTGAAAATCCTGCCGCTTGGAAAAAAGTTGAACTTGTCCCGCACGAGCTTCTACTGGTTCTTCAAGGACCGGGAAGAGCTTCTGTCGGCGCTTCTCACCCGCTGGCGGGAGAAGAACACTGGCAATTTGGTCAAGCAGTGCGAGGCTTATGCTGAGAGTATCGTTGAGGCGATGTTCAACGTCTTTGATTGTTGGATTAGCCCCGAACTGTTCGATCCACGCTTTGAATTTGCGGTTCGGAGTTGGGCCCTGCAGTCTGAGGACATTTCGACAGAGATAGAAAATGCCGACCGCGCAAGGCTCTCCGCGCTACAGAATATGTTCATGCGGTTTGGCCACGCCGAGCTGGACGCGGATGTTCGGGCCCGCACGACCTATCTCGTTCAAATCGGCTACGTTTCGATGCGCACGAAAGAGAACATTTCTTTGCGCATGAAACGCATTCCTCACTACATCGAGGTGTATACCGGTATCGCGCCCCAGCAGCGCGATCTCGACCGCTTTTTTGCCCGCCATAGCTTCAAGGGTGCCGATCTTGGATGATTTTACGACCTTCCACGGCAACTCGATTTGAGTTTCCTGCGAAAATTGCCGACGAAATGTTGTGCCTACGGTGTCAGAAGCTAGGTCGACGCTTAAGCAGTTTTATCAGGCAGCGTAGGCCCGCCTAGGATCGCCCCTCTATCCGCGCTTCTTGAAAGCGTCCGGTCCTGCCTCGAAGGTGAGCCTCGATAGGGATGCTTCGGCGGTCAACGGCTTGTCGAACAAATAGCCCTGACCCAAGTGGCATCCTGCGGAACGCACAATTTCACGATGTTCTTCGGTTTCGATGCCTTCGGCGACGATCGTCAACTTCAGCCGGTGGGCAAGATCGCATGTCCCGGCAATGATTGCGGCGGCTTCCTCGGAATGTGATGCGCCGCGCAGGAATGACTGGTCGATCTTTATTTTATCGAAGGGGAAGCGACGTAAATAGCTGAGAGAAGCGTAGCCGGTGCCAAAGTCATCAAGGGAAATTCGGCAACCCATGAGCCGGAGTTCATGAAGAACGGAGAGCGCGCGTTCGTCATTCTCGATCAACGTGCTCTCCGTGATCTCGATCTCGAGGCGCTCGGGTGAAACGCCATTTTTTGTCAGAGATGCGCGCGTATGGAGCACAAGGGATGGATTCGTCAGCTGAGCTGCGGACACGTTGACAGCAATAAAGGTGTTGGTCGGAAGAAGGGCTGCCTGCTGGCAAGCGGCTTCGATAACCCAAGATCCGATAGGGCCGATCTGGCCGCTCTCTTCAGCGATCGGAATGAACTCCACAGGGGAGATGAGACCGAGTTCAGGATGTTGCCAGCGTAACAATGCCTCGAAGCCTCGCGTCGTGTCGGTGGCAAGATCGACGATCGGCTGAAAAAGCAGAAATAGCTGTCCTGTTTCCGTAGCAGTCGCGAGATCGTTTTGCAGACATTGCCAACGTGTCAGGTGTTGGTTCATGTCCGGGTGAAAGATCATGAACTGGTTGCGTCCAGCCTTCTTTGCTTCGTAAAGTGCGATATCGGCGTGTCTGAACAGGGTTGAGCCGCGATCGGAATTAACGTCGCTTGAGCTGACACCGAGGCTGACGCTTGAGGTGACGAGCCTGCCATCGATGTCGAAAGGTGCACGGACTTCCTGCAAAATCCGCTTGCTGCATTCGACGGCCTCATTTGCTGCGTTCGAGCCAGTGTATAGAATGCCGAATTCGTCACCGCCAATTCGTGCAATGACGCTGGCGCCGATGCACGATGTGCTCAGTCGCTTAGACAATTCGACAAGCAATCGATCGCCAGAGGCGTGCCCCAGCGTGTCGTTGATCATCTTGAAGTGATCGACGTCGAGGATGATCAGTGACTGTTCGACATTCTGTTTACCCGAAATCGAAGCGTGGAAGCCAATCCGGTTTGCGATACCCGTCAAAGAGTCTATTCGTACGACGCGGTCCAACTTGGCATTTTGGCGGAAAACAAACACCAGCAGAACGGCGCCAAAGGCAACGAATGTCATCGTGACAAAACAGATCGTGGCAAAGATGATGCTGAGCTGACTCTGGTTCTGTTGAATCTCGTCTCCGACAGTCGCATGCGAAAGCGAACCTAGTCGCAGCACGGGCGCGATGAAAGGCTGAAGTTTTGATACGCCTTCGCGCATGGCCGTCGGAGAATGCGGCTCGGAGACCAGCGGCGCAAGCGTCGATACAACGGTTTTCAGGTCTTCCAGCATCGCCTTCTGCTTGGGGTCGCTGCTAGACGAACTGGATGACAGGATCTTCAACCGGTTATTGATGATGCTGAGCCGAAACGCGACATCACCGATTTCGCCTGATGTCTGACTTTGCTGGAGAGCAAACTGGAGGCGCAGCAACTCGACCGCGGTTTGGCCTAGATCGAAGGTGCGATTATAGCGGGATGCTTCGACGATATGGCGTTGGTAACTGAAAGCCAGGAAAGAACTCGCAACAGCGATCAACGCAAGTGCCGCCGTGACAAGTGTCAACGTTATCTTGGTACGCCGGTAGCGGACTGGAAGGTCAATTGTGTCCCCGATCGCTCTCACTGGACGTTGATTTCCGCAATTTGCCACACAGCACGACTGTAATAGGTCTGATGCTGCAATTCGGGGCGGCTATCGAATGGGAAAACCAGAAACACCGGACCCTTGTCACTGACCGGCATAATCGTGCCGTTTTGGCGGGTCGCTAGGAGCGCACCGGCCTCTTGCAGCTCGGATATATCCGCTTCCACTTCGTAGTCATTCAAAGCGATGATCTGTAACTTCGTGCCGCTGAGCTGCGTAGAAGACAGGAAATCTTTCAGCGACACACCACTGAATTCCGTCACGCCATTATGCCAAGGCGTCGTGGTCGAGAAGCTGGTCTGGGGCATCTTGTCCATTGCCGGCAGATCAAGAGCGATCGAAATTGGCTGCCCAGAAGCAAGTCCCTGAATCTTCAAGATTGGTTCTGAAGAATGTGCAGTATTACCGCCAACAACACCAGCAAGCATCAGCCCGGTCAAGAAACGAATAACGTGTCGGCGAGTTGGCATGGATCATCCCCAATTTGATTGCCAAGCCTTACCTCAAGTTTCGTTGTGTTCAATCTTATTCGATTGCGGTATTATGTTATGTGTAACAATTATTTAATGCCGCTGCAGGAACCGGTCGCATTTTAAGACTTTTGGGTGCGGTGCTTAAGTTTCCGGCTCATAATTTGAATTTGCGCATGTTGTATCAAGTCGAAGTAGTCAAGCAGTGCTTCTAAAGCGTCGCCAGCTCGCAGGATGGTACAGCTTTCTAGCCGAGTGGCATCCGATGCGCCTGAAAAATGTCAGGGCGATCAAGGGGCTCGTGGTCGGTGGAGCTTTGCGAGAGTCCGGCGATCATACTAAGCTCCCTGTGCGTTTTTACGTGTGGCATGTCGCAAATAGACGGATTCTGGCTGGGGATGTCTGCCCCCGAATCTCGCGATCACGTGGATTTTACGAAGTGCCTTTTTGGTACGACACGGCAGTGCATTTGCGTCTCATGCAGCGTCTGAACGCAAGTACCGACCACTTCGCGAAAAATATTTGAGGTTTTTTTATGGACATTGGAAAAAAATTGCCGTAAATTGTCCGCCTTGGTAAGCTTCACGCTCGCCACTCCGTATTTTCATTCGGGTTAGATAACGAGCATGCGAAAGCATCATCACGGATCTGAGCCCTCGTTCCAAAGCTTGCGGTAGCGGTGATGTCGCAAACAAGCTGTAATCCTGTCGATGTCCCGATCCTCTCGAACCGTGAGGTTGTCGGGGTCCCACTGCGATAAAGAAGGAGAATGCCCTTGCTCTATGCTGGGCTGAATTAAATTTATGAATTCTCAAACTGAAAATGACGCACTGGCTCCGCCGGTTACGACCAAAATCAGTCTCAATAACGTCTATAAGATATTCGGTGAGGACACCGACAAGGCGCTGGATATGGTTCGCGCCGGGAAGACGAAATCTGAAATCCACTCCTCGACTGGATGTTCGGTTGGCGTCAACAAGGCAAGCTTCGATATTCAAGCCGGCGAAATTTTTGTCATCATGGGCCTCTCAGGCTCGGGCAAGTCCACCCTCCTGCGATTGCTTAACCGGCTGATCGAGCCCACGGCGGGTTCGATTGAGATCGATGGCCAAGATATCACCAAAATGTCCCGTCGCGACCTGATCGAGGTGCGCAGGCGCGATATCAGCATGGTATTCCAGTCCTTTGCTCTTCTGCCCAACCGCACAGTGATCAACAATGCCGCCTTCGGACTTGAGGTTGCCGGTATGGGAGAAGCTGAACGTAACGCAAAGGCGCTCCTGGCGCTCGAAGCTGTCGGTCTCGCCGGTTACGCAGACAGCATGCCCGATCAGCTTTCAGGGGGGATGAAGCAACGCGTTGGCTTGGCTCGCGCGCTTGCCAGTGAACCCACAATCCTGCTCATGGATGAGGCATTTTCCGCTCTCGATCCATTGATCCGCATGGAAATGCAGGACGAACTTGTCCGCCTCCAGGCAGAGCACAGCCGAACCATCGTTTTTGTCAGTCACGACCTCGACGAGGCGATGCGCATCGGCGACCGGATCTGCATCATGCAAAACGGCGATGTCGTTCAGGTCGGCACGCCAGACGAAATCGTGATGAACCCGGCAAACGACTATGTGCGCTCCTTCTTTAGAAACGTTGACGTGACACACGTCTTCAAGGCCGGCGACGTCGCACGAAAAACGCAGGTTACCATCATCGATCGGCAAGGTGTAACCGCTGCCGCAGCGCTCGAGCGAATGAAAACATTCGACCGCGAATACGCAATTATCCTGGGGCGTGACAAAACCTATCACGGCGTTGTTAGCCAGACCACGCTCGTCGAAAATATGCGTTCCGGACATTCGGACCCCTATAGGGCAGCGTTTCTATCCGAGATCGAACCGATCCCAGCTGACGAGCCGTTGTCGAACGTCCTCGGACGTGTCGCTGCGAGCCCATGGCCGGTTCCAGTTGTCGACAACTCCAGGCGCTACCTCGGCTCCATCAGCAAATCGACACTGCTTGAAACGCTCGACCGCGCGAGCTGATTTCAGCATTTCCCCCAACCGGCCAACAACCGGAGTTTGACTATGAATTTCGATATAGGGGACGGCGTCGATGCCGTCGTCAATTATGTTCTGGACAATTTTTCGCCCTTCTTGGACTTCGTCGCCACTGTGATCGGGTTCGTGACAAGTACCATCCAGGAAACGCTCACTGCCATTCCCATGCCTGTGGGCATTCTCATCTTTGTCATTCTGTCGTTTTGGCGGGTCGGCGCAGCTTTTGGTGTGTTAGCTGGACTTGCGCTTTGGCTCGTTGACCACATGGGACTCTGGACAGCGATGATGGAAACGCTGTCACTTGTCATAGCTTCAACATTGATGGCTATGATCATCGGTCTTCCGCTCGGGATCGCCATGGCGCGAAAGGATTCCGTTGCTGCGCTCGTCCGACCGGTCCTCGACCTCATGCAAACCATGCCCGCATTCGTCTATCTCATTCCTGCGGCAATGTTTTTTGGCCTTGGTGCAGTACCCGGTGCTATTGCGACCGTCATATTCGCCATGCCGCCGGTGGTGCGGCTCACCAATCTTGGTATTCGCCAGGTGCATGTTGAGTTCATCGAAGCTGGAAACGCCTTTGGCTGCACTCCTGCGCAGTTGCTCTTCAAGGTTCAGTTGCCGAACGCCATGCCCTCGATCATGGCGGGCATCAACCAGACGATCATGCTGTCGCTTTCCATGGTTGTCATCGCATCCATGATTGGCGCAGGCGGCATTGGGAACACGGTTCTCACCGGTATTCAGCGTCTCGACGTGGGAACCGGTTTCGAAGGCGGTCTTGCTGTCGTCATCCTCGCGGTGATCCTCGATCGCCTTACCCAAAGCCTTGGAAAGCCTCAATCTGCCATTTGGTCGGGGCTTTTCAAGAGAAAGAGCGAGCGCAAGGAATTGTTTCCGGCAACCGCCTGAGCGCCTGCGCCGCCCAATGATGCGGATGCTGAATCCGCAAATTCAAACCTTCCAAAAGGAGAACATATGTTCAAGATACTTTCCTCGACCCGCCGGGCCGCACTCGGTGGCGCCATTGGCTTTGCTGCCGCTGTGCTTTTTGGCTCGACAGCGCCGGCGATGGCGCAAGATGCAAAAACCGTCAAGCTCGGCTTCGCCCCGTGGTCCGACGCTGAGTTCGTCACTAAACTTGCTGCCAAGCTGATCAAGGAAAAGCTCGGCCAGGATGTGGAGCTTGTCCAGACGGATGTCGCCCCGCTTTACCAGGGCGTGAGCCGTGGCGACAT
This sequence comes from Agrobacterium sp. 22117, assembly GCF_052045735.1. NCBI lineage: Bacteria > Pseudomonadati > Pseudomonadota > Alphaproteobacteria > Hyphomicrobiales > Rhizobiaceae > Agrobacterium > Agrobacterium sp. 22117. The sequence goes on along the minus strand of NZ_JBQEPP010000005.1, from coordinate 172,426 downwards.
CGATGCAATGATGATGGCGTGGCTGCCGGCAACCCATGCGGATTACTTTGCGAAGGTGAAGGACAAGGTCGAAACGCTCGGCACAGTCTATGACGGCGCGAAGCTGGGTTGGGTGGTGCCGACTTATGTTCCTGAAGCAGAGATTTCTTCGATCGAGGACCTTAAGAAACCCGACGTTCAGAAGAAGTTGTCCGGCACTATACAGGGCATTGATCCGGGTGCTGGTTTGACCCGCCTTTCACATCAGGCGGTCAAGGACTATGACCTCGGCGAATACAAGCTGCAGATTTCCAGCGAAGCAGGCATGCTAACGACAGTTGACCGGGCGATGAGAAGTGAAAAGTGGTTCGTCGCCACGTCCTGGAGCCCGCACTGGATGTTTGGAAAGTACAAGCTCCGCTATCTGACAGACCCGAAAGAATCCTTGGGTCAGGCGGAGCATGTCGACATCCTCGCATCGAAGAAATTCAGGGAAGAAAACCCCAAGGCTGCCGAGTTTCTTTCACGCATGAAGGTGCCGCTCAACGACCTGGAAGCGGCAATGTTCACAGCCCAGGAGACCTCTTACGAGGCTGCGATCGAAAAATACATTAAGGATCATCCAGATCAGGTGAAGGCCTGGGTTGGGGAACAGAGTTAATGAAATCCGGCCTCCTCAGACGATAGTCGAGGAGGCCGGTTCATTGCCGGGGTAGGGGATATGATGCAAGGAACCAATCACAAAGCGCTGACCGATACCGACACGCTCGGAGGACGCATCTCGTTGGCGCGTGATGCATCTGCGCTGTCACTCGATAATGCTGCGAAGATGGTCGGCGTGGAGAGCGACGTTTGGAGCGCGTGGGAAAATGACCGGAGCGAGCCGGGTCGTGAGTACCTCGAGACGATCGCCGCGTCTCTGCAGGTGAGCGGAGTATGGCTTTCGACAGGGTTCGGTCTCGGGCCGCGATGGCCAGGTGATGAGACGCTTTTCTAAAATTCTCCAGGGAGATCTGAGCACCCGCTATATCCATCACCCGCATGCGGACCTTGCAGCATGTCTAGCCGACGATATTTTAAAAATGGCGCACCTGTACGGGGTGCGCCAGCTGACGGCGACGCGTGGTCATAGTGATGGCCGCATGGGCACACGCGCTCATGTTTGTCTTCATCGATGACGCTCATCATACGCTCCGAAGAAATTTCAGTCACAAAACGTTTGGGCTCATAACTGTTCTGAAACCCTCATTTGATAGCGTCAGCCTTCAACCAGGGTTCGGTTATGATGCAAGTACAGATACGTTTGGCCGAGATTATCGAAGCCCTCAGCAAGGCGCTCGATATGACCGAGGGCCAACCAGACGGGCATTGTATCCGCTGCTGTTACATCGGAACGAGCATTGGACGAGAGATCGGCCTGAGTGAGCTAGAGCTGCACGACCTCTACTACACACTTCTGTTGAAGGATCTCGGCTGCAGCAGCAACGCTTCGCGTATTTGCGAGCTTTATCTGGCGGACGACATCAGCTTTAAGAATGATTTCAAGCTGGTCGATGGAAGCCTGGGGCAGGTCCTGAAGTTCGTGATCAGCCACACCGGGGCAAAGGCCGGTCTTGCTGAACGTTTTCGCAGCCTCCTCAATATTCTTAAAAATGGGGGCGAGATTTCCACGGATCTTATACAGACGCGGTGTCAGCGCGGCGCGGACATTGCGCGACAAATGCGATTTTCAGAAAACGTCGCGGAGGGCATCATTGGTCTGGATGAGCATTGGAGTGGGCGCGGAAAGCCGAGCGGACTTGCCGGAGAAGAAATCCCGCTTTTTTCGAGAATAGCGCTCTTGTCCCAGGTGATCGACGTGTTCCAGGCCAGCAGCGGCCCCCAAGCCGCTCTTGACGAGGTTGCAAAGCGCAAGGGAGATTGGTTCGATCCTGCTCTCGTTGATGTCTTTGTAAGGATCGCGTCTCAGCGAGAATTCTGGGAGGAGCTGGCCTCGCCCGACTTAGAGAGAATTGTTCTTGATTCCGAGCCCGGGCAGCACGGGGTCTTGGCCGACGATGATTATCTTGATGATATCGCCGCTGGTTTTGCGAAGGTGATCGACGCCAAAAGTCCGTACACATCGGGCCATAGCGAGCGCGTTGCGCTATACTCCGATCTTATAGCGGAGGAAATGGACATAGATTTCGAAACCCGGCGGGTTTTGAAAAGAGCGGCTTTGCTGCATGACATCGGCAAGCTTGGTGTCAGCAGTACTGTGTTGGACAAAGCTGGGAAACTCGATGATGAAGAGTGGAGCCAGATGAAGCGACACGCGGAATTTTCAGAGCAGATTCTTTCTGCGATTGGAGCGTTTGCCAACGCGGCCCTGATCGGTGGCGCTCACCACGAGCGTCTGGACGGAAAAGGATATCCGCGAGGATTGAGCGCAGAGCAAATCCCGATGGAGGTTCGGATCGTTTCCACCGCCGATGTCTTTGATGCACTGACTGCAGACCGACCTTACAGGCAGGCTATGCCACTGCAGGAGGCATTCTCGATACTTTGGGACGGCGCGGGCCGATCACATGATCCCATCTGCATCAGCGCCCTTGAACGTGCCTTAGCACGAACCCCTCTTACGACATTTGCCCGTCAGTTGGCGCTGCAGGAGAATACTTCGTCCTCACATGAGGCAACGAAAGCGGCCTAACGCGTGCCCCGGCAGGCGATGGGCGATCCGGCAGTAAGGGTCCAAATGGCTGGGCAGTTGCCAGAAGCCACACCTCCCTGACCATCGGTTGCGCGGGGCTGGTCACAGTAGCTAACCACTCACTTTGGTTCTGTCAGCTTAAGGTGTTTGCTGACGGAGACTGCCATACCGCGGCGGCTGACGCCGAGTTTGGCGAAGATGTTCTTCAGATGAAACTTAACGGTCGCTTCCGAAAGTCCCAGTTCCCGGGCGATCTCCTTGTTGCTTCGTCCTTCGGATAGAAGCCTGAGCACGGTGATTTCGCGAGCGCTCAGCAAGCCGGGCGCAGCCGGTGCGGCCTCCTCTTCCGGCAGATTGGGCGCGACACGGCGCGGCTTACGGTCCAGCCCGTGGCCGACAATACGGCTCATAAACTCCACCGCATTTGGGCTGAAGACCTTGAGCCCGAACCGACGGACGATGGCGCGCATGGTCGTTGCCAGATCATGGCCCTCGTCAGTGAAGAGTTGCGTCGCTTCGTGTGTGCGGGCAAGCGCGATCGCCGATTGCAGATAGGCGAAGGCCTGTTGCTGTCGGCCCGCCTTCCAGGACGCCTGGACGGCCATGATCTCTGCCAGCATGCGATGATAGGCGCGGCCCGAGGTTCGGGCGGAGATAATAAGGGCTTCAAGAAGCTCCAGAGCCTGGAGGGCCTGCCCGTGGGCAAGTGCCAGCCGCGCAGTCGCGATGTCGAAATCATAGGCTTCTCGCCAAGTCCAGTTGTCGGCGCCGCTTGTCTCCTTCAGAGATGTTGCCCTCTCCACAGCCTGGCTTGCGGACTCGATCATGCCGGCGCGAACAAGAAGATCGATCCGCATGATGGCGACCGCCGTCTTCAGCCGCGGTAGGTTGCGCTCTACTGCCACTTCCTCTGCTTTGTCCAGGGCAGCTGCTGCGGCATCGAAGCCACTGACCTGCAGACGGCTGCGGGCCAGAAGCCAGAAGAGTCGAGTGAACAGGTCCACCCAGCTTTCACCCCTGATCAAGGACTCCATGCACTCGGTGAGACTCTGCTCTACTTGCAGTACATCACCCTGTTGATACAGCACATCGGCTATGGCGAGACGTACGATTGCCAGCAGATTTCGATCGGTCCAGTGTACCCGCTCCACGAGCTCTTCCGCCTCACGGCAGAATTGCAAAGCGGCGGAAAATTCACCTTTCAGCGTGCTAACAAGGCCGAGATGGATGAGCATGAAGACCTGCGCATAGGCTGTTTTTTCCTCGCGGTAATAACCGAACGCCTTCAGCGCGGCGCGTCGGGCTTCTTCCAGATCTCCTGTGCGGGTATAGATGATGCATAGGTGATTGAAGAGCCATGCCAGCTCCCAGGTGGCATGTGGTGGCAGGGCGGCTGCAGCGCGCTCAAGCCGTCCAGCCTGATCTATCGTCATGCGGCGGTCTTCATAGACATCAATCAGGCTGTCGATATGATCGAGGACGCTTCGGTCAACGGCGGCAAGGGCTGCCGCCGACCATTCGCCGTTTTCTTTGAGACTATCTAGCCGCTCGCGTCCGGCAGTGGCATTTCCGCGTTTCGACAGCACTACCGCATAGGACACCATCAATCCGGGCGAAGCATGCAGCACATCGGGCGGGAAATTATCAATCAGATGCTCCAGCACTTGATGGCCGGCTCTGAGGAAGATATCGACGCCGCCGGCCTTACCTATGATCTCTTCTGCCATATGGAAGTCGCCGCTCTGGGCGGCATGGGACACGGCACGCTCCAGATGGGTGCGCGTGGCAAACCAAAGCGCGGCCTGGCGATGCAGCGCTTTTTTGTCGGCGTCCGAGACAAATGCGGCATCGCGCTCAAGGCAGATGCGAAGTACGGGATGAAGCGAGAGCCAGCCATTCTGCCCGTGCTCTATGACCGGATGCATGGTCTCGATCGTCGCTAGGTCTTCTTCCGACAGATCGCTGAAGCCGAGGTCGGATGCGAGATCCAGACGAAATTCCTGAAAAGGCGACAAGCTTCGCAACATCGAAAGAACGGCGGAAGAGAGCCGGTTGACGACGGTTTCACGGGCATAATCCGTGAGATCCGGGTGGGCGCCCGCAAGTAGGAGGCGACGCTCTTCCTCCGTCGGGTCGCCCGCCACGATACCTGCGGCGAGCTGTGCCAGTGCCGGCCATCCGCGGGTGATCTCCATAATGGGATCGACAAGCGCCGTCATGGCGCTGCCTGACAGAAGCCGCCGCAACTCAGATCGTCCAAACTCCATGTCCCGCGCGGTCAGTTCCGCCAACACGCCACGCGCTTTCAGCCGGGCGAGCGGCAATTGCGCGGGCGAGCAGGAGGATAAGGCAATCCGCAGGTTGTCGGGTGCAGACAGGATCAGCCGTTCAAGCAGCCGGTGGCGATCGGCGCCTTCGATATCATCGATATTGTCGATGAAGACAACGGTCTCCCCCTCACGCCTGGCAATGCTTTCCATGGCATCGGTCAGCGCTTCCTGCTTGCCCGTTAGGGCCGCAAGCCCAAGCGATTGAAGCAGCTCGCTGACGAAGCGTTCGGGTGACAAAATACCGGAAGCATTCAGCCAGGAGCAATGAGAGATTGCCGTTTCGTGCAGTCCCGGCAAGGCCAAGCTTCCATCCACCAACCGTTCATAAGCTGCCTTCATGAGGGCGGTTTTGCCAAACCCGGGAGGAGCTCGCAACACGACGATCTGCCGGGCGAGGCCCGCTGCCAGTTTCGATAGAAGGTAAGGTCTTTCGATGCCGGAAAAGAGCATACGGGGCGGGCTGAAGCGCAAGCCGGCCGCCGCGAAGGTTCTGACGGTACGAAACGGCTTTTCTCGCAGAAGACGGCTCGGCATGAATTCTCTCACATCCCTGAACGACCCTCTCATGCCAGGACAAAAAATGCTGGAAGAGAGAGCCGTTATCAGTGCCCGACACCGATCGTTCGTCAAGAGCCAAGTGGCTGATAGGCTTGCGACAGGCCGAAGGCGCTGGGACCGAAGACGGCGAGAGCCTCCTGCGTGCGCATGATTGGCGGCACCCTGACAGCTAGCACATTGACGCGTTGACCGTAACGCAACCGCTCTGTGGTGATCGCCTCTGCGGTATCGATATCCAGAATGGTGATGAGATCGGGGACAATGGCAAGCACCCGACCGTCTTCCTCCTCGGCGACGAGATTTTCGTTCTGGATGCGGATTTTGACTTTCGGCTTGGATGGGTCGAATGGTTCGATGGTTGCAATGCCGACCGACCAGCCATTCTGTTCCTTGCGTGCCACATCGGCTATCTTGCCCGCGGTGATGACCTCGGCGTAGCCATAATGGGTGCCGGAGAAATACGAAATCAGCGCTTCGACCAAATTGCGGTGCTGTGCCGCGGCTTCACGCAATGTCCGGCCTATGCCGATGGCAAGAGACATGGTGGCTGGGACAGAAACCCTTTTCGTTGTGCGGCCGTCCATGCCGTAATTGACGATATAGGCCTGGCCGCCCATGCGGATCGTCACTCCGCGCGCCAGCCATTCGGCCTTGGCCGCATCCTGCGTTTCGATCAGCACGCGGTTGCCGCGTTCATCCGCGACCGCAACCGGGCTTGCCGGCACGCCGTAGACGTTGAAAGTCTCCATTTCGAGCTGCGGAAAGGCTCGGCCCATGCCGTCGGCATCAATGACCGGGACACGTTTCTTGGCGGCAAGGATGATCGGCACCATGGAATTGATGCCGCCTGCCTCGAAGGGGATGATCGCATCAACATTGACGCCGGTATGATCCTCATAGCACTCCAACGCCAGATTGCCCTCGTCGCCGGACGGGATTTTCTCAATGAGGATGGTGGGTGCGCCCATGGCGCCGCAGGCGACCACGGTTGCGCCATCCGGCACATCTTCGAGCGCGATCAGATCGACTGGGCCATATTGTTCGATTGCGGCCTTGGCCAGAAGCTTGCCAATATAAGGATCGCCGCCGCCGCCGGTGCCTAGCACCGCAGCACCCACGGCCAGATCGTCAATGTCCTGATCAGTGATGATTGCCATCTCAGTCAATCTCCTCGATGGAGGTAAAGGGTTCTTTCAGACCGAAGCAGGCAGGTCCGAAGACGTCTAGCGCTTCCGGCGTGCGCATAAGTTCTGGAACAGACACAGCAACCACCGTCACGCGCTGGCCATAGCGCAGGTTTTCGCTGGTGATCGGCTCTGCGGTCTCCGTATTCATGATCGAAATCAGGTCGGGCACGATGGCCCTGACCTTGCCGTCCTGCCGTGCAATGAGGTTCTCGTTCTGGATTTCGATTTCCATCTGCGAAGAAAAGGGTGTGATCCCGTCGATGAGTGCACGGCCGATGGTGAAGCCTGCCTTCGTTTCGCGCATGACATCGACAATCTTGCCTTTGAAGATGACGCGGCCATAGCGATAGAGCGTCGAGGGCAGAAAACCCAGCAGCGCCTCGATGGGGTTGCGATGTTCCTCACGCGCTTTTCGCAAAACCTCACCGATACGGATCGCGAGGGTCAACGTGTTGGGGATGGCGGTGCGCTTCACCTCAGCGCCGCTCATGGCATATTCGGCAATATAGGCGCAACCGCCCATGCGGATGGCCACGGCGCGCGACAGCCACTCCATCTGCCGGTTGTCAACCGCCTCGATCAAAGCACAATCTCCCCATTCGTTGCTGACCGCCATGGGCGAGCCGGAGACGCCGTAAACGCCGAAGGTCTCCATTTCCAGAAACGGAAAGGCGCGCCCCATACCGTCAGCATCGACGATCGGTAGGCCAAGCCTTGCGCCGACGACCAGAGGGATGGTGGAGTTTATGCCGCCGATCTCAATCGGCATGGTGTAGGCGGCCTTTCGGCCCAGGCGCTTTTCCAACCGTCTAAGCGAGGCAACCGCTTCGTCGCCCGAAGGGATTTTTTCCACAAGCACGGTTGGCGCGCCCATCATCGCCGTCGGGATGACGAGGCAATCGTTCGAAAGATCCTTAGGATCGATCAGTTCCACTTCGCAGCCTTCGTCCAGGCATTGCTGCACCATCAGACGACCAACGTAGGGATCGCCGCCACCGCCGGTGCCGAGAAATGCAGCACCCACGGCAAGATCGGCCAAATGTTCTCGTGTGAGTTTCATTACCGTCCCCTCAACCAATCACAAGATCGCCGACCGCCTTCACGCGGATGCGTGTGGCGCTGCCCGGCAGATAGGCGAGCGGCACTTCTTCGATGTCCATGATCTTGACAGAGGAGGGTGTCGCACCTGCCTTGATCGCACGTTCGGATGCTTCCGCTTTGGCCCCTGCCAGAACGGCATCGCGCGAGGTTCCTTCCAGCGAGAAGATGCGGTCTACCTCGCCACCCACCTGAGCGATGGCCGCGCCGATGGCATTGGCGACGGAAGCGTTTTCCGGTCTCAGCACCTTAGAGGCGGAGGGCAGGTCGCGTGAGACCAGAATCGAACCGCCGCCGACGAGGATGACGGGAAGTGGCTCGGCGCTGGTCTTCATGCGGTCTACTGCCTCATCGACCATGCGGTGCATGGTGGCGAGCGCGGTTTCAATGGTCTTTGTCGGGATGTGCGCGACGCGGGAGCGGTCGCCAATATCTTCCAAGCCCGCGGCCACCACGATATCCGTCGTCGTCAACGTGTCGCCGCCAAAGACGAGCGCCTTGGTGGTGATCTCGTAGCCGACCGAATCTGGCCCGATGCGCTCCCCATCGTCACGCACCAGCGAGCCGCCGCCGAGACCGATGGCAAGCACGTCCGGCATGCGGAAATTGGTGCGCACGCCGCCAATATCGACAGCAACGGCAGATTCGCGCGGAAAGCCATGGACCAGCATACCGACATCCGAGGTCGTACCACCGATATCCACCACCATGGCTTCCTTGGCACCTGCCAGCATAGCGGCGCCGCGCATGGAGTTTGTGGGGCCGGAGGCGAAGGTCAGCACCGGATAGCGCTCCACATAATCCGGCGACATCAGTGTCCCGTCATTCTGGCTGATGAAGAATGGCGCCTTGATCTCTAATTCCTTTAGCGCATCCCGGAAGGAGGAAACGACCTTCCTAGACAGTTCCGCCAGCGACGCATTCATGATCGAGGCATTCTCGCGCTCCAAAAAGCCGACGCGGCCGATTTCATGGCTGAGCGAAAGGGCAATATCCGGCACTTCATTCTTGAGGATCTCAGCGGCTCGCAGTTCCATTTCCGGCGTGACCGGTGAAAAGACCGAAGTAACGGCAGCCGTTTTCAGGCCGCGTTCGCGTACGGTGCGGGCGACCTCCATCAGGCCCTTCTCATCCAGCGGAGCGATGGTACGCCCGTCGAATTCATGGCCGCCGCGCAGCATGAAGGTGTGTCGGCCGAGCGTATCGGCCAGATCTTTCGGCCAGTCTGTCAGTGGCGGCAGGCCCTTCGTGGCTGGAAGGCCGAGGCGAATGGCGGCTACTTCCAGCAAGCGCTTGCGCTCGACCACAGCGTTGGTGAAATGGGTGGTGCCGATCATCACCGCCTGGATCTGCGAGACCGAAACCCCGGTCATGGACAACAGCTTCTTCAATACCGCCACGATGCCTGAGCCGACATCGGCGGTCGTGGGGCTTTTGCACGCGCCAAGCACCGCCGCGCCGTCCATAAGGGCGGCGTCCGTATTCGTCCCGCCCACGTCAATGCCTATACGCATGTCTTTCTCCTATGACTGACAAAGGAAACCCTTCGCCCGCGACGCTTCATCCGAGGGCGTGTCGTTTCGCTCGATTGTTTTGTTTGGATGCGTGGGCCGTCAGGCCACAAGCACCTCTGACCGTTCGGGATCCCAGCTCACGCCGCAGATTTGCCCAGGCGACAGTCTTGCGACATGGGACTGGTTCTGTCTTTCGGCGACCATGTCCTGTCCGGCGACCGAAAGACGGTAGCGCACAAGCGCCCCCTGGTATGTTTCCGAGACCACGGTGGCGGGTAGGCCAGTGCCCGGCTCGCCGATGATGAGGTTTTCAGGCCTCACCACCAGTTTGACGGAAGACCCACTCGCAAGGTCGCCGGCGGGAAGGCGGGTCAGCGCCGTCTCTGCGCCGAACCCGACCGCCAGGCGATCGCCGTCGCGGCCCTTCACCGTTACATCGATGACATTGGACTGGCCGATGAAGGTGGTGACGAAGAGTGTTTTCGGCCGCTCATAGATTTCCTGCGGCGTACCGACCTGCTCGACACGCGCCTCCCGCATGACCCCGATCCGGTCAGACATGGTCAGTGCCTCATCCTGATCGTGCGTGACATAGACCGTGGTGATACCGAGCGTTTTTTGCAGTTCCTTGATCCAGTATTTCATTTCTTCGCGCAGCGCCTTGTCGAGCGCGGATAGCGGCTCGTCCAGAAGCAGGATTCGCGGTTGCGTTACCAGCACGCGGGCAAGCGCCACACGTTGCTGCTGCCCGCCCGACAATTGCCGCTGATAACGATCCTCGTAGCCCATGAGGCCGACCTGTCTCAGGGCGAAGGCAACGGCCCTATCGATTTCGGCGGGCGACTTTTTCCTGAGCTTCAGACCGAATGCGATATTTTCCGCGACACTCATATGAGGGAAGATCGCGTAGTTCTGGAAGACGATACCGATGTCGCGCTTTTCCGGCGGCAGGAACGTCACGTCATCCGAGCCGATCAGGATCTGGCCGGAGGACGGCCTGATGAAGCCTGCGATCATTCGCAGCGTTGTGGATTTGCCGCAGCCAGATGGGCCAAGTAGCGAAAAGAACTCGCCCTGTTCGATATGTAGATCGACACCGGCGACCGCTACGTTATCGCCATAGGACTTGACGAGAGTTTTGAGTTGAATGTCCGACATCGTATCCGATCGTCCTTCAGGTCCGCGCTTCATGCCTGTCGTCACGTGTGGTTTTGACGGGCGGTCGTTGCGACCGCCCGCTCCGCTTGGAATCAGCCAGCGAAAATCTCGTTTACGGTCTCGACGATTTCGTCTTCGTTCTTGAGATAGGCCTTCCAGTCCGGCAGCCAGAAATTTTTAATGGCATCGGCGCTGTTGACGATACCGGCCTTGACCAGATTGTCGGGTAGCACGGCATTGGAGACGGTGGGACGCAAGTAGAATTCCTTGCCCATATTGGTCATGAAGGACGGCTCAAGTGCGCGGTTTAACAGCGCGTAGGCAAGCTTCTTCTGGGTCGGCTCGGAATAGCGGCTGATAGTGTATGTCTGGGTAAGGATCGGCTGAAGCTCCTTCCAGTACATGACGGCGAAGGGCGCACCCTTATCGCGCGCCTGCATTGGCTCGGCATCGCTCTGCACCGCAATCACCACTTCGCCGCGATCCATCAATGTCTGCATGTTGCCGGTGAAATCGGAGATCTTAGCGGGCATCAACTCCTTCATCGCCTCGAAGCCGGCTTTCAGGTCGTATTGATCCTTGCCGAAGAGTGAGCAGGCGACGAGGAAGAAGTCCATCTGCAGCGTGTTGGAAGTGATGTAAGTGCCTCGCTTGCCCGCAAATTCCGGCTTCCACATATCCTTGAAGCTTGTGGGCGGCGGGTTCACGAGATCGGTGCGGTAGGCGTAGACATATTGGTTGAAGGCCCAGGTGACGCCGACGCCATTGGATATGGCGAAGGGCCAGAGGTTCTTACCGTTCGGAATATTGGGCAGGATTTCGTCGATGGTGTGGAAGAAATCTCCCGCATCTGCCGTCTTGAACATTTCCGGCAGATTCCAGTTGGTAATGTCGAGCGGCGGCTTCTTCGGCCCGTTGGCCACGAATTTCGGAAACCACGGCCAGGTGGAATCATATTCGATCTTGCAATTGAAATCCTTGGCGAAGTCGTCCAACAGATATTTGTGGACGAGTTCGCCCCACGGCCCGCCCCATTCGCCGACGCGCAACACTGCGCCGCCAGCATCGAAGACGGAACCGTCATACGTCACGTCCTGCGAGAAGGCGTGGTTGATGTTGAAAAGTGGCAGCGTTGCCGCGGCAGCGCCGAGTTTCAGAAGCTTGCGGCGGTTGGGATCGAAGGTCTTTACGGTCATGTCCATGTTCCCCTTGTTGTTCGAACTTATGGATACGGGTCTATCCCCGGCGGTTCAGCCGCCGAAAATGCGCTTCAGATTGACGAGTTTCGAGGTCGCCACCATCGAGACGACGACGAGGATGATGGCGAAGATGCCGGCTGCTGCCGCTGTGGGTTCGAAGGCGTAGCGTAGTGCCACGTACATGGCCATCGGCAGCGTTTGCAGGTTCGGCGTCGAGAGAAATAGCGTCACCTCGAACTGGCCGAAGGAAATGATGAAGGCGAAGATCGTGCCTGCCGAAATGGCGGGCGAGATGATTTTTAGCGTCACCAGCCGAAAGGCGGTGAACGGCGAGGCACCAAGCGAGCGGGCGGCCTCTTCCAGGCTGCGGTCGAAGCCGACCAGGGCCGCTGTCACCGTGGCGATGACGAACGGGCAGGTGACGATGACGTGGCCGATGACGAGGCCTGCCATGGTCCGGGCAAGGCCGATATCGGTGGTGACATAGAAGACGTAGAGCGCAAGGCCGAGTACGACGCCGGGCAGCACGATCGGCATCATGAAGAAGGCGCGCATCGGGCCGACCACACGGCTTGACGAGCGGGTGAGAAAGAGGGCCGCCATGGTCCCGAGCACGGTGGAAATAACCGTCGAAATGCCGGCGACCATGAAGGACACGCCGTAGGCCGAGAGGAAGGTTGGCGAGGTTAGGAACGCGTAGACCCACCGCAGCGACAGTCCCTGTGGAGGGAAAGTCAGATAGTCGCCGGAATTGAGGCCGGACAGGATGACGATGACAACGGGTGTTAGCAGGATTGTCAGCGTCAGTGCCGAGAGGAACTTGAAGACCAGCGGAATGGATGTCTCTTCGCGCATCAGCTGCGTCCTCCCGTGGTGCGCATGGCGGCGCGGTGGTAGACGGCGATCGCCATCAGGCTTGTCACGAAGAGGACAACGGCAATGGCCGCGCCGAATTGCCAGCGGCCGGTCTCTGCTACCTGCTGGTAGATGTGTATGGGCATGACCATGACCTTCCAGCCACCCATCAATGCTGGGACGACATAGGACGATATGGCAAGCGCAAAGACGAGCAGTGTTCCGGCCAGAATGCCGGGCATGGACAGTGGCAGCACGACGGAGAAAAACGCTTTGCTGCGGGAGGCGCCCAGTGACCTGGCTGCTTCCTCCAGTGATGGATGGATGGATTTGATGATGCCGATGAGCGAAAGCACCATGAAGGGCAGGGTGATCTGCACCAATCCAACGACGACGCCGAAGATATTGTACATCAGCGGCAGCGGTGCCGAAATGATGCCGAGGCGAAGCAAGGCACCGTTTATGAGACCATTGTCGCCGAGCAGCACCATGAGGCCGTAAAGTCGTATGACCATGTCGAGCTGCATCGACGACAGGACGAGGATCATCAACATCGTGTTGCGGCCGGGGTTGACCGTCTTGGCAATCACATAGGCCAGCGGATAACCGAAGACGAGGCAAACGAGCGCGACGACCGCTGAAATGCCCGCAGAGCGCAAGATCGACTCATAATAGATAGGCCGGGTGAAGATACGCACAAAGTTGTCGAAGGTGATATCGCTGGAAAGCGTGATGACGCCCGCGACCGACTTGTTGAAGGCGAGACCGAAGAGCGAAGCCGTCGGTACGACGAAGAAGACGATAAAGAAGAGTAAGGCGGGCAGGATCAGCAGCCACAGGCCATGGCCGTGGATAAAGCCGCCTTTGCGGGCGCGGGGCGCGGACGCATCGCCCTCTTTTCTGGATACCGATGTGAGTGCCGATGATGCCATTTGCCCGGGTCCCGCTTATTGTCTCATTGCGCCGCCTGCGGCAGCATCGCTGCGCGCAGTGCGTCGTAACCCAGCAACTGTTTTTCAGGCGGTGCGGGATAGGTCATCCGACTTTGGGTCAATCCGGCCCGAACGATACCTGCGGCCACGGAGATGGCCGTCGGGATCGGGTCGATGACGGGCGCGTCGATACCTTCTGCCAGCAATCCTTCGCGCAGGCCTGCCGCACAGCCCATCAGCCCGGTGCAGCCGAAGATCAGGGCTTCTGCACCGTCTTCCTCGACGGCTCTTCTGCCTTCCTCCACCAACCGCTTGGCGGTGGCGGCAAGATCTACCTCTAGCTCGAGGACCGGAATATCGACGCTGCGGACGGAGGCAAGCTTGCTGGAAAGCCCGCAAAGAGCAGCGGTGTTTTCAAAGGACGGGATAAGCCGGCGCATGACGGTGATCACGGAGAACTTGTGTCCCAGCATTGAGGCAACATGCATGCCGGTTTGACAGGGGCCGGCGACCAGCATGCCCGATAACTCACGCGCTGCACGTAGACCGGGGTCACCCATGCAGTCGATGATCACGGCATCTACACCTTCGCGCTCGGCGCGCAAGATTTCGACGAGAGTTCCTGGAACAGACATTGCCGCTTCGAACTCGCTTTCGATCGAACCCGGCCCTGTCGCGATTTCTGCATGAGAAATGCTAATCCCCGGATATTCTATCGCTTTTAGGTCTTCAAGCTTGCGAAAGCCGCGTGTGACGAGCGGCGATACGATCCGAACATGGACTACATTGTCACGCATTCTCGATACCTTATCCGATCACTAAGACGTGCTAGCTGGGTCGAAGCCCGAGTCGTACCAGTTGTGGTCTCCTCCGCTGTCGGGAGGGAACCGTTTTGCTTGCTTCCACGCTTACGGTGCATCGGCTTTGCTCTGGACGAAAGGGCTGCGGCGAATAGGAGGCTCGATTTTTCGGATGGGTAGGAGGGGTGGTTTAGAACTCCAAATCCTATCCTTTAGAATAGGTGGGTTTGCGTGTAATTAATGCATTTGAGATTGCTGCTTAAAAAATACGCGAATAGTTTGGGCTCTGGCACTTTTCTGAACGTGCGAAAGTTGCTTGTTACGTGTGGACAGGGGAGGTGGGGTTCGCTTTACAGGCATCGTCTTTTTGCTAACAGCCGCGCGCTTATCTCAGTCGCTAAAGCGGCGCATCATAGATTAGGGGAGGAGCTTTGAAGAGGTTGGGCGGGCGTTAAATCCTAGCGTGACCACTCTATACTTGAAGTCTTTTCTACGGGGGCGAGACCACACAGATTGTCGCCTTTAGCGACCTCAGCGCATCCTCCGGGAGCTGTGTCACTCTAGGTGCGCTATGCCGCGAAACGCATTTGGTGTTATCCCAGTGGTTTTCTTGAAGGCGCGCGTGAAGTTGGCGTGGGACGAAAATCCAGCGGCCAACGCGACGGCTTCAATGGTCCAGTTCTCGTCGGAGAGCCTTTGCTTGGCGAGCGCCATTCGCCTATCGTTGACGAAGGCATGCGGGCTCTTTCCGGTTGCCAGCTTGAATGCCCTGGTAAAATGCCCGACACTCATGCACGCGACCGAAGCAAGATCGGTGACCGTCAGATCATCGTCTAAATGAAAATCGACATATTCTTCCACGCGCATAAGCCTCTTTGCATCGAGTGGCTTTTCCGCCCTCACAGTCAGCGCGCGGCTTGTCGAGCGACCGGAGTAGGACCTTATGAGATGGGCCGAAAGAGACATTGCGAGGGTTTCGATAAAAAGCCGCCCGCCGGCGCTTTCGCAGGACATTTCCTGTAAAATCTGGCCAGCCGCAAACTCGATGAACGGATCCTCGTCGATCGCTTCGTACCGAAGTTCGATGCGCGCCGGATCGAGGTCGTATTCCCGCAGCATAGTGTCGGAGAAAGGCTGTCCCGGCAGGAAGATGTGAAGACAGTCGTCCATCTGCTCGGATACGGAGATGAACTCTTCCTCAACGCCGGCGGGACAGAGCCAGATTGTGCCCCGTTTGGCCACTGTGTGCTGACGCATGCCACCGCCGCGCCGGTCCACCACGGATCTCCCGCGTAGAAGCACCGCGATCTCGGTGTCCCGCGGGACGAGGGAGGGAAGCTCTCCGGCATCATGACGCCATCGTTCCGCAAGCAGGTTTTCCCAGCCATTGGCGTTCGATGTCTGAACCATGGTTCCGGTGACGTATTTATCGACGGAATGACCCAGCAAGTGTCTTCTCCGCGCCTTGTGGTTTCGCCAATATCAATAGAAGCAAGATTGAGGCCACTTGCAGCACGATGGTGATTTTCGCAGAAACTGAATAGCCAATCGCAGAAGCGGATAAAGGCAAGCCGACGAAACGCTGCCAGACTGCCCAGAATTGAAGCGCTGCCTATCGAAGGCGCAATGACTGGGAGTTGAACATGTCACGCACCACTGTCGTCGGAGCCTGCCCGCATGACTGTCCAGATACCTGTTCCATCCTGACCACTGTCGAGGACGGCAAGGCGATCGCAGTTCGCGGCAATCCAGACCATCCCTTCACGCGCGGGCGTCTCTGCGTAAAGGTCAATAACTATCAGGATCGCGTTTACAGCGACAAGCGCGTGCTCTACCCCATGCGGCGCTCCGGCCCGAAGGGCAGCGGCCAGTTCACCCGGATCACCTGGGATGAGGCGCTGGCGGAGATCGCTGCGAAGTTCAAGGACATCATCGCGACCGATGGCGCCCAGGCAATACTTCCTTATAGCTATCTCGGAACGCAGGGCATCATCAACGGACTGAATGTCGGTGATCCCCTGTTCAACAAGCTCGGCGCAACGGTCAGCGAGCGCACCTTCTGCGATTCCGGCTCCTGCACGGCCTACATGATGACCATCGGCCACACGCCCGGGGTTGATCCGGAGGCCTTCATCCACTCGAAATACATCATCCTCTGGGCTTGCAATACGCTCAGCACAAACTCGCATCACTGGCCCTTCGTCGAGCAGGCAAAGAAGAACGGCGCGAAGCTGGTGGTGATCGACCCCGTGCGCACCCGGACAGCACGCTTGGCTGATTGGCATATTCCAATCCGGCCGGGGACGGACGGCGCGCTGGCGATGGCAATGATGCATATCATCATCAAGGAAGGACTGATTGACCGCGACTATATCGATGCGCACACGGTGGGCTTTGCCGAACTCGCCGAGCGTGTGGAGCAATATACGCCGGAATTCGCCTCTGCCGAAACCGGCATCCCACTGGAAGATATTTATCAGCTGACGCGGGAATATGCCTCGACCCCGCCTGCCGTCATCCGCATTGGCGTTGCGGTGGAGCGCCATGCCGGCGGCGGCCAAACGGTACGCTCCATTGCCTGTCTTCCAGCTCTGATCGGTGCCTGGAAGCATGTCGGGGGTGGGCTTCTGCAATTGCCGATCTGGGCATTCCCCGTCAACTGGGGTGGATTGATGCGCCCAGACCTTCAGCCGGAAAAAATGCGCGTGATCAATTCCTGGCAGCTTGGCCCGGCGTTAATTGGCGAGATCCCGCTCGATCCACCTATCCGCTCGCTCTTCGTATACAATGCCAATCCTATGTCGATGGTGAGCCAGCAGGGCAAGCTGGAAGCTGGTCTCGCGCGTGACGATCTCTTCACTGTCGTCAGTGAGCACTTCATGACCGATACCGCCCGCTACGCGGATATTCTTCTGCCGGCTACGACCCAACTCGAGCAGAAGGACATTATGTTTTCCTGGGGCCATCTCTACTTGTCTTACAACAATCCGGCGATTGAGCCGCTGGGTGAAGCTGTGCCGAACACCGAGCTATTCCGGCGTCTTGCCGGAGCGCTCGGGATCGACGACCCATTCTTCCATCGCTCGGATGACGAAATGATCGCGCAGTCCATGGACTGGACGAGCCCTGTGATGGAAGGCATCGACCTGGAGACCCTGAAAGAAAAGGGCTACCTCCGGCTGAACATGCCCGCTGCAGGTGAATGGGCGCCACACCGAGACGGCAACTTTCCGACGCCGACAGGAAAATGCGAGTTCAAATCGACGCTTGCCGAGACCGGCAACTTCGTCGCCCCACTTTTCCGCCAGGGTTATAATGGCGACCAGTCGGGAGAGCCTGTCGATCCGCTGCCGCACTATATCGCGCCGAACGAGAGCCCTGCCAGTGCCCCGGCACTTGCCGGTAAATATCCGTTGAGTCTTATTTCCCCAAAGAGCCATGCCTTTCTCAACTCGAACTACGGCAACCTGCCTGCACAGCTAGCTCAGGCCGGTGAAGAACAAGCCGTCATCCTCCATCCGAGCGACGCCGATCTTCGCGGCATCACCGCCGGTACGCCTATCCGCGTCTTCAATGATCGCGGCGTCTTCGAGGCTTTTGCGACGGTTTCGCAGGATGTGATGCCCGGTGTGGTGGTCGCACCTGCCGGTTACTGGCAGCGCTCGAACCGCCGCGGGCCGACCGTCCACGCGCTGACGCCGCCGGCATTCGCCGATCTCGGACGCGCTCCGACCTTCTCGGATGTGCTGGTCGAGGTCGCTCCAACGTGACAGCCCCTGTCGGTTTCGTACCAATTGGATTTTTGAAAGGGCATAATAGACATGACCTACGTCGTGACTGATCAATGCACGGGATGTCGTTACACGGAATGCGTGACCGTGTGTCCCGTCGAATGCTTTCATCTCGATGATGAAATGACCTATATCGATCCCGAAAATTGCATCGACTGCGGCGGCTGCGTGCCAGCCTGTCCAGTCGGCGCGATCCAGGCGTCCTATTTGCTTGCGCCCGGACAGCAGAAGTGGATCGAGATCAATCGTCGTCGGGCGGCGGAAACGCCTGTGATTACCAGCCGTCTGGCACCGCTTCCCGGTGCCGACGAGCGAAAAAAGGCGCTCGGCCTATGACGACGCCGCAGTATCGCGTTGCCATTGTTGGGGCCGGACCGAGCGGTTTCTACGCTGCGGAAGCCCTTTTGCGCGCCCAGAAGGATGTTGCCGTCGATCTGTTCGAGCGGCTGCCGGTCCCCTACGGCCTGGTGCGCTTCGGCGTTGCCCCCGATCATCCGAAGCTCAAGCAAGTCACAGCCGTTTTCGACCGGATCGCTGCCATGCCCGGCTTTCGCTTCGTCGGCGGTGTCGATGTGGGGACGGATATTAGCATCGCGGCTCTGCGGCGTGCCTATCATGCCGTTGTCCTTGCGACAGGCGCGTCGCTCGGTCGGGAGATTGGCCTGCCGGGCGAGAAACTGGCGGGTAACCGACAGGCAAGTGACTTTGTCGGCTGGTACAACGGCCATCCCGACCATCGTGACCTTGCTTTCGATTTTTCAGGTGAGCGGGCTGTGGTCATCGGACATGGCAATGTCGCGCTGGACGTGGCGCGCATTCTCCTCAAGACGCCGGATGAATTGCGCCGGACGGATATCGCCGCGCATGCGCTGGAGGCACTTGCCGAAAGCCGGGTTCGCGACGTGCATCTCATCGGGCGGCGCGGCCCAAGCGAAACTCGATTTTCGGCTAAGGAGCTGGGCGAGTTCGATACTTTGACGGCCTGTGATCCGGGAATTGATCCAGCCGATCTTCGGGCCGATGCCTTCTCGCATGGCGATGGCTTCGACATAGAGCGAAAAGCCTCGTTGGACCTCCTTGAGCGCTTTTCCCGCCGTGTCGCGACCAAGGAACGACGATGCCTCTTCCGCTTCCACCTCGAACCCGTCTGCTTTGAAGGCGGTGAAGGGGTCCAAAGCGCCGTCTTCAGGCGCAACTTTGTGGAAGGAGCGGCGGACGAATGCATTAGGATCGACACGAAGCTCGTGTTTCTCAGCGTCGGCCGCCGAACGTCACCGATCGAAGGTATCGCCTACGATGGATCGCGCGGCGTTCACGCTAACCGAGGCGGCCGCCTGATGGTCCACGATCGGATCGATCACGGCCTCTATACGTGTGGTTGGAGCAAGCGTGGCCCGCAGGGAACTATTGGCACCAACCGCGCGTGCGCGCTCGATACCGTGGAGAAGATTCTTGTTGATCTCGATAGCCTGCCGTCGCCGGAACCAGGCGCCATTGACAGGCTCGTCTCTTCCATTGGCAGACGGCACGGAGTGCCCCTCGATTTCGATGCCTGGCGGATTATTGATAGCGCGGAGGTAGCGCGCGGCTGTGTTAACGGCAAGCCACGCGAAAAGTTCGTGTCGGTGGACGACATGGTCGCTACAGCGCGAGAAAGGGGGATCGCATGCTGATGGAAACCTCTCAGGCCTCTGCTCGTCCTCTCGTGGACACCTTTGGCCGCAGCGTCAGCTATTTGCGTCTGTCTGTGACCGACCGTTGCGATCTGCGCTGCGTCTATTGCATGCCGGAGCGAATGATCTTCATGCAAAGGCAACACCTTCTGTCTTTGGAAGAACTGGAGCGGGTCGCACGCGCCTTTATCCAGCTTGGCGTAACCAAGATCCGCATCACCGGCGGAGAACCATTGGTGCGCAAAAATGTCATGACCTTGTTTAACAACCTCTCGCCGTCTCTGCGGGACGGCTCCTTGAAAGAACTAACGCTCACCACCAACGCCACACGTCTTGCAGATCATGCAGCGGCGCTGGCAGAGGCCGGCGTGAGGCGTGTCAACGTGTCCCTCGACACGCTAGATCCTCAGCGCTTCACCGAACTAACACGCGGTGGTTCACTGACGACAGTTCTCAAGGGGATCGAGGCCGCACGGCTTGTGGGACTCGCCATCAAGATCAACACGGTTGCGTTGAAGGGTGTAACGGAAAAAGAGGTAGATCAACTCATCCGTTTCGCCCACGGAGATGGTATGGACTTGACGCTCATCGAGACGATGCCTCTGGGTGAAACCGGCGAGGATCGGCTGGCTCAGTATCTACCGCTAGACAGCTTGCGCCGGCAGATGGAAGAGCGTTGGACGCTCAATCCCGTTACTCTACGCACAGGCGGCCCGGCACGCTATGCTCGCATCGAAGAAACCGGTGGTTTGGTTGGCTTCATCACGCCGCTCACCCACAATTTCTGTGAAGGTTGCAACCGCGTTCGGGTCACTGCCGCAGGCTTGCTGCATACCTGTCTTGGGCAAGAGGGTGCCGCCGACTTGAAAGACATCATGCGCGCTTCACAGGACGACAGAATGTTGGTGGACGGCATCCGCGCCGCGATCCGGAGCAAACCAAGAGGCCATGACTTCGTTCTGGACCGAATGTCGGCGCCCACAATCACTCGTCATATGTCGAACACGGGCGGCTGACGACTGACAAGAATGGCTCGACGGCCCGGCTTGACTGTCGCTGGCCGCAGGCTTCCACGACTGGCTAACGTCGCTTGGGTCCCAAATCGCTTGCAAACCTCTTGGTAGACGTTAACCTAGCGATATATCGCGCGTGCCACATGCGGCGAAATGATTGGAGTTCCGCCCTTGGTAGACTTACCCTATATGCTTTTGACGGGTGCTAGTCGTGGGATCGGGCACGCTACGGTCAAGCTGTTCTTGCAGCACGGCTGGCGAGTATTGACGGTGTCGCGGCAGCCATTTTCGGAGGAGTGCCGCTGGCCATCGGCTCGCGAAAGCCATATTCAGGCCGATCTCGCCGATCTTTCCGGTATCGACGAATTGGTCCAAATGGTGCGCAGCCGTCTTCCTGATGGCAAGCTGGCGGCGCTGGTAAACAATGCAGGTATCTCGCCGAAGGGGCCTGAGGGCAGCCGCCTTGGGGTGGCCGAAACCGATGCGGCGACCTGGACAAAAATTCTGAATGTCAACCTGGTTTCCACCGCTCTCCTTGCTCGCGCGCTACTGCCTGAACTCCAGGCCGCGCGGGGTTCCATCGTCAATGTGACATCGATTGCGGGCTCTCGCGTCCATCCCTTCGCCGGGGTTGCCTATGCCGCGTCCAAGGCCGGACTGGCCGCGCTGACCCGTGAACTTGCGCACGAATTCGGGCCCCGCGGTGTTCGAGCCAATGCGATTGCTCCGGGCGAGATTGCCACCTCAATTCTATCTCCCGGCACAGATGAGCTAGTTGAGGCCGAGGTGCCGCTGGGGAGGCTCGGCACGACGGACGAAGTTGCCAGGACCATCTACTTTCTCTGTACCGAACAGTCGTCCTACATCAATGGCGCAGAAATCCACATCAACGGCGGACAGCACGTCTGATGTTGCGAAACGTTCTTGCCATGGGAGTGTCGCTGTTCGCCTCTCGGGCAATTTCGGCAACAGCCAGCACTGAGGCTCCGTGCGTCAGTCTACACGCATAAGCGCTCTCTCTTTTCAGAGTCTATGCATCGGCTGAGGCGTGCCTTTTAGTATCCGCTGTCTCGATTACCTTCATTGAGTGGCGGCATTCCCGCCAACACGCGTGTCGCATTCTCGAAGATCTGCGCGACGACATCTTTGGGATCTGGCATGGACGCGATGTGAGGCGTTGTGAAGATCTTGGGATGATCCCACAGGGGGCTGTCCTCGGCAAGTGGCTCCTTCGTGAAAACATCCAGCATCGCTCCGCGAAGGTGGCCGCTGTCGATTGCTTCGATCAGATCAGCTTCGACCAGGTGCTCACCGCGGCCCATGTTGATGATTGCAGCACCTTTCGGGAGTTGGGCGAACAGTTTGGCATTCATAATTCCGCGCGTGGCGCCGGTGAGGGGAAGCAGGCAGATCACCGCGTTGCAACCGGAGAGAAACACCGGCAGTTGCTCGTCGCCGTAATAGGTGATGATACCCGCTTCTTCCTTGGGTGAGCGTGCCCATGCGCGGACGTTGTAGTTGAGGGCAAGAAGGCTGCGTCCGACCGTCCGTCCGATCGCACCAAATCCTAGTATGCCCACCGAGTAATCGCGTGCTGGGATCTGCGAAGGGCGTTCCCAGCATTTCAGTGTGGCATTTTGCAAATGTCGGTCCATCTCGCGATGAAACAACAGGACCGACCAGATGGCATATTCTGCCATGCCAAGCGCATGCCGGTCGTCCACGACACGGCAAACGGGGAGAGAAGGGAGGCCTGGATCGGCGAAAATGTTGTCCAGGCCGGCAGCGATACTATGGACCAATCTAAGGTTGGGCATAGTAGCAAGAAGCCCGTGAGGCGGATTCCAGGCGACCGCAACGTCGGCGGTCTCAAATCCGGCCTCTGGATAAATGCTGAGTCTCGCGCCCAGCCCGGACGCTTTGAAGGCGTCTTTCAGAAAGCTGAGGTCGAGAGTGCTACTGATTAGAGCTATGTGCGGCTTGTGATTTAGTGCCTCATTCATCGTCTCAATCCTGTCCAAGCCCGTTCCGGGGTAGCGCATTTTTGGCACAAAGCCGCAAATGCGTGCCATCCGCTTAATTTTTGATCCACATTTTAGTGAGTTCAACTTTTATGCAAAAATGGCGCGGTCTTGCTTGACACCTCGCGCTCAAGGGAGTCAAGATGATGTACCAATATATTGGTATATTGTTACTGCGATGAGATCGCAAAGTGACGTCTGCAAGAAACGAAAATCCATAAGGGGAACTTCATGCGACGACTGATTTCTGCATCCCTAGCCATTTTCATGATGACAACCGCTGCATCAGCGCAAGCTGTTCCAGGGGGTAAACTGAACCTGATCGTTCAGCCCGAACCGCCAAGCGTTATGATCGGCACCACAACAAATGGGCCGGCCCTACTGGTCGGTGGCAATATCTACGAAAGCTTGCTCCGCTACGATGAAAACCTCAAGCCCGAACCATCGCTCGCCAAATCCTGGACCATTTCCGACGATGGCCTGACCTATACGTTTACGTTGCAGGATGGCGTGAAGTGGCACGACGGCAAGCCGATGACATCGGCTGACGTTCTGTTCTCCGCCAACGACTATCTTATGAAGATGCAGCCGCGTCATCGCAACTTGATGACCCATGTGGAAAGCGTGACCGCGCCGGACGAAAAGACCGTCGTGTTCAAGCTGAAGCAACCTTTCGAAGCCTTTATCCGCGGTTTGGCCTTCTACACGATGCCGATCGTGCCCAAGCACATTTATGAAGGTACCGACTACGCGACGAACCCAGCCAACGACAAGCCGATCGGAACGGGCCCTTTCAAGTTCGACGAATGGAAGCGTGGCAGCTACATCCATCTCGTCAAGAACAATGACTATTACATTAAGGGTAAGCCTTACCTCGATGAGCTGTACTATCAGGTCATTCCAGACGGTGCGTCGCGGTCCGTTGCATTCGAGACAGGCAAAGTCGATGTCTTACCGGGCGGATCGGTTGAGAATTTCGACATTCCCAGACTGAAGGATTTGCCCAACAGCTGCATAACGGAAAAAGGCTGGGAGTACTTCGCTCCGCTATCGTGGCTATGGTTGAACAACCGCAAGGCACCGATGGATAATGTGAAATTCCGCCAGGCAGTTATGTACGCGCTCGATCGCGAGTTTGCCAAAGACGTTTTGTGGAACGGCTATGGAAAGGTTGCAACCGGTCCACTGTCGTCAAAATTGCCCTTCTACAAGGATGTTGAACCGCATTATCCACACGACGTTGATAAGGCCAAAGCACTGCTTAAGGAGGCCGGCTATGACGGCAAACCTCTGAAGCTTCTCCCGCTCCCATACGGTGAAACATGGCAGCGCTGGGCAGAAGCGGTGAAGCAGAATCTTGAGGAAGTCGGTATTCCGATCGAGATCGAAGCGACGGACGTTGCGGGTTGGAATCAGCGCACGTCGAACTGGGATTACGACATCGCCTTCACATATCTTTACCAGAATGGCGATCCGGCCATAGGCGTGGATCGCAACTACAAGACCTCTCAGATCGCAAAGGGCAATCCGTTCAACAATGTCGAGGGCTATTCCAATCCGGAACTCGACAAGCTGTTCGAACAGGCGGCCGTCGCCTATCCAGCCTCCAAGCGTCAGGAACTCTACGATCAAGTCCAGAAGAAGCTTCAGGAAGACGTGCCGGTCGCCTGGCTGCTCGAGCTCGGTTTCCCGACGATCTATAACTGCAAGGTTCAAGACATCGTCACGACGGCGTCAGGCCTTCCGGAATCCATGCGCGACGCCTGGATCAAGAAGTAAGTCGATATTTGGCGGAGATCAGTCTCCGCCAATCATTCAGACCGAAAACCCTAGTCGGAGCCACGCTCATGCTCAGATTCATCTCGGGGCGCCTGTTAAAGGCAGCCGTGATCTTGATCTGTATCACCGTGCTCAACTTCTTTCTCATTCATGCTGCGCCGGGAGACCCGGCTTCGGTGATGGCGGGAGAAGCAGGTGATGCCGATCCCGCCTTCCTTCAACAGCTCCGAGAACGGTTTGGTCTCGATCAGCCACTTTATGTGCAGCTTTGGATCTATGTGTCTTCGGTCCTTCGGCTTGATCTCGGTTACTCCTACCGTCAGCAGCTACCGGTGCTTCAGCTCATTAGCGAACGTTTGCCGGCGACGTTGCTTCTCTCACTCTCCGCTTTTGTGATCTCGCTCGGTCTCGGTGTTGCGGCTGGCGCTTTTGCTTCTGCTAGGCAAGGAAAGTGGGCCGACACGATTATCTCGCTGGTGGCGCTGATCTTCTACGCGACACCGCTGTTCTGGCTGGCGCTGATGGGCGTCTTATTGTTCTCCGTCGAACTCGGCTGGCTACCCGGCTTCGGTTACGAAACGGTCGGGGCCAACTACACCGGCGTTGCCCGTATGCTGGACATATTGCGGCACCTTATTTTACCCGCAATGACGCTCGGCCTGTTTTTCATGGCCGTCTATGCCCGCATGACCCGCGCCTCGATGTTGGAGGTTGGCAGGCTCGATTTCGTCAAGACTGCGAAGGCCAAGGGTCTGCGTCCAGGCATCATCCAGCGCCGCCATGTGCTGCGCAACGCTCTCTTGCCGGTCGTAACCCTTGCCGGTTTGCAGGCAGGTCAGTTGGTCGGTGGAGCCGTGCTGATCGAGACTGTCTTCGCGTGGCCGGGCATCGGCCGGCTGATGTTCGATGCATTGTCGCAACGAGACTATAATCTTTTGCTTGGTGTGTTTGTCGTCTCCGCCGCGATGGTCCTGCTCTTCAACCTCATCACCGACGTGCTTTACCGCCTCGTCGATCCGCGCATCAAGGTGGCGTCATGAAGGATTTCTGGAAACGCTTTTCGCAGAATCGCGGTGCTGTCGTCGGCCTCGTTATTTTGCTCCTGGTCGTCATTGTATCGATCGTTGCTCCCTTCCTTTACACCAAATCCCCCTGGGCAATGGTCCAGCGGCCGTTCATTCCGCCTTTCACCATGGATGCCTTCTTCCTCGGTACGGATCCGATGGGGCGTGATCTCGCTGCAGGTCTCGCTTACGGTGCCAGGGTGTCGCTTCTCGTTGGTCTTGTCTCGACCGTGGTCTCTCTGCTGATCGGTATTCCGATCGGTGCGATCGCCGGTTACTTCGGCGGTTGGGTCGATGATGTGCTGATGAGGTTCACCGAGTTCTTCCAAAGCGTTCCGAGCTTCGCGCTTGCAGTGGTACTGGTGGCCATTTTTCAGCCGAGCATCTATTCGATCGTGATCTCGATCGCCATCGTCTCCTGGCCTCCTGTCGCCCGCCTTTTGCGCGGCGAGGTGATGTCGCTCCGGTCGCGTGAATTTGTCGAGGCAGCTGTTCTTTCCGGCCAAAGGCACTCCACGATTATCTGGCGGCAAATTCTGCCGAATACACTTTCGCCGATCATCGTGCTTGCCTCGATGATGGTGGCTGCGGCGATCCTGATCGAAAGTTCGCTTTCGTTTCTCGGATTGGGCGATCGTAACATCATGTCGTGGGGTTACATCATCGGCGCCGGTCGCACCGTGATCCGTCAGGCCTGGTGGGTGAGCTTTTTCCCCGGCCTTGCAATCCTGTTGACTGTGCTGGCGCTGAACCTAGTCGGGGAGGGGCTGAACGATGCCCTCAACCCTCGCCTTGCGCGAAAGGGGAAGTAAATATGGCCGACACCATAGATACCGATGACGTGAGCTTTGAAGGGACTGCTGCGGCCGTTCTTCATCCGGGAGCGCTGGAGAAAGAAGGGCGCGGGGAACCGGTCGTCCATATCGACCGGCTGAGCATCGCATTACCGGATGGCGCAGACCGGCCCTTTGCAGTCGACCGTGTCAGCTTCAAGCTCTTTCCTGGAGAAATGCTTTGCGTGGTCGGCGAAAGTGGCTCAGGCAAATCGATGTCTGCCAATGCGCTGATGGGACTATTACCGGATACGGTGCGCGTGGCGCAGGGCCGCATCCTCCTAGGCACAACAGATCTCGTTACTATGCCAGCCGACGCGCTCTACGCCATTCGAGGGCGCCGCGTTGCGATGATTTTTCAGGAACCGATGTCTGCGCTCAACCCGCTGATGAAGGTTTCGGCGCAGATCGAGGAGGTTTTCGAAGCGCATGGGTTGCTGACACCAAAGGAGCGAAAAGAAAAAGCACTGTCGCTTCTTACGGAAGTCGGCCTGCCAGATCCGCCGCGCGTTGCAGCCAGCTACCCGTTCCAGCTTTCCGGCGGTCAGCGCCAACGCGTTATGATTGCCATGGCGCTGGCGTTGGAACCGGAGGTGCTGATCGCAGACGAGCCGACCACCGCGCTCGATGTGACGACGCAGGCGCAAATTTTGAAACTGATCGCCAAGCTCCAGAAGGAGCGCAATATGGCGGTCATGTTCATTACCCATGATTTCGGCGTCGTAGCCGAGATCGCCGACTATGTCAGCGTCATGCAGCTCGGTCGAATAGTCGAACAGGGGACAGCGGAAGAAGTCCTTTTCTCGCCGAGACACCCCTATACGAAGAAGCTGATCGCTGCCATTCCCCGCGCTGGCGAGGGCGTCAAGCACGTTGACGACCGGGAGCCACTGCTCACTGTCGAGAACCTTTCGAAGGTTTATCGTATGGGCACGGGGCTGTTCTCCAAGGTGCGCGAGGTGAACGCGGTCAAGAATGTGTCCTTCACACTTTGCCGTGGCGAAACGCTGGGCATTGTGGGGGAAAGCGGATCCGGTAAATCCTCAGTGGGACGTTGTCTCGTACGGCTGCAAGATCCCAGCAGCGGGCGCATCTTGCTTGGCGGTCAAGACATGGCGCATTTGAAAGGCGAAGAACTGCGAACCATGCGCCGGCGGATGCAAATGATTTTTCAAGATCCTTACTCATCGCTCAATCCGCGCGAAAAAGTCGGGCGCATCATTGCCTCAGGGCCTATTGCTTATGGCGAAGATGAAAAGAAGGCGTTGGCACGCGCGGCCGAATTGATGGAGATGGTCGGTCTCGATCCGAAGGCGACGAACCGTTTTCCGCACGAGTTTTCTGGCGGTCAGCGCCAGCGTATCGGCATTGCGCGGGCGCTGGCGCTCGAACCTGAGATCATCATCGCCGATGAGGCTGTTTCAGCCCTTGATGTGTCGATCCAGGCCCAGGTCCTGGAACTGCTGGGCCAGCTCAAGAAAGACCTCGATCTCTCTCTTGTCTTCATCACTCATGACCTTCGCGTAGCGGCAAAGATCTGCGACCGTGTGATGGTAATGCAGAAGGGCGAGGTGGTCGAACTCGGTAACGGGAACACGATCTTCGATAAACCCCAGCACCCCTACACGAAGAGCCTGATCGAGGCCATTCCCGGTCGGGCGAAGGAAGCGCTCATGACGGCCTAGTGCAATGAATTTGACACTTGATGCCGACGTGAGCCGGCCTCGATGATGAAATGTCAAAATCAGACCACTCGTCCGGTCGATATTAACCAAGTTGGGGGCCTAAGAGCCCGTTTGTGGAGCAGTACATGACGATTATGCCGAATTCTGTGGAAGCCCGCGACATGGCCTATCAGATGCATCCGATGGTCAATCTTCGAAAATACGAAAAATCAGGCGGTCTCGTGATCGAGAGCGGCGACGGGATCTATGTCACCGACAATACGGGAAAGCGTTATATCGAGGGACTAGCCGGGCTGTGGTCGGTGGCGCTGGGCTTCGGCGAAAAGCGCCTGGTGGAGGTGGCCAAGGCACAGATGGAGAAGCTGCCCTATTATCATAGCTTCGCCTACAAGACTCACGGACCTTCGGTCGATCTGGCGGAGATGTTGATCAAGCTCGCTCCCGTGCCGATGTCGAAAGTGCATTTTACATCCTCGGGTTCGGAAGCCAACGACCTTGCCTGCAAGATGGTGTGGTACCGTTCCAATGCGCTTGGCAAGAAAGACAAGAAGAAGATCATCGGCCGGATCAAGGGCTATCATGGCGTCACAATCGCTTCCGGTTCAATCACGGGCCTGCCTCGCAATCATGAAAGCTTCGATCTGCCGCTTGACCGGATGATCCACACGTCATGCCCATCCTACGTGCATTTCGCCTTGGACGGCGAGAGTGAAGCCGATTTCACCAAGCGCATTCTGAATGATCTGGAAGAGCTCATTCTGAAGGAAGGTCCGGAGACGATCGCTGCCTTCTGGGGTGAGCCTGTGATGGGCGCTGGCGGCGTGCTGGTGCCGCCGGATGGTTACTGGGCCGGCGTTCAGGAGATCCTGAAGAAATACGATATTCTTCTTGTCGCCGACGAAGTGATCTGCGGCTTCGGCCGCACGGGCAAGATGTTTGCGTGCGAAACGCTCGGCATTGAGCCGGATGTGCTGGTCGTGTCGAAGCAGATCTCGTCGTCCTACATGCCGCTTTCCGCGATTATCATGAATGATCGCTTTTATCAGCCGATCGCCGATGAATCGGATCGGATCGGCGTCTTCGGTCACGGGTTCACCGCGTCCGGTCATCCCGTCGCGACAGCCGTCGGTCTCGAGAATCTGAAGATCATCCAGGAACGCGACCTTGTCGGCAATGTGGCGCGCCTCGAAGGAAAGTTCCTCCACGGACTGGCGGCACTTGCAGAACATCCGCTTGTGCATTCGTCGCGCGGCATTGGCCTTCTTGGTGCGCTGGAGGTTAACCCATGGGCGGATGCAAATGCTGGGGACGCCGCTGCGGCGGTTGCGGCGGAATGCCAGAACGAAGGCCTGATCATCCGCAATATTGGAGAAGCGATCTGCTTCTGCCCACCGTTGATTATCACTGCCGAGCAGATCGACGACATGTTTGGTGCCGTCAGTCGCGCACTGGCCACCGTTCAAGCCACGCGTGCCTAAGCCTTGAGGATTGAGATATGGATGTGACGAACAAAACCGACCTTGGCGAGATGACGGCCGTACAGCTCTCGCAGCTCTTCGCCTCGGGCCAGGCGTCCCCCGTTGAGGCCGCAAAGGCATCGCTGGCACGGATTGAGAAATTCAACCCAAGCGTAAATGCATTCGCTTATGTCGTGCCGGAACTGGCACTGGCAGAAGCGAAAGCATCGGAATCGCGCTGGAAGAAAGGAGAGCAACTTTCCCCCATCGATGGTGCGCCGACAACAATCAAGGAATTGACCCCCGTGAAGGGTATTCCCTGGCGACGAGGGTCAGCACTGGGTTCGACAACGCCATCGGAGAAAGAGTTTCTCATCATGGAACGCCTGCGTGGCGCTGGCGTCACTGTCCTTGGCACAACAACATCGCCGGAGTTTGGCTGGAAGGGAGTGACCCACGGCCCGGCCTTTGGAAAAACGCTCAATCCGTGGCGTACAGATCGCGCCTCCGGAGGCTCGTCTGGCGGTGCAGCCGTTGCAGCAGCGCTCAATATGGGTGTCCTGCATGAGGGGTCTGACGGCGCCGGCTCGATCCGTATTCCGGCCTCTTTCTGCGGAACATTCGGTATCAAGCCGACCTATGGCTGGATCCCTTCCGACACGCCGACGCCGCTCTTCGAGCTTGCGCATCGCGGCCCGCTGACTCGGACGGTTGAAGATGCGGCGCTGTTCATGAATGCAACAACGGGTCCGACCCCAAAGGCGATGTATGGCTGCTGCCCCACTCCCGTGCCGAACTGGCATGAAGGAACCAAGGCCGCCAACATCAAGGGCATGAAGATCGGTTACAGTCGCAATCTTGGCTACGCCGAGGTCCAGCCGGACGTGGCCGCGGCCGTCGAGCGCGCCGCCAAGCGGCTGGCCGACATGGGTGCCATTATCGAAGAGGTCGATCCGGGGTTCTCCAATCCGCAGGATGCTCTTCTCGCCCTTTGGTACGCCGCCGAAGCCAGAACTGTAGAGTTGATCAATCCAACGGAAGAGCAAAAAGCGCTTATGGATCCGGGCCTGATCCGCATTTATGAGAAAGGCTGTGCCTATACCGCGCGGGACTATGTCGCGGCCGAACAGGTCAGGGCTGATCTTAAAGTGACGATGGCGCTGTTTCATCAGACCTACGACGCGCTCATGCTACCGACCATGCCGACGACAGCAATTGAGGCAGGTGTGGATTTCCCAGGCGGCATCGAAGGCAAGGACTGGTCGGACTGGTCGCCATTCACCTATCCGTTCAACATGACCGGCCAACCGGCCGTGTCGGTACCCTGCGGCTTCGATCAAGGCGGCCTGCCTATTGGTTTGCAGTTTGTTGGTCCGCGCTATCGCGATGACATCGTGCTCGCGCTGGCCGCGGCCTACCAATCGGCCTTTCCGGAGGAGACGATCAGCGCGCCGAGGCTCGTCTGATCAGACAATGTGCGGGGACCGACGATGGCCCCGTGCTCATCATTCAATGCAATATCGGGGAACGGGAACATGTCTTCCACGGCACACCAGGAAGCGGCAAGTGCGCTTGGCGCGGAGCTGAAGACAAGCGCAACCACCGTGCTTGCGGATCAGGCAGAGCAGATCGCGCGGGAGAAATACGGCTTCGTCGGAAGGGCGGAATGGCTCTGGGGCGAAAAGGACAGCAATTACCGCCTTACGCTCGGTGACGGTTCGGAATATCTCCTCAAGATCCTCAATCCGGCCGAAAATCCTGCCATGACCAGCATGCACAGTCAGGCGCTTTTGCATGTCGAAGCTGCCGACCCGGGCATTCCAATCCAAAGGATCATCCGAACGCTCGACGGCGAGGCGGATTTCCGGATGACCGATGATGAAGGTGCCACCCGTGGGGTACGCATGGTTACATTTGTTCCGGGAAAATCCCAGAAATCGCAGCCGCATTCTGCGATCCAGCGCTATCGCATTGGTGCGTTGTTGGGTCGGATGCAGAAGGCTCTTCAAGGTTTCACACATGAAGCCGCCCATCATCGTATCACCTGGGACATGTCTCACGCAGCGGGGCTGCGGGACTTGCTGTCCATCTTCGGCGACGAGGCGCAACGAAGGAGGCTGGAGGCGGCGATGACGGACTTCGAAAGCCTGATCCTGCCGCGCATAGCGCAACTGCCCGCGCAGGTTATCCATAATGATTTCAACATGGAAAACATTCTCGTCAGAGAGGAGAATCCAGACGCGATCAGCGGCATCATCGATTTCGGTGACATGGTGCATGCACCGGTCCTATTCGATGTTGCGGTGGGTGCGGCCTACCAGATGGGGGACGCTGCGGACCCCGTCGAAGCGATGTGCGATTTCCTCAAAGGATATGCGACGGAAAAGCCGCTGTCCGATCAGGAACTCGAACTGATGTATCCGGCAATCTTGACACGCATGCTGATGCGACTTGCGATACAGGAATGGCAAGCCAAACTATTTCCGGAACATAAGGAACGTTACACCCGAAATAGTCCCACCGTCTGGGCACAATTTGCTCGCCTCGATGCATTGCCAAAGGATGATACTATTGCGCGACTAGCAGCGGCTTGCCGCACGTCCGTGGAGAGACCGGCATGAACAAGCCAGCAACGACGATGATCAACGGCTTCGACGCGTCGCGTCTGGCCAGTCTGCCGGAGCGGGAGCGTTCGATGATCGAACGTCGTCAGGCGTTGCTCGGCCCGTCATACCGATTGTTTTACGAAAATCCTCTACACCTTGTGCGCGGAGACGGTGTCTGGCTCTATGACCCTGACGGAAATGCTTATCTTGACGCGTATAATAATGTGCCCTCGGTCGGCCACTGCCATCCCCGCGTGGTTGCTGCGATTGCCGAACAAGCTGCAGTATTGAACACACATACGCGCTATCTCGACGATAAGATCCTTGCTTACTCGACGAGACTGCTTGCAACATTCCCCGAGGAATTGAACCGGGTCATGTATTGCTGCACCGGTAGCGAAGCTGTTGACCTGGCACTACGCATTGCCGGCTATCAAACCGGTGGAACCGGTATCATCATCACCGAAAACGCTTATCACGGCACGACAGCTGTAACGGCCGCCATCTCTCCATCGCTGGGCCCCAACATGCCGCTTGGCATGCATGTGGTCACCGTGCCGGCACCCGATGCCTATCGTGCCGATGGCGGAGACGTCGGCGATATGTTTGCGCAGGAGGTTTCCAAGGCGATTGCTTTCATGCGCCGCCGTGGGATCAAGCCCGCCGCCTTCATCGCCGACAGTATCTTTTCGACCGACGGGATATTCTCGGAGCCAGCTGGCTTCTTGAGAAAAACATTGGAGGTTGTCCATGAGGCCGGGGCACTTTACATCGCCGACGAGGTGCAACCGGGCTTCGGTCGTACAGGCTCTCACATGTGGGGCTTCATGCGCCATGGCATTGTGCCGGACATCGCTGTGATGGGTAAGCCGATGGGCAACGGCATGCCTATCGCCGCTGCGGTGATGAAGAGCGAGGTGCAGGAGCGTTTTGGCCACGACATTCGCTATTTCAACACCTTTGGCGCCAACCACGTGTCGATTGCCGCCGCCAATGCCGTCTTGGACATCATTGAAGACGAGGGGCTGACCGACAATGCGTTATCGACGGGCAACTACATGCTGGAGGGCATGCGTAAGCTGCAGCAGACATTCGACGGCATCGGAGATGTTCGGGGCGCGGGCCTCTTTCTCGGCCTTGAATTCGTGAGCGATCGCAAGAGCCGCACTCCGGATGGTGCCCGCTCGCTGGCGGTGGTCAATCGCATGCGTGAACATCGTATCCTCATCAGCGCGGCAGGCATTTACGGCAACACGCTGAAGATCCGTCCACCGCTGCCCTTTGGACACGAACACGCCGATATCTTCCTCAACACGCTCGAATCCGTGCTGCACGAAACGAATTGATTTCGAGAATTGCTTTTAGACCATCCAAGGATAGACCATGACAGCGTCACCTGACATTAACGCTGAACGCTTGTGGGCCGACATCATGACGATGGGGGCAATCGGCGCCACCGAGGGCGGCGGCAGCTTTCGCCCGGCCCTTTCTGACGCAGACAGGGAAGGCCGCAACCTGTTTCGTTACTGGGCGCAGGAGGCCGGCCTCACAGTCACGGTAGACGAGATCGGCAACATGTTTGCAAGGCGAGAAGGTGAAGACCCGTCTCTGCCGCCACTGATGATTGGCAGCCATCTCGACACCCAGATGCCCGGCGGCAAGTTCGATGGCGTCCTCGGCGTGCTCGCTGGACTTGCTGTTGTGCGATCGTTGAATGCCGGAGGCATTGCGACAAAACGGGCAATCGAGATCGCCAACTTTACCAACGAGGAAGGCGCGCGGTTTCAGCCGGGCATCATGGGGTCCAGCGTTTTTGCCGGGCTCTCGCGGCTTGATGAAGCCTTGTCACGCAAGGACGATGAAGGAACGCTGCTCGGCGACGAGCTTGTTCGCATCGGGTATGCGGGATCCCGTCCAGTCGGTGGTCAACCGGTACATAAATATTTAGAACTGCATATCGAGCAGGGACCAGAGATGGAGGCGGCCGGTGTCACGATCGCCGCCGTTTCCAATAGTTCCTGGGGTTGCAGCGGATTCATCGATATCAAAGGCGAGAATGGCCATTCGCAGACCGCACCGATGTCAAAGCGTCGGAATGCTCTGGTTGCGGCAGCTCAACTCATTATAGAGATCGAGGCGATAGGCGCGGAGAACGAGCCCGATGGAATGGTGAGCGCCACAGTCATCCGGAATTGGCCGAACAACCGAGTAAACATTCCGCACTTGACCAAGCTATCATATGTCGTCGTTCATGCGACGGAGCCGGGTCGGGCCGCGATTATCAACCGCATCGAGTCTGCTGTAAAAGGGATTGCAGATGAGACTGGGCTATCGATACACAACGCCAATTCGCATTATCGCCAACGGCTGGATCTATCGAGTGAGCTTTGCGGACAGGTACTGGAAGCAGCGGCGGACCGTGGCTATCCATCCATGACGCTGCCGACGCTGACGTCGCATGACGCCCTATCGATGACGCAGATATGCCCCACCGCCATTATCTTCGTCCCCTGCAAAGGCGGCATCTCCCACAGTGAGAAAGAGTGGTGTGAACCATATCAAGTTGCAGCAGGTGCCAGAGTTCTCCTCGACATGACCCTTAAGATCGCCAACGAGCTCTGACGCTCAGCGGCAAAACATCATCCCATGGTACGGGAAACGGGCGATGTGATACTATGTTGTACTTATTGAACTGCGCGAAAGAGGCATTGGGTGAACTTACACACGAAACTGGGATTAGGTGACACGAGCGTGACCGAAGGCGCGGGCCTACCCAAGGCACTGTGGGCCTATAATGTCATCCGCGACGCAATCATTACCATGAAGCTGGCACCCGGAGAGACGCTTAGCGAAAAAGATACCTGTGCAGAGTTGGGTATCTCGCGCACCCCGATGCGCGAAGCAGTCTTGCGTTTGGCCCAAGAAGGTCTGGTCAACATCGTTCCCAGCGGCGGCACCTTCATCAACAAGATCGTCATGAAAAAGGTCATCGAAGGCCATCTGGTTCGCTCAAGCCTTGAGACACGCACCATAAGGCTTGCGGCGCGCAACTTCGATCCGGTTTATGAACGCGACCTTGACCTTTTGATTTTCCGCCAGCATGACGCGGCCAAGCGGCGCGATGTGAATGAGGCCTTCAACGTCGACAACGAATTTCACCGTCTCTTGTGTAGGATTTCAGGCTTTCCGGACATTTGGCAGACAATCCACAATGCCACCGGTCAGCTTGATCGCGTGCGCCGCCGTGGCTTTCCAAAGATCGGTTACTTCGATGAGGTAATCGCAGAGCATGTAGCACTCTCTACGGCCATAAAGGCCCGTGATGAGGATGAGGCCGTGACTTTGCTCAGACGCCATCTCAGTGGCATTTCGGCCGTGATAGAGTATGTCGTTCAAACAGATGCAGACGCAATCAGTGGACGAGACCATATCGCTTTGCTTAATGGACTTGAGGACCTTTAACCCTTCTGGTCGATCGCCGGTCTACGGGCAAGATGCTGTGTGCGCGCATCCATACTTTCCGAACGATAACGGGTCCGCCGTCGCTTAAAGGGCGCGCCCTGGCAATACTACTTCCACATTTCGCGCATCCGCGCGCCGACATCGATGCGAATTTGCTGTGCACTACGCTCAGATGCCGCAGCCGAAACTTTGGGCCAAGTCATAGTTTCGAAATATTGAAGCAGAGTTGCTGGGATGAACCTGGAACGTGATGCATAGACGTGTCGATCGCCCTGCGAGTTCTGCCCATGGGTAAAAAATCGCTGCGGCGTAATCAGCGCCAGGCTGTCCTTCGCGCGTGTCATTCCTACATAAAGCAGACGCCGCTCTTCTTCGAGTTCCTGTGTCGTCCCCGTGCCTAGATCAGACGGTATGCAGCCATCGACAACATTCAGCATGAACACGGAGCGCCATTCCTGGCCTTTCGCAGAATGTATTGTCGAGAGGATGAGGTAGTCCTCATCGAGCAAAGGGACTCCTGCCTGGTCGCTCGTAGCATCTGGAGGATCAAGGGTCAATTCGGTCAAAAACCGTTCGCGGGACGCGTATCCGCCAGCAATTTGCTCAAGCTGTAGGAGGTCAGCTTTACGCGTATCGGCATCTTCATGCATCCGCTCAAGATGGGGTTCGTACCAAAGACGGGCCTGAGCTACGTCCGAGGGCCACCCTTGCTGCGTTTTCCCAAGACCAGCGAGGAGCGTCACAAAAGATGTCCAATCTGCACCCGTCTTTGGTGGCGGCGGGATTTCCGCAAGTGCCATGATCGGTTCAGGATCAGACGAGATAGTATCGAGAATAACACCAGCCTTCTTCGGACCGATGCCTGGGAGCATCTGCAGCAGGCGAAATCCGGCAACCCGATCACGCGGGTTTTGCGCGAAACGGAGGACGGATAGCATGTCCTTTACATGGGCGCTGTCGAGAAACTTGAGACCGCCAAATTTGACGAAGGGGATGTTGCGTCGGGTAAGCTCAACCTCAAGTGCACCACTATGGCTTGATGTTCGAAAGAGAACGGCCTGCTGCTTGAGCGTCATTCCCGTTTCGCGATTGGCAAGCACCTGATCGATGATGAAGTTAGCCTGTTCGGTCTCGTCCTTGACTGTGACAAGTTTCGGGCGCTCGAGTGACTCCCGCTCCGTCCACAGGTTCTTGGTGAAACGCTCGCGTGCAAGTTCGATGACACTGTTCGCTGCCGCCAAGATCGGTTGCGTCGAGCGGTAATTGCGGTCGAGCGTGATGATGTCAGCGGCTGGGGTGAAGGACGACGGAAAGTCAAGAATGTTACGGACCGTCGCAGCGCGGAAGGAATAGATCGACTGGGCATCGTCGCCAACCACAGTCAGACCGCGACCACCCGGCTTCAGCGCCATCAAGACCGAGGCCTGCAATCTGTTGGTGTCTTGATATTCGTCAACCATAACGTGGTCGAACCGCTTGCCGATATCATCGGCTAGATCCGGATCGCCGACCATTTGCGCCCAGTATAGGAGGAGATCGTCGTAGTCGAGAACGTTCTGGCTCTGCTTTGCCTCTACATAGGCCGCAAACAATTCCTTAAGCTGCTCTTCCCACGTCGCCACCCAGGGATAGTGCTGACGCAGTATCTCGCTTAACGGTGTCTGGGAGTTTACCGTGCGGGAATAGATCGCAAGACAGGTCCCCTTGGTGGGAAATCGGCTTTCAGTTTTTGAAAAGCCTAGCTCATGACGCGCCAGGTTGATCAGGTCCGCACTGTCTTCCCGATCGTGAATCGTAAAGTCCACGTTGAGACCGATCTGCTCGGCATACATTCTCAGCAGCCTTGCGCCGATACCGTGGAATGTGCCGGACCACGCAAGTGCGTCCGTCAAGATCGCAGAGTTAGACCCCAGCACATTGCGGCAGATTCTCTCAACGCGGCGGGACATTTCTGATGCTGCTCTGCGTGAGAAGGTCATGAGAAGAATGCGCCGAGGGTCGGCACCATTGACGATGAGATGAGCGACGCGGTGCGCCAGCGTGTTTGTCTTACCGGAGCCTGCACCGGCGATGATCAGCAGTGGTCCTCCCGTCTCGCCCTCAGCCAATCCAACGCCGTGCTCGACGGCCTTACGCTGTTGCTCATTTAGTTTCTCGAGATAGGCGACGGCCATAAGATCTTACTTAATGCTCAGATTGCAAAGGAGGAATGAGGAACAAAGACTGAACATACGTGACTCTTGAGCTGTATGGAAGGTTCTCATGCCATCGAGCGATGATTTCTTCCAGAAGAGCAGGAGAATGGTCGGACGACAATCCGATGCGGCTCGCTTTAAGAGCATGCGCCTTTGATTTTCAAAGCATGCGCAAGTTTTGGCGGCGGCGCTCCGGCTGTCAATTGCGCGATCAGTGCGCCAACTCTAGCGACTTAAATAACCGATGATGCTTGGTGCGGCCTAGTAGGCACCAATCACTAGTACCCAAACGTCTTCGACACGTGACCGCCTGGAGTCAGGGTGCGATTCTGCCGCGGATTATCGTCTCCGAGCTTCCGCTCGGGTCAGCGCGCCACCGAGATTGATAGAGGCGTAATGCGCCTTCTTGTTTTCATACATGAGGGCGTCAGCACGTTTGACGACAGACTCGATTGTCTCGTCTGCTTCACTGGTCGCCACGCCGTAGGACATGCTCAGAGGAGCAGTCGAGTAAAACTGATTGTTGATCCGCAGAAGTTCAAGGATTGTTTCCATCATTGTGGCAGCGGATTTTGCATCTGCGCCGGGCAACAGGACCGCAAATTCATCCCCGCCTATCCGGCAGGCATGGTTCGGCGCCGCCACCGCGCCATTGAGGATCTCGCCGAAGCGGCGCAAGAGTCCATCGCCTGCGTCGTGCCCAAGTTGATCGTTTGCCTCCTTCAAGCCATTGAGGTCAATGATGACGGCTGAGACAGGGCGCAGCGATTTGCGCTCGAGGCGGTTCATCTCGTCGGCATAAAAGGCGCGATTGTAGAGTTTGGTGAGGACGTCATGCTTTCCGAGATATTCGAGATAGGCTTCTGCCTTCTTGCGTGCTGTGATGTCGGCGAGCGCCACCTGTACGCGAGACCAATCGCCTTCGTGACCCGGGAACACGGAGAAATGCAGCAAGATGTGACGCATTGAACCATCTAGCGCGTAATTCACCACTTCGCGGTGATGAAAGAGATTGCCGTTCCAAAGCTCCATCAGTTGTTCTCGGAAGGGTTTCTCCATGTCGTCACGGAAAATTTCGCCAAGCCGGTGCAGAAGATCGTTTTGATCTCGTGCTCCAAACAGATCGAGCGTTGACTGATTGACGTCGATAACCCTGATCTCGCTCATACATTGGCGCACAAATTCCGGGTGAACGTCCATGAATGTGCGGAAGTCGGTAATGCCGCGGTCACGGATGTCTTCAATCAGCGTGCGGATGCGACTGAAATCCTCAATCCATAGCGATACCGGGGAATGCTGGAAAATGCCCTCCGCCTGACGCCTTTGTTCGGCTTCTGCACGACGGGCGTCTTCGCGCTCGGTGATATCCTCGGTGGTCAAAAGAACCCTGCCGAGCGTCTCTTCATGACCCGGTAGAACTGTTCCTCGCAGCTGGATGTCGAGCCTGCGCCCGGAAATTGTGTAATTGACGGTCGTGCTCGAAAAAGACATTTCGCCATCGAAGAGCGCGGAAAGTTCGTTGATATGAGTGTCCAGCATATCATCGCGGAAGACCGCAGTGATATTGGCGACCAAGTGCTCGAGACTATCCGCTTCGAACAGGTCCAGAGTTTTGGCGTTGACAGCGGTGACGCGGATCCGCGTCGAACAGTCATGAATCCGACTGCGATCCTCTCTCAGGAACGCTTTGATGTCGGTCACTCCGTTGGAACGCCAGTTATCGAAAAGCGCCTGCACTCCGCTGAAATCTTCGATCCACATGGCGATCGGCGCAAGATTGAAGATATCGGACTCTAAAGCATCGATCATCGGATTTCCTGGGGTAACTTCGAGCACTGGAGGGGACCGCGCTGCCGAGACTTTACGAATAATATGTAACCGGTGCTTTAATAGTATTGAAAGTCCTCGATCAAAAGATGGGTTGGCGCGTGCGAGCCCGTAAGGATCGGCATTTCCGCAGGCGCGACACACAAGGTCAATCCAAGCGAATGTTAACGGGCGGAACGTTGAACAATGTTCGTCGTCGTTCGTTTGTCTCCGCAAGCTGCGGATTGAACCTCCCGATTGCTTTTCGAAGTCTTTTATCTTGGTGGAGCCGCACGCATGCGCCGAACTTCATCTATCGAAACCAGTATTTCCAGACAGCTCGCAAAGAAGGCAATGCCAATCGCGCTTTCAGTCGTTGCGATCGGTGTGTGCATGACAATTTACCTGTCGTTCTGGATATCGTCAGAAGACAAAAAGGCAGACGAGGCTGTCCGGGGAAACGTTGCATATCTCACAGATGTCTCCAGCCTCATGTCCCACATTCAAGACGCAGAAATCGGACAGAGAGGGTTCCTCCTCACGGGCGACCAGCTTTACCTTAAGCCATATACCACCGCGATGGAGTCGCTTGATGGGATGCTGGATAAGCTTGCTGCGGGAGCGGAAGACGCATCTGTCGAAACAGGAAGCGTCCCGACCCTGCGGAGTCTGGTTGCCCAGAAGAAGTCCGAGCTCGAACAAAGTGTGGAATATCGCCGCAATGGGGACGACAGCGGCGCGATAGCGCTCGTCAAAACCGGGCAGGGTAAAATCCTCATGGATGGAATCCGGTTTGTGTTGGCTCAGATGGAGAAGGATGGACTGGAGCAGCTTGCGAAACGTTCCGACGCAGCCAGCGCTGCGAAGACGCGGATGCACTTTCTCCTTTTGTTGTTCGCCATAATGGTCGGCGGTATGGCGATACTGGTCGTGCGCGCCACGGTCACGCGGGCGAAAGCGGCTGAAAGGACGAGAGATGAACTTCTTTCACATGCGGATCGGCGTCTGATGGCGGTCATGGCAGCCGACCTTGTTGGTTACAGCAGGCTGATGGAAAACAATGAGGCCGACACTCTCGAGCGTTTAAAGGCGGCAAGAGACGTCATCGACACGATAATTGAAGACAATAGTGGTGTGATCATAACGACAGCAGGCGATAGCATCGTTGCGGCATTTCCAAGCGCGCTTTCAGCGATCGACTGTGCGCTCCAGATCCAGAAATTTATGGTGACGCACAATGCCGACAGGCCAAACGACGATCGCCTTCTCTTTAGAATAGGAATGAATGTCGGGGACGTCATCATAGATAACGGAGACATATTCGGTGACACCGTCAACATCGCCGCTCGGCTTGAGGGCATCGCTGAGCCCGGAGGCATATGTGTTTCCCGGTCCGTCAGGGATCACATCAGGAAGCAGAGAAAACTAAAGTTTGAAGACGCTGGTTTCCAGCAGGTCAAAA
This sequence comes from Agrobacterium sp. 22117, assembly GCF_052045735.1. Taxonomy (NCBI): domain Bacteria; kingdom Pseudomonadati; phylum Pseudomonadota; class Alphaproteobacteria; order Hyphomicrobiales; family Rhizobiaceae; genus Agrobacterium; species Agrobacterium sp. 22117. The sequence continues at coordinate 131,277 of NZ_JBQEPP010000005.1, read as the reverse complement.
ACATTTCTCGACCGATCAGCACGTTTAGGGTTCGCGAAGCCGCCTAGGTATGTTCAACGCTCTCGGTGCCACGGACAAGGGGTATGCTGAGGGCCTTCGGAGCGAGAAACGTTCTCAGCCAGAAACGCTACCTTGTAAGCACGAAATCAGCGCGATCGCGGATCTGTTCGGATGAGGGTAAAGGAAACCCTCCAACTTGGAGGGTTTCGCAGGAAACCCGATCTTCGATTGTTTGGTTAGAGCGCGCTCTGCCGAACAACGGTGATTTTGCCAAGTTCAACCAGCGGCGTGACGTCTAGGCTTGTACCTTTGTCAGCCATGTCGAGGCTGTAGAGAAATTCCCGCCCAGCCGGATCGTTATCCGTCGCCTGGATTTTTTCTCGACCGATGTATGGACCAGCCGGGATGGAAATTCCTGAAGCCTCACAGTCCTCTATTGCTCTAAAACGTACGGGTGCACCTTCCATTTGTACCTCCTCGGGATTTGCAAATGAAGAATATGCAGCTGGTACTGCCGGATTATGATGCCCTGAAACAAACCGTGATGCAATTACCGGTGCCGATTTTCTTGAAGAAGAGACAAATTCTGTTCGGAATGGCATGGGGAAAAAGCAACTTAACAGGCGATAAACGTTAGCTATTTCGTTTATGATGCGGTTTCAGAACGAGCATGCTGGAGAGATCAATGAGCGACGACACTGGGGGCGATCGCGGCCGTGACGCCGAGGCACCACAGGACATTCCGGCAAAGGGTTTAAGGGATGTGTTCTGGCGCGTCGTCAAGGCGATCATGGCTGATCGCGTGACGTTGATTGCTGCTGGCGTCACCTATTTCATGTTGCTGTCGCTGTTTCCGGCACTCGGTGCCTTGGTGGCACTCTACGGATTTGTCGCAGATCCCACGGCGATTATGGCCCACATCGGTTTCCTTGCAGGTGTCTTCCCACCTGGATCGTTCGATTTGATAATGAACCAGCTGACATCTCTCACGCAGCAGGCGACATCGACAAGAAGTCTGGCGTTCTTTGGCGGCTTGCTCGTAGCGATCTGGAGCGCCAACAGCGGTATGAAGGCATTGTTCGACGCGATGAATGTCGCGTATCAAGAAGATGAAAAGCGCAGTCTGGTTCGTTTGAACCTTCTATCCCTGGGGTTCACTTTTTGCGCGCTTGTCGTCGCAATCATTCTGATTGCAGCTATTGGCGTGCTGCCCGCAGTTCTGAAGTATCTGTGGCTTGATGATTGGCAGGAGTTTCTTGCCCGTCTAGCGCGTTGGCCATTCATCATCGTTGTCTTCGGCTGCGGAATTTCAATGATCTACCGGTACGGTCCGAGCCGCGAAGAAGCAAAGATCAAATGGTTAAGCTGGGGCGTCGTCTTCAGCACGGTGCTCTGGCTGGTCGCCTCCGTCTTGTTTTCGTTCTACCTTGAGAATTTCGCGAACTATAATGCGACCTACGGCACTCTCGGCGCCCTCATTGGGTTGATGGTGTGGGTGTGGATTTCGGTCGTTATCCTGATCGTCGGAGCAGAGATCAACGCCGAACTCGAGCATCAAACGCGCAAGGATTCGACAACCGGCTCACCGAAACCAATGGGGGAGCGTGGGGCTTATGTTGCTGACACTGTTGGTGAAGCGGCCAGGGACGGGAGTTTGTGATCCGGCGAGGCGCGGGCAGCATGCAGCGACTGGGTGGAGGCGGCATTTTACGCCCAAACATGTGCTCTCGTTGAGGCTACCATTTTTGCGATCACAACGAGTCTGCTGCGGTGTTGTCAGGTTGTGCGTGGCCCCGGCAATACAGACGGGGCCATAGCGTAATTACAGAACAGTTACGTTCTCTGCCTTTGCCTTGCCCGTCTTACGGTCCTGGCCGACATCATAGCTAACCTTCTGTCCGTCGGTCAAAGCGCCACCGAAGCCCACCGCGGAGATGTGAACAAAGACGTCCGGACCGCCGTTGTCTGGAGTAATGAAGCCGAAGCCCTTATCCTGTGCGAAAAATTTAACAGTACCAGTTGCCATGTTGTCCTCGTTTTATCGATTGGAAACTGCCGCAATATCGACTGTTGCGTTCAACTTCAAGTTTTTCCGTACGCTACCGACGCTGGGCCGCAAATGGAGATGCCTCTTTCGCCCAGCCGCGCATGTGCAGGGTCGCTCTCCATCCTGGAGCCCAGAGCATGGCGACGCTCATCTGGCGTCTCGACTGGAAGAGGGAAACTGGCATGACCGTGACCAGCGGCTCGGTTGGGCACGATTGCGTTATCAACGCCACAAGATCGGATTGGCGGCCAGTATCCAGGCGTTCGTGAAACCGGCGACGGTCATCGTCCTCTCACTCAGGAGAAAACTCGGAGAGAGCGTGACCTAAAGCGTGTCGCGATCTTTCAGATTCGCTCCTTCGCTTTAGGCCCTTTTTTTGTCGCATGTCGTTATCGAAAAACCGCTGCACACTTTTGCGCGACATGCTTTAGGGGCGCTGTTCGTTTCCATTGTAGACTAAAGATGGGAGAGGGCTGTGTGAGTGAAGACGACCTCCGTCTGGCATCTGGTTCGATCTCAATACATCGGCGAGGGGCTGGTAGACCGAGCGGGTATTCTCTGCGGTGATATCGCTGGAAAGAAGTCCGTTGAAGCAGGGCCGGTTATCGTCCCAACCGGGATGATTGATGATAGGATAAAGGCAGATCCCCTCGAGAGGCACACCTGCCTGCATCGCTTTCGCTCCCTGAGAAGCTACATATTCGAACCATTCCGCTCGCCGCTCGTCTTCGATACCCGTCTCGGCAATCAGAATAGGTCGGCCATAGCGGGCATAGGTTTCAGCCAGTATCTTGCTCAGCGGCTTGTAAAGTGGATGGCCGATATCGATCGGAGGACCGCCATGGATCCACTGATTGTTGAAATAGTAATTGACGCCGATGATATCGAGAAGCTCCGGCCGGCCGCCGATTTGGGGCCAGATTCTTCCGGCAATCAGGTCCCAACCTTGAAACTGTGCTTGCCTGTGGCCCTCGCTGGCACCCGCTTCCCAAGGTCGGGCGGGATCGGTAATGACGTTGATAACCGGATCACAGTGAACGAAACGCGCTCGCGGCTCGATCATGAGGATAGTTTCCATCGCAGCAATCGCCGCTCGGGCAAGCTGTACCTTGAGCTCATATCCGCGGCCATTCGCAAAGGGGTTGAGATAGCCGGCATCCCCGCCGCCCCAGGAGAAGAAAGAGATTTCGTTGACGGGGCAATAGAACGGGACATCATCGCTCTCCTCACGCACCAAGCGAGCACATGCGCCGGCAAACAGGGCGAATCGATCCACAAACTGCGGCGACCAAATGTCGAGATCGTCTGGCCATCCATAGTGCAGCAAGTCCCAGATCACCTGCGTTCCGGTTGATTGGGCCGCCCTTAGCATCGGACGAATGCTTGACCAGTCATAGCCGCCTTCTCTTTCGATAAGATGCCAACGAAAGCCATCGCGAACGGTTCGAATGTTGAAGTCTGCAAGCTGGTTGTAATCTCGAGCCGCATGCACGTCGTGACCGACCGCAGCAATCATGTCGAGACGTCGACCTTCAGCTGAGCCGGTAGAGCGGAGCCGGTGCGTCGAGCATTCGAAGCCGCCTTGCAAAAAACTCTTGAACAGACCCGTCGGTCCGGAAGGCTTTCGCCCACTCAGCACCTCAGCAAACAGCTTTTCCCATTGAGGAAGGACAGCTGTAACGCTGTATGTGGCTTCCACCTTCCGTCGGAGCACTTGTCCCAGGGACTCACGCAAAGCGGGGTTTGCGATCAGCCGTTCCATGGCTTCGGCAACGACGGAGGGCTCATTATACGGCACGAAAATACCGCTCACACCGTCTTCTATCTGCTGTATCGCGCCGTCATCGGGTGTGGCAATGACGGGGAGGGCGGCAGCGCCGGCTTCCGCGATGACATGTGGCATGCCTTCGCCCTTTGACAACCAAACAAAAATATCCATCGCCGACAGCAGGGTCAGGATATCCTTTCGATCACCCAGAAAGCGCAACACGCGGTCCAAATTTCGGCTCGTTGCAAGTGACTGCAGGTGTACAGCATAGTCTGGAAGGAAGGCGTCCGGTCCGCCGATGATCACGAAGCGGGTTCTCGGATCGCGGGCATGAACCAGTGCCGCGGCTTCGATGAAATCCTCGACGTTTTTCTTGGGATCCAGCCTGCCGACCCAGCCGATAAGGGTCTCGTCCGGATTCACGCCAAGCGATGTTCTTATGGCGGCCCTTTGAGGGACTTCGAAATCCGACAGTTCTACCATCGACGGAATTTCGATGGCATCACCTCCTCGCCCCGGCATGACAGATGCGGCTGCGTCTCGGATAGAGCGGCATACGCCGACATAGCGACTGGTGAAATGCTTCGGTCCGGCAAGCGCCTCAGAGACCAGCCCGCCATGTTCGATAAGCGGCGGGCGCCAGTGCATCCGTTCCAGCGCAGGATAAATATCGGCGACGTTCTGGCAGGATATGACGATGTCATAACCTGGTATCTTGTTGGCGAGATAGGCAACAGTGTCTTCAAATGAAAGGTGGTAGGGGGTGGTATCCACCTCTACTCCAAGTTCTCGCAGTTGCTCGTGCGTCTGGTGCGGCATGTTCGGCTTGTGGAAACAGGCGACTACATCCAGACGAAAGCGGCTGCGATCCAGATGCCGGGCGAGAAGCCTGACTTCCGTCTCCTCGCCGCCCACGACCAGCCATGCGAAGACGAAGAGAATGCGAATGGGTTGTTCGTGAAGCGTCATTCGTTTACCGCGAAGATGATTTGCAGAAAATCCGGGCGGTTCGTGACGAGGTCTGCCAGAAATTGCGGACCGTCTGCAAAGGGGACAACATGCGTGATCATGTGCTCGCGAATGATCTTGCCGTGTGATTGGAGGAGCCCGATGGTTTCGTGCGACAGGCGCCGCCTTGTCCACAGGCCATCCAGTCCGCGCGGGACGCGATTGATCTGGGCACAGCGAATGTTGAGGCCATTGTGGTGGAATTCCTCACCAAGCCGCAGCGCGTCAGCCCCGCCCTGATAGAAGGCGAGATCGATAACCGTGCCTTGCGGACGAAGCGCTTTAAGCGCGACGTGCAGACTTTGGGGGTGCGCCCGGGTCTGGAACACGAAGTCTGCGCCGCGATCCCCTCCGCCATTGTGCCAACGCGCCTTGGTGTGCTGCCAGGCAGCATCCTCTGTCATGGCCGTCAATCCCATTGATTGCGCCTTGTTGCGGCGAAATTCCGAGGGATCGGCGATGATGACATCGAGTGCACCTGCCCTTTGTGCAAATAGCGCCGTCATCAGGCCGACCGTGCCTGCACCGATAATGACAACTTGGCGACCCGCAGTTCCTGAACCGAAGTTGGATATCGTCTGTCCCAGCGCATCCGCATCCGCGTGGAGAATGCCGTTGGCGGCGATTGGGCCCATCTGCGCAACGAAGACGCCGAGCATGGGGTCGATGTCCTCAGGCATCGGCACCAGCACATCGTGAAACGGGTCCGCCGTGTGACCGGATTTATGCGCATAGGTGGTCGCGAGAATATCGCCTTCACCAAAACCGGAGGCGCGGGATTCTGCAACACGTGCCACTTCCATATAGCCGAGGAAGGGGACCGGATAATTCAGGTCCGGTTCGTTTTGCAGGAATACGCCGCGTCCCGGATCAAACCGGGAGTGAAAGTAAGGATTTGTGTTTTTCATGAAGGTGAGCTCGGTACCTGCCGAAAAACCGGTGTAGAGCGTGTCCATCCGCACCTGACCGTCGCCGGGAGGACCCTCCTCGTAATCAAAGAAAAAAGCCTTTCCCGGTGCCTCGATGCCGAGCGAACGGATGATGCGGTGACCAGGCGCCAGCCCAGGTGGCGGGTCATTTCGCGGCTCATGATGGAGCGGTGAAGCAGGGTTGCGAGTGACGGTGGGTTGGTCGACCGCCACGGGCTCGCCGCTGCGAGCCGATTGCACAACGGCGAGGGCGATGCGATGGGTGGCAAGCGCATCCTGATAGGTGCAGCGTATATGGTTTTCACCTCCACGCACCGCGTCGATGAAATCGCGGTCTTCACGCCAGACGGGATCGCCATCCGCACGGCGGGTCGGTCGCCCCGCACCAACGTCGACCATGATATCATGGTCGGTCAGCTCAATGGCCAAACGATCCGCAAAAATGTTGAGACCGATGCGGTGACTCCAGCCAAGCAGGCATGTGGATGAGATGTTGGCGATGACCCCGGACTGAAAGGTGAGACTTGCGGTGGTGACGCCGGGCACGTCGAAACCGGGAAAATTACTCCGATCCTTGAAACCGACACGGCCATAGACATCGGTGACTTCCCCGACAAGATAGCGAGCCAGATCGATGATGTGGGTGGTCTGCTCCACAATCTGCCCACCGGACATCTCCGACTTCCACCACCATTGCGGCGGCGGGGTTTGGTCCAGCCAGTAGCCCGAAAGAAGCTGGGCGGGATTATCCTGGAGCAGGTTGCGAGCTTCCTCGACTGTATCGAGGTAGCGCCAGTGATAGCCGACGCCGGTAATCAGATCGGCAGTCGTGACGGCGGCGCTCAGTTCTTCCGCCAATGCCAGATCCAGGGTGATCGGCTTTTCAACGAAGAACGGGATGCCTTTGGAGATCAGATCCCGCTCGGCCTCACCGTGGGCAAATGGTGGCACGCAGATATACACGGCGTCCAGCGGCTGTGCTTCCAGCATGTCGCGGTGGCTCTCAAAGGCCCTCGCACCGAAGCGGCTGGCGGCCTGTTCGGCGCGGGCGAAATCCGGATCAGCAAAAGCGACGAGCGCGACATCCTCAAAACGGCTGAGAATATCCAGATGGCGGTTGGCAATGCCGCCCGCGCCGATGAAGCCGATACGCGTTTTTTCCATGGAAGCGTGTCCTTGTGTGAGGGGCGCGGCGTGCGAAAGAACGCGCTGGTAAACGGAGGCGGTCTCGGTCGCCATGCGCTGGGCGGAAAAGAGTGTCTGAAAACGTTGCGCGCCGAATTGCCCGGCGACCCTTGCGGCTGCGGGATCTTCAAGCGCGCTGATAAGCACCTGCGCCAGCGAGGCAGGATTGCCGGGGTCGGCGAGAAAGGGATGGCAGGAGCCGAGCGCTTCGATATTTCCACCGATATTGGTCGCGACGACCGGGAGCCCGATGGACATGGCTTCCAGCACGGCCAGCGGCAATCCTTCAAATTTGGAAGGAAGAACGAAGAGATCGGCCAGCGCCATGAGATAGGCGATATCGGTTCTGTGGCCCAGGAACAGGATCTGCTGTTGGAGGGACGCTGCCTCTACCAGAGCCTTGATCGTTTCCAGTTCTTCGCCCCTGCCGACAAGAAGGAGGACAGTGTCGGGGTGAGCAGCTAGAACGGCTGGCATTGCCGCGATAAGGCTTGCATGGTCTTTCTGCCTGGAAAAGCGCGCAACGGACAGGAGAACTGTTTTACCGTCAAGTCCGTCGACTGGAGGCGCGTGTCTCTCCCCCTCCGGTCTCAGTGCGAAGATACCGTTGCGGACAAGGCTGATATGTTCTGGATCGACACCATTATCCTCGAAACTGTCGAGGGCGGCTTGTGATACGGCGATGCGGTGGGAAAGCGATGCGCACTGGCGGGCGTAGTTCTGCTGTTGGTCCGTGTCCGTCAAAAGATAGGGCAGGTGTTCGGTTCTTATGACAGCTATGTTGGCATCAAGACCCGCCGTTGCAATGTGATGACCCTCCCAGCCGATACCCGCATGGACGTGCAGGAGCGATGTGCCGGTGGCATGCAGCCAATACCCGAATGTCTCGATATCATCGATGGCCTTGATGGCGAGCCCCGAGCGTGCGGCTCGCGACAGGAGATCGCCCTCGGTGTCGGCATAGGCCGCAACGGTTACGCTCCACTCCTCGTCAAGAGCACGGGCCAGTGTCAGCATGTGCTCGCCCATGCCGGATGGATCCAGACTATCGGTTGCAAGGACGATCCTGCGAGGTTTTTCGCTCATAGACCGGGCACGCCTACGACTTCGCCGAGGATAATTGGTTTGCTGGCAGCTGTCTTCCGCGAGGTGCCTTTAGCAGCCTGCATATGGGCAAAACCGGTGCTGGAAATGACGCCGTCCACGAGCCCCTCCATCGCCAGGAATGTCTTGTCCCAGGACGAACCTTCCAGCATCTGATCGACAGGTTTCCACCATGCGTTGCCGCTTCTTGCCAGCAACAGAGCATCGTCGCAGGCTTGCGCAAAATGCTGCGGATCGCTGGCGATAAAAACCCCTTCCACCTCTCCATAATGACGGATGACATCCTTGATCGCCGTGCTGATCACAGGACGACCGGCGGCCAGATATTCTGGTGTCTTCGTAGGGCTGATGAATTGGGTGGAACCGTTCAATGCGAAAGGCATGAGGGCAGCGTCCCAGCCTGAGACATAGGCTGGCAATTCGCCGTAATGTTTCTGTCCGAGATAGTGGATATTCTGTGCCCTCGGCAAATCCTCCGGCGCGATCTTGGCGATCGGTCCGATGAAAATGAAGGAATAATCCGGCTTTGCCGCAGCCAGGGCTGCAATGAGTTCGAGGTCCAGACGCTCATCGATGACGCCGTAATAACCAAGCTTTGGGCCGGAGATGGCTTGCTGATCGGCCGGTTCAACAACCCTTTGCCGGGCTTGGTGAAAATGATCGACATCGACACCAGATGGGAACGGGTGGATGTTGCTATGCTGCTTGCATTTCGCCTCATAAAGGCTGTAGCCGCCGGTGAAGACAACATCGGCCCGCGCCATCAATGCAGCTTCCATGTCCCTCATGCGGTCCGGTGCGAACCTGAAGTTCGCAAGCTCGTCCATGCAATCATAAATGACCGCGGCCGCATCGATATGACGCGCAAACTCGTACATCGCGGGCGTGTAGAACCAGAGAATTGGCCGTCTTGCGCCTGACATGGCTAGAAACTCATCCAGAAGTCGACTTAAGGCCAGGTTACGCTCGGCTGCATTCCACCAATGAGGAACACGCGGGCGTATCGATTTGACGGTAGTGCCCTCGAATGGATGGATTTCAAAGTAAGCGAGATGGTGGTCTGTAGGTATATATTCTTCGAAGAAGAAGACAGCTCTCTGCTTCGCAAAGCGGGCCATCAAATGCTGGGGACGCTGTAGGACGAAATCCCACCGCAGATGCGAAAAACAGATGAGCGGTGCTTCCCGCTCGTTGATTGCAAGTGACTGCGAGGAGATCGAGCTAGAAAGGTTCATTGAGGCATCCGGGTTTGAGGACGTAACCGAACCGGACGAAATAAGCTTTGTTCCGGACGAGGGGAAACTTTCTAACTCTTTGACCTGCGCATGATTTTGCGCAGTTTTTCAACGGAGTGCGGCCACGTCCAATTGTCGATCACGGCTTGCCGGGGAGAAAAATTATCGAGTTTTTCCAGCATCAACAAAATCGCTTCGTGAAAGCTTTCTGCCGGTGCGGCCCATCCCGTCTTGGGAGTGATGTATTGCAATCCGCAGCGCAGCCGACTGTTGGCGAGAACAGGAAGACCGGCCAGCATATATTCAGTGAGGATCGCGGGGGCACCGTCATCAATGCCACAGACGACGCCGATCTTGGCGAGGTTCATCAGTTGGTTGACCTCTGCGAAGGGAACACCTGGCGGGCCGATGAAGTCAACGTCAATACCGAGGTCAAGCGCACGTTGGCGCAAGTCATCGCCCAGTTCCCCATAGCCGAAAACGCACAGACTGCGGATCGATCGCGGCAGCTTTTCCAAAGCGTCGAACAGGATGTCGTGACGTTTGTAGGCTTGGGCAGCAGCGACATAGACGATGTCGTAGGGCTTCGGTCCAACAATGGGATAGAACTGCGTTTCTGATGCGAATTCAGGTCCGATCGGCAAAACCGTGGTTGCCATCTGCGGATGGCGTTGCCTCACCTCCTGTGATTGCCATTCAGCTCCAGTCAAAATCAGATCGAAGCACTGACTCACCTCTGGTGGAATGCGTAGAGAAGGGGCATCAATGGAATTATATATTTTATAGCTTGGCCCGCAGGCGTTCAATATGTCCTGTGAGACGCCAAGGCCCCATATGCAAAGGATTTCCGGCGGGCCGAATGTGGCAAGATGGGCCACCATATCATTGGAGTGAAACGGCGCATCCGGTCCGTTCATCTGAAACGCACGGCGGATGATAAGGGGCGCTTGGCGCATGTCCGGCGAGGGAGGGCTCTCACCGCGCCAATGTGTCCAAATTTCCACGACATCGACCAGACCCGCTTTTACGCAAGCAAGGGGCAGGCGTTCAATATAACCGCCTTCGACGCGAACATCAGCCAACTCTGTGCATTGCGATGCGGGTTTGCCGCGTTCGCCGCTCTGCCATTGCATTTGGAACTCTTCAATAGACGGCACGACGCCCGAAAAGGCATCCCCGTCCTGGAAGTCGCTGATCACAACGAGGCGTCTGAGTGTTTGAGTTTCTCTCATCGCGAACGTATTCCAATGTCGCACGAGTGGTTTTGGACGGCGCCCATTTTAGGAGTGGTGAGTTCCCCCCCCTAAGGAAAAAGGCCGCCCGAAAGCGGCCCAAATCATTTCCGGCGTGCGGCAGGTACCCGCAAACCAGGGGGGCAGCGGCAAGAGCCCCTACCGATGTCAGTTCAGAGAGCGGGACGGTTGTAACGATCGCGCTCGGTCTTGATCTGGTCGGCGTCATAGGGATCAAGCGTGTCGTCGAAGCGGTTCCAACCCTCTTTCTTGTAAGCGTCACGGCGCGCTGCCGGATCGACCAAGTTCGATCGCTTGAGAATAGCTGCCGCTTCCGGAACCATGCCGTCGTCCACCTTTGCGGTCACGATAGTGCCGCCACGGCGTACGCCTTCCGCATAAACGTGAGCGTCTTCTTCAGAGACACCTGAGTCCGTCATGGCACCTACGATGCCACCTGCCGCACCACCCGCCACGGCACCAGCGGCGACGCCAGCAGCGGTCGCTGCGAGCCAACCGGCGGCCACGACAGGGCCGACACCCGGGATGGCCATGAGGCCGAGGCCGGTCAGCAGACCACCTGCACCGCCCACAACTGCACCTATGCCAGCGCCCGTTCCAGCGCCTTCTGCGGCCTTGGATTCGCTGCCATCGTGGTGATGAGCGTTGTTCGAGACGATGCTGATGTCATTCGATGGCACACCTGCTGCTTCTAGTTGAGTCACTGCCGAATGCGCATCCGCATTGTCGTCGAATAGTCCAGTTACAGCTTTCATCGGGTTGTCCTCGATTGCGTAAATAGTTGTGATCCAAGGTCTGGCCTTGAGATCACCGCCGGATGCACGCCGCTTTACTTGGCGACAATGTTGCCCTGGTAATCCATGGAGATCATGACGGACTTGCCGTCCTTCATTCCAGCGGCCATCCAGATTTCCTTGTCGTCCTTCTTGAGGTCCTTGACGTCGGAATAGCCGGCTTCTTCTATGCGGCTTTTTGCCTGCGCTTCGGTGAAGCTGTTGGCACCCTCGACAGGAGCAGTCGGATTCTTGGTTTCAGGAGTCGCGACTGCAGGCGTGTTACCATCTGTGCTGGTTGCTGGAGCCGACGTCTGGGCAGCAACAGACATCGCTGTGGCGCTCAGCAGCGCCACTGCTAGGATGATCTTTTTCATGATGGTTTCCTCTCGTGGGGGTTGCGTTTCGTGTTTCCCCTAAGACCTAACTGGAACCCCCACCATTCGTTCCTGTCGTTGAGAAATTTAAGCACGGGCTAAACCGCGTTTGTCGTGATAGGCTCGTGATCACGAAGGACAGCGAAAATGGATCGATCCGTCACACCCGGCGTCACGGGTTTATTCCCGTCACCCCTGTTGGGTGGAAATTATCTATGTTGAAGCAGGCGCTGTCCCACAACTGACGGCAGCACCAAAGGTAGGAAAGTTCAGCTCCAACTGCCCGAGTTTCATCAATTCCGCTAAACCTCGGCACGATCTATCCTTCATCTAATGCCTGTTCACCGCGGTCTTACTTTTTCACTCGACTAATTTGTCGTGACTTTTGAAGGCGCGGTAGAATCTCGCGATCGAGCGACAGCATCGGCCCGAAAATCGGACTCGATGTTCGGAAGGCACGATGCGTCGATTCAAAAAGGGTAAGCGTCCCTTGGGCGTCCAATAGGACGCCCGGCGCTCTAGCAGCAATCCTCTCCTTCATGGAATAAGGCGGTTTTTACGCAAGCTCTCGAAAAGGGCGAAAAACGCATCGTCTGTGGGTTGATATTCTCTGAAGCCCAGACGTCGGCTTTTGCCCATGTCGGTGACCACCTCGATGGGACGCCCCAGATCCGCATCGGTGTGCCATGGAGATGCGAGGCGGTCTATGTCGGACTCCGCCAGGCTGTCGCGTTTCGCGATGTCGCTCCAGATCGCAGCATCCTCACTCATCTGCTCTGCAAGAGGACTAATCGTGCCATCGAACTCGGCAGGCTCGATGTCAAACCAGTTGGCGATCCGCTCCCACATCCACTTCCAGCGGAATATGTCTCCATTGACCACATTGAACGCCTCGTTGTGGGCCTGCGGTGTCTCTACCGTCCACAGCAAATGCTTCGCCAAGAGGTTGGCGTCTGTCATGTCGCTCAGACCGTTCCATTGGGCCGAAGACCCAGGAAAGCGGAAAGCACGTCCCGTCTCTCGGCAGATGGTAGCATAGACGGCAAGGGTTGTTCCCATGTTCATGGCATTGCCAACGGCCTGCCCTATGACTGTATGCGGACGGTGCACGCTCCAGGTAAACCCATCACGGTTGGCGGCAGCAAAAAGCTCATCCTCCTGCGCATAATAGAAGTTCTCGACGTCAAGCCGGCCCTGTTCTTCACGAAATGGGGTTTGCGGCAAGGTGCCATTGCCATAGGCCTCAAACGGACCGAGATAGTGCTTGAGACCGGTGACCAACGCCACGTGCATGTTGGGATTGCTCGGGCTCAGACCATGCAGCAGATTCCGGACCATGGACGAGTTCACGCGGATATTTTCTGCCTCGGTCTCCTGACGCGCCCATGTGCTGATGAAGACGGCATCAGGCTTCACATCGCTCAGCGCCTGTGCTGTTTGGCGCGCATCCTGCAGGTCGGCAGCGACGGGAATGATCTGTGCGTGATCCTTTGGACGTCTTGCCAGACCATAGACTCTCCAGCCTTCTTTCAGCAAAAGCTCTGAGGTCGCGCCGCCGACGATCCCGCTTGCACCAACGACCAATGCTGTTCTAACCATGATGATACTCCACTTGCGATCTCGTTAGAGTTGGGCATCCAGTCGCTCGACATCCAGACGGCACCAGTTGGGGACATAGATACCAAGAGGTGACTACATGAGGCCGGGCAGCGATGAGGAAGAGTGGCGCGAGGACTGCGCTCCCCGCCGGGTGCTGGAGCTTTTCTCGACGAAGTGGACGAGCATGATCCTGCATACGCTGCACAAGCTTCACCAAGGTGCAGCCAGGACCGGCGTGCTGGAACGCAGCCTGCCGGGCATCTCAAAGAAAATGCTCACGCAAACTTTGAAGGAGATGGAGCGTTCAGGTCTGGTCTCGCGCCATGTGCATTCGACGAGACCACCGGCCGTCGAATATCGATTGACCGATTTAGGCAATCGTTTCGTCGAGCCCGTAGAGATGCTCTATGGCTGGGGGAGGGACAATGCTGATGCACTGGATGCACTCGAACCTCGCACCACCTCAAGGCGCTAACGCGCGATGCGGTCAATTTAGTGTACCCATCGCGATTTTCGAAGCTCGATTCAGATTTTAGCGCCGATGCTGCAGAGCGTGTAAGGCTAAAACGTGAAAGCGCTAGATCACGTTTCTTGCAAGAAGATCGCTCAAGCGACGTCATTCCATCCCTCATCGCGCTCAGTCCGGGGGGCTTTTAAACAAGGCCGCCGCTGCAATGCACCTGTTATCGCAGAGGCCGAGAGCCGGAGTGCTTCGGCGTTTCTAAGAAACGGCTGGTCGCCTTAGAGCTCGCTCGTGGCTCATCGCCCCTGTTTCCGCATGCTTCACTGAGAGGGCAGCTGAGCTATTTCAAAAACAGGCGGATGACGAGCCCGATCACCGCGACAGTACCAACGCCGGCCAGCCATAGGGCGATAAACCAGGCGGTCTTGCGAAGGGCCTCGGCCATCAGTGATATCCTTCTTCCGGATCGATCTTGCCGCGGAAGACCCAGTAGGCGTAAGCGGTATAGGCAAGGATCATGGGGACCAGTATCATGGCGCCGACGAGCAGGAACCTCATCGAACTCTCTGGTGCGGCCGCTTCCTTGATCGTCAGGACACCGGGTATCATGTACGGATAGAAGCTGATCCCAAGTCCGACAAAGCTCAACACGAACACGCCGAGCGCCGACAAGAACGGCTGTAGGTGCTTCCCTTGGGTCAGCCCGCTCCAGAGCGCAAAAGCGCAAGCCGCTAGCAGCAACGGTACCAATGCCGAGAAAAAGGCGGTTGGCCAGGCGAACCAGCGTTCGAAGTAGATCCGGTTGATGAACGGTGTCCAGAGCGACACTATGGCAATCAGCGCCAGAAGCGCCAGGCTTAGGGGACGCGCGAGCTTTGCCGACCGCGCCTGTATATCGCCCGAAGTCTTGAGATTGAGCCATGTAACGCCGAGCAGCGCGTAGCCTATGAGAACGGCGACGCCGGTCAGGATTGAGAAGGGTGTGAGCCAGTCCCACCAGCCGCCTGCGTATTGCCTACCGGCGACCGCAACGCCCTGCACAAGTGCGCCGAGAGAAATGCCTTGCATGAGAGCTGCTAGCGAAGACCCGATCCAGAAACCAAAATCCCAGAGATGGGATTCATGGTGGGTTCGCCATCGAAACTCGAATGCGACTCCTCGGAAGATAAGGCTGACCAGCATCAGTATGATCGGCATATAGAGCGCTGGCATGATGATTGCGTAGGCGAGCGGGAACACGGCCATGAGGCCGCCGCCCCCGAGAACCAGCCATGTTTCGTTGCCGTCCCAGACGGGAGCTATCGAATTCGTCATGACGTCGCGGTCGCGACGCTTTCGGAAGAACGGGAAGACGATGCCGATCCCGAGGTCGAAACCGTCCAGTACAACATAGGCGAGGACGGCGAAGGCGATGATCCCCGCCCAGACGAAGGAAAGATCAATGTCCATGGCGGCCTCCAAGCGAATGATCCTGCGTTGCGCCGGGCACGATGCCTGCGGTCCGGATCGGGCCGGCGTCAAGTTCCTGATCCGTGTCGAGCGGGGTTGGCGGACGTCGCATAAGCTTCAGCAGGTAGTAGACGCCCACGCCGAAGACGACAAAATACACCGTGATGAAGATGAGCAGCGAGGTCCCGACTGCGGGAGCGGAAACCGGCGACAGGCTCTGTGCAGTTCGCAGATGCCCATAGACCGTCCAAGGCTGACGACCGACCTCAGTCGTGTACCAGCCGGCAAGGACAGCCACGAAACCGGAGCCGCCCATGGCCACTGCGACACGATGAAGCGATGGCGTGTCATATAGCGTTCCTTTCCAGCGGGCCCATAGCGACCAGAGCCCGACACCGAGCATCAGGAAACCGAGGCCGACCATGATCCGGAAGGTCATGAACGGCATGAGCGCCGGGGGACGTTGGTCGCGCGGCCATTCCTTCAGACCCTTGATCTCGCCGTCCAACGAGTGCGTCAGGATCAGCGAGCCGAGCTTGGGAATCTCGATCGCGTAGCGAGTGGTCTCTGCTTCGTCGTCCGGTATGCCAAAGAGGACAAGAGGGGCGCCTTCCTTATGAGTCTCGTAGTGTCCCTCCATAGCTGCGATCTTCGCTGGCTGATTTTCGAGCGTGTTCAGGCCATGCAGGTCGCCGACGAAAATCTGAACGGGCGTGACGATCGCCGCCATCCACATCGCCATCGAGAACATGATGCGGGCCTGGCGGTTCGTCCGGTCCTTCAGCAAGTGCCAGGCGCCGACCGCGCCCACGGCAAAGGCTGTGGTCAGGAAGGCTGCCAGCACGGTGTGGGTCATTCTGTAGGGGAAGGAAGGGTTGAAGATGATCCTCCACCAATCTTCAGGCACGAAAACGCCGTTCGCGTCGACGCTGAAGCCAGCTGGCGTGTGCATCCAACTATTGGCCGACGTGATCCACGTTGCGGAAATCAGCGTGCCTACAGCTACCATGGCGACCGCCACCATATGCGCGGTGTCGCCAACACGCTTGCGGCCAAACAGCGCGATACCGAGGAAGCCCGCCTCAAGGAAAAATGCCGTCAGGACCTCGTAACCCATCAGCGGTCCGATAACAGGTCCGGCTTTGTCTGCAAACGCGGACCAGTTCGTGCCGAATTGATAGCTCATGACGATCCCAGACACGACGCCCATCGCGAAGGTCACTGCGAAGATAGTCTTCCAGTATTCGAAGAGCTTCAGGTAGGCCTCGTCCCGCTTCCACAGCCATAGTGCGTTTAGAACGGCTAGGTAGCTCGCTGTCCCGATCGAGAACGCGGGAAAGAGAAAATGGAATGAGACGGTGAACGCGAACTGTATTCGCGCCAGCATTTCTGCTTCGAGGCCGAGGAAGGTCATGGTGACTCCATCACTGAGGACCCTCGAACTTAGCAATGTAGCCCGATGTTCCGGGCAGGCATTACCACTTCATAGAGTCGATGGAGTGCATAGTAAGCTCATCTCAAGAGCTTCCAAGGACGCATGGCGTCGCGTGACGCAATGTCACGTCTATTGTCGCCACCATCTGCTTACTTGGGACGTTGATCTTGGAAAGCCACGCTCAGGGCTCGCAGGACATCGATCGGAATATCAAAGGCCCTTTTTGGGAGCCGATTCTGATGTCCTAATTTTGTGGACATAATTTGTCGTCCGCGGAGAAGTAAGTCTCCGCGGACAAGCCTTTGATCTGCTCAGTTCTTCACGGTGTCTTCGAGGAAGAAGCGGCCGAGTGGGTTCTGGTAGAAGTTGGAAACGTTCTTGCGCATCACGTTGATATAGGGGCTGTAATAGAGGTCGATCCAGTTCACGTCTGCCTTGGCCGTCTTCTGTAGCTCGACATACATGGCCTCGCGCTTGGCAGGGTCCGTTTCGAGACGCGCGGCGGCGACCAGATCCTTCACTTTGTCGTTCTTGTAGCGCGTCATGTAGTTCATGTTCGTGTCGTGGCCGAGTACGAAGGTCGTCTTCTGGTCAGGGTCGAGAATGTCATTTGTCCAGTACATGACTGAAATGTCGTAATCGCCGGCGATCAACATATCCCAGCTCTGGCTGGAGTCGACCTTCTGCAGATTGGCCGTCACACCCGCTTTGGCGAGTTGCTGCTGAAGGAGGACCGCTATCTGCTCGTCGGTCTCCTTACCGGCGTTGACAATGTAGTTCAGCGTCAAGTCTTCGGCACCTGCCGCTTTCAGCATCTGCTTGGCCTTTTCCGGATCGTATGGGCGCTGGAGATTGTCGGCATAGTGATAAAGCGCACCCTTCGGGATATAAGAGTTGGCGACTTCGCCGAGGCCGAACGTGGCGGCTTCAACAATCGCCTTCTTGTCGATTGCAAGATCAAGCGCTTCGCGCACTTCCTTCTTGGCAAGTGCGCCGTGCTCGTGGTTGATCAGCAGATGATCTTCACGCGTCGAGGGATCCATGCGCACTGTCAGGTCCGGATTCTTCTTCATCTCGGCAACGCGGGAGAAGGGGACGGTGATCGCCACGTCTATCTGACCGGTTTGGACGTTCAGCATGCGCGTATTGTCGTCGGGAATAACGACCCATTCGACGCCGTCGAGGCTGACATGGCCGGCATCCCAATAATTCGGGTTTTTCTTCAAGATGATGCGATCGCCTCGCTTCCAGTCTTCAACCGCGAAGGCGCCGGAGCCGACTGGCTTTTCGGCAAAGGCGTCGGGATTGGCTTCCACGATCTTCTTCGGCAGGACGGAAGCATTCGGCAACGCCATCATGGTGATAAAGGGTACCGACTTGCTTTTCAGCTTGACGACCAGTGTCTTGTCGTCTGCCGCCGTGGCGGTATCAATGATCTTAAAACTGTCAGCCCAAAGCGAGCCCTTGTCGTCACGGATGCGTGTCAGCGAGAAAGCAGCGTCGTCGGCCGTAACTGGGCTGCCATCGGAGAATTTCGCGTCACGCAGTTTAAACGTGTAGGTCAGACCATCGTCGGAAACAGTCCAGCTTTCGGCAAGGCCGGGCAGCAGTTTGGTCCCCGAGGCATCGACACGTACGAGCACGTCAAAGACGTTGGAAAAGACCCAGTTATCGACGTTCTGTGCCGACTTGATCGGGTCGAAAGTGGTGGAGTCCTCATTGCGACCGATGGTCAGGACACCCGCGGCCTCTGCGTAGGAGGCCGACAAGGAGAGGATGGCGGCGAAGGCGGCGATTTTGGCTTTTGTCATTTTAAACTGCATGTGAACGATCCTCTGGTGGTTATTATATTTTGGAGTGTCTCGACAGCGGCTTGTCCGGGTCGATATCGGGAATGGCCTCTATGAGACCGGCCGTATAGGCTCCGGATGGTCTGGCGAAGACATCTTCAGACAAACCTTCCTCTACGATGCGGCCTCGGTGCATGACGACGACCCGCTGGCAGAGCGAGCGGACGACCGGCAGATCATGTGCGATAAACACCAGTGTCAGATCCATCGTCGCAACCAGCTTGCGGAAAAGGGCGACGATCTGGGCCTGTATCGTGACGTCGAGAGCGGCGATACATTCGTCGGCGACGATGACGCGTGGATCAATGGCGAGTGCGCGAGCGATGCCGGCGCGCTGGCACTGCCCACCACTCATCGTGCGCGGCTTGCGTTGCGCGAAGCTGCGATCTAATTCCACGAGATCGAGAAGTTCATTTATCCTCTCCGGTATCTGGGCGGGGGGAATCTTCTTCTGGACTTTCAAGACTTCGGAAAGCGTCTCACCGATCGTCATGCGTGGATTGAGCGAATTGTAAGGGTCCTGGAAGACCATCGCAGCCTGGGTTCTAAGCGCGCGTAATGCCTTTGTATGATGGAGGCGGAGGCTTGCGCCGGCGAAGCTGACATGGCCGGACGAGGCGGGCGTCAGTCCGAGCATAGCCCTAGCCAGCGTCGACTTGCCTGATCCGCTTTCTCCAACGATGCCGACCGTATCCCCCGGCCAGATCTGGAGCGATATGCCATCTACGGCACTGAAGTGCTTGCGCTTCGAAAACAGCCCGCTACTGGCAGGAAAACACACGGAAAGATCGTCGATCTCGATCAGCGGTCGAATGTCTGCATGTCGTGCGACGTCATCCGTAGCCTTGGCCGCTTCAACCAGCATGGACGGATGGCTGGATATCAGCATCTTGGTGTATTCGGCTTGCGGTGTCTTCAGGATCTGCCGCTTCTCGCCGGTCTCAACAATACGACCGTTTCGCATCACGGCGATACGGTCGCACGTCTGGGCGACGACACCGAGATCGTGCGTGACAAGAATGATGGAGAGCCCACGCTTATCGCGCAGGTCCAGCAGAAGATGGAGGATCTGCGCCTGGATTGTAACGTCAAGCGCCGTTGTCGGCTCATCGGCGATCAGGATATCCGGGTTGCAGGCAAGCGCAATCGCAATCATCGCCCTTTGCCGCATCCCGCCCGAGAACTCGTGCGCATAGCTGCCAAACTGGCGGGGCGGATCGGTAAAGCCAACCTGGCCCATGATGTCGAGTGCCAGCGACTTCGCCGCCTCACGCGAAAGATGTTGATGATAGACTATGCCTTCAAGGATCTGGTCGCCGATGCGCATGACCGGATCGAGATGGCTTGCCGGGTTTTGGAAAATCATACCGATCCGGTCGCCACGGACTGATTGCAGCGTCTTCTCGTCTGTGCCGGAGAGCTCCTGTCCGTCGAACAGGATCGAGCCGCCGGTGCGGTTAATAGTGCGCGATGGCATCAAACCTACGAGCGTGCGGCAGAGCAGGCTCTTGCCCGAACCACTTTCCCCGACGAGCCCTAGAACCTCTCCACGCGCGATATCGATGGAAACCCGGTCGAGGAGGGAGCGTTTTCCTTCAGTCGTCTCGACCGCAACCGAAAGGTCACAAACGGAGAGGAGAGGGTTTTGGGTGAGGACGTATGTGGTCATCCGTTCACTCCCAGTTGCCTGGCCAGCCCATCGCCGATGAGGGAGAAGCCGAAAGCCAGTACGACGATGGAAAGCCCAGGGAAGAGCGTTATCCACCAGGCCTGCGTCACGAAGCTCTGGCCTTCCGCAACCATCACCCCCCATTCGGCCGTAGGTGGCTGAACGCCAAGGCCGAGATAGCTGATCGCTGCGCCAGACAGCAGAACCAGCACCACATCGGACATGGAAAAAACAATCGATCCCGCAATCGCATTAGGTAGGAGGTGGCGGAAAAGGACGCGTGGGCGCGAGAAGCCAAGGCTCTCCGCAGCCATGGCGTAATCGCTATTTTTGAGCACAAGGATCTGCGCGCGGATGAGGCGCGCATATGACACCCAGCCGACCAGCGCCATAGCGATATAGAAGCTGCCGAGGCCCGGTCCGAGAATGGCGATGATGGACAGCATAAGAACCAGGAAAGGAAAGGCGAGGATCACGTCGATCAGCCGCATCAGGACTGCATCGACCAATCCGCCAAGGAAACCGGAAACAGCGCCGATGACCGTGCCGATGACAAAAGGGAAGGCGACCCCGATCAACGCCATCTGGAGATCGACACGTGCCGAATGGATGACGCGCGAAAGGATATCGCGGCCAAAATTGTCAGTGCCGAAGGGGTGAGCAAGGCCAGGGGCCATGAGCCGTGCCCCAGCATCTTGAAAGATCGGATCGTAGGGCGCGACAAGCGGCGCAAGGAGTGCCATCAGGACAAACAGGCCTAGGATGGCGAGCCCGGCATAGAGCGTGTCGTTGCGGGCCCTGAGCGTGCCCCCGCTCATAGCTTCACCCGCGGGTCTGCAGCGACGGTGGCGATGTCAGCCAGGAAGTTGACAAGGACGGTGGCACAGGCAAACACCATCGCCACGCCCTGGACAACCATGTAATCGCGCGAGAATATAGCCCGCACCAATAACTGGCCCATGCCTGGCAAAGCAAAGACGCTTTCGACGACGACCGTTCCGCCGATCAGCCAGCCGATATTGACGGCCAGAAGATTGATCGTCGGAACCACGGCATTCGGCACGACATGGCGCCAAAAAACGACATGCTCGGGCATGCCCCTGGCTCGGGCGGCGGTTGCGACATCAGATTTTAGCCAGTCAATCATCGATGCGCGCAGCGAGCGCATCAGCACTGTGGACAGCGATAAAGCGATAGTCAGCGATGGCAGCACAAGATGTGTGAGCTTGTCTGACAGTGTATTGCCGTAGCCTGAAACGGGCAGGAGCGGAATGCTCACCGAAAACAGCAGGATCAGCATCAGCGCCAGCCAGAAGGATGGAAGGCCGATCCCGAAAGTGGATACGACGCGCACCGTGTGGTCGACAAGCTGGCCTTCGTTACGCGCAGCGACAGCTGCCAGTGGCACGGCAATCAGGACAGACAGGAGCACCGAAGAGAACACAAGCGCCAGCGTCGGCTCGATGCGATTGGCGATGAGTTGCAGCACATCGATCTTGAAGGTGATCGAGCGACCCATCTCTCCATGCATCAGGTTTTTGATGAAGTAGAAATATTGCTGCCAGATCGGTTGATCGAGGCCAAATTGCGAGCGGATATTGGCTATGGCTTCCGGCGTCGCCTTGGTGCCGAGCAAAACGCGCGCCGGATCGCCAGGGATCAACCGGACCAGGACGAAGGTGATGATGGAAACACCGACGATCACCGGCAGGAACTGCAAGGGTCTTGCTAGAATGAAGCGATAGCGGTGTAGCATCAGCCTTTTACATCCTCCAGGAAGGAGAGCAGCGGCGGGTAGTAACCCTCCGGATTTTCGTAGAAGGGCATATGGCTGGCATTGCGCACGACATTGATCCGAGCGCCGTCGGGCAGGGCGTTCTTCATACGCAGCGCGCATGCCGGCGTGAGCTCATCGTGCTCGCCGACGACGATCAGCACCGGCGCTTTGATCTTCGGTAGGTCCGGAATGCGGTTCCAGTCCTTCATATTGCCGATATAGAGGAATTCGTTCGGCCCCTGCATGGCCATATAGGGTTCCATATTCCAGTCTTGCAGCGACTGGTTGACAGGGGCTGGCCATTCGGACAGGCGGCATACATGGCGATAGTTCAAAAGGGTGATGGCCGCGAGATATTCCGGGTGATCATAGGACCCTGCTGCCTCATGCGCCTGCATCATCGCAACGGTCTCAGATCCGAGCGCGGCACGCAAACGTTCCAATTCGCTGGCAAGATGCGGCATGTCGGCAACGGTATCGGCCAGGATCAAGCTTTTCACGGCGTCCGGAAAGGTCAGCGTGTAGTCGATGGCAAGCCATCCGCCCCACGAATGGCCGAGCAGGTGGACCCGCCCGAGCCCCAGCGTCTGGCGCACTGCTTCCGTCTCCTCGACATAGCGTTCAATGGTCCAGAGGCCATTGTCTTCTGGACGCTCGGATGCGCCAGTGCCGAGCTGGTCGAAGGCGACCACGCGGAAGCCCCTGTCGATCAGACAGGAATGCGCCTCACGCAGATAGTCGCAAGGTAGACCCGGTCCACCGTTCAAGCAAAGCACGGTTTCCGGACCGTCGCCGAAAACATAGGCTACGACTCGATAACCCTGGATCGTCAGCTCGTGTCTCTCGTCCGGTTCGATTTTGCGCCACATGATTTTTCTCGCGTCTGCACAACATTTATGCAGGATTATTTCTAGAGCAATTCGGGCTCTACACTAGCTATCAGAAGTGATAGGGTGAAGATGTCCAAATGGCAGGTTTAAAATTGGGCGTGGAGCCACGAGAGGTCGGCATGGACGTTAAAGATGTCGAAGGGCGGTTTGCTGCGGCAACGAGCCTAGACGATCAGATCGATCAACTTTTCCTAGCCATGCAGAACTATGGCTTCGATACGCTTATCTACGATTATACGCCCGGTCGCTATGATCTTAGCGGCCAACTGATAATCCCGACTGTGCTGGAACTGCGCAACGTCGACGAGACGATGCGTGATTATTGGTGCCAACGCGGCTACTTCCGTCACGACCCCGTGCAGCATGTGGCGCTTAGCACGACAGGGCCATTCTTTTGGAACTATGACCCAAAGGCGAAGACGCTTATTCACGCTTTCATGAACGAAGAAACCGTGCCCGTCGCTGAATTTCTCTGGGAACGAGGACTGACGGCGGGAGTGACTGTGCCGATCCATCTGCCGGGCGGCGATTACGCCACCGTTACCGGCATTCGTGCAGGCGACCCGGTGCGGCTGGAGCGCGACGTACAGCTTTGTATGGGCGATTTCAATCTGGTGGCACATCTCTTTCAGCGCACCGCGGCGCTACGCATCGGCAGGGAACGGACTTTGTCCAGCCTGCCGCGCCTGACCGCGCGCGAGCGCGAATGCCTGCGCTATTCGGCGGAAGGGTATTCGGCCAAGGAGATATCCCGCCTGATCGACAGGGCCGTGCCGACTGTGGTCATGCATCTCAACGCCGCAACTCGCAAGCTCGGCGCGCGGAACCGCACGCAGGCGGTCGCTCGCGCGGCGCATCTTCGCATGTTCGACCAACCGCGCGCCTAGAGCGCTGTGCGTCCGTTTGGATGCAGCGCTCTAACTTTTTGAATCGAAGCATCGTGCTAATTCGAGAATCGATTCTGATTTTTGGGCCGATGCTGTAGGTCACCCCAACCCTATCAGTTGTGATAGCTGCCGCCCCGGCCGTCATTCGCCTATCGTACTGCTCCATGATCATCGTATCCAAGGGAGCGCCAAACTGACATCCGTTCAAACTCGTGAAGGCTATCTTTCATTCCGCGACTATCGGACTTGGTATCGTGTTACCGGGGACCTGAAAGCAGGCAGGTTACCGTTGGTCGTCGCGCATGGCGGTCCCGGCTGCACGCACGACTACGTCGATAGTTTCAAAGACGTTGCGGCGCTCGACGGGCGCGCTGTGATCCACTACGACCAGCTCGGCAATGGCAAATCGACCCGTCTGCCGGAAAAGGGTGCTGATTTCTGGACAGTGTCTCTCTTTCTCGAAGAGCTGGATGCGCTACTGGCCCACCTTGGCATCGCGGATCGATACGCTTTCCTCGGTCAGTCCTGGGGCGGCATGCTTGGCGCGGAACATGCGGTGCGCCAGCCGCAGGGATTAAAGGCGCTGGTCATCGCCAACTCGCCAGCCAACATGCATACCTGGGTCGCGGAAGCCAATCGTCTGCGCCGCGATCTTCCGGTCGACGTACAGGAAATTCTGCTTGCCCATGAGGAGGCCGGCACGCTGACGCATCCAGACTACGTTGCCGCCTCTCGCGTTTTCTATGACCGCCATGTCTGCCGGGTGACACCCTGGCCCGAAGACGTTGCGCGTACGTTCGCTGCCATGGATGAGGACAACACCGTCTACCGCAACATGAACGGCCCGACCGAGTTTCACGTCATCGGCACAATGAAAGACTGGACGATCGAGGACCGGCTTGAGCGGATCAAGGCCCCGACACTTTTGATTTCCGGTGCCTATGATGAAGCCACACCGGAAGTCGTGCGTCCCTATCGCGAGCGCGTTGCAGACATCCGCTGGGTGCTCTTCGAGGAGTCCAGCCACATGCCGCATGTTGAGGAAAAGGAGCTTTGCCTAAAGACGGTCTCGGACTTTCTTTCAGATTACGATGCGGTCCCCTGAGTAAAATTTTATAACTTGATCAAAATCCTTTCTCCTTCACTCAAGAGCTTCTGCTCAATGATTCTACGCGAAAACAATCGGGACAACTCTGCTCTCGCCCCAAAAGCTTCGTTTCGGGCTGAGACCTAACGGAATGCTCGTTGCCCCGTTTAGGATTGGCCTTAGATGCGGTGGTAGCAAACGCGCGTCTAAGGTTTTTTGTAAACGACCGCGACGGTGCCGTGCTCACAACAGAGCGCGTCATGAACCCGTTGGCTTCGAGCCATCGAAGACATCGCGCCACGGCCTTCTTGGTGATGCCACCGTTGGACCCGTCGCATCGCGTTGAAACGCAGTGGCTTTTGAAAGGATAAGCGCGGTCCAGCTGTATAGTTTCCAACTGTCGGCTATTTGAGAAGTAGAAGGAGTGCAAAGCCCCGGAGCCGCGGTGGGCATCTCTGGTTTGTGTGAGTAGATATTAAAGACATCGCGTTAGGATTTGACGTGATTGTGATATCTCCCCTAAAGGGCCCCAAAATCGGGAAATGACAGCATCCTGTGCATTTGGCAGATTCAGACCCGCGATTTAATTGACAGCAGTCGATGAAGCCGAAAACATCTGGTCGGCTTCATCGCGATCACTAAGCCATGAACATATACTGGCTTGGCGTCGTGCGCCGTCTAGGCATACAGAAGAGCCACGCCTAGATGCGTCGAGAATTCTTGGCAAAGCTGGCTTTGTGTATGCGAGTTTAACCCAACACGAAGCGTGAGAAGGCGAGGGAATTCCTTGCATCCTCGTCCATTTTTGCAGGACTGGCCCCTTCGGTGAGATCGCGCCAGACCTTGATGTCGGAGCCGATCGTGCCGCCGGTTTTGACGAAGGGCTCCATGACGACTGCGCCGGCATAGTTGATCTCCCGTAGCGCTGCGCCAATCTCATGCCATGGCATTCTGCCCTTGCCCGGGACACGGCGGTTGCTCTCACCGGTGTGAAAATGACCGAGAAGAGGGCCCGCAGTGCGGATGGCATCGCCAAAGCTGTCTTCCTCGATGTTCATGTGGAACGTGTCGAGCATGACTTTGACGTTGGACTTGCCAACATCCTTCACGAATGCAACGCCTTCGGCAGCCGTGTTGAGAACGTGGTTCTCGAAGCGGTTCAGGACTTCGATACACAGATTGATGCCGAGGTCATTGGCGAAATCCGCAATGTCGTGAATACCTTCCACGCCACGTGCACGGTCGCCTTCCTTGTCCACAGGCTGCGAGTAGTCGATCGGCCAATAGGAATGCAGCGCGCCACCGATCGTGTGAATATCGAGCTTGGCGACATTACTCAGCGTCTTCTCGAAGAACGCCTTGCCTGCCTCCCGTACAGCTTTATCGGGCGAGGACAGGTTCTTCGACTTGGATGGACCGATACCAGCCGTCAGAATGATGCCGTTGTCGCGGGCGCTTTGCTTGATGGTCGCAAGTTCGGCATCGCTATAGTCATTGATATGATGAGCGGCAACTTCGATCACGTCGAAGCCGAGCTTGGCGACCTTCTCTACATAGGGGCCGAACTTGGCGCTCCACTCATGTTCCCAGTAGGAGTAATAGATTCCGTGTTTCATAGCAGGCTCTCGCTGTTGTCGTTTGATGTCTGTCTTGATTGCAAAAGTGGTGTTCGGGGCTTCACTCTCTCCCTGGATTCTTCAGCCTGAGATCGGGCTCGGCGGCGGTTTTCATGATGAAGATTCCGTTTGGCAGATCGTTTTCCTCGACCTTGCGATCCATTTCGGCCTCATCGAGACCGAAACCGCGCCAACGCGCCCGTAGCCGCTCACGCAGGTCATCCTCCTCGACATCGACGAAGACCGTGAAATCAAAGATTGATTTCAGCCTGTCCCACGGAGACTGCTTTGCCAGCAGATAGTTGCCCTCGCAGACGATGATTTCCACCGATTGCGGAACGAGCCGGCCGCCGGCGCGCGCGATCTCGATGGACCGATCAAAGACAGGAATGGCGATAACGTCGTCTTCGTTGGCCTTTAGACGCTCCAGCATGTGCCGCAGGCCGTGAACGTCGAAGGTATCGATCGCACCCTTGAAGGCGCGTCTACCCATAGCCTCCAGAACTGCGTCGTCGTAGTGATAGCCGTCCATGGGAAATAGCGCTGCAGCGATACCGCTTTCGCTGATAATAAGGTTCACGACACGTTCGGCGATGGTGGATTTGCCCGATCCGGGCGCACCGGCAATCGCGATCATGAGCCTCTGCCGCTGATTGTCGGAGAAACGCTTCATGGCGAGGCTGGCGATTTCACGGGCGTTGTCTTCAATGATAGTCAAGGCTTTGGCTCGCATAATGATTTTTAAGAGGGCTTTCTCGGACCGTTAGCGGCTGGCAAAGACGCCGTATTGAACGGCCTTGTCGCGCAGGAACGGAATTCCCTTGTCCAGTACATCCTCTGCACCGGGGGCGACCGCTCGCCAGGTCGAGGTTGAGCCTGCCATGAAATCAGGCAATCCGCCGAAGCTTTCCAGAACCAGAAGTCCGTCGAAATCAATGGCCGCAAGCGCACCGAAAAGTTCGTCCCAGGCGATGTTGCCAAAACCGGGAGTGCCGCGGTCGCTTTCCGACATGTGCATGTATTTCAGGTGATCACGCGCAGCGACAATTCCGCTCGCCAAACCCTTTTCCTCAAGGTTCATGTGGAACGTGTCGAGATGGACGAAGACGTTGTCCATGCCGATGCGCTCGACGAGATCAACCACTTGTTGCGCGGTGTTGAGGAGATGGTTTTCGTAGCGATTGACCGCTTCGATACCAAACTGCAGGCCGAGCGATTTTGCGTGTTTTGCGACGGCACCCAAGGCACGGGTCAGATTGTCATATTCGCCTTGCGTCGGTGCAAAGCCCGTACGTTCGGTCGTTCCACCGAAAGTGACGCCGGTGAGTGCTTCGGCACCGATCTCCGCAGCCTTGTCGAGAGCAGCCGTCAGGTAATCGATCGCCGCGTCAGGGCGAACCGAGGCCCAGGCATGTTCCGGCAAAACCAGCGAACATGTTGCCCGCAGCTCATGCTTTTCGAGAAGCGCGCGGCTATGGGCTGCATCGACCGAGGAAATGTCGAAAAACGGTATTTCGATATAGTCCTGATTGTAGCTAGCGGCTCCCGCAATGGCGCGTTCGGCGCTTGCGTGGTCCCATACGCTCGTCCACATCATTGCGTGAACACCAAATCCTTGCATCTTATGCTTTCCTTCTGCGCGATGTGGCGAACCTTGACGCCCACGTCCTTGCCGCCATGACGACGATCATCAACACGCCCCATAGCGCCGTGGCAAGATGCTGGTTCGCGCCCATGAGGTTTAGACCGGAGGACAGAAGCTGGAGAACGATCAGCGCGACGAAGACCGGCAGGACACGACCGAAGCCGCCGAATGGATTGATACCACCCAGAAATGCGGCGAGTACCGTGATCAGAAGGTAGGACTCGCCATGTCCGACACGCACGGAGTTGAAACGGGCCAGCATGATAAGGCCTGCAATCGCGCACATCACACCCGACAGTGTGTAGACAAGGATCAGGATACGCCGGGTATTAAGGCCTGAGTAGCGGGCAGATTCGATATTGGAACCGATCATCAAGAGCCCGAAGCCGAGCTTTGCTCTGGTCAGCAACACATGCCATAGCCCGACGCAAGCGATGAAAATGATGAGCGGGATGGGCAGGCCGAGAGCCGAACCGTGACCGATTGTGGACACGTAATCAGGAAAGCCGGAAATATCGCCGCCGCGCGTGAGGAATTCACCAAGCCCGCGCAGGAAGATCATCATCGAGAGGGTGATGAGGATGGGATGCGCCCGCGTGTAGGCAATGGCCGCACCTGTGAGCGCGCCAGCTGCTGCGCCGGTAAGGAGCGCCGCAAGGCAAGCCAGAAGAAAGGCGCTCGGCGGTGCGTTTACCCCGCCGTGGGCCTGCAATACCCATGCTGCGGCAAGGCCCGAAAGGTTGGCAGCGAATGTGATCGACAGGTTGATCCCGCCGGTCAAAAGCGGAAGCAGCATGGCGAGCGTTAGAAGCCCGAGTTCGGGCAGCTGGAAAGCCACGGAACCGAAGGTCCCAGCCGACAGAAAGTTATCCGCCAGCGTTCCGAAGACAACCATGACAGCGACGAAGGCAACGAGGGGTCCCGCCATGTCCGCGCCGAATATCGCGTTGAACTTTTGCGTCAAGGATGTCATCGGCGCGCGCTTCCCTGTTTTGAACTCTTCATGGTGGACGGCAGAAGTCTATCAAAGCGGGTCGAAGAGAGCGTTATGGCGATGAGAATGATGGCGCCGACGACCATCTTGAAGGCGAAGGGCGAGACGCCCATCAGGTTGAGACCGTTCTGAGTGATTGAAACAAGTAGAACGCCAAGCACGCAGCCGATGACCGACCCCTTGCCGCCGCCAAGCCGGGCACCGCCGAGAACGGTTGCGGCGAGAACATCGAGCTCGCGGCCATAGAGCGCGTTTGGAACAACCTCCTGCGCATAATGCGCCTGCATCAGCCCGGCAATTCCAGCCATGAGGCCGAGCCAACCAAAAGAAAGATAATGCATCGCGCCGATGTTGATGCCGAAGCGTCGAGCGCCTTCCGGATTGTCTCCGAATGCATAGAGCTGACGGCCGAAGGTGGTGCGCGAGATCATGAACCAGGTGGCGATGCAGCAGAGGATCATGACGACGACCGGCAGCGTCAATTCAATCCAGGACCCGTCGCTCATTTCGTGTTCGTAGAAGACGACACGGGTAGAGAGCCACTCCGGCAGATCGTAGATCGAGACCCCCTTGGTGAAGAACATCAAGAGACCGAAGAAGATGTTGAAGGTGGAGATCGTCGCAACGATGGAGATGATCTTCAGCCGCCAGACGAGAAACGCATTGATGAGGCCAAGGCCGATACCGACACCACCGGCGATGATGAGGCCCTCTGCCCAGTTGCCACCGCCGAGCGCGGAAAGAGCAAGCACAGTCACATATTGGACGACGGACGCCGCGACGGCAAAGGAGATGTCGATGCCACCTGAAATCAAAACGACCAGCAGGCCGACGGCGAAGATGATGTTGACGGCGGAAACATTCAGCACGTCGAAAGCGTTCGAAACGGTCAAAAAGCGATCGGTCCCGAGCGACAAGCCTGCGCAGAGCAGGATCGTCACGACGACCAGCGCGAATTCGGTAGTATTTCCCAGGATCAGCCTACGCATAGATGGCAGTCTCCAGTTCGGTCATAGACATGGCACGTGGATCGTAGGTTGCGTGGAAGCGTCCTTCGACCATGTGAACGATCCGGTCTGAATTGAAATAGACCTCCGGTGCTTCATCGGAGATCAGGATGATGGAGAGGCCTTGAGCCGCAAGCTTGCGAACAATCTCGAAAATACCGGCGCGTGCGCCGACATCGACGCCAACGGTCGGTGCATCGAGTATGAGGATTTTCGGGCCGATCGCCAGCCATTTGGCAATGGCGACACGTTGCTGGTTACCGCCGGACAGCGTGCGGATCGGGTCTTCCGGCTGGCCGATCTTGACGCCGAGCGAGCCGATCCAGTTCTTGACGACCGTGGCTTTTTTCGACGGCGAAATCAGCCCGCCGACAAGCAATTTACCGAGCGAAGCCATGATGAGATTGTCGGCAATCGATTGCGGCTGGTTGAGCCCGAGTGACAGACGGTCTTCGGAGAGATAGGCAATACCTGCCCGAATGGCGTCGCGGTTCGAGCCGAACTTCACCGGTTTGCCTTCGAGCCGAATTTCACCGGCATGCGGACGATGCATTCCAAACAGCGTCAAAGCGAGTTCTGTGCGGCCGGCGCCAAGCAGACCAGTAATGCCGAGCGTTTCCCCCCGGCGCAGTTCGAAGGAAACATCTTCGAATTCGCCATGCCGCGTCAGTCCGCGAACGGAGAGTACAACAGGCTGATCGTCATGGTCGGTAGCGATGACGGCGCTATCGAAGAGGCGGCCAGTCATGAGTTCTGTGACGCGCGACTGCGTCATGCCCTCGACCGGATAGACGCCGACAAGCGAGCCGTCGCGCAGCACCGTGATCCGGTTCGATATTTCGAGCACTTCGGCCAGTCGATGGGAAACGAAAACGACGGCCACGCCCGACGCTGACAGATTGCGCACGATGTCGATCAGATAATCGGTTTCAGATTGCGTCAGTGAGGCTGTCGGCTCGTCCATGAAAACCAGACGCGCCTCACCGACCAGCGCGCGCGCGATGGCGACGATCTGGCGCTGCGCAATGGGAAGTTCCTTGAGTGGACGATCCAGATCGATCTCGACCCCGAGCCGGGCCAAGGCCTGTTCGGCGGCATGTCGGATTGCGGTCTTATCGACCAGCCCGAATTTGCCCTTCATGGCGTGCTGGAAGCCAATATTCTCAGCGACCGTCATTTCATCGAAAAGCGCCAGATCCTGCCAGATCACCTGAATGCCAAGAGACTGAGCAAGCGCCGGCGTCATGGCTGGGACTGCCCTGCCGTCGAACAGCAGTTCCGCGCCCGCTTCCGGTTTGTAGACGCCGGTGATGACTTTGATGAGCGTGCTCTTGCCGCAGCCGTTTTCGCCGGCCAGACAATGCACCTCGCCAGGATTGACCTCGAAAGCAACGCTCTTGAGCGCTCTAACGCCGCCGAAGGTTACGCTGATATTCTTCAAGGACAAGAGCGGTTTGTCGCTCATGGCGCAATTATCTCCCTTCGCCCGGCCGGAGCAGGGCGTTATTCATTTTCTTGTTTTTGTTGATGATACCGTCGCGTAAACGGTTGGACTACGCGACGATAATCCGATTGACCACCCGTGATGCGTCAGCGTCACGGGTGCAATTGCTGTGCCTGAAGCGGCTTAGAGACCCATGCCGACCAACTTGTCGATGCTTTCCTTGTCGATCTTCAGCAGCTGATCGACAACGATCGTGTTACCCTCGGGGTTGATCTTCCCAAGACCTGGGATATCGTCGCCAGCCTTGGGTGTTTCACCCTTGGAGAGACGATCTGCCAGGGTGACGAAGACTTCGCCGGCCTGCTTGGGGTTCCACATGAAGCCGCCGGTCAGAGCGCCGCTCTTGATGAGCTTGGCGCCCTGTCCGGGAGAAAAGGGACCGATGACAAAGACTTTGCCATCCTTGCGGCGTTCTTCCACAGCGCGTCCAGCGCCGATAGGGCCTTGCGAACCGAAGGCCAGGAAGCCCTTGAGATCCTGATTTGCAGACATGAGGTCGAGCGCTGTGGAGCGGCTCTTGTCCAAATCTTCTGCAACGCCATAACGGTCGCCGACGAGCTTCATGTCCGGATAATTCGCCTTGATGTAGGCAATTGCTGCGTCAGCCCAGGCGTTGTGCAGCGGAACGGTGAGCGAGCCGACGAAGACGGCATAGGAGCCCTTGCCGCCCATCTTTTCACCGAGAAGCTTGCCGTGCGCTTCACCGAAGCCTTTGGCGGATGCTAGTTCGAAATCCCAGTCTGCGCCCTGCTGCTTCGGGGATTCATGCGTGATGACCTTGATGCCGGCTTCCTGTGCCTTTTTCAGCACGGGCTCAAGCACCTTCGCATCGTTTGGAACGACGCCGATGACATCGACCTTCTGTGCGATTAGGTCTTCGATGGCGCGAACCTGAAGGGCAGGGTCGGCGCTGGTTGGGCCGACCATGAAGCCGTTTACGCCGAGCTTGGCGCTTTGCTCCTTGATGCCTGCCTCCATGGCATTGAACCACGGAATACCGCCGATCTTGACGACGACGCCCACCTTGGGTCCTTCAGCAAAAGCCGTGGATGCGAGCAAGGCAAGAGACAGACCCAGTGCGGCTGAAATGATTTTCTTCATGAATGTTCCTCCTCCAAAAGACGTGTACAGCAGGTGTCTCGCCACAGCTTTTGAGCTCTGTGTGCGATTGCTTCGATCTCGGCTATTCGAGATTTTCCTCCTGCTACTCCCATAGCGCGCATCGTTTGCACAATCGATATTTCAAAGTTGCACAATCGATGGTGCATGGAGGTTAGGCGCGATTTTTACTTCCGTCAAGAGGCGGATTGCTCTACACATCGATTTCGCAAGGAGGACGAGAAATGTCAGACCTGACCTCGAAGAAGGCCACGATCTACGATCTGTCGGTATTGTCGGGGGCTTCGGCTTCGACGGTCAGCGCAGTGCTGAATGGAAGCTGGCGTAAGCGCCGTATCTCGGAGGAAACTGCCGGGAAAATTCTCTCGCTGGCAAAGGCCCAACGCTATACCGCCAACCTTCAGGCGAGGGGGTTGCGCAGCTCGAAATCGGGTCTCGTCGGATTGCTGGTCCCGGTTTATGAGAACCGGTTCTTTTCCTCCATGGCGCAGGCGTTCGAGGCCGAAGCGCGCAAGCGGGGCCTCTCGCCGATGGTGGTCTCCGGGCGGCGTGATCCTGAGGCAGAGCGCAAGACAGTTGAGACATTGATCGCTTACTCGATCGACGCGCTGTTTATCGCGGGTGTCGCCAATCCCGATGGCGTTCATCAGGTTTGTGCCGGTGCAGCCCTGCCGCACGTCAATCTCGATCTTCCTGGCAAGCTTGCGTCATCCGTCATTTCCGACAACAGACATGGTGCGGAGATACTGACACGTGCGATACTGGAGCATGCGTCACGCGACGGCGCGCTTTCGCCTGATGACGTGGTGCTGTTCGGTGGACATGACGACCATGCGAGTCTGGAACGTATCGCAGGATTTGATGCAGCCAAGAATGCTTATTTCGGAACGGTCTGCAGCAGAGTAGCGGTGGAAAAGACAGGCTACTCACCGCGTATGACGGATATTGTCCTTGAAAACTATTTCATGCGCCACGGCCGTTTGCCGCGTTGCTTCTTCGTCAATTCGTCCATCAATTTCGAGGGTCTTCTGCGTTTTATGGGGCGGCATGATCCGGCGGTGGTCGCGAACATCGTGGTCGGCTGTTTCGACTACGATCCCTTCGCGTCGTTCCTGCCGTTTCCGGTCTACATGATCAAACCCGATATTTCGAAAATGCTGGAAGTCGGTTTCGAACTTCTGGATTCGTCGCCGGGCGAGCCGTGTGTGACCATTATCGAGCCACAGCTGATACCGCCGCGCACTGCGCTGACCGGCCCGCTCGACGATGTCAGTGAAACTCTGCGCGCTTAATGAACAGCGAGAGGGCATGATCAAGCCCAGGTCACGCGCAAGGCGTGCCTCGGCCAATCCATGATCAGGAATCCCGCAGCGATCTTATACTTGCCTGAAGGGTGCAAAAGGCGTGGTAGCGCCGATCATGCAGTTGCTGGAGCGTTCCAGAGGCGGGCTCGCATGTCTTGCCGGGCTTGCTGAGCTTTTGCATTCCCTGTTTGAGGTCGGTGAAGACCTGCGCAGCGGTGGCGCCGAGAAGGGCCGCTCCCAAGAGGACAGGCTCCGCGGTCTGCGGCGCGATAACGGGCTTGCCGCTGGCATCGGCAAGAAGTTGGCGAATGAGATCATGCTGGCCGGCGCCGCCGCTGATAATGATCTGGTCGATCCCTGCGCCCGCCTTCGTCTGTGCCTCGATGATCTGTCGAAGCCCGTAGCCGATCCCGCACAAACCGGCCACATAGAGGGCGACGAGACTGTCGAGATCGCGCTCCATCCCAAGCCCGGCAATGACGGCGCGAGCAGCCGGATCGGCAAACGGTGCGCGGTTTCCGAGGAATTCAGGGACCACATGAAGGCCTCGGGCCAGCGTGACGACCTGAGAAGGAGAAGCGCTGGTGGCAGATGCCATATTGGCGAGCATGACGGGAAGCGCAACGCCGGTAGCGCGCGCCTTTTCATGCGCCTCGGGAAATGCGGGATGAAGGCTGATCAGATGGTCGATGGCCGCACCGGCAGCACTTTGTCCGCCCTCATTCAACCACAGGCCAGGCACCATGGCAGAGTAGTAAGGACCCCAGACACCGGGAACGAATTTCGGCTCCTCGGTCGAGGTCAGCGTACAGGAGGACGTGCCGAAGACATAGGCGAGGTTTGATTCGGGCGTTCCGCCGATCCCCACCGTGCCGATGCCGCCTGCATGCGCATCGATCATGCCGGCAGAGACAGGCGTACCCGGTAAAAGGCCGAAATCTTCCGCAGACTTGGCCGTCAGCCCTTGACCGACCGGCGTACCGGGCTCGACGATCTCCTGCCCAATACGGGCAAAGTTCTCGTCAGCCAGTTCCGCTAGACCGATCTGGCGGAAATAGCTCGGGTCCCACCGCTGCTCATGGGCAATATACGTCCATTTGCATGCCACCGTGCAGGTGGAACGCGCGAGACTTCCCGTTGCTCTCCATGTGAGAAAATCAGCGAGATCGAAGAACTGCCATGTCTTTGCAAAGATCTCCGGCCGATTTTCCTTAAGCCATAACAGCTTTGGCGTCTGCATTTCAGGTGATATGCGTCCGCCGACATAGCGTAGAACATCGTGGCCCTGCGCATTGATGCGCTCTGCCTGTTCTACGGCACGGTGATCCATCCAGACGATGATGTCGCGCGCCGGGCTTTCAGATGGGCCGACCGGCAAAGAGCACCCGCCTTCGCCCAGCACCACCAGCGAGCAGGTGGCGTCGAAGCCAATGCCCACGATATCGTCTGGCGAAACGCCTGCGCGTGAAATAGCTGTTCGTACGGCATATGAGACTGCCTGCCAGATATTCTCGCTCGACTGCTCCACCATGTGGTGGGCATCCCGATAGATGTCGATGTCGTGCTTGGCCGTTCCAAGGCAGTCGCCTTCCTCATCAAAAATGCCGGCACGCGCACTGCCGGTGCCGACATCGACGCCGATGAAATATCTGGAACGGCTCATGGAAAACTCTCCCGCATTACAACTCCACCTCAATCCCGGCTACAGATCGACGCTGTTGGGCAGGATCACGAGATCTCGTATCACGACATTGCGGGAGCGGGACAGCATGAAATAGACAGCTTCGGCGACTTCTTGCGGCTGCATCAGGCTTCCATTGGCGAGCGCCTCTTCCATCTTTGCTTTCGGCCAGTCATCCAGAAGAGCCGTGACAACCGGGCCGGGCAACACTGCGCCGACGCGCACGCCATGGGGCGCGACTTGGCGGCGAGTGGAATGGACGAAAGCCTGGACGGCGAATTTGGACGCGGTGTAAATCGGCTCCCAAACGACAGGAACCACACCGGCGACAGAGCTGGTAAAGAGAATGTCGCCGCTCTTTTGAGCGATCATGTGCGGAAGCACGGCGTGAACGCTACGAAAGGCAGCGTTGATATTCAGATTGAGCATCCTGTCCCAGCTGTCGGGATCGCCTTCTGCGACAGCACCGCCGATATAGGCGCCCGCATTGGCATGGAAAATATCGAGCCGTCCGGCTTCAGCCAGAATGCGCGGAAGCATCCCTGAAACCTCTTGGCCGTCAAGGAGATTGACGACGAGCATACGGCAACGCTCTCCAAGCTCTGAACAGAGCGCCCGCAACCGGTCCTCGGCGCGATCGATCAGAACAACTGTCGCACCCTCATCGAGAAGTTTGCGTGCGCAAGCCAGGCCAATGCCGGATGCCGCACCGGTGATGGCTGCAACCTTGCCTTCAAAGCTATCGGTCATGTGAGGCTTCCTCCCTACAGTCATTATGCCATTGTCAATCGAACGTTTGTCCGATCTCTTGTTTTGCGTCCCTGAACGGCGATGAACGCTTTCTCGACCTCAGTCTCAGAGCGCCTTGCCGTCTGCGGTGAAAAGATAAATGTGGGCATGGTCGATATCCGCGCTGATTGTCTCGCCCTGCGTCACATCCGGCCGACCGTTCACCACAATGGTGACTTGTTCTGCTGGCGTACGGGCGTAGACTTGGGTAGAGCCCCCCAGATTTTCGGCGAAATCGAGGGTGAGGTTGAGCATGGCGTGGTCAGTGCCGATCCTGATATGCTCGGGCCTGAGGCCAACGGTAACGATATCTCCAGGGCGGAGCTTGTTGCTTCGCGGATGGTTGAGCACCAGGCCTTGCCCTTCAAATGCGGGATGGGAAAGACGCAGGCTCGTCGCATCCGCAACCTCGACTTTTGCGGCCAGGAAGTTCATTTTCGGCGAGCCGATGAAGCCTGCGACAAAGGTATTGGCTGGACGGTCATAAAGTTCTGTCGGCGAACCGATCTGCTCAACCAGACCGGCGCGCAGAACCACGATACGGTCCGCAAGAGTCATCGCCTCTACCTGGTCGTGTGTGACATAGACCATCGTGGCGCCGAGATTGCGGTGAAGCTTGGCAATTTCGACGCGCATCTGGCTTCGCAACTCTGCATCGAGGTTGGACAGCGGCTCGTCGAACAGAAAGATTTTCGGATTGCGTACGATCGAGCGGCCAATGGCGACGCGTTGGCGCTGGCCACCGGACAAGGCGCGTGGTTTGCGTTCGAGAAGCGGCTCGATCTGAAGGATACGGGCGGCATCGCCGACGCGCCGTTTGATCTCCTCTTCGTTCAGCTTCGCCATACGCAGACCAAACGCCATGTTGTCGAACACGCTCATATGCGGATA
The DNA here is from genome assembly GCF_052045735.1 of Agrobacterium sp. 22117. Classification (NCBI taxonomy): domain Bacteria; kingdom Pseudomonadati; phylum Pseudomonadota; class Alphaproteobacteria; order Hyphomicrobiales; family Rhizobiaceae; genus Agrobacterium; species Agrobacterium sp. 22117. Next base: position 93,942 of record NZ_JBQEPP010000005.1, on the reverse strand, counting down.
GAGCGCATAGGACTGGAACACCATCGAAACTTCACGCTTGGCCGGCTCTTCGTAGGTTACATCCTTTCCATCGATCAGGACCTTACCCGAACTCACATCCTCCAATCCGGCAATCATGCGCAGCAGCGTGGACTTGCCGCAGCCAGACGGGCCGACGAAAACGACGAATTCCCCCTTGGACGCCGATATATCGACGCCCTTGATGACGCCAAGTTCGCCGAACTGTTTCTTGATGTTTTCCAGCTGAAGGAAGGTCATTCTTCGTTACTCCCAATCTGTGAGCGGTTACCGCGCAAGCGGTGCGACGCCCGCTTGACTATTGACGTTTGCTGCGGTCCGGCGGTGCATCCCGCAGAAGCGCCTCCGCGGATGCCTGATCTGTCACCAGTTGTTTGACGTAACCGGCACGCAGGATCGCGCGGATGATTTTGAATTTGTAAAGGCCGCCCGAAGCCAGGATCGAATGCCGCACCGCTTTAAGATCCTTCAGTGACAGAGAAAGGACGCGCTCTGCCAGCGGATGATCGATCGGGTTGCCGTCCTCGTCGAGAAAGACACCGAGCAGGTCTCCAATCGCCCCGGCGTCCAGGAGCGAAGTAATGTTCTCCGAAACGGTCGGCGTCTTTACCAGTAGCGAGCGGGGCGTCATGTCTCCGCACGAAACGAGCGCGATGTCGACCAAGGTTGCGCGCCGCATCGTCTCGCGAATGCCATGATGGGACAGAAGCGCTTCCCGGCTTTCCGCTGTCGGAAAATAAAGCGGCGCCGTCAGATACCAGCATTCGGCGGAGATCGCCCGAGCGTAGCCTGTCGCAACCTCGAATGTGCTCGAGCCTGACCCGCGCGTTAGTCCGCCCATGATCGACGTGACCCAGCTTTCGGGCAGGGCGCGTGGCGTCAGCCGTTTGAGACCGGCGGACAGGGTTTTCCCCCAGCCGACGCCAAGCCCCATTCCGTCCTGCAGCATTCCATCAAGCAAAGCACCGGCGGCCTCGCCAATCACGCGTTGATTTTCGGCGTCATCCGGCAGCGTGGGGGTCACACATGCGCCTTCCAGGCCAAAGCGTTCTTTCAGCTTATGCTCAAGATCGATGCAATCGGCCATCGGCAGACGAATATCGACCACGACGGAGCCATCTGTGCGGATCTGTCCAAGGATCTTGTTGACCCGCAACCGTGTCAATCCCAACTGATCGGCGATTTCCTGTTGGGTCATGCCTCCAATGAAATAGAGCCATGCTACGCGGGCGCGGGTCTGCTGCGCATTGAAATCATCCGCAGCCACACCATTATCCGTTCCTTTGTTCACCATCACTGTCACTCCTGGCTTAAGCAAAGTCCTGCTTAAGGGTGCTGACGGTGCTCTTCAATGCGTCGAGTATGGAGACGCTGTCGCGTTCGAACGGGTAGAAGACCTCAAGAAATACGGGGCAGGCCGAAAGACCTGTCCGCGCGAGCTCAGCCTTGACCTCGCGCGGCTTCACACGTCCCGCTTCAGTGAAGTCCCAATGCCGGTCAAGAATAAAGTCTGTCTGCTGGATATGAACGGCGGAGATCACGTCCTGCAACTCGGCAAGCCATGGCTCCATCGTGTCTGCCTGCTCGCCATAAAGCGGTAAGATGGTGCCGTGGCCCCAGTCGACGCAGAAGGTCCAGGGTGTGGCGCTGCCGGCCGCATCTGTCATCATCCGTCGCGCTTGCGCAATCGTCCATGGCCATTCCCGGCGCATGGGCGTCGGCTCGACATAAAGCGCAGACAGGCCTGCGGCCTTTGCCTTTTGGCCGAGCCGCATCATTCTCTCGAGCAGGCTATCATAGTCGCGTTCGTCGATGGCGTCAGCCTCGGTGCCATCCGGCCTTGAGGCAACGGCGCCCAAAGGACCGCCGACTGCGGGAATGCCCGCTTCGGCGGCGAAATCATAGGCGCGCTCCAGCCAATGTTCGGCGTAGGCCCGTACCTCTTCGTCCGGATGAAGCAACTGGTTGAAGGTGTAATGAGCCAAACCGATGAAGGCACTGTGAATAACGATACCGTAATCGGCGGCGGCATTGCGGACATCTTTGGCATGCCGCGATACGACTGCCGAAGGCCACATCGGGTCGACGAGATCGAAGGAAAACTGGATCTTGTCCAGTCCAAGAGTATCGCGCACGACAGGTGCCCAAAGCTGCGGCGTGATCCACCGCTTCACGCAGAAGGAAAGGTTGATACCAAGTGGGTTCGATGCGCTCATTTGGTCGCTCCCATCGTCAGGCCGCGAACCATGTGTCGCGAAACGATCAGTGCGAAGATTGTCACCGGCAGAACGATGACTGTGCCGGTTGCCATGATCTTGCCCCAGGGCAGCTCATAGCCGGACATGAAACTGGTGGCGGCGACGGGCGCCGTCTGGACATTGCGTCTCGTCAATACCAGTGCGTAAAGTAATTCGTTCCAGGAGAAGATGAACGAGAAGATTGCAGACACCGCAATTCCCGGGGCGCCAAGCGGCAGATAGATTTTGCGGAAGATCGTGAACTGATCCGCGCCATCCAGTCGCGCCGCCTGTTCCAGATCCGGCGGAATGGACTTGAACTGATCGGTGCATATCCACACGACGATCGGCAGGTTGAAGGTCAGGTAGATCAGAATGAGGACAAGATGCGTGTCGAGAATATTGAGTTGCAACGCTAGAATATAGACGGGCAGTGCGAGGACGATCGGGCTCGTCATGCGGTTCGAGATGAACCAGAACCACAGGTCAGATTTGCCGCGAAAGTCGTAGCGGGCTAGGGCATAGGCCGCAGGTGCTCCGAGTGCGACGGCGAGTGCCGTGGTGCAAATGGCGATGATCAGAGAATTACCGACGCCTCCAAGCACCTTGGAGTCGGCGAAAATCTCACGGTAGTGATCGAGCGTCGGCGTAAAGAGCCAGACTGGCGGAGAGGCCAGAATGTCAGACTGCGACTTAAAGCTTGCAGAAACCATCCAGAAGAAGGGAAACAGCGTAAAGAGGACGACTGCGGTGAGCCCTAGGGCGTGTAGAACCTTGCCGGATGACAGGCGCATCAGTTCACCTCCTTATAGAGAACGCGGATATAGAGACGGCTGAGAAGGATTGTGATGATCAGCAGCAGGATCGCCTGGGCGGACGCCGTGCCAAGATCGAACACGCGAAAGCCGATACGTTGAATGTAGATCGATACGAGATCGGTCGCCGATCCGGGCCCGCCACGGGTCATGACGAAGACCATGTCGAAAAGCTTCAGAACGTCGGCCGAGCGCAGGATCAAAAGGGCGGTCAGTCCCGGCATCAGATAGGGAAGTTGGACAAAGCGCAACAAGGACAGCTTCGATGAGGTTTCCAGCCGCGCAGCCTCCTCGATTTCACCCGGCACCATGGAAAGCCCGGCCAGGAAGATCAGGGCGCAGAAGGGTGTCCACTGCCAGATATCCATGATTGCGATGGCTGCGAAGGCGCCGCTTTGCGATCCAAGCCAGTCAATACCACCGATCCCAAGGATATCCAGAAACCAGTTGGCGACGCCGAAATCACCGTTGAAGATCAATCTCCCGATAAGGCCGACGACGGCATAGGTGGTCGCAAGCGGCACGACCAGCGTCACTCGTGCCAGCGATTTGAGAAAACCCATGCCAGGCTTGTGCAGCAGAAGCGCAATCATCAGACCCAGCACGATCTCGATCGGCAATACGGTGACATAGAATTTGGCAGTCAGGAACAATGACGCCCAAAATGTGCTGTCGGACAGAACGGACGCGTAATTTTCAAACCCGACAAAGGGGAAGCCTTCGCGCGGGCGCGCGATATTGTAGCGACGAAACGATGTCACCAATGCAAATATCGTCGGGTAGATCCCGATGAAGAACAGCGTCAATACCGCGGGCGCCAGAAACCAGAATGGTGTCCACCGGCCATAGCCGCGGTTTGGTCTGGAGGTGGGTTCTGACATCGGTCTTTCCTCTCGATGCATAGCAGGCGTCGGCACTGCTTTCGCCGCAATGCTCGGCTTTATTCAAGGTTCGTGTGATTGGCGCGCATCGCCTGGGGCGTCACGTTCAGACGGTCACGCACGGCGAGAACGAGAAGCTCGAAGGCAACGTAGAGCGCGCCCTCATAGAGCGATCCCATCGGCAGGACCGATTGCGTGTCTCCCTGATCGTCGGCCATGGTTTGCGCCGGTATATGCAACACACAATCAGCCTGGCTTGCCGCCGTGCCTTGAGGTTGTGCCGTCACGACGAGAATGCGGGCACCAGCGTTACGCGCAACGCCGATCAGAGCCGAGACGGTTGAGAAATCGCCAGGACCTGCCGAAACGATCAACAGATCGCCTTCAGCCACGGGCGGCGTGGTCATGTCGCCCACCATGGCGCAATGCAGTCCCAGATGGAAAAGGCGCATCGCCAGTCCCTTGATCTGGAGACCTTCGCGCCCGACGCCATAAAGGGCGATCCGCCGGGCTTTTGTGATTTCCGCAACCGTTGCTTCGAATTGCTCCGTGGCGATGTTGCGCAGGCAGACGCCAATCTCGGCAAGGGCTTGGTCTGAGAGATGCAGCATGGATCGGTTCCGGTTAAAGGATCGGCAGGGGGTGGTGACAGCAGTTGCCGCCACCCCCTGCCGTGCAACGACCTCTTGTAGATTTGCGCTAGAGGGTTACTGCAACAACTGCTTCTTGCCGTCGTAGTAGCCTTCCTTCTTCAGGATATCCTCCATGCGCGTGCCGATTTCCTTCGATCCTGCTTCGACCGAAACCTCGCCGAGCATCATCTTGGAACCCCACTCGGCAACGACTTCGGAGATGGCTGGCCATGCCGGGAAACGTGGACGGAATTCCGGAACGCCCTTCTGCCAAGAGGCGACCATCGGCTCGACGAACTTGTACTTCGCCTTGATCTCCGGGTCGTTATAGACGGACATACGGCCGGAAACGCCGCCAGCTTCCACATAGGCCTTGGCGATGTCCTCAGAGGTTGCCCACTGAATGAACAGCCAGGTCGCCTTCTTCTGCTCTTCGGTAGCCTGCGCGGCAACCGCCAGAGAGAAGCCGCCAAGGGCAGGGAGACGGCCAGCAGGGCCTGCGGGTTCCGGTGCTACTGCGAGGCAGTCTCCGAGCTTGGAGGTGGCAGGATCGACGAGCGTACCGTAGAAGGCAGACCATTCCGTGATCATTGCGACCTGACCCTGGGCCAAGGCATTGACAGCTTCTGCGTGGTCGAAGGACACGATGCCGGGTGGCATATATTTCATCAGATCCTGACGGAAGTTGAGGCCGGCCTGGCTTTCCTTGCTCATCAGGTTGGACTTGAACTGCTTGTCGAGCAGCGAGCCACCGAAGGGCCAGAGCATACGCATGAAGCTGTCGGCCGACTGCGTTTCTCCGCGTAGCGATTGCAGGGCGTATGCATATTGGTTCTTCGATGCGTCGGTCAGCTTTGGCGCGTAGACCTTCATCAATTCGTCCCACGTTGCCGGTGGCTTGTCGAAGCCGGCATCCTTGAGCTTGCAGGAGTTGTAGAACATCAGGCCTGAATAGTTGTCGAAGGGAAGGCCGTATGTTTTTCCACCCCAGGAGCCGAACGCATTGAGCAGAAGCGGGAAGAAACCATCCAGCTTGAGGTTCGGATCTGTGATCGACTTGTCCTTGGTGAAATTGTCGATCGGGTCGATCCAGCCGTTTTCGGCAAATTCCCCGATCCAGACGAGATCGACCAGGGCCATCGTGAGGTCGCCTTGCGAGGTGAAGTTTAGCACTTCCTTCTCGCGCGTATTCTCATAAGGAACAATTTCGTAGTTGACCTTGATGCCGGTCTTCTTTTCAAACTCCGGAAGGAGCTTGATGATCGCCCGATAACCTGGGCGATCGAGGAATATACCGCTGATCTCCGTACCCTTCAGCGGCTTGGCTGCATCTTCCAGCCAATCGGCATGCGCCAACATCGGCGCACCAGCGGCTCCTGCAACCAGCGCCAGAACGCTAACGCACACTCTCAACAAACGTTTCATGCCACTCCTCCTATGGTGCCTGCCTGATCGCGCAAGCTTGTTTCAGTCTTTAGTCACTTAAACAATATCTGCCGAAAAGCGCTGCTCGTCGCTCGACACCGCCTCTTCCAAAAAATGCGCTTACCCCTCGAACCTTCGCTTTTGGCACAGCTTGCAGTCTGCGCAAGACGCGCCTTCGTGAAGCGATATCAATGGATTGGGCTCGCCGTCCTCTCAGCGAGAATGCTCAATCGATACACATGTAAATTTAAATTTGCAATAGTAATCATTCGCGAAATATGATTTTACTGAGGTCGGTTAGGGCAGAGGCAAAAAATGACTGACGTTCGATCAGGACAGGGCGAAATCCATCAACGCAGGGTGCTGGCAGAGCGCATTGCGAAAGTCGCAGGAGCCAGAGCAAAAGGATTTCTTTCGAAACCGGAACGGCTGAAAGCAGAGTTGAAATCATCCACGCAAGATTTGGTAAGCATCGCAGACCGTGTGACCGAGAGTTATCTGCGCAGAATGATCAAGAAAAACTTCCCGGATGATGGCATCGTTGGCGAAGAAGCGGGTTCGACGATTGGAAGTTCAGGCTACACCTGGGTGATTGATCCGATCGACGGAACAATGGCTTTCCTCGTGGGGCAACCGAACTGGTCGGTGTCAATCGCGGTCACTCGGAGTTGTGAACCTGTGATCGGCGTCATCTACGCACCAGTTATGCGCGAACTCTACGTCGCAGAGGCTGGTTGTGGCGCTACACTCAATGAGAGAAAATTGATCATGAGAAGCGACTGGACAGTCCAATCAACAAACATAGGCTATGGGGGCACCGAACGTGCCGATCCTGTTGAAGTTGGTGCCTTTGTGACGCAGCTCTACAAGGAAGGTGGAGTTCTTTTTCGCATAGGCTCGGGCGCGCTTATGCTGGCGTATGTCGCCGCCAACCGCCTTGGGGGCTATTATGATCCGACTCTCTTTTGCTGGGATTGTCTCGCCGGAGTGGCGCTCATACGCGAAGCGGGTGGCCTAGCGGAGTTCGCAGGCGATTTAAGTAGCCCGGGGCCAATATGGGCGGGCAATCATACCGTTTTTGCTGACCTTAAGCGGCTAAGCATAGTTCGCAAGGAATAGCTGGAAAGAAAGTCTAAAATTGTGAGAATTGACGCGGCAGTGTCCTCGCATGTCTATGCGTCCTGCTCTCCAGCGCCGAGGCGACGGTGATGATCCTGGAGTGATCTGGTAGAGAGATGCAATGAAGCATTGTGGTCCCCTCGCGCTCTTCGCCGAAACTGATGGCTCCGGAGACGATGCCGGGGCATTTGTTGACGGTACCATCGTTGGACTCTTTCTCGCGAGGCAAGATAACTGAATAGTGTGATGGTAGCCAACGACAGCTACTCGGAATTACCTCTTCTTCAGTCACGATATTGTTTTAAATGATTACAATGTAAGCTCAGCGGGAAAGCTCAGGCGTCCCCCAAAACCGTCGTTGCGCGGCCAAAACCTCATCGCGATGTTGGTCTGCCCAGTTAAGGATTGCCTGCAGATGCGGTTCGAGCGAACGCCCCAAGCGAGATATTTCATAAACGACTGCAACGGGCGCGGTGCTGACAACCGAGCGGGTTATGAACCCGTTGGCTTCAAGCCGGCGCAGACATTGCGTCAGAGCCTTCTGCGTGATGCCATCATTGGCCCGTCGTAGCGCGTTGAAACGCATAGGCCCGCCGCACAGGCATCCTAGCACCAGCAACGACCACTTCGTCGTGATTTCCTCAAGTACGAGCCTGTTTAGTTCGAGGCTTTCCGGTGGCATGGTGGCCATGGGCAGGGATACTCCTGGAGACGTGGTAGCATTCAGGTGCGTAATTGTACTCACGTATAATATGTATACCTATATTGCCTACTCGCATCAAGGAGGCTCAAATGATATCCAGCAATGATCACGCTAGCAGTCCGGAAATATCCAAAACGACTTCGGAAAATGTCATCCTCGTATTCGGCGCAACCGGTCAGCAAGGCGGCGCCGTCGCGTCAGCTCTGCTGGCAGATGGTTGGTCAGTCAGGGCTCTCGTCCGCGACCTGAAGGCTCCCAAGGCCCGGGAAAAAGCGTCTCTTAATATAGAGGTAGTACAGGGAGACTTTAACGACGAAGCTTCGATCAGATCAGCGATGACGGGTGTCTACGGCGTGTTCAGTGTTCAGCCGAGTTCGGGGCAGGGGGCGGCCTATGGCGTTTCTGACGAGGATGAGGTCAGATACGGCACGATGATCGCTGATATCGCCGCACAAGTCGGCGTCAGTCATCTTGTTTACACTTCGGTAAATGCCGCGGGGCCGGAGAAGACAGGCATGGGACACTTCGACAGCAAGTCGCAAATTGAGGCCCATATTAGGTCTTTGGATATCTCCAGCACCATCATCCGTCCGGCGGGCTTTATGGAGTTGCTTATGCTGCCGGGTTTGGGTCTGGATCAAGATGCCTATGTCTCTTTTTTGCGACCAACGCAAATCGGGCAAGTGATAGCGGTACGCGATATCGGTAAGATCGTTGCGGGTATCTTCTCCAACCCGGGCCGCTTCGCCGGTCGAACAATTGAGATCGCCGGGGATGAATTGACAGGAGAAAGCCTGCAGCGAAGCCTCAGCCGTGCTGCGGGTCGACCGATCGGATACAGCAGGTTTCCCGATGCTGTCTTGAAGGAGAACGAGTTTCTGCGGCGATTGACTGCGTTATTCGATGACGGGCGGCTCGCGGGACATGCAGATATCGGCGAGCTCCGCAGAGAGTTCGGTCACCTGCTGAGCTTCGATGAATGGCTCGACGGCCCGGGTAGACCGCTTTTTGAAGCGGCACAAAACGCCAGTAGCTCAGCAATCGCTCTGCGTTGAACTCTATGCATCCGACATGAAGCCGCTACCTGCTACTTGGCCACAGTGTTGTTCGATCATAGATATCTGCTTGGTCAATGACTGGAAGATTGCCGAATGTCGAGAATAAGCCGCCTGTTCGAAATGCTCGGTATGCTGCGCGCGCGTCGGAGACCGGTCACGGCACTCGAGCTGGCAGAGGAGCTCGGCGTCTCGGAGAGAAGCGTTTACCGGGACGTCGAGACGCTTCGTCTGCTCGGAGCGCCTCTCGATGGCCAGGCTGGGGTCGGGTTCGTCCTTAGGGAGGGGTTCTTCCTCCCTAATTTCGCCTTCTCGCCGGAAGAACTAGACGCCCTTGTTCTCGGGCTAGGATGGGTGCGGGAAAGAGCGGATCATTCTCTAGCCCAGAGCAGCGAAAGCGCATTGGCAAAGATTATTTCGAGCAGGGCCGACCGATCTTCGGCCGCCGCCGACGCGCCTGCTCTCCTCGCAGCCGCTTCGATTTCCGAGCGCTCTGACCCAGAGCAGGTCGCCTCCCTGAGGGCGGCGATCCGCCTGCTACGCAAGGTCTCGATCAGCTATGAAGACGGTGCTGGCTCTGTTACGGAGCGCGTCTTATGGCCGATCATAATTGTCTATTTCGATGACGTTCGCGTCCTTGCTGCCTGGTGCGAGAGACGATCAGCCTTTCGGCATTTCCGCGTCGATCGCGTTAGAATGGCGACGGTGCTCGATGAGCTGTATCCAGAAAGGCGGTCTTCACTCATGAGGCGGTGGCGGGAGCAGGATCGAGACTGGCGTTCGTTCCTGACAGTTTCTGACGGAGCACCGGGTTAGACTTTCAAACGCGCGCATCAAGAGCGCTTCGATGAAAGGATAATGATATGGTTGCTTTTTCACCTGACGTCTTCGCGAGGTTCCTGGCCAAGGAAGACGATGATCCCGTCGTGATGTTGAATCTTATCCGCTTCTTGCCCGATGGCGGACGCGAACGACATCTTGAGTATTTGCGACTGGCAGAACCAATCCTGGGTCGTTTTGGTGTCCGGATACTGTTCCGAGGCGATGGCCTCGAAGTGCTGACCACAGGCGATGTGCAGGGATGGGATGCGGTCCTGCTGGTTCAGTATCCTCGACGGACTTCTTTCAAGGAGATGGTGGAAGATACGGAATATCAGGCCGCTTTTCAGGTTGGGAGGTCCGCCATTGCAGATATCGTTCTGCAGCCGCTGAAGATCTCTGAACACTTCTAGAAGCGCCGCAGAGATGACGCGGACAATGCATCGCGGTGGGACGCGTTGCAAGCTGCCACCGCGTCATGGGTGAAAACTCACCCATCCTTTTATACGAGTGGGCATGATCCCACCCAATCTGAACAAGAATTCCCTCGAGGCAGCGAATGATTTTTCTTCAGCGTTGTCACCCATTCCCATTCCTGTAGCATCGCAGTGGGGATGGGAGAGGAGGAAAATTTCATGCGTTTCAGCACAACGCTTTTACCGGCGATTGCGTTTATTGCGATCGCTATCGGCAGCGCCACAGCACAACAGGGTGACGGCGAAGAGCCAAAGAGGGCAGACTGCCCTACAGCCTTGCCAGCCGGTACAGAATGTTTCGCAGGCCAGGATCTGCATGGCGCCTATTATTGGATTGCAAAACCAAAGAATTGGAACGGTACTCTGGTCGTGCATGCCCACGGTGGTCCGCGCACTGCGAAGCCACAAGCGGATGACCCGGTAGAAGATCTTACGCGCTTTGTCGTGACGGTTCAGGAAGGCTACGCTTGGGCGGGATCCAACTATCGTCGGCAGGGTTACGGCGTGCGCATGGCCGCGGAGGATACCGACAGCGTAAGGCGCATCGCCATTCAACAGCTTGGCAAGCCGAAACATGTCCTGCTTCACGGCCAGTCGTGGGGCGGCAATGTTGCTGCGAAGACCGCGGAGCTTTATGCGCTCGACTGGCAGGGTCGTAAAAACTACGACGGCGTCGTTCTGACCAGCGGGCTTTTAGCCGGAGGGAGCCGTGGATACGATTTCCGCGCCGATCTACGCGCAGTCTACCAGTATTATTGCAAGAACCACCCGCGAAAAGACGAAATGCAATATCCCGTTTGGCAAGGCCTGCCAAAGGGGGCAACGATGAAGCGCGAAGAACTTGAAAAACGTGTCAATGAATGCACAGGCTTGGGGCTTCCAGCGAATGAGCGCACAGCGCAACAGTCTAGAAACCTGAAAAACATCCTTGCGGTCACCAAGGTGCCGGAGAAAACTCTTGTGGCTCACCTTTCTTGGGCGACCGGACTTTTTTCGGATATCGTTTGGCGCCGACTGGATGGAAAAAATCCTTTTGACAACTCCACGGTCACGTACACGGGGTCCGATGACGATACGGCGTTGAACAAGGGTGTTGAACGCTTTGAAGCCGACCGTGAGGCACGTCGCGCAATGGCCTACGACGCCGATCTCACCGGCCAGATCGTTTTGCCTACAATAACGCTCCACGCAGTCAATGACCCTACAGTCTTCGTAGATCACGAGGCGATCTACCGCCAGACGGTAGAGAAGGCCGGGAATAGCGAACTGCTTGTACAGAATTTCTCCGACGAGGCGGAGCATTCAAAACTATCAACTCCGCAGTACGCAGCGCTGTTTACTGCAATGCTGACCTGGATCGAAGAAGGTAAAAAACCCACCAAACAATCCGTGGCCTTGCTTTGCGAGGGAAAGCGCAAGATTTACGATGAGGCATGCAAGCTTTTGCCTGACTACGAACCAAAACTCCCGGCGGAGTGAGTTTTATCTGTATGTGTGAACCGCGATAGCCGCCTGTCAGCGGCTGTCGCAACTACGAACATTTCAGCTCCTCTGAGCAGCGTATCGACTCAATGGTAAAACTAGGCGCTGCCCCGCCACTAAAATTATTGAGGCCCATAGGTCACGACGATCTTGGTCCCCCACCCCTGACTTGAACTGAGCGACTGCCCGCTGTTATGCCAGCTTCAAGGCACCTCTTAGGATCGAGTTGTTCGAGCCATGCATCGATGAAGCCCGCATTGAACGCATCACCTGCACCTGTGGTATCAACGACATCGACATCGTGAGCTGGTGCATGCCAGATACTTCCATCGGACGAAATCCAGGCTCCTGCTCCCCCGACTTTAAGAGCAACGGTTGGGAAAGCTTCTGAAAGTTTTCTGATCGCTGCGTCCGGGGCCTCATGGCTTGTGATCGCGGTGGCTTCCTCAAGGTTGGGCAAAAAGACATCTACGCCGGCACAAGAATTCAGGAACCCATCATCATAGATTAAAGAGGCGTCCCAACTCGGGTCCAATGAGACGGACATTCCCTTATCTTTTGCGCGCGACACCAAGTCCGGGATTTCGTGGAGAGTGGCAAACTCCGCGATGTGCAGATGGCGTGCTTCTTTCCAAGCTAGAGCATCGTCCAGCGTTGAGGGTAGGGCTGACCCAGCGCGGCGGGTCAGAAATGCTCTGTCCTGACCGACTACTGCCGCCACGGTCACCTGTGGTCCCGCATCCGGTGAGTGATCTATAAATTGGAGTTCAACGCCGCTGTCTTTCATTTTTTCGCCGATTATGGACGAAAGCGCGTCATTGCCCAACCTCGCCAGCAAAGCAGCCGGTCGGCCGATGTAAGTGAGGTGTGCTGCCGCGATGTAGGCGCCACCACCCGCCGCAATTTCCAAGTCGCCCGCAAACAATTCGCGGCCCAATACAGGCAACTCCTCTAACCCAGTGAAAATAAGGTCGCAATAGATTCGGCCGATACTGATAACCGCTGCTTTTTCTCTCGTCATCATGCGCGGCCCAGAAGTTTTTCCGTCTTTGCATCGAAAAGGTAAAGCGTCCCGCGCTCTGCCCGGCAGTGCAAGTGACTACCCACGTCAGGGATGGATTTGTCGCGCGCTGTGGCTATGACCGAACCGTTGTCTATGTCCAGGTGCACCAACGTTTCTGGACCTAGCGGTTCGACCGCCGTCACAATGCCTTCCAGCGCAAAGCTCCCGGTATCGGACATGCTTTCCCCGACCAGGAGATCATGGGGGCGCACACCTATCAAAAGCTCACCCGTTGCCGAAGGGACCGCGCTGGTAGCAGTTCTGGTTCCCCGGAGAAGGTTCATCGAGGGACTACCTATAAATCGGGCGGTAAAAACATCGACCGGAGATTCATAGAGCTCCGTTGGTGTTCCGACCTGCAAAATGTGCCCGTCCTTCATCACAACGATCCGATCCGCCATGGTCATGGCCTCGACCTGATCATGAGTTACATAAACCGTCGTCGTTTTGAGACGCTGATGTAGACGCTTAATTTCGATGCGCATCTGTGATCTGAGCTGCGCGTCGAGATTGGAAAGCGGTTCATCGAAAAGAAATGCTGCTGGATCACGCACCATGGCCCTTCCGATGGCGACACGCTGGCGTTGCCCACCCGAAAGCGCAGCCGGTCGACGATCCAGGAGGGCTTCAAGTCCGAGGACTTTCCCAGCATCTTCAATGCGCCGCCTTTTTTCTTCGCGATCGAGCTTGGACGTGTAAAGTCCGAAACCGATATTCTGGCGAACAGTCATATGCGGATAGATCGCATAATTCTGGAACACCATGGCGATATTGCGCTGTTTTGGCTCCTTTTCGTTGACGATCTTTCCGCCGATCTTCAATATTCCGTCAGAAATCTCCTCTAGTCCTGCAATCATACGAAGTGTCGTGGATTTTCCGCAGCCTGATGGTCCGACAAAAACCACGAATTCTCCGTCGCCGATAGCGAGATCTATACCCTTTACGGCCTCGACTTTGCCGTAGCGCTTTACCAGTTGATTGAGTTCAATAGTCGCCATTATCGTGCTCCCGTAAGGGCAGTGAATTTTTGCTCCAATTCGGCTGCCATTGCGGCCTCATGATCGGCTGCCCGCTGTGCCTCCTTCTCGAACGCGAGAAGTGTGTCGCGATATACGGCGATCGCGTCCCGCATCGGGTCAGGCGCAGGCCCACCGAACCGGGCACGGACTTCAACAAAATGTTCTGGAGAGACGATGTGCCTGAATTGCCCCTCGTCCAATTTAGTTTCTCGTTGTGTGAGCCCGGCAAAGGCTTGCCGGAAAGGCTGGTAACCAGCGTTTGGGAGATCGCCGCCAGAGGCGACCACGCTCTTTGCCACTTGTGCAGCGATTTCGTGCGCCTGACGGAAAGAAAGGTCTTCGATGCGCACGAGAGAGTCGGCGAGCTCGGTTATCGTAATACACGAGCGCCGGATGTTTTGGTCAACGCGATTGGGGTCGATGATGATCTGGCTGACGAGGCTGGCAAATAGATCTAGCACGCGGCCTGCAGTCGCAAACGCCTCATAACCAGTGCCTTGGCTCTCGCCCTCGCTATCGTTCATGTCTGTAAATGGTGTGTTGTGCATGATGTCCAGCATGGTGCGTGCCCGGCCAAGCGTCTGGCTGGCGAGATGCCTCAGATGCTCGATTGGAACGGGATTTCGCTTCTGGGGCATAATGGACGAGATCTGCACCAAGGAATTCGGCACGTAAATCTGTCCGACTTCGAAGCTTGTCCAGAACTGGAAATCCTGAATAACCCTTCCAAGGTGCAGGAACATAAGCTCGATGGCCGAGTAAGTTGATGTCGTGTAATCAACAGCTGCTATGCAAGAGTATGAGTTGCGAACAGGTGCGGCAAAACCAAGGAGGTTCGCCACACGGGCGCGATCAATGGGAAAGCCGGAGGTTGTGATGGCAGCGGCGCCCATAGGCGACAGATCGACAATACGTCTGGCCTCGCCCAAACGCTCGATGTCCCTGATCAGAACCTCGATCGCCGCGGAAAGATAATGGCCGAAGGTCGTGGGCTGAGCGGGCTGTCCATGTGTGTAGGCGACGATCAGGGTTTTGTCGTTGCGCTCGGCCGCATCGATCAATGCTTCGAGTAGAATTCGCGACTTACCGCTTAGCCGGTCGATCTTATCTTTAAGATTAAGCTTGAACAGAGTGTGATCGATGTCGTTGCGTGACCGTGCTGTATGCAGTCTTCCTGCAACATCGACGCCGATGCGGGATTTCAGCTCTTTTTCAATTAGGAAAAAGAAGTCCTCTACCTCGCCGGTATAGACGAGGGTCGAGGGATCTATTGCTTGATCGATGTCCTCTAATGCTTTTGCGATTTTTGAAGCGGTGTCGAAATCAAGAATTCCGGTCTCGTGGAGCATGACAAGGTGGGCGCGATCAATGCGCCGAAAGCCCTCGGCGTGATGGTGTTTAGCGCCATCGAATAGCGGGCGAAGGACAGTTTCCTTATACACATTGTCTGGAAACACACTGGTATCGGAGATATTTGGGCTGTTACGGGTCATGATGTTATCCTTTCAGTCCCGCCAGCATCACTCCACGCACTATGTAGCGTTGCAGTACGATGAAGACGATGAGGGTGGGGATGGTGGCGATAGCGGCACCCGTCATGATCATCTCCCACTGAATCTGCTGTTCAACCGCAAAGCTCGAAAGCCCAACCGGCAATGTGTACAGTTCCTTGCTTGTTGTGACGATCAGGGGCCAGAAGAAGGCCGTCCAGTTGCCCAGGAACGTAAAGATGGCAAGCGCTGAGAGCGCTGGCGTCACCAGAGGCAGCGCGACTTTCCACCATATCTGGAATTCATTGAGGCCATCGACACGCGCGGCTTCGAGAAAGTCATTGGGGACGGTCTCGAAGAATTGCTTCATCAAGAATGTTCCGAACGCTGTCATCATGCCGGGGAACATGATCCCCCAATAGCTATCGAGCCAGCCGAGCTGACTGGACATCAGATACCACGGTATGACGAGCATCTCGGTGGGGATCATCAAGGTCGAAAGTATTGCAAGGAAAATAAAATAACGGCCTCGGAACTCGAACTTCGCCAGCGTGTAGCCCACAAGGCTATCGAAAAAGCAGTTGGAAATCGTCACCAAGACGGCAACAACCGTCGAGTTGAAGAACCAGCGCAGGAAACGTCCGTCCGCCAGAACGGTAATGTAGTTATCGAGGGTCGGCGCTGCAGGGATTAGCCGAAGATCGTAGACCTGATCGGCTGTCTTAAAGGAGGTAGCGAACATGAAGAGCAGCGGTGAAACCATGATCAGGCCACCGAGGAATAGCAATGTCCAAGCAAGAATACGACCTGGCCGGATGCGGGCATGGGAAAGCGGCGGAGTTTCGCTCATTTCTTTTCCCTCAATATCCAGAGTTGGAGCAGTGAGACGAACAACAGGATGGTGAAGAGGACGACTGTCTGAGCCGCGGCGTAACCCATCGCGTAGGAATTGAAGGCCGTTTGGTAGATCATCAAGACGAGCGGCTTGGTTGAGCCAAGCGGACCCCCCGGGTCGTTTGTCGTCATATTGTAGACTTGGTCAAAAATGCGCAGGAAGCCGATCGAAGAAAAGACCACGAGAAAAACGGTCGTTGGCTTTAGAAGCGGAAGTGTGATCTTCCTGAGGATGGCCCACTCCCCAAGCCCGTCAATTCGGGCAGCTTCGTAGAATGTCGTTGGGATCGCACGCAATCCAGCCATGAAGATGATAATCTGGAAGCCCAATCCCGCCCAAATGGCTGTCACCATAACTGAATAGAGCGCCTGATCGGTGGACCGAATGAACGGTTGTTGGGGTACCCCCAGCACGCCGAGAACATCATTTATGATGCCGATCGGGGGAGGCTGGTAAAACCAGCGCCAAACCCAAGCCATCGCGGCGGCCGTCGTCAGGTAAGGCAAGAAATACAGTGCCCGGATGAAACCGTGCAGGATCCGTACTCGGTCCAGGAAAAAGGCGATCACGAAGGCCAGTACGAGACTAATCGGGGTGCCGACGATGAGGTAGGTAAAGGTGTTTTTGAACACTTTCCAGAACTGCGGATCTTTGAAGAGCTTCACATAATTGGCGAAACCGATGAATTTGGCCGGTCTTAAAAGATCCCAGTTCGTGAATGATAGCCAAAAGGCCTGAAAAGTCGGGTAGAAGCGGATCACGCTGTAAAACAGGATAGGGATCGCTAGGAAGCTCCATATCCATATGAGACGCTTTGTCCGCATGGGAAGGCGATCTCGCAAGGAGCCGCCGGGGCGGCCATTCGCCACCCCATCTTGATCAATCGCCGCCATGGCAGAAACTCCTATCAGGGTTGCGCCGCGTCGATGATTTCCTGCTCGGCCTCAGCCGCCTGCTTGATCGATTCCTCTACCGACTGGCCTTCAAGAAGGACACGGTTTGTCATGTCAATGGCGTTTTGGCGCTGTGCGGCTTCGTCCAGAAATATCGTTGTGTGGGCATATTCGAGACCCTTCAGGAACGGGCCGTAGATAGGATCTTTGAGGTTTGCGTCCGTAAGAGCCGCAGACCGACGTGCAGGGAGCTCCCCAACAGTTTTCAACCAGATCGACATTGCCTCCGGCGAAGAGATATAGGCGAGAAATTTCTTCGATGCCTCGAGCTTTTCACCGGTGGTCTTTGCACTGATACCATTGGCGAAATAGCTCGCGTAGTTGGAGCGGATATTCTTGTCGTTAGTTGGAAGTTCGGTAACGCCCCACTCGAAATCTTTGATGGTGCGGAACGAGCCGAGGCGAAACGTCCCGTCTATGGTCATTCCAGCTTTGCCAGCACGAAACGCTGCCTGACCTTCATCCATAAAGCCGGCTTGTCCGATCTTCTTTTCGAGCTGGAGGCTGGTATAGAATTTCAGGGCCTGGATGCCAGCGTCGCTGTCATAGGCGACCTTACGGTCATTGTCTGTATAAGGTTCCCCGCCATATTGCCGAATGAGAACTTCGCGCCACCACTGATGGTCCTGTCCACCCATATCGAGCGTTGTTCCAGCGACAGTCAGGTTTCCGGCATCGTCATGCTTGGAAATCTTTTCAGCCGCAGCCACGAACTCGTCCAGGGTTTTGGGAGGATTAGCGGGGTCGAGACCCGCTTCCGTGAAGAGCTTCTTGTTGTAGAACAAAGCAAGTGACCGTACAGCCGTCGGCAGGCCATAATAATCATCTCCCCGCTTCATGGCGCTGACGATGGGGAAAAATTCGCTTTCGATCTTGTCATGGGGGAAGGCGTCCGAGGGTAGTGGCTGCAAGATCCCTCCTGCGGCAAACTTGTCGAGCCAACCGTAGAACAGCTGC
Organism: Agrobacterium sp. 22117; assembly: GCF_052045735.1. Lineage (NCBI taxonomy): Bacteria > Pseudomonadati > Pseudomonadota > Alphaproteobacteria > Hyphomicrobiales > Rhizobiaceae > Agrobacterium > Agrobacterium sp. 22117. Next base: position 75,903 of record NZ_JBQEPP010000005.1, on the reverse strand, counting down.
ATCACATCCGGCCCGTTGCCAGACATATTGGCCGCAATCACGCGTGTCTGATAGTCGGCGTAAGGAAAAGTAACCTGCTTGACGGTGATGTCTGGATTGGCCTTTTGGAAATTAGCGATCAATTCATCCATCGCTTTGACCCGTGTATCGAAGACATACTGCCAATATTGTATCTCAACGGCCTGCGCGGCGTTGAATGCAAATGTGCTGAAGCCGGCGACCAATCCGGCAAATAGAGCTGTCCTGCGCATGTGAGCCTCCTGTTTCTCCGTCCGGTCTTCCGGGTACGGAGTGATCGTTCCCTTTATTCACGCCTTGGCGCGTGACTCATCGACTTCAGACCGTAACGTTTCGTCGAAGCGCAACTGAGCCGGTCGTCAAGATCGGCTATACGGTTCTCTGAAGGCGCGCATTTGTCAATAAGATAATTTACTTGAATTAATGTATTGCGTGTATTCTCGTTCCGGAGTTATGTGTTTCAAGCGGACCGGAAGTGAGAAATGACGTTACACACGATGGAAGCCTATCCAGTCGCTATCGGAAAAAATCCTGAGCGAAGCCGTGAGCATAATCGGCGGGTCGTTCTCGATATCGTGCGCCGGCATGGATCGCTCGGACGAGCTCAACTTGCGAAAATCACCCATCTTACTCCCCAGGCAGTTGCCAACATTGTCGATGAACTGGTCGGTGAGAAGCTTCTGAAAGAGTTAGGTCGACGGCGTACAGGTCGGGGACAGCCGCCAATACAGTTTGCCGTTAATCCAGACGGTGGGGCGACCATCGGAGTGGAAATCGCCGCCGATCACATGGTTACAGTGGGCCTCGACCTAGCCGGAATTCTGCGCGCGCATCGCGTAACGCCTTTGACCGACACGTCGCCCGAAGCCATCCTTAAAACCTTTTCAACAGATCATGCTGCAGTCGCAGACCAGGTGGGATGCCGATTACTTGGCACGGGCGTCGTCATGCCGGGGCCGTTCGAGATCGATGGTATGACCTCGGTTGGTCCCACGACTCTCTCCGGTTGGAACGGGATTGACGCGCGGCAAATGCTAAGCGAGGCATGCGGCCAACAGGTCGTAGTGGAAAACGATGCAACGGCTGCGGCTGTGGGCGAGCGCCTGTTCGGTGCGGGGCAATCTATCCCGAATTTCTGTATGATCTATTTCGGAGTTGGTATCGGCCTTGGCATGATCCAGGACGGCGCCCCTTATCGCGGTGCCTTCGGAAATGCTGGCGAAATCGGTCATGTGACTGTTTCGCCGCGGGGTCGAGCATGTCCTTCATGCGGCCAGAAAGGCTGCCTGGAAGCCTATGCGTCCGTCTACGTCCTCAAGGAGCGGCTGGGTCAAGCAGGTATTGCCAACACCGAGCTCGACAACCTGGAATCCCTATTCAAGATGCAGGATCCAACGGTCATCGACTGGATCGATGATGCGGCAGCGCATCTCGCTCCCATGATCGCCATGCTCGAAAACATTCTTGATCCGCAGACAATCATTCTGGGTGGGGCACTACCCGAGGCGATCATCGCGAGCATCATCCAGCGGATGGGAACACTGCCGACTTCGGTTGGTAGCCATCGTCAGCGCGAATTACCGCGGGTCATGACCGGGAAATCCGGTCAGCTGACCGCCGCGCTTGGCGCTGCTGCCTTGCCGCTATTCGACATCGTGACACCAAAGCTAGAGACATCTCTGGGCACCGCAGCCGTTATCGACTGAAATTAAGGGAGACAAGCATGCTTAGTCCTCGTGAGCGCATCGAACGCCAGATGGCCGATCCCTGGCTCATTCGTCTCCATCGTAGGCTGAGTGCGCTGACTTCCACAATTACCGTCATGCATACGGGTGCGCATCCAGATGATGAGCAGAACGGGTTGCTGGCCTATCTTCGGATGGGGCTTGGCATGCGCACGATCATCGCATGTTCGACACGCGGAGAGGGTGGACAGAACGCGTTGGGGCCGGAGCGTCTGGGCGCGTTGGGCGTCATCCGATCGCGTGAATTGGAAGAGGCCGCCCGGATTATCGATGCAGATGTCAGCTGGCTTGGGCACGGCCCAGCGGATAGAATTCACGATTTCGGCTTCTCCAAGAATGGTGACCAGACGTTCGATCGATGGGGAGAACAGCGCATTGTGGAACGATTGGTTCGCGCCTACCGTAAAGAGCGGCCGGATATCGTCATCCCGACCTTCCTTGATGTGCCCGGCCAACACGGCCATCACCGGGCCATGACGCGAGCTGCCAGAAGCGCTGTTGCGCTCGCCGCAGATCCTGCCGTATTTCCTGAGCACGCTGCCGAAGGATTGCGGCCTTGGAAGGTGGCGAAGTTCTACCTTCCAGCATGGTCTGGTGGTGGCGACACCTATGATGACGAGGTTCCTCCGCCGGACACAACGCTGGTGGTCGAAGCGGTCGGCAAAGAGAAGGCGACCGGCGCCGAATATGACCGGATCGGCGAGTGGTCCCGCTATTATCACGCGTCGCAGGGCATGGGGCGCTGGCCAGAACAGCCGCAGCGTATCTGGCCCTTGCATCTCGCCATTCCAGGAGAAGGGGTGGGTGAGGAAACTTCTATCCTCGACAATCTCCCATCCTCATTGGCGGACCTCGCAGGTTTTGATGGCCTCGATCCGGCTCTCGCAAAGGCGCTTATCGAAGCCGACGGGGCTATTGCTGAAGCCATTTCAGCCTATCCGGATACTCAGCGGATAGCACGGTCGCTGCTCACCGCAGCCCATTTCCTGCAACAGGTCGACGAGAGCTCTGGTCAGCCGTTCCGAGAACTGCATGAGCACAGGATTGTCACCAAACGCAGGCTGGTGGATTTAGCGATTTTGACCGCACTCGACCTCTTCGAACGAGCTTACAGCGAGCCAGCTGATATCGTTCCAGGAGGGACTGCAACGCTTCGGGTCGAGTTATCCGACAGAGCCAGTGAGTTTCAAGCCGACGTCAAGCCGGTTCTTCCTGCGGGTGTAAGCTATGATGTTCGATCGCTTTGTCGGCCGGTCGTTTTTTCTCTCGCGGCGGACACTAATGCTGCTGTTTCTAGTCTCTACCACCCAGGCTGGAAGGCCGCAGGGGGCAACGGCCACGCGTATGTGCAGATATCGGCCGTTGTGGATGGGCGAGAAGTGTCTGGTTTTTTCGACTTGGAAGAACCATTTTTTGTCACCCCCCCTCAGTCGTTGACGCTGAAACCCGATGCTCTCCTCGTCCCAAAGGGACAACATCAGAACAACATTCGTTTTGCGGTAGATATAGACGGGGGACATGCCCCGATCTCTTTCAAAGCCGCAAGCGGTTGGAGCGTGCGCCACTCAGGAGGCGACTGGTTTGCTGAGCTCGCAGGCGAAGGCGCAGCAGGTCTTGTCCAGCTGGAGGCGCTTTCCGGCGGGCAACCGGCCTTTCAGATCACGCCGATTGCTTATCCGCATATCGGTCGGGCACGCTTTCTGTCGCCCTCGACTTTGAAGATTTTGTCGCTGGATCTCAAGCTGCCTAAAAATGCGCGCGTCGGCTATGTTGGCGGCGGCGCAGACAGAGTGGGTATGTGGCTCGCGCGCATGGGCTTAAATGTCACTGAGCTCGACGCGCATGCGCTTGGTGGCGATCTCTCCGCCTTCACAACTATCGTCGTTGGTATATTTGCTTTTGGGATTCGCAGGGATCTTGCAGAGGTAACCGAAAAAATTCATCACTTCGTCGAGAGCGGCGGGCATCTCGTTACCCTCTACCACCGACCGACCGACGGATGGTACCCCGAAGCGACGCCTGTGTGCCGGCTTGAAATTGGCAAACCCTCGCTTCGCTGGAGGGTAACGGACCCAGCAGCAGAGGTCATAGTGTTGCAACCCGATCATCCGCTGCTCATCGGTCCCAATATTATCGATGCCTCAGACTGGACCGGCTGGGATAAGGAGCGCGGTCTGTATTTCGCCTCGAATTGGGACGACGTCTACGAGCCGCTGCTGGCCATGCATGATGTTGACGAGCAACCCTTAAAGGGCGCACTGGTCTCGGGTGTGATTGGAACAGGGAGACACACCCATGTCAGCCTCGTGCTGCATCACCAGATGGACAAGTTGGTTCCAGGTGCTTTCCGATTGATGGCCAATCTTGTGCAGCCGGCGTGAACGACGAAGAAGAACACGACAGGCACCTTGGCCCGCAGAGGAGCGACGTCCATGCGGGTATTGGCTGGCTATTGCTGGACATGGCTCTTGTCGCTGGCGGGATGACCGCGCTGGTGAAAGCTCAGGGTGTAAATTATCCTGCCTTCCAACTCGTTTTCGTTCGGGCGATGATCGGCCTGCTCTTCATCCTGCCGCTCATCTGGCGACACCGAAAAGAGATGAGAGCCGTTCGATATCCCTGGCGCAACCTTTTCCGCATTTGCTGTAATGCTATCGCGTTGACGAGCAATTTCATTGCGATCGGCTTGCTTCCTCTGGCGACTGTGAATGCCGTAGGCTTTTCGCGGCCACTTGTGACAATGGCGCTTGCTGTTACCTTGCTTGGCGAGAGCGTGAACCGGTATCGATGGGCTGGAGCCTGTCTTGCTTTTGTAGGTGTGGTCGTTGTCATCAATCCCGTAGGTGGAGAGATCAATGCAGGTGTTCTGGTTATCCTCCTCTCTGTTATCTTCGGTGCTTTAGCGGTAATACAGGCGCGCGCCCTGCGGGCAGAAAACACGACCGTGATGATGGTCTTCTATACGGTCGGACTTGCCGTTATCACCGCCATTCCAGCCGTATGGACATGGAGGCCAGTCGCCCCATTTGACTGGATTCCCCTCCTCGGAATTGGGCTATTGGCGCAACTTGGGCAGTATTGCTTCCTGCAGGCCTATCGTAAGGCCGCTGCCAGCATTCTTGCGCCTGTCAGCTATCTGTCCCTTCTGGTCGTCACAGCTGTTGGATATTTCGTGTTCCAAGAGGTGCCTGAACAAAGGGTGTTGCTGGGGATCGCGATCATTCTGATTTCGCTACTGTCGACGGCGATCCTTGAACGAATTGCCAGGCCCCGGATGTAGGGTGGATGTACAATTTTGATCACAGGGTTGACGAAAAACATCCCAGAGAGATCCTACTGAATGTACTCGCCGACACCGACGATAGATTTTAGCTTAAACGCTGCGCTTGGAAACCGCAGTTTGGGCATTCAACAACCCATGATCCGCCGGCTGCCCAACGACTTATGATGCCACTGCGCGCCTTCTGGACAAAGACCATGCGATGTTGAACCTATGCTTCGTCGGGACCTAAAGGCGTTGGAACGTTGCCGTCAACGATATGGTGGTCGGCGCCTTCCCCCAAGGCTCTAGAAATTTGTGAACTTGAGCCCTTCCATGTTGTCAACGATTCCAACATCTTCCGCCCTTATCATCCCCGGCAACATATGATGACAGAAAACCTCACCTCAGGAGAAACGCTCGCGAATGATGGTCGACCTCGCTCAGCAGTATCATTGATGACGGCGCGGCACTCGAGCGCATCATCGACGAGTTGACGACAAGACCAGTCTTGATTGGCAGGGTAGATCGCGCAGTTAGTGCGATGCTCCGGAGATGACGCTCGGGATGAATTGGCCATCATCGCTGCCTTCAGTATTATCCACTCCACGTTTTCTGATCTCTTCGACCAGCGAACCTAAAGCCAAATCGAGGCAGTAGGTCGAGAATTCAAGGTCGAGATCCTTAGCGCTGTTGCGCGCATAGGTCACAAGCCGTGCAATCGAAACCAGCTCTGGTGCGATATCGTCGTTTTGATCGGCGTTCTTCTCACGAGTATTTAGTGCCATCATCAATCCTTCATTCCAAATCAGTGTTCTAGGTGAAGGATAAATTAGAAGTTACGGAATTGCGCGTGACATAGGCGTGACACAGCTTGGGGTGCCGAGCAGGATCGGACTACAACCAGCGTCCCTAGAGGATTTTTCGCCACTGCCTCGTCGAAGCGAAGGTCCATGCCGTAGGAACTTCTACTCGGCGGTCGTCAGCCGTCGCTATTGCATCCAGCAACTCCAACGCATCGCGCCGCTTCTGGTTGATAGCGTTCTTCCGCAAGAGCATTTGTAGAGTTTCTCGAGATGAGTTGTTCGGTAGATCGGCGTTGGCGACGATTGCCCGGTAAGTTCGCTCTTTAAAGAACGTTCGTTTGGCGCTTGTCATGAGGCCCACATATTCCGCGTGATCAAGTTGGCACCGCAAAAACAGATCTTCGAGAGTTGCCAAGACGTTCACCAAGGGCTCGGACAGGGACACGTAGTTCATCTCTCTTGGACCATGGATTTGCGCGACATCGGAATCGTCAACGAGTTCGCCACTTTCATAACGGCTATAAATCTTGCCAATCCCGATCATTCCAAATGCGGCACATTCCGCAGCCCTCAAAGCGCCCATACTGCTTGAGCCATAGACGCGAACGCCCTGAGAGAGAGCGAATAAAATTTCCTTGTGCCAGATGGGGGCTACATCTTCGAAATATCCGTCAATTAAACCGATCACCGTGGCACCTTCGGTGACGGCTGCTACGAAATCTCCGTGCTTGGCCGGGCCGCGGACTTCGACATCCGTCGGTACCAGATTCACTGCATCCGGAAGCGTCGGGCCGGCGAATACAACCTTCATAGCGAAAACAACGCCTTCGATATACCTCGGGCCCCAAAACGTCTTTTTCGCTCCCCTGGCGGATTTTCAAGGTCAGGCACCAAGACTTTGGCGACTGAGAATGGAAAATCCGGCGGTGTCAGCGGAGCGACGACGACAGAGCCCACAGATGCAGTTTCAAGATGCTTGAGCACGGTTTCGAACATGTCTTCCAGCGGTCCAAGGCCTACCGTCTTGCGGGGAGGGAGGGGCCTCGGCTCGGCGTTGAAATAGTTCCGAACTTCCTGCGGTAGGGGCCGTTCGAACGTCTCAGGATAGATGTCATCCCTTGCGCCGCCGATATAAGTCAGGCGGGATTGAATCGCTTCCGTAATTGCCCGGATTGCGGCTCGCGCGGGATCGAGATGCGCACCGCTTCCCTTTGTCACGTCGATGAAGCGCGAATTGCTTCCTGATGTGATTGAGGCCGACCCCAAAAACGCTACGAGACAGGCGATGCCGATGTCGCTCGTAATGTCGAACAGCCGAAGTTCTAGACCTGCCTTTTCAATTTTACTGACGAGCCCATCTATGATTGGATCCAAAAGGCTGCGAGGGTCGAGGCAGGTCTTAAGACGCTGATCTGCGTTCGCTATATTCCACAAAGTTTCTGCATCGCGCTCGATGCGTTCCAGGACTCCATGGAAGCTCGCTTCCAAGAGTGTATTTCCAGATGCAAGGCCATCCGAAGACTGCCAGAACCTAACCACCTCTGGAGTACGATCCAGGATGACAGCTTCATAGGGAACCCAGGTTTCAACTTTGGATAAAACATCTCTTGCCCGAACCCATGTTAGCATCTCGTCGTCGGCTATGTCGTTCCGACCTTGGGCGATGAGACCCACGAGGTTATTGACCACCCGCCCTTCCAGTTCGAGGCTTGCTTGTGTTGCAGTGATTGTGTCGATCGATGGACTGCCGGCGATGGCGCGCTCGAGCGCCTCCATCGTTGCAGACACTTTAGCATCAGCATCAGTGATACCCTTGCCGTGATGGATGACGATCGAGCGAGCGTTAGGAGTAACTGCGCTCCAGACGGGAACACCGATATTGTCGAGACCAGTCAATCGAGATACGCGAGTGATCCCGTAGCGTGGTAGGAAGGATGTGACGCGCTTGAGCGTCTCCTCTGGCGTGCAGATACGCGCCGAGTAAGTGGCGTAGCGGGCCTCAGGAAGGTACGGCATCTGATCGTTTAACATCACTATCTTCCCGAGGCCGCATCATTGGCTAGCTTATCCGTCGAGATGACCGGAGAAGGCGTCGTCTGCCGATTTCACGGAGACAGCGAAATCCACGCCTTTGATGATCGTAGCTCCGCTAGCCCGGAGTTTACCCGCTGCCTCCAGCGCGGTTCCTGCCGGCGGCTGAAAGGGCTTAACAGTTCCTGCATCAAGATCTGCAACCCATAGGCCAGTCTCACCTGGCGCTCCGATAACGACGATTCTTGCCATGCTAAAAATCCTTCTTTTGGCTCATTTGCTTCAAAAGCCTGCTTTTCGCAGGCCATCACGGTAGTGATCTTTCTGCCATTGCTCCTTGAACGGCACGGCGGTCAGCCAAGTATCCACATCGAAGTCGGGATTGGTTTCCCGAGCCTTGCGCACGAAGCTCTTCGCCCTTTTTTGGTCGCCAATCATCGCCCAGCTTGCGGCGGAGAGGCGGTTAGCGAGCCCTCTGTCGGCCATGCGCTCGATATAGGATAAGGCTTGCTCGTACTCTTCGAGGCAGTAGGACGCGCCGGCTGCTGTCCAAAGGTAGACATCGGGGCTCAAGGGGTTGAGCTCGATGGCTTTTTCGATTTTCTCGAGTGCTAGGCCGGGCTTCGATGCATGGACAAGGGTGTCGGCGTAGTCCGCGGTGACATCGGCATAATGGGGGCTGAGCGTCTCGGCCAACTCCAAGGCCTCAACGCTTTCATCAATGCCGCCTAAGAGCATCTTAGCAACACCGAGTTCTCTGTAGCCGCCGACCATGTCTTGGCCAGCCGCGATCGCTTTGTTAGCATGTTTCTCGGCTTCTTTCAGAAGTTGAGCGTCTCCACGTGCCGTGATTAGCCATTCCCTTGAATAAGTTCGAGCGATACCGCTCAATGCTGGCGCGAAATAGGGAGAGTGACTGAGCGCTGCTCGAAATTCTTTGCGTGCACGGCGAATATCTGGAAGACCAAGGTTCTTGAGATGTCGCTGTCCGAGGAGGTAATGGTGGTATGCGACCGGGCTTTGCTCGAAATATTCCCGCGCCAGCTCGTTGCGCTCTATTTCCCCGGTGATCGCCATGGAAATTCGGCGAGCTATCTGACGCCGCTGGACGGCCAGACTGTCTTTTTCCATGTCGTAACGGTCCGCCCAGATGACCTCATCGTTTGCGAAGTAAACCAACTGCACGAAGAGGCTGCATTGGGTGCCTTGGCCTGAAAGCCTGGTATCGAGCACGTAGGAGATGGAATGCTGCGCGATCGTGGTGGCCTTATCCGACTGCCGGCTGATCTGGGCGGCCGTGTAGGGAGCGACCACAGACACTGAGGTCAAGGAACATAGCGCGATGGTGACGTCCTCAATAAGTGCGTCAGCGAAAGGGAGCAGAGGCTGGCGACCGGCAATGCTCTCCACTGGCGGCAGGAGTACAAGCCTCGGCATGGGGCGCTTGAGGCCTGTGCCTGCTTTAGCGCCCAACTGGTCCCCAATTCCTTGCTGCGAAACGGCAAGGAGAGTGCGCTGCCTCTCAAAGACCTTTTTGACAACATTCAGGGCACGGACATCGGGATCTAGTGTCAGGTTACCCCACAGCTTCTGTTTTTGGCCTTCGTAGATGTTTCGGAAGGCCTCTACCTTGCCCTCGGTGGAATAGGTCTCCGCAAGCAAGCTGACGATCATCTCGTCATCCGGGTCGTGCTGAAATATGCGCAGGGCCGCATCCTTGACGAGCGCGATATCCTGCGCAGATTTCGCGATCGGTATCGCAGTGATTAAGGCTTCCCGCAATCGGGATAGGTGTTGTACCCTTTGCTGTCCAATCCAGGCTGAAAGTGCGGCTCCTGTGCTGTCGACGTTTTCGAGAAACGCATGACTGAAAAGTCCGACTAACGAGCGCAGATCAATCAGTGCGTCCGAAACAGGCGGGGCTTCCAATTCCGCAATGTCGCAGTCGATAGCCTTAGCATTGAGCTTTACATCGGAAGCAGTGATTTGAACGAATTGATGACCCAATTCATGCTGGCGGCCGTCGATCCTCGATAATGACTTGCGCATATTGGTATATGCCTGCGGCGGCTCGACCGCGTCCCATAGCAGCTTCGACAACGCCGTCCGCGATTGGGCACGTTGCGGGTGGACAAATAGGTAGGCAAGGATGATTAAACCCTTCTCGGAGAAGGCAACAGCATTCCCCGAAGGATCAACGAGCCGAAGTTCCCCAAGTGTCAACAACCTGAACGCCATTGATCCCCACTACAGTTCCGTCATGGTTATCCAAAAGCCCAGATCTGCGACCTAGCTGTTCAACCTAACTTCCACCGATGAACGCCCTTCAGGGGCAATAGGAAGAAGCTCGTCCATCTCGGCCATAGCCTTGACGAGCGCCACAATCTTTTGGCGGACGTTTGCATCGGGAATTTTTAAAAACGACTGGTTTAGGGCCATGCCCTCACGGGATTGAAGAAATTGCGAAACGTAGTTCATCGTCGTGAAATCTCCGATGCCTGCCGTGGTGACCAGTTCTTCACTCTCTTGGTAGAAGAAGAAGCTTGGCGGGACGCCGAGGACATTTGCGATCTTTTGCAGACGGCTTGCGCCAACACGGTTCGTGCCCTTCTCGTATTTCTGGACCTGTTGAAACGTCACTCCGAGTTCGTTCGCCAACTGCGTCTGGCTCAACTTCAGCATCATACGACGCATGCGGATACGACCGCCCACAAACACGTCGATCGCATCGGGACTTCTCTTGTGGACCATGGATGAACTCCTAATACGAAAAGTTTTATAGTTCCGAGAAACGACGTCGGCGTCCCTCGGGAAACGCGCGTTTATGCTACAGCTTGTATTGAAATTCAGTACAATTTCAATCTCTGGTGCACACACATTTAAGAATTCAACAAGATTACTTAACTCTAGCAAACGCTGCTCTGACGCCCCTGAATGAAAATGCAGGTGATGGATTGCTGTCGTTGGCCGCGTGCACGCCAAATTTCTTGGATCTAGACTCAGGGTAACGGGCGCCGTTGTGGCAGTTCTGTGAGACGGGAACTCAGCTTGGGGATCAGGTTCGAAAGCGATCGCTTAAAGATGAGCACGGAGTTGGTCCATGTTCAAGGTGCTCATCCCAAAGAGCTACATCGTGGGATGACTTCTTGTCCTAGACTGCCCGCAACTGATGAGGCAACGGATCGGCTGAGGGGTGCAGCAGCAATTCGTTTGGGCTTGCGGTCTCAACGCGGTTCCGCCCAAGGGCTTTTGCGCGGTAGAGCGCGCTATCGGCGCTTGCGAGCATCCCGGAGAGGTCGTTGCAGTCCGGCGCCGCAAGGCCGATACTGACTGTGGCGCGAGTCTTCAAGCCCTCTGCCCGAGCGGCTTCTTCGGCGAACCGGCTTGCGATTGCTTGGCCGCGACTGAGAGCTTGGGAATGGTCGCACAATGGCAGAAGCGCAGCGAATTCCTCACCGCCCAAACGGACAAGAAGTGCGCCCGGGCCTGCTTCTTTGCGGGCAGTGTCGGCGAACAGCTGCAAAACCTTATCTCCGGTTGGATGTCCATGACGGTCGTTGATTGCCTTGAAGTGGTCGAGGTCGAAGGCGAGCAGTGAGACGGGGTTATCATGCCGCTCCCGCAGCATCCGAGATGCCTGCTCGAAAAAGGCATGGCGGTTCGCAAGTCCAGTCAGTTGGTCGGTTTGTGACATACGGAGCAGGTTGAGCTTTTCCTCCTCTCGTATAATCATCAAAAAGGACATTGGCATCGCCACCGAGTACAAGACAGCCTCGTACATCGTCGCCTTCCCGATGATGGAGATCATATCGTGCCCGTAGCGCTCAATGAGAACAGGGGCAATGAACGCTCGGGCAAAATAGAACAGGGCATGGAAGGCCAAAATCGTTACTGCGACCGGACGGGAGCGCAATCGCTGCACAGTGCGGCTGCGCAGGAGCATCCATGCTGTCAGGCCGCAGGTCAGAGCGATGGGGATAGACGAGACATGGTTCCAGAATGCGGCCGGGAAGTGCGTGCCAGCGATTGCCCAAGCGATGGCTAGGAAGCTTAGCGCTGCGACGGACGAGCAGAAATGCCGTTGACCATCAAGCCCGGCGACTGCATTAAGGACCAAGAGGTATCCTGACATCATCAGGATGTTGATCGCCGCCATACCGAGCACGACCGGAAAGTGGCTGCGGTTCATGGCGAGCATGCACCCAAGAACGAACGCGAAGAGTGCCGCGGCCAGAACACCGAGCACACGTGCGCGACCTGGATGGGCCTGCCTTTCCCAAAGGAGAAGCGAGGCTGACACCAGCAGCGTTCCGACGGTCAAGTACCAAAGTGTTTGTAAATCGATCTGCATTGCTCTGCCTGCCTTACGTCAAAGCCTACAGGGTGGTCTCTATAAGATTCCTTACGTCGTCTTTTATATCGCGGATATGGTTGGCGTAACGTTAAGCGTGCTGGGTGCTAAAATTAAATCTAGGGATGTGTTCAGGCGGAAGGGTTTGGCGGCTGATTGAATGCGGCCGTCGACGGGCCTGCCTGGCGAGAGTAGATGGTCAGTCAGATCTCGCAACGGTCCATATCGCAATGTTTCGCGGCTCCACCAACAAAGTAGCTAGGTTGCCATGCCAAGCCGCTCGATAGGGTCGATTTAGCTAGACGTTGAGAACGTTCTCCCCATCTGTGCATGTTTCATGAAGCTGGAAGACGTTGCCCGCGAAGCGCTCGCGGTACCTTTACACGTGCTTAAACAATCGTTGCCGGCACGTGCCGTGAACAACTATTCATCCGATAAATAATCCCACTTTAGCGGTTTGATCCCAGGCAAGCGGTCTTGGTTCAGATCACGCCATCCGCCCAATAGTCGCAGCCATGCGAATTGCCTCGATCATGAGGGCGAGCGAGGTGAACACTGCAGTATCCGTCCGCATTGTCAGCCCTACGGGGCCGCTAGTATCGGAGGTGTTAAAGGGCAGAATCGCAAGTGCGCCCGCTGCGACGTCGTCGACGACTACACCTTCTGAAATGATCCAGATGGCGTCGCTCATGCGGACATAGGCGCGTCCAAACGAGTCTGAGACTGTTTCGATCTGCGTCTTCGGCATCGCCACGCCCTGTGCGATCAAAAACTGTTCGACGATCGGGCGGATCACCGAATTGCGGGTCGGCATCAAAATTGGGTAATTTGAAAGCTCGGTGAAGAGATCGGCCTTGCCTGACAGCAGTCGATGGCCGGGACGAACGACAAAGACAACCTGCTCCGAGTAGAGGTGCTCGAAGCTGAGGCCTGTCATTTTCTCCGGTGTGGCAAGCCTGCCGACTACAAGATCAAGGTCACCCTGGCGCAATTGCTCAAGCAGGATGGCGTTTTCTCCAGTGACAATCTTAATGGGAGCCTGCGCTGCTTCAGCGAGAAAGTGCGTCATGGCCTCGGGCATGATGCGCGCCGATACCGTCGGCAGTGCGCCGATGCGCACCGGCGGGTCGGTATGCGCCGCTTCCCGTGACACAGCGTCGACCGCCTGGCGAAGGGCGGCCATCGTGGCGCCCGCATGGCGCAGGAAGATATCGCCGAGACGCGTGGGACGAATACCGCGACCTTCGCGTTCGAAGAGTGCGACACCTAACACATCCTCGAGTTCTCGCACCGTTTTGGTGACTGCCGGCTGGCTGATATGCAGTACGTTGGCAGCTCGCATGACGCTCTTTTGTCGCGCCACCTCGATAAAGGCTTGCAGATGCCGGAGTTTGATACGTGGATCGATGAGAGAAGTCATAACCACCAAGTTATGAGAAATGCCGAAAATCTCATTTTACTTAACCAGCGCGATCTTGCAATCTCCGCGCAAGAGGAGTGAAAGATGAATTTTCTTCAGGTCGGCGATGCCGCGATTCACTACCGGACCAAGGGTCTGACGGCTGGCAAACCGGTCATCGCGTTCGTCAACTCGCTTGGCACGGATTTCCGTATATGGGATACCGTCATCGACGAGCTTGGCGATGCTTATGCCTATCTGCTTCACGACAAGCGCGGCCACGGCCTTTCCAGCGTCGGAACGCCGCCCTATACGATAGAGACTCATGCGGACGATCTTATCGCCCTTCTCGATCATCTGAAGATCGGCGAGGTCATCGTCTGGGGGCTTTCGGTCGGTGGCCTCATCGCGCAGTCGGTCGCGATAACACATCCCGAGCGCGTTGCGGCCCTGGTCCTTTCAAATACAGCGCAGAAAATCGGCACGGCCGAGATGTGGAATGCGCGCATCGACGCCGTCCGCGCAAACGGGCTTGAGAGCCTTGTCGATCCCGTGATGGAGCGTTGGTTTACCCCTGCATTTCGCCGCGACGACAATCCGCTTTACGCGGGCGCTCGCGCCATGCTGCTTCGCCAGTCGGCCGAGGGCTACTGCGGCACCTGTGCGGCGATCCGCGATGCCGATTACACCGATGCTCTTGCTCGTCTCGTTGTCCCAACACTTTGCGTCGCTGGCGATCAGGATGGATCGACTCCATCTGAACTCGTAGAGTCGCTGGCCGGTCTCGTTGCCAACAGCTACTTTGTTAGGGTCTGCAACAACGGACACATCCCGCCGCTTGAGCAGCCGACTGCCTACGCAGCTGCGGTCGCGGACTTCCTGAAGGCCCTTCCGCCAGGCGATACCGAACCACTATCCGTCGACCGCCACAGCCGCGGCATGGCCACGCGCCGCGCGGTGCTAGGCGATGCCCATGTGGACCGGGCGAGCGCGCAGGCATCATCCTTCGATCAGCCATTTCAGACATTGATCACCGAAAGTGCCTGGGGCACAGTCTGGTCCAGCGATCGCTGGACAAAGAGAGAGCGCTCAAACGTGACCATCGCGCTTCTTGCAGCACTTGGGCAATATGAGGAGATGGCGATGCATGTCCGGGCGACCGCCAATACCGGTTCCAGTGAGGACGATATTCGCGAGGCGCTGATGCATGTGGCGATCTATGCTGGAGTGCCTGCCGCCAATCATGGCTTCAAGATTGCCAAGCAGGTGCTGGCAAACCGAAACGCATCCTCCCCGCTGAAGGAGCAGACGACGTGAGCAATCAACCACCGGAAACCGGCCCCTTCTTTGCCCGTGATCGGGAGATGCAGCCGCAAGCCTACACGCCCTGGTACAAGACCTCCGTTTTGCGCTCGCCACAGCGTGCGCTGATTTCGCTTGAGGGCACCAAGAGCGAAATCAGCGGCCCGGTTTTCGGTCATGGGTTGCTGAACCCGCTCGATAACGACCTGATCCTCAACTATGCCAAGCCCGGCGAAATGCCGATCGGGCCGCGCATTCTCGTGCATGGCCGCGTGCTCGATCAGCGCGGTGCGGGTGTCGCCGGTGCGCTTTTAGAGTTCTGGCAGGCCAATGCCGGCGGGCGCTATCGGCACAAGAAGGAAAGCTATCTCGCCGCCGTCGATCCAAATTTTGGCGGTGTCGGTCGCACAATCACCGACGGGAATGGCTATTACTGGTTCAAGACCATTCAGCCCGGTCCCTATCCATGGCCGAATGGCGTGAATGACTGGCGCCCGGCCCATATCCATTTCTCAGTCTTCGGTCATGGTTTTCAGCAGCGGTTGATTACCCAGATGTATTTCGAGGGCGATCCGCTCATCTGGCGGTGTCCGATCGTCAAGACGATCCCTGACGAGGAAGCCATCCGTCGATTGATCGCGCCGCTCGACATGAATGCGACCATTCCCATGGATATGCGCGCCTACAAGTTCGACATCGTGTTGCGTGGTCGCCGCTCCACCTTCTTCGAGAACCGCCCGGAGGGGAACTGACATGGTGCAGCCGCTCGATTATCTGAAGGAAAGCGCCTCCCAGACGGCAGGACCCTACGTCCATATTGGCTGCACACCGAACTTCGTTGGCATCAACGGCGTCTTCAAGCAAGATCTCGGCGCGGGAAAACTCTATGACGACAAGGCCACCGGCACCCGCATCACCATTCGTGGCACCGTCTTCGACGGCGGCGGCTATGCGCTGAAGGATGCGCTGGTGGAAATCTGGCAGGCCGATGCTCAAGGACTCTATAACAGCCCGAGCGAAACGGCCGGCGCTCCCGACCCCCATTTCGCCGGCTGGGGCCGGTCGCCTGGCGATATGGATACCGGTGAGTTCCTCTTCGAAACGATCAAGCCCGGCCGCGTTCCATTCAAGGATGGACGCTTCATGGCGCCGCACATCACCTTCTGGATTGTCGCGCGCGGCATCAATATCGGTCTACATACGAGAATGTATTTTCCGGAGGAGGACGCGGCAAACGTGGCTGATCCAGTGCTGGCCCGCATCGAACACAAGGACCGCGTTCCGACGCTGATCGCAAAGCCGGATGGCGAGAATGCCTATCGCTTCGACATCCGCCTGCAAGGCGATGGCGAAACCGTCTTCTTCGATATATGACCGCGATGACCCTCTCGCCCTTCGATCATCCTTTCCTCTCCGGCCTCTTCGGCGATGCCGAGATCGCGTCGCTGTTTTCTGCAGAGGCCGATATTGCCGCTATGATCCGCTTCGAGAGGGCTCTGGCACTGGCCGAGGCAGATTGCGGTATACTCGCCGTCGATATTGCGGAAACGATCGACGCCGCGCTTGGCACCTTCGTGCCGGATATGGCCGCGCTTGCGGATGGAATGGCGCGTGATGGCGTCGTCGTTCCTGCGTTCATTCGACAGATGCGCGCGGCAGTCGGTGGGGTGGCTGCGGAGAAGGTGCATTTCGGCGCAACTAGCCAGGATGTAATCGATACCAGCTTGGTGTTGAGACTGAAAGTAGCGAACGACATCATCCAGGCTCGGTTGGATGCGCTGATCGGCGATCTCGACGGACTTCTGGAACGCGACGGCGACAAGCTGTTGATGGCGCATACGCGGATGCAGGCTGCAATCGAGATCAAGGCTGCCGACCGGATCGGTGCCTGGCGATCACCCCTGGAACGGACGCGGTCCCGGCTCGCTCATTTTGCCGTCGACGGGTTTGCCTTGCAGTTCGGTGGCGCGGCGGGAACGCTCGAACGCTTCGGAAATGATGGTCCGGCTTTGCGGGCTGCACTCGCCGGTCGCCTCGGTCTTCACGATCAGGCCCAATGGCACAGCCAGCGTGACATGATTACGGAGTTCGGGGGGCTGCTTTCGCTTGTCACCGGCAGCCTCGGAAAGATCGGCCAGGACATCTCTTTACTTGCCGATGCAGGGGCCGAGATAAGCCTCGCAGGTGGCGGCGGGTCTTCCGCCATGCCGCACAAGCAGAACCCCGTTGCAGCAGAACTGCTGGTCACGCTGGCGCGTTTCAACGCAACACAGGTTTCGGCGCTTCATCAGTCGCTTGTTCATGAGCAGGAACGGTCGGGTGCCGCTTGGATGCTTGAGTGGATGACGCTGCCACCCACGGTATTGGCGACCGCCTCCGCACTACGGACTGCGCGCCGACTGCTAGGCGACATCAGACGGATCGGGCGAGAGCCTGAAGAATGTGGCGGTCATCACACTTAGGAAATGACCTGTGAGAGAGGGTGTTGAAACATTATCGCTCCTTGCCGCGTGATGTTTCCTTATGTGTTGAAATAATTGGATAAATAGGAATAAAGTCGCTCCGAAAATCAGTCGTAAAAGCTGCATTTTCACCCTTCCTGAGCGTTGACTTTAAAATGAACTAACTGGTACAAACATTCAGAGGTCGGATATGGAGGGGCTTAGGAGAGCTCTTCTTGGAACACAGTCCGGCAAGAACAAGGGAGCGTTCGAAGCCTGAGTGCGGAGAACGGGGAGACGACCCAACGGCGGGCTGATGCCTTAACCGGAAGGTTGTGGAGGAACCATGTCATACAGTCTCGACTTCTCGGCGGTCATCGATCGCCTTCCCGAGTTGCTCGTCGCGTGTCTTGCCACCATCGGCCTGGCGCTTGCCGGCATGTCGCTGGCGACCGTCATCGGGATTCTGGGCGTCGTAGCACGTCGGTCACGCTTCAAGCCGTTGCGCGGCTTTGTCATCGGCTTTGTAGAGCTGATCCGCAATACGCCCTTTCTGGTCCAGATATTCTTTATCTTCTTCGCGCTGCCGCAGCTCGGTCTGCGTCTTAATCCGACAGTGACTGCTATCGTCGCGCTGGCGCTTAATGGTGGCGCCTATGCGATCGAAATCATTCGCGGGGGTGTGGATGCCGTCCCAAAGGGGCAGGTGGAAGCAGGGCTCGCGCTTGGCCTCGGTCGCGCGCAAATCTTCCGGCACATCATTCTCAAGCCTGCGCTGCGGGCAGTCTACCCCTCGCTCACCAGCCAGTTCATCATGCTGACGCTGACGACCTCCGTTTGCACGTCGATCGCCGCTTACGAACTCACCTCGGTGGCGCAGAAGATCGAGGCGGATACCTTCCGCTCCTTCGAAGTATATTTTTCCATCACGCTGCTCTACCTCGTGATTTCCTCGCTGATGATGGGCGTCTTTGGTCTCATCTCGCGCATCTCTTTCAGCTACCCGGTCAAGTGAGGAGACGATCATGGCAAGCATAGGCCCCAACGAACTGTTCTTCCTCATGCAAGGCCTGAAGTGGACCATCGCATTGACCTTGATCGGCTTTGCTGGTGGTGGTGTCTTCGGCCTTCTCGTGGCATTGGCCCGCACTGCCGAAGTCCCATCCATCCGTCGCGCAACGGCTGGCTATATCGCGGTCTTTCAGGGTACACCGCTCCTCATGCAGCTCTTCGTGGTTTATTACGGCGTGGCTCTGCTCGGCTTCAACATCGATGCGTGGATCGCTGTCGCCATCGCTTTCACACTGCATGCCAGCGCCTTTCTTGGTGAAATCTGGCGCGGTGGTATACAGGCTGTTCCGAAGGGGCAGACGGAAGCGGCTCGTGCGCTCGGCCTGCATTACAGGTCGATCATGAAGGATGTTGTCCTGCCGCAGGCATTGCGCATTTCGTTGCCGGCCACCATCGGTTTCCTGGTGCAGCTCATCAAGGGCACGTCGCTCGCTGCCATCGTCGGCTTTGTCGAATTGTCGCGCGCCGGCCAGATCGTCTCCAATCAGACGTTCCGTCCGCTTACCGTTTTCGCCATCGTTGGCCTCATCTATTTCCTGATCTGCTGGCCGCTCTCTCTTTGGGGTGCCGGCGTTGAGAAACGCCTTCAGACCGCCGCTCGATAGAGCGTCGTGGAAAGACCCGTCGGCTTTTCGAAAATCGGCTTCGATTTTCCGGACGATGGTGGAGGAGATCTACTTTCGTGACCATGCATTCATCAGTTTACAAGGAGGATAATATGATGAAATCCAGCATGACTTTCGGTCGCCGCAGCGTACTTGGGCTAATAGCCGCCGCTGCCGCTCTGCCCTTCATGGCCCCGGTCGATGCCGCGGCCGGCACGCTTGAGGAGGCGAAGGCGAAGGGCAAGGTTGTTATTGGCATTCAGGGAGACAACTCGCCTTGGGGCTTCGTCAATTCTAGCGGGATCCAGGATGGCCTCGACGCGGATATTGGCAAAGCCTTCGCCAAAAGCCTCGGTCTTGAAGCCGAGTTCGTACCGCTCGCCGTTGCCAACCGTATTCCGGCGCTCATGACCGGTAAGGTGGACGTGCTTTTTGCAACGATGGGCATGACGCCGGAGCGCGCCAAGACGATCCAGTATTCGCAGCCCTATGCCGGCAACGTTCTGTCGGTCTATGGGCCCAAGGACAAGAAGATTGCCGGTTTTGACGATCTGAAGGGACTGAATGTCGGGGTACCGAAGTCGAGTGCCATGGACACCGCCATCACGGCGGGCGCAGGCGACAAGGCAAGCATTCTGCGCTTCGACGACGATGCCGCCAATATTCAGGCGATCGTCTCCGGTCAGGTCGAGGCCGTAGGCGGCAACCAGTTTTATGGTGATCGCCTGAACGCTGCGGCCCCCGGCAAGTATGAGTCCAAGTTCGACCTGACGACCCTTTACAATGGCGCGGGCACCCGTCCGGGAGAGAAGGACTGGAACCAGGCCATCAACACCTTCCTCGAAAAGATCAAGGCCGATGGTGAGTTGCAGGCGATTTACACCAAGTGGATGAAGCGCGAGGTTCCGAAGTTCCCGGAATCCATGCCTGACGTCCCCTTCACCGTGAAGTAAGGGAGGTTTCCATGCCGCAATCCGCCGCCCAGGCTCCGCTGATTGCCCTCGAGGGCGTCGGAAAGTGGTATGGAGCCTACCATGCACTTAGGGATATCAATCTGACGGTTCGCAAAGGCGAGAAGATCGTTCTTTGCGGCCCGTCCGGCTCTGGGAAATCGACACTGATCCGCTGCATCAACCATCTGGAGGAAATCCAGGAGGGGACGATCACCGTCGAAGGCACCAAGCTCACCGATTCCGTCCGCGCCATCGATGCCGTGCGTCGGGAGGTGGGCATGGTGTTTCAGAGCTTCAACCTTTTCCCGCACAAGACCATCATGGAAAACTGTACGCTTGCGCCGATGCGGGTGAAAGGGCTGTCCAAAGCGGATGCTGAGGAAACCGCACGCAAATATCTCGCTCGCGTGCGCATCCTCGATCAGGCCGACAAGTATCCCGCCCAGCTCTCCGGCGGCCAGCAGCAGCGTGCGGCAATCGCGAGGGCGCTGTGCATGGAGCCGAAGGCGATGCTCTTCGACGAGCCGACCTCGGCGCTCGACCCGGAAATGGTCAAGGAAGTGCTGGATACGATGATCGGCCTTGCCCGCGACGGGATGACCATGATCTGCGTGACCCACGAAATGGGCTTTGCTCGTCAGGTGGCGGATCGCGTGGTGTTCATGGCGTCGGGCGAGATCATCGAGGAGGGGCCGCCGGAAGAATTCTTCCGCGATCCCAAACACCAGCGCACGCGCACCTTTCTCGGCGAAATCTTGGCGCACCACTGAAGCAAGCGGCGGGATGACCCGCCGCGCCTTTCACGCCGCATAAACGGTCCATATCCATGACAGAACGAACCGCCTATCAGGTCGGCCTTATTGGCGCCGACATCCAGCTTTCGAAATCGCCGGCGCTCCACATGCGCGAGGGTCGCGCACACGGACTCGACTATTCTTACGAACTCGTGGACATCAATGTCCGCAACGTGCCGGAGACCGCGCTGCCCGACCTTCTCGCGGAATTGGAAGCCCGCGGCTTTGCCGGAACCAATATTACGCATCCGTTCAAACAGGCGGTAATCTCCCATCTGGACGAGCTTTCCGAGGACGCCCGCATGCTGGGCGCCGTCAACACGGTCGTCTTCCGAGATGGCAAGCGCATCGGTTACAATACCGACTGGTACGGTTTTTACGAAAGCTTTCAGCGCGGTCTACCCGATGCCTGGCGCGATCGGGCGCTTCTCATTGGTGCAGGTGGCGCCGGTGTCGCGGTTGCCCATGCCGCATTGAAACTCGGCATCGGCAGGCTGGATATTTTCGACCAGGACGCGGACCGTTCGGCACGGCTTGCGCGTGAACTCAACATCCGCTTTGGAGAGGGGCGGGCGACGCCAGCCAAAACGCCCGCAGCCGTGCTCGGCGATGCTGATGGTCTCATCCACGCAACACCCATTGGCATGCCCGCCCATCCCGGTATTCCCGTTGATCCAGATCTGATTAGTCCGCGCCACTGGGTTGCCGATATCGTCTACATGCCCCTCATCACCAGGCTGATCGAGACCGCTGCGGCGAAGGGTTGTCAGACATTACCGGGCGGCGGCATGGCGATTTTCCAGGCTGTCGGTGCATTCAGGCTATTCTGCGGACGTGAGCCGGATGCGGAGCGGATGAGCGCACACTTTGCGGAGATGTTTCAAGCGGAGGCGGCCGCATGAGCCTATTTTTCGTTCTGAACGGACCGAACCTCAACCTGCTCGGACAGCGCCAGCCGGAAATCTACGGTCGCGAGACTCTTGCCGATGTCGAAGCAACGTGTCGCGAGGTAGCGATGGCCTCAGGTCATGAACTCTTCTTCGCCCAAAGCAATCGGGAATACGAGTTGATCGACTGGATCCACGAGGCACGCGGCAAGGCCGCAGGCATCGTCATCAATCCTGGTGCTTTCAGTCACACGTCGATTGCCATCCTTGATGCGTTGAACGCATATGAGGCGCCAGTGGTCGAGGTCCATATTTCCAACATCCACAAGCGGGAGGTCTTTCGCCACCACTCCTATGTATCGATGCGAGCCGACGGCGTTATCGCGGGTCTCGGTATCGACGGCTACTGCGTGGCGCTTCGCCATCTTATCGCTCGTCAGACCCTATAGCGTCGATATGTTCGGGCCGCACCACATAGCGCAGGACCATTACAGCCACGTGGCGGGCCAGCGTTTGTTGCGCTTGCGGCGTGAAAAGGTCTTCGCCGAAGATGGAAGAGAAGGTCGGAGCGTTAGAGACGTTGAAGAAAGAGAGCGCACTGATCTGCCAGTGGAGCTCCAGTGCCTCGATGCCTTCACGAAAGACACCGCTATCCTGACCGCGCTTCAGCACCGCCTCGAGCGCGGCAATGGCGGGACGGTTGAGGCTTCGGATGGACTTCGACATCTGCACATGCCGGCCGTGATGGATATTTTCGATCATGACCATGCGGATGAAGGCCGGACTGCGGCGGTGATGCTCGAAAGTGTAGCGACAGAGTGCGTCGAGCGCAGCCATCGGGTCAAGATGGTCCAGTGCCAGATCGCTTTCGCCACCGCGCACCTTACTGTAGGCTTCTTCCAGAACATGCTGGTACAGGCCTTCCTTGTCGCCAAAATAATAATAGATCATGCGTTTGGACGTTTTCGTCCGTGCCGCGATTTCGTCTATCCGCGCCCCAGAAAGACCGTTTTGGGAAAATTCCTCCATCGCGACCGCCAGTATGTCGCGCCGCACGCCTTCCGGATCGCGCTTTGCCGGACGCGCCTTTTTACCCTCAGTAGTCGTCGCGGTGCTCGTCATGTTTCCCCCGGATGCTTTGCATCCGCGTTTTTCCACGTTCCATATTAACCAACTCGTACATAAACACAAAAGGTAAGGCAATATGGCCCAGTACCAGACAGACAAGCAGAGCGTGATGATGCGCACGTCGATGGCGACAGTGTCGATCAGCGGCGAGTTTCCTGAAAAGCTGGCAGCGATTGCCCGTGCTGGCTTTGACGGCGTCGAGATATTCGAGAACGACTTTCTAACCTACGATGCCTCGCCACGCGAGGTGGCAAAGATCGTCCGTGATCATGGTCTGGACATCACGCTTTTCCAGCCGTTTCGAGATTTCGAAGGCATGCCGGAGCCTCACCGCAGCCGCGCCTTCGAGCGGGCGGAGCGCAAGTTCGAAATCATGCAAGAGCTTGGCACTGATCTCATGCTGATTTGCTCGAACGTATCGCCGATCTCTCTTGGCGGGATAGACCGGGCGGCAGCTGATTTCCACGAACTCGGGGAGATGGCCGCCCGGCATGGCGTGCGTGTCGGTTATGAAGCTCTTGCCTGGGGACGCCATATCAACGACCATCGCGATGCATGGGAAATCGTGCGGCGGACCGATCACCCGAATGTCGGCATCATCCTGGACAGTTTCCACACCTTGTCCCGCAAGATCGATCCCAATTCGATCCGCTCCATTCCCGGAGACAAGATCTTCATCGTGCAGCTTGCCGATGCGCCACTCTTCGACATGGACCTCCTCTACTGGAGCCGCCATTTCCGCAACATGCCGGGCGAGGGCGATCTGCCAGTCGTCGATTTCATGCGTGCTGTGGCAGCCACCGGCTATACCGGCCCGCTCTCCCTTGAAATCTTCAACGACCAGTTCCGTGGCGGATCAGCCAGGGCTTTGGCAGAGGACGGACATCGCTCGCTCGTCAATCTGATGGACCGCGTCCGGCGCCACGAGCCCGATATCCGTCTTTCCATGCCGGAGATGCCGGACCGTATCGAGGCGAAAGGGGTGGAGTTCGTTGAGTTCACCTCGGCACCCGACGAACAACAGACCCTCATCGATCTTCTGCAAACGCTGGGCTTTAGACGCACCGCCCGGCACCGCAACCGCGCCGTCGATCTCTATACCCAGGGCGATATCCGTATCCTGATTAATACGGATGAGAGTGGCGATAGCTTCGCCGGCGCTTCCTATGCCGTACATGGCACCAATGCCTATGCATTTGGCCTCAGGGTCGATAATGCCGAGCAAGCGCTCGCCCGCGCGCGCGCACTCGGTGCGCCTGTCTTTTCCGAGCCCCGGCAGCCCGGCGAAGTCGCGGTGCCCGGCATTCAGGGCGTCGGCAACGGTGTCATCTACTTCCTCGACGATAATGCGCCGCTTGGCAGTATCTGGGAGAGCGAATTCGAGGCTTTGGTCGACGAGGGCGGGTCGCCCACAGCGCGTCTTACCCGTATCGACCATCTTGCCCAGACAACCCATTATGACGAGATGCTGACGTGGCTTCTATTCTACACATCGATCTTCTCGACCCGGCGCACACCGATGGTCGATGTCGTTGATCCTGGCGGACTGGTCCGGAGCCAAGCCATCGAAAGCGAGCCGGAACCGCTTTTCCGCCTCACCGTGAACGGTGCTGAAAATCGCAAGACCTTTGCCGGCAAATTCCTGGCAGAAGGCTTCGGCACCAGCATCCAGCACATCGCATTTGCGAGCGACGACATCTTTGCGACTGCCGAGGCGCTGAAGGCCACCGGCTTTCAGGCGCTGCCGATCTCGCGAAACTATTATGATGACCTCGAGGCGCGCTTCGGTCTTGAACCGGATTTCTCCGATGCGCTGCGTGCTGCCAGTATCCTTTACGACCGCGACGAACACGGCGAATATTTCCAGATCTATAGCCGCACTTTCGGTGAAGGGTTCTTCTTCGAAATCATCGAGCGACGCGGCGCCTATAACGGCTATGGCGCCATGAACGCGCCCTTCCGCATTGCCGCCCAGCGTCGCCTACTGCGACCGGAGGGCCTACCGAAGCTATAGTCGTTCTTTGTTGCAACACACGGACACCGTGTTGCTAGCGGTGGCTCAGACGGGGGTATGGCACCGGTGGTAGAGAACGGCATCGCAACTTGGAACAATGCCCGGACGTTGCAGTGCTATCGAGGATGCTATGCGGCAAATGCCAATGAGGAGCACATCTCTCGCGAGATCACGCTCCTCATCAAGGCAAGATATTTTTTGTTTGCCTAAGGACGCCCACCTCTACGCGGCAGAATTTGCGATCCGATCAAGCTTGGCCCAGGCGTCTCGACATTTCCTCCCGTGTCTTCCCGCTACGGTGCAGGATGAGGATCACGGTGGTGGTGCCGCAGATGGCCGCGATGGGCAGCAGCGTGTAGAGAAGTTGCTGCGGACCCATGCCGCTTGCCAGGAGCCAGCCAGCGACGAGAGGTCCGACGATTGAACCAAGCCGACCGACAGAAACGGCAAGGCCTACGCCGGTGCCGCGCACCTCGCTTGGATAGCATTGTGGGGCAATACCATAGAGCAGCGCCTGTACGCCGATGACCGTCGCGCCGACAAAAGTGCCAGCCGCCAGCGCCGCCGCAACATTGCCCGCGGGCAACATGGCAAGAGATGTGATTGCCAGCATCAGACCGATAAAGCAGAGCGCTGCGGAAAAGGCAGGCCTGTTGCCGTCCAGCAGCCGCCCGCCAAGGATGGCGCCAGCTGCGCCGCCGATATTGAAAACGATCTGCACGGTCGACGCCGTTTCACGCGCAAAGCCCAGTGACACGAGAATCTGCGGCAGCCAGTTGAGAAGCAGATATACGACGATGAGGCCGAAGAAGAAGGCGGCCCAGAGCAGCAGCGTCTGTGGCAGTGCACCCGGCGCCATCAGCACGTCGCGGCGACGGGCAGGTGCCCTTGCATCGCGTGTCACGCGGAACGGTCCCATCATGAGTTGGAGCGGCAGGGCCAGCAGCAATGGCAAGATGCCGCCTACCAGGAATATCGAGCCCCAGTCGTCATGCAGGCCAAGCAGGGCGATGAGGCTGGCGAGTGCGCCACCAAGCGGCACGCCGGCATACATGATCGCAACTGCCCTGCCGCGCCGCTCAGGCGCAACGGATTCAGCGGCAATTGCGATGAGATTAGGCAGCGCGCCCCCAAGGCCGACGCCGGTCAGAAACCGCATCGCAACCAAATGCTCGAACGTGTCGGAGAAAGCCGTGCCGATCGAAAACAGGCCGAACACGATCAGCGAAAGGGCAAGCCCGTTGCGCCGTCCAAAGCGATCAGCGATAACGCCGCCGCACAGCGCGCCGAGCACCAGTCCGAAGGTCGCCGATGAGAGGAAAACGCCCAACTGTGACGGTGAAAGTCCAAAAGCGGAAACAAGTTTTGGCACGGCGACACCCGCCGCCTGAAGGTCGAAACCTTCGATAATCGCGGCGAGAAACACAAGCACGAGCGCACGCGTTCCCGTCCCCGCATGTCTATGCGTGGCTTCAGTCATGATATTCTCCTCCCAAAGGCCGCCTTAGCGGCAATCATGCTTTCATTTGGCCTGCGTCTCACGCTGCCTCAGCGATGTATCCCGCAGTCCTCCCAAGCCCGCCTCTGCGAGTAAGGGCTCCCTCTTTTCAAAGCCGCCGCCCGCAGGCGATGGATGAAATTGCGACCGTGCCATCAGCGCGTATGGCTGGTGTCACGCGCCATTCCAGATGCGCGACAACAACCGGCGCAGCACTTCACGTTCTCTTGGCGTTAGCGCACTGAATGTGCGTTCCTCCTGCGCCATGACCCGCGCGTGCCATTTGGCGACGGCCTCAGCACCCGTTTCACTCAAGTGCAGATGTTGAATGCGCTGGTCTTCATCATCGGCAAGGCGTTCGATCCATCCCTGGCTGTCGAAATGCGCAAGGATCGGCGCGAGATTGGCCCGTTGCAGCCGCGCCTGTCGACCGATCTCGGCGGCCGTGATGCCAGGCGTCTCATCGATCAGGCAGAGAACCGTGAAAGGAATGGGCTTGATCTCGTCGCCGAGCGCCTCGGCAAAACCCGCCAGATCGAGGATCGAGGCCCGACGCAGATGGTAACCGAGGAGATCGTCCATGACAGGCGCTCTTAACCCTTCAATGTCCCGCATTCTCGCCTTCACGCGTCGCCCTTCTCAAAAATAGTAAAAATTGACCCTTGTCAGTTTTGTATCGCTATGTGATATAGCAGTCAATCGCTATTTCACATAGCAATGTTTGAGGTCGGGAGCCTCGGACGCTCTAGGGAGGAGAAACCATGACATCGACATCGAAGTTGTTTCGACGCGTGAATCCGATTAGTGGCGAGGTGGCGAGCGAAGCGCCGGCGCAAACGCCTGATGAGGCGATAGCCGCAGTCGATGCGGCCGCTCGCGCCATGCCGGCCTGGGCCGCACAAGGGCCGAATGCGCGCCGCGCCGCGCTTCTGAGAGCGGCTGATGCCGTCAGTTCAAAGGGCGACGCCTTTGTGACGGCGATGATGGCCGAGATCGGTGCGACCGAAGCCTGGGCGCGCTTCAACGTCATGCTTGCTGCGTCGATGCTGCGCGAGGCCGCGTCACTCACCACTCAAGTTGCTGGCGAAGTTATCCCTTCCGACAAGCCGGGCTGTCTTGCCATGGCCATTCGCGAACCAGCGGGCGTCGTGCTTGGCATCGCGCCGTGGAATGCGCCGGTCATCCTAGGTGTGCGTGCGTTGGCCACTCCTCTGGCTTGCGGCAATGCAGTGGTGTTCAAAGCAAGTGAACTGTGCCCGAAAACCCACGGCCTTATCGTCGAGGCCCTGGCGGAGGCCGGATTGCCCGAGGGTCTCGTCCAGCTTGTCACCAATGCGCCGCAGGATGCGGCAGACGTCGTCGGTGCCTTGATCGATCATCCGGCTATCCGACGTGTCAATTTTACCGGCTCTACGGCCGTCGGGCGCATAGTCGCCATGCGTGCGGCACAAAACCTCAAGCCCTGTGTTCTGGAACTTGGCGGCAAAGCGCCGCTTGTAGTGTTGGACGATGCGGATCTCGACGAGACAGTGAAGGCAGCAGCCTTTGGCGCTTTTTTCAACCAGGGCCAGATCTGCATGTCGACGGAACGGATTATCGTCGTCGATGCTGTGGCGGATGCCTTCCTTGAAAAATTTGCCGCCAAAGTGCGGATGCTCACCGCTGGAGATCCGCGCCAGGGTGCGGCACCGCTTGGCGCTGTTGTGGATATCAAAACCGCCGATAAGCTTAAGGGCCTGATCGACGACGCCGTCGCCAAGGGTGCAAAGGTGATTGCGGCGGGCGAGCCGAACGGCGTGCTCGTTCCTGCCCATGTCGTCGCGGATGTCAGCGCTGGAATGCGCCTCTATTCCGAGGAGAGCTTTGGGCCTGTCGTCGCGGTGATCCGGGCGAAGGACGAGGCCGACGCCATCCGCGTTGCCAATGACAGCGAATACGGTCTTTCGGCTGCCGTCTTCACAGGAGATGCGGCCCGCGGCCTGAAGGTCGCCCGACAGATTCGCTCCGGGATTTGCCATGTTAATGGCCCCACGGTGCATGACGAAGCACAGATGCCTTTCGGCGGCGTCGGGGCTTCGGGCTACGGGCGCTTTGGCGGCAAGGCCGGTATTGCGGAATTCACTGAGCTTCGCTGGATCACGGTCGAGACCGAAGCCGGACGCTTCCCGATCTGATCTTACGTCGAGCCCGTCCTCGCCTTCAAATCATGTAAAAGGAAACCAATCTCATGACCGAGACTAGCAACAAGACGGACGTCGTCGCCGTCGATATTGCCGAAGGCATCGCCTGGGTCCGTTTCAACCGTCCGGAAAAGCGCAATGCGATGAGCCCCGAGCTGAACCGCCGGATGCTGGACGTGCTGGACGAGCTGGAGTTCCGCGAGGATGTCGGCGTTCTTGTCCTTAGCGGCGAAGGCACAGCCTGGACGGCTGGCATGGATCTCAAGGAATATTTCCGTGAAACTGAGGCCAAGGGTCTGGCTGGCGTGCGCCAGAGCCAGCGCGAGAGCTATGGCTGGTGGCGTCGTCTGCGCTGGTACCAGAAGCCGACTATTGCGATGGTCAATGGATGGTGCTTCGGTGGCGGTTACGGTCCGCTCTTCGCCTGCGATCTGGCCTTTGCAGCGGATGAGGCTAAGTTTGGTCTCTCCGAGATCAACTGGGGTATTCTGCCAGGCGGTGGCGCAACGAAGGTAGCAGTGGAGCTGATGCCCTTCCGTCAGGCCATGTATCACGCCATGCTTGGTGAGCCGATCGACGGTCAAAAGGCCGCTGCCTGGGGCCTCGTCAACGAAAGCCTGCCGCTTGCCTCGCTGAAGGACCGGGTGGCCGAGGTTGCCAAGGTCCTGCTGGCCAAGAACCCCGTAGCCCTTAAGGCGACCAAGGATGCGGTGCGCCGCGTCGGCGTCATGACGTATGACGAGGCTGAGGATTATCTTGTGCGCGCCCAGGAAGCCGCCAATTCCTACGACAGTGAAGGTCGCAAGGAGGGCATCCGCCAGTTCATCGACGAGAAGACCTACAAACCGGGTCTCGGCTCTTACGACAAGAGTAAAATCCACAGCTGATAGAGGTTTTACTGGGAGGAGGACCAACATCATGCATAACTGGCTAGCCCCCGATCCGGTGGGCCTGCATGCGCAGGCGCGCCCGGAAAAACTCGCCCTTGTCGATCTGGCGTCCGGGAGGCGCTGGACCTATCGGGGCCTCGACCGGGCGATCGAGCAGGCAAGAGCGGCGATCGACACGCTCGGCCTTGGGCCGGGTGACAGGCTCGCGTCGATTGCACGCAACTCCGCCGATCTTGTGATTGCGCAGCAGGCCTGTCTGCGGTCCGGCCTTATCTTCACGCCACTGAACTGGCGGCTCGCGGCTGCCGAGATCGATTCTATTCTCATCGACTGTACCCCCGCACTGATCCTCGTCGACGGATCGTCGGCAGGTTTCGCGGTGCCGGACGGCGCAAGACTGCTTGATATCGCGGCGTTTACTGCGCGTTGCGAAAGTGCGGCGGCAGGCGAACGAGGCTCTCCGCATGATGCCAACCGGCCTTGCGTCCTTCTCTACACCTCCGGAACGTCCGGCGTGCCGAAGGGCGTCATTCTAACTCCCCAGACACTGTTCTTCACCGGCGTCAATTTCGGTGTGCTGGGGCAGGTGACGTCGGAGTCGGTCTTTCTCGCGGAATCGCCCTTCTTCCATGTCATTGGCCTGGTAACCTCCGTCTGGCCGCCATTGGTTCAGGGCGGTACGGTGCTGGTCTCATCCGGCTTCGATCCGGTCGTTACCAATTCCCGGCTTGCGGACCGCGCGCTCGGCATCACCCATTACTTCTGCGTCCCGCAGATGGCGACGGCGTTGAAGGATGCCGATGGTTTCCAGCCGGAAAACTGGTCGCTCGCTGCGCTTTTCACCGGCGGCGCTCCGAACCCGCCTGCCAATATCCGTTGGTGGCTGGAGCGTGGCGTTGCCATGGTGGATGGCTACGGAATGACCGAGGCCGGAACGATCCTTGGCATGCCGCTCGATCCAGCGCTGATTTCCAATCATGCCGGCGCGGTCGGCCAAGCGGGACCGGCCACGGCCATTCGCATCGTCGATGCCGAGGGCCGGGAGGTGCAGGACGGGACCGCTGGCGAGATCATCGTCAAAGGGCCGCATGTCACGCCCGGTTACTGGAACCGACCGGAAGAGCGCGATGCCGCCTTCACGCCGGATGGCTGGTTGCGCACCGGCGACATTGGACTTCGAGATGCCGATGGGTTCGTGACCGTTGTCGATCGCCGAAAGGACATGTTCATTTCGGGCGGTGAGAACGTCTATCCGGTAGAAATCGAAAGCGTCCTCGCCGAACATCCAGCGGTCCTCCAGGTGGCCGTTATTGGTGTGCCGGACCCGCGCTGGGGCGAGGCGGGGCATGCCTTCGTTATCCTGTCACCAGGATGGGAAGACGCGGAGGGAGAACTTCGTGCCCATTGCGAGGCGCGGCTTGCCCGCTTCAAGGTGCCGAAACATTTCCGGATCGTCACGGAACTGCCCCGTACCAGCACCGGCAAAATCCGCAAGAACAAGCTCCGTGAGAGTCTTTCCGCCTGACCGTCCCGTTCCCCCCATCCAGCAGCGCCGCCAAGCGACGCTAAGCCAGTTAGGAGACAATCATGCGCACGCAAGTCGCTATCGTCGGAGCCGGTCCCGCCGGACTTATCCTTGCTCATCTCCTCCATGCCTCGGGCATCGAGACAGTGGTGATCGAGCGGCAGACGCGCGCCTATGTGGAGGGACGGGTGCGGGCAGGGGTGCTGGAACAGGGAACAGTGGACTGCCTGTCCCGCCTTGGGCTGGACCAGCGTTTGCGCGAGGAAGGGCTGCGCCATTCCGGCACGCATCTGTCCGCCGACGGCGATGATTTTCGCATCGATCTCGAACAGGCTTCGGGCGGTGCTTGCGTTACGGTCTATGGCCAGCAGGAGGTGACGCGCGACCTTTTCGAAGCCGCCGAGGCGCGGGGTCTGACGATCCTCTTCGAAGCGAGCGACGTCGGTCTCCACGATATAGAAGCGGAAAAACCCTTCGTTACCTTCGGTACGCCGTCCGGGGAGGTCCGGGTCGACTGCGATTTCGTGGTCGGCTGCGACGGGTTTCATGGCATCAGCCGCCAGGCGATCCCCAACCATGTTTTGCGCATCTTCGAGCGTGTCTATTCGTTCGGCTGGCTCGGCATTCTCACCGAGCGTCCGCCTGTCAGCGAGGAACTCGTCTATGCCAGTCACGAGCGCGGCTTCGCGCTTGCCTCGATGCGTTCCATGACGCGCAGCCGCTATTACATCCAGTGCGACATGGGCGAGCGGCTGGAAGACTGGCCGGACGAACGTATATGGGATGAACTGGCCGTGCGGC
This sequence comes from Agrobacterium sp. 22117, assembly GCF_052045735.1. Lineage (NCBI taxonomy): Bacteria > Pseudomonadati > Pseudomonadota > Alphaproteobacteria > Hyphomicrobiales > Rhizobiaceae > Agrobacterium > Agrobacterium sp. 22117. The sequence goes on along the minus strand of NZ_JBQEPP010000005.1, from coordinate 44,205 downwards.
TTGGACCCAATCTCGGAGCACGGCTCCAGCGCGGGCCTTCCTTTGAAAAAAGCATTGCGCCGCTGCGCAGCTTTGTTGCCGAGCCGATGCGCTATGGCCGACTGTTCCTTGCCGGAGATGCTGCCCATATCGTGCCGCCGACTGGAGCGAAGGGCCTCAATCTCGCAGTGTCTGACGTGACCATGTTGGGTCAAGCGCTGGCGGAATTCTACATTGAGCGCTCGGGCGCGGGGATCGACACCTATTCGGCGCGAGCGCTGGGGCGCGTCTGGAAGGCTGAGCGCTTTTCCTGGTGGTTCACCACCCTTACGCATCGTTTCCCCGAAACGGGAGCTTTTGAGCGACGAATGCAGGTGGCAGAACTCAGCTATCTACGGAGCTCACCACGTGCGCAGGCAAGTTTTGCCGAAAACTACGTCGGCTTGCCCTTATAACGGGTGACGGCGCGCTTAAACCAGAAGCCCTTTCAACTCCGCCTGTACTGCACCCAGCGCAGGGAGATAGCGCTCGACCAAATCCTGCATGGAAGCTGCGGAGGCGGCGACACCGACATTGAGGGCGGCGATTGTCTTGCCCCGGGCGCTCTTCAGCGGCACGGCCAGCGAGCGCAGACCGATCTCGACTTCCTGATCGATCATCGCGTGACCACGAGCGGCGGTCTCTTCGATTTCAGCCATGAGAGCATCGATATCAGTAAGCGTCATCGGCGTGCGTGCAACGATGTCGGAGCGCTCCAGAAAGGCGCGGCGGTCTTCCAGTGATCGGGAAGCCAGAAGGACCCGCCCCATGGAGGTGCAATAGGCGGGCAGCCGCGACCCTGGCATCAGGGCAATCGACATGACGCGACGCTGGGCGGCACGTGCGACATAAACGATTTCGGTATCATCGAGGATTGAAACGGATGTGCTTTGTCCGATGTCTTCCGACAGTTGATCGAGAAAGGGCTGCACGATGCGTGGCAGTGGCATTGAAGCAAGGCACCCCGTTCCAAGTCGAAGTACCTTTGGTGTGACCGTGAAGAATTTTCCATCATAGGCGGCGTAGCCGAGCTCGGCCAGCGTCAAAAGACAGCGTCTTGCTGTCGCACGATCCAGTTGGGCGATCTCCGCCGCCTCGGAAATAGACAGTTTCGGCCGTTCGGCGCTGAAGGCTTCGATAATGCTCAGCCCTTTGGCGAGGCCACCCATCATGTCGCGTCCACTCACAGCCATGTGCCGCCTCCTTCAATATTGTGCGATAATCGAACAAACATACTATATCGCACAAATAGGCTTGATGTCGATCCGAGTTGGGATTTACCTGAATCTTGAGCGGGCCAAATGACAGGTCGCTGGAGGACAACGGTATGGATAAGAGGATACACAGCCTGGCGGATGCTGTGGCTGATATCGAAGATGGGGCAACGTTAATGATCGGCGGCTTTGGTGGCTCGGGCGCGCCCATCGAGCTCATTCACGCTCTTATCGATCGCGTCAAGGAAACGGGTAAGCCCTCAGGGCTCACGGTTATCAACAACAATGCCGGCAATGGCCGTATCGGCATCGCGGCGATGATCGATGCTGGCATGGTCAAGAAGATGATCTGCTCCTTTCCGCGTTCATCCGATCCGCGGGCCTTTACAGATCGCTACCTCGCAAGCGAAATCGAGTTGGAACTGGTGCCGCAGGGTACGCTTGCCGAGCGCATTCGCGCCGGCGGTGCCGGCATTCCCGCCTTCTACACGCCGACCGGTTTCGGTACCGAACTTGCTGACGGCAAGGTGATCGCCGAATTCGACGGTCGCAAATATGTGCAGGAGCGCTGGTTGAAGGCCGATATAGCGCTGGTCAAGGGGCATCTCGGCGACACCCACGGCAATCTCACCTACCGTCTGGCCGGGCGCAATTTCAATCCGCTGATGTGCATGGCGGCCAAAAGGACCGTCGCGCAGGTGTCGAAAATCGTGACGCCAGGAGAGATCGATCCGGAGCAGGTGATCACGCCAGGCATTTTTGTCGATGGGGTCGTGGAAGTGGCTGATCCGCAACAGGAAGAAGCGTTGATCCGAGCAGGAGTGGCATACGCATGAGTGACGCACCCATGATTGATACTCGCGACGACATCAAGCTTTCCAACGCCCAGATTGCCTGGCGGGCCGCTCAGGATATTGCCGACGGCGCCTATGTAAACCTCGGCATCGGCTTCCCGGAAATGGTCGCAAAGTTCCAGCCCAAGGGCCGCGAGGCGATCTTCCATACGGAGAACGGCGTCCTGAATTTCGGTGAAGCGCCGCCCCCTGGTGAAGAGGATTGGGATCTCATCAATGCCGGGAAAAAGGCCATCACGCTGAAGCCCGGTGCGGCCTTCTTCCACCACGCCGACAGCTTCGCCATGGTGCGGGGCGGGCATCTGGATGTGGCGATCCTTGGGGCCTATCAGGTCGCTGAAAATGGTGATCTTGCCAATTGGCGTGTCGGCTCCAAGGGCGTGCCTGCCGTGGGTGGCGCGATGGATCTTGTCCATGGCGCAAAACAGGTGGTGGTCATCACCGAGCATGTCACCAAGGACGGCAAGCCGAAACTGGTCGAGCGTTGCACCTTTCCCCTCACTGGCGTCGGCTGCATCACGCGCGTCTATACTAGCCATGCAGTGATCGACATTGTGAATGGCAAATTCGTCGTACGAGAGAAGCTTGCAGCCATGACTATGGATGAGCTTCAAGCCATGACGGGCGCGAAGCTCCATATCGATGGCCATGTCGACGACCTCGTGGTTCCGGCGCTGTAAGGAGTAAATCAATGACCGAAGCCTTTATCTGCGCTTATATTCGCACGCCCATCGGCCGTTTCGGCGGATCCTTGTCATCTATTCGTGCTGACGATCTCGGCGCAGTGCCGCTCAAGGCGCTGATGGCACGTTATCCGACCGTCGATTTCGACGCCGTCGATGACGTCGTCTATGGCTGCGCCAACCAGGCGGGGGAGGATAATCGCAACGTTGCGCGCATGTCGTTGCTGCTGGCAGGTTTGTCGGTTTCGGTTACAGGCACCACGATCAACCGCCTGTGCGGTTCCGGCATGGATGCTGTCATTACCGCCGCTCGGGCGATCAAGTCGGGCGAAGCTGAATTGATGATTGCGGGGGGCGTGGAATCTATGAGCCGCGCGCCGTTCGTTCTGCCAAAGGCGGAGTCTGCCTTTTCGCGCAACGTGGAAATCTATGACACCACCATCGGCTGGCGCTTCATCAACCCGATGATGAAGAAGCAATATGGCGTCGACTCGATGCCTGAAACTGGCGATAATGTCGCGATCGACTTCAATATCGCCCGCGAGGATCAGGACGCCTTTGCCGTGGGAAGCCAGGCGAAGGCCGCTGAAGCCCAGGCCAATGGCCGCCTTGCTAAAGAAATCACGCCGGTGAGCGTGCCGCAGAAAAAGGGTGATCCGCTGATCGTCGATCGCGACGAGCATCCGCGTGCGACATCGATGGAAGCGCTCGCCAAGTTGAAGCCGGTCAACAAGATTGAAGGAGGCACGGTGACCGCTGGCAATGCCTCCGGCGTCAATGACGGCGCGGCAGCGCTCATCATCGCTTCCGAAGCTGCTGCCAGAAAGCATGGCCTGACCCCCATCGCCCGCGTTCTGGGTGGCGCGACGGCAGGGGTTCCCCCGCGCATCATGGGCTTCGGTCCCGCACCGGCAACCAAGAAGCTGCTTGCCCGCCTCGGCCTCGCTCAGGAGCAGATCGACGTCATCGAACTCAACGAAGCGTTCGCCTCCCAAGGCCTAGCGACGCTGCGGGATCTCGGCATTGCCGATGACGACCCGCGCGTTAACATCAACGGTGGAGCCATCGCGCTCGGCCATCCACTCGGCATGTCCGGCGCCCGCATCACCGGCACGGCAGCGCTTGAGCTTTCCTTGTCCGGCGCGCGTTACTCGCTTTCCACTATGTGTATCGGCGTGGGGCAGGGCATCGCGGTCGCGCTGGAGCGGGTGTAAGCTGGGTTCAATCCTGAAGTGCGTCTTGCGGATGATATCAGTGGATTATCAGCCACAGGGAAGATGTAGTGGGACGGCAACAAATTCCATGGTGGGTCGAGAAGCAGCCTTGGCGATCGCTTCAGCATCGACGGCATCATTGTTCTGACGCTTCACTAAAGGCTTGACGTGCTCAGGGGCCTTAAGACGCACATCCTGGCCCAGCTTTCTAATCTCGCGACACCAGTGATGGCCCCCGGCGCAGGCCTCCAGCGGGAGGGGGGGCACAGGCCTGCCTGGCGAGAGTAGATGGTCAGGCAGACCTCGCAACGGTCCATATTGCAATTTGTCGCGGCTCCACCAGCAGAGCATCGATGTTCTCATGAAAAGCCGCTCGATAGGGCCGATTTAGCTGAACCTTGAGCACGTCCGCCCGATCTGTCCATGTTTCATGAAGCTGGAAGACGTTGCTCCGCTCCGGATCGACGTGCAACGTGTATCGCACAAACGTCTGCTCATGGCGCATTGCGTCTAGTACCGGGTTGAGAAGGGCGAGGAAGCGGCCAACTTGCTCAGGTAAAACGTGGAAGGTGATGACGTAGGTTTCAGGCTGTGTGTGCGAGGTCATCTTAGCGCCTCCGGAAACAGGACGGTAATGTTTGTAGCGCCTTGCAAAGTATATCTGCGTGACACTCTTCGGATCGGAATCCGTGAGGGCGCTGATAGTTGATACCTGCGGGGTGCCGGATCAGAGGTAGACTTGATCATGCCAACACCCGGCCGCTAATGTCGTTGGCAAGCCTTGAAGCGTGCGTGACCATAATTCCATGTGCCACCCCTTCGTAAACGACAAGTTCCGCGCCGGGTATCGTAGCAGCGTACACGCGCCCACTGGACTCCAGCGGCGCGGAGACGTCGCAGTCGCCGTGGATTATCGTGACTGGCAGTTTCAAGTCGTGGGCTTCCGCCGAAAGGTTACTCAGCGCGATCGTCTGTTGGAAAGCGACCAAAGCCCGGCGAGAGCAATCCATAGCCATTGAGCCCATCCAGTCCTTGACGCGTCTATGGGCGCCGGGAGCGAAGGGGTCGATGTTGGCGTCGATCCAGCCCGACAGGTTGGAGGTGAGTTCTCCGCACAGCCTTTCCACCATTTCCGGAGTTACTCCACCGACGCCAATGACTCTAGGCCCGGTTGCACCCACTAGAATGAGCCTTTTGATCCGGTTGCCATTGTACCGCGAAAGGTAGCGTATTGCTTCGCCGCCGGCGCCGGAGTGCGCCACAAGCGTCACGTTCGAAAGGTGGAGAGACCTCATCACCTCAGCGAGATCGTCGGCCAAGTCGTCGTAAGAGTAAGTCGCCCGATCGGTAGAACGACCGTGTCCGTTTCGGTCGTAAGCGATGGTCCTGAGACCTGCGTCATTGAGACGAAGCCTAGTTTCACCCCAAATTCGGCTGTCCATAGCCCATCCAGCCAAGAAGAGCACGGGCGGACCATCACCCCAATCGCTGACGTGAAGAAAATGCCCGTCTCCGCGTGAAACAAATGCCGGCATCATACGAACTCCTTGTCGAGGAACCCGATGACCTCTTCGATTTGACCGTCCTGCGTTGTGCGGATGATGTCGGTCCCCGTGGCGATCAGCCTTCCGTCCTCGCCTGAGAGCGTCCAGGAGAACCGCGCAAATGAGCCATGCCCGTCAGGTTCGCCCCGAAGTGTAAAGGTGTGGCCAGGGAGTTGGGCCCGGACACCTGCGATCATTGTAGAGATGCCCTCCCAACCTTCGCTTGCCATTATCGGGTCGGCGTAGCGAGCTCCCGGTGTCCAGGCGTTGGCCAGTCTCTGGTCGCGTGATGTGGCGTCAGGATCATTCCAGAGCGCGAGATACTCACTGGCCAGCAATTCGGGATTTGTCATTGTCCGCCTCCATATTAGATGACGAACCAAGAATGCCGCAGCCGCTGGACGAAGACGATTACCTCCGAGGTAATGACTTCGACGATCCAGACCGTTAGTCTCCGCCAAATGAGCGCAATATCGACGACCCTTGGTGAGGCATTGAGAATGTGGCGGGCAAGACGCCGACTTAGCCAGCTTGATCTCGCGGGCGAAGCGGAGGTCTCTACTCGCCATCTCAGTTTCATTGAAAGCGGCCGTGCGTCTCCTAGCCGCCATGTGCTATTGCGTCTTGCGGAAGCACTTCGCTTACCTCTGAGAGAGCAAAATCAACTACTGCGTACCGCGGGCTTCGCCCCGATCTATGAAGAGCGTGGATTCTCCTCTCCAGACATGGAAAACGCTTTGGTTGCCGTGGAAGCAGTGTTGCGAGCGCATGCGCCCTTTCCGGCGCTGGCCGTCGATCGGCACTGGAACTTAGTGCTTGCCAATGATGCCGCGCGTCAGATGCTGATCGGCATCGATGAGAGGCTGCTGAGGCCTCCCGTAAATGTGTTGAGAGCGACGTTCCACCCACAGGGGCTGGCGCCACGCATTTTGAACCTCGCCGAATGGCGTCACCATGTTTTGTCACGACTTCGAAGAGACATCGATCAATCTGCTGACCCGGTACTAGAAGCGCTCCACACCGAACTCTCCGGCTTTCCTTTTCCCGCTAGTCGCCGCCCGCCAAGCTCTACCCAGCGCATTGCCGTGACGCTTTCCATTCGCAGCGAAGCAAATCGCGGCGTGATGTCGTTTCTGTCAACAACGACCGTGTTCGGCACTGCGGTGGACGTTACGCTCGCAGAACTGACGCTGGAATGCTTTTACCCGGCAGACGAGAAGACGCGAAAATCTCTAATGGAGGGAATGACCAAGCCATTATGAGCCGTTTGTTCAGCAGTCCGAGCGTTCTTAGACCAGCTTCACCGCACGAACATGTTAGTCATCTTGCCATGCAATGGCGGCAATGCGCCAAGCATTCTGAGTCCGCACCAACTGAATGAGCTTTGCGCCGCTTCCACCGTAGGGTTCGCCCGAGAAGATTCCACTCTTTGCGTAGGTCGAATGGCGGCAGGCTATGCCACGCAAGACCTGGGTGGTCGCTGAAGTCTCCCACTCATGAAAGTTGATAAGCGAGCCGTCGCTGAGCATCCGCTCGCGCGGTACGATGAACGTATCCACGTTCATCGTTTCCACCTCAGCAGCATTGGCTCGCACGATGACTGCCTCAGGAAGAAACATTTCCCGCAGCCCTCGCACGTTAATGACCCGTCCGCTGCGGTTGTCGAACGCGGCATAAAATCTGCCGACCAATTCGTTGATTGCTGCGTGCAAATCAGGATTGTCACGTTCGGTGGTCATAGAAGCCTCGTTATTCCTATCTATGGAATTTACACCTACCTTGATAATGCAGCGTGGTTCAACGACAGCGCTATGTGGCGTCTACGAGGGACACTGATAAGGGGAGCGCATGAATGCATTCCGCAGGCGAACGGATAGCTGCCAAAAGACTGTAACTGCTCGCCAACTTCTCTGACGTCAACTCGCCTCCTCTTCGCGGCTGCCGGATCACTCGTCGATCGCAGATTGCCTGGAACTCTGGTCATATTCCACCAAGCCGCCTTTGGCCGCCGTTGACGTTCCGATCCGTGCAAGCGTCTCTTCCAATATGTTCGGTATCAACTTAGTTTGACGCGACCAGATAATGTAAGAGCTGATGACGACTGAGGTTCGATGGACGCACTTGCCACGCAAAATGAAGCCCCGAATGTCATTTTGACCGATCGTCTTACGATGCGGTTGCCAGAAGTGTCTGATTTTGCGGACATGGTTCAGCTCTGGAGCGATCCCGATGTCGTCCGCTATATCGGAGGCCGTACTTCCACTGACGATGAGGTTTGGCAGCGCCTTTTACGTTATAGAGGCCTCTGGGCGCTGGTTGGTTATGGCTATTGGACTATTCGTGAGACCAAGACCGGTGATTTCGTAGGGGAGATGGGTTTCGCGGATTGGCACCGCGCCGGCCTTCCTCAACTGAAGGGCGTGCCTGAAGGTGGATGGGTTCTTACCTCCGCAATGCAGGGAAAAGGTTATGCCCGAGAGGCATTGATCGCTGCGCTGCAATGGCTTGATAGATCCATAGCACCGCGTACGTCTGCGTGCATCATTGCACCTGAAAACAGGCGATCCCTCCGCCTTGCCGAGCAATGTGGCTATCGGGAGGTATCACGAACCGCCCACCGGCAAACCGATACGCTAGTTATGGTGCGCGATCATTTGCCTAGGGACCATGATTGCGGCGCTGATTGAATTTTGGTTGAAAATTCGCTCAAAATTGCTCGGCTGGGAAACCTTGAATTTCAGAAATTGCTTGTTGGAAAAGTCTTGAAATCCCATCTGTTTTTCCATCGCGAGCGACATTGGTTGCTACCTTTTTGCATTGGGTTTGGGCTTAGTCAACCGGGCGTGGGCGCAGGAATAATTTCCGCTTCGTGCCTCAAGAGGGCACATAGGTGATGGTTTAAATTCGGGACAAACTAAAAAATTGTTGCAACGTATCATCGCAGACGGTCCTCACGCTTTTTCCGGAGCAAATTGCTTTCAATTCGGAGTGGGTGATAAGCGCCCTGGAATGTCCTGCCCACCGCAAGCAATCTTCAAGTTTTGCAAGCTTCTGCCCGCCATTTAAAGGTGCGACTATAGAGCCGTTGGCGTGAAGGCGCTCGGTGGAGAACCTCCGGCCATCCATTAACGAGATATGGACTTGATGCGGTAGGCGCTCAACGCCGCGCTCTTCTTCTGCGCTGTAAGAAGTAATACTGATCTTCGCCATGTGGGCTCGGAAACTTTGCCGCGTAGCAGCTTGAGGAGTGAAATCACGGAGTGATAGTCCTCCGCCCGAGAGCGCGACAGCCAAGCAGTAATGCATGGAAAACCTCGCCTGCATTTCATCGGTAGGATCGTCATAGGGAAGGTTGTCAAATGCAGATCTTCCAACTTTTGTATCGATCCGTTCGATGTCATCAAGCGAAAATCCGTATTTCTTTTGAAGGTCCAACGCCGCGTCAATGGCTCTGTGAGTGGATGCGCAGCATGGATGAAGTTTCGTGACCAGACCGCGGGTTTCGATGATGTGCTCCTCGTTCCATGTGAGGTCCGCCCACCCCGTCGCTTCGTTGCCTCCGAAGAGATCGAGGAAGCCTTGCGATCGTTCGAGGATATCGAGCCTGCCGCCCAAACCCGATCGGGCAAGTAACGCGGCCTCGATCGCATTTCGCGCCGCGATGCCTGCGTGAAAGGGTTTTGCTCCGGTGCCAAATTGTCCTTTTGGACCCGAGGCCATGCTTGTGGCGAGGCTCATTGCGTTTGCTATCTTAGCTTCGTCAAGTCCGAGAAGGACGGCCACACCTGCGGCGGCTCCGACGCAGCCGATTGTCGAGGTTCCGTGCCAGCCCCGATTATAGTGCGAGGGGATGACGCCGAAGCCAATGGATCCCTGCGCTTCCAGCCCGGCAAGATATGCTCTGACCATCATGTGGCCCGAAAACTCGTCGCTGCTCGTCGCGACGGAGAGAAGCGCTGGCACCAGGACCGCTGATGCGTGGGCGCGTGCGGGATGAAAATTGTCATCGAAATCGAGGCAGTGGGCGGCAGTGCCGTTGATGAGGGCAGCGATGGAGCGCGATGCGCGGCCTCCTGTGAAAACCAGCGATGCGCCAATTTCATTGATCTCGTCACGAAAAGCTGCGGCCACAGACCGTGGGGCAGCGTCATTCCTGCCCGCAATCATACAGCCGATAGTATCCACAATCGCGTCTTCCGCCCGCTCTATTGCGATTGCTGAAAAGGACGTTCTTGCAATGACCTGTCGGGCAATCTTTTCGAGAACGGTTGTCATTGACGCGCTTCCTTGCAAAACTCGGAGAGAGCTGCATTGATGAACGGGCAGGTCTATCGGCGCAATCTTATGCAAATGACGGGTGACGTTATCCGGGAGAATGAGACTGAAAAAATCGGGCGACGTTCAGATCAGCATCAAGCATATTCAGGCCTTCGAAGCGATTGCGGCCACAGGCTCAACCATTGCCGCTGCCGTTGATCTCGGTATTTCTCAATCCAACACCAGCCGACTTCTGCATCAGTTGGAGATCTACCTCGGTGTTCGGTTGTTCGACAGGGATAAGAACCGACTTTCGATGACGCGTGAGGGGTTGAAGCTAGGACCGGAAATCCGCGCCATTGCGGACAAGCTTACGGCTCTGAAAATAACGGCGCAGGAACTGGAAGAGGGACGCTCGACGGAAATCCCGTTGAGGATAGCATTTCCTGCGAGCCTTTCCGCAACGCTTGTGCCGCGTCTGATCAAGAGATTTCTGGCCGAAGCAGGTCCCGTCAGAATCGAAATTGCCTCTGGGAATTATCTTGCGATAGAACGGATGGTAGCGGAAGGGGCGGTCGATCTTGGTTTCACGCGCCTGCCGTCGCCGACGCCGGGACTTCGCGAAGAGCACGTCATGCCGACGCGTAATATTTGTGTTCTCCGTAAGAGCCATCCGCTTGCCGGTCGGGAGAAGATCAACGTTGAACAATTGAAGACCGAGGATCTGATACTTCTCAATCGGGAGCGGGCCGTCCGTCATGAGTTGGAAGCGATCTTTTATCGCGCAGGACTTCGCCGCCGCCCGGCAATCGAAGCGCATTCCGTCGGTTGCGGCTGCGCTCTTGCGGCGGAAGGGCTGGGCATCGCAATCGTCAGCGAATTGCTGGCGCTTGAATATCAGGCCTTGCCACTGGCATTCGTTCCGCTTGAACCGACCATCTCCGTCGATTACGCAATCGTCAGTTCCGAACTCTCCCCGCTTCCGAAAATCGCTCTGCCGTTCTTGAACTACATCCGGGAATGGGCTTAAGCGTTTTCATATCGGCGGGAGAGGGAGTGGCGAAAGCATGATCAATTTCAGGCAGCTTGAGGTTCTGAAAACCCTGCTTGCAACAGGGTCGACGATCGCTACCGCCAAGAGCATGGGGCTTAGCCAGTCCGGCGTGAGCCGTCTCCTTCAGCAGTTAGAGACCGATCTGGAACTGAGGCTTTTTGATCGAGATAAGGGCAGACTTATCCCAACGCCTGAAGCCAGTATTCTGGCGCGGGATGCCGAAACGATCCTGCTTGGATTGAACAGGTTTTCAGGACTGGCGGAAGATCTCCGCAGCGGTGCAAAAGGGCCAGAACTGGTGCGGGTAGGGCTTCCCAGCAGCATGTGGGAAAATTTCGCGCCCGCGATGATGAAGGAATTCGTGCGTGATTACCCGTCGGTCCGGATCGAAACCTTTTTCGAGACGACATCCAACATCGCACGTCTGGTTGAGCAGAAGGTCATCGATTTCGGCTTTCTGCGCAACGAACATCCCGCTTTACCTGGGATCGATATGGAAATTGTGGCATCAGGCACCAGCGTTTGCGTTCTGCCCGAAGGTCACGAACTTGCGTCGATGAAGGAAATTAGTGCACGGGACCTGCGTGGGGTGCCGCTTATTCTCATCGGTCGGCAAAGGCCGACACGTATGCTGCTCGATCAGACCTTTGCGCGCGAAGCCGTGAGGCAGAACGTGAAAATCGAGACTCATACCAACAGTTCGGCCTGCTCCTATGTGGCTCACGGTTTGGGAGTTGCCATATTGAGCAGCTTTTTTGCCAATCTCTACCAAAACCTTCCTATCGTGCAGCGCCCATTCGTTCCGGTCACCAAGCAGGAATTTGCGCTCGCAACCCCCTCTGGCACGTCTGCTTCTCTGGCAGCAAAAGCCTTGATGGACGCGCTCAAGCGCCAAATCGAAATCTCACAAAAGCATTGCTCTAGCTGTTAAGCACCGCGCCACAGATCAAACTCAACGCGCACCTGCGTCTGCAAAATATGCATTAGCCTATGAAGATAATGCATAATATTGCGCTCATTTTTTTGATCCGTCATAGTTTCAAACATAACAGCCGGTGACTTTGTAGATCCGGTCCCGCCAATCGCGTTCAGGGGAACCGATGATAAGATTCATATTCCATCGATTGCTGATGGCGATCCCGACATTGTTGATCGTCGCAATCACAGTCTTCGCTCTTATTCGTTTCATCCCAGGTGATCCGGCAGCTCTGATGCTGGGAGACATGGCGACACCAGATCAAATTGCCGAGATGCGCACTGAACTTGGCCTCGATACGTCACTGCCGCAGCAGTTTTTCGTCTGGGCGGGCAATGTGCTGAGCGGTGATTTCGGCCAGTCTATCGTGAACAAGGAGCCGGTGCTTCCGCTGGTTGTTTCGCGCTTCATGGTTTCAGCCGAGATCGTCGTGGTCGCGGTCATTCTGGCAAGCCTCATCGCGGTGCCAGCCGGTGTCATAGCGGCGTGGCGCCAGAACAGCGCCACGGACCTCGTACTGATCGGCACGGCGACAGTGCTGCTTTCGATCCCGACCTTCTGGCTGGGATTGCTTTTGCTTCTTTTCTTCGGACTGAAGCTCGGCTGGCTGCCGGTGCTGGGATATGTGTCTCTCTCGGATGATTTCGTGTCCGGGCTGTTGTATCTGATCCTGCCCATCATGACGCTTGTCATCCATGAGGCCGGGGTTCTGATCCGCATGGCCCGCGCCTCCACACTGGAAGTGCTGCGGCTGGACTACATCACCCATGCCCGTGCCAAGGGACTCTCGGAGCGGGCGGTTCTCTGGAGGCACGCTTTCAAGAATGCCTTCGGTCCAACATGGACGATGATCGGCCTGATCCTTGGAAATCTGCTTGGCGGCATCGCCGTCATCGAAACGGTGTTCACCATTCCGGGCCTTGGTCGCCTGATGGTCGATAGCATCTTCCAACGCGACTACCCCGTCATTCAGGGCTGCCTTCTCTTCGTCGCCATGTCCTATGTGGTCGTCAACCTGATTGTCGATCTCCTATATCCCCTCTTTGATCCGCGCGTGGTGGCCGAATGAAACAGGTTTCTCTCAATGGCCTGATCGGCGGCGTTCTGATCGCTGCTCTGCTCATCGTCGCAGCCCTGAGCCTCTTCTGGACGCCTTTCGATCCAATGAAGCTGAGCTTCACGGCAAAACTGGCTTCTCCCGGCTCACTGCATCTCCTCGGCACTGATGAGTTCGGGCGAGATGTACTCAGCCGCCTTATGGTCGGCGCACGAGCAAGTGTCTGGATCGGCTGCCTTACGGTCGGTTTCGCCGTTGTGGCTGGTACGTTGATCGGTCTCATCAGCGGGTATGCCCGTGGCTGGATCGATGGCCTGATCATGGCCGTGAACAATGCACTGCTGGCATTCCCCGGCATTTTGCTGGCACTCGGACTTCTCGCGGTGTTCGGCGCAAATCAATACGGCATCATCTTCGCGCTGGGCATCGCATACACGCCGTCCATGGCGCGCGTCGTTCGAGGAGCCGTGCTGTCATTGCGGGAACGCGAATTCGTCGAAGCGTCCCGCGTGATGGGCAATGGCGAAATCTTCACGATGTTCAGACACATCCTGCCCAATTGCCTTGCCCCAATTACCGTACTTGCAACCTCGATGTTCGGCTGGGCCATCCTTTCGGAAAGTGCCTTGAGTTTCCTCGGTCTCGGTGTTCCGCCTCCCGCACCGACATGGGGCAACATGCTGGCTGCAGGTCGGCCTTTCATCGAACAGGCTGTCTGGCTCGGACTCTTCCCCGGCCTCTGCATCGCACTCACATTGCTTGGCATCAACCTTCTCGGAGATGCTCTGCGCGATAAACTCGACCCACGCATGAGAGGTTTGAAATGACTGAAGGAAAGCTTCTCAGCGTCCGCAATCTTTCGCTGGAAATCGTCCGTCGCGATGTCGGCGTGGTGAAGGATGTCAGCTTCGATGTCGCGCCGGGTGAAATCTTCGGCATCGTCGGCGAAAGCGGTTCGGGAAAATCTCTTGCGACAAGGGCGATTGTTTCTCTGCTGCCGCCCGTCATTCGCAAGACGGCAGGTACGGTCATCTTCAAGGGCCGCGACATCACCGCAATTAGTGAAAAGGACTTGCGCACGCTGCGTGGTGCGGAGATTGGATTGGTTTTTCAGGAGCCCATGACCTCGCTCAACCCGTCCATGACGATTGGACGGCAACTGGAGGAGGGGCTCGCACTGCACACGCAGGATCAAGCCTCCACGAGGCGCGAGAAAATTCTCTCCATGCTGCAACGTGTCGGCATTCGCGATCCTGAGCGAGCACTGACGTCCTATCCACATGAGTTCTCCGGCGGCATGCGCCAACGCATCATGCTGGCATCCGTCATGCTTTTAAAACCGGCGTTGCTGATTGCCGATGAACCAACGACGGCGCTCGATGCGGTCATTCAGCGCGATGTCATGGAACTGATGGTGGAACTGACGAAGGCAGAAGGCACGGCAGTCCTTCTCATCAGCCATGACCTACCGATGGTGGCCCGCTACACAGACCGGATCGTCGTTATGGAAAAGGGCTCCATCGTTGAAGCCGGTACGACTGAGCAGATACTGGAACTCCCCCAGCACCCTTACACGCGCAAGCTTCTGTCATCCTTGCCCGTGCGCGGTGAAGTCAGGCCTATCGATACGATATCCGCACCGATGATTTCGGCCCGCAACATCGTCGTGGATTATCCTGGACGGAAGTCGTTTCTCAAGAAGGGCGAGCCAAAACGCGCACTGCATGGAGTCTCGATTGACATTCATGAAGGCGAAGTTGTGGCTCTGGTCGGCGGTTCCGGGTCTGGCAAGACGACCTTGGGACGCACGATTGCCGGATTGGTCAAGGAGACTGAAGGCGAGGTTCTTTTCCAGGGGCGCACGCGCGATCAGGACTGGCGCGACTATCGCCTCAATTGCCAGATGGTTTTTCAGGATCCCTATTCCTCGCTTGATCCTCGCATGACGATCCTTGCTCTCGTTGAAGAGGCGCTGCGTCTCGTTCCCGGAATAGACCGGGTGGCGAAGATGAAGCGCGCCTACGAAACGTTGGAAGAAGTTGGTCTCAACGCCGAATTCGCCCTTCGCTATCCGCATGAACTTTCGGGCGGACAGCGGCAGAGAGTGGCCATTGCCAGAGCGATTGCGCGACGACCACGATTCCTCATTGCCGACGAGCCCGTTTCGGCGCTGGACGTGACCGTTCGCGCGCAGGTGCTCTCGCTCTTTTCCGATTTGCAGAAACGATATGGCTTCTCCTGCCTGTTTATCAGCCACGATCTCGGCGTCGTTGAACAGGTCGCTGATCGCGTCATCGTCATGCAGGACGGCAGGATCATCGAGGAAGGTGACCGCAACACGATCTTCGACATGCCGAAGCAGGCCTACACCCGGCGCCTTCTCTCGGCAATCCCCGCGCTCGATCTCAACGAGACCGGCGGCGTGAAACTCAAGTGGCGCTTGGAGGCGTGACGATGAATACAGCACCCATGACATCCGGCAACCTCGGATCAACCGCCGAAAGGCTGAACGCGATCTGTAACGGACAGCCATTCGTCACGCGCTTCAGCATTAAGAACCTGCGCAATGGCGAGATATTTGAACGCGGAGCGGATGAGGAAACTCCGTCTGCCAGCACCCGCAAGACCTCGATCATGATGGCTGCCCTGAGCGCGGTCCAAGAAGGCAGGCTCGATCTGGATGAGCAGATTGTCTACGAGGCGCGCTTTGCCGAAGAAGTCGCAAGCGGAATGTTTCGCTATCTTACGCCGGGCATCGTGATCTCGCTTCGCGATGCCATCACCGGCATGATGGTGCTTTCCGACAATGTCTGCACCAAGATGGTCTTCGAGCGCCTGACGCTGGAGGAAGTGAACAGCTATTGCAGGGCAATCGGCATGGAAGGCACGCATCACCGCTTTCTGATCCCGCCGCTCGCTCTGTCTCCCGATCATTCCTTGAAGTCCGTTACGACGACAACGGCGCGCGATCAAATGTTCCTGCTCCAGTCGATTCTCGATGCTCAGGGTTCCGAAGAGGCTTCGAAGCGGCTGGGCGTTTCTCAAGAATTGAGTGCCTACGCCTTGCAGACGCTGAAAAATCAGATTCTGCGATACGCTATCCCTTCACGTCTGCCGTTCGGCACGGTCGTCGCTCATAAGGGCGGCACAGGAAAGCGCGGGAGGATGAATGCAGGAATCGTCTACAGCGATGGTCAACCGCTCTACATCATCACCGCTTTTACGGACCAGGTGCCGCAGGAAATGCCGGATGGAACACCGGGATACACCGTGTCTCTTGAAACCATCGGACGCCTTTCGCGCGTCTGCTGGGATGATTTTCGAGCTTGAGCCAACAGCATTAAAACCAACAATAACAGAGGGTAGAACATGAAAAGCTTACTTCTTGCTGGAACTATATTGATGGCGCTTTCAGGCGCGACCCACGCGCGCGATATCGTGATTGCGCAGAGCTCGGATCTTCGCAGCAACATCCCCGGCGTTAACCGGGATGGGAATACGGATGGCGTCATCCTTCATATCGTCGAAGGGCTCGTGGGCTACGCCAACAACGGCGAAGTAAAGCCTTTGCTGGCGGAAAGTGTTGAAACCTCGAGCGATGGTCTGACATACACATTCAAGCTTCGCCAGAACGTCAAGTTTCACAATGGCAAGCCGCTGACCGCGGATGACGTCGTTTGGAACTGGAACCGATACATGGACCCCGCCACGAAGTGGACGTGCATCAAGGATTTCGACGGCGGTACGGTGAAGGTGACAGCGATCAAGGCTGTCGATGCGCATACCGTCACGATGTCGCTCGATAAGCCCTCCGCGGTTTTCCTCGGCCTGATGGCGCGGCCGGAGTGCGGCTACACAGGCATGATCTCGAAAGACTCCCTCAACGCTGAAGGTGCATTCGATAAGCCAATCGGAACTGGTCCGTTCAAATGGGATGGGTGGAAGAAGGGCGAATACATCCACTTGGCCAAGTTCGATGAGTACCAGTCTCCGGCCAATGACGGCAAACCGGATGGCATGGTCGGCTCGAAGCGACCACTGGTGGATGGCATCAAGTTCATGGTCATCCCCGATGCATCCACTGTGAAGGCAGGTCTCCAATCGGGTGTGCTCGACACTGCGGAAATCTCGCCTGATCTCATTCCGGAGTTTGAGAAGAGCGAAAAGGCCAAGGTCATTATTTCGCAGAACAACGGCAAAAACCTCTTCTACATCCAGACCCGCGACCCCGTCATGAGCAAACCCGGGGTTCGCCGTGCAATCGCGATGGCGCTTGACATGGACGAGCTTGTTGCTGCGGCCTCCAATGGTACCGGAAAGGCCAACGGCTCGATGGTGGCGTCGGACTCTATCTACTTCAGCGAGACACAGAAGAAGCGTCTTCCTTACGATCTTGATGCGGCGAAAAAGGAACTCGAAGCATCCGGCTACAAGGGTGAGCAAATCAACATCATCGCCAACAAGCGTGGCAATGTACCCAGCTTTCCGGCAGCCGTCATCGCTCAGGCGATGTTGCAGCAGATCGGTCTGAACGTGCAGATCGAAGTTCTGGACTATGCAACGCAGGTTGATCGCCGCCGCTCTGGCAATTACCAGATCATTTCGCAATCCGTCGCACCCCGTCTCGATCCTGCGTTGATGTACAGCTTCTATGTGGGCGATAAGGACAAGAACGCTTCGCTCATGTGGGATAATCCGAAGGCGATCGAACTGATGAAGGCTGCTTATGCGGAAATCGACCAGCAGAAGCGTCAGGCAATCTTCGACCAGTTCCACGAGCTCATGTTGCAGGATATGCCAGGCATCTTCCTCTACGACATGATCGACGTTTGGGGAGCGACCAAGTCGCTTGAGGGTCAGCCGGTCTGGCAATCCAACGCGCGGCTTTGGGAAGTGTCGGTCGGTAAATAATCCAGTCATTAGGCACCGCGAATAAGCGGTGCCTTTCATATGCACAGAAGCCCTCTGCCATCATCGATGCGCGGTGCCGGTTTCGCTTTGTCTCGAGGAACAGCATGCCAGATCAATCAGCCCTGAAATCACTAACGCAATCGATCGACGACCTAGCTCCTAATTTTACATCCATAAGTGATCAAATATGGGATCTGGCAGAACTGAAATATGATGAATACAAATCTGTTGATCTCCTTGTCGGGGCGTTGAAACAGCATAGCTTCGCCGTCGAGAAAGGCATCGCGGGAATGGAAACCGCATTTGTCGGCCAATACGGCCATGGCAAGCCCGTCATCGCCTTCCTTGGCGAATATGACGCTCTGGCAGGGATGAGCCAGATTGCGGACATAGATGAGCATAAGGCAGGTGAACCAGGTGCCAGCGGTCATGGTTGTGGCCATAACCTGTTGGGGGTTGGTTCGCTCCTGGCGGCAATTTCGCTGGCGAAATATCTAGAAGCTAAGGGATTGCCGGGCACCGTCCGATATTACGGTTGCCCTGGAGAGGAGGGCGGTTCCGGCAAGACCTTCATGGTGCGGGCAGGTGCGTTCAACGATGTGGACGCTGCGCTCACCTGGCACCCCGCACCATTCAATGGCGTTAGATCGACGAATAATCTCGCTGTGCTAGAATATTACTACCGGTTCAAGGGCACAGCAGCGCATGCCTCCAACGCCGCTCATCTTGGGCGGTCTGCCCTTGACGCTGTCGAACTGATGAATGTCGGCGTCAATTTTCTTCGTGAGCACATGCCGCAGGATTGCCGCGTGCATTACGCCATCACCGATGCGGGTGGGCGCGCCGCTAATGTTGTCCAGGCTAAAGCAGAGGTGCTTTATCTCGTTCGCGCACCTGAAATGTCCCAGGTTCTAGCATTGGCGGAGCGCGTGGATCAGGTCGCGCGCGGTGCCGCGATGATGACCGGAACTGAAGTCGAGATCGTGTTCGATACCGCCGCCACTAACCTGCTGCCAAACCTCACGCTCGAAAACGCAATCCACGAAAATCTGGTGGCCATTGGGCCGGTGCCATTCGATGAGGAAGACATGGAGTTCGCCCGTAAAATCCAGGCGACCTTTACGCAGGAGGCAATCAGAAGCAGCATCAAACTCTACCAAATCAAGGGCGATGTCTTCTCTAACGAAAAAATCGATGGATCAACACCATTGCATACGGGCCTGCGCGCTTTCGAAGGCCAATCTCACTTCCGTGCAGGGTCTACAGATGTCGGTGACGTGAGCCGCGTTACTCCGACCGCACAATGCTGGGCTCCGACTTGGGCAATCGGAACCAACCCACATACGTGGCAGGTGGTAGCACAGGGGAGAAGCCCTGCGGCTCATAAAGCGATGGTGCATGCCGCCAAAGCCTTGGCCGCCACTGGTTTGGATCTGGCTACTTCGCCAGAGCTTTTAGCGAGGGCAAGGGAAGAGTGGCGAACCGCCATGCAAAACGAGCCTTATGTTTGTCCAATCCCGGATCACATTATGCCGGGCGCCCATTGTTCTGTTTAAAAGGACAAGTCGGGATAACGTTTTCGGAAGGGATGAAGTACGAAAAGGGACAGGCTCCAGCGCATCGTGGTGCGCTGGTGACGGTCTCGCGCTGTAAGAGTCGCCCGCCTGACCAGGTACAAATCTACAAGCCCTTTGGCAGCCTCCGGTCCCACGTGTAGCTTCGTGCGGCACTATTTTGTTGGCCTGAGAAGTGGATCCGTTGCGGTCATCGCCAGGAGCGCCGTTTTCGGTGTAGTAATCACCTCGGACAAGTTGAGGTAAGTAAGAAATTTTGCTACCAAAGTAACCATTTTGAAAATATTGCTGTTCTCGCAATGCGAAATGCGAAAGCTACGCTTAGTGATGTAAATATATGTTTGTTTACTTTCGATAATGGATACTTATCGATGGTTATACGACCAACCAGCAACCATGCTGTGTGGCGAACCATAACATTTAAATAGAGTTACTTTAGCAAATCATTTACCATGATTTCAATGACTTATGATCTCGCGAAAATCAGCATGACAGCCCTGATGCGGCCGGCTTTTGACGCCGGCGTCGCTCTGACCCGTCTCGACGAGCGCATCGCCCGCTCGCCCGTCGGAAGCGGCTTCTTGGAACGCACCCACTTCACCGATGCCTCCGCGTCGTTGTGGATTGACGGCGAACTCGTCCACCTCGAGGACCTCGTCCTTCACGACGCCTTGCGCGATACCCGCGCCCCGACCCACGAACTCACCATCGCCCGCGACGTGCTTCGCACCCGCCGGCGGATTGCGGCGCAGTCAGCCGACTGGGCTCTGTCTGCGGAGGGTATTCGGGTTTTGCGACAGACGTCGGACACGGGCACGGGCGGCGCAGACGAGGGAGAGAGGGCCGGCGGGATTCCGCGCGCGGACGCGTCGGATCCTGAAGGGGAGGGGGAGGATGTCGACGACGTCGAGAGCCTCCCGGGTGTCGAGTACGCCGCAATCGATGCGGTGCTGGCCCGGTCGGAAGCGGCGATCGAGAGCGCAATGCGGCCTGGGCGTGGCAGCGTTCAAGACAAAGATCCGATGATTTACGATCTCGATTGGGACGAGGATGCCCGGCTGGAGGAATGGCGCGGCGTTGTGCGTCAGGCCGAAAAGTTGCCGGCGGTGCTGCAGGCGATCGTCGCCCTCGATGCCTGGAACGAGCTCTCCGTGCTTCAACACGCGCCGTGGCTCGGCCGGCTGCTGGCCGCGTCGATCTTGCGCCAGGCCGGCATCACCACCGGCGCACATCTCGCCGCCATCAACCTTGGCCTCAAAACCATCTCCGTCGATCGGCGCCGGCATCGCGATCGCGAAACGCGGCTGCTCGCCATCGCCCACGGATTTTTGGCGGCCGCCGAGATCGGCATGAAGGAGCATGACCGGCTTGTCTTGGCGCGCACTCTTTTCGAGCGGAAGCTGGAAGGGCGGCGGACATCTTCAAAATTGCCGGAGCTGGTCGAGCTCGTTATGGCGAAACCGTTGGTGTCGGCGGGAATGGTGGCGAAGACGCTCGACGTGACGCCGCAGGCGGCGCGGCGGATCGTTTTCGACCTCGGCCTGCGCGAGATGACCGGGAGGGGGAGGTTTCGGGCTTGGGGGATTTTGTAATCTATTCCAAGACAACCGCTACTTTCCCGGACCGGATTCACCACCCTACCATTTCTGCTCAAAGAGCGGTTCGAGGTGTTTGACACGATCCGGCAAAAATTGAGCGCAGGTCAACCCCAGATACGATGCCGCACGTGTTGCCCCGACATACAGGTACTTGTCGAATAGGTCGGGTAAATTGGCCGCCAATGTGTCGACGCCCACGAAAAAGACGGCCTCGAACTCAAGCCCCTTAATATGTTCGACATTGAAGACCCGGACTGCGCCCTCTCGACCGCGGACTTGACCATCGGGGCAGGGGATGACGCGAATGTTATTATCGAGGAGAACCTCTCCCAGAGCGTCTGCAATCGGGCGGACATCAGCTTCACTGTTGACTAAAACGGCAATGGACGGGAGTTCGCGAACGGTCTCCTCGATTTCAATGATCCGGTTTGCGAGCCAGCGTGCCGTTTCTGCAAGGTCACTCATTCCCGTTCCCAGGACCGGTGATACGCCTTCGTTGTCAGCGAAGTCAGAAAGGGCAACTTCCGCGGCACTGTCTCCACCAAGGGCGACCAGTTGGCGGGCCAGGGCGTGAAGTTTTTTGCTTTGCCGATAGGCAATTGAAACATACCGATTATCTATATCTGGCAACACCCATTTCATTTGCTCGAGCGACCGGGTCCCCCATGCCGTTACCCGCTGGTTGAAGTCACCGCAAGCGAAGAACGAACGGCTCACGGGTCGGGCGAGCATCGACATGCAGGCAAGCTGTATGGGAGAAAAGTCCGTTGCCTCGTCAACGAGGACCTGAGTCCGGTAAAGTTCGCTCATGCGCGTCAGAATCCGCTGAGCCGGATTTTCCGGCGTATCAAGCCGTCGGGCTCGGCGCACGAGTTCGTCTGAACTGCGCATCATGGCGAGCAGGATGAGATCTGCTTCCAGGGGATGAAGGTCCGTCACTGCATGTCCGTGCGGAGCGAACCACAATCCCTCCGCCTGCCTGATGCGGCGAAAGCGGCGATAGCGTTGCGGGACACCGTCGACGTAGCGGCGCACCGGATTGACGAACCATCTGAGTGCGGATTGCACCACGAGACTTTCTCCGATGCGCTGCAAATCCGGGTCGGCCGGCATCCGGCCGGCAAGCCAATCGATAATGCGGCCGGTACGGCTCGCTTTCGGAACATTCCTTCGACGCGCGCGTGCTCGCGCCTGCGTTCGCAGGACCCGGAGATAGTGGTTCATCGCAGCCGCTCTGCCCACGCGCGGCTGGTTTGTCTCCTCTTCATCTTCCTCCTGATCATCCGCGTCGTCAGGCACATCGGACAAGCCTTCGATGAAGGCTCCAAAACTGTCGAGAAAGCCCCTGTCCCGGTTAACCTGCAGGTTTAGGGACTTTTTTAATTCGGTGTCTGTGGCGGCCTTGCGCGCCTCCACCATGGCCCTGATGTCTTCAGCAATGGGAAGGAGACTGACAAATACCTGCGTGCTTTCGCTCCCTTGCGGACCGATGGCAGAAGAAAGTCGTGCCCCAACCTGGGCGACATCGGGCGCGGCCTGTTCGCTCAAAGCTGCTGCGGAACTGCGCATCTCATCCCAGAACGCTGCCCTTTGCCATTGGTCAAAATCCTCGAACCAGGTAATCGCGTCATCCTGAGATCCCGGCCTCAATGTCAGCGCGTTGTCCTTCAGAACATAGCTGCTTGAATTAGAGGTCGAGCGGAGGATGGGGAAAGTGTTCCTCGCGAGTTCCTCGCGGTAGTCTGACCAAGTGCTGATGCGGTCGTCGGGCGCTGGGATTTCTTCGCGATTGAATGCCTCCTTGACGTAGAGTTTCAGGAGTTCAGTTGGGGTAAACATGATCCAGTCGCGAGCGTAATCACTTTCACGGCTCGGCGATGTCGCGCCAATGGCGCGGCGCTCGTCCTCTTCGAGGAACGCGATATCAAGCTTTTGGCCGAGCCTTTTGATCAGGGTCGTCGTTTTGCCGGTTCCCGGAGCGCCCAGCAAAAGCAGCCTGCTGTTTAGTGGAAGGCGGAAAATTTCGTCCTGGTACTGGTCGAGCAACGGCTGGTCGCGCAGATCCATTCTGGTAATGACGCTTCGATGCAAGCCCGCGCGGCTAATGGCGGCTGCTTTTTCTTCTTCCAGCAAGGCGTCGAGCACACTTGCATCGACATCGGGCTGGATCCGCTCCAGCCACCGGCGGAACGATTCGATGCTCAGTGGACCGTAGTCGCTCCCGGCGACAACGGCGTTATGCGCATCCCATTCGCCATCGACTACTCGTGGCTGGAAGCGGGCAGATTCCACGACTTCGACCGTAACGGGGCGGCCGTCTCTAAAAATGGTATGATCCGAGCCGACAGGAAGCGAGGCGAGCCTACCAACCGGGGAGCGATAACTAGCAAGCTTTATGCCCTTGTTTGTGAGGGGGACGGGGCTCGTGCGGCAGATGTAATAATCGGTGGTCGCACCGTCCTCATCGGTGACCCTCACCCGGGCAATGGCGGGTTCTTCGATCAGCAAACGATGAGTTTCGGCGTTCTCCTGGTCGATACGCCTGCGGTATTGGTCAGCATTCGGATTGGTCCAGCTGTTATCGGCAATTTGAATAGATGGCGCACGTGCAGCTTCCAAATGGTCGCGAGCCGTACCGGATATCATTGCGAAGCTTTCGAGGCTTTCGTTTGCCACTGCTTCGATCTGTGCTTCATGCTCGCTCAAGCTTACCCCCCCCCAAAAAAAAGCTCAGGCCAACCGGGGCAATTCACCACGGTGCCGTTAGTTATTCTGCGGCACTGTGCCCGCTATGTTAATGCTGTCCACTAAAAGTTGCGGCCGAACTCATGTTGCTGCTTGGAATCGCCTGCAGGTCAACAGTAAAATGTCTAGCAACAGCGGGGGGAGAATCAAATTGGTCAATGCGGGTACACACCAAAATATTGCAGTGGACACGATCGAGCTCGATCGCTCAAACCCCCGCATCCGCAAGTTCCTTGAAATGTACGGAGACAATCCCTCACCCGAGGCGATCTACCTGGCGCTCGGAGCCGGTAACGAGGAAGAGCCAGGCAGTTCAAGCAGCACCACATTCGAAAAGCTGAAGCAATCCATCCTGACGAACGGCGGCATTATCCAGCCGGTGATCCTCAATCGCCGGGCCGATGGAACCCTTGTCTGCGTCGAAGGCAACACCAGGGTTGCGCTCTATAAAAGCTTCCTCGACGATGGTGTCAAAGGCAGCTGGACGCATATTCCGTCGCTCGTTCATGACGAGATTGACGAGGCGTCCGTTCACGCGATCAGGCTTCAGATACACCTGGTGGGAACCCGACCATGGGATCCTTATTCGAAGGCGAAATATCTTTACGAGCTGAGGACGCAGGAGCACCTTCCCTTTGCCACCATCGTTGATTATTGCGGCGGACGCCAGTCTGAGGTCCTTGAGAGCATCAACGCCTACGCCGACATTGAAAAGTATTACCGCCCCGTAGTGGGGGACGATGGGGAGTTCGACACAACACGCTTCAGCGGCTTTGTGGAGTTACAAAAAGCAGGGATAAAGCAGGCAATCAATCAAGCCGGCTTCGATTGTTTCGATTTTGCGCGGTGGATTCACGGCGGTAAATTGCACCCCTTGCAAAAGGTGCGCGTCTTGCCTCGCGTTTTGCGCAATGAAAAAGCCCGAGAAATATTCCTCAAGGACGGTATCAAGAAAGCGGAAGCTGTCCTTGAGAAGCCGGACCTGACGAAAACGCTGCAGGAGGCTCAACTCGGACAGCTTGCTCGGGCACTGGTGGCCCAGATTGCGGCTCTTCGCTACGATGAGCATCAGCGTATTGAAGCCGACCCCGGCGGTGAAACGGCTCAGGCGTTGATCGACGCTCAGGCGGAACTGAGCAAGTTGATATTAAGCCTCAAACTTGGCTGATGTTATGGGTGAGACAGCCGTCCATGCCAGATTGGTCGATGCATTGATTGTTTATGCCGAAATCGAACTCGGCCAACGAAGCAACCTTTGCTTACGGAATGACGCCGTCCGACCGGTCAGAGGCGAACGGCCGCCAAGGATCAATGGCTTCGTTCCTGATTTGTACGCCACGGACGTCCCAACAACGGCAACGCTAATCGGTGAGGCGAAGACGAAGGCCGATCTTGAGACCGACCATACACGCGTCCAAATCGAGGCCTTCCTCGGCTATTTGTCGCAAACGCCGAATGGTATTTTCGTCTTGAGCGTACCGTTGAGCGCGGCGGCGACGGCACGCCGGCTAATTTCACAGCTCAAGGCGCCGTTCATTGAGGCTCAGACTCGGACCGTTGTTATTGACCGCATGAGGGCTGTAGTTTGCTGAGGTCGCCATGCTGAGGATACAGAAAGCCGCAAGCCTTGACGCCAAACGCTCGGCCTTCCCGCATCAAATGGAGGCGTTCGCTGCCGTAAAGGACCTTCCCTATGCGGCGGTTTTTCACGAACAAGGCTTGGGCAAGACGAAGATCGGCCTTGATCTCGCGTTGTTTTGGCTTGCCAACGACGTAGCGGACTCCGTCCTGATCGTCACTAAGAAGAGCCTTATTGAGAACTGGCGCAACGAGATTGCCGATCACAGCCATCTTCGCCCGCGAATACTGGGCCAGGACCGGAACGCAAATTTCTATGCGTTTAATAGTCCGGCCCGCCTCTATCTCATACATTACGAAGCCATCGTTTCGGAGAGAAAGCGGCTGGAGCTGTTTTTAAAAACGCGCAAGGTCGCCGCGATTCTTGACGAGGCTCACAAGATAAAGAACCCCGAAGCCGAGATCACCCAGGCAGCGCATGTGCTCGCTTCTGGATTTGTTCGCCGAGTGATCATGACGGGAACGCCTGTCGCAAACCGGCCATATGACTTATGGTCACAGATCAAGTTTCTTGATCTTGGAGAGAGCCTCGGCGACGAATTTGCAGCTTTTAAGCGGGACTTGGACTTAAGTAATGAGCTTCGCAACAACGATAGGCGAGCCCAAGCCTTCGCAGACGAACTTGAGGCGGTCTTCGAAAAGGTTCGGCCGTTTTCAGTCAGAGAGACCAAAAAGACCGCAGGGCTAAAGCTGCCGGACAAAACGATACGCAATCTGGAATGCGAACTCGAACCGCGGCAGGCGGAAATATATGCCCAGTTCCGCGATGAACTGGCGGCAATCGTCGTGCGGCAGGGACGCCCCGTTCTGGATGACGCCGAGGACATCCTCAAGCGGTTACTGCGACTGGTCCAAGTCGCTTCCAATCCGGCGATGGTCGACCAGGCTTACAGGTCCGTGCCGGGCAAGATGCGTGCTCTCGATGAACTCGTGACAAGCGTCATCGATGCTCGGGAAAAGATCGTTGTCTGGACTAATTTTACGATGAATGCCGAGGCGCTGTGTCGCCACCTTGGAGAATTTGGAGCAGTATTGGTTCATGGCGGCATCGAGATTGCCAAGCGCGAGGAAGCCTTGACTGCCTTCAAGACGGATCCTCAAACCAGAGTTCTAGTCGCAACACCGGGTGCGGCGAAGGAAGGGCTGACACTCACCGTCGCCAACCATGCTGTCTTTTACGATCGCAGCTTCAGCCTCGACGATTATCTGCAGGCCCAGGACCGAATTCATCGGATTTCGCAGGATAAGCCCTGCTTCGTTACCAATTTAATCGGCATGGATACGGTCGATGCCTGGGTCGACGCGCTTTTGTCCGCCAAGCATCTGGCCGCACAATTGGGGCAGGGCGACATCGACCGCGAGGAATATGATAAACGCGCAGACTACGCCTTCGCCGACATGATCCGCGAGGTGCTAAGGCTCAACACGCAGGAGGAAGAATGAACGCGATGGATAAGCATCCGCTTAAGGCTGGCGAACCGATCCTAATACGCGGGGTTGAGGTGCCTGTCGAAACCGGATCTTTGCCGCAGAAGCATCTGCAGTTCTTCGTGGAAAATCCGCGTGTCTATTCCATCCTGCGATCCCATGGCGAAGAACCCAGCCAGGCCGACATCGAGCGCAAACTCCTTGATATGGACCATGTGAAAGCGCTAATCCAAGACATCAAGCGCGATGGAGGGTTGACAGATCCGGTTGTGGTGCGGGCCGGCACCCTGGAAGTGCTAGAAGGCAATAGCCGACTTGCAGCTTATCGAGCGCTCGCGAAAAACGATCCTGTAAAGTGGGGATACATGAAAGTGCGGCTGTTGCCGCAAGACATTGATGAGGCTTTGATCTTTGCCCTATTGGGCCAATACCATATCAAGGGAAAGAAGGATTGGGCCCCCTTCGAACAAGCTGGCTTTCTTTACCGTCGCCATAAAACCCATGACGTCGATACCGGCAAGTTGGCGATCGAAATTGGTCTCTCAAAGCGCAAGGTCGAACATCTGATTGCCGTTTATCAATTCATGCTCGACCATGATGAAGCCGACACGGCGAAGTGGAGCTATTACGACGAGTATTTGAAGTCCTCGAAAATCAGAAAGGCCCGCCTCGCAAATGTGGCTTTCGACAGCCTCGTTGTTGGAAAGATAAAGAGCGACGAGATTGCGAAGGCCGTCGATATCCGCGACCGCTTGCCAATCATCTGTTCGGCGCCAAAAGCGTTGCAGAAGTTCGTCAATGGAACCGAAGGGTTCGAGGATGCCTTCGATCATGCCGTCGAAGCGGGCGCTGATAACACCCCCCTGAAGAAGATCACCAAATTTCGAACCTGGCTTGCCCTACCCGAGACAGAATCAGCGCTCAACCACGCCCAGGATGAAACCCGCAAGAAAATCCTGTTTGAGCTCGGCAAGCTTTCAGGGCGGGTTGATACACTGCTGCAGAAGTTGAACCCCAAGAAATAGCTGGACGACGAATCTGCGTGTTCTTTCGCACTTGACTTGCTCGCGCGAAATGCAGAAACTGCAGCCAACGAATGCAGATTTTGCAGCTGAGGGGTGCGATGGCGGAATCAATTTGGCTCAACTGCTCGACTGGCGTCTCGGTCGACAGGCCGGTTCTCCTAGGGTTTGCACCGGCGAAACTCCTGCATCGATACAGCTTTGCCGACGTGTTGAACGAAGACACAGGTCTTGGCTATCAGCGTCGCTTCAACTCGCAGCACAGCCAAGATTTCCGTCGGTACATTCGACAGACCGGCGCCTCGACGATCCCCCTCACTTTGAATCTGCGGCCTTACGAAAAGGGTTGGAAAGTCGAGAATGTCGGATGTGGACAGGCTCGGTTAGAGATCGAGCTGGACGCCGGCAAGATCATGGCGCAGGTCGATTGCCAACATAGGCTCGGTTGCCTTGAGGATCTCGACATCCAGCTGCCGTTCATGTGTTACGTGGGGCTCAGTCTCAAAGAAGAGATGGAAGTCTTCAGTACCATCAACAGCAAGGCAAAAGGCCTGAGCAACAGTCTCCTGGACTTTCATGATGCACACCTGGCTGGAGACCTGGCGAAAGATCGCCCGGAAATCTTTATCGCTCTTCATCTGAACAATGACCCGGATTCGCCTTGGTGCCGACAGCTTGATCTCGGCGGAGAGAGCACTTCCGGGATGACCCGGCGTGCGTCGCTTCGGACGATGCAAAAGGCCATAAAGCGATTTCTCAACTCGACCCGGTCGCTCAAGACGCGCTCACCGGAAACCGTCACGCAGATCGTCATGTCCTTCTGGCGTGCAGTTGCCGAGGTGCTTCCTGCCCAGTGGAGCACGCCGCGCAAGCACATCCTGACCAAGGGTGTTGGCGTATACGCATTAATGGACATCGCTGCCGATCTTTACAACGAGGCCGAGGATGGGGCCAAGCTGGACCGTGGCTATTTCGTCAATCGCCTCGCTGACTTTGCCTATGATATCGACTGGTCAACGACCGGCCGCCTGAAAGGACTTGGCGGCGAGGGTGGGGTCAACGAGGCCGTCGAATATATCCGCGAAACCCGCAAGCGCTCTCATTTGAAAGTTGTCAGCAATGGCTAATAAGAAAATTCTGCTTATCGAGCCGGGCTACAAGAACAAATACCCGCCGCTTGGACTGATGAAGATTGCGCAATATCACGGCCCCCGGGGAAAGCGTGATAACGTGCGTTTCATCAAGGGTGAGGATCGTTCGGTCATGAACGAGGCCTGGGACCGCATTTACGTTACCACGCTATTTTCCTTCGAATACCCCAAGATCTCTCAATCGATCGATTTCGCGCTGGAAGTGGCAAACGGCCAGGCCGATAAAGTCTTTGTCGGCGGAATCGCAGCATCTCTCATGCACGAGCGGTTCTTGGACGAGCGCCGCTGGCACGGCATTAGGTTTATTAAGGGACTGCTGTCGGACGCACCGGCAGTCTCTCTGCAGCTCGACGAATTTGCGGAAGAACTCTATTCCAGTGATACAAACGGCCGGCCGATTGAGGATCTCGTCCCGGATTATGATATCCTTTCTCAGATCGACTACCGTTATCCGGTACGGGATGCATATTTTGCCTATACGTCGCGCGGCTGCATTCGCAAATGCCATTTCTGTGGTGTGCCGAAGCTTGAAGGCATGCAACGTGATACGGAGTCGCTGTCCGATCTGGTGCGTGCCATTGACGAGCATTACGGTCCGAAAAAGGATCTTATCCTCATGGACAACAATGTTGTCGCTTCGGCGCGATTCAAGGAAATCATTGCTGAAATCCGTGACCTCGGATTCGTTCCGGGAGCAAAGCTCATGAGACCGGGCGCCAAGGTTGCCGTTCAGCGCCGGGTCGACTTCAATCAGGGCGTTGATGCTCGGATCCTGTGCAAAGATCCGATGTATTTGCGCGAACTGTCGACCATTTGCCTTAAGCCGCTTCGCATCGCGTTCGATCATCTGGGCGTGAAAAAACCCTACGAGCAGGCGGTGCGCTACGCCGCTGAATATGGACTGACAGAGTTGTCGAACTACATGCTGTACAATTTCCATGACGGTCCGGAGGATTTGTTCGAGCGCATGCGTTTGAACGTGACCCTCAACGAAGAGCTTGGCATTCGTATCTGGTCGTTCCCGATGCGCTATCAGCCGACAAATCGCCCCAATCGTGGGCATATCGGTGAGAAGTGGTCGCGCTATCAACTGCGATCAATGCAGATCGTGTTGCAGGCAACCCACGGTATCGTCAGTGGCGCGCCGGACTTTTTCAAGCACGCGTTCGGCGACACGTTCGAGGACTATGCGCGCATCCTGATGATGCCGCACGATTTCATCTTCAATCGTACCTGGTACGAGCGATACGATCAGGATCATAAGCTCTACGAATTTCAGGCCGAGTTTAGTTCTCTCGATAATTATGAGCGGGCAGAGCTGATGGAGCTGTTGTCCTCCCGCGATCCGCGCGAGTTCGTCACGCTGAGTGATTTTGCGGCCAACGATAAAGTCCGGCGGATTTTGCGCTTCTATATTCCAGTCTCCAAGGATGAGCTGACCACCATTTGGGCGACGCAGAAGGAACTGGTTCGACTGGAAGCCATGTCGGACCTCGGGCTCGCCGAAGACGAGCGCGTGGAGGACGCCGGCTTGGACTATGAGGAAGAGAGCATCGCTATCACTGCAGAGCTCGCACCAAAGCAAAGGGCTGTTGCATGACGACGGAAGCCACCACACGATTGAACCGTTCGGCAATTCTTGCTGCGAAAGCTGATGGCCAGAGCGAACCTTTAGAGGAAATAACCATTGGGCGGGATGTGTTGGAACTGGTTTCCAGCGCTATGTACATCGACCCGATGACAATCTACCGCGAGTATGTACAAAACTCCGCAGACGCAATCGACGACGCCCGCAGCCGCGGCTTAATTTCCGCCGAGGAGGCTGGGAAAGTTCTAATAACCATCGATCCGATGACGCGGAGTATCCGCATCCGTGACAATGGATCGGGCCTTTCAAACGAAGAATTTTCCCGAAAAATGGTCGCGCTCGGCGCCAGCGGGAAACGTGGGACAAACGCCAGAGGCTTTAGAGGCGTCGGACGCCTCGCCGGACTAGGCTACGCGCAAGAGCTGGTTTTTCGCTCACGCACGGCGTCGGACGATAGCGTGGCTGAACTGACATGGGATTGTAAGCGGCTAAAGGCGGCGCTACGCGAGGGTGATGGCGATATTCAAAGCCTGATACGGTCCGTCGCGACTTTACGGAAGAAACCGAAAGCTGACTATCCGGACCGCTTCTTCGAAGTCGAATTGCGGGGTGTTGTTCGGCTGCGAAGTGACAAGTTGATGAGCCCTGCAGCTGTCGATGAGTATCTCGGCCAAGTCGCTCCCGTTCCATTCGCACCCGAGTTCCGATTCGGCTCTGAAATTCGTGATATCCTTGCTCCGGTGGTTGGGCTTGGGGATTTGGAAATTTGGATAGAGGGGAGCGAGCGGCAAATATTCCGACCACACCGCGACGTATTGACGCCAGCCGACCATCCTCCAATTCAATTCAATCGCCTGTCCGTCAGTGAGATCTCGGCAATTGATGGTGAGCTTGCGGCCATCGTGTGGGTTCTCCACCATGACTATCAGGGCGCGTTGCCAAATGGCGTCGGGGTAAAGGGGTTGAGGCTGCGTGCCGGAAACGTCCAGATTGGCGAACATAACCTTCTCGAAGAGCTGTTTTCTGAAGTTCGGTTCAATGCTTGGGCTGTCGGTGAAATCCACGTCGTCGATCGGAAAATAGTTCCGAACGGGCGGCGCGACCATTTCGAGCAGAATGCCCACTATCATAACCTGACCAATCAGCTTGCGCCGATTGCTCGCGAAATTTCAAGGCTTTGCCGCACGAGCTCGATCAAACGAAAATGGCTGAGAGACGTGGAGCTGCAACTCCAGTCCGTCCATCAGCTAACCGACGTTATTGCCCAGGGTACGATTAGCGATGAGGAGCGTGCACGCTACGAGACGCGCGCCAACGACGGTATCGCGCGTGCGGAAAAAACGCTGAGCAGCGGTGTCCTCGATGACGAGGACGTTGTGGAAAAGTCTGCTGAACTCAGTGAGCTGCGTTCGAGATTAAGCACTGTAGCGGCAGAGGCGGGTACGCCGGTTGAGTTCCACCAGCTCGATGAACAGGAGCTCGCGATCTTTAAACGTTTCTGCGACCTCGTATACCGATGCTCGACCAACACCGTCGTGGCCAAGTCGCTTGTCGACAAAATCCTACAGCAACTTTAAGCTCGACCGGGTGGTCCTTTCTAGAAATCGTCCGAGCCCAGCAGCTCGGACGCAATTTTGGCAACCTTTGAATAGGTTGGCGGATCGAGCTTTTCTCGAAAAGCTGCCATTAGCTCGGAAATAATATCGAGCTGCGCTTGCTCCCGCACTTCGGAGAGGTCCACTTGCTGAGAGACGCCGAGATTTCGCACGGCACGGGTTTTGACATCGAGAAGTTTGTTCTCGAGCGAGCGCAGCTGTGAACTGGTTTCCAGATCAGCATGTCGTAGAGCCCGACCAACTTTGCGCTGCAGCTTATTCACGGCGTTCGAAAGCTCAATAACCTTGTCCGTGTCGGTCCCGGCAGCCGCAATCGACTTTCCTTTCTCTTCAATCTCTTTGGTGTTTCGCGCCAAGGTTCGGATGGATAGCTGTGCTCGCCTGGAAATGTCATAGGCCTGCCGACCCAAATCGGCGCAGAGGTCGGCCAACTCGCCCTGCATTTTTATCCAATTGTCGTCCTCCTCAAAGCCGTCACGACGAGCGTTCGGGATGACAAACGTCGGGTCCACGAAAATTTCTCCCGCGTACCAGTCATTGAATCTGCCAAAGGATGCAGCCCCTTCAACGGAAGAGAATTGCTTTCCCATGAGTTCGGTGCCGTCAATCTGGATGTTTCGCATGCGCACGCGCATCGCCCGGACGCGGTCGTCTTTGTACACGCCTGGCTCTTTCTTCAAAGCAATCCAGGCCCACCACCGACGGCTAGGCGGATCAAAAATCTTGATGTCATAAATCGGAACATCGTCTTTCCCGACGGCTGCTTGGTTTCGGTAAGGTTTGCGGACGTCGGTCTCCTCGTCGCCGCGCTTGATCAATACTCGGACTTGATCGAGCAGAGATTTCTTGGTCGCATCCTTTTGCGAAGCTGAGGGGAAGCGGCGCTCCTCGCCAGCCTTTAGAATTTGCGCAGCAAAGCTAAAATCGTCGCGGTAACCCACCGGTGCAACCTGACCGACAAAGTCCGACATCAGCGAAGAATCCAGGCACTCCTTCGGTGGGTTGACCAGCCCCTCGAGCCTGACTTCGAAAAAGTGTTCGTCTGCCTTGTGGCCGTCGCTCTGGCTGGCGTTGATGTTCTTTTCCAACAGCTCCGTAAGGGTGTACTTTGCCCCGTGCGACGGCGACATTTGTTGCCTGAGTTGCTTCGCATTGAACGTCACCGTTGTCTGAACAGTTTCGCCTTGAGCCTTCGTGACGAACTTGAGGTTGGTGCAGAAGACGATGCCTGCAAGCCTTCCGATGCCACGGAACCCGGCTTGGGACCGGAAATCCTTCAGCGATGCGCCAACCGAGGTCAGCACTGACACCGCCCTAGCGGAACCAAGCCCCATCCCATTGTCGCGTATAACGAGCATCGAGTCAGACATGGTGATGTCGATGCGAGCCTCGCTTACCTGCGTAATTTTTTTCTCGATCGCCAGCAGCAGCGAATCGAAGCTGTTTTGCAAATATTCTCGAATTGCGCTCTTTGAATCCCCGTACATTCCGATGGTGAGTGTTTCGAGGATGAAGCCACCGAAATAAGGATCAGCCTTTTTGGGGATCTCGGTTCCGATTTCTGAAGTTTCGGTCATAATCTCACTCATCGATCAAGAGTACGGTTTCCGACGGCGCTATCAGGCCTATTGTCGGGCTGAACTCGACCACGCGGTCAAGCTCTGCGGTGTTTAGTAATTGCGCCACTGGAAATCCTAACAGCTGGCTCGCTCTCTCGGCGATGCTTCTCACGGTAGCGCTGGCCTGTCCGTCCAGTAAATGGGACAAAGTGAGTTCTTCCTCCGACTGCGTTGCGTCCAGTACTCCAAGGCCGCCGATCTGTAGTCCAAAGATAGACGACCTGCCGCCAGACACGTCTTTCAGTTGCACCGTTACAGGGAGCGCAGGCATTGCAGGGTCTGGTGAGTACAAGGGCTTTTTGTGGAGTTTGCGAAATCTTCCTGTTATGACGGCAATTGGCTGCGCAGCGAACGGTCGGTCTTGAAGACTCAGAAGGGATTGAAAGATGGGAGCGGACGGTGGCGCGCGTAAATCATCGCCATCGAAATACGCTCCGGCTAGAAAGCCGAGGTAAAGGCATGTCGCGGTCCCGCTCGGTAGCTCGTCTATCATCCCGAGGAGGTCGGAGCAGTGAGCGACGGCAAGAGAATCGCCCGCTTGGCTTCTTGAAACCAAGGCTCGCGCCAGCCAAACCAAGGTGCCGGTGTCTGCAGCCTTGAACAGCTCCAGCTGCAGGAAATTGATTATGCCTCTTGCTTCAGTATTTTCGTCCAGAACTGCCTTGACCAATGCGTTTCCAGGGGGATGCTCCAGCTTTCCGCTGGTGGTGAAGGCAAGGTTCAACTTAAGCGGAGCAACCAGGACATTAGGGCCGTCTTTGAATAGCGTTCCTGCACGGATGTCATCGCTCTTTCCGCGGGGCTCGCTTCCGACCATCGCGGCGGTTGCTTTAAGACCCTTGCGAACGTCTTTGTCAAACTCCGAGGGCTCGGGCAGTTCAACGTCGACCGCAGCATTGAAGAAAGACTGGCAAGGAATTCCTGCCTTCTTGAAGTATGTGGCAAGATATACGGTATCGGTCAGAACAAGCTCTTCCACGCCGGCGGACGCGTGCGCTTCGAATAAAAGCATAGGATGAGCGCGAGGGATGGGATTCCAACTTCTCTTCGCTGCAATGACTTCATCCTCGCGGTCAATCGTAGGCGCGGGCTGGGCACCCATCAACCAATCATTTTTGCGGTCGTTGCTGAGGATGATCACGGATTTTGCGCGGACATCTTTCGAATGTCGCAGGATCTCTCTCCAAAACTCGAGGTCACCAAAGCTGTTTGAGCCGACACCGTCGCGCTCTTTCTTTTTTTTATCCTTGAAGCCAGGGGGAATTCTCCCGGTATAACGGCTTTTTTCCAGAATCTCGATGTCATGCAGATTGTCGAATACAGAGCCGCTTTGTACGCCGTAATCGTTTATCATCTTAAAGACGTCGTTCACATGAGACTGATAGTGCTCAGTGCTCCATTTGGATGCAAATCCGGCCAGCCGTTTGACGTCGATCAGTGTTTTTCGGACATTTGTATGAATTTCCGCCAGTGACCGGTGCTCTCCTCTTACCGGGGTATCCAGGTACGGCCGCAAAGCGGCATAGGAATCATTAGCAGCGGTGCGAAGATTACCCGCTACCTCTTGCAGCTGGTTGGAGATCAATCCTGTGACATGGTGGCGGAAATACTCATGAGCCGCCCAGACAGGAATGTGAATGCGGCTTCGCCCTAATGCGTGCAGCCATGAGAGTAGCTCTGCGCGGCCGTCACTGGATACGCCCGTTAACCAGACAAGAAACGACGTGTCGAAGTAGATATGGGTATCGGAGCGGCTTTGCAGGATTTGTAGCCGTGCAAAGTAATCCTCGAAAGTTTGCACATCGGTCGGGATTGTCAGCTTCGGCAAGGGTCGCTTTATTTCCTTTGCAGCGACAAACCTTTTATGCTTACCGCGCATACAAAGTATCTTTCCAATTCGTGTTAGCTCACAGGCTAGCGTTGTAGCAAAACGGTTCCTAACACTCCATTACGAATACTCCCACAGGTTGGTAGTCGCAGGCGTGGGCGGGGCCAACTGACCAACCTGTCGGCACAAAAATAGTGGCTTTGGAAATGAGGCTAACCGGGGCATTGGATGGGTGGCGTCTCCGTTTCGGTTTCAGCATCAATCCCTGTCACGTCAATGAGATATGCCCGCAAGTAGGAAGCTCTTGGATAAAATCGAATCCGTGTAGATGACGACGTGCAAGCCGCCTTTACGCCGAACGAAGTCGGCTCGCTCATAGCGCCGGTCACGCCATCGCTCAGGCACCTAGTCTGTCTGTCTATTGGGAAGACCGGGGACTTAGGCAACTGATGTGGGTTGTGCAGACCTGTCAAGTGGGGAGACAATTTGTTTGGCACTGACCAAATTGATGTTTCCATCAAAAGCCCCCGAAGCTCCTTATAAGATCAAGCATCTTCGCAACATTCCTAAGTGTGGAAAGGTTTTCAGAGGTCAAGGGATCTGGATCGAAATGCATAACGTCATTTCTTATAGAATTAACCTCAATCAGTTCTCTACAAAAATTTGCGCGATCGAGCTGAAGCCCGAGTTTCGCCCAGTTATCGTCATTCTCAAGAATACGGATGTAATTACCGAAGGTGACGTCCGCGACGTTCTTGAAGTATTTGAGAAGAAATTCATCGCTACATGCTTTCTTGATATCGTTCACCGTGAGTTTCTTCGAAATCAAAGCACTCAGATGGTTTTCTATTTCTGCGAGTAGCAAGAATGGCGTGCTAGTTTCTTCGAATTGGTGAGTGATATCTGTTGATGTGACAATTCCTGCGATGCGTTTGTCCGACGCGCGTATCAAAACATAATTATGATCTAATATAATCTTTATGCCTGCAAACAGCGATGCTGATGCTGAAATTTCTTGCGCGTCGTCCATAAAATGCTGAGCTTGGGTACCTCCGTCTTAGTGATGTTGCGCGCTCCGATAGATTCCCAGCTAATCACCCCTTTGACCTCTCGGTCTGTTGTCATCACTGGTAATTGCGAGAAATTTCGAGCGAGCATCAAGGTGATGGCCTCCTGTAAACTCGCGGTTGGCCGGACACTCATCGGGGCGCGGTTGGCAGATTCAATTTTACCGATTCGAAAGGATGGATCGTCAGCCGATTTGCTATCGGTGAATGTTATTTCCGTGGAATTCTCGACAGCTGGTGCTGGCGCTGTGCTGTCAGGCCCATCGCCTCTGCGCTTAGCGGTCAGCTCAAAAGTAATAGGCGTGTCTACCCAGATATCCAGATAGTTTGGAACGGTACGAACACCAGCTGCCTTGAGCTGAGAATTAATGTATTCAACATTGGATGCAGTCCGGCGTTGCATTCCAAACCAGGAGAGGAATGTTCTTATGGTTACCGGGGTCGCGGTTTTACCCCCTTAAGATCTTTAAGCACCGCTCGTAGTTCGTCTGCCAAGTCTACCATTTTTTTCCC
This sequence comes from Agrobacterium sp. 22117, assembly GCF_052045735.1. Taxonomy (NCBI): domain Bacteria; kingdom Pseudomonadati; phylum Pseudomonadota; class Alphaproteobacteria; order Hyphomicrobiales; family Rhizobiaceae; genus Agrobacterium; species Agrobacterium sp. 22117. Next base: position 7,036 of record NZ_JBQEPP010000005.1, on the reverse strand, counting down.
CCGTTGGATCTCTCCTGAATATACTGGCAAATACGAATTTTCTGTTTTCTTCGAGACTTTGATCGGATGGTGGCTCTTTTGCCAGTTGCGGACCCGATCGTGTAACAGCGCGCCTGGGCTTCATAGCCATCGGTAATATCCTTCAGGTTGGTCATAAGCACCGACTCTACCGCAAAGAGCGATGGCTATGACGCAAAGCTACACCACGCGCTCGGGCACGATAAAAGTGAAACGAGATCAATATGATGAGACGCCAGTACGCCCTGAAGAATTGGCACGTCGAAGGTTCTGATCTCATCAAGGCGGCAAGAGGCCCTTGGCAATGTCGTCAATCTGAGTTGTATTCTCTATACGTTGCGAAGTTGCGATGAGACGACGAGCTGCGGTCGACAGTCTGATTGCACTGAAAAGCTTATAGCTCGCCCCGCTACGAAACCTCGCGATTGCCACCGTCTTAAACGTCTCAATTGGCAGGATTACAGGAGTTCCGCAGATGCTCCTGTCTGTTCTACGGTGCTTCACGAGTCCGCGGGCTACCTCAAGTTAACCAATGTCATTAAGACCTCGACGCTGACGCATTTGTCTATTCCCCTGCATGTTATACTCGTAAGCATGTCTCCAGCCACGATTCTTTCGAGCAGCTTAACGAATGACGCGGCTGGAAGAATTCAGCTAAAAATTGTAGAAATTCCCTATCTCGCCTTGCAAAAAGTTGAGCCTGATGATCATGAATATCGAGTCAGTTCCATTGTTTTCTTGATTCGCGAGAGGGTTTGATGCGAAACATTTCTCTGGGGTTAGCGGCTTTAGCTGCCACGGTCCCGCTTGGGCTTTTGATTCCTGAAATCTACGACGCAAGTCGTGGCGGGGTTTTCAACATCAGCGCTTATGCAGCGGAAAACAATGTAAGCTCGCACGTTGAATTTGGCACATCTAGCGCGTTGGGACGAACGGCCAACGCCGCTCCAACCGCCGTCGTCGACAGTAGTGGTGCGAGCACCACTGTTTTGTCAACTTCTTCGCATCCATCACGCAATGTTTCCACGGATGCCCGTGACGTCGATCGGGCTAACTCTACAAGTGGACGTTTTCAAAGCCTTGAGGAACAAAAGACTGATCTTGGCGGAACCCAGGAGCAGCTTGATGTAGAGAAACAACCAAGCGCGGCGAAGACTGCCACCCAGACAAAAGCGGTAGCTGCAGCTAGCTCTGGGTCGGGAATCGATCCTAGCTTAGGGTGGAAGAATCCACTAACAGTTGCCGCCGATTACAAGCCGCGCACTCCCGAGAGCTTAGGGAGCGGGATGCTGTCCGAGGCTGTCGAAATCCATTTGCCCGCGTTTCGTGGCTTGGAGCCAAAGTTGACATTGCAGTATTCATCCGGCGGAGGTCTTGGAGCGGGCGGTTTACGCGCTGGCTGGGTCGGTGTCGGCTGGGACCTTGATGGTGTGCCTGATATTGTTCGAACGGCTCCGGTTAACGGAACGCCGAACTTTGACGCTAGCGACGTCTACCAACTCGGGGGCCAAGATATGATTCCCTGTGCCACGGGCGTCTCCTCTCCCTCTTGTTCGGCGGGTGGAACACACGTAACTAAGTCGGAGAGCTACCAACGCATAAAGTTTGAAAACAACATTTGGACGGCATGGAGCAAAGAAGGTGTCCGCTCGGTCTTCAAACCGGTCTCCAACTGGGGCACGGTCGTTGATGCCGGCGACACCAATCCTTCCCTAATACGTGACGGCTATCGCTGGCTGCTTGCGCATCGCATCGACACACACGGCAACGTGGTAAACTACAATTACAACTGCCAGACATTGCCAGTCTGCTACCCCGACACAATCACCTACAGTGAAGCTGAGATTAAGTTTGTCTCAACAGCGCACCCAGGTTACCAGACCAAAGCGACGGGCCGCGGTCTTGCCAAACTGGAACGACAATTAAAACGGATCGAGGTGCGTTTTGGAGGTAAGCAGGTCGGGGCGTATGTTCTTACACAAGCGACAAGCCCGTCGACCGGCCTCCAGCGACTTGAACAGGTGCAGCACTTAGGCAATGACTGGACGGTCACCGAAGACGGAATTCTCGGCGCAAGTGCGCAGCCGCCAACAAGGTTCTCGTACTCTGACTCGCAAGTAGAGTTCGCTAAAGGACTACAAGTTATTCATCCTCCTGTGTCCGATATCTATAAGCGCCCTTTCGATCTTGCTGGAGATTTCAATGGTGATGGCCGCCAAGACGTTCTGACTGTCACTCCTTTCAATCCTTGTAAAATAGGTATCCAGTTATCGACACCTTCCGGGTTCTCCCAACCTTCAATAGTCCATGGTGAACCGAACGGTGCCTATCCATGTGGTTCTCCCATGACAAGCAACCCGTCTGCGCCTCCTTCGCCTACCCTTGGATTTTCGATCGCGGACTTCGATGGCGATGGGCTGTCCGACATCTATAGATTGTACAAAGCGGATCTGACGATTTACTTGACAAGATATGATCAAACTCTTTCCGAGGTGCGTTTTGATAGACATCTTATCCCAAATGTGAGGCACTCCGACATGCCGGCTGGCGCGGGCCTCTTGGTGTCGGAATTTCACTTAACGGGAAAATCGGAAATATATTCTCTTCAAAATCAGTTGCTCTACTCTTATGAAAACGGCGCGTTTTCCGGGACGCCGCTCGCTACATCAGTGTATTATGCTGGCTACCTTCAGCCCCTGCCCCCTCACGACATCAACGGTGATGGCCGACCGGACCCAGCTGCGGTTACCAACTACGCTACACGTGCTTTGACGCAGTATACCGTTAAGGATGCCGCGTTCTCTCAGTTATTTTCAGCAATTTATCCAGAAGTTGAAGGGAAAACGTCGGCATTTGCTTCAGGTGATTTCAACGGAGATGGCGCTTCGGAGTTGGCGACCTACCGAAATTTTATAGGGATTCCGCTGAGCTTTACCGTTCCTCCAATTCAGGTTGAACTATCGTCTGGATCGGCTCTGCAGGGTCCAACGACCTTGGTGCCACAGATGCAATGCCGCACTGTGATGGATCCTTGGTATGGCACAACGCCACAACCGACAGGAAGCTGTAGACACAAAGTCCAAGCGGTCGATATCGATAGCGATGGTCGCTTAGATATCGTTGTTTCCGTACCTGTAACTAGTTCTGCACTGCCACCGATGGAAGTTTTCCTGAGTCGCGGTGGCGGCGTGTGGGAGCGCAAACTGCTACAGGCACTCTCTCCTTACTCCTTTGCGGACCTTAACGGTGATGGGAAGGTTGATATTTTCCATGCACGAGAAAGTCATACTACTTTCTTCGAATATCCCTCCGGCGAGGTTTGGTATTCGACTGGCCCCATTCCTGATTTGCTGACGTCGGTTACGTATCCTGAGGGTGGCGTTGTTGAGGTTGAGTACAAGCCGTCGAGTGAGTGGGGTCTGACGGCTGGGACGCGGATGCCGTTTGTGACGCAGACGGTTTCGGCGATCGTGGAGAAGGACGGTCGGGGTGGCGTGTCGCGCACGGAGTACAGCTATCGTGGCGGTCGTTATGATTACAAGGAGCGCAAGTTCCTGGGCTTTGCCGGCCTGACGGCAAAGCTGCCCTGCGCGTCTGGCGAGACGGCTTGCCCGAGCATAGACATCACGTTCAGCCAGGCTTACGCAGCCATCGGCAAGCCGTTGCAGATCGAGTATCGTGATGGTGCGGGCGTGGCGCGCAAGACGGTTGTCAGCACCTATGCCATCGAGAATACGACTGCACCTTACACCGCGTTGAACACAGCGACGGAGACGACGTTGTCGGAGGGTGGCTCGTCGATCGTCCTGCGTCGAGAGAATGAGTTCGATGCCTATGGAAATGTCACGCAGGCGCGCGACTTCGGCCGCAAGGATATCACAGGTGACGAGACATGGTTGGTCACGTCGTATGTTCCCAACACGGCGGACTATATCGTATCGCTCCCCAGTGTGAGCAGCGCGCGCTCCCTGACCAATGGCGTCTTCAGCACCGATAGTGATGTTTTTGAAGAGCAGACCGCTTTCTATTACGACGGTGCAACGAGCGAGACGACAGCGCCCACGAAGGGTAATCTGACGATGAGGCGCTTCTACAAACAGGTGGAGCCCGTCAGCTCTTATGTGGAGAGCTTCACCTACGACACCAATGGCAACAAGTTGTCGCATGTGGATGGAGCAGGTAACCGGACGGAGTGGGATTATGATGCGACATACAAGTTGCACGTGATCAAGGAACGGGCGCCGAAGTATTTTGCCAATGGTAGCCTGTCGGCCGATACGCGTTTCGTTACGACCTTCACCCCCAACTTCGTGTGCGGCAAGCCTGCGGCCAAGGTCGACTGGAACGGCATAACCCATACCTACACATATGATGCCTTTTGCCGGCCCTATGGCGAGACGAACTCGGGCACGGGTGGCTACGTCAACACCCGCTACGAGAACGAAGGCAATCCTCAAACCCAGGCTGTCGTCACCTATAAGGCAACGGCGACTGGTTCGGGAACGGTGTTTGACCGCAGCTATTACGATGGTCTCGGCCGGACATGGCGAGTGGAGACCTCAGGTGAGACTGCCAGTGGGCAGACCCGCATTACCGATACCACCTACGATGCACGTGGCAACAAGGCGCAGACAGCGTTTACCCGTTATGCCAATGAAGCCGCGCAATGGACGGTCAACTCCTACGACTGGCAAAACCGGGTGGTAAAGACGGTCAATCCGGATGGCTCTCAACGGACCTACTCCTATCTGCTGCAGCCGCAAAGCCTTGCGAACACAACCAGCGTGCCGGTTGTCGATATCCGCATGACGGACGAGGAAGGCAAGCTGCATCGCACCGTCAAGGACAAGAACGACAACATCATCCTGAAGGCGTCACAGCTGTCGGGATCATGGGTGGCCGAGACCAGACGCTACGATATGAAGGGCCGTCTTCGGCAGGTCAAAGATCATGGCGGCGCGACCTGGACCTACACCTACGATCTTGTCGACAACCGCCTGACCGCAAAGGATCCGGATCTTGGAAGCTGGTCCTATCGTTACGACAATGCCAAGCGCCTGACCGGCCAGACGGACGCACGTGGTGCGGTGACGACACTTGCCTACGACCAAATCGGGCGGCTGAGGACGAAGTCGGTCAAGGGAGCAGGAGAAACGACGGCCACGACCACGGTGACCAACACCTACGACACCGCCGCCAGTGGCATCGGTGCGGCACCCTTCCATAATGTCGGGTTGCTGACACGGGCGGTGAACGGAACTGCGACCCACCATTACAGCATGAGCCAGACGGGCAACGGGACCATCCTGACCACCACCTCGATAATCGATGGTATCACCCATACGATGACCGAGAGAAAGGGAAAGCCCGATCTGACACTTGCGATCAGCTACACACCGGCCCCTCTCGATGTAGGCACCTCAGCAGCTCCCTGGTCCTATAACGCCGCCAATGAACTGCTTGCCATACCTGGTCATGTCACTGCGGCTACTTACGAAGCGGATGGCCAGACCAAATCGATTGCCTACGCCAATGGCGTGACGACAGAGTTCACCTATTCGCCAACCCGGCGCTGGATGACCCGGGTCGTCACAAAGAAGGGCACCACTGTGCTCATGGACAACCAGTACACCCGTGACAAGCTGGGGCGCATCAAGACAATCACCGGTCTGACGCCATCGGAGAACTGGACCTACACTTACGATGACCTCGGGCAACTGACACAGGCCGTCAATGCTGGCAATAGTGCTCTAAGCGAGACCTACACTTACTCACCCTCCGGCAACCTCTTGAGCCGTAGCCGCGTAAGTGGCGTCTATCAATATCCGAGCGGTACAGCCAGCAGGCCCCATGCAGCGACCCAGATCGGCGCAAAAACCATAGCCTACGATGCCAATGGCAACATGACATCCGACGGCACACGTACATTGACCTGGGACCGCTCGAACCTGCTGGCAAGCGTAACCGAAGGAACATCGACTGCCACCTTTGCCTACGGTCCTGACGGATCACGGGCAATCAAGGCATCGCCCTCCAGTAAAACGCTCTACGTGAATGCCAACATCGAGATCGACCGGACCACGCCAGGGTCGGAGGTCTATGTCCGGTATCCGCACCCCGATGTCAAAATCTCGACGACGGCGACCAATGCTACCACGCCGAGCTATCTGCATCGCGACCATCTCCAGTCGGTGCGCCTGGTTACCGGCCAGTCCGGCGGGATCACCGAACAGACGGGGTACGCGGCCTACGGTGAGGCGACCAACCAGAACATGCAGACCAAAAAGGGCTACATCGGCGAGCGCTTCGATGCCGAAACCGGCCTCATGTACCTCAATGCAAGGTACTACGATCCAACCTTTGGCCGGTTCATTCCGCCTGATGAAGAGGCTGGCCCCAATATCCATGACGAGGACATCGACCCGATCGATCTTCAGGGGCTGCAGATAAACCTCCCGCAGAGCACGAACCTCCCTGCCCACCACTAGCGATCATTGCTGCGGAGCGCGCATCGGCTCCGCAGCTTCGCCCTCACTGTCATTCCTCACAGCGGAAACCCTCCATGCAACAGCATTCAGGCTTCAAAAGCATGCTGATCAGGCTTCAGAGCATCTTGCTCATCGCCTGCCTCCTCGTCGTTCCCTTCGCTCAAGGGGCCAATGCCCGTTTCATCTCGCCTGACGACTGGGATCCAACACAGGAAGGCGTAGGAACAAACCGATACGCCTACGCCGGAAACGATCCAGTCAATCAATCTGACCCAAACGGACATATCTTCTGGGCTGTACCAATTGTTATCGGCGGTTTCCTCGGACTACTGGGCGGAACCAAGCCCGCAAACGCGCCGACCACAACGAGTGGCATCGTCCAGATGAGCGAAACACAATCCCTCGGGAACTCTGCGTTGTCGGCGGCCGCAGGCACCAAAGCAGCCTCCGTGTTCGGAAGCTATATCGGAAGCATCTTCCAACAGACAAAACAAATAGAAAACACGAAGGAAATCGCTAATACAGAAAGT
>NZ_JBQEPP010000004.1:0-625952 GCF_052045735.1 Agrobacterium sp. 22117 | reverse complement strand
GCAACCGAACAGGCATCCTCTGCCGAAGAAGCCTCCGCTTCGATGGAAGAGATGGCCGCCAACATCAAGCAGAACGCGGACAACGCGGCCCAGACCGAGAAGATCGCTCGCCAGTCCTCCAAGGATGCAGAGGCAAGCGGTGAAGCCGTCGGCCGTGCTGTCGTCGCCATGCGCACGATTGCGCAGAAGATTTCCATCGTTCAGGAAATCGCACGTCAGACCGACCTTCTGGCACTGAATGCCGCTGTTGAAGCCGCGCGAGCCGGTGAGCATGGCAAGGGCTTCGCCGTCGTCGCCTCCGAAGTGCGCAAGCTGGCAGAACGCAGCCAGGCGGCAGCCGCTGAAATCTCCTCGCTCTCCGGCGAGACGGTTCAGGTCGCGACCGAAGCCGGCGAAATGCTGAACCGTCTGGTTCCAGATATTCGCAAGACCGCGGAACTGGTTTCGGAGATCTCTGCCGCATGCCGCGAACAGGATATCGGAGCAAGTCAGATCAACGAAGCAATCCAGCAGCTCGACAAGGTGACGCAGCAGAACTCAGGTGCTTCCGAAGAAGTCTCTGCCACGTCCGAAGAACTGGCTGCGCAAGCCGAAGAGCTTCAGGCGAGCATCGCCTTCTTCAAGGTCGAACGCGCCGATGCACCTGCGGTTCGTCCAACGCCTCTCCATCAAGCATCGCCGGTGACAGCACTACGAAGTGCTGGAAAACCCGCAACGCCAGGCCGTCGCCCTGCCCCGACGAGTGCGGTCCATGCCCAACAAGCGCGTGCCAAGGGTTTTGCCTTGGACATGTCCATGGGCGGCCCGGATGAGAACGACGGCGATTTCCGCCATGCTGGCTAACGAACACTATGGATGTGGGCCCCAGGCCCGCCTCCCCTGACCTGACGTAACAACCGCTCAATCGGCAATGTCGACCAAGACTTCTGGAGAAGACGCAAATGGCGAGCCCTACATCTACCATGCAATACGTGACGTTCAGCCTTGGCGAGGAAGTTTTCGCGGTTCCTGTGGACGTTGTTCGTGAAATCCTCGACCACGAAGAAGCCTTCAAGATCCCCCACGGCCCTGATTACCTGCTCGGCCTGAGGGATGTGCGCGGACAGGGCGTTCCGGTCATCGACCTTCGCCTGCGCCTTGGCATGACCAAGACCGTTAAGACCTCGCACACGCGCATTCTGGTGCTCGACATTCCTTTCGTCGACAAGGTGCTGGCGCTTGGTCTCGTTGCCGACAAGGTTTTTGAAGTCGCGCCTTTCAGGCAGGACCAGATCGAGACCGCACCAGACATCGGCATTCGCTGGAACTCCAGCTACATCGCCGGTGTCGTTCGCCGCGAAAGCGATTTCGTCGTCATCATCGATCTCGCAAAGCTTTTCTCTGGCGACGCCGGTGAGCTTGCCAAGGTCGACAACGGCCCGATGCGCGCAGCCTGAAAGGACGAGTCATTGAGTACCGCTGTTAGCGTCAACTTCGAAGATAGTCTGAGCACCCGCGATTTCCGCCAGCTATCCAGTTTCATTTATGATTATTGCGGGATCAAGATGACGGACGCCAAGCGTTCGATGCTGGAAGGCCGTCTGCGCAAGCGCTTGCGCGCAACAGGCTTTCGATCCTTTGGCGACTACTGCGAATACCTGTTCCGCCAGGACGGTCTGAAAGACGAGGTCATCTATCTCATCGACGTGGTGACGACGAACAAAACGGACTTCTTCCGCGAACCGAACCATTTTGATTTCCTCGAAAAAACCGCTCTTCCTACGCTCGCCAAGCAGGGGATCAGACAGCCCCGGACGTGGAGCTCCGCATGTTCGACGGGTGCTGAACCCTACACGATGGCGATGGTCATGGCGGAAGCCGTGGAGAGGGGTGTGATCTCCGATTTCAGCATTCTCGCGACGGACCTCTCGACAGACGTTTTGAAGAAGGCGCATTCCGGCATTTACAATCGTGACCTTCTGGAGCCTGTACCCTCCGCCTTGCAGCGCAAATACGTGATGCAGGCACGCGACAAACATCGCAGCGACGTCAGGATCTCGCCGAAGCTGCGCACCAAGGTCGGCTTCGCCCGCATGAACCTTATGAACCCGTCCTATGAGATCGGCGCGCCGGTCCATGTCATCTTCTGCCGCAACGTGCTGATCTACTTCGACAAGAAGACGCAGACCCACGTGCTGACCGAGCTTTGCAAGTGCCTGGCGCCGGGCGGTTACCTGATGATCGGGCATTCGGAATCTGTCACCGGCATCAATCTGCCGGTCAAGCAGGTCGCCAACACGGTTTTCCTCAAGCAGTAGGTTATCATGGTCAAAAAAGTACGCGTCCTCATTGTTGATGACTCTGCCAGCGTGAGACAGACGCTGACCGCGGTGCTAGAGGCAGATCCTGCGATCGAGGTCATTGGGGCAGCGTCTGATCCGTTCATGGCGGCGAAGAGGATCCAGGAAGACCTGCCCGACGTCATCACGCTCGATGTCGAAATGCCGCGCATGGACGGCATAACCTTTCTGCGGAAGATCATGTCGCAGCACCCGATCCCGGTCGTCATGTGCTCCTCCTTGACCGAAGCAGGCTCCGAAACGCTGATTCAGGCGCTGGAAGCCGGTGCCGTCGACGTCATTCTCAAGCCGCGCATCGGCGCTGCCGATCATCTGGCAGAATCCGCCTTGCGCATCTGCGAAGTCGTCAAGAGTGCGGCACATGCGCGCGTCAAGAGCGTGCGCGCCCAGCCTCGCGGGTCGAGCTCGCTTGGCACCCAGGCCAAGTTGACGGCAGATGCCGTGCTGCCGCCGCCGTCCGGCAAGGCGATGGCGCGCACCACCGAAATGGTGATCTGTGTCGGCGCCTCCACAGGCGGTACAGAAGCTTTGCGCGAAATGCTGGAGAGACTGCCGGCAAACTCACCGGGCATGGTCATCGTCCAGCATATGCCGGAAAAGTTCACAGCGGCATTCGCCAAGCGCCTGAATGGTCTTTGCGAAGTCGAGATCAAGGAAGCGGAAGATGGCGATCCGGTTTTGCGCGGCCACGTGCTGATCGCACCGGGCGACAAGCACATGCTTCTGGAGCGCCAGGGCGCGCGCTACCATGTGTCGGTCAGAAACGGCCCGCTCGTCTCCCGGCACCGGCCGTCGGTCGATGTTCTATTCCGCTCCGCCGCCCGCTCCGCCGGGTCTAACGCCATGGGCGTGATCATGACGGGCATGGGGGACGATGGCGCGCGCGGGATGCTGGAAATGCATCAGGCCGGAGCCTACACGATTGCGCAGGATGAAGCCTCCTGCATCGTCTTTGGCATGCCCAAGGAAGCGATTGCGCATGGCGGCGTCGACAAGATCGTTCCGCTCGATCAGATCGCCCGTGAAATCATGGCGGAAGACCACAGACGCTGACTTCTCGCACTTTCTCTTCAGACGCTGTTAACCATATTGTTGAATGATCGAACCGCACCATGAGATGGGTGCGGTTTCCTGCGCGATGATCGCCGCCTCCCTCTTTTTACGCTCGGGTTCATCATGGCAGTCATCACGTTCGCAAACACCAAGGGCGGTGCAGGCAAGACAACCGCAGTTCTTCTCTTGGCATCGGAGCTTGCGCGGCGGGGCTTGCGCGTCTGCGTGATCGACACCGACCCGCAGCGCTGGCTCTCGAAGTGGCGCGATAATGCCGACCACCGCATTGACCTTACGGTCATCACCTATGTTTCGATAACCACGCTGCAACAGCATGTGCTCGACAACCGCAAGAAGTTCGACCATGTGATCGTCGATCTGCCGGGCGCCCAGTCCCCGCTTCTGGCGACGGCAGTTGGCCTCTCCAATCACGTCATCATTCCGGTCCAGGGCAGCACGATGGATGCGCAGGGCGCAGCACAGGTGCTGGAACTGCTGCGCTATCTCGACGATCGCGCAGGCATCAAGATCCCGCACTCGGTGCTTTTGTCACGCGTGAATTCCATGGTGACCACGCGCGCGTTGCTGGCAGCAAAGGCGCTTCTGGCCAAGCGCGACGTCAACGTCCTCAACACGCCGATCATCGAACGTGCCGCCTTCCGCGACATGTTCGAGTTCCGCGGCTATCTCCACATGATGAACCCGTCACAGGTCAGCAACCTCGACAAGGCGCTTCAAAACAGCATGGCCTATGCCGATGAAGTGCTGAGACTTCTGCCGGCACAGGGAACTGTCAGGCTGTCTTCCGCAGCCTGATCCGGTCCACGTTCCGGGACGCCGATGCCTTAATCCTCTACTCGCGCTTGTAGTCGTCGTGCAGGCGGACGATATCGTCTTCGCCAAGATAGGAGCCGGTCTGGATTTCGATCAGTTCCAGCGGGATCTGGCCCTCATTTGCCAGGCGATGCGGCTTGCCGATCGGGATATAGACCGACTCGTTTTCCGTCAGAAGGCGGGTCTGGTCTTCAATCGTGACCGTCGCGGTGCCGCGAACGACGATCCAATGCTCTGAACGGTGATAGTGTTGCTGCAGCGAGATCCGGTGGCCCGGCTCGACCTTGACGTGGCTGACACGATAGCGGTGCCCGGAATCCGTCTGCTCGATATGACCCCATGGACGGTAGGCGCGCTTGTGCCGCTCCGTTTTCAAGGAATGATCGCCACTTTTCAGAGTTTCCACCAGGCCCTTGACGTCCTGAACACGATTCTTCGGCGTGACAAGAACCGCATCCTTCGTGGCAACGACGACGAGATCCTTGGCGCCGACGACAGTCGTCAACAGGCCGTTGGAATGCACGAGGCAACCTTCGGAATCGATAATGATCCCTTGCCCCTCGATCGCATTGTCAGCGCCATGCTTGTCGGCAATCTCCCAAATGGCATCCCAGCTACCAATATCGGACCAACGGAAATGCCCCCGCACGACGGCCATGCGTTTGGTGTTCTCGATGACAGCATAGTCGATCGAGTTCTTCGGCGAGGACTCAAAGCTTTCCTTGTGCAGGCGAACGAAACCGAGATCGACTTCCTGGTTCTCCACGGCCGCCTGAACTGCGGCCAGGATCTCTGGAGCATGGCTCCTCAACTCTTCGATCATGATGTCGGAGCGAAACAGGAAGTTGCCGGAATTCCAGAGATAGCCCTTCTCAACGTAGCTGACAGCACGCGCCTCATCCGGCTTTTCGACGAACGCTTCGACAACGCAAAGGTCCGGATTTCCGTTGATAGCTTCGCCAGGATTGATGTAGCCATAGGACGTACGCGGCTCGGTGGGCGTCAGGCCGAAGACCACGATGTTGCCCTGCTCTGCCGCTTGCGCACCCAGCCTCACGGCATCGGCGAAAAGATCACTGTCCAGCACCACATGGTCTGCCGCGAGCGCCAAAACGAGCGACCCTTTCTCGCGCCGATCCGCCAGCAATGCTGCGGCAGCCATGGCGGCAGCGCTGTCACGGCGCGCCGGTTCCAGAACGACGGTTGCTGGCAGATCGATCTCTTCGGCCTGTCGTCTTGCGAAGAAGCGAAAATCCTCGTTGGTGATCACCAGCGGTTCCGCATAGAGGCTTTTGTCGCTGACGCGCTTTAAGGTCTGCTGATATGTCGAAAGCTCTCCGACAAGAGGCTGGAACTGTTTGGGCAACTGATCCCGTGATACTGGCCAAAGTCTAGATCCAGCGCCGCCTGCCAGAAGTACTGGGGTGATCTTTCGAGATAGTTCCTTCACAAATAAAACCTTTCCAAGCTAAAAATGCCTGCGCCGACCATATAGATATTTCCCAACATCGCTATGACCGTTCTTGGGCGAATACGAAACTTATCAGCTCAACCCGTCAATAGTCTGTTGATCGAAATGGTTACTGCCCGACGCGGGGCCCCTAACGCCCTCCAAAGTGAGCGGTTCCGGCGGTATTCTGCTCTCCAAAACACACGAACCCGGGATTGCTCCCGGGTCCGATCGTCATTCATTGCATCTTGTCGTCATCATTCCGGCAGCGCGTAAGCGATGACGTAATCGCCGCGGTCGGGAGACTGGCGCGCGCCGCCAGCCGAAATAACGATGTACTGCTTGCCGGTCTTTGGCGACTTGTAGCTCATCGGGCCGCCCTGGCTGCCCACGGGAAGGCGGGCTTTCCATACTTCCTTGCCGGTCGCGGTGTCGAAGGCACGCAGATAGTAATCCTGCGTTCCGGCGATGAAGACAAGACCGCCCTGCGTGGCGAGCGTACCACCAAGGGTCGGCATGCCAATCGGGATCGGAAGACCCATCTTGATCCCGAGCGGGCCGGTATCTTCGACAGTGCCGACAGGAACCTGCCACTTGATCTGCTGTGTCTTCATGTCGATGGCGGTCATCGTGCCGTAGGGCGGCGCCTGGCAGGGAATGCCGAGTGCGGACAGGAAGCGGTTCTTGTCGACGGCATAAGGCGTTCCCTTCATCGGCACGAGGCCCATGCCGGTATTGACGCTCTCGCCACCGCTTGCTGTTGCCTTGGTCGGTGCGGCTTCCTTCATCTGGATCCACAGGCCGAGACGCATGTCGTTGACGAAGATGGTGTTCGTCGTCGGATCGGTCGATAGACCGCCCCAGTTCATACCACCAAGCGAGCCCGGGAAGCTGAGCGACAGGTCAGTGCCAGGCGCGGTATAGAGGCCGTCATAGCGCATGCCCTTGAAAGCAATGCGGCACAGAAGCTGATCGAATGGGGTCGCGCCCCACATATCCGCTTCGGTGAGCGTCTGCGCACCGATTTGCGGCATGCCGACGGAGCGTGGCTGTGTTGGCGCGTAACGCTCGTTTGGAATATTGGCCGGCTTGACCGGGACGTCTTCCACCTTGGTTAATGGCTGACCCGTGGCACGGTCGAGGACGTAGATCTGGCCAGCCTTGGTGCCGAAAACGAGAGCGGGCACGGTCGTACCATCCGTCTTCGGGAAGTCGATGAAGCTTGGCTGCATCGGCACGTCGAAATCCCAGAGGTCGTTGTGAACCGTCTGGTAAACCCACTTCTCACGACCCGTCGTGGCGTCAAGAGCGAGCATCGATGCGCCGTATTTATGGTCGAGCGGCGTGCGCGTTGCACCGTAAAGATCGACGGAGGGGCTGCCGACCGGCATGAAGACAGTGTTCAGCGCCGGATCATAGGACATTGCGGCCCACACATTCGGCGTGGAGCGCGTATAGGTCTGGCCTTCGGGCGGCAGCTTGGTGATCTCGGGGTTGCCCGGGTCGAAGGCCCAGCGCAGTTCGCCGGTCATCACATCGAAGCCACGCATCACGCCACCTGGCATATCGACCTGAACGTTGTCGGCGATGCGACCACCGACCACGACCGTGGTGCCCGCAAGCGTTGGTGCGGAGGTGAGCACATATTGCGGATCAGGCGCGTTGCCGAGCCCGACCTTCAAATCGACGCGACCATTGGTGCCAAAGTCCGGGCAAAACGCTCCAGTATCGGCATCAAGCGCAATCAGCTCAGCCGTGATCGTGTTCATTAGAATACGGCGCTGGCAAAGCGCACCGTCTGCAACAGTTACGGGCGTGACAGGCGTTGAGCCAGGTACGGTCGGCTGTTCCAACGGTGCCTTAGCATCGAAATAGGCAAGACCGCGGCAACGCATCCAGACGGACGACTTGGCGTTGATTTCCGTCTTCCACTTCTGAGCACCCGTATCGGCATCGAGAGCGATGACATTGTTGTGGGGTGTGCAAAGGAAAACGGTGTCGCCCACCTGTAGCGGCGTTTCCTGATCTTCCGCACCATTTGCACCGGGGCTGATCGGCGTATCGCCAGTGTGATAAGTCCAGGCGACCTTGAGGTCTTTGACATTGTCACGGGTGATCTGATCCAGAGCCACGAAACGGCTGCCGCCTACGGTATTGCCGTAATGCTCCCAGTTCTTCTGTTCATTGCCAGCCGTCACCGGAGTCAATTGAGCCGCCTCGCCCTTGAAGGCGACAGTTGGATGCGGCACGAACATGCCGGCAAAACCGGCACCGGAGGCGATGGCCAAGATGGCAGCAATGGCAAAGGAGGAACCATAGGCAGGTGTCTTACCCTGCGCGCGCCGCAAAAGCGGATAGGATAGCGCAACCACCGTTGCACCGACGCCGATCGCCAGCAAACGCGAGATCAGCGGCCAGAAGTGTAACCCTGCTTCCCACACCGCCCAGATGGCGGTGCCGATGAAAACAAGGCCGAAAAGAAGAGCGCCGGCAGGCTTGCGCAGGATGATCAGCAGGCCCGAGATGACGAGCGCTCCACCAGCCGTGACGAAATAGGGGCTGCCGCCAAGCGCAAAGAGCTTGCCGCCGCCGATGGCGAAGAACAAGCCCGCGGCAAGGATGACCACGCCCAGCACCAACAGCCATAATCTGGCTGGAAGTGAAAGTGAATTTGCAGATTTATTCATAGAGTCAATATCCGGTTGGAGAGCCACCGAAAAAAGGAAGGCTCGATAATCATTCGGTTTCCGGCACCGCCGGGACAGTTCGCAGGAAGAGTTTCTGGACGGAACCTCGATGAGGTTGGCGCAACCGAACAAGGACGATTGAGGGGAAAGACGTCCGCCGTGACAGTCATATCGATCCATTCATTGCATAGATCGTCGCCGACCCTGTGGCCGACGACCAAAATACCAGAACAAATCCTCCCAGGGTTCGGAGGACGAGACATTGCCGTCATCCAAAACCACTACCGGCGGTATAGCGTCGTCTGGGCCGGAATGACAATGGCGAAAGAGTCATTTTCATAAGGAGGACTTATCAATAGTCCCTCGGGCAGAAAAGCCTGTAAGCGGCGCAAACCACGAACTCCCGATGGTGTGGACGCGACATCAGCACAAGAGCGGCATTGCTCTCGCCCGTTATCCACACTGCGCCTGACGTCCGAAGCAAAGATTAACAAGAGGAATTGCAAACTAATCGATTGAATCTGTCTCGGTGGTTCTCGTCTTCAATTTTGCTGCAGTGAACAACATTCAGTCCTTGGCACCAGCGCCGAAAATACAATAACTACGGCAGAGATTTTATACTGTTGATAGCCGGAAAGTACCGCAAGCTCATGTCAGACTCGTCAAAGCCCGCCAGCACAAGAACATCGGTTACGGATCAGGAAGCCCTGGATTTCCATTCGGAAGGCCGTCCCGGCAAGCTTGAAATCGTTCCGACCAAGCCGATGGCAACGCAGCGGGATTTGTCGCTTGCCTATTCCCCTGGCGTCGCAGTCCCGGTGAAAGCGATCGCGGAAGATCCTGCCACCGCTTATGACTACACCACGCGCGGCAACATGGTGGCGGTCATTTCCAACGGAACTGCCATCCTTGGCCTCGGAAACCTCGGTGCGCTGGCGTCCAAACCGGTGATGGAAGGCAAATCCGTCCTCTTCAAGCGCTTTGCTGATGTCGACTCCATCGATCTGGAAGTGGACACGGAAGATGCAGACGCCTTCATCAATTGCGTGCGCTATCTCGGCCCTTCCTTCGGCGGCATCAACCTCGAAGATATCAAGGCGCCGGAATGTTTCATCATCGAAAGCCGTCTGCGCGAACTCATGGACATTCCGGTGTTCCATGATGATCAGCACGGTACCGCCATTATTGCTGCTGCCGGCCTCATCAATGCCATTGCGCTGACGGGCCGCGACTTCAACACCACCAAGCTCGTCTGCAACGGCGCAGGCGCGGCAGCGATCGCCTGTATGGACCTGATCAAGGCTATGGGTTTCAACCCTGCCAACATCACCATGTGCGATACCAAGGGCGTCATCTATCAGGGACGCACCGAGGGCATGAACCAGTGGAAGTCGGCTCATGCAACGAAGACCGACAACCGCACACTCGCAGAAGCGATGAAGGGTGCGGATGTGGTGTTCGGTCTCTCGCAGAAGGGCGCCTTCACCGAAGAGATGATCCGCTCCATGGCACCGAAGCCGATCATTTTCGCCATGGCCAATCCCGATCCGGAAATCACACCGGAAGAAGTCTCGCGCATTCGCGATGACGCCATCATGGCAACCGGGCGTTCGGATTATCCAAACCAGGTCAACAACGTTCTCGGCTTCCCTTACATCTTCCGCGGCGCGCTCGATGTGCGTGCAAGTCAGATCAATGACGAGATGAAGATCGCAGCCGCCCAGGCGCTCGCCGATCTCGCCCGCGAAGACGTGCCGGACGATGTGGCTGCTGCCTATCAGGGCAACCGTCCCCGCTTCGGGGCGCAATATATCATCCCTGTTCCCTTCGACCCCCGCCTGATTTCGGCGATCCCGGTCGCCGTCGCGAAGGCTGCAATCGAGACCGGCGTTGCGCGTCGCGTGCTCCCCGATCTCGATGCCTATGCCCGCGAACTATCTGCACGCCGCGACCCGATGGCATCCACCACGCAGCGCCTCTACGAGCGCATCCGCCGCTCGCCAAAGCGCGTGGTCTTCGCCGAAGCCGAAGAAGAGCAGGTCATGCGCGCGGCGATCTCGTTTACCGCGCAAGGGCTTGGCACCGCCATCCTTCTTGGGCGCGACGACATCATCAAGGCTAACGCCGAGCGCGCTGGCATCGATCTCGACCGTCCGAACATCAAGATCACCAACGCGCGCCTGTCCGAGCGGGTCGATTCCTACATCGATTACCTTTATGCCCGCCTGCAGCGCAAAGGCTTGCTGCTGCGCGATGTCCAGCGCCTGATCCACAACGACCGAAACCATTTTGCGTCTTGCATGGTGGCGATGGGCGATGCGGACGCGATGGTGACCGGCACGACACGAAACTACTCCACAGCGCTTGAAGATGTGCGCCGCTGCATCGACGTCAAGCCCGGCCACCGCGTCATCGGCGTCTCTCTTGTCGTCTCGCGCAATCGCACCGTCTTCGTCGCCGATACGGCCGTTCACGACATGCCGTCCGCCGAAGACCTAGCGGATATCGCGGAAGAAGCGGCAGGACTGGCGCGGCGTTTCGGCTACGAGCCGCGCGTTGCGATGCTTGCCTATTCCACCTTCGGCCATCCCGTTGGTGAGCGCTCCGACAAGGTTCGCGAAGCGGTTCGCATTCTCGACAAGCGCAATGTGAGCTTCGAGGTGGACGGTGAAATGGCGGCAGACATCGCCCTCAACCACCAAAAGATGCAGAGCCAGTATCCGTTCGCACGGCTCTCTGGACCGGCCAATGTTCTCGTCATGCCGGCGATCCATTCCGCGTCGATCTCGACGAAGATGCTGCAGGAACTTGGCGGTGCTACCGTGATCGGTCCGCTGCTGGTCGGTCTCGACAAGTCGGTGCAGATCACCGCCATGGGTGCAAAGGACAGCGATATCGTCAACATGGCCGCGATCGCGGCCTACAACGCCGGACGCTAATGCCAAGGGGGGTGCCCGGTGGGCCGGGCATCCTCGCTACGCGAAAGATCCCCTAGAATTTTCTGTCTCGAAAGCGTGATTTTTCGCGCGCAAAATAATTAGTCCATGCTAAAACGCCCCGCAAACATTCTCCAGTCTGGCGAATGCGCATGACGAAAAGCTGGATCCATAATGGCACTCTGCACAGGTCTGGAGCATAGAGCGTCGGGCATAAACAGTCTCTACAGGCGACTCACAAGCTCTCTGGTGAACAATCCGAACGCGGTGATTGCCCTTTTTGGCGTCTACTTTCTCATTCAGATCGCCGTTCGTCTCCTGCTCCCTCCGGCACTACGCATAGACGAAGCGCAGCAGGTGCTGTTTGCCCAGTGGCTGGCGTTTGGCTATGACGCCCAGCCGCCGCTCTACAACTGGTATCAGCAGGCAATCTTTGCGATCTTCGGCACCTCGATGCTGGGTCTCGCCGTTGCCAAGAACCTCATTCTTTTTCTGGTATTTGCGACCTATGTGAAACTGTCGGACCTCGTCTTGAGAGAGAAGTCTCTGGTCCTGGTTGCGTCACTGGCGTTCTTCGTGAGCCCTCAACTGTTCTGGCAAGCGCAGCGCGATCTCACCCACACGACAATGCTGATGCTGACCAGCCTTTGGGCGATCTATCTGAGCGTCCGGCTTCTTAAGACGCCAACCACGATGGGCTATGTGCTGACCGGAGTTGCGGTCGGCCTTGGGATGCTGTCGAAATACAATTTCGTTCTCATCCTTCCCGCGATCCTCCTTGCCGTCTGGCTTCATCCAAAGGGGCGCGAGCGCATCTTCGATTGGCGCATTCTGCTGACGATCGGGATCAGCCTGCTCGTCTTCCTGCCGCATTCGATATGGCTCTTCGACAACCTGCAATTTGCCTCGGATGTGACACTGCGGCGGATGGCGGAAGAGGCACCGGAAAGCCGGTGGATGCAGATCCTGACGGGCATCGCGCACGTCTTTTCGGGATCGGCGATTGTGATGATCCTGCCTGCACTGGTGCTTTTTGCGTCAAGTGTGAAGAGGACGGACACCACAGCCGGCGAGCAACAGGTCTCGCCTTGGCTCCGCTTCTTCCTGCATTACTTCATCGCGCTTGCAGCGGTTCTCCTCATCGTCATCATAGCAACGACGATGACGGAGGTGAGAGACAGATGGTTGCTCCCGCTCGTCATGCCATTCCCGATCCTCGCAGCGCTGTGGCTTGAACAGAGGTCATTCGATCCGGCCGTTTTCGTCAAGAAAGTTCTCCCCGTCTGCCTCGTCGTAATGGCCATTTTGCCAGTCGCTTTGATCGTCTCCGTGCCGGTCCAGGCGATGCTCGGCAAGACATCGAGATCCAACAACGACTGGCAGGTGTTCCGGCAGCATATTCAAGAGAAGGGAATCTCGCCTTCTCTCATCGTGACCTCCGACTGGTACACCGGTGGAAACCTGCGGTTTGTCTTTCCAGACACCACGGTTGCCACCACCACCTATGACGACTTCGATCCGGCCTTCGCGCTGTCGAGCGATCATCCCGTGTTGTTTGTCTGGGTTACCGGACGCGACCAGTCGGCTGGCATGGTGGATTGGCTGCAGGCGCAAATGGGTGTGACGTTGAGCGACGTAAGCGTCAACACATTCGAGGCGCCGATGTACTTTCCTGTCGAAGGCAAGATGCAGCGGTTCAGCTATGCTTTGATCACGCCGGACAATGTGGTGAAATCCCCGAAGTAGCCCTGAAGCACGACGCTGGCTCTTGAACTGCTGGGCGTGGACTTCCACGAAACGCCCCAGTCGACAAACAATATTCAAAAATGGTAGGCAAGCGACGGATTTGCGATCGGCGCTTATCTCGTTCCGAATGGATGAGACATGGATAGAAACGGCTCTCTGGGCAAATGCGAAGTGCTGGTTATCGGCACGGGGATCGTCGGCGTCATGTCGGCGCTTTATTTGCAGAATGAAGGGAAGTCCGTCACGCTTCTGGAGCGCGGCGAAATTGCCCGCGGCGCCAGTGCCGGCAATGCCGGCATCCTGGCCTTTCCGGAAATCATTCCGATGCCAGCCCCCGGGATCATGAAGAAGGCGCCGAAGTGGCTGATCGATCCGCTCGGCCCGCTCAGCGTTCCGCCGGCCTACGCCCACAAAATCGCACCTTGGCTATGGCGTTTCTGGAAAGCCAGTTCGCCGCGCATGTTCGAACATGGCATGCGGGTGCAGACGCGGATGATGGCGCTTGCCGCATCCGAGATGCAGCATGTGGCCGCGATGCCGGAACTGTCCTCCTTCATCTCCAACACCGGCACGCTCGATCTCTACGATACGAGCGCGAGCTTCGATGCGTCCAGCCATCACTGGGATGAGAAGGCCAAAGCCGGTTTCGTCTTCTCCAAGATCGGCCGCACCGAGATCGATGAGCTGCAGCCTGGTCTCGCGCCGCAGTTCAAGCACGCGGTCTATACGCCGTCAGGCCTTCAGGTCAGCGACCCTCACGAGTTTACCAAAGCCATAGCCGAACTCGTAATTGCGCGCGGTGCTAGCTTCAGAAAAGGTGAAGCCGTAAGGATCGAAGCGGTGGGCGAAAGCACCATCGTGACGCTTGCCAATGGCGACAAGATCGACGCTGACAAGGTGATCCTGGCAGCTGGCGCCTGGTCGAAGCCGCTTGCCGCATCTCTTGGCAATGACGTTCCGCTGGAAACCGAGCGTGGATACAACACCACCCTTCCCGCAGGCAGCTTCGATTTGAAACGCCAGATCTACTTCAACGACCATGCCTTTGTCGTCACGCCACTGTCGAGCGGCGTGCGTGTGGGGGGTGCCGTCGAACTCGGCGGCCTCGACCTTCCGCCGAACTTCCGCCGCTCCGAAGCGATGCTGAAGAAGGCGAGCCGCTTCCTGCCCGGCTTGAAAACCGAAGGCGGTCAGCAATGGATGGGGTTCCGCCCCTCGCTGCCGGACAGTCTTCCAGTGATTGGGCCGTCGCGCGCCGCGCGCTCCGTCATCTACGCCTTCGGCCACGGCCATCTCGGACTGACGCAATCAGCGGCCACAGCACGTCTTGTCACGGAACTGGTCTGCGAGCGCGATACGTCGATCACCGTCGACCCCTTCCGCGCCAATCGCTTCTCTTGAGCGACAGCATTGTGAAGTAAATTGACCTTACAGCATCGGCCCGAAAATCGGAATCGCTTTTCGGAAAGCACGATGCGTATATCAAAGAAGATGGTGCGCCCAACACGGCGCAGGGTGCTCTAAACGCAAAAGGCCCGCTTCGACAGCGGGCCTCTCATCATATGCTTCGATACGATCAGAACGGCGAATCCGGGAAGTAGAAGTCCTTCGCGTTGTCCTTCGTCACCAGCGTGGCATCCAGGATATAGGTGCCGCGAACCGGAACCTGATCGTAGAAGTTGGCAGCGGTCAGCTCCATGGCGGTTGCCACCATCGACGGCGGATAGAGAACGTCGACCGGGATCATCTTGTCGCCATCCATGACCTTCTTGATCATGTCCTTGGAGCCTGCACCGGCAACGACATACTGAATGTCGGTACGCTTGGCCTGCTCGATGGCCTGCAGAACGCCAACGGCCATGTCGTCATCCTGGCACCATACGACGTCGATCTTCGGATACTTCGTCAGATAGTCCTGCATCACCTTGAAGGCATCGTCGCGGTTCCAGTTGCCGAACTGGCGGTCGAGAACCTTCACCTTGGAGCCGGCAATGCCCTTGTCGAAACCGTCCTGGCGCTGCTGATCAATCGGGATCGGAAGACCGCGAATGATGACGACTTCAGCTTCTGGTGTCTTTTCCGCGATGTATTTGCCAGCGACTTCGCCGAGTGCCGGGTTGTTGCCGGCGACGTAGAGATCGCGCACGGTGTCGTCATTGACGCTTGGAGCGCGGTCAACGAGGGCGACGAACTTGCCGTTGCCTTTGACTTCCTTGATGGCGTTGACCAGCGGATCAGGATCGGACGGCAGGATGACCAGCGCATCGATGCCCTGGGTCTCGAGATCCTGTACCGCATTCGCCTGGGTTGCTGCATCGGGCGATGTCTTGACGATCACGTTGAGCCCCGGATGCTCCTGCATCAGAAGCTTGGCAACACGTTCGGCATGAAACACCACGCCCGATGTCCAGCCATGGTCGGCGGCCGGGATCGAAACGCCGATCGTGACCTTCTTGTCTTCCGCATGTGCTGCCCCCGCCAGCGCCACCATGGCGACAGCCATTCCCAACAGTCTTTTACGCATGTGTCTTCCTCCCAACAGATAAGGTCTCGATTCCGAAGCCGGGCGACCTTTCGACCCGGTGTTTCCGGAGCGCTTTGCGTCCGATGGACAATCAGAAGCGCTCCAAGACTTTGAGCAAGCCGCCCCGCCTTGGGGCAGCCAGCTGTCACCGCTGGCGCATCAGCGAACGCTGTACCAACATGGCGATGATGATGATCGCACCCTGGATGGCACCAATCAGATACTCGCTGATGAAGTTGGAGAGCAGCATGATGTTGCCGACGAGTTCGAGAATGAAAGCGCCGCAAATGGTGCCCCATACGCGCCCTGCCCCGCCCTTCAGCGCCGTGCCACCAACGACGACGGCCGTAATCGCCTGCAATTCCCACATCATGCCCGTCGTGGCGGATGTGGAGCCAAGGCGCGGTACGTAGAGAAGGACGGCGATCGCGACGCAAAGTCCCTGGATAACGAAAGCGATGGTGCGGACGCGGTTGACGGCGACGCCCGAATATTTGGCAACGTCGCGGTTCGATCCGACTGCGGTCACATGCCGGCCATAGCGCGTGCGGTAGAGGATGAAAGCCGCAATCGCCGTCACCGCGAGAATGACGATGATCGGAACGGGAATGCCGAAGATCGTACCAAAATAGGCAGGTCGATACATGCTCTGCAACTGTGGTTCGCGCAGCGTGATCGCGCCGCCCTGGGACAGCCATGTCGTCAGGCCGCGAAAAACGCCCATCGTGCCAAGCGTTGCAATGAAAGGCTCGATCTTGCCGACCGTTGTGATCAGGCCGTTGGCAAGACCACAGAGCGAACCGGCAATGACGGTGAACACGATCGCCGCTGTCAGCATCAGTGCGGGGTCGGTAATCGTGCCGGAATTCATCAGCAGGATCATAAGGCTTGCAACGAAGGCAACCATGGATCCAACCGAGAGATCGAGGTCTCCGGCGGAGATGACGAAGGTGGCGCCGACGGCGATGATCGCAATGAAAGCGCTACGGGTTGCGACATTGGCCAGATTGTTGATGCTGATGAAGTTCGGGTTGACCAGCGCGCCGACGATCAAAAGCAGTAACAGCGCAACAAAGGGCGCCACGGCGCGTAAATCCACGTCACGAAAGGATCGCGACCGGCGGACACTCTTTTCCTTGCCGTCTTCACTTACACTCATACCCACAACAGACCTCCCGTCCTGCCCCTGTTGCCCGCGACGACCCCTTAATTGACAGGGTCGTTCAGGCGGCTGTTTTTGTTTTCAATCCGGCGGCATAGCGCATGATTTCGTGTTCGTTGATCTCGTCACCCTCGAGCATGCCGACGATCCGACCTTCGCGCATCACCGCAACGCGGGTGCAAAGTCCGATGACTTCCTGCATTTCGGAAGAGACGACGATGATCGAATGACCGTCTCGCGCAAGCGCCGAGATGAAATGATAAATTTGCTGCTTGGTACCGACATCGATGCCGCGTGTCGGCTCGTCGATGATGATGATCTTCGGCTCGGTCTCCATGACTTTCGCCAACAGAAGCTTCTGCTGGTTGCCACCGGACATGCGGCCAACCATCACATTGCCGTCTCGCACACGGATGTCGAAGCGACGGCGCGCCTTTTCCAGCGCTCTCGCCTCACTGCCGGAGCTGAGATAGCCGAAGCGGCCATGCCGGTCGAGCGATTGCAAGGTGAGATTGAGACCCATTCCCGAGCCAAGCAAGAGGCCCTTGGATTTGCGATCCTTGGTCATGTAAGCCAGCCCCGCATCGATCGACGCGTGCAGATCATGCGACGGCAGCGTGATGCCATTGGCCTCCACCTCTCCCGCCTGGCTTGCCTTGATACCGACGATCGCCTCCATCAACTCCGTTCGGCCGGAGCCGATCAGACCGGAGAAGCCGAGGATTTCGCCTTTGCGCAGTTCGAAACTGGCGTCCTTCACATAACCCGTGGAGAGGCCTTTGACATTGAGCACAATCTGTTCGTCGACGTCCGGCTCGCGTTTTGCAGGGTAGAGGCTCGAAAGCTCGCGACCCACCATAAGCTGGGCGATCGCCTCGCCATCCAGCATCGAGGTGGGCGCAGTCTTCACCCAATGGCCGTCGCGAAGCACGGTCACCCGGTCGGTCAGTTCCATCACCTCATCCAGCTTGTGCGAGACGAAGACAAAACTGGTCCCCTGGTCGCGCAGCTTACGCACCTGTTTGAAGAGGTAATTCGTCTCCTCGCGGGAAAGAACGGCGGTTGGCTCATCCATGAAGACGATGCGCGCTTCCCGGCTAATAGCCTTGGCGATCTCCACCATCTGTTTTTCCGCGATGGAGAGGCTCGAGATCATCGCGTCTTCATCGACATGACAGTTGAGGATATCGAGAATGCGCCGCGTCTCCGCCCGCATGAACTTTCTGTCGAGCACGCCGAAGCGGGTCACCTCGCGGCCGAGGAAGATGCTTTCGGCCACGGTCAGGTGGTCCGCAAGGTTGAATTCCTGATGAATGATGACGATGCCGAGTGCCTCTGCGGCGCCGTTTGGCGGCAGCTTCACAGGATGCCCGTCCAGAAGGATTTCACCGGAGTTTGGCTGCTCGAAGCCGGAGAGGACCTTGACCAGCGTCGATTTACCGGCACCGTTCTCACCCATCAATGCATGGATCTCGCCTGCCTTCAGCTCAAAATTGACGCTGAAGAGGACCTGAACTCCATTGAACGATTTTGAAACCCGGCGCGCGCATAGCACAGCATTGCCGTTCTCGACGGTTTCCATCCCACTCCTCCATGCGGCTCCCATTCCGCAAGGCTGGTGTAAACCTTTACATGATCGATGTAAAGGTTTACATTCGCAGTTGTTACACAGATGTGATCAATCCATTTGACGCAACGCGCGGCGTGTGTAGTGTCCGGTCGCAGATAGACCCGAGGCTTATCTTTGTCCAATTCGCCACCAGCCACGATAGAAGATGTAGCCCGTATTGCGGAGGTATCGATTGCCACCGTGTCGCGCGCCATCCACAACCCTGAAAAGGTTGCCAATTCTACACGGTTGAAGGTCAATCAAGCCATTGCCGTCACAGGCTACACCACCAACGCGGTGGCGCGTAGCCTGAGACTCGGCCGCTCGAATATGATTCTTGTGGTCGCACCCGATATCGGCGACCCCAACTTTTCCAATATTCTCATTGGACTGGAGAACGAGGCAAGGGCGCACGGCTATGGCATATTGATCGGCCACACCCAGAACGATGCCCAACGCGGTCTGGAATATCTGAAATTCCTCAACGCCAACCAGACGGCCGGCCTTATCCTTTTTACCGGCATATTGCCCTTCGGCCATCAGGCCATGACGGCGCGCCTTCCACCGAGCGTCGGCGTTTTCGAGCCGATCTTCAATGGCGGGATCCCCTATGTCGGCGTCAACGATACCGCAGGCGCTCGAAAAGTCGTGGATATGCTGATTGCCGAGGGCCACGAGCACATCGCCTTCATTGGCGATTCCAGAGTCCGCCTTGCCTATATGCGAAGACGCGCAGGGTTCGACGAAGGGATGGACGCGGCTGGACTTCCCAAAAGTAGCCGCATGATCCTGGAAGGTGATGGGACACTGGAAAGCGGCAGGCTGGCGGTGGAGCAGCTGTTCATGCGCGACAGGTTGCCGACGGCCTTCATGTGCGTCAACGACCAGACAGCCATTGGCGTCATGATCGGCCTCTCCGCCCGCGGCTATGATGTGCCGGACGATTTTTCGGTCACGGGCTTTGACGATATTCCGCAAGCCGTCTTCATGTCGCCGCCGCTCACGACCATTCGCCAGCCCCGCAGCGCCATCGGCAAACATGCAATGGCGCTTCTGTTGCAGCTTCTCAACAATGAAGAGCCGACCCAACAGGAAGTGTTGCTGACACCCGATCTGGTGGTGAGAAACTCCGTCGCAGCACCTTCTCGGCGCAGCCACAAGTCACGCGACAAAAGCTAGACGCCGATCGACGGATTACGAGAGGCCTTTAGTACGTATCGCGGCGTGCGGCTTCTTCGGTCTGGGATTGCGCCCAGAGCTGCGCCTGGACCGCGTTCTGGAATTCCATGACCTCGTGGCGCATGGCTGTGTCGTCGTAGCCAAGTTCTGTCAGATGCGCAGCAAGCGCGCGGCACTCATCCCGCCAGAACCGATTGGCCTGATCCCCTTGGAGGGTCTCCAGCATGTCAACGCAACGCTGAATGTCGCGGACACGATTTTTGACGGGAAACGCAATTACTTCGGAACGCTTGGACACACGTACACCTGACAGCTTGAGAATCGGTTCCCAAGTTTTACGGTCTACATAGTTAACGAAGTCTGCAGAGGCGAAGCGGAACCGGTTATCGGCAACGGGACGTCACGGTTTGCTTAGGATTCTCGTCACGGGCGACCGCGCGAGGGTGCATTCTCTGATGCGAAAATATCCTTGTTGAGCAGATTTTTACCTTGAAACCTTACCTGAATTTCATGTTCAGCGGGGTATTTGAGCCTATTACTTGGTTGAAACGATGCCAATTTGCCCATATATTTTATGGAAAAAGAACCGATGAAAAATTGTATCCCACAAACTGGGATAGCATCAGGCGAGGAGAGAGACATGTACGCGCCCCGCGTTTTCGTCAGCATGATCTGCGCCTTACTGGTGTTCGCAGTGGCGACCTATTGGATCCATGGCTCGTTCTACACGACGTTGATACAGACGGCCATCTCGCTTGTCGTCATTCAGATCTGCTACTTCATCGGTGTCGTCTTCATGGTATCGCGCGAGAAGAAGCGCATGCGCAAGACACTGGAATTTCAGAAGGATCGACCTGCTTCAGCCGACCAGGCAGGCCCGGACCCCATCTCGGCCGTCAGTCGTCATCGCCCGACGCTGAAGGACATCTGACCGCGCTGACCTCCTTAAGCGCTTTGAATATATTTCGCAGGTGCGAAATAGCACTTTCCTCTCCTCATCCCTGACATGTTTTCTCGGCAGTAATCGTGTCGAATGCTGAAGAACGGGAGCGAAGTCATGGGCTCACAATCCATCTGCGTCATCATAGCGGCTAAAAACGCGTCATCGACGATCGCCGAGGCGATCCGATCAGCGCTGGTGGAGCCGGAAGTCTCGGAGGTCGTTGTCATCGATGATGCATCCACCGACGACACGTTTCAGGTTGCGAAGCAATGCGATGATGGAACGGGACGGCTGATTGTCGAGCGCTTCGATATCAATCGCGGTCCCTCTGCCGCGCGCAATCATGCGATCGGCATTTCGTCGGCGCCGCTGATCAGCATTCTGGATGCTGACGATTTCTTTTTCCAAGGCCGCTTTGCTGCAATGGTTGCGGAGGACGACTGGGATCTGGTCGCGGACAATATTGCCTTCATTCAGCAAGGGTCACCTTCGGCCACCAATATCATTCCCCGTCGCTTTGCTCCCCAGCATCACTTCCTGACGCTTACGGAATTCGTGACGGGGAATATTTCGACGAGAGGAATTGAGCGCGGTGAAACCGGCTTTCTGAAACCCGTCATCCGCCGATCGTTTCTCGACCAGCACCAGCTTCGCTATGACGAAGCTCTGCGGCTTGGTGAGGATTACGAACTCTACGTTCGGGCACTCGCCTCAGGCGCACGATACAAGGTCATCCGCAATTGCGGTTACGGTGCCATCGTGCGCGGCAATTCTTTGAGCGGACGACACAGCACGCAGGATCTGAGGCTGCTCTACGAGGCCGATCGCAAGATTCTTGCCGACTACGCTCTCTCTGCGGAAGAACAATCGGTGCTGAAGGAGCATGAGCGGCACATTCGGGAGAAGTTCGAGTTACGGGATTTCCTCGACGCCAAATCACAGCGTGGCTTGGGTGGCGCCATGGTTCATGCATTGCGGCGCCTTCCCGCCGTTCCTGCCATCACTAACGGGATTTGGCACGACAAGACAGCGCGCTTGCGCAAGAAGCCCACTCAGCCCGCCGATATCCGTTATCTCCTGAAAGGAACGCCGCTGTCTTCCTGAAGGAAAAAGCGGCGTGTTTCGTTTCAGAAGTAGTCGCGCTTGACTGTCTCGAGAACCGCCTGAAAGCGCTCCTTACGCTCTTCCAGCCGTCCGTCGGGGCTCAGTCTTGGCTCTGCGCGGCTTGCCTGCCATAGCGCCAGAATCGACGGAGCGGCGAGAACCTGCTTTGCCAGTTTGCGCAGCGGGCGTTGGGTCTCGGCACGGACAAGCACATCGCCATCGTCATGTGGCGCTGCAGGTGTGTGTTCGACGATGACCGGCGGTGGCGGCGGCGGAAAGCTCATGCCCCAGAACTTCGAACCCTTCTTTGCAGCTTCTGCGCGTGTGGACACGGGAATGTAACGAGGCTCGTAGGTGACGCCGACGCTTCCTGCCCAGTCACTCCACTTGAAGCTGTTGATCGATTGCGAGGTGCTGACCGCTACCCAGGGAACGCGAAACGCATCGGCAAGGATCGCGCCATGCATGGATTCGGCAACGATCATTTCCGACTGGGCAATCTGCTTGATGACGGATTTCGCCTCTCCTCTCGGATCGAGATAGGTGAGACCAGCCGGTTCGCACACAGTGTCCCACATGCCGAACTCCGCCGATTCCCAATGAGGAACGAAGGTCTTTTTATAGATCTTCTGCAGGTTCTGGAACTCCTGCATCTCCGTCACCATCACGGCAGGATCGACGATGCCCTTCTCGGGCGCCAGTCCAAGCTTGGCGGCGGTCATTTCACCGCGCACGCAACGAATATCCCAGAGATCGGGGTTTGATGTATCGGGCACGGCCCCATAGCCATATCCGCTGCCGATCACCAGCTTGCGCTGGCCGGGGGGGAAGAGCACATCGTTGAGAACGGTGCCGACGCCGACGAGCAGAACATCCGGATGAACATCGCGAAGCCCCGGCAGCAGGAAATCCCAGAGCCAGAGATTGAGGTCGTCGCCGAAATTCCCGTGATGGGATTCCCAATGGTAAGGTTTCATGGATTTCTCCTGAGTGAAAAAAGGGCCTGAAAGAAAGCCGCGAAAGAGACGATCACTTCGAGCGGACGATCTTGCCGGCCCCAAGTTCGAAGGCTGCACGCAAGATCGCAGGATCACGCATCATCCACTTGAACAGAAGGCCAAGCTCCGGCGCCTTGCGACGCCTCAGCTTGCCGGCCTGGCTCCAGAGTGCCTGTCTGCGCGCCGTATTCTTGTAGGAGGCGATGGAAGCCACATCGGCAGGACGTTTGGAAAAACGACTTTGCAAGGTGTCGAGTGCGACCCAGGTGTTGAACTGCTGACGCAGAAATTCCGGCGAGGTGTTGTCGATGCTGTGGAAGATGTTCACACCCATGCCGCGTGCCGCACCGGCATCGTCACATAGAAGGGTGCGCCTGGATGCAAGAATGCAGTCGCAGAAGAAGAGCACGTCCTCTGCCGCCAGCCGAAGCGCGGGATCGAAACGGATCTTTTCGAAGAGCGGCCTGCCGATGACCATGCAGGAAAGATGGAGGAAGCTCCAGTTGCGCAGCATGACGCTGGCGAGATCCGGCAGCTCGATGACACGCGGTGATTCGCTCAGACGGGCGGCACCCTCGTTCTTTTCGAGCTCCGACATGGCGAAGTGATAATAGAACTCATCGCTTGCCTGCATGGACGCCCAGTAGCATTCGCCTTCGAACCGATCGAGGCTGAGCTCTGCATTTTTCAGGTGCTCCGGCGTCCAGATATCGTCCGAATCAAGAAAGGCCACATAGCGCGTTTCGGCCGGCACATGATCGAGCCCGGTATTGCGCGCACCACCTGGACCGGCATTTGCCTGCTTGACCACCTTAATGCGGTTTTTCTGCTCTTCAGTCAGCTCCGCCAGTTCATTTTCAATGGGATACGGCGATTCGTCGTCGACAATGACGAGATCGAAATCCTGGCACGCTTGAGAAAAAACTGATGCGAGCGCTCGACCGAGTATGCCATGCTTCTTCTGGTAGTATGGAATAACGACTGTAAATTTCGCCATTGTTTCGCCCCTTGTTTCATCAAGAAGTGTCGGGCCCGCCGTAGACTTACGGCCCCGATGAGTGGCAACCCTCCCGCCGGCTCCACGATTTTTGCCGGCCTCCAGACACAGGATGGACCCATGCCTCCAGCCCCAAGCGTCAAAACCATCACGGCCAATGTCGGCTGGAGCGTGCTCTCAAAGACAGGCACATTCGGGCTTAAATTTGTCACAGTCCCGATTCTTGCACGTTTGCTGACACCGGAAGAATTCGGCGTTGTCGCTGTCGGGCTCACTGTTGTGCAGTTTTTGACGATGATTGCAGGCGCTGGTCTGACCTCCGCTCTGATTGTGGAAAAGGAAGAGGATATGGATACGATCCATACGGTCTTCTGGGCCAATCTGGCGATTTCCTGCACCATGGCAGCCATCCTCTACTTTGGCGCAGAGTTCTTCGGTGGCCTCTTGGGTGCCGTGGAAAGCGCCTATCTGCTGCGCATCATGGCTTTCCTCATTCCGCTGCAACTGGCAGGCGATGTTGCCTATTCGCTTCTGGCGCGGCGGATGAATTTCAGCAAGGACGCCATCTGGAGCATGACGTCGGAAAGTGCTGCGGCCATCCTCGCCGTCGTGCTGGCCTTTGCCGGCTTCGGCGTTTGGGCTCTGATCATCCAGCTTTTCGCCGCAGCCCTCATCCGGCTTGTCGGGCTCTATGCCGTGTCGCGCTATACGCCGCGCCTCGTCATGAAGCCCAGACGGTTGATCCCGTTGCTCGGCTTCAGCTCGGGCCTGATGGGCTCGGAGATCGCCAACTTCGTCACCTTCCAGTCGCCGATGGTGATCATCGCCCGCTATCTCGGGCTTGCCGATGCTGGCGCCTATTCCGCCTCCAATCGCTTTGCCAGCATTCCCAACCAGGTCGTGCTTTCTGCAGTTATGGGCGTTCTTTTCCCGGCCTTCAGCCGCATGATGGACGACCGGCAGCGGCGGCGCGAAGCGCTGATGTTCAGTACGCAGGTGTTGACCGTCATCCTGGCACCGATGATGTTCGGCCTTTGGGCCGTTGCAGAACCGGCAATGCTGGTGATCTTCGGCCAGAACTGGGCCTATGCGTGGCCTGTGCTCGGCCTTCTTGCTCTGTCGAAAGCCATCCTCACCCCATGCAGCACCTTCATCCCCTATCTGAAGGGTGCCGGCTATGGGCGCGTGCTGTTCTGGTCAGCCACGATCCGCGCTGTCGTGACCACCGCTGCAGTCTGGGTTGCCGCTGTCTACGGATCGCTTATCGACGCGATGATCTGGCTCTGCATCGTCAATGCAGCAACGTTGATTGCCTATTCCTGGGCCGTGTTCAAGGCGAGCGAAACCCCCTTCTTCTCGGGCCTCTATGTCAGCAGCCGGCCAATGATCTCGGCTTTCGTCATGGCTCTTGCGGTCCGTTACATTCTGCAATGGACGGGCGACGCGCTGCCGCACGCATACATGCAGGTGCTCGTCGGCGCTGTTGCTGGCGGTGTGATCTACGGCGTTCTGATCCTGCTGACCGAACGCACATTGCTGCAAAAGATCATCGGTCTCGTAAGATCGCGCAAAGACCACGGGGCCCCTGCCCCGATCACCAGCTAATGGGGCGGCACGGGCTGTCGAAGCGATTCTGTCGTCAATGCCGTGAGAAAATACGGCGGACTCCGGAGTTTATTTTGCAATGCAGCATTACAGCTCTCCTCTCTTCAGCCTCAGGACACACCTCTGATGGCGGCACGATAGAGAAAATAAGAAAATAAAATCATACGCTTAGGACGAATAATCTGTTTTAGTAAAGTAGCATCCAGACATTTACCCCTAATATCTTGCGGCGCGATTTTCCCGCGCTGCCACATTTTGCCCTTAAGTGAAAACCAGACTTTTGCGCACGGGCTTCAAGTTCGCTCTGTGTGAAACGCGGTGAGGGGAGACACCGCCCAACTAGGGTAACTGATGTGACTGTTGATCAGAACCTATCTTCCCGTATCAATTTGATGCGCATAATTTTAATATCCGGCATCGTGTTCGTTCACGTGCCGCACGATCCGGAGACAAGTCCGTTTCTGGGTCTTTACGGATTTTTCGACTGGGTCCGGGTGTTTCTTGGTGATGCCCTGTTCCGCATTGGTGTGCCGTGCCTGAGCGCTATCTCGGGCTATCTGCTGTTCCGACGCGGCTGGAATGCCTTCAGCTATCCGGCAACGATCAAGTCCAAGACCAAGACGGTGCTTCTGCCATTCCTGCTGTGGAATGGTGGGCTTTTCATTGCGGTCATGCTGCTTCAGCGTGCAGGTATTGGCGTTGGCTATTTTCCTGACCTGTGGAATGCCAGCCCGCGCGAAATGCTGAGCCACGGCGTCGCGGTGGAAGAGCTGCCCGTCAATGTGCCGCTCTACTTCCTGCGCGATCTCTTCGTCTGCATTCTACTGTCGCCGCTTTTGGCGCTGCTGGTTCGTCGCTTTGCGCCACCGACGCTTGCCATTCTCTTGCTCCTGACGGCGATCCCGGATCTCAGTCTGCTGATCGTACAGAAGAAATCCATCCTGTTCAGCTTCACGCTCGGCATTGCGCTCGCACTCCACAAGATCGACCTGAAGATGCTCGATCCTTATGCCAAGCCGCTGACAGTGGTCACGCTGATCGTCGCCGCCGCGCTTGCCACCGCGCTCTATTGGACCGGCCCGGAATTTACCTTCGGCCTCAATCTCATGCGCAATTTGCTGGCCGTTTTCGGCGTGCTGGGCTTCTGGGTCGCCTCGTCCCTGCTCGTGCAAAACCGTCTTGGCCAGCGTCTATCGCAAACCGGCAGCCTGAGCTTCTGGATTTTCTGCGCCCATTATCCCCTGCTCGTCATCCTCTGGATGGTGTGGAACAAGGGAGATCTCGATTTCTATCCCGCCTTCTATATCGGCGCGGTGGCTTTGACCTTCGTGCTGCTGATCATCAGCAATGCGCAGGTCCGCGCCCGGCTGCCCTCGCTCTATGCAGTCCTGACCGGCAGCCGCAGCGGCAAGCCGAAGCCCCTTGCCTATAACGACGCGGCGGAAGCTGCCGCCGCTCGCCAATCTTCTGCCAATCCCGCCTATACGCAACGACGGAGGTAACACATGACCTACCCCGCCCTGTGCCAGCCGCGCATCATGGCTGCCGCATTGATCGCTATCACGCTCGGCTCATCTCCTGCCTTTTCCCAGGAAGAGAACGGCAAGTCCTTCATCGAGAACTTCGACAGCATGGACCGCTCTTTCTGGTACGTTTCCGATGGCTGGAACAACGGCCCGCACCAGAACTGCACGTGGTCCAAGAAGCTGGTCGCCTTCGAAAGCGGCCATCTGGAACTCGGCTTCAGCAATGAAAAGGCCGTAGACCGCAACTATTCCTGCGGAGAAATCCAGACCAAGGGCCGCTATCGCTACGGCACCTACGAAGCGCGCATCAAGACCGCGCCGGGCTCCGGCCTGAATTCGGCTTTCTTCACCTATATCGGGCCAACCGATAAGAAGCCGCACGACGAGATCGACATGGAGATCCTGGGCAAGAACAGCAATCAGGTCCAGCTGAACCAGTATATCTCGGCAAAGGGCGGCAACGAAAAGCTGGTGGATGTGCCGGGTGGTGCCGACAAGGGCTTTAATGATTACGCCTTCGTCTGGGAGCCGCAGCGACTGCGCTACTACGTGAACGGAAAGATGGTTCACGAGGTCACAGACCCATCGAAGATTCCGCAAAACGCCCAGAAAATCTTCTTCAGCCTGTGGGGTACCGATACGCTGAAAAGCTGGATGGGCAAGTTCGACTATTCCGGTCCTGTGACCATGCAGGTCGATCGCTTCGCCTTCACCGCGCTCGGCGACAAGTGCCAGTTTTCGGAATCCGTCGCCTGCCAAACCAACTGATGCAGACTGCCCAAAGTCAGACGAAGATGAACGGATCGGACATGACCCACATTCTCTATTTTGCGCATGATCTGGCAGACCCTGCCATCCGTCGTCGCGTCATGACGCTGCGGGCCGGTGGCGCGACCGTCAGCCTCGCGGGTTTCAAGCGCGCGGATAACGGGCTGGCCGACGTCGATGGCCTTGCCCCGATCGATCTCGGACAAACGGCCGATGGCCGATTTGCCCAGCGGATCGCCTGCGTGGCAAAAGCAAGCCTCACGCTTTCGAGCAAACTGTCTGCGGTGAAGAAGCCCGACGTCATCATCGCACGCAATCTGGAAATGCTGTCGCTTGCCCGGCGCGCCGTGAGCCATTTCGGTGCGGACGTCCCGGTCGTCTACGAGTGTCTCGACATCCACAGGCTTCTTTTGAACGACGGGCTGCCTGGCAAACTGCTGAACGCTGTTCAGCGTGCGCTTGGCCGGAACGTCAAACTCCTCATCACCAGTTCACCGGCATTCGTGGAGAATTATTTCAAGCCGCGTTCCGGTCTGAACCTTCCTGTGCTTTTGCAGGAAAACAAGGTCCTGGCGTTGGATGGCGGCGACATCAGCGCCCCGTCCCCGCGCCTGCCACAAGCGGGAGAGCCGTGGAAGATCGGCTGGTTCGGGGCGTTGCGCTGCCGCAAATCACTCCAGATCCTGGCCGATTTCGCCGCAAAGATGGACGGCAAGGTCGAAGTGGTCTTGCGCGGCCGCCCGGCCTATTCCGAATTCGATGACTTCGACGGCTTCGTTGAACGCGCGCCTCATCTTGCGTTCCACGGCGCCTATAGAAATCCGGAGGATCTGGCGTCGATCTACAACGATGTCCAGTTCACCTGGGCCATCGACTTTTTCGAAGAAGGGCAGAACTCAAGCTGGCTCTTGCCAAACCGGCTTTATGAAGGCTGCCTCCATGGTGCCCTGCCAATTGCGGTCGCCGGCACCGAAACCGCGCGCTTTCTGCAGCAGCGTAATATCGGGCATATTCTTGAGACGGCCGACGTCGCGTCGCTTGAAACACTGTTTTCTAAATTGAGCGATGCCTCCTATCTCCAAAGCTTCCAAAGGCTCGCAGCAATCGACCGGCAGCAATGGATCACCGATCGAAACGACTGCCGCGAGCTTGTCCGCGTGCTTCAGTCCTTGACCATGCGAACCGACGGTCGGCCGGTCGATGCAGTTCCTTCGATGGCTTTGAGCGGGAGGACATCATGAAATCAGTCTCTGTTCCCGGGGTGAAGACTTTGATCGTCATTCCCTGCCTCAACGAGGCACGAACGATCGACGATCTGCTGTTGAAATTTTCCAGCACGTTGAACCATCCGGAAGATCGCATCATCGTCGCAGACGGCGGCAGCACGGATGGAACGCGTGACATCGTTGCCGATTTTTCCCGGCAGGATCAGCGTGTCATTCTGCTTGCCAACCCAAAGCGCATCCAGAGCGCGGGCATCAACCTCGCGGTCGAAGTCTTCGGAGAGGGCTACGACTATATGATCCGTATCGATGCGCATGGCGACTATCCTGACGATTATTGCCATCGCCTGCTGGAAGATGCCGTCGCGACGGGTGCGGATTCCGTTGTTGTCGCCATGGATACGGTCGGCCATGGCACGTTCCAGAAGGCCACGGCGGTTGCGCAGAATTCCAAGCTCGGCAATGGCGGTTCGAAGCATCGCGAAGGCGCCAAGGGTCGCTGGATCGATCACGGCCACCATGCCCTGATGCGGATCGAGGCGTTCAAGGCCGTCGGCGGCTATGATGAAAGCTTCAGTCACAATGAAGACGCCGAGCTGGACCACCGCTTGCGCAAGGCGGGCTTTCGCATCTGGATGACCGACAAGACGCGCATGACCTACTATCCGCGTGCCAGCATCGGTCCGCTCTTCCGCCAATATATGGCTTATGGCCGAGGCCGGGCGAAGAACCTCTTGAAGCACCGCACCATTCCAAAAATCCGCCAGATGATCCCGCTTGCGGTGCTGCCCTGTGCTGCGCTTGCGCTCTTCGGCTTCGTCCACTGGATCGCCCTTGTCCCGCTTTGCCTCTGGATTGCCGCATGTCTGGCTTATGGGGTGTGGATGGCAATTGCAGAGAAAAACCCCCACGGGCCGCTCGCGGCCGTTTCGGCTATGACCATGCATCTGGCCTGGTCGACAGGTTTCTGGCGTGAGCTTCTGGGCTCCATCACCACGCTCCAGCCACTGGCAGGAAAGGCTGTCTCGTGACGTATGATCCCGTAACTCCTGTGAAAGTCGATATCGGCATCTGCACCTATCGCCGCCCGATGGTGGTGGATACGCTGCTCTCGCTGTTTCGGCTTGACGTTCCGCAGCGCGTGTCGGTGCGCCTGATCGTGGCGGATAATGACGCCGAACCCTCGGCGCGCGCGTTGATCGACGCGTTGCGCGAGCGTTCACCCTTCCCGATCCATTACGTCCATTGCCCGAAGTCCAACATTTCCATTGCCCGAAACGCTTGCCTTTCTGAATGCGACGCCGATTTTCTGGCCTTCATCGACGATGATGAAACGGCACCGGCAAACTGGCTGACCGAGCTTTTGAAGACGGCGCAGGAGACGCAAGCCGATGCCGTGCTCGGCCCTGTGACAGCGCTCTATGCCAATGATGCGCCGGGCTGGATGAAGAAGGGCGACTTCCACTCCACCCGGCCTGTCTGGGTGAGTGGGGAGATCATCACCGGCTACACATGCAACACACTGCTGCGCATGGCGTCCCCTGCGGTGAATGGTCGGCGCTTCGCCCTGTCGCTCGGACAAAGCGGCGGGGAAGACACGCATTTCTTCACGAATATGCATCTGGACGGTGGACGCATCGCTTATTCGGAAAACGCCCTGCTGACAGAACCGGTACCGCAAAGCCGCGCCAGCTTTATGTGGCTTGCGAAGCGGCGTTTTCGCTCCGGCCAGACGCATGGACGGTTGCAGGCGGAGCAGAGGACAGGGCTCCGGCGCTTGCCGCTGATCGTTTCGACGGCGGCAAAGATCACCTATTGCGCCACCACCACGCTAGTCACCGCTTTCGATCCCGTCCGTCGCAGCCGTTCGGCTCTGCGCACCGCACTTCATGCCGGATCGCTGAGCGGCATCTTTGGCGTTCGTGAAATCCGCCAATACGGCGCCGTGGAGGCTGCATGAGCGCATTGCCGACCGAACCGGATGTGACCTTCGTCATCGCCGCCTACAACGCCGCCGACACGATTGTCGCTGCCATCGACAGCGCTCTTGCGCAAGACAATGTCACGCTTGAGGTCGTAGTGGTGGATGACTGCTCGCCGGACGACACGCGCGCTGTCGTACAGGCAGTTGTCGAGCGCGATCCCCGTGTCAAGCTGATTGCCCTCGACAACAATCTTGGCCCCGGCGGTGCGCGCAATGCCGGGATCGATGCCGCGCAGGGGCGTTGGATCGCGGTGCTCGATTCCGACGACATGGTCTATTCGGATCGCATGGCGCAGATGATCTTGCGCGCTGAAAAAGCCAATGCGGATATCGCCGTCGATAATCTGGATGTCGTTTACAGCGACGGACGCCCGCGCGAGACGATGTTCGATCCCGCCTTTCTTGAAGCGAAACGGGTCCTCACACTTGAAGACTTCATCCGCTCCAACATCCTCTTCAAGTCCACTTTCAATTTTGGCTACATAAAGCCGATTTTCCGTCGTGAGTTCCTAAACGACCACGGCCTCCGCTTCCGCCATGACCTGCGCATCGGCGAGGATTACCTTCTTCTGGCGTCAGCGCTCGCGTCCGGTGCCTCCTGTGTCATCGAACCGATGCCGGGATATGTTTATAATATCCGGCAGGGCTCCATTTCGCGCGTGCTCGAACTCCATCATGTTGATGCGATGATCGCCGCAGACAAGGAATTCCTGCGCCAGTTCACGCTTCTGCCGGCGGCGATGGACGCGCAGGTCGAGCGAACAAAAAGTCTTATCCAGGCGAGGCACTTCCTGATGCTGGTCGACAGCATCAAACGGCGCTCCGTCCCAGACACGATCAGGATCGCGCTTCGCGACCCTGCCGCACTCAAACACCTCCGCATGCCGATTTCCGTCAGACTGCAAAAGCTCAAGAAAACGCTTCTTCCTTCAGCCTTATCTTCGGCAACGCCGGCCAGAAACTGAACGCTGCGGTGAGTAAGCGAGGCAATCAACTGCCGCGCGTCCCGCGCCCATAAAAATGACAAGGTAGGTCCATGAACCAGAAAACCTTTAGATCGAACGGCCATTTTCCGGATCCTGCAAAGGATTCCGACACCTTTATCGACCTCGACCGCCTATGGGCTGCTGTGGTGCGCCGGGCCAATATCATTGGCGCTTGCGTCGTTGCAAGCATGGTTCTGGCTGGACTTTATCTCGTTCTGGCGACCCCTGTTTATACCGCGATGACCCAGGTGCTTCTTGATGAAAGCCTGTCTCGTTACGCTGAGGAGGAAAGCCCCGTCCCCGCGGCCCAGGTCATCGACAACCGGATTGCCAGCGCTGTCGAAATCCTGAAGTCGAAAGAGATGGCTCTGACCGTCGTGGACAAGGCAAGGCTTGACGAGAACGACACCATCGTCAACCCGCCGACTGGCCCGGTCGAACTTGTCAAATCTTCCGTCAAGGCCGTGGTCGATCTCGTGACACCGAGCGACACGCCCGCGTCGGAAGAGGCGATCCGCAACGGCAAGCGGGAAAAGGCGGCTGCCGTGATCCAGCAGGCTTTGACGGTGGAACGCGTCGGCCGGAGCTCGGTCATCGCAATCTCGATCCGCTCCACGGACCGCCAGCTTGCCGCCAACATCGCCAAGACCTATGCGAATTCCTATCTGACCGAGCAGTTGAACGCCAATTTCGACGCTTCGGAACGCGCTTCGGTCTGGCTGCAGGAACGTCTGACGGATCTCAACCAGCGCGCCCAAGCCGCTTCTCTGGCCGTCGAGAAATACAAGGCCGACAACAACATCGTATCCTCACGCGGGGAGTTGATGTCCGAAGGTCAGCTTGCCGATCTGAATGGGCAACTGATTGCTGCCCAGGCCGATGCGGCGACGGCACAGGCCCGCTACTCTCAGTACAAATCGATCATCGATCAGGGCCCGGACAACGCGGTCAATAACGCGGTGGTGTCGGCACGTGACACGGACAATACGGTCATTCAGGACCTGCGCAAACGCTACATCGGCATTTCGGACCGAGAGCGCGGCGTGATCCAGCAGTTTGGCAAGGATCACCCGCAGGCCATCGCTCTCGAGGCTGAGAAAAAGGATCTGGCGGGCCAGATCTACCAGGAACTTCAGCAGTTGACTGGTAGCTTCAAGAATGAATACGATGTCACCCAGTCGCGTGTGCAGTCGCTGCGCGATAACATTGATCGCGTTGCCGGCAGCAATTCCCAGACCAATATGACGATGGTCAAACTTCGGGAACTGGAACAGCAGGCTACCGCGCTGAAGACGCTTTACGAATCCTATCTCGGCCGCTTCGAGGAGGCATCGCAGAAGCAGTCCTTCCCGATTGCCAAGGCACGCGTCATTTCAGAAGCCGGCCTGCCGACATCGCCCTCCAGCCCGAAGAAGACCATGACGATGGCGCTTTCGATCGTGCTGGGCCTGATGCTGGGTGGCGGTCTGGCGGCGGTGCTGGAATTCCGCGATCGCTATTTCCACACCGGCGCCGACGTGCGTGACAATCTGCGGATGCGCTTCCTGGGCTACCTGCCGTTCATTGGCGAGAAGGGGGTCGAGACCGGAAAGTCGGAAACTGGCGCGGCCACGCCGGATGTGCCTGATACCAATATCGAAGATAACGGGCAGGTCTCATTCCAAAAGATGCTGCGGCTTGCCGTCGACAGCCCGCGCTCCAGCTTCACCGAGACGCTGCGCAACGTGAAACTGACAGCCGATGTGGTGATCCAGGAGCGGCAGTGCCGCGTGATCGGCGTGATCTCCTGCCTGCCAAATGAAGGCAAGTCGGTCGTCGCACTCAATCTCGCGGGGCTCATTGCCACCACCGGCAAGCGCACGCTGGTGGTGGATGCCGATATTCGCAATCCTGGTCTCAGCCGTATGCTGACCACGCGCCAGTCGGCCGGTCTTGTCGAAGTGGTTTTGGATGATGTTCCTTGGACCAAAGCCGTCAAGGTCGATAGCCGAACCAAGATGGGCATTCTGCCAGTCTCCGTCAGCAACCAGTTTGCCCATTCGAGCGAGCTGCTGGCATCTGCTGGCATGCGCAAGTTCATGGAGTCTGCGCGTGAAGCCTGCGACTACATCATCGTCGACTTGGCGCCTGTCGTTCCGGTGATCGATGCCAAGGCCTTCGCCTCGCAGGTGGATGGATTCGTCTTCGTCACAGAATGGGGCAAGACGCCAATCCAGATGGTTCAGAACCTGATGAACCACGAACCGGAAATCGCCAGCAAGACGCTCGGCATCGTTCTGAACAAGACGGATATGACAGAGCTTCAGCGCTATGCAGACCCGGGCGGCTCGGAACATTACCACGAGCAGTTCGGCGCCTATTACGGCGATGCGAAGAAGCCCGTGCCGGAAACGGTCTGATCAAGCAACAAGATGCCCGCCCTCAAGCGGGCATTTTCTTGTTCCCAAGCGCTATCGCGGGGTGGATTTCGAATTCTTTTTCCGACTTTATGTGGGCTCAGCCGATCTCACGCAGGATGATGACCCATGACCTCGCCTATCGCTTACGTTTCCCGCGCAACCGATGACGAGGAGGCGAGTTGGATCGACACCCTGGCGAAGGCAATGCCGGAAGAAAAGATCGTCTCCATTCGACAGATGACGGACGCCGAACG
This sequence comes from Agrobacterium sp. 22117, assembly GCF_052045735.1. Lineage (NCBI taxonomy): Bacteria > Pseudomonadati > Pseudomonadota > Alphaproteobacteria > Hyphomicrobiales > Rhizobiaceae > Agrobacterium > Agrobacterium sp. 22117. The sequence goes on along the minus strand of NZ_JBQEPP010000004.1, from coordinate 591,646 downwards.
TCACGCCGCCGAGGTCGCCATCGTCGCCAATCCTGATCCCGCCGATATCGCCCAGCTCCCCGGATTGACATGGATCCACAGCCTTTGGGCGGGCGTGGAGCGCATTGTTTCGGAACTCGGGCCGACAGCGCCGCCCATTGTGCGTCTGACCGATCCGGAACTGGCGCGCGTCATGGGAGAGGCGGTGCTCGCCTGGACCTATTACCTGCATCGCGACATGCCGGCCTACCGCCAGCAGCAGGAAAAGAAGGTCTGGAAAGATCTCGAATACCGCCATCCGAAAGACGTGACGGTTGGTCTTGTCGGGCTAGGCCTGCTCGGCACCGAATCTGCAAAACGCCTGCGGGGCGCCGGCTTCAATGTCATGGGCTGGAGCCGCTCGCTCAAAGACCTGGAAGGCGTGACAACACGGTCTGGTGAAGATGGGCTGAACGAGCTTCTCGAAAAAAGCGATATCGTCGTCTGCCTCGTTCCGTTGACTTCCGAGACCCGCGGCCTGATCAATGCCGGCCGTTTGCAGCGTATGAAGGCGGGCGCATCGATCATCAATTTCGCCAGGGGAGCTGTTATCGTCGCCGATGACCTCTTGGCATCGCTTGAGAGTGGCCATCTCGGTCATGCCGTGCTCGATGTTTTCGAGAAAGAACCGCTCGACGAAGGTTCACCGTTCTGGAGCCATCCGAGCGTTACGGTCCTCCCCCACATCTCGGCACCGACCGACCGCAGCTCCTCTGCCGCAATCGTCGCGCAGAATATTCGCGACTGGCGGAGGACGGGAGAATTGCCGACGACGGTCGATATGCAAAAAGGCTACTGACGCAGGCAAGGCATCGGCTTCAAGCGTATCGCGATCTGAAAGACCGCGACACGTGCTCATGACGGATCAGGAATTGCTCATCGCCTGACCGATGGCGTAGCGCACATCGTTTTCGTTGTAAGGCTTGCAAAGCAGGACGGCACCGGCCGGTGCATTCTTCGGCAGGAAATTGTCCCCCGTGGCGAAGACCACGGCGATCTCCGGCTTGCGCTGCTTGACGAGCACGGCAAGCTCCGCACCGCCCATATCCGGCAGCCCGAGATCGGTCACCAGAATGTCGATCTCCTCCCGATCCAGCAGATCGAGCGCCTGCGTTGCGTTCGCGGCTTCGACCACTGCATGGCCGACTTCGGTCAGAATGTCCGTGGTGTTCATACGGATCAGGTCGTCATCCTCGACCAGCAGGACACGCAACGCGTCCTTAGCCTCGACCTTCGCAGTCGGTTCGCTCGCCACCGCCTGATCAGGGGCGCGGTCACGGGTCGATTCGGCTCTCTGCTTCTGATTGGCAATCACATGGCGCAGTCGGCGTGCCAGCGCTTCGCGCGTATAGGGCTTTGAGAGGAGCTCGACGCCAGGATCCAGCTTGCCGCCATGGACGATGGAGTTTTCCGTATAGCCGGAGGTAAAGAGGATGGCGAGATGCGGCATGCGCTCCTTGACGCGGCGCGCCATCTCGCTGCTCTTCAATGGCCCAGGCATGACGACATCGGTAAAGATGACGTCGATCGGCACGCCGCTTTCGGCAACCGTTAGGCCGGCCTGCGCGTCGCGCGCCGTCAGAACCCGGTAGCCAAGATCGGTCAGCATCTCGACGACAGTGCCGCGGACTTCGTCGTCATCCTCCACGACGAGCACCGTTTCCGAACCGCCGACGACGGGCCCGTTGTGAACGACAATCTCTCTGTCTTCGTCCGCCATGGAGCGTGGCAGATAGATGCGTACAGTGGTTCCCTGCCCCAGCTCCGAGTAAATCTTCACATGGCCGCCCGACTGCTTGACGAACCCATAGACCATCGACAGGCCAAGGCCGGTGCCCTTGCCTTCCGGCTTGGTGGAGAAGAAGGGTTCGAAGACGCGGTCGAGGATTTCCGGTTTCATGCCGGAGCCGGTATCGGTCACCGCGAGCATGACATATTGGCCAGGCTCTACCTCCGCATGATTGCGCGCATAGTCCATATCAAGCGAGGCATTGCCAACTTCGATCGTCAGCTTGCCTGTCCCTTCCATGGCGTCGCGCGCGTTGATCGCGAGGTTGAGAAGTGCGTTTTCGACCTGGGTCGGATCGGCATAGGTATTCCACAGGCCGCCAGCGGTGATGACCTCGACCTCGACGGCCTCGCCAAGCGAGCGTCTCAAAAGATCGTCCATGCCGGCGACGAAGCGACCGACATTGATGACGCGTGGCTCAAGTGCCTGACGACGACCGAAGGCCAGAAGCTGGCTTGCGAGCTTCGCACCGCGACTGACGCCAGCAAGCGCATTGCCGACGCGGCGTTCGGCTCTTTCATTGCCGGCCACATCCTTGGCAAGAAGCTGGAGATTTCCGGCTATGACCTGGAGCAGGTTGTTGAAATCATGCGCGACGCCGCCGGTCAGTTGGCCGATCGCTTCCATCTTCTGCGCCTGCTGCAACGCAAGTTCTGTCTGACGACGCTCGGCAATTTCTTTCTCGACGCGGGCTTCAAGCCCTTCGTTCAGCTGACGAAGCTGGTCTTCGGCGCGAATACGGTGACGGATTTCGCGCTCAAGACTGGCGGCATGCTCCTTCAGCGCCACCTCGGCGCTGCGCTGCTCGGTAATATCGGTATGAACGCCCACCCACTCGGTGATCTCGCCATGCGCATCGATGATCGGCACGCCGCGAATGGCAAAGGTGCGATAAACGCCATCGCGCCGGCGGACGCGATGCTCCCAGACATAAGTTGCCTTTGCCGCGACGGCACGGTTCCAGCTGTCGATCGATCCTTCACGATCTCCAGGATGAACCGCTTCTGCCCAGCCGAAGCCTTGATATTCGTCGTAGCTTTGACCGGTCAGTTGCGACCAGGCGGGCTGTTCACCACTCATCCGGCCTTCGGGGCTGTTCGTCCATAGAACACCGTGGACGGCTTCGACAGCAGCCTTGAACCGACTGTTGCTGAGGAGGATTTCGCGCTCGGCCTGCTTCCTCGTCTCGATATCGATGATCAGGATGTAGCAGCCGTCCACCTCGCCCCTGTGGTCGTGTCTCGGCACGTATCGGATTTCAGCCGCATGCTGCTTGCCGTCAGGACGCTGTATGCTGGTGTCGGAGACGATATGCTCGCCTGCCATGGAGCGCTGAATGAATGGCTTGCGCTCGTTGAAGAATGCCTCACCCACGACGTCCACGACGCGTTTGCCAAGCACGTCTTCTGGTGCCCAACCGAACCAGTCGAGATAGCCCTGATTGGCAAAGCGATAGGTGTAGTTGAGGTCGATAAAACCGACGAGGATCGGCAAGGCAGAGGTGAGACGGCTCAGTTCTTCGCGACTAGCGGCCAGTGCCTGGACAGTCTTCACCTTCTCGGTGTTTTCAAGAACAGTGCACAGGACGCCTTCGACGATGCCTACATCATTGTAGATCGGCGTGTAGAAGAGATCGAAGACGACCTCCTCCGGCGTACCGTTGCGGTTAAGGACCATTTTCTGATCGCGAAAGGACTGCACCTCTCCACGAAAACCCGCCTCCAGGATCTTTTCGTTCCAGTCCCAGATTTCCGGCCATATGCCGTTGACCGTGCCGCCGAGCGCGTGCGGATGATAGTTCCCGGCAATTTCGGTGTAGCCGTCATTATAGATCATCACATGATCCGGCCCCCACATCAAAACCTGCGGGATGGGTGAGTTGACCACCGAGTTCACCTTCAGGCGAAGGATCTGCGGCCATTCGGCAATCGGCCCGAGCGACGTCTTCGACCAGTCAAAAGCGCGTACCAAGGCACCCGCCTCTCCGCCACCGACAGGCCAACTCGCAAACGCACCCATATCAGTCATGCAAATTCACCAACAAGAACTTCGACTTGCCACGCCAAGTCTTGAATACAGGAAATGGAAGCAGGCTCTCGCTTATCCATTTGAATGGACTTATCAAGCTCTTTTTCATGTGTGATGCAAGAGGTATGACGATCATATGACTAACCGATGTCTGTCAACCGGTTCAGCAGACCTCTTGCTGCCGCCTTTCCTGTGGCAAAACAGGCTGTTAGAAGGTATCCACCGGTGGTTGCCTCCCAGTCCAGCATCTCGCCTGCGACGAAGAATCCCGGCAAGGATTTCAGCATATAGTTCTGATCGATACCTTCCCAGCGAATCCCACCAGCACTTGATATCGCCTCGGCAATTGGACGAGGTGCGGAAACAGCAAGTGGAACCGCCTTGATCAACCGAGCCAGCTCGCTCGCGGACATCTCCTGTGGTGATGCGCATTCGCGCAACAGCGCGACCTTGACGGGAGACAGCCCGACGCTTTTACGAAGCCTGTTCGAGAAACTGTCCTTGCTGGAGGCCCGCGCCAGATCCCGCGCAACGCGCTCCTCGGAGCGACCAGGGGCCAGATCGATCGTGAGGACAGTCCGACGGCCTTCGCGAAGACTGTCTCGCAAAGCGGCAGCGTGCGCATAGATCAGGGCACCCTCGACCCCGTGCCGGGTGATGACGAACTCTCCTTCGAAGCGACCCGCATCGGACGTGGTGACGACGGATTTGAGCGGCTCGCCAGAAAAGCGCTCGCGAAAATGCTCGCTCCAGGCGACATCGAAGCCGCAATTGGCTGGCTGGAAATCCGCAACGTCCACGCCTGCTTCCCGCAGTCCCTGCACCCACTCACCCGTCGAGCCAAGCCTCGGCCAGCTTGCGCCACCGAGCGCAAGCAAAACAGCATCCGGCTTGATTTCGATTTTCCCATCCGGCGTCTCGAAAAGAAGCGCGCCGTCATGCAGCCCGACCCAGCGATGGCGCACCTTGACCGCAACGCCCCGCTCTGTGAGTCGGTTGAGCCACGCCCGCAACAAAGGCGAGCCTTTCATCGCCTTCGGAAAGACACGGCCGGAGGTTCCGACAAAAGTCTCCTGCCCCAGCCCCCCCGCCCAGTCGCGCAGCATCTGCGGTGTAAACGCGTCCAGCGCGCTTTTAAGGCGGGCTTCTGAAGCGCCAAAGCGCGTGGTAAAGCGGGCGTAATCCTCGCCATGGGTGATGTTGAGGCCGGACTTTCCGGCCATCAGAAATTTGCGCGCGACGGTCGGCATCGATTCATAAACAGTCACGTCCACGTCCGACGTAGATAGTTCCTCGGCAGCCATCAGACCTGCCGGACCTCCACCGATGATCGCAATCTGTTTTCTGTGCATTGCCAACGACTATCCTTCGACTGTTCGATGTTCTTAAAGCATGTCGCGCAAAACTGTGCAGCGGTTTTACGAGAACGACATGCGACAAGACAAAGAATGAAGGCGTGAGGGGGAATCTGAAAGATCGCCACGTGCTTTCGAACGTTTGCCGCAACGCGTATATGCGCTATTGAGGCGTCATGTTCACGCTGATCCGGACGGAAACTTTCGAACAGGACATCAAGAAGAGTCGCTTTATCGCGACGGCAGGCCCTGTTGCCAATGAGGAAGCCGCAAGACGCTTCATCGCCGACCATTCGGACCCGGCGGCCAACCACAATTGCTGGGCATGGCGCATCGGCCAAAGTTATCGTTTCAACGACGACGGCGAACCATCAGGAACAGCGGGCAAGCCAATCCTCCAGGCGATCGACGGGAACGAACTCGACAGCATCGCAGTGGTCGTCACACGCTGGTTCGGCGGAATCCTGCTGGGCAGTGGCGGCCTTGTGCGCGCCTATGGCGGAACGGCGGCGTCCTGTCTGAGGGATGCCGAGAAAACCGTCATTATTCCCGCCTATCAACTGACTTTGACCTGCGGCTTTTCCGACCTCGCGCTGGTCAAGTCCCGCCTTCTATCCGTTGAGCATCTGGTCATCGAGGACGAGACATTCACGGGCGCGGGGGCAGACCTCAGCGTCAGTGTGCCTTCGAGCGAAGCGCAACGCGTTGCGCGCATGATTCAGGACATCACCAGTGGGCGTATCCTTCTGCCGTTGCCGGAATAGGGCCATCCCCCGCCGCGCTGGCGTGTGGCGCAAATCATGCTATGAGGCTTCGCATGTCTGGCCAATTGCAAAACCCGATCTATAATCCGCCGCTGGAGCCCTATATCTCGATCCTTCACCGGGATGAGAGCCTGCTGGTGCTGGACAAGCCAAGCGGGCTGCTGTCGGTACCAGGGCGAGATCCCGCACTTGCCGACAGCCTCGCAACTCGCGTTCAAAAACAGTTCCCCTCTGCCTTGATGATCAACCGGCTCGACAAGGATACCTCCGGCATCGTCTTGATGTCGTTGCACAAAAAGGCCCATGCTGCCATCGCGAGCCAGTTCGAAAGCCGGACGACGAAAAAAATCTACCAGGCAATCGTCTGGGGCGAAGTGAAGGGCGAAAGTGGCGACATCGATCTTCCGCTGGCGATCGACCCGGACAACAAGCCGCGGCACCGGGTGGACCAGGATAATGGACGTCCGTCACAGACGCAGTGGCGTGTTCTGGAACGCCTGCCGCTTCCCGCGACGCGTCTCGAACTGCGTCCTCTAACCGGCCGAACGCATCAGCTGCGAGTGCATCTGAAGGCGCTTGGTCATCCTATTCTTGGCGATGAATTCTACGCCAGCGGCGAGGCCCTTGCCGCATCGGAGCGGCTTCTTCTGCACGCCGAAGAACTGAGCTTCCAACATCCGGACGGTCACGATGTGACCTTTCACGTCCCCGCGCCCTTCTGAGACGAGCCATGGCAAGGAAAGATGAAAGTCAAGAATTTGTCGTTGATTTCGTCGGCGGAGCAGTCGGTCACCGATTGCGCTCGGGTGAAGGGCGGGGACAGGCTTTGCCGAAGGCCGCCGGTTTCACCAAAGGCCGCACGCCCACAATCGTCGACGCGACGGCGGGTCTCGGCCGCGACGCGTTTCTGCTTGCCTCGCTTGGCGCGCATGTCACGCTGATCGAGCGGTCTCCGGAGATGCATGCCCATCTGCAAGATGGAATTGCCAGAGCGCTCGCCGCAGGCGGCATTTATCAAGAGATCGCCTCCAGAATGACGCTTCGTCACGGGGACTCCAGAGAGTTGCTGAAGACCTTGTCGCCAGACGTGGTGGTGGTCGATCCGATGCACCCGCCCCGCCACAACAGCGCGCTGGTGAAAAAAGAAATGCGGGTGCTGCGCGATGTGGTGGGTTCAGACCCGGACCAGCTGGAACTGATGGAAGCGGCGTTGCAGTCCGCGAACAAAAGAGTGGTCCTGAAATGGCCGCTTCGGGCGGCGCTTATGGAGGGGCTTCAAAAGCCCTCCCATCAGATTTGCGGAAAGAACACGCGCTATGACGTGTTCATGGTGTTCAGAGCTGAGGTTTCCGACGATTAACGGAACACCGGCTTGCGCTGCGCGTTCATCAAAAGCTCATGACGCGAGGCAAAATCACCGAAAAGTTTGCGAAGACGCTTCTCTTCGGTCTCATCCAGTCGATAGCGACGGCAAAACTCCATCACGCTCAAAATTGGCTTGACCTCGGTAGTGTCAAGCTCGTCCTTGTCCAATCTTTGCATAATGCCCTCCTAACCGACGCAGCTAAACGCCGCTCGCAGAAGAACGTTCCAAGGTAAATCGTGTGGACGAGAAATTACATAAGACTGTACACGCGCCGATCAAGTTTTCTTGACGGACGTTGATGCAACTTAAAAAGCGCCGAAATGTTCCCGGTCGGCTCAATTAAACCGGAAGGGAGTTCCATGCCGCGCGTTCGAAACCTGCTGACCACCACACTTCTGTCTGCCATCCTTGCCGTTCCAGGCTACGCCTTGGCGCAATCTGCGAGCCCTGTAGAAACGAACCCACCGCATGGGACGAACCAGAAGCCCGCTTTTGAAGGACAGACACGCGCACCACAGCCGGACAAAATGCCGTCGCTGCAAAAGACCGTTGTTGCCGATGACCTTCCCCATCTCTGGTCGATGGCTCTCTTGCCAGATGGCCGGATGCTCGTCTTGGCGAAGGAAGGTGCCATGCACATCGTCAAGGATGGCAAGGCCGGACCTGCGATCGAGGGCGTGCCCGAAGTCGCCTCTGACGGCCAGGGTGGTCTTCTCGACATTGCGTTGGCGCCTGATTTCGAAACGTCAGGAATGATCTACTTCTCCTTCTCCGAACCGCGCGATGGCGGCAACGGCACGTCGGTGGCTTCGGCAAAGCTGGTCGAGAAGGATGGCACGGCAGCGCTTGAGAACACCGCAGTCATCTTCCGTCAAACGCCCACCTATGACGGAGACAAGCACTTCGGCTCTCGTCTCGTCTTCGGAAATAATGGCGAGCTTTATGTCACCGTTGGCGAGCGTTCCGACAAGGAGCCACGCGTCCAAGCGCAGGATCTCTCCAGCGGACTGGGCAAGGTGTTCCGCATCGACACCAGCGGTAAAGCACTCCAGGATAATCCTTTCGTCGGCCGCGAAAACGCCCTGCCCGAAATCTGGAGCTATGGTCATCGCAACATCCAATCCGCAGCCCTCGATGGCGAAGGGCGCCTTTGGACCGTCGAACACGGTCCGAAGGGCGGTGATGAGTTGAACCTTCCAAAGGCCGGACTGAACTATGGCTGGCCGGTCATCACCTACGGCATCGAATATAGCGGCGACAAGGTCGGTGAAGGCGCGACCGCCAAGGAAGGCATGGAGCAGCCCACCTACTACTGGGATCCGGTCGTCGGCCCCTCTGGCATGGTCTACTATAATGGCGATGCCATTCCGGAGTGGAAGGGCTCGTTCCTGATCGGCGGCCTGGTCACTCAGGGTCTCGTGGTTCTGAAGATGGATGGCGACAAGGTGGTTTCGGAAGGCCGTCTGCCGTTGGAAGCGCGCATACGCGATGTCGAGCTCGGCAAGGACGGCGCAATCTACGCCGTGACCGAAGAGCGCGGCGGCGGAAAGTCACAGATCATCCGTCTGGCGCCGGACGCCTGATCCTCCGGAGTCTGATCAAATTCACAGGAGCGGGCATGTCCCGCTCCTTTTTCTGGAACGGACACCTGTTCAGCGCAGTTATTTGAGAAAACTCGAAGGCAGCGCCAAATCATGAACCAGCACCCCGCCCGGCTCCTCAAGAAAATCGGTCTAACCTATGTCAGCGACCAGGAACCCGGCATCGCCCGTGAGCGGCGCGGCAAGGGATTTTCCTACAGGCTTCCAGACGGAACATTGCTTTCCGACAAGATCGAAATTACACGCATACGGTCACTTGCCATCCCGCCCGCCTATCAACGCGTCTGGATCTGCATCGAGCCCTCGGGCCATCTTCAGGCGACCGGCTTCGATGCGAGAGGGCGAAAGCAGTATCGCTATCATGTCGACTGGCACGCATTTCGCGGTGAAACCAAGTTCTTCCAGTTGAAGTCGTTCGGCGAGGCATTGCCCGCCATTCGCCGCCGGGCGCTCTCCGATATCGAGAAGGACATCAACAGCCAGAACAGAACGCTCGCAGCGTTGGTTCTTCTTCTTGACGCGGCCTACCTGCGCGTTGGTAACAAGACCTATCTTGAAAGCAACGGCACCTATGGTGCAACGACGCTTCTGAAGCGCCATGTGTCGCTCGGCGAGACGATTGAACTTCGTTTTATCGCCAAGGGTGGACAGAAGGTGCGCCGCAGCCTTCGGCACCCAAAGCTGCAAAAGATTCTGGAAGAGATCGCTGATCTGCCCGGCAAACAGCTTTTCGTTTGGCAGGATGAAAACCACATGGTCCATCCCATCGATTCCAGCGCACTCAATAGCTACCTGTCCGAAACAGCGGGCGAAGGCATTTCAGCCAAGACCTTCCGCACCTGGGGCGGCACGCTGGCTGGCTTTTGCCACGCTGCAGAGCGCCTCGCGAGCGGCAGCGCGCCGACCATCAAGAGCATCTGCGAAGCAGCGGCAGAAGAGCTTTCCAACACGCCAGCCATCTGCCGCAAAAGCTATGTCCACCCATCCGTACTGGATCTTGCCACCGAGCCGAAAGCGATCAAACGGCTTGAGACCGTTTTGGAAACGCCGACAAAAGCCATATCGGGGCTAAGGGCAGACGAGCGTCGGCTTATCTCCTACCTCACCTAATTAAGCACTATCTTGATAACCAGGTTGAACCGTTCAGCCTCGTGTCAGCAAATCTCTCCAGAAGGCCTTCATTAGCCGGAAAAGTAAAAAGCGCTCATGCGCGCCCGGTACACTGATTGGCACGAGGAGAATGGGCGCGTGGCACCATTGACGGATCACCTGGACAGCAGCAAACTTCGCCGTCCTGAAATTGGCAGCATTACATTGAGCGTTATCACCGCTCTGTATTTGCTGTTCTTCATGAACCAGACATTCTGGTCGAAGGTGAACACCCATCTGTCTGCCTATCCCGTCGCGATCTACGCGCTCTATGTGGCCATGGGAGCGCTTTTTGCCGCACTCCTCATCACCTTCTCGGCGAAGTACATCATGAAGCCGGTTCTGATGGTGGTGATCGTCATTTCCGCGCTCTGCTCCTGGTTCATGGATCGCTTCGGTGCGGTGATCGACCGCGACATGGTGCGCAATGCCTTCGAGACCACAACCGGCGAAGCGAACAATCTGATCACCTCCGCCTTCCTCCTGCACATGGCGATCTACGCACTACTCCCCATCGTGCTTCTTGCTTTCGTGCGCATCCGCCACCGCCCGATCCTTGGAAAGCTATTCTGGAATACGCTGAGCGTCATCGCCTGCCTCGTCATCATTGGCGGCATGGCCGCGATGAATTCCAAGACCTTTACCACAGCGATCCGTCAGCACCGGGATATCGTCAAAAGCCTCAATCCAATTTCGCCGATGTTCGCCACGGCGCATTACTTCCAGATCGCCAACAAGGAAGCGCAGTTGACGGTGACGCAGACCGGTCTCGACGCGAGGGTACAGCCTCCTGTCGTTGCGGTCGGCAAGCCGCGTGTGACCGTGGTCGTGGCAGGGGAAACCGCGCGTGCTGCCAATTTCTCGCTGAATGGCTATGGCCGCGAAACCAACCCCGAACTCAAAAAGAAAGATGTGTTCTATTTTCCAAGCACGGTCAGTTGCGGCACCTCCACGGCAATCTCGCTTCCCTGCATGTTCTCTAAGTTCACCCGCTCGGAATATACCCACAGCAAGGCCCTTTCCAATGAGAACCTCATGGATGTTCTGGTGCATGCCGGGGTCGATGCGCAGTGGCTGGACAATGATACCGGAAGCAAGGGCGTAGCGGATCGCATTCCCTATTTCGATCTCAGCGCCACCCGCGATCCCACCTTCTGCAAGACGGGCGAATGCAGTGACGATATCTTCCTCGACAGGCTCGACAGCTGGCTCGACCGCGTCACCAAGGACAGCGTCATCGTGATCCACCAACTCGGCAGCCACGGTCCGTCCTACTACCTCCGTTATGGCGATCAGTTCAGGACATTCACGCCGGATTGCCGGACCTCGGAACTCGGCAATTGCAAGGACGAAGAGATCGTCAACGCCTACGACAATACGATCCTCTATACCGACCATTTCCTCTCTGCCATCATCGACAAGCTGAAGGCCCGCTCTGACAAGCTTGCGACCGGTATGCTCTACGCCTCCGACCATGGCGAGTCGCTTGGCGAAAACGGTCTCTATCTGCATGGTGCGCCTTACATGCTGGCACCGGCAGAGCAGACCCACGTGCCCTTCCTGGTATGGATGGACAATGACTTCGCACGTTCCATGGGTGTGGACCGGGCCTGCCTTGCCGATGAGGCAAAGGCTGGTGGCAAATCCCACGACAATTTCTTCCATAGTATTCTCGGGATGATGAACGTCTCCACCTCGGTCTACGACTCGTCGCTCGACGTCTTCCACGCCTGCCAGTCGAAGCCCACGACATGATGCGCCTGTGCCTTGACGACGAACCGCACGAAGCGATACGCATTGGCAGTTCGGGAGTGAGGTTGGTGTGCGCGTTCTGCTGGTTGAAGACGATCATGTGCTGGGAGAAGCACTAAGGGATCACGTGGCGGCAGCAGGGCATGCCGTGGATTGGTTCAAGACATTGGGCGAAGCCATGGCGGCGACCGAGACCGTGAGCTATGGTCTCATCCTGCTGGATTTGCGACTTCCCGATGGCGAGGGGCTCAGCCTCTTGCGGGCATTGCGCAAAGCCAACAATGCCGTCCCCGTAATCATCCTGACGGCCCATGATCAGGTCTCCGACCGGATCGAGGGCCTGAATGCCGGGGCGGACGACTATCTGGTCAAACCGTTCAATCTCGGCGAGCTGACAGCCCGGATGCTTGCCGTGTCCCGGCGCTATGAGGGACGCTCGACGCCGATCGTCAGATTGCCCGGCATTGAAATCGATCAGGCGGCCAAAAGTATTACGGTCAATGACCGCTCACTGACGCTGAGTGCGCGGGAATGGGCGGTGCTGGAAAAGCTCGTCGAGAGACCGGGCGCGCTTATCTCGAAAGCGCAGTTGCAGGAAACCTTGTATGAGTTCGGTGCCGAAATCGAGAGCAACACTGTCGAGGTCTATATCAGTCGGCTGCGCAAGAAGATCGGTTCCGATCGCGTGGAAACCGTAAGAGGGCTTGGTTATACAATTCGCTGATCTCATACCGTTTAAAACGGAGCCTCGTAAAACGAGCATGACGCGCCGGATGGTGCTCGCGCTGGTCAGCGTGCTGGCTATTTCCTGGATGGTCGCATCCGCCCTTGGCGTGATGGTCATGGAGGAAGAGTTTGCGGAAATCTTCGACAGCGGCGTCCAGGAAACAGCCGACCGGCTGCTACCGCTCGTGGCAGAAGATCTTCGCGAACGCAGCCCCGAAGCGCAACGGCGTCTCGGCCAGCCAACGACCGGCTCGGAATATCTGACCTATCAGGTGCGCGATCGCGACGGTGCTGTGCTGCTGCACTCGCATGAGAGCGCCAGAGAAGGCTTCGACGTGCCGCTGAGGCCGGGTTTTGCCGATACGGATACCCAACGAATCTATACCGTCGTTACGCCGGAGGGAGATCTTTATCTTCAGGTGGCCGACGCTTTCGCCAATCGCCGCGAAGCGATTGAGGAAGCGTCAACGGCGCTCATCCTTCCCGTTCTTGTCCTCATCCCGGCCAGCATCATTGCCGTCATTCTCGTCATCCGTCGCACGTTGGTGCCGATCCAGACGCTGAGAGACGACATTGCCCGCAAGGATGGCGGCAATCTCGCGCCGGTCGATTCCGGTTGCCTTCCGACCGAACTGGATCCGATCGCCCGCTCGGTCAATCTGCTGCTGGAGAGGTTGCGTTCAGCGCTGGAAGCAGAGCGTTCCTTCGCCTCCAACAGCGCGCATGAATTGCGAACGCCGATCGCCGGAGCGCTTGCCCAGGCGCAACGCTTAAAGGCGGATATTCCACCACACCTTGCCCCGCGCGTCGATCAGATCGAATTGTCGCTCTCCAATCTCGCGCAATTGTCCGAGAAGCTTTTGCAGATGTCACGCGCGGAGGCCGGTATCGGCATCTCCGATACGATCATCGATCTTCTCCCGGTGCTGGAACTCGTGGTGGAGGATATGAGCCGCTCAGAACTTGGCGCCGGACGCATTCACCTGCACCTTCCGGAGGACGGGCCGCTGAAAGCCAAGGTCGATCCGGACGCTTTCGGTATCGTTATTCGAAATCTCCTGGAAAATGCGCTGACGCATAGTCCCGAGGATTCGCCGGTCGATATCTATGTCGATAAGGACAGGTCCATTCGGATCGTCAATGACGGAACGCCGATCGATCCAGCACTTCTGCCGAGACTGACGACCCGCTTCATGCGCGGCCAGACCCAGGCGTCTGGGTCTGGCCTTGGCCTTGCGATCGTCGACAATCTGGCAAAGCGCATGAATGCGTCGCTTACTCTATCCTCGCCCGCCCCAGGTCGAGAAGAGGGCTTCGAAGCGAAGATCGATCTGCCGAAGCAGGCGTGAGGCCCTGGAGACAGCTCCAAGCCTCTTAGACTTTATCTTCTTGGATGTGAACATCGGTTGAAAGTGAACAGCCAGGATTGCTTTCACTCCGGTCTATCCTTTAAGTGATTCCAATGACCTATGAGTTCTCTTTATTGAAAGCCACAAGGCTCCTGCAGTCCCTGACGCGGGCTGGCGAGGCTTTGGCGCGTCTCGATGAAAGAGTCAGCCGATCTCCGATCAGAGACGGATTTCTGCAGCGACAGAATTTCCACGATGCCGTTTCCTCGCTTTGGGTCGATGGAGAACTGGTCCATGTCGAGGATCTCGTCTTGCACGATGCACGTATGGACATTCGAGCCCCGACGAACGAGATCGTCAATGCCCACCGTATTCTGAGGGCAAGGCGGCTGATGGAAAGTCATCCGCCGCAATGGGCGCTGAGCGATCACGGCATCGATCTCCTCCGCGGGAAAAACGTCCAGCCGCAGGCCGCCCCATCAAACCTGGTTTCGGATGGCGAAGAGGCGGACTTCAAAGAGCCAGAAGACGCGGACAAAGCTCTTGCCGATGAGCTGGCTCAGATGGACGCTGTGCTGTCACGCAGCACCGCCCTTGTCACAGATGCCTTGAGCTATCGCGGCCAGTCGGAGACGTCGATCCACAGCCCTGCCGGCGAACAATCAGATGAAGATAGCGAGGAAGAAAGACTTCATCGATGGCGGAAGCTTGTCGATCGCTATTCGGACTATCCGGCGGCGCTGCAGGCTGCCATTCTCCTCGATGCCTGGCGCGATATCCAGGTGTCGGACCGAAGCCCATGGCTGGGTCGGCAACTCGCAGCCGCGTCGCTGCGTGCCAGTGGTTTGACAATCCTGCCGGCGCTCAATAGCGGACTTCGCGCCATTCACAGAGAACGGCGCCATTCGCGCGACCAGGAAGAACGACTGGTCGCGATCCTTGATGGAATGATCGAAGCGGCCGAACTCGGCATGAAGGAACACGACCGTCTTTTGAACGGCAAGAGCCGGATGGAAAGACGGTTGGTCGGAAAGCGGTCAAATTCGCGACTGCCGGATCTGGTCGAACTGGTTCTGGCAAACCCAGTCGTCTCCACATCCATGATCGTCAAGGAACTTGGTACCACGCCACAGGGCGCGATGGTCCTTGCCAACCAGCTGGAGCTGCGCGAAATGACAGGCCGCGGACGTTTTAGGGCCTGGGGGATTTTGTAAGCCCTTTGCCACTACGGCATTGGCCCGAAAATCGGAACCGATTTCTGGAAAGCACGATGGGTCGGATCAAAAAGATAGAGCCCCGTGCCTCCCAAAGGACGCACGGGAGCTCTCGTTTCTAAATCGCAGATCAGCTTGCTATGGCGTAGCGCGCGTGGGAAAAGTTCGAGGCGAGCCTCGTATCTGCGCTGACGCGGAAGCGTCCCACCATGCTCGCAAGGTTTTCGGTTTCCTGCGACAGGCTTTGAGCAGCAGCGGTGGTTTCTTCCACCATCGCTGCGTTCTGCTGCGTAACCTTATCCATCTGATCGGCCGCCGACGAGACTTCTTTCAAGCTGACAGCCTGCTCACGGGCACCGGCTGCAATCTGGTTGATGGTCTGGCTCATCCCGAGAACCTGTTTGACGATCTTGCCAAGCGAATCGCCCGTTTCTTCAACCAGATGAACGCCGGTTTCGACCTGGCTGGACGAGGTGGAGATCAAGCCCTTGATCTCCTTTGCGGCATTGGCGGAGCGCTGCGCCAGTTCACGCACTTCCTGCGCAACCACCGCAAATCCCTTGCCTGCTTCGCCAGCGCGTGCGGCTTCGACACCCGCATTCAGCGCGAGAAGGTTCGTCTGGAATGCGATTTCATCGATGACGCTGATGATATTGCCAATCTTGCTGGACGATCCCTGGATTTCGGTCATCGCTGCGACGGCGCGGGCAACGACGTCGCCACCCCTTTCAGCATCCGCCCTGGCGCCATTAACGGTCGTTTGCGCATCCGTTGCACCATCGGCGGTGTCGTTCACACCACGAGTGACCTCGCTTAGGGCCGCAACGGTCTCTTCCAGAGCGGCGGCCTGCTGTTCGGTACGGCGAGCCAGATCGTTCGACGCGGTGGAGATTTCGCTCAGACCGGAGCGGATCGTGTAGACTGCGCTTACGACATTGCTGATCGTTTCTTCCAGCGCAGAAACCGAGATGTTGAAATTCTGGCGGATCGTGTCGAATTCAGGGGCGACCTTCTCGTTCATGCGAACCGTGAGGTCACCGCTTGCCAGAGAATTCAAGCGGCTCTGAACCAGCTCGACGAAGTGTCGGAGATCTTCAGCCTTGGCATTGTCGATGTCGCTCTGACGCTTGCGATCGGTTTCGACCTGGCGCTGGAGTTCTTCTTGCTCGGCCTGAACGTCTTCGCCGCGGGCAAGCGCAAAACGGAACTTTTCAAGTGATGCGGCCAGATTGCCAAGTTCATCCTGCTTGCCCGTCTGGGCAACCTGATCCTTGTAATTGCCATTGGCCATCTTGCCGACGGAACCCAGAACGGATGTCAGAGGCTTCTTGATCAGGATCTGCGTGGCAACGAGGATCACGCCAAGCGTCACTGCGAGAATGATCAGGCCACCGATCAGCATGCTATAGATCTGCTGCCAGACTGGCCCGGAGAAGACGGCCGAAGGCACATCCAGGACCGTTGCCCAGGTGGTGTTCATGCCGGGTGCCGTGAAGGGGTAGACGAGACGGACAGAACCGTCCGGGAGCCCCTCGATCACACGCATCTTGCCGTCGGCCAAGGCCTGCTTGACGAGATCGGCGCCGACATCGGAATAATCCTTCATCAGATTGTCGGCGTTGTCGTGGGCGAGCCACTTACCGTTGTTCGCGACCAGCATGACGTCGCCACCTTCGAACGGCTTGATCTGCGCCAAGCTCTTTGTCAGATCGCCGAGCTTGATATCAACGCCTGCGATGCCGACCATCGTTCCTGCGGCCTTGACTGGCACGGAGACGGAGGTGACGAGCTGCTTCGTGTTGGTCAGATAGGGCGAGGTGATGAGCGGTTTACCGGTCTTCACCACACCGCCGTAATATTCGTCCTCTGGCTTGATCTTCCAGGTTGAGAGACCGATCTTGCCACTGTCGTCCTTTGTCCAGTAGGGCGTGAAGATGCCCTCCTCGTTCAGAGCTTCCTTGCCGACCGTCGGCTTCGGGCTCTTGCCGTCGATCAGTTCACACATCCACGCGCCAAACACGTTCGGATATTGCGGCGCGACGGTCTCGATCATTGAAACGATGTCGGCGCGGCTGCGCGAACCGTTTTCGATGAAACCACCGATCGTGGCAGCAAGCGTTGCGCCTGCGGATGTTGCGACGGAGATGTCTCCAGCGATCTTCTCGCTGACTGAAGCAGCCTTCTCGGTTGCGAGCGCCATCACGTCACGCTCGGTCGCTGACTTCACGTTCATCACGTTAACCGCCGTGTAAGCAATCATGATGCCGGCAATAGCTGTTCCGGTAGCTAAGATAAGCTTTCCGGAAACGGAATTGAGAATCTTCTTCATGCGACGAGCCCCTCTAATTTTGGGGCGACGTTAATGTAAGATTTTAAACAATTCGCAAACAAACCGCGAAAAGAATAGTGCTGTCTGGCATTTAGGAATTTTGCACGATCGCCTCTGAGCTTAAGCGAAACGCGCGATTCTCTGCTTGAACTCTATTCCATCGCGATCGGCAAATCAGTTTCCGCGTCCGGGTCTGAAATAAAAAAGAGGCGGCCGTCGTCTGGCCGCCTGCTAGATGTTTGAACCGTAAGGTATAGCACGAAGAACGAGACTTGATGCACAGCGCAATTCTTGGCAATCGCGTCATGCGTCGAAGTCGGTAGTAGTCACGCCGAATAACGCGATGCGTACCAGTTTTGGAACAAGGTGTATTGGCTTTCCAGATGACGGCGCTGCGAGGCGCTCAATTCATCCGTCTCGTTGAAATGCAGCGTGTATTCGGTATCGCCGTTCAGAACCATCAGATACTTGTAGTGCAGAACGAGGTCAGGACCTTCATCATAGGTCGAGAGCACCGTCAGCGCCTCTTCCAGCTCGCGCGCTTCAACCCGTGCCGCTGCATCGCCCTTCGCGGCCTTTTCGCACAGAGCGACCAGATGCAGCACTTCCTTTGGCAGCGCGTTACCGATGCCGGTGATGGCACCGCCTGCACCGCAATTGACGAAGCCGTGGTAGACGCCCGTATCGACGCCGACCATGAGCGTCAGATCATCGTCACCGGCGGTGATGTTTTCCGCAGCGTAGGTCATGTCCTGCTTGCCCCCGAATTCCTTGAAGCCGATGAGGTTCGAATAGCGCGAGCGCAGATCGAAAAACAGATCAGCGCGGGTCGCAAAGCCATAATAGGGGCTGTTGTAGATCACCGCCGGAAGTCCGTTTGCCGCTTCGAGAATGGCGGAGAAATGGGCCTTCTGCGCAGAAACGGAAGACCCGCGGGAGAGAACGCGCGGAATGACCATCAAGCCCTTGGCGCCAACCTTTGCAGCGTGAGCAGCGTGGCTGACGGCCGACTTGGTGTTGATGGCGCCGGTGCCGACGATGACCGGAACACCCGCTTCAGCAAGACGCTGCACGCCTTCCTGGCGCTGCTCGTCTGTCAACAGCGGCCAATCGCCCATGGAGCCGCAATAGACGACTGCCGACATGCCGGCCGCGATGAGTTCCTTGCCCTTCTTCACCAGCAGGTCGAAGTCAGGCGTTCTGTCCGCCTTGCAAGGCGTCATGAGGGCGGGGATGCATCCGGTGAAGATCGTGCTGGCCATGGTTTCCAATCCTTTTGCGGCACCATAGCCGCCTGATACGCAGCCCTTGTAGCACCGGATTTCGATCTTGTCGACAAATAAAATACATGAAATCTGGGCGCAAATGCTGGGCGTTCCGCCAAAGGCGCTCTTTTTGAATTTAAAGGCTGAGATTGGCGCTTTGGCGAGTATCGGCCGTGATGTAGGAGCGGATCTGTGTGACGATCTGATCGGCATGCGCCCTGGCAAGCGCGTCCGCCTTTTCGACGTCCCGGTCGATGATCGCCTGAATCATGTCTTCATGCTCGCTGACATACTGGTTGGGCAGGACATCATTGAACGAGGAGTAGTAGAGGCGAAGGATGCGCCGTCCCTCGTCGAGCAGCCGAGTGAAGAGCTCGACATAGTGACGGTTGCCGCCAGCCTGCGCGATCGCGACATGAAAATCGCGGTTGGTGGAAATCATCGCAAGCGCGTCGCGTTGCTCGACAGCCAAGGCAAAGGCGCTTTGCAGGGTGCGGATCTGCGCGATATCAGCCTCTGTATGATTGGCCGCAGCAAGCCGAGTCGTAACGCGATACATCAGGGTCAATGCGTCGAAGAATTCCGGCAATCCGAGAAAATCGATCTGCGAGACGATGGTGGCGCGGTTGGTCAGCGTCGTGATCAGCCCTTCGGCGGAAAGACGGACCAGCGCCTCACGAATGGGCGTGCGCGACAGCGAAAAACGTTCGGAGAGTTGCAGTTCATCGATCGGACTGCCGGGCGCAAGCCGCAATTCGATGATCTCGTTGCGTAGCGTCTCGTAGACGGTGGAAACGCCAAAGCCTCTTCGGTGGGTCTGTTTTTCCCGCTCGTCCGCCTTCTCCACCTCTGCCATCAAACCATCCTTCAGTCTCGATCAAGACAGGCTTAGTCCAGAATCGCGCCTGATGGAAAGATCAAACCGCCCAACGATAACGCCGGGACAGTGCCCGGCGTTATCTTGATCGAGTTAGGCAGCGCGAAGCGACGCGCTCAATGGAATTTCGACATCGATTTCCAGTAGCGACATATGCTCGTCGCTGTCCATTTTCACATGGACCTTATCGCTATCGATCTGCACATGCTTGGCGATCGCCGCCAGAATTTCCTCACGCAGAATGACGACCAGATCCGAACCCTGATTGGTGCGCTCATGCGCAAGAAGGACTTGCAACCGTTCGCGTGCGACGGGTGCGGACTTCTGTTTGCGGAAAAGGTTGAAGATGCTCATGCGGCCCTCCCGAAAATCTTGGCAAAGATGCCGCGCTTTTCGCCGGGAATGGAAACCGGAATGTCTTCGCCCGACAGACGTCGTGCCGCATCGAAATAGGCCATGGCTGGCGCCGACTTGGCATCGGCTAGCGTGACCGGTGCACCAACGTTGGAAGCACGCAGCACGTCCATGCTTTCGGGAATGATGCCGATCAGCGGAATGGAAAGGATTTCCAGAACGTCATCGACCTTGAGCATGTCGCCGCGCTCGGCGCGGGCGGCATCGTAACGGGTCAGAAGCAGGTGCTTTTCCATCCGCTCGCCCCGTTCAGCCTTGATCGTCTTGGAATCAAGAAGGCCGATGATGCGGTCGGAGTCACGCACAGACGAGACTTCCGGATTGGTAACGACGACGGCGATATCCGCGTGCCGCATGGCAAGCGTTGCGCCGCGTTCGATACCCGCGGGACTATCGCAGATCACCCAATCGAAGTGCTTCTTGAGTTCGCTGATGACCCACTCGACACCTTCCGGCGTCAGATTGTCCTTGTCGCGCGTTTGCGAAGCCGGCAGCAGGAACAGCGTATCGAGACGCTTGTCGCGGATGAGCGCCTGCGTCAGCTTGGCGTCGCCCTGAATGACATTGACCAGATCGTAGACCACACGACGTTCCGCACCCATGACCAGATCGAGGTTGCGAAGACCGACGTCGAAATCCACGACGACGACCTTTTCCTTGTTCTGTGCCAGCGCTGCACCGAGGGCTGCGGTCGACGTCGTCTTTCCGACGCCTCCCTTTCCGGAGGTAACGACTACTACCTTCCCCATCCTGATCTCCTGTTTCCTGCCGCTTACGGCTTAATTGAGTTTGTCCGCCTTGATCGTATCGTTTTCCAGCCAGAGCTGGACGGCCTGCCCCCGAAGCTTCGGGTCGATATCTTCCGCAACCTTGTAAACACCGTCGATGGCAAGAAGCTCGGCTTCCAGCTTCTTGCAGAAAATGCGTGCCGAGGCGTTGCCGAGTGAACCCGCCATGGCGCGTCCGCGCAGCGCGCCATAGATATGGATCGAACCGCCGGCGATCACTTCTGCGCCGGAGGCGACGGAACCGACGATCGTCACATCGCCTTCCGGGAAGATGATCGACTGGCCCGAGCGCACCGGCTCGCTGATCATCAGCGACTGCACGACGCTGCGGATTTCGGTCACGGGTGCTCTTTGCTCCGCCGGCGCTTCCACCTCGGCAAGCGCCACCGGTTCAACCTCGACATCCGAGGCCGGCTTTCCGCCCTTGAGCGCGGGCGGCATACCGGTTTCGATCATCGACGGGCGTGCGCCCTCGATGCCCATGATGGCAACGTTGCGATTGTAAAGCTCGGCAAGCAAGGACTTCAGGCCCGCCTTGTCGAGCTTCAGGTCCGCCACATCCAGCACCACCGGACGTGACAGAAAGAACCCGGCAGAGCGCGCTGCCAGATCGTCCAGCCGCTCCAGCCAGACATCCAGCGGCGACTCGGGAGAAAGAACGACCGCCAGAAATGAGCGGCCCTTGATACGGATCGAACGCGAGTCTGTTAGCACTTTGGTCATCTTGGTAAAGAAATCGTTGATAGAGAGGTAGCGGTGATTTGGTTAACAAATGGTTAACGCGCGCCCTTGGCGGCGGCTAAAATTAACTTCGAGACCCCCTTGACCGAGCACCGGACTGAGTCGGTCGATCCGTGTGAAAAAGCCTGCTTATGCAGCTGCGGGAACCGGCCTCAATCCAGAAGGTTATAGGCCTATTCCGGGGGGATAAAATGGCCGAGAGTGCGACACGGGATTCATCGAAGGAACGGGAGTTTCTGATCGGTCTCGCGCGTGGCGTGGGCGGTGCGCTTCTCTTTGCGCTTCCCATGTTGATGACGATGGAGCTGTGGTTTCTCGGCTTCTACATGTCGCGGGAGAAACTGCTGCTTCTTTGCGTTCTCAACATCCCACTTCTGGTGGTGCTGGCAAAGCGTGTCGGCTTTGAGAAAACCTCCTCCTGGATCGAGGCGATCCGGGATGCGGTGACGGCCTATGGCCTTGCAATCATCGTCAGCGCCGCCATTCTTGCCCTCTTCGGCTTGATCAACCACCAGGCGACGACGAGCACGACGGTGGCAAAGATCGCGCTTCAGGCCGTTCCCGCCAGTATTGGCGCGCTTCTTGGCCGCAGCCAACTTGGCATGCATTCCGAAGACGATGACGAAGGCGACGACGCCGAGACGGAGACCAGCTACTTTGTTGAGCTGTTCATGATGATGGTCGGCGCTCTCTTCCTCGCGCTCAATGTCGCGCCGACTGAGGAGATGATCCTGATCGCCTACAAGATCACGCCCTATCAGACGCTGCTCACCGTACTCCTGTCGCTCACTCTGATGCATGGGTTTGTCTATGCCCTCCATTTCAAGGGCGGGCACGGCCACGCAGAAGACAGCGCCTGGTGGCACACCTTCATCCGCTTTACCATGCCGGGCTATGTCATCGCGCTTGGCATCAGCCTCTACTGCCTGTGGAGCTTCGAACGACTGACGGGAACATCCCTGTCGCAGATCGTCGCGGCCGTCGTCATCTTGGGTTTCCCCGCAGCCATCGGCGCTGCTTCGGCCCGCCTCGTGCTATGAGAACGCCATGACCAAATCCTCCGCAGACGGCCATATGGAAACATCCTCGCCCCACTGGATAGAGTGGGTCACCGGCATCATCTCATCGTTGCTCGTGATAGCACTCCTCGGCTGGATATCATGGGACATCTATCGCTATGACGACGCGAAAGCGGATTTCGAACTTTCCGTTGTCTCCGTAGAGCCCGCCAGCAACGGCTTCAGGGTGAACTTCGATATCCACAATGTCAGCCAGACAACCGCCGCAACGGTGCATGTGGTCGGCTCGCTGCGCAGCGCAGACGGAATGACGGATACGGCGGATGTGACCTTCGATTATGTTGCAGCCGAATCCCATGACAACGGGACGCTCTTCTTCAAGAGCGATCCGCAATCGGGCACGCTGGATCTGCGCGTAGGAGGCTTTACCGATCCTTGAAGATCAGAGCCGCTGTTCGGTTTCATGGTCGAACAGATGCAACGACGCTGGATCGATATTGAAGCCGACGCTGTCCCCCGCTTTCACATTGCTTCTTCCCTGAAGCGCCACCGTCATTTCCGGTTGCGTCGCCGTTGTCACGGAGGTCGCGGAGCCTGTGGTTTCCACAATGCCGACCGGCAGGGTGATCGTCGACGATCCGGGCGGTGCGAGCGTGATATGCTCCGGCCGGATACCTACGGTCACGCGTGCGCCCGGCGTGAAGGCGACGGGGGACATGATCGTCTGAGGTTCAGCCTTTCCACCAAAATTCAAAACCAGCGTTCGTCCGTCTTCCGCAGCGATAGCCGCTACAAAGTTCATCGCAGGAGAACCGATGAACCCTGCGACGAAGCGGTTGACCGGTCGATCGTAAAGCTCAAGCGGCGCGCCCTGCTGCTCGATTACGCCGGCGCGCATGACGACGACATGATCGGCCATGGTCATGGCTTCGATCTGGTCATGCGTGACATAGACGGAAGTTGCTCCGAGGCTGTTGTGCAATTTGCGAATTTCAGCGCGCATGTGAACGCGAAGCGCCGCGTCGAGATTGGACAGCGGCTCGTCGAAGAGAAACGCCTTGGGATTGCGGATGATGGCCCGCCCCATTGCGACGCGCTGGCGCTGGCCACCGGAAAGCTCACGCGGATAGCGGTTGAGGAGCGTGGTGAGGCCGGTGATCTGGGCGATCTCCTCCGCCTTTCGGCGTGCCTCGGCCTTAGAAACACCCTTCAACCGCAGCGAATAGGTGAGGTTCTTTTCCACTGTCATATGCGGATAGAGTGCATAGGACTGAAACACCATGGCGATATCGCGCATGCGCGGCGGCTGGCGGGTGATATCTTCGCCTTCGATGCGGATCGTGCCGCTCGAGATCGCCTCCAGCCCCGCAAGGGTGCGCAGCAGGGTCGACTTGCCACAGCCGGATGGCCCGACAAGCGCCACGAACTGGCCTTTCGGGATGGCGATATCGATGCCGCGCAGCGCGTGGTAGGCGCCGTAGTGTTTCTGGATGCCAGACAGTTCGATCTGCAATGTCATTTGAGCGCTCCGGATGTCAGACCGCTGACGATGCGGCGCTGAAGCAGGACGAAGATGATGAGAATGGGCGTTACATAGATCGCCGCGAAGGTCATGATGCCGGTCCAGTCGGAGGCATTCGGCCCGACGAAGAACTGCAGGCCGACCGTCGCAGGCTGGAAGGCCCTGTCGGTGATCAGCGAGCGCGAATAGACATATTCGCCCAAGGACTGAAGAAAGATGAGGATCGCCGAAACCAGAATGCCATTGCGGGCAAGCGGTACCGAGATGCGAAGGAATGCGCCAATGCGGCTGTTGCCATCCACCAGCGCTGCCTCTTCAAGCTCGCGCGGCACCTGGGTGAAGGCTGCCCGCACCAGAACGATATAGAGCGGCAGCTTGTTGGCAGCCGTTGCCAGGATGACGCCAGTGCGCGGCCATGACAGCAGGCCTAGCTGACTGAAAGCGACGAAGATCGGCGTCACCATCAGGGATGGCGGAAGGACCTGCAGCATCAGAACGAGGAAGAGTGCCAGATCCATCCAGACCGAGCGGACACGCGCCAGAGCGTAGGCACAACCCGTGCCGAAGAGCACGACAAGCGAGACCGTACCGAAAGCGATGATCAGCGAGTTCTGGATGAAGGTGTCCATGCCCATGTCGTTCCAGACACGGGTAACCTTCAACTCGGGATGATGCGGCCAGAGTGTCGGCGGGTTGGCGAAGGTCTCGGTGTTGGTCTTCAGCGCCGTGACATACATCCAATAGAGCGGGAAGAGGTAGATCGCGACGATAGCGATGGCGATGGCCAGCAGGAGCCAGCGTTTCCAGGGGGTGCTAGACAACATGTTCGTGCCTCGTCGAGCGGACATAAGCGGTGGCGACGACGATGACCAGAAGGGTCATCACGACGGAAACGACCGAGCCATGGCCGATGCGGTATTCGCGGAAGGCAAGCTCCCAGGACCAGTATTGCAGCACGTTGGAGGCATTCGACGGACCGCCTTGTGTCAGCGCCGCGAAAAGGTCGAACTGCTGCAGGGTGAAAATGATGCCAAGCGAAATGACGGCACCGAGCTGCGCCCGCATCATCGGCAGGGTGATGGTGAAGAAGCGCTGCAGCCGCGTCGCTCCATCCAGTTCCGCCGCCTCGTAGACGTCATCGGGGATCGAGGCGAGACCGACCGACAACAGGATCATGTTGAAGGGAACGCCGAGCCAGATATTGGCGATGATGACGGAGTAGATCGAGATCGATGGATCGGAGAGCCAGAAGATTTTCTGCTGGGTGATACCGAGTGATTGCAGGAGCCAGTTCACCACGCCGAAGTCACCGGCCAGAATCCAGCCCCAGATGGCACCGACCACCAGTCCCGGCATGATCCAGCCCGCAAGAAACAGGCCACGAAGCCATGAGGCGCCCGGAAAATCGAGCCGGAAGAACAATGCAAGCGCCAGGCCGATCCCCAGTTGGAAGATGACGGACAGGAAAACAAACAGGAAGGTGTTGCGCACGATCGGCATGAACAGCGGATCGTCGATGATTTCGCGGTAGTTATCGAGACCGACAAACGGGCGGTCGAAGGTGGCAATGGTGAAGAGATCGACGCTCTGGAACGAGATGACCAGATTGTATATCAACGGGAAAGCGGAAAAGGTAACGAGATAGGCGAGCGCGAACAGAACGAGCGCGCTGTCAAACCCGCCACCATCGCGGAAAACTCGATTGAAACGGAGCATTTCGCCTCCCGACATCTCATATGCGCGTTCCACCAAGTCGGACCGTGCGCTTCATCAGTTTGGAAACTGGCTGCGGACGTGGACGCGCCCGCAGCCTCTCGATCAAAGGACCGGACGTCCAGCCTATTTGAGGATCTTGTCGATCGACTTCTGCGCCGTCGTCAACGCATTTTCCGCTGTGGCTTGGCCGGTCAGCGTCGTTTGGATTGCGGTCTGGATCGCCTTTGAAATCTTCGACCAATCGGGGCTGGGGCCGCGATTGCGCGCAAACTTCATCGACTCCTCGAACACCTTGTACGCTTGCGGATATTTCGGATCCTCGACCTTCACCGGATAGGCGGGCACATAGCCGAAGTCGTTCCAGACACGCGGCATCTGCTCATACATATATTCGATGAACTTGAACGCTTCCTTCGGGTGCTTGGAGTTGGCAACGATGACGTTGTCGCCTTCACCCAGAGCCGAAGCATGCGGTGCTCCTTCTTTGGGAACAGGCAGGATCGCGACGCGATAATCGAATTTCGCATCTTTGCTCATGCGCGGCAGTTCCCATGGGCCGGAAATGCTCATGGCGGCGTTGCCGGCATTGAAGGTACCGGTCGAGTCCCACTGGCCGCGGATCAGCGTGTCCTTGGAGGCAAGTCCCTCATCGATGAACTTCTTCCAGAGTGTCAGCGCTTCCACACCGCCCGGAACATTGACCTTGTTGTAATCGCCGCCGGCCATCTGCAGCCATGGCAGGAACTGGAAGGTCCCTTCTTCGGTCGCTGCGGCGGAGAATGCCAAGCCATAAACGCCCTTATCGGGCTGCGTCAGCTTCTTGGCGGCATCATAAAGCTCGTTCCATGTCTGCGGCGGCTTGTCCGGGTCGAGCCCTGCGGCCTTGTACATGTCGGCATTGTAGTAGAGCGCGATGGTGTTTGCCCCGCGCGGAATGCCGTAGACGCCATCCTTGTAAATGACGGAGGCGAGCGGGCCAGGCAGGATCTGATCGAGCTTGATCACCGAGCTTTTGTCGATCATCGGCTTCATGTCGAGTAGCAGCTTGCGCGATGCAAAGAGCGCGACATCCGGGTTGTCGATATAGGTGACGTCCGGCGCTTCGCCTGTCGCCATGGCCTTGGCCAACTCGTTGACCATGTCCGGAAACTGGACCGATCGGACATTGACCTTGATGTCCGGGTTCTTCGCGGAAAATTCCTCCGCCATCTTGTAATGATATTCGCCCGGCCGATCGACGGTCCAGAGATTGATTTGAACCTGCTCGGCCCATGCGGGCGTCGACAATGCGGCAAGTGCAACTGCACCCATTAGCTTTGCAATAGTCATGATACTCCTCCTTTGATCATGATTGCGATGCCGGTTCCCCCCGGCTTGAGTCTTACAAAAGCGACGGGTCGCCGCCTCCATATTCTGCGGCGAGATCGACGAAGGACCCTCCCCGGCTGTGCTTCAGATAGTTGAGCGCATGAACCTGGCCCGTCATTTCCAGGCGATCGCGATAGACCGGATCATGCCAGCCTTCGATGTCGATGGAACCGGACCAGCTGGCCAGCCGAAGCTCGGAAATGATGTCGATCCAATTGCTGTCGCCAAAGCCCGGTGTGCGCATGAAGACAAAGGGATGCTTGCCAAAGATGCCGTGCTCCTTGATCACATCCCAACGGATGGTCGCGTCCTTGCCGTGGACGTGGAAAATCTTGTGCGCCCATTTGCGGATCTGCGGCAACGGGTCGATCAGATAGACCATCTGGTGGCAGGGCTCCCACTCCAGACCGATATTGTCATCCGGCGTCTCGTTGAACATCAGTTCCCAGGCATCCGGATTGTGGGCAATGTTCCAATCACCCGTTTGCCAATTGCCGTCCATGGCGCAGTTTTCAAAGGCGATCTTCACGCCCTTGTCGGCAGCGCGCTTCGCCAGTTCGCTCCATATTTCCCTGTAGCGTGGAAGGCTCTCCGGCAAGGGCTTGCCCCGGACGCGGCCGGTGAAGCCTGCCACACAGGTGGCGCCGAAATGATGGGCGTTGTCGATGCAGTCCTTCCAGCCTTGAAGGGTCTGGAGGTCCATCTCCGTCTCTTCCAGCGGATTGCCGAACATGCCGAGCGTCGAAATGGTGATGTCGCGGTCGCCGATGGCTTCGACGCAGCGCTTGCCAAGTTCCGCAAGGTCCTGGCCATTGGTCGTCTGCCAGAAAAACGGCTCAAAGCTCTCGAATCCAAGGTCGCCGATTTCCGAGATGCGTTCGGCGGCGTCCCCTTTTGTGGCACTGACCATGGTGCCGATGCGGACGGATTTTGCTGGATCGCTCATATTAGACCTCAAATCTCGATAGGAACACGCTGACCGGTGCGGGCGCTTTCAATCGCGCCCATGACCATGGCCAGGCTTTTGATATTGTCGGAAGATACGGTCTCTGGAACCGTCCCATTTTCGATGGCACGCAGGAATGACAAGAGCACGCTGGCATGCCCTTCCGTCTGCTCTTCACTCACATTTTCAGAAACGTTTACGGCGGAAGTTCCGCGCAGAAGCCCTTCGTCGCTTCCCGCTACGTTTGCCGAGAAACCATCCTCACCATCCCAAAGGATCATGCCCTTCGATCCGACCAGCCGCCACGTGCTTTCCCAGCTTGTCCGCTCGCCTTCGGCGCACCACGAGCCGCGATAGGTGAAGACCACGTCATTTGAAAGTTCGAAGATGGCGTTGGCCGATGCGCCATGGGCGTACCATGAGCCGGCTGGATTTCTCTCCACGCAGTAGACCGCCAGCGGGTTTTGATCGGCGACGAAACGCGCTGCATCGAAGGTGTGGATCGCCATATCCAGCAGCAACACATTTTGCATTTCCTCGCGGAAGCCGCCAAAGTGCGGCGCCAGGAAGAAGTCGCAATGAATGGCGGTCAACTCGCCGATCACGCCGTCCTGAACGGCGCGATGCAGACGGCGTATCCCCCTGATATAACGCCTGTTTTGAACAATGGCGTGGATTTTACCGGCACTTTCGGCAAGCTCCAGCAGCGTCTTCGCCTCTTCCAGGGAAGGCGCCATCGGCTTTTCGCTTAACACATGGCAGCCAGCAGCCAGACCAGTAGCAACCACGCCGAAACGGGCATCGGGGATAACGACGTCGAAAACCACGTCAGCTTTGGTCTTGGTGAGGACGTCTTCGAGATCGCTGCCGATAACGACGTCCTGGAGCGCGAACTCGTCGGCCAGCGCCTGGGCGACCTTCTCGTTCAGATCGACAAGACCGCATATGCGGATCGACGATTGCAAATCTGGATGTGAGGCGATCGCGCGCAGCCAGCCTTTGGCCATAGCTCCGCACCCGCACAAAACGGCATTCAATGTCACATTGTCCTCCCTGCCGCCCGCAAACTCCTCTTTGCGGAACCAGCTTTCGTAAACGTTTACGAGACTATGCTTAAGGTGCTAGATGTGTCAAGACCGTAGTGAAGGGCTTCTCTGGTTTGGAGCCGGGAGGACATGCATGAAGGGTATCCGCCAGCTCGCAGACTATCTGGACATCTCCATCGGCACCGTATCCCGCGCCTTGAATGGCAAGCCGGATGTGAACGACGATACCCGTCGCAGAGTGTTGGAGGCGGCAGAAAAGCTGGGCTACGTCGCGAACCAGTCCGGGCGCAGCCTGCGACAGGGTGCCACCAACGTCATCGGCCTGATGACCGGGTCCGACACGCAAGCGGTCGAAAACGCCGACAACTTTTTCCTGGGCGTGACGGATGGCTTGCAGAGTGTTTTCTCGACCCACAATCTCGACCTCATCGTCCTGCCTTGTCCTGCGGAAGAGGATCCCGACGAGTATTTGAAGCGCATGGTGGCAAGGCGCATGGTGGATGCGATGGTCATTTCGTCCACCAGCCGGATCGACAAGCGCGTCGACTTCCTCAAGCAGACGCGCCTGCCCTTCGTCACCCTGGGGCGAACGGGTTCCAGCACCGATCACGCCTGGATCGATCTCGATTTCGAAGGTGTGGCAAGAACCGCCGTGGCTCGCCTTGCGGCCGCCGGTCACCGTTCGATTGCCGTTGCAGCACCCGACACCGACATCAATCTTGGCTATATCTTCCTGGAGGGCTATCGCAAGGGTCTGGAGGACGCGTCTCTCCCCTATGACGAACAGCTCATCATTCGAGCCAGGTCCAGCGAACAGGGTGGCTATCACGCGGCAAGCGAGTGGCTGCAGATGCGGCCACGCCCAACGGCCCTGATTCTGATTTACGAGTTGATGGCAATCGGTCTCTACCGGCGCCTTGCAGAGGTGAAACTTCGCGCTGGACAGGATCTCGCTGTCATCGGCTTTCGCGAGGGCCCGAGCGGCCAATTTCTCGAGCCCAGGTTGACGAGTTTCCGCATGTCGCTGCGCGATCTCGGCGTCTCCGTCGGCAAGACCCTGCTATCGACCATGCCGGCCTATAGCAGCTTCTATCCGCAACAGCCCAAACACATCGTCTGGCCGATGCAGCTCATTCCGGGTGACAGCGATATCACCAACCTGCAATCCAGGTGATATCCGGCCGCGCAGTTTCCGCGGCCGGATATCTATGATCAATCAAGCTTCCAGCCAGCGCACCTGCTCAGGCGTGAGCTTGATATCGAGCGCCGACAGGCTGTCTTCCAGCTCAGCAATGGTGCGCGGGCCGATCAGCGGAATGACGGGGAAGGGCTGCGCGATCACATAGGCGAGCGCGATGTGGATCGGGTGACGGCCAAGCTTCTTGGCAAGCTCGATTGCCCGGTCGCGGCGCTCGAAATTGCGCTCGGAGTACCAGACGCGCACGATCTCCTCATCGTCCCGCTTGTCGCGGCCGGCCCTGTCGGTGAAGAAGCCTCGGCCCTGGCTGGACCAAGCAAAGTTTGGGATCTGGCGCTCTTTAGCCCATTCTTTCCAAGGCTCGTCGGCGGCTGCGACACATCCCGCCCAGATCGGGTCCAGCATTTCGGCCAGCGAGAAATTGTTGGAAAGCGCGCCCGGCGCGGTCTTGCCGGTCTTTTCAGCATAGGCGATTGCCTCGTCCATGCGCTGGCGCGTCCAGTTCGAACCGCCAAAAATGCCGCGAATGCGCCCGCGTTGTACTTCGGCATCCATCGCATCGACGAACTCACCGACGGGCACATCGGTATTGTCGCGGTGCATGAAATAGATATCGACATAATCCGTCTTCAGCCGGTTCAAAGACTGGTCGAGCTGCTTGGCAATCATATCGGGATAGCAAAGCGGCGAATGCGCGCCTTTGCCGATCAGCACGATGTCTTCGCGCGGTACGTTGCGGCTGGTGTGCCAGTCGCCAAAAATCGCTTCCGTCTTGCCGCCGCCATAGACGAAGGCGGTGTCGAAGAGATTACCGCCTGCCTCATAGAAGCTGTCGAGGGTGAGCGATGCGGAAGCAAAGTTCGGGAAGAACTCAAAACCGAGCGCCACGACCGATGCGGGCTTGGCGACGCCCGGAATCTGACGCTTAGGTACGGAATTGCCCGGCGCAACCTTGCCGCCTGCAATGTTGAGAACGCGCTTGGACGCACTCTCCACGCCATATTCCAGTCCAACCGACGCGCGCCACTGATCCATGACCCGCAGATTTCCGAGCGTGTCGGCCCAGCTCATGCCGGGATAGGCGAATTCCTGGGACTGGTTGCGAATGGCCTCACCTGCAGCGTCCACCTCGAAGGAGTAGAGATAACGATCTTCGGCAACCTCAATGGTCTGGCGGTCCTTGCCCTTGATCACATCGATCTTCCCGACACCCCCCTTATGGCCGGAGGCGAACCAGAAGTCCTGCACTTCAATGCGGCCTTCCGACCCGATGATGCGCAGCACATTGTCCTGGTTCGCCATGATCGAGCAGGACACTTCAGCGATGATCTCGTTCGGAAACTTCAGCACCGCCGAGGCCCATTCATCGACCCCCGACTGCCCGAGATGTGCGACGCCGGACACTTTGGTGGGCTCCAGAAACGGCTGACCGGACACGGCACCGGCAATCAGCCGCGCCATAGACACAGGATAGCCACCGACATCGAGAATGCCGCCGCCAGCACTCTCATTGGCAAACAGGCGGTGATCGGCGCGGAAGCTGCCCATGCTGAAGCCGAAGCTGGAGCGGATGATCCTCACCTCGCCAATCGCGCCGCCCTTGACCAGCTCGACGATCCTGGCGGTCTGTGGATGCAGACGGTACATATAGGCTTCACCGGCAAAAACGCCTGCCTTCTTCGCCTCGTGGAAAATAGCCTCGGCATCATAGGCGGAAAGCGCAATCGGCTTTTCCACCAGCACATGCTTGCCGGCACGGATCGCCTTGATCGCCCATTCGGCGTGGCCGGTGTGCGGGGTTGCGATATAGACTGCATCGATCTCTGCATCGGACAGCAGCGCATCGTAGCCATTGACGATGCGGGCACCGGGGAAGCCATCGCTCAGGCCCGGCCGATCCGGATTGCGCGTTGCGATCGCCACGAGCTTGCCGGTCGTCGAATGGGCAACGCTCTCCGCAAAGGTCTTTGCGATGGTGCCGGGTCCGATAATGCCCCAGCGGATAGGTTGAAGGTCGGGCATGATATTCCTCGTCTGCTTTGGATGTGAATTTGGTTTAGCGCAGGCGCGTGCCGTCGCTATCGAACAGGAAGGCCTTGTTGGCCGGAACGGAAATCATGAGCCGGTCGAGCTTGCCGACATGGCGGGACTCGGGGCGCTCGATGATCAACGGCAACTCTTCCGCCAGATGTGCATAGACGTAGCTGGTATTGCCAAGATGTTCGGCGACATCGACGGCAACCGTCAAATCTGCAGCCTTGCCGGCATCCTCGAAATGCTCCGGGCGAATACCGAGCGTGATGGGCGCGCCGATCCCAGGCCGCCCTGCTACCGGCAAGGTCAGTGAGAAGGTCGGCGCGTGGTCCAGGGTGATCGTCACGCCCTCGGCGGTCTCGTGAGCGACCTTGCCCGGCAGAAAGTTCATTTTCGGCGATCCGACGAAGCCTGCGACGAAGCGATTTTCGGGATCGTCATAGAGATCGAGCGGCGCGCCGACCTGCTCGATCTTGCCGCCGCGCAGCACCACGATCTTGTCGGCAAGCGTCATGGCTTCCGTCTGGTCGTGGGTGACGTAGATCATCGTCGTGCCGAGCTGCTTGTGCAGTTTGGAGATTTCCACCCGCATCTGGACACGCAGTTCCGCATCGAGATTGGAGAGCGGCTCGTCGAAGAGAAACACCTGCGGTTCGCGCACGATGGCACGTCCAATGGCAACACGCTGCCGCTGACCGCCGGAGAGCTGCTTTGGCCTGCGTTGCATCAACTCGTTGATCTGCAGGATTTCGGCGGCACGCTGAACGCGCGCTTCCGTATCCGCCTTGGGATTGCCATTCATGCGAAGACCGAAGGACAGATTTTCTTCAACCGTCATATGCGGATAGAGCGCATAGGACTGGAAGACCATGGCAATACCGCGATCGGCTGGCTCGGCATCATTGACGACTTTGCCGCCGATCTCGATCTTGCCATCCGAGATATCCTCCAAGCCGGCGATCATGCGAAGCAGGGTCGATTTACCGCAGCCGGAGGGGCCGACGAAAACGACAAATTCGCCATCTAAGATTTCCAGGTTCGCGCCGTGGATAACCTCGAGCGAACCATAGCGTTTGACGACGTTTTTAAGTGAAAGTCCCGCCATGCGGCTCCTCCCGGATTACTTGACGGCGCCGGCTGAAATGCCGGCGATGAAGTGGCGCTGCAACACCACGAAGATGACGAGAATGGGCGCGGTCAGCAGCACCGCTCCGGCCATGATCCCGCCCCACGAGACCTTGGTGAGACCGATCAGCGTGCCTAGTGCCACAGGTGCCGTCATCATCCCTGGACGGGAGTTGATGAGCAGCGGCCAGAGATAGTTGTTCCACGAGGCGAGAAACAGGATGATCGAAAGAGCGGCCATGGTGGGGCGCGCCAGCGGCAGCGCTATGCGCAGAAAGATTTGCCACTCTTTCACCCCTTCCACACGCGCGGCGTCGAACAGCTCACCCGGCATCATGGAAAAGGACTGGCGCATGAAGAGCACGCCGAGCGAGTTGAACAGAGGCGGGACGATCAGCGCCACCCATGTATTCCCGAGCTTGAACTCTCGGGCCACCATGATGAATTGCGGAATGACGACGACCGCATAGGGCAAGGTGATAGTGCCGATGATAATCGCAACCACCACCGAACGTCCGGCGAAGCGATAGCGTGCCAAGGCCCATCCTGCCATCGACGTCAGCATGACGGAGAGGACCGTGTAGATCACCGCCACCGTGATCGAGATGAACATCGCGCGCAGAAAATCGGTATCGGCCTGCAGGTTCTGGAAGTTCTCGATAAAATGCGTCGACGGGATCAGCTCGATATTTGGACTGAAGATGCCGTAATCCGGCATGGTCGAGAAGACGAACATCATCCACAGCGGGAAAAGCCAGATCAGCGCAAGTGGCGTGAGGGCCGCGTGCAACGCGATTTTCTGCCAGAGAAGCGATCTTGATTTCGATCTCATTTCTGCTCCCTCCCGACCCAGAGATTGAAGAGCGATATGACGATGGCAAGGGCTGCAATCGTGTAGGCAATCGCCGAGGCATAGCCGAAGTTGAGCGAGGTGAAGCCCTGGCGGTAAAGGAAGATGCCGAGCGTCTCCGTGCCACCACCCGGGCCGCCACGATTGGTGATGAGGAACGGTTCGGTGAAGAGCTGCATCGTGCCGATAACCGAAAGCACCATGCAGAAGATGATGATGGGTTTCAGAAGCGGCAGCGTGATGTGGAAAAACTGCTGGCGTTTGCTGACCCGGTCCAGCCGCGCCGCCTCATAGACGTCGCCGGGGATGGATTGCAGTCCGGCCAGGATGATAATGGCGTTGTAGCCTGCCCAGCGCCACGTAACGGCAATGATGATCAGCGCCATGGCAGCGGTCGCATTGTCGAACCAGGAGATGGGCGAGAGACCAACATTCACGAGCATCTTGTTGATGATGCCGAAATCGGCACTGAACATCAGACGGAAGACGGCGGCGTAAGCGACCTCACCCACGACGACCGGAGCGAAAAAGGCAAAGCGATAAAGCGGCCGTGCTTTCAGAAGCGGCGAGTTCAGCAGCACGGCCATGATGGTGGCCAGTGCGATCATGATCGGCACCTGGATGACGAGAATGATTAGCGTGTTGTAGAGCGCATTGTAAAAGGCCGGATCGCCGATCAGGCGTCCCCAATTCATCGTCGGCGCGAAACGCCATGGATTGACGCGCGTGTTTTGGAACGACAGCAGAAACGAGTTGATGATCGGCCAGAGCCAGAATGTCGTGAAGGTCAAGAGATAGGGCGCAAGAAACGCATAGGCGACCCTGGTTCTGATGGGCATCTTCACCTCCCGAACGATAATTTGCATGAGGGCTGAGCCTATCCGGGCGCCCCGTGCAAGGGGCGCCCGGCTCTGGTTCAGCTTGGGAGATCACTGTGTAGCGGGAAGACCCGTTGCGGATTCGATCTGCTTGGCGGCATCATCGAGTGCCGTCTTGGCGTCCGGGTAGCCGCCTGCCAGATATTTCGTCTGGACGGCGCGGTAGATGCCCTCCGCATCCGACTGGTAGGCCGTGCCTCTGCTTGGCTTGATCTTCGGCAGGGTCGCCAGAATATCCGTCCACACGGCCTGGCCGCCCCAATAGGGCTGCGGCTCCTTGACGAAGGGATCGTTGACGGCAGACAGAAGCGACGGAACGAGACCGAACGACTTCAGCATCATGACCTGGCCTTCATTCGTCGTCAGCGCGTAATCCACGAACTTCCAGGCCGCTTCCTTGTTCTGCGAAACGGAGCTGATGGCGAGCGACGAGCCGCCAAGGTTTGCCGCACGTGGACCATCTGCCGTCAGGCTCGGCATCGGATAGACGCCCCACTTGCCGGACAAGTCCGGAGAGCCGGAGCGGATCGAGCCTTCATACCAGCCGCCATACATCTGGCTTGCGACCTTGCCGGCGGTATTGGCCTGGATCTTTTCATCCCAGATCGCCGCGGTGATGATGCCCGCATCCTTCATCTGTTTCAGCTTTTCAAGCGTCGCAACGCAGGCTGGCTGATTGATGGTGATGGACTGGCCATCTGTCGAAAAGTAACCGCAGCCCTGTTCGTTGGAGATCATGCGAAACCATTCGCTGTCGCCGTTGAAGTCGGCCTGCGTCATGACTACGCCGGGATTGGCCTCCATGACCTTCCTGCCAGCGGCAATGAAATCGTCCCAGGTCTTGATGGTGGCCGGATCGACGCCGGCCTTCTCGTAGAAGTCGCGGCGGTAGAAAACCGCCACCGGACCGGAATCCCACGGAACGGCGTAGGCAACGCCATCAACTTCCAGTTCGGTACGCTTGAATTCGGGGAAAAGCGCCTGCTTTTCAGCCGTGTAGCCAAGTGCCTTTACATCGGTGAAACAATCCGGGAAACGGCTCCAGAAGACTTCCGCCTCAAAGTTTTCAACGGTTACGATATCCGGCAAGCCTTCGCCACCGGCGGCGCAGGCGGCAAGCGCCTTGTCATAAACCTGGTTGTTGCCAAGATCCTGGACATCCACCTTGATGTCCGGATTGGCCTTGTTGAAGCCTTCCAAAGTGGATTTCAACGCCGATGCGGCGACGTTCCAGCTCCAGATCGTGATGGTGGTTTGGGCAGACGCGGGTGCAGCCGCAAGCAGGGCAAGCGATACCGCCACGCCCGTGATTTTAAAGCACATTGAAAACCTCCCTTTTTCAATTGCCGTTCTTAAGCGAACATGTGCAGAGTAGCGGGGTGGCGAAATCTGTCTCGTAAAATGGGAACGTGAATTTGTCGAAAAGTAAGATCGAGGAAAAAGCCGTCTATCAGCCGGGTGCAAGCAGCATCGAGGGTTGGCCCACGACGCTCCAGTTTTTCTACGCCCACCCACCCGTCATGCTGATGCCCCACTGGCACGCGCAGGTGGAAGTGAATTACGTCATGTCCGGCAGCGTTCACTATCGCATGGGCGACCACACGTTCCGTATGAGCGCGGGGCAGATGTGCCTCTTCTGGGGCGGACAACCGCATCAGATGGACGAATCCTCTGACGATTCCTTTTACGCCGGCGCACATCTGCCGCTCTTCCACTTCTTCCGCATGCGTCTTCCACCCGCCGTCTCCGCCATGTTGATGGGCGGTGCGACCATGCTGACGGAGGTGACGGGGAAGGCAGATGATGAAAACTTCGCCCGATGGCGGGATTATGCGAAGTCGGGTGACACCGCCAAGGCCGAGAATGCTGTCCAGGAACTGATCCTGCGTGTCGAGCGCATGTTCATGGAGCCTTACAATGTCATTTCCCCAGCCTCCTCGGCCTCAAAGACGACCAGTCAGGACAATGCCGCATCCGTTGCGGTGGCACGGATGTGCGATTTCATCGCCGCCAATTTTCTGGAAGATATTGACGCGACGGATATCGCCCGGGTGGCGAACCTGCACCCAAAATACGCGATGAACGTCTTTCGCAAGTCGACCGGCATGACGCTGATGAAGTATCTGACACTTCTCCGGCTCTCCCGCGCCCAGGCCATGCTCGTCAACGGTAAGGACAATATTCTCAGCATCGCGATGGAAAGCGGCTTCGGTTCGGTGAGTGCTTTTAACAAGGCCTTCCGCCAGATTGCCGGCATTCCGCCATCGGGGTTTCGCCGCGGCTCCAGTGGCTACTTCCAATGAGTTGCGAGACATCGCCATTGCAGGCCTGAGACAATCTGACAAAGGCATATTCGTTAATCGCAATTTAACTATTGCAAGCGCGGCAAAGATCACTATTTTCCCTGCTGCGCTGCAACATTCATCTCTCCTTTGCAGCGCAGTCGCATGCAATTCAACGCGACGGCATTCGCCGCCGGCACATTCAGTGTCCATTCTTCTAGGGAGATTTATTCATGACGATTTCCGTCTCGACACCTTTTACAGGACATGAAACCAGCGCCCCTTTTGCAGGCAAAATCGCCTCGGCGCGTAACGCTGCAGGTTATACGGTCGATCAGTTGGCCCTGACCTGCGGGCTGACCTCACAGGAAATTCTGGCTCTCGAAACGGGCGCAGACAGTGATCCCTCGCGACTGAGACGCGTTGCGAACGCTCTTCAGCTTCCGTTGACCGCCGTTCTCTAAAACGATCCTTCAAGATCGAAAAAGGGCGCCTGCCGGCGGATGCCGCATGCAGGCGCCCTTTTTTATATCCAATATTTCTTATCCTCCCCGCCCTTCCATTTTCCGTTATGATGCACCAAATGCCCTGCATTGAAGTGGGAGCGCTGCCGCCTCTTCAATCACGCAAAGGCGGAGAGGCGAGCACATGGCTCTTGTGGAAACCGTAAACATTCCAAACCCTGTCGAAGAGAACGCGCTGTGGCCACATCAGCGAAGCGATGTGCTCGACTGGCTGGTGACTGGGACGAGCGATAGCCGCTACATCGACAATATTTTCGTCGAGATGTGCGGGCGACTGAGAAGCCAGGGCATCTCGATTGCGCGGGCATCGATGAATTTTCTCGTACAACATCCGCAATGGCGCGGCGCGCGCATCTTGTGGAACCGGGGCGAGAAGGAAGCGGAGTTTGCGACCTATGCCTATGGTAGCGAAACCACGGCAGAATATCTCAACAGCCCGCTCTATGACATTCACAAGGGGGCGGACGAGGTCCGGCAGGCGCTTTATCTGCCAGGCCCGATCGATCCGGACTACCAGATCTATCGGGATTTGCGCGAAGAAGGCCTGACGGAATATGTCGCCTGGCCGCTTGAGCACACATTCGGCAAACGCCACGTGGTCACCTTTGCCAGCGATCGTGCGAACGGATTTCTCGAATCCGAGATCGAGCAGTTGAAAAGCCTGGTGCCTGCCATCTCTCTCGTCTCGGAAATACGGCTGAAGAACCGCATGGCCCGCACATTGCTGGAAACCTATGTCGGCCCGCATGCCAGCCAGGAAATTCTGGAGGGCGCGACGCGAAGGGGCAGCGGTAATACGGTGAGCGCGGTGATCATGATCTGCGACCTGCGCGACTTTACGCGCATCTCCGACCTTTGGCCGCGTGACGATGTGATCGAATTGCTGAACGGCTATTTCGATGCGCTGGCGGAGCCGATCGAGAAGCACGGCGGCGAAATTTTGAAGTTTATGGGTGACGGTCTGCTGGCCATCTTTCCGTTGAACAATGCCGATGCAGGACCGAACCTCATCGCCGCCATTCGCGAGGCGCAGACTGCGCTTGAGGAATTGAACACCAGCAATATCGACAAGGGCCACGAGCCGTTCGGCTATGGTATCGGCGTTCATGTCGGCGATGTCATGTATGGCAATATCGGCTCCAAGAGCCGGCTCGATTTCACGGTCATCGGCCCGGCGGTCAATATTGCCTCGCGCCTGGAAACCCTGACCAAAACGGTTCGCAGGCAGGTTCTGCTCTCCGAAGATTTCGTCGCGATGATCGACAACAAGAGCGAATTCGACAGCATCGGGCCACAACTGCTGCGTGGCCTTGAGCATCCGGTGGGGGTCTACGCCTTGAAGAGCCCGCCGCACGAGGCGCCGCAGACCTGAGATGAGCGACGAGCCGACCGAGACCGCTCCCACGAGCCGCATGCTGACATGGGCCAGGAACTCCACGATCTACCGTCTGGAAAGGCGAATGATGACGGAGCGGCAGCTTTTCGATGCCATTTCCCGCAAGGCCAAAGAGAAATTCGACGACATCTCCGCAGAGCAGATCCGCGCTTTGGCCGACTCCGCGGTGCGGTTTGCCTATGAGATCAAGGCGCTGGACGATAATGCCTTTGCCGAAATCACCACCCGCTCCGCGGTGCGCAGCGGAAAATCCAAGCGGGCGATCGCCCAGAAGCTCAATCAGAAAGGCGTCAGCAAGGACATTGTAGAACACGCTCTCGAAGCGAGCGACGATCTTTACGCAGCCGTCGTGCTGGCACGTAAGAGAAGGTTTGGTCCGTTCCGCCGCGAAGACGAGGTGGACGAGAAGCGGATGAACAAGGAAATCTCGGCTTTTGCCAGAGGCGGTTACAGCTTCGAGTTGGCAAGCCGCGTCTATTCCATGGCTCTCGATGAGGCGGAAGACATTCTCGCCTCGCGTTGATGTCGGGCTCAGGGAGCCGGCTTTGTCTTGAGATAGGCGATGATGTTGTCGATCTCCGTTTCACTCCAGAGGCCGAAGAAACGCATCGCGGTGCCCGGCACCTTCTTCTTCGGGCTTGAGAGAAACTCCCGTAACGCCTCTTCATTCCAGACAAGACCGCCTGCCCCCGCATCCTTCATGGCCTGCGAGTAATGCGGATAGTCGGCAACGGAACCCGCCTGCCTTCCCACAACGCCCATCAGGTGTGGTCCGAGACGCGTCCGGGGCGTATCGACGTTGTGACAGTTTGAGCATTTGCCAAAAGCGCGTTCACCCGCCGCCGGATCGCCATCGGCATAAGCCCCCGTCGTAGAAAGCAACACGAGCGAAACGGCAAGCGACAAGATTGGCTTCATGGGATTTCTCTGGTCCGGTAACGAAAACGCCCTCCCCGCTATATAGCGACGAGGGCGATTGTTGCTCATGCGGCATTTTGACGTGGCCGCGATGATGCCGATCAGCCGTTAGCTGGCGTCAGGGTCACGGATGTGCCGGTCGCAGCAAGGTTCAGACCAACCTGGCCGGTGACGCTGACAGTCTGCAGCTGGATCGAGCCAGCAGTACCGCCGACCAGGATGTTTGCACCGACGCCGACGCCAACTGTCGCCTCAGCCGTTGCGCCCTGGTAGAGGCCGGACAGCGAACCGCGGTGATAACCAGCCGTCGGAGCGAACACTGCCCAGACCAGTTTGCCCTGCGTGGTAAAGCCGAGATCTACACCCATCTTGCGGATGACGCCCGTGTAGCTGTCGGTGCGGCGCGCGCCAACGGTGGACTTGAACGTGCATTCCAGTTCCTTGGCCGAACCGATCACGTAGCCAACACCGCCGCCAACGTCGCAGGTCAGATAGCCGATCTTAACGCCATTACGGTCATCGCTGTCCTGGTAGGTTTCGCGGTACGGCGCCAGATCGGCTGCGACTGCGCTGATCGGACCGCTCAATCCAAGTGTCATGGCAGCAAAAGTAACGGCAAAAGTCTTTTTCATCTGTTTTCTCCTGTTTTATTCTGTGACCCAACAGCCCTGAAGTCTTTGTCGGACATTCAATTGCGCACACCCAAAATGGTTCCAACGATTTGATCCAAAGCCCTCAAGCAGGTGGAGAATCTCGTCCATCGCCCCAGCACCGATAATGGACTAGAAGTCCAATTGGGCGGGATGATGGCACCCAGATACCGCGTCTAAAGGCAAGCTTCAGTTGTCTCCATCGTGTCGACTGGGGAGTTGGACGTGGTCTTCGCAAAGCATCGCGCCCAGCGTCACGGAGCGGGCGCATCCCTGCACCTTCGAAGGAGTGCAGCGAGCTAGCCAGCAGCCGACATCTGGAGAAGATCCGTATTGATCGTCGCTTTCAGCGGCAGGTGATCGGAGGCAACACGCGCCAGCGCGCTGTCATGGGCTTCAACCTTCTCGATCATACCTTCGCGATTGGAGATGATGCGATCAAGCGCGAGAACGGGAAGTCCGGAGGGAAAACTCGGCACCGCGGGCGGCAAGGTCCCAAAGGCCTCGCGGAAGGTATTGAGCGATGAGCCATTGCCCAGCCGCCACTCGTTCAAATCGCCCATCAACACGGTTGGCTGCGCTTCCCGCTTGTTCAGCAACTCCACCAGGGCCTTGGCCTGCTGAGCGCGGGAATGCCGCAGCAGGCCGAAATGCGCAGCGATGATGCGGAGCGTTCCCGCGAGCTTCA
Source organism: Agrobacterium sp. 22117 (assembly GCF_052045735.1). Lineage (NCBI taxonomy): Bacteria > Pseudomonadati > Pseudomonadota > Alphaproteobacteria > Hyphomicrobiales > Rhizobiaceae > Agrobacterium > Agrobacterium sp. 22117. Next base: position 549,961 of record NZ_JBQEPP010000004.1, on the reverse strand, counting down.
GGTCCAACTCCACCACAAGTGCACCGCGCGGCTCTAACCCAGGCAGTTTGACCGTGTGAACATCGCGGACCGCGCCTTCGCGGAACAGCACCACATTGCCGTGCCAGCCATGCGCCTTGCTGGTGCCTGCCACCTGCACCGGCGTCAGCCCGCACTCACGTTCAAGCCGCCCGAGATCCAGCAGGCCCGTCCGCTCGCCAAATCGACTATCGGCCTCCTGGAGCGCGACGACGTCGGCTCGCAACTCGTGAATAACCCTGCAAATGCGATCGGGGTCAAACTTGCCGTCGCGACCGATGCATTTGTGCACATTGTAGGAGGCGACGACCGGAGAGGTCTCCTTGATCGAGACCTCGTCTATACAGCGCCGGTTCTTGCGGTTGCGCAGCGACGAAATGAAAACTGCAGGGAGACTATCGTTTTTCGGTCGCATCGTTTTCCTGTCGTAAGCGCCGTGCGTCTTTGGGACGCACAAGGGACGCACTGTTCCTTCAATCGACGCATGGTCGCGTCATGGGTTCAACCCGATGCCGATGTCAAAGGTAAGGCGAGGCCAACCACAATATCCGTTCTGTCAGACGAACGAGGAACGGCCTTGCCCTCAACTCTTCCAGCTTCACCGGCGTTGCATTCTCGAGTGCCAGACCTATTCGCTCCGACACCGTGTTCGCAAAGCCTTCATCCAGAACTTCCATATCCACCTCAAAGTTCAATCGAAGTGATCGAGGATCGAGATTTGACGAGCCGACATAGGACCAGCGATCATCGATCACCAGAAGCTTGGAGTGATTGAATTGGCCGGTGGCGCGCCATATGCGGCAGTAACTCCTCAGCAACTGATCGAACTGTGCCGTCATGGCACGATCGACCAGCATCAGGTTGTTGGTCGCCGGAACGATGATGTCGACCGCGACGCCTCGACGCGCGGCCGTCGTTAGGGCGGAAATCAGTTCGCGATCCGGCAGGAAATAGGGCGACATGATGCGGATCGAGGACCGGGCGATGGAGAACGCACCCATCAGCATCTTATGGCTCGTCTCGATGCTGTTATCCGGTCCGGAAGCAACCGCGCGCATCAGGATCGGCTGACCGGGAACGCCGTCGGGAATGGTGATATCCCACACAGGTCCGTCCAGACGCTCGCCGCTTGCAAAGCGCCAGTCCTCGGCTGCGACCGTGAAAAGATCGGCGACGATCGGCCCCTGGACCTTGAAATGCGTGTCGTGCGACTGTTTGTCTCCATGGAACTCGCGGGTGAAGCCTTCGCGAATATTCATGCCGCCGGTAAAGGCGATCTTGCCATCGACGATGAGGATCTTGCGGTGCGTACGCAGATTGGCATAGGGCAGCCGCAGCCCCATGATCACATTGCCATTGAAGACCGCGGATTTGATCTCTTCCAGCCGCAGTTTGGAGAGGATGCTTGGTACTGAGTATCGCGCGCCGACAGCGTCGACGAGCACACGAACCTCGACACCCCGTTCTTTGGCGCGGGCGAGTGCCGCGACGACGCGAAGCCCGATCCGGTCGTGATCAAGAATATAGGTTTCCAGGATGATCGACCGGCGCGCATGACCGATGGCGTCAAGCATGGCCGCATAGGCCTCGTCTCCATCGGACAGGGTCTCGATGGTGTTGCCTGTGGTCAGCGCCGCACGCGTCACTCGGTCACCCACGGTCTTCATCGCCACAAAGCGTCGGCCGAAACGCTCGACGACCAGGGCGTTGTCCGCGTCGAACCGCGCCACCCGGTCCATGATCGTGCCATGCATCAAAGACCGCTGTTGCCCAAGGTTGCTGCGCCTGATGCGGTTGATGCCGGCAATGGCATAGAGCAACGCGCCGATGATGGGAGACAGCACGATCACGCCGACCCAACCCAGCGCTGAGCGCACTTCCTGTTTGGTCATTGTGGCATGGACCGCAGCCACGGTCCCCATGACAAGCGAGAGCAGTGCGAGAACGTGGGGCCAGTAGGCTTCGAACAATGCGATCATGACCTGAATATAGCGATCAAGAGCAAAGCCGCAACGACCTGAATCACGAGAGAAAACAACTGACTTGTAATCAAATTCAATTTACCTTACGAGCATTAGACATCATGCAAATCGGTATGACGCCCATGCGTTTGAGACACATCGCTCTTCTTGCCTGCGCCGGTCTAATGCTTGCGGGCTGTAACGAAACGCTTGAAACCGTCGAGCGTGACGTGTCTCATGTCAAAAACAAGGTCGATTATCCCCTCGCCCCCACCATCCTTGCCGAGATGGACAAGAAGAACATGGATCGCAATGCGCCGATCATGATTCGCATCTTGAAGGAAGAAGGCAAGCTGGAAGTCTGGAAGGCGCGACGCGACAACCGGTTCGAGGTGATTGCGTCCTACGATATCTGCGCCTGGTCCGGCAAACTCGGACCGAAGGTCAAAGAGGGGGACAGGCAGGCGCCAGAAGGGTTCTACAACCTTTCTCCCGGCCACATGAATCCCTATTCGAACTACTATCTTTCGATCAATACCGGCTTCCCGAACCGCTACGATCAGGCGAACGGCCGCAACGGCACGAACCTGATGATCCATGGTGCTTGCTCGTCATCGGGCTGCTATTCCATGACCGACGCGCAGATGCTGGAAATCTACGCTTTCGCGCGCGACGCCTTCAAGGGTGGCCAGAAGACGATCCAGCTTCAGGCGCTGCCATTCCGCATGACCGCGGAAAATATGGCACGCCACCACAAAAGCGAGAATTACGAATTCTGGAAGATGCTGAAGGTCGGCTACGATCATTTCGAAGTCACCAAGCGTCCGCCCGAGGTGAATGTCTGCGAGAAGAAATACGTCTTCAATCAGCAGGCGCAGGGTGGGCAGTTCAACGCTGCTGCAACCTGCCCCGCCATGAGCACGCCGCCGGCACTCGCCAGCACAATGGTCAGCTACAACAAGACCTACGACCTTGCCTATGACAAGGCGATGAAGAAGTTCGACGGTATGGTCTGGTATGATCCGACCGAGGCCGAGCGCAAGGTTCTGGTGGCAGAAAAGCGCAAAGGTCGCGAACCGGCTTACGCGCCCACCGGCTCGGCGCTGAAAGCCGGCAAGCTGATGAAGGAAACCGAATTCGCCGCACTGATGGAAAAGAAGGCGGCAAAGGGGATTTCCGCAACCGGGGCTACTGCCATTGCCTCGGCATCTGGTTCAACACCGCGCACGACCGCTCCGGCATCGCAGCCAACGCCATCCCAGCCTGCGGTCGCTGCCCGCCCGACATCCGTCATGCTCGCAGCCGCGGCACAGGTTCAGACGCAGCCAGCACCAGCGGCAGCAGCGCAGGCCATCCCCGTTCCCGCCGTCAACCCGCTCGCATTTAGCGCAACGGCACAGGAAGAACCGGCAAAGAAACCGTTCTGGAAGTTCTGGGCCAAGGAGTGACCTTGGCAACCGACGCCGTCTTCGATCTGAAGGGGCTGAAATGCCCCCTTCCGGTTTTGCGCAGTCGCAAGAAGCTTTCCGCTATGCTCCCTAATGAAGACCTGGTTGTCGAGACGACCGACCCTCTGGCGGTTATCGATATTCCCCATATGTGCCGGGAAGATGGTCATATTCTTCTCGAGACAATCAAGACCGTGGACGGCCACCGGTTTCGCATTCGCCGCGGTTGAGCGCGTAAGCCGCTCTTAAAGTAAGGTCTACGCAAAACTGCGCAGCGGTTTGCAATACCGACATGCGAAAAAAACAAAAGCTTGAAGCGTCGGAAGCGAATCTGAAGGATCGCGACACGTTTTAAGCCGTTCCACGATCCAATAGAGGTATCCTGGAACCAACATTCGCGCTTTCGTGTTTCCCACCCGAGTTCATGAGGGGAAAATGACGGAAAACGGCGCAAGTCCCAATACATCAAAAAGACAAATCTGGTCGGCGTCATTTGGCAGCTCACCGATCATTGGCACCGCCATCCACGACGGTCATCTCCTGCGCGATGATCTCCTCGATACGATGGCGCTTTCCGATGCAGAACGGCTTTATGAGGAAGATCCTTATACCGGTGAGATGATCAGCGGCCTGACAAACAGGATCATAGGGCAGCGATCGCGCTTCGAGATCGACCTCAATCGTGCAAGGGACGCCGCGATCTATCTCACGCCGGACCAGTCCTGGGGACTGGAGGTCTGGCGCACGCGTCCATCCGACGCCGCCATTGACGCGTCACTCGCCGTTCATGACGACTATTACGCGATGCTGTCGGCCTTTCTCGATCGGATCGAAAGGTCACATGGTCGCTTTATCCTTTTGGACGTTCACAGCTACAATCACCGCCGCCAAGGCGCCGATGGGCCTGTCACTGCGCAGGAAAACGCGCCCGACATTAATATCGGCACCATCTCCATGGATCGCAGCCGCTGGGCCTTTGCGGTGGACGCCGTGATGGAGCACTTCGCCTCGGCTGAGATCGGTGGCCGCAAGCTGGACGTTCGTGAAAATGTTGCATTTCAGGGACGCGGCGAACAAACGCGCTTCGTTCATGAGACCTATCCGGACACCGGATGCGCCATTGCCATCGAGTTCAAGAAGATCTTCATGGACGAGTGGACCGGAGAACCGGACACACGGGTCATCGCCGATATTCGCCGCACGATGATCGCGTTGGAAGCGGTGCTCGAACGGTTGCTGCGAGAGCGCCGATGAGCAGTGTCTCCCCGATCATGCAGGCAAAAGAAGAGCCGCTGCTGTCGCAAATCTCAACTGCTTTGTCTGAGGGACAGGCAATCCGCAAGGATGTCGGCAAGGATGGTCGTCTTCATATCGACAGGCCGCTTCCGTTCCTGTGCCTGCACTTGACTTACGGAACGAAGAATCTTGCAGCGCGCGACATTGCCTCTGCCAATGCATCCTACCTCATCGCCTCGAGCTTGAGCGAAGCCGCCCCGATCATCCAGGCGATCGGCAATGAAATGGTCAAGCGCTTCGGCGCCTTCGTCGTCCTCGATATCGGTGAATTGGAGCACGATATCCTGCTGGCTGACGACTCCCCCTTCCTGCCGCATTACGAGGTCGCCGTTTCCGCGACCACGGAACCCGAGACGCAGAATGCCCGAAAAGCCTTCATCAAGGCGATTTGCGATGCCGAGGTCCGGTTCCGCACCCCGCGCATCACGCGGCCGGAACCCGCACAGGACCCGATCTTGCGGCTGAGAGAGGCTGGTATTTCTTTCCCCTGCATCAGCGTTCGCTTCGCGCCCATCTATCGTCAGCCGGAATCAGGTACCGACTATCCCGGTCTTCGCGAAACGATGATTGCCGATCTCTTCGATGCAGGGCTTCGCGCTTTCTCAGCCTTCGCGACAGAAACGAACACACTGAACATCACCACTCATCGGGCGCTCGGGCGAAAAGCGTTTGTCGATGCGGTGCGCCGTGCCGATCGCTCGGTTGATGAAATCGCTCAATCCTTCGATTTCCTCCTGTCGGTCACACCGATCAATGCGCGTCAGGCCTTCGAGGAATTCAAGCAAAGCGATTTCGAGTATGCGCCGCATTTCCTCTATCGCCCGCTGGGCGTCGACGTGGAAGAGCAGAAGCGCAAGCTCTATTCGGTCGCCTTCGACCATCTGGAAGACCCGGTCCTCTATCATCTTTACCGCGAGAAGCAGCAGGAGATCGACCTGCAGCTGACGATGCTCGCCCACTTGCACAAGCGACAATATACCGATTTTGGCCGTGCGCTTTACAATTCGGTCGAGCCGGAACTGCTGACGCTCGCGCTCGATGTTCTCGCGCGGTGTAAGATGCCTGCCAATGAAGACGATATCCCGATGGTCGGCTGCTACGAAGTTGCGCAAAAGGCCCGCGAGATGGTCGACGCCTATCATCAGGAGGAGGCGAGCTTCAAGGCGCGCGTCGAAATCCGTGATGACCTTCCGCCGGGCCTGATGGTGACTGGCGAAAAGCTGCTGATTTCCCGCCATACAGTCATGGAACAGCGCCGCCTCGACGCCTTGCTGCATCACGAGATCGGCGTTCACCTGCTCACCTACTTCAACGGTTCGGCTCAGGGTCTACGCCTCTTTCGCAGCGGTCTTTCCGGCTATGAGGGTGTGCAGGAAGGCTTAGCCGTGCTGGCCGAACATCTTTCGGGCGGCATGACACGCCAGCGCCTTCGCCTCGTCGCCGGACGCGTCGTCGCCTGTGCTGCCATGCTCGATGGGGCAAGTTTCGTCGAGACCTATCGACTGGTCACGGATGAGCATCATTTTGATCAGGCGAATGCCTTCAACATGGTGCTGCGCGTCTATCGCGGCGGCGGGCTGCCGAAGGACGCCATCTATCTTCGTGGGCTGAGCGAAATCCTCCACCATCTTCGTAAAGGCGGCGCTCTTGATCCCTTCTGGATGGGCAAGATTTCGGCGGCCCATTTCCCCATCATGCAGGAGCTTTCGCTCCGCGGCCTGTTGCGGCCGCCCGGCATCCGGCCGGCCTTTCTCTCGCTGACACGCGCCAACGAACGGCTCGAAAAAATACGATCAGGACTTTCCATCGCCGAAATGGCCACGCTTTAAGGAGGGGACCATGCGCCTAGCGTTTTTTGTCAATTCAATCGAAGGCGAACATCCAAGCTACGCCACAGGGCTTCTGGCCATGGCCGCCCTCAATCGCGGCCACGAGGTCATCTATCTGACGCCTGGGGACTTTACCTTGCGCCCGGATGACACGCTTGTCGTCCATGCGCTCGTCATGCCGAAGCAGAAATACAAGAAGGTGGAGGCTTTCCACGCGGCCCTGCAGGAACGGCAATTGCAGCGCGAGACGATCGATATCGAAGAGATCGACGCGTTGATGCTGCGCAACGACCCGTCGCTCGATCAGACCGCACGGCCATGGGCCGTCCACTCCGGCATTCTCTTCGGGCGACTGGCGGAGCAGCGAGGTGTGATTGTTCTTAACGATCCGGAAGGTCTGGCGCTGGCTCAGAACAAACTCTACTTCCAAAGCTTCCCTGAGATCGTTCGTCCAACGACGCTGATTTCGCGCAACGTTGAGGAAATTCGCGCTTTCGCTGATGCCCACCCCAAGGGCGTCATCGTCAAACCCTTGCAGGGTTCCGGCGGCAAGAACGTTTTCAAGATCGGCTCTTCCAAGGAAACCAACCTGAATCAGATATTCGAGGCGGTTAGTATCGAAGGCTATCTCATTGCCCAAGCCTATCTGCCCGCTGCGAAAAGCGGCGATATCCGCTTCTTCATGATGAATGGCAAGCCCTTGATGCGTGACGGGGCCTATGCCGCACTTCGTCGTGTTCCGGCCAAGGGCGATCTTCGTTCGAACATCCACGCCTCCGGCACGGCGGAAGCGGTCGAGGTCAATGACGATGTGCTCGCGCTTGCGGAAATGATGCGGCCGAAGCTGGTTGAGGACGGCATGTTCCTCGTCGGCCTCGATATCGTCGGCGACAAGATCCTGGAGGTGAATGTCTTTTCCCCTGGCGGCCTCGGCCATATCCGCGAACTCACCAATGTGGATTTCACCGATACAGTCATCGAGGCAGTGGAGAAGAAAGTCTCCATGCAGGCGGCCTCAGCCGGCATGTTGAGCAACCGGATACTGGCGACGCTGTAATGCGACTTGCGGCACCATCATTCGGGAAAATCCGTTTGACCGAATCCAGTGCCTTGCCTAACTGTTCCGGCATCATCCCTCTTGCCGGAACGATCCTTGCCATGAAACCGGGCCAACTCGCCGCCTATCTCTTTCTTGCCGTGGCGTGGGGCTTTTCCTTCATGCTCGTGCTTCATACCGTCGGCGCTTTTGGCTGGGTGGGGGCCGTCTCGCTCAGATGCTTCATCGCCAGCATCACGCTCTATCTCGTCGCCAAGGCAATCGGTCGTCACCTGGATTTCTCCGCCGGATGGCGCGCCTTCGCGATGGTGGGGGCAACAACCGTTGCCGGCCAGCTGATTGGCCTCTCTTACGCCACGCCACTGATCGGTACGGCAATGGCTGCCATTCTCGTCGCCAGCATCCCGCTGTTTTCCATGCTGATCGGCCAGTTCTGGGGCTTGGAGAAGATATCCGCGCAGTCGCTCCTTGGTATTGCTTTCGGTATTCTCGGCATCGTTATTCTGGTGGGCTTCCCTGCTGTTCCGGTCACGCAAGCATTCGTGCTCGGCTGCATTTCCTGCATGCTCGGCTGCCTCTGCGCCGCCTTCGGCAGCAATTATGCCAGCCGCTACCTGAAAGGCACCGGCTCTTGGGAAATCACCATCGGCTCGTTCTTCGCCGGTGGCGTCGTTACTTTGCCCCTGTTTGCCGTGGTGCCGATCACCACCATGCCGTCTCTCCTCGATATCGGCTACCTCTTCGCCCTCGCCATATTGATGAGCGCGCTGACCTACATCACCTATTTCCGGCTGGTCGCCACGATCGGCGCGACCAAGACGATCAGCGTGGAATTCGTGGTGACCGTCATTGCCGTCTTCATCGGCGCATTTTTGCTGGATGAGCCGCTATCGGTAGCGCAATTCGTCGGGGCCGGTATCATCATCATCGGTTGCGCCCTGGTGCTCGGCGTTCTTCCTCCCCGCAAACGCGCGCCCGTCGTTCCAGATTTATGATCATATGCGAATATTTCGTTTTAGACGGCCCTCAACATCCGTCCGATTTCGATGTATGATCAGGACGTTGTGATAAATGCGAGCGCCCGAGGATTTGTCGCCGGTCCCATTTGCCTGAAACCAATTAAAGTACTGAAGCTGCTTTGGCTTTTATGGTAATCCTACATCCAGCAATGGTATAGAAAAGCATGGCAAGCGACCCAAACAATCCGGATTTCAGCGAAAATCGATTCGCCATGGTGAAGACCTCCGCTGACCTGGAGCGACCTGAAGCCGATAGCAGTATCCGCGTCGGTCGCGAGGGTCGTGAGTTTTGCATCTATCCCGCCCAGCTCGGTTATGACCTTCAGGAAGAACTCGATTTCCTGTCCAATCGCGTTATGGAGCCGAACGTCTTTTTTACCGGGCGACTGCTCGCACCCGCCATGCCGCGCATCGATGACCGTTCCGTTCGCTTCGCTCTGATGCGGGATGAAAATGGCACGCGCAGCCGCATGCGGTTTCTCATGCCTTTTACCGTCGAGAAGCCCGGCTTCTCCGTCGGCCCTTCCATCTTGCGGGCCTGGGCCAATCCGTTTGGTCCGCTAGGAACGCCGCTTGTCGACATCGAGGGCGCAGGCGAAACGATCGACAATCTCATCGATGCTCTGATGCAGGCGGAACTGAGACTGCCCAAGGTGCTCGTCCTTCCGCTGGTTCGGCTGAATGGCCCCTTCGTGCGAATGATCCGGACGATCGCCATGACGCGCAACCTTCCGGTTGCGACCGCCGAACGTGACAGACGACCGCTTCTGGAAAACGGTCCGGATGCCGACAGCTTTCTCCACAGCCGGCTTTCGTCCAATGAGCGGGCGCTTCTGAAGGCGAAATGGTCTGATCTTGAAGCAATGGGAGAGGTCACCTATGACGTCGCCCGTCAGGCGCGTGACGTGCGCATGCGGATGGAAGAATTTCTGGCGCTCGAGGCGCATGGCGCGAGTAACCGCAAACGCAATGCGCTCGTTACCGATCGCTACCGCACCGCCTTCGCCCGCGAAGCCATCAACAACCTGGCAGAAATCGACTCCGCGCGTATTCATACGCTGAACTTGAACGGTGAAGCGATCGCTTCCGTCGTCACCCTCATGGCCATGGGCGAGGCCTATATCTGGAAGGCGGCGTTCAACGCGCGCTACGCCAACTATATGCCGGAGCGGCTTCTTTCCCATCGGCTGACCGAATGGCAGCTTGACGATGCCAACATCATTCGGACCGACAGCTGCGTTCCAGACGAAGAACTGCCCGTGAACCAATTGTGGGGCACCGATGCGGAGATGGGAACGCTGGTCATCGGCCTTTCGGAAAATAGCGACCGTGACGTGCGTCAGGTAGCAGCCCAGGTGCATATGTACCGAAATACCCGCAATCTGGCCAAGGCACTGCGCGAGCGCATCATGTCGCTTGGACGCAAGGCATAGACTTGTTCGATCGTAGCGGTTGTTAATTCATAGATTGCTTTCTAACCTGTACATTCAGCCGCATTCAGATGCGACCGGATGGAGAGATGAACGTTTTTGTCTTTGCAGAAGTGGCGCCCGGAAGGGCGCGGCCACCGGCGCAGGACATAACGCAACAGGGAGACAGGCATGACGGAGGAAAAGTCGGTGATGGATTGGGAGAAACTGGCAGAGAAAGAACTCAAGCGGTCTCCCGACACATTGACCTGGCAGACCCCCGAGGGCATTGCCGTCAAGCCGCTCTACACTGCGCAAGACCTGGAGAAGGTCTCCCACCTCGATAGCTTGCCGGGTTTCAAGCCCTTCGTCCGTGGCCCACGGGCGACGATGTATGCAGGCCGCCCCTGGACGATCCGCCAATATGCCGGCTTCTCAACCGCTGAAGAATCGAACGCGTTCTACAAACGCAATCTGGCCGCCGGTCAAAAAGGCCTTTCCGTCGCCTTCGATCTAGCCACCCACCGCGGCTATGACAGCGACCACGAGCGCGTTGTCGGCGATGTCGGCAAGGCGGGTGTCGCGATCGATTCCGTCGAGGACATGAACATCCTGTTTGACGGCATTCCCTTGAAGGATATGTCGGTCTCCATGACGATGAATGGCGCAGTGATCCCGATTCTTGCCTCCTTCATCGTCGCCGGTGAGGAACAGGGATGCGCACGCGCCGAGCTTTCCGGCACCATACAGAACGACATTCTCAAAGAATTCATGGTGCGTAACACCTATATCTACCCGCCGGAACCCTCGATGCGGATCATTGCCGACATCATCGAATATACGGCGCGTGAAATGCCGCGCTTCAATTCCATCTCCATCTCCGGTTATCACATGCAGGAGGCCGGTGCGACGCTGGTACAGGAACTGGCCTTCACATTGGCCGACGGTCGCGAATATGTGCGGGCCGCTCTGAAGAAGGGACTGAACGTCGACGATTTCGCTGGCCGCCTCTCCTTCTTCTTCGCCATCGGCATGAACTTCTTCATGGAAGCAGCAAAGCTTCGCGCTGCCCGCCTGCTCTGGTCGCGGATCATGGAGGAGTTCAAACCGCAAAAGGCATCCTCGATGATGCTGCGCACCCACTGCCAGACCTCCGGAGTGTCGCTTCAGGAGCAGGACCCGTTCAACAACGTCATACGCACGGCCTATGAGGCGCTCTCCGCCGTGCTTGGCGGCACGCAATCGCTTCACACCAATGCACTCGATGAGGCGATGGCGCTGCCGACCGATTTTTCCGCGCGCATTGCCCGCAACACCCAGCTCATTCTCCAGCACGAAACGGGTGTCACCAAGGTCGTCGATCCGCTCGCAGGCTCCTACTATGTCGAGAGCCTGACGAACGAGCTTGCGGAAAAAGCCTGGTCGCTCATCGAAGAGGTGGAGCAACTGGGTGGCATGACCAAGGCTGTCGATGACGGCTTGCCCAAGCGGCTGATCGAAGAGGCTGCAACAAAGCGCCAGGCCGCCGTCGACCGCGGTGAAGAGATCATCGTCGGCGTCAACAAGTTCCGTCTGGAAAATGAAGAACCGCTCGACATTCTGGATATCGACAACTCCGCGGTTCGGGCGTCCCAGATCAAGCGGTTGGAAACCGTGCGACGCCAGCGCAACCCGAGGGATGTCGAAAACACCTTGGCAACGCTTTCGGACGTCGCACGCACGGGACAAGGAAATCTGCTCGAAGCGGCTGTCGAAGCAGCGCGTGCAAGGGCGACCGTCGGCGAAATTTCCGACGCCATGCGTGCAATCTTCGGAGATCATTTAGCAGTCCCGGAAGTCGTCCACGATGTGTACGGCGCCGCCTATGAGGACGATCCGGAATTTGCCACCTTGCGCAACCGGATCGGCGAACTGTCGAACAGCGTAGGTGGCAAGCCGCGGATGATGGTCGCCAAGCTCGGCCAGGACGGGCACGACCGCGGCGCGAAGATCATCGCATCCGCCTTCGGCGATATCGGCTTTGATGTGCTCGCAGGGCCGCTCTTCCAGACGCCAGAGGAAGCGGCCGAGCTCGCGGTCAACAACAAGGTGCATGTGGTTGGCATGTCATCGCTCGCTGCGGGCCACAAAACGCTTGCGCCGCAGCTTGTCGAAGCTTTGAAGGCCAAGGGCGCAGAGAACATCATCGTCATCGTCGGCGGCGTCATTCCGCGTCAGGACTACGAGTTTCTGCTGAACCATGGTGTGGCTGCGGTCTTCGGCCCCGGCACCAACGTATTGGAAGCCGCCCGTGCGGTTATCGACCTGATGCAGGGTCGTTTGCGTAACGCGTGACTGCGACACACCAACCCTAATATCAAACCAAGTGTTGGGACGATGCTGTAGAGATGCTCTCGGCACCTCAACAAAAAAGCGATGGATTTTCACCCATCGCTTATTCTTTTTCTCAATGTGAAAGGGCGGCCTTACTCGGCAGCCTTCTCCAATTCGGAAGGCTGTTCGCCTTCTGCCTCTTCGGCGCCTGCCGTACGGCGTGGGCGGCGAGGACGCGGGCTGGTGCTGCGTGTGCGGCGCGGTGCGCGCTCGCCTGCACCGGCTTCAGCCTGGGCTTCCTCTTCAACGGCCACTTCCTTTGGCGTGCCTTCGATCACGGGCTGCGGTGCAGAGCTTGCATCGTAAACCGGTGCGATGACAACGGGTGATGCGGCAACGGCTTCTGCGCCCTCTTCGGCCTGCGCTTCGCGCGGCTGACGTTCAGGGCGATTTGGACGTTCGCGGCGATCGCGACGTTCACCACGGTCCGGACGATCTTGCCGTTCCTGACGCTCTGGCCGCTCTTGGCGCTCCTGACGTTCGGGCTGGTCCTGACGCTGCGCGCGCTGTTCGTTCTGCTCATGCGCGACGGGCAGCACAACGACGACGTCGTCATTGTCATTGCCGTCCATATCGTCGCCGTCACGGTCATTGCCGTACTCGCCGCGATCGTCGCGCTGGAAGCGTTCCTGCATCTGCGCCTGGGCGGATGCGATGATACGATTATAATGTTCAGCGTGCTGCAGGTAGTTTTCCGCCATGACGCGGTCGCCGGAGCTTTGAGCATCACGTGCGAGCGCGGCGTACTTTTCCGCAATATGCTGGGCAGTGCCGCGAATCTTCACATCGGGGCCGGAACTATCATAGGTTCTGGTCAGCGGATTTCCACCTTTACGGTTGAAATTGTTATTGTTTCCGCCGCCATTATTATTGTTGTTGTTGTTATTACGCCCCCGGCCGCGCTTGTTTTGCTGTCCTGGCCTCATCAATTGCTCACCTGAATTCTGTTGTGCTGACAATTATCGTTTTTCGATGCGATCCGGCAAGGAATTAGCCCTCTCCTGAACCGCGACCATTACGCGTCCTGCTCTCACAAGAGACAAGACTTCGCGTTTGCCGACCTGATGCGCATATGCTGCATCTAGCCGCTTGCGAACAAAGTTTCCTGAATCACATGCCGGAAATGCCCAGCCTTTCAGAGTTCTCCAAGAGAACCCGCTTCGGGACTGATCCAAACCCTGACGAATCTTATTTCGCCCTCAGCCACCCGGCATGTGGCCGCAAACTAGCCCGCTTCCTGCGGAAATCCAAGCCTTTTCTTTTGCTTTGCAAAATATCCTTGAACAAAACACCCGCAGCTGTTTTTTGACCTATCTGCGGAATATCAATACGCGATCGTTGCCGCCATAGTCTTTGACGCGGTCCACGCAATCATATCCCTGCGATGCAAATATGGTCGTTACATCTGCCATTTGATCGTAGCCTATTTCGACCCCGACCACTCCACCACTTTCGAGAAAATCCACTGCTTTTTCAGCTATAACTCTATAGGGGAGAAGGCCATCCGCACCGCCATCCAGGGCGATCAAGGGATCAAACTCGCGAACTTCGCGATCCAATGTATCGATGACATCTTTTCTAATATAAGGCGGGTTTGACAAGATTATGTCGAAGCGCCCGGAAATACGGTCGAACCAGTCGCTTTCCACCGTCTCGAACCGAGTCTCAAGCCCAAATCTTTCCGCATTGCGAAATGCAGTTGCCAGGGCATCCGTCGATACATCGCTGCCGACCCCCGTGGCTTCAGGAATAGAATGCAACAGCGACAGGCATATGGCGCCAGTGCCAATCCCCATATCGAGAATGCGCGCCTCGCCCTTTTGCGCAACCACGGCCCGCAGATGCGGCAACACCGCCTCGACCAGCACTTCGGTATCCGGCCTCGGTTCAAGCGTCCCGGCCGACATGAGAAAGTCCAGACCGTAGAATTCGCGGTGTCCCAGGATGCGGTGGACGGGCTCTCCTTTTTCCCGCCGCGCGATCAGCTCTTCTATCCGGCGTACTTCATCAGGATGAACGGGCCGAGACCCCTTCAGAACGAAATCGGTCAGAGAAAAGCCGATCACGTCGCCAATCAATATCCGCGCATCCATCGAAGGATCGGCAATGCCCGCAACAGCCAGGCGGCGCTTTGCATCGGCCACCAGAGCTAGAACGGTCGTCTCGACGCTCACTGCTGCTCGCCAAGCTGAGCCAACTGGCCCGCCTGATAATCGGCAATCAACGCATCGACCAACTCATCGATATCGCCTTCGATCATGCGATCGAGCTTGTAGAGCGTGAGGTTGATGCGGTGGTCCGTCACCCGACCCTGCGGGAAGTTGTAGGTGCGGATGCGCTCTGAGCGATCGCCCGAACCGACCTGGCTCTTACGGTCGGCGGAGCGCTCGCTGTCGGCCTTCTGCCGCTCGATATCGTAAAGCCTGGAGCGCAGAACCTGCATGGCCTTGGCGCGGTTCTGGTGTTGCGACTTTTCCGATGAGGTGACGATGAGACCGGTCGGCAGATGGGTGATGCGCACGGCAGAGTCGGTCGTGTTGACGTGCTGACCACCGGCACCGGATGCCCGCATCGTATCGATGCGGATATCTTCCGGGCGGATTTCGATGTCGATATCTTCGGCTTCCGGCAACACGGCGACGGTTGCCGCAGACGTGTGAATGCGCCCGCCCGCTTCCGTTTCCGGCACACGCTGAACACGGTGAACGCCGGATTCGAATTTCAGCTTGGAGAACACGCCGCGGCCAGTAATCGTGGCAATGATTTCCTTGAAGCCGCCCGCTTCCCCTTCGCTTGAGGACAGCACTTCCACCTTCCACCCCTTGCCGCTGGCGAAACGCTCATACATGCGGAAGAGATCGCCGGCAAAGAGCGCGGCTTCGGATCCACCCGTACCTGCGCGGATTTCAAGGATCGCGCTTCTCTCGTCCGCCGCGTCCTTCGGCAGCAAAAGGATCTGCATCTCCTTCTCCAACGCTTCGATGCGTTCGGAAAGCTCGGGCAGTTCGGCTTCGGCCAGTTCGCGCATGTCGCGATCCATCGTCTTGTCGGACAGGATCGCTTCCAGATCGGCAGCCTCAGCCTTGGCCTTCTCATATTCCCGGATGGTCTTTACCACGGGCTGCAATTCCGAATACTCGGACGCAAGCTTGACATAGACATCCGCGGCCGGGCCTGCGGACATACGCGCTTCGATCTCGCCGAAGCGGCGTTCAAGCTCACGCATTTTCTCGACGGGAAGCTTCGCCACCTGTCACATACTCCACTTTTTATAATCGTGCTTAGATAGGGATCGAATGGGTCGAAGCAAACCGCACCAGCAAATCACGCGTACTTTCCAATGATTTGCTGTCATCGAGCGCCGCATTCAACTCTTCCGCCAGCAGCCCGGCATCGACCCCAAGCAGCATCGCCTTTACCGGGCCGATCGCCGTTGGCGACATGGAAATCGACCGGAACCCGAGCCCGATCAACGCCATGGCAGACAATGGCTTGCTTGCCATTTCACCGCAGAGCGTCACCGGGGTATTGTTGCGTTCGCCAGCCCGAATGATGTCGCGCAGAATGCGAAGGAACGGCTTGCCCAGATTGTCGAAGCGATCCGAGACACGGGCGTTACCGCGATCCACCGCCATCGCAAATTGGAACAGATCGTTCGATCCGACCGAAACGAAATCCACTTCGGACATCAGCTCGTCGAGCTGCCACATCAGCGACGGCACTTCCAGCATCACACCGAATTGCAGCTTGCGCGGCAGCGCGTGACTGAACTTAGAAAGATGCTGAACTTCCTTCTGCATCAACTCGCGAACCGCGTGAATTTCCGAGACTTCCGTCACCATCGGCAACATCATCTTCAATTCCGCGCCGGAGGCCGCACGCAGGAGCGCCCGCATCTGGGTGCGAAGCAAGCCCGGACGGTCGAGCGACAGACGGATGGCGCGCCATCCGAGAGCCGGATTTTCTTCCTCCTGGCCCCGCATATAGGAGACGACCTTATCGCCGCCGATATCAAGCGTGCGGAAGGTCACCGGCTTGCCCTTGGCCTGGCGCAGGACGCTTCGGTAGAAGGCCTCCTGCTCCTCGCCCTTCGGCATGTTCGATGCGATCATGAACTGCAGTTCGGTGCGGAAGAGACCGATACCGTCCGCGCCGGACTCTTCCAACTGCGGAAGATCGACCAGCAGGCCGGCATTCATCTTCAGGCTGACCTTCTGGCCATCCTTCGTGATCGGCTCCACGTCACGCAGTGCACGGAACTGTTCCTGGCGGCGGGCACGGAGGCGAACCTTCTCTTCATAGGCGCGCTGCAGGTCTGTGACAGGCCGCAAATGCACCTTGCCGTCGTCGCCATCGATGATGATCGGGTCGTTGTTTTCGGCCAGCGCCACGATGCCGGTTGCCTGGCCGATGACGGGAATACCCATGGCACGGGCAACGATCACCACATGGCTGGTGACCGCACCGTCTTCCAGCACCAGACCACGCAGCTTTTCACGCGGATAATCCAGAAGCTCGGCAGCACCCATGGCACGCGCCAATACGATGGCGTCGAGAGGAAATTCGTGGTCTGGGGCTCTGCCACCAAAGCCCATCAACTGACGCAGCAAGCGGTTGGCCAGGTCGTCGAAATCATGCATCCGCTCGCGCAGATACGGATCGGTCAGGCGCATCATGCGCGCCTTGGTGTCGCTCTGCACCTTCTCGACCGCAGCCTCAGCCGTCAGGCCGTTGCGGATCGCCTCTTCCATACGGCGCACCCAGCCCTGGTCGTGGGCAAACATGCGGTAGGTTTCCAGCACCTCGCGATGCTCGCCTTCGGTGGCGACATCACGGCGCTGCAACATGTCGTCGATCGAAATGCGCAGCGAGCCGATGGCTTCGGCAAGGCGACGAATTTCGGTATCGGCGTCTTCGTTCAGAAGGTTGGTGACGACGATGCGGGGATCGTGGAGAACCACGTGACCAAGGCCGATGCCTTCACCATAGGCGTCGCCATCGATGGAGACCGCTCTGGTCAGGTCCAATTCCACGCCGGGGCGGGTGATTTTCTTCAATTCGCCGCTCGCCACGATTTCCGCAATAAGCATTGCGGTTGTCTCAAGCGCTTCAACTTCATCCTCCCGGTATGTTCGGCTGGTCTTGTTCTGAACGACAAGAACGCCAAGAGTGCGACCGGATCTCAAAATCGGCACACCGAGGAAGGAATGATAAATTTCTTCACCCGTTTCAGGGAGATAGCGGAAAGCGGGATGCGCCTGCGCATCGGAAAGATTGAGCGGCTGAGCGGAAGCGGCAATGGTACCGACAAGGCCTTGCCCCATTTTCAACTGGGCAAGATGGACCGCATCCTTGTTCAGGCCTTCGGTGGCATAAAGCTCGAGAATGCTGTCGGAGCGAAGCACGTAAACGGAACACACTTCGGCAACCATGTTGCTGGCGATCTGCCGGACAATCTGGTCGAGGCGCTCCTGCGGCTCAAGATGCTCCGCCATCATTTCGCGAAGCCGCCTGAGAAGGACACGCGGACCTGCGGAAAGGTCTCTCATCGCGCATGCTCCCGAATGCCGATCGTGCAAACCATTGCGGCGGGCACGAAAGGCTCAATCAAATTTAAGGCGTACCGCCCCCGACCTTCAAGCCGAAAGCGACACTTGCATCAGAATACCGCTTTTCGGAAAGAATCGAATAACGTGTACTGACGTTCAAGAATCAACTTTTATCCAGACCGTAAGCAGAATGCAAAGTGCGAACTGCAAGTTCGGCATAGGCGCCGTCGATCAGGATCGAAATCTTGATTTCCGAGGTGGTGATAGCCTTGATGTTGATGTTCTTTTCAGCCAACGCCTTGAACGCGCTTGCGGCAACGCCCGCATGGCTGCGCATGCCGATACCGATGACCGACACCTTGGCAAGGCCGGTTTCGTTCTGCACCACGTCAAAGCCGATCTGCGCCTTGTTGTCTTCCAGAACCTTCAGCGCCTTGGGAGCGTCGCCGGAGGGAACCGTAAAGGTCATGTCCGTGCGCGAACCATCTTCGGAGATGTTCTGCACGATCATATCGACATTGATATGCGCTTCAGCGAGCGGGCCGAAGATGGCGGCAGAAACGCCGGGGCGGTCCGAGAGGCGACGCAGCGAGATTTGCGCTTCATCCTTGGCATAGGCGATGCCGGTTACGACTTCCTGTTCCACGATTTCATCCTCGTCACAAATCAAAGTACCGGGCGGGTTGATAAGGTCACCCATGCCCGGCGCATCGGGATCTTCAAAACTGGAGCGCACGAAGGTACGAACCTTGTGCACCATGGCAAGCTCGACCGAACGGACCTGCAAAACCTTGGCGCCAAGCGACGCCATTTCGAGCATTTCCTCAAACGCCACCTTTTTCAGGCGCCGCGCCTTGGGCTCGATGCGCGGGTCGGTCGTGTAGACGCCATCAACATCGGTGTAGATGTCGCAGCGATCGGCCTTGACGCCAGCGGCGATGGCAACGGCGGAGGTATCGGAACCACCACGGCCGAGTGTTGCAATGCGATTGTCCGGGCCGAGACCCTGGAAGCCGGCGATGACGGCCACCTGACCCTCGCCCATGCGGCGAATGATATCGGAACCGTCAATGTCGAGAATGCGGGCAGCGCCATGGGCGTTGTCGGTGCGGATTGGAATCTGCCAGCCCTGCCAGGAGCGGGCATTCACACCCATCGACTGAAGCGCGATCGCCAGAAGACCGGATGTGACCTGCTCGCCGGATGCAACGACGGCATCATATTCACGAGCATCGTAAAAGGACGCGGAGCCACTGGCACCGGCGACTTTTGGCGTGTTCTGCACCCAGTCGACCAGTTCATTGGTTTTTCCGGACATGGCCGAAACCACCACGGCCACTTCATGGCCGGCATCCACTTCACGTTTCACATGCCGCGCGACATTGTGAATACGTTCGAGGTTTGCGACGGACGTACCGCCGAATTTCATGACAATGCGAGCCATAGCCTAGACCAGTACCATCCCACTGCGCCGCGCGAGCGGCAGATAAGCACACACCCCGTTTCCCCCGGAAAGACCGGGCTGTCAGGTTGCGGGTCTCTTAGCGAAAAGGATAAGGCCATGCAATGCCGTTTGTGAACCATGCGGTACGGTTGTGGACGCGTGCTCGTGCCGCGCTCCAGACAAGCCTTTGCGCCAAAATCGGCAAGCGTACCGTCCCGCACTGTACAAATGCGGGCAATCGCAGTAAAAGCGCGCCACATGAATTGGCCATAGTGGCCCTCAACGGCCTGTGTGGCGTCGTCCGTTTGGGACAAATGCAGGCATCCATATTCCGAAAGACGGTAGATGACAGACACTCAGGGTATCGCCCCTGCGATTGCGCAGGCGTTGGAAAAGCGCGGCTATAAAGACTTGACCCCCGTTCAGCAGGCCATGCTGGACCCGGAGCTTGCCGACAAGGATGCGCTGGTTTCGGCGCAGACCGGCTCTGGCAAGACGGTCGCTTTCGGCATTGCGCTGGCGCGGACCCTGCTCACGAAGGGCGACCGGTTCGGCGCGGCCGCGGCCCCGCTGGCTCTCGCCATTGCCCCAACCCGCGAACTCGCCATGCAGGTGAAGCGCGAGCTTGAGTGGCTCTATGAATTTGCCGGCGTTTCGATCGCCTCCTGTGTGGGTGGTATGGATATCCGTAACGAGCGCCGGGCGCTGGAACGCGGCTCCCATATCGTCGTCGGTACGCCTGGCCGTATCTGCGACCACATCAAGCGCGGCGCACTCAACCTGTCGTCGCTGCGTGCCGTGGTGCTCGACGAAGCAGACGAAATGCTCGATCTCGGATTCCGCGAGGATCTCGAATTCATTCTGGAGGAATCTCCGGAAGATCGCCGCACACTGATGTTCTCCGCCACCGTTCCGCGCAGCATTGCCAAGCTTGCCGAAAGCTACCAGAAGAACGCGGTGCGCATCGCCTCTGCATCCGAACAGAAGCAGCACGTCGATATCGAATACCGCGCCATGATGGTCGCCCCTTCGGATCGTGAGCACGCCATCATCAACGCGCTGCGTTTCTACGAGGCGCGCAACGCCATCGTCTTCTGCTCGACACGTGCTGCCGTCAACCACCTGACAGCGCGCCTCAACAATCGTGGTTTCTCTGTCGTCGCCCTTTCCGGTGAGCTATCGCAGAACGAGCGCACGCACGCGCTTCAGGCCATGCGTGACGGCCGCGCCCGCGTTTGCGTGGCCACCGATGTGGCTGCTCGCGGTATCGACCTCCCCGGCCTAGAACTCGTGATCCACGCTGATCTGCCGACCAATTCCGAAACGCTTCTTCACCGCTCGGGCCGCACGGGCCGTGCTGGACAGAAGGGTGTCAGCGCGATCGTCGTTCCCATCAACCAGCGCCGCAAGGCCGAGCGACTCCTCGAAGGCGCGAAGGTCAGCCCCGCCTGGGTTCATCCGCCTTCTGCCGACGAGATCGTCGAACGCGATGGCGCGCGCCTTCTGGCAGATCCGTCGCTGAACGAAGCGGTTACCGATGAAGAACGCGATTTCGTCACCAAGCTTCTGGAGCAGCATGGCGCTGAAAAGGTCGCTGCGGCCTTCGTGCGCATGTACCACTCCGGCCGCTCTGCCCCTGAAGACATTGCCGAAGTTGCGCTGGATGGCCGCAAGCCGCGTCGCGACAGCTTCGAAACTGTCGAGAACAACGCGCCGCGCCGTGAACGCTCCGACTTTGCCGATAGCGCCTGGTTCACCCTTTCGGTCGGGCGCAAGCAGAATGCCGAGCCGCGCTGGCTGATCCCCATGCTCTGCCGTTTCGGCAAGCTGACGCGTCAGGATATCGGCGCGATCCGCATGCAGCAGACGGAAACCTATGTGGAACTGGCAGCTGACGCCGTCGACCGCTTCGAGTCCGCTCTCGGCAAAGACATGACGCTCGAGAAGGGCATCCGGGTTAAGGCCATGGAAGGCAAGCCGGAAATGACCGGAAAGCCCCGCGAGGACACCCGTCCGCCAAAGGCTCAAAAGAAATTTGCAGGCAAGGGTGATTTCGGTGGCGAGCGCCGGGGCGAAGACAAGCCCTGGAAGAAAAAAGCCAACGCCACCGGCGACAAACCCGCCAAGTTCGAAGGCAAGAAAGACAAGCCCTTCGAAAAGCGCGGACCTAAGAAAAAAGACCCCGCATAAAGAAAGCCCGGCGCGAAGCCGGGCTTTTTAGTTTTAACGGTTTTCGCAGTTACGATCTCCGGGGCGGCACCACATTCCGCCGCCCTGATTGGACGGCTCCAGTTGCTGCTCCTGCCAGCGACGTTGGCGCTCGCCATCATTCCAGTTGCGATCACGCTCGCCATCTCTGTTGCGGTCGCGCTCCCAACGGGGGCGATCGCCGTCACGGTCACGTTGACGCTCCCTGTCTCGCTCCATCCGCTGCTCCTCACGCTCACGACGGTCACGGTCGCCCTGATTCCAATGGCCGTAACGCTCTTCCCAGCGTCCGTCATTGGGGCCAGGACCGCGCCTGTCGCGCCATTCTTCCCGCGGCGGACGCGGACGATCGCGATCGGCCCATGGCGGCGGCGCATTCCAGTAGCCACCGGCAGGCGGCGGGCGACGCCAGCGATCGCGCTCGCGGTAGAAGTCACGGTCGCGATAGTAGCGATCCCAATAGCGGCCCACTTCGAAGGTGATGACCGGAACACCCAGATCGCGATAGTAGCGTGGCTCGACATAGACACGGTTCTGGCGATAGAGCGCCTGAATGTAGCGCCCGGCCACCCAGCCGCGTCCATAGCTAAACGACACGTCGCACCAGGGCGTATCGGACAGGCAGCCGTGGATAGTGAGCGGCGCGCCATCCGGAATGACCACGACGGCAGGATAGGCGGTGCTCGGGCCGGAGCGCATGTTGACGTTTGCGGTCGCAAATCCGCGCGTCGCTGCTTCAGCGAGCGCAGGTGCGGCCATGAGCGCCAGGAGCGCAATCGCTCCAAATAGTTTCTTCTTCACTTTTTTCTCCTCAAGCAAAGGCCTGGCCACCGATGTCGGCAATCAGTATGGGAAAAATACGCTCCCCTTGCTGAACGCAGCATGAAACGAAAAGCCCGCTAAAACAGTTCCTTGCGTCGATGGATCGCGGTGAATGATCCCAGCTGTGGAAGCCCGACCCTTGACTTCACCACCCAATCATCCGACTTCAGGCTAGAAGACATTCAGGAGATGACCATGAGCGAGACCGCGAAAACGACGATCGACCAGAGCGAAGTGGATCGCTTTTCCGCCATGGCCGCAGAGTGGTGGAGCCCGACCGGGAAATTCCGTCCGCTGCACAAATTCAATCCCGTCAGGCTCGAATTTATCCGCAACCGGGTGTGTGAAAATTTTGGCCGCGACCCGAAGGCTCATCGGCCGCTGGAGGGTTTGCGCTTCCTCGACATCGGCTGTGGGGGCGGGCTGCTGTCCGAGCCGATGGCTCGCATGGGCGCCGAGGTCGTTGGCGCCGATCCTTCTGAGAAAAATATCGGCATTGCGTCTACCCATGCGCGCGAAAGCGGCGTTCCCGTCGACTATCGGGCAGTGACCGCCGAACAGTTGCAGGCGGCGGGTGAGACGTTTGACGTGATCCTCAACATGGAGGTGGTCGAGCACGTGGCCGACGTGAACCTCTTTCTAAACACCTGCGCGCAGATGGTTCGCCCCGGCGGGCTGATGTTCGTCGCAACAATCAACAGAACGCTGAAGGCACGCGCACTCGCCATCTTTGCTGCCGAAAATGTCTTGAAGTGGTTGCCACGCGGAACACATCAATATGAAAAGCTGGTGCGACCCGAGGAAGTAGAACGTCCTTTAACCGCCAACGGCCTGGAGATCGTTCACCGCACCGGCGTTTTCTACAACGTCCTGCAGGACCGGTGGAACCTGTCCCCCGATATGGATGTCAACTACATGATGCTGGCCAAACGCCCGGCCTGAGAGCGTGTTTGAAGCCGAGGCTTCAATTCACATCGTCGGGGAGAAGGGGAAGAGGTGCTACCTCGATTCCTTCGTCCACAAGCGCTTTCACATCCTCTATGGATGCCTGACCGATGATGCCGCGCTCTTGCGCCTCACCGTAGTGGATTTTGCGGGCCTCTTCCGGAAATTTGTCACCGACATCTTCGGCGCTGGCCCGGATGCTCGCGACCGTTTCCCTGATTTTTGCCAGGACTTCCTTTTTCCCCGCATCCATCGCCAGCGTGTGCATCGCCTCTTTCTTCCGTCCGGTCGAGACTGAAGGCGCCATCAGTGTCTTGTCGATGGCCTGTGAATTGCACACCGGGCAGCTAACGAGCCCACGCTCGCGCTGGCTATCGAAATCGGCGCTGCCCGAGAACCATCCATCGAAGGCATGCGCATGGTCACAGGTCAGCGAGTAGCGGATCAAGCAAGCGCACTCCGCGAAGCCGCCCTGGACGCCACCGTATCGAGTTGAAAGTCGCGCGCGTTCTTCAGGTTGGGGATCTTGCCTCGAACGGCGGAAACCTGTTCAGGATCGATATCGGCAACGATGATCTCTTCACCAGCACCGCCGGCAGAAGCCAGCACCCTGCCCCAAGGGTCGATGATCATCGAATGGCCAAAGGTTTCACGGCCATCTTCATGCTGCCCGCCCTGAGCCGCGGCGATGACGAAGGCACCATTTTCGATGGCGCGCGCACGCAGAAGAATTTCCCAATGGGCTTCGCCGGTCTGCTTGGTAAAGGCTGCAGGAACCGTCAGAACCTGCGCGCCGGCGACGGCTTCCGCACGGAAGAGCGACGGGAAGCGGACGTCGTAGCAGATGGCGAAACCAAAGGTCGCCAGCGGAAGTTCCGCAACGCGTGCTGCTTCACCCGGCTGATAGGTGGCGCTTTCACGCCAGCTCTCGCCATTGTCGAGATCGACATCGAACATGTGGATCTTGTCATAGGTGCAGATGCGGTCTCCATCCGGTGCAAAGAGAAAACCACGATTGGCGATCTTGCCGTCGGGACGTGCAATCGCCGTGGAGCCCACATGAACATAGATCCCGAGTTCACGCGCAAGCTTGGCTGCGGTGGAAACGATGATGTCGCAGGTCTCGTCTTTCAAAACGGCCTGGAGTGCGGCACGGTCGCGCTGCAAAGCGCCGGTCATCTCAGGCGTCTGCACATAGACGGCACCTTGCGCCACAGCGTCGCGCACCAGCCTCTCCATGGCTTCGGCGTTTCGCTTCGGATCCGTTCCGGAGCACATCTGGATTGCGGCGGCCTTGAAGCTCATGTCTCTCTTCCCAATGTCCATTTGAAATGATCGGCTGTTAAGCTGCCAGAAGCGGATCGAGCTTTCCGTCACGATCGAGCGCGTGAAGATCGTCGCAGCCACCGACATGCTGCTCGCCGATGAAGATCTGCGGGAAGGTGTTACGACCGGACTTGTCCATCATTTCTTGGCGATATTGCGGATTTTCCGTCGCATTATATTCGGTGAAATTCACGTTCTTGCTCTGCAACAGGGCCTTGGCGCGGGCGCAATAGCCGCAGAAATCGCGCGTATAGATCGTAACGGATGCCATATATCTCAACCTCTAAAGCTGCGTGGAGCATGAATTTTGCGTCTCATATAGGCCCGGATATGGCCATTGCAAAGGTCAAAACCGTCACTTGCGCCGCGCCTGATTTTTTCAGCCGCTTTGCCGCCGCCGAGACCGTGGCGCCAGTGGTGCAGACATCGTCAACGAGCACCACACGCTTGCCGAAAATCTCGGCCTCCTGCCCCGGCGAAAGCGCAAAGGCGCCTTGCACGTTCTTCTTTCGCGCAACAGCCGAAAGCCCTACCTGACGGCTGGTCGACTTCACCCTGATCAGGGTCGCCGGCAGAAAAGGCTTTCCGGCAATCGCCGCAAGATGCCTGGCAAGTTCGGCGGATTGATTGAAGCGGCGCGAGAAAAACCGCCAGCGATGAAGCGGAACAGGAATGATGCAATCACATTGAGTAAGCGCTTCGCCGCCTGCTCGTGCCATCCACAATGCCATCAGGCCAGCGAGGTCCGTGCGGTCCTGATATTTCAACTGGTGGACCAATTTGCGGGCCGGACCGTCGTAAATCGTCGCGGACCTGAGGCGATCGAAGCTCGGCGGATTGGATATGGCTTCCGCGCAGACCATTCCTTCGCCGTGATCATAGACGAAGGGGATGCCGAGAACCTCGCAATAGGGCCGCTCGATGAATTTTATCTCTGGCCAG
The DNA here is from genome assembly GCF_052045735.1 of Agrobacterium sp. 22117. Taxonomy (NCBI): domain Bacteria; kingdom Pseudomonadati; phylum Pseudomonadota; class Alphaproteobacteria; order Hyphomicrobiales; family Rhizobiaceae; genus Agrobacterium; species Agrobacterium sp. 22117. Next base: position 524,315 of record NZ_JBQEPP010000004.1, on the reverse strand, counting down.
CATTGAACACAGAAGGCCCCGGCGCCACCTGTGGCGCGACCGCAGCCTGCACAGGCCGGCGGGTAGATGACATCACTGACATAGCGAAGCAGCCGATGCAGGGGCCCTACGACAATCTGCCTTGAAATCATCGCCTTCCCCTTATGCTCCCGCGCTTGACAATAGGGGGAAAGGGGTGCCTTTGCGACAGCAAAGTTATCACAGGTTCGCCAATGGACATTCTTTTCGACCCTCAACTTATTGAACGCCACCGCGAGCGCGCATTGCAGATTGGAGATCGTCAGGCTCACTTTTTGCTGAATATTGCTGCAGACGAAATCGCCGACCGCATTGCGATCGTCGAGCGCCATTTCGATACCGCGATCGAGCTGCATGGCGCGACGGGTGTTACCGCCCAGCGGGTCATGGAAACCGGCAAGGTAGGCTCGATGACCCGGATCGAGACCAGCGACGAATTTCTTGTCCGTGAGCCGAACTCGAAAATCTCATCCCTCGAAGACCTCGGGCTTGAGCCTGCTTCCGCCAACCTCGTGATCTCACCGCTCTCGCTGCATTTGACCAATGACACGCCGGGAACGCTGATCCAGATTTGCAAGGCGCTGAAGCCGGATGGCCTGTTTCTCGCCGCCCTTCCCGGCAGCGGCACGCTGCAGGAACTTCGCGACGTTCTTCTGGCAACGGAGGTGGAACTGCTTGGCGGCGCAAGCCCACGCGTCATTCCCTTTGCTGATGTGCGCGATATCGGCGCGCTCTTGCAGCGCGCGGGATTTGCCTTGCCGGTCACGGATACGGAAACCTATACGGTGCGCTACGATTCCATCTTCCCGCTGATGCGCGACCTGCGCGCCATGGGCATGGCAAATCCGCTTATGGGCCGCAGCCGTACGCCGCTTACCCGACGCTTCTTCATGCGTGCAGCAGAGCTTTACGCGGAACGATACAGCGATCCAGATGGACGGATCAGGGCCACCTTCTCCCTCATCTACATGTCAGGATGGGCACCGCATGAGAGCCAGCAGAAGCCGCTGAAACCCGGCTCTGCCAACGTCAGGCTTGCAGATGCATTGAAGGGAAAAAGCTCCTGAAGGTGGCCCGCTTGTGCTTAAAAGCGGATACTTTCAGGAGGGCAAGGCGTTGGTGAGGGCTTCGACAATGGTCGTCAACACGCCCAGGAGACTGTCACGCACGCCACCCAGTCCAAGAATCAAGGCGCCGCCAATAATGCCGATCAGAAGGCCATATTCCACGGCGGTCGCGCCGCGCGTATCAGTGACGAAATTCCAAAAGTAACGCGAGATACAATTTTTTCCGTGCAAATCACAAACCCCTGCCGGACAGACGCAATAGAAACGTCCTCAATCAACATGCTTGCGATAATGGATCAACAACATATCTATTTCGTTACCGTGCCTTCGACTTTTCTCCGATAGGTAGTGAACCAGTGGCATTGGTTGTTGCTGTACTAAAGAGACGCTTAAACCACGCCCCATATCTTGCAATACTGACCTATTGCGAGACGGATCAGCAGTCGCGCCCGCTGTTATAGCCATCTACGATGCAGACGGACCCGGGCATGGGCTGGGTGATGCTGCGACGAATGCTGTAGGTCGTTGGCTGATCGCCGCGCTTGATCGAACCGGTGCTGATCATGTCGATATTGTCCGGCACCTGCGCAAAGCGTGCGGGCGAGGTCTTGCCGGCCAGCATCGGCGTTACGATCAATGAGAGCGCGATTGCCACCATGCCAAACAAAAGCGCAACGTTTAAAACGCCGATCCGGCGTGACTTGGCGGAATAAGACTGGCGGTCTTCAACGGTTTTCCAGAAATCCTCATTCATCACTCGGCCTCACTACGCGCCATTTACCAAATCTTCAGCACTGCAATGTGCCAGAGCTTGCTAAACGATCGGTTAACGGCGTGCCGTTTCGGGACGCGTAGGCGGGTTGAAAAGCGCTGCTTTCCAGCCTTTTCACAGAAATTTCAGAGAAGATCCTGAAGGTAGGGGATGAGAGGCTCGTCAGCAGGCGGCATGGGGTAGTCGCGCAGAGCCTGCGGCCTGACCCATTTTACAATCTGGCCTTCCCGCCCATGGGGTATGCCTTCATAGCGGCGACAGACGTAAAGCGGCATCAGCAGATGAAACGTCTCATAGGTGTGGCTGGCAAAGGTGAGCGGTGCAAGGCAGGCGACCTTGGTGGTAATGCCGAGCTCTTCGTTCAGTTCACGCACCAGCGTCTCTTCAGGCGTTTCGCCCTGCTCGACCTTGCCACCGGGAAATTCCCAGAGTCCGGCAAGCGACTTGCCCTCCGGTCGCTGAGCGAGAAGTATCCGGCCATCGTGATCCACAAGGGCGCAAGCCGCGACAAGCAGGATCTTCTTGAACGGCTCATCCATCACGAATTGTCCTTGCCCCAATAGCGATAGGTATAAGCCTCTTCGAAACCGAACTTCTCATAAAGAGCGAGCGCCGGCACATTGGTTGAGACGACCTGCAGCCACGCCGTCTTTGCGCCGCTGATCCGAGCCCAACGCAATGCCGAGGTGAGGATTTCACTGCCTACACCCATGCGCCGCGCAGCGCTTGCTACTTCGAGGGAAAGAACACCTGCGAGATCATTGTCCTGCACACAGATGACGGTGGCGTGCGGATCACCTTCTACCTCTTCCTTGATGAAGAGGCCGAGATTGGGCTTGATCGAACTGACGATCTCAGCGATCGGAGAGCGGAGGGATAGGTCTTCGTTGCCCACCTTGAGACTCGCTTCTACGAACCTGCCGATATCGTGGGTCGGGAGATGGGCCATGGTCTCCGGCAATTCGGCGTTAACCAGATCGGCCGTCATCACCTTTACCTCTTCGAAAACGGTCCAGCCATTATCGTAGAGGTGCGCCCTGAGTTCAGGCGGCATCAGCGTCGTCTCGCGAATGATCAGCGGTCTGCCAAAATCCTCGAAGCGACGGCGCGCCTTTTCCAGTCGCACATCGCAATTGCCGTAATCGGACGGATCCAGAGGCACGACACAATTGATGCGCTTGGAGGGATGCGAGCCCGTCAACCGGATTTGCCAACTGCCATCATAAATGACCGACGAAGCCGGCCAGGCACGAAAGCTCACCGCCTCCAGGCGGCGAACGAGCGGCAAATTGACGGCACTGCTATGCATGGGTTTGGCCTCCACCGTTTAGCTCCGGTAGTCGCCGTTGATTTCGACATATTCCTTGGTGAGATCGCAAGTCCAAACTGTAGCCGTGCCACTACCAAGCCCGATATCCACCTTTACCGGAATATCCTGCTGCTTCATCACGGCAGTGGCTTCCGCTTCGGAATAGGACGGGTCGCGTTCACCATTGACGGCAACACGCACATGTCCGAACGAAATGGCCAGCCGGTCACGATCGGCAAGCTCGCCGGACTTGCCGACGGCCATGACGATGCGGCCCCAATTGGCGTCTTCTCCGGCAACTGCTGTTTTGACCAGCGGAGAGTTGGCGATGGAAAGCGCAATCTTCTTGGCGGCAGCATCGCTTTCAGCGCCGGTGACCGTCACTTCCACCATCTTGCGCGCGCCTTCGCCGTCCCGCACGACCTGAAGAGCGAGGTCTTTAAGGAGGTCGTTAAGTGCGGCACGGAAGCCTTCGAGCTGCGCATCGTCAGCGTTTTCGATACGCGCCTGACCGTCGGCAGCAGCAGCGCCGGTGGCAAACAGCATCAAGGTATCGGAGGTCGATGTATCGCTGTCGACCGTCACGGAGTTGAACGTCGGGCCGACGCCTGCGGACAAAAGCGCCTGCAAGGCGGGCGATGCAATGTCGGCGTCAGTCACGACGTAGGAAAGCATGGTCGCCATGTCGGGTGCGATCATGCCCGCACCCTTGGCGATACCATTGATCGTGACCTCAACGGCGCCGATCTTGGCGGTGCGCGTTGCGACCTTCGGATAGGTATCCGTGGTCATGATGGCCTTTGCGGCTTCGAGCCAGAAATCGCCCTTGGCATCGGCATTCATCTGATCGAGAACGCCGGCAAATTTCGAAGCGTCGAGCGGTTCGCCGATCACACCGGTGGATGCCAGAAACACTTCTCTTTCGCTGCACCCGACGGCGGCGGCGGCGGATTTACCCGTCAGCTCGGTCGCTGCCCTGCCCTTCTGTCCGGTAAATGCGTTCGCGTTACCGGAATTGACCACGACCGCCCGCGCGATGCCGCCCGCAAGGTTGGCACGGCAATAATCCACCGGTGCGGATGGACAACGGGACTTGGTGAACACGCCAGCAACGGCGGCCGGTTCGTCAAACACCATCAAGAGAACGTCGGTTCGGTTCTTGTACTTGATGCCAGCAGCAGCCGTCGCCATGCGCACACCGCGGATGACGGGCATCTCAGGATAGGATTTTGGAGCAAGTGGGGAGACGGCAGCGGACATGGAATCGACCTGCGTTAGGAAAGACAATGCTGGAAGCGAGAAAAGGGCGGCTGAACGCCGCCCTCATGCGTGAGGCACTTACTGCTGCGGCTGAGCGTCTTGCGCCTTATTGACCTCGTCGTATTCCTTGCGGAGCGTTTCGTCCTTGATATCGACCTTCTGTTCGGCCTTGGCCTTCTTGATGAGATCCATATACTTGTCACGCATGACGAGTTGGCGAACCTGCGGCTCGACCTGCTCGAAGGCTGGCGGAGGCGAGATGCGCTTGTCTTCGACCTTGATGACGTGGAAACCGAATTGCGACTTGACCGGCTCCTTGGTGTAGGCGCCCTTCTCCAGCTTGAATGCGGCTTCTTCGAATTCCGGAACCATGCGGCCCTTGCCGAACCAGCCGAGATCGCCGCCGTCATCCTTGTTGGAGTCGGTCGACTTTTCCTTTGCCAGTTCCGCGAAATCCTTGCCGGCATCGAGCTGCTTGATCACGTCTTTGGCTTCTTCTTCCGTCGCGACCAGAATGTGGGCAGCCTTGACTTCTTCTTCCTTCGGAAGTGCGGCGACTTCCTTGTCGTAACGTGCCTTCACTTCGGCATCGGTGATCGCGTCAGCCACGTGCTTGCGGAAATAGGCGTTGTGCAATTCGCGGTCGGAGATGAAATTCAGGCGCTTTTTAAAGTCGTCGGTCTTGTCCAGACCTTCGGCAGTCGCACCCTCCACCAGCAGCTTCACTTCGATCGCACTGGAAAGAGCGGCAACCTTCTTCTGCTCATCCGGGAGCTGAGCCAGCTGGGAGTCGAGATTGCTCATGGCCAGATCGAGTTCCGACTGACGAATCTCGAGATCGCCGACCGTGGCCACCACGGCATCTTCCTGGGCGAAGGCAGGGAAGTGAAGACCAAGCCCGGCCACGATCACGGCAGCGGCGATTCTATTGTAGCGCAACATATTGAACCTTTCGGAGACAAAGCCGGCTCCAGACGTGGTTTTCCGGCTGAAAAAACTTCCAAACACCGGAATGTGGCCATTCTGTAACGGGCAGAACCGTTGACATCATTTGCCCCCCCTCTTATCTGTCACGCAATCTCGCGTCCAGATGCGTTTCGGGGTGTCGTTCGTCATTTGTGCGTTATTGCCGATGACGCTGAAAGCGCCCGACGAAACGAAATTTCAGAAAGGGCCAGTTGGATGGTCAGTCTCGGCGGCATCGCCCGCAAATTGTTTGGCTCGTCAAACGATCGCCGCGTTCGTTCCTATCGCACCAATATTGCAGCCATCGGCGCGCTCGAAGATGAGTTGAAGGCGCTCTCCGATGAGGCGCTTGCCGCAAAGACGGTGGAATTTCGCCAGCAGCTGGCCGAAGGCAAGACACTCGACAGCCTGCTGATCCCAGCCTTTGCCGTTGCGCGCGAGGCTTCGCGTCGCGTTCTCGGCATGCGTCCCTTCGACGTTCAGTTGACCGGCGGTATGATCCTTCATCAAGGCGCGATCGCCGAAATGAAAACCGGTGAAGGCAAGACGCTGGTGGCGACACTTGCTGTCTACCTCAACGCACTTGCCGGCAACGGCGTGCATGTGGTGACGGTCAACGACTACCTCGCCAAGCGCGATGCCAGCATCATGGGCCGCCTCTACGGCTTCCTCGGCCTGACCACCGGCGTGATCGTGCATGGCCTGGACGACGACGAGCGCCGCGACGCTTATGCCTGCGACATCACCTACGCGACGAACAACGAACTCGGCTTCGATTATCTTCGCGATAACATGAAGTACGACAAGGCGCAGATGGTCCAGCGCGGCCACAACTACGCCATCGTCGACGAAGTAGACTCCATCCTCGTCGACGAAGCGCGCACGCCGCTGATCATTTCCGGTCCGCTGGATGACCGCTCCGATCTCTACAACACGATCGACGCCTTCATTCCGATGTTGACGCCGGAAGATTATGAAATCGACGAGAAGCAGCGCTCGGCAAACTTCTCCGAGCAGGGCACCGAAAAGCTTGAAAATCTTCTGCGCGACGCAGGCCTTCTCAAGGGTGAATCGCTCTATGACGTGGAGAACGTGGCCATCGTTCACCACATCAACAACGCTCTGAAGGCACACAAGCTGTTCCAGCGCGACAAGGACTACATCGTCCGCAACGGCGAGATCGTCATCATCGACGAATTCACCGGCCGCATGATGCCGGGTCGCCGTTACTCCGAAGGTCAGCACCAGGCGCTTGAGGCCAAGGAAAAGGTGCAGATCCAGCCGGAAAACCAGACGCTGTCGTCCGTCACCTTCCAGAACTATTTCCGCATGTACACCAAGCTTGCCGGCATGACCGGTACGGCCTCGACGGAAGCGGAAGAGTTCAACAACATCTACGGCCTCGACGTCGTGGAAGTCCCGACAAACCTGCCGATCCAGCGTATCGACGAAGACGACGAGGTTTACCGGACCGGCGAAGAGAAGTTCAAGGCGATCATCGAAGAGATCCGTGCAGCGCATGAGCGCAATCAGCCGGTTCTCGTCGGCACGACCTCGATCGAAAAATCCGAGCTGCTCGCCACCATGCTGCGCCAGACGGGCTTTGAGAACTTCCAGGTTCTGAACGCCCGCTACCATGAGCAGGAAGCCTATATCGTCTCGCAGGCAGGTGTGCCTGGTGCTGTGACCATCGCCACCAACATGGCGGGCCGCGGTACGGACATCCAGCTTGGCGGCAACGTCGACATGCGCCTTGAGCGCGAACTGGAAGGCATGGAGCCTGGTCAGGAGCGCGACGCCAAGGAACAGGCGATCCGCGACGAGATCAAGGTTCTGAAGGAAAAGGCGCTTGCGGGCGGTGGCCTCTACGTCATCGCCACCGAGCGTCACGAAAGCCGCCGTATCGACAACCAGCTGCGCGGCCGCTCCGGTCGTCAGGGCGACCCGGGACGCTCGAAGTTCTATCTGTCGCTCCAGGATGACCTGATGCGCATCTTCGGATCCGACCGTATGGACTCGATGCTGCAGAAGCTGGGCCTCAAGGAAGGCGAAGCGATCGTCCATCCGTGGATCAACAAGGCCCTCGAACGCGCGCAGAAGAAGGTGGAAGCCCGCAACTTCGAAACGCGTAAGAACCTGCTGAAGTACGACGACGTTCTCAACGACCAGCGTAAGGTCATCTTCGAACAGCGCCTCGAGCTGATGGAAGCCGACAATATCGGCGAGACCGCAGCGGACATGCGCAACGAAGTGATCGAAGCTCTCGTCGGCAAGCACATCCCTGAAAACGCCTATGCGGAACAGTGGGATATCGAAGGCCTGAAGGCTGGCGTTCAGCAGTCCCTCAACCTCGACCTGCCGCTCGACGATTGGGCCAAGGAAGAGGGTATTGCCGAAGACGATATTCTTCAGCGCATCACCGAAGCTGCAGACAAGGTCATGACAGATAAGGCCGAGCGCTTCGGTCCAGAAGTAATGACCTATGTCGAGCGCTCCGTCATTCTGCAGACGATCGACCATCTGTGGCGCGAACACATCGTCAACCTCGACCACCTACGCTCTGTCGTCGGCTTCCGAGGTTACGCACAGCGCGATCCGCTTCAGGAATACAAGGCGGAAGCCTTCGAACTCTTCCAGGCCTTGCTCGCCAATCTGCGTGAAGCGGTGACTGCCCAGCTGATGCGTGTCGAACTGATGCGCGATCCGCCACCGCCCGCCGAGCTTCCGGAAATGACGGCGCATCATCTCGACCCGATCACCGGTGAGGATGAATTTGCCGTGGCCTCCGCCGGCAATGGAGACGTCTATGTTCCACCGGAACAGCGCAATCCAAACGATCCGTCCACATGGGGCAAGATCGGTCGCAACGAGGCCTGCCCATGCGGATCGGGCAAGAAGTACAAGCACTGCCACGGTGTTTTCGAGCAGGCTTGATCCTTACCGTTGAAAACAATGAGCGCGTCATCTGAGTTTAAATCAGGTGGCGCGCTTTTCTTTTAAGGTCACGCCATGGGACAGCCCCACGGTGACCGCTTTTCCTCACAGACTGTGAAACCGATCTTAAGGCTTGAGCGGAAGTTGAAGGGCCAGTGTCTTCAACTCCAGCGTCCAAGCCTCGCGAGCCTCGGCGGTGGTGAGGTTGTGATCGGCCTTAGGGATCGTGACGACCTTAGGCGTGCCGTATGAACCTCTCAACAGGCGCCCGCGCCGGCAGAAGTTGCGCTCAAGCATTCCAAAACCAGCGTCTCCCTCGGAGTAGATTAAGGTGACCCTTGTATCGTTTTGGGCCAGCTTGCCGAAGTCGCGCGAGAGCGAACGGGCGCGCTCGGAAAAATAAGGGTACTTCACTGAAAGCGGGGTGAGAAAGGAAAACGCCTTCCCCACCAACGCCTTGAAAAGATTGGAGAGGCCGCTTACCACGCGCACCTCACCCCGCATCACCCGCTTCCAGAGCGCTCCACTCATAAACTTGGAGCCATATCCAGACAGCGACTGACGGGTTGAGCGGAGAAACAGGTTCACATCTACGTCGGCTGGAATATAGAGATCGTAGAGATTGACCGGCACGCAGCCCTTGATCCGCGGGTCTTTTACGGCGCTCTTGAAGGCGACCCACGCGCCGCTGCAACGTCCGGTCACGACGACGGGAAGCTGGTTTTCCGCTTCGAGAAAATCGACGGCAGCCATGACGTCGGTCAATTGGCTCGCATGATAGAGAATCTGCTCCGGCGCGCCCGCAGCAGGCGGGCTGTCGGCAACATTTGCTCCATCGAAGCGAAGCGAGGCAATGCCTTGGCGGGCAAGGTCTCTGCACATTTGAGCTGATATACGCCCCCATCCCGACATGCGTTCATAGCCTGTTGGAGACACGATGACGGTGGCACCTTGTCGCTGACCAAGGGGTTCGCAGACGATGCCGTAGAGCCGTTTGTGATCGCCAAAGCGGACCGGGCGCTCTTGAAACCCGTCGCCCGTCAGTGGTTGCGAAGAGAGACCTTGCAACAATACTTCCTGCTGCGGCATTGCAGTCTTGCCGCTCTGCTTTGCCGCGACGTCGGCAGCCCAGCCAGAGAGCATCTCGATGGCCTTCAGGGACGGAACCGAGAAAAGCACGTCGCGTACAAAGTTGTTGTAGCCGGGAAACACCACCGACCGCAGTTCGGTATCCAGAGCGGCAAGATGGGTTGCGAACTGCTCGTCGGCCGGACGGTTCTCCTGCTTCAAGAGAAAAATATTGCGTGCAGGTACGCTTGTGGAAGACGATATGGCGATGGTGCGAAGACTGGCGGCGAGACTATCAGGGAAGACCTGTTCGCCCATGGCGGGGCCTGATGCGTGCGCCCTATGCTGCAGGGCATCGGGATTGGCGACACGACTTAAGGCCACGAACTCTCGAAGCCAGTGACGACCGGACAAAGCGGGAGCGGCAAGCGCAAGACCAACCACATTGTCCATGGTTTCCGCAGCTTTCCAGGCCAGCAGCGCGCCAAGACCATGGCCGATGAGGATCAATTGGCGGACCTGAGACAGCTCCCGCAGTTTCGCTGCTGCCCCGCGAATGCTGTCGAGCCATAGATCGAGACCCTTGTCGTAGTCGACTGGATCGATTGCGTCACCCGTTCCGGGATAGTCGAAGCGCATGCTCGAGAGGCCGCGCGTCGCAAGATCGCCAGCAAGCAATCGCCAGAATTTACGTGCGCATAACTCTTCAAAGCCCCAGGAACTGACGAACAGGACCGCCGTGTCGGCACCCTCACCGCTCAAGGAAACATCCGCCGGCTTATAAAGACCGACCGTGTTCGCAAATGTAACCGGATGGTCGACAGGTGTCTGCTGCGTAGACACATACATCTGACTGGAGGCGAAACCGGCGTTCATGTTCAATTCCCCTGCTTGCACCTATGGAGCAAAAGCAAAAATCGGACAATCGGCTAAATAAAATCTAAAGATACTGTGTTTTTCCAAAGTTATTACTTTAGAGAGCCTGAAGATGTAGATGATCCGGCCTCTGCGCCTCAACCAGAAGTGCGTTCAACCGTTCGTAGTAACGCGATGCTTCAGCCGTCCCTTTAAAGCCCCGGATACCTGGAAAAAGTTTATCGCGCTCCGCCCACCAATTTCCATGACCGATCTTCAGCGCCTTTTCCATCACCCCGGCGAGCGATCCGGCCACACTTGGATCATAGCACCAGCCCGTTTTCATATCTTCCACGATCTCGGGTGTACCGCCAAGATTGGTGGCGATGATCGGCACACCATAGGCCGCGGCTTCGATCAGGATGAGGCTTTGAGGCTCGCGCCAGCGAGAAGGTAGAATGACAGCATCCGCCACTCCGTAGACCTCCTCCGGCGGCGTAAAGCCCATGAAGGTGACTGGCGCGCCGTCGGCGATGGACTGCAGGTGACGGACATAATCTTCTCGGCCTCGACCCGCAACAATAAGCTTGGCAGAGCCGCGGTTCGGCATGTCGACAAAGGCGCGGATGAGATCTTCGATGCCCTTTTCTTCCGACAGAGCCCCGAGATAGCCAAAGGTGAAAATATCACTACGGGCGCTATCGCGTCCAACGGAAGGCCTATGAAGCTTATCCTCTCGGAGGTTCTCGTTCCTCAGCACATGCCAGTCCGCTTTGGTGAGAACGCCTGCCCGAAGATAGGTCTGTTTAAGCGCCTCGCTTACCGCGATCGCGGTCATTCCATCGCCATCCGATTTTAGTCTCGACGTCAGAACACGACATTTGAGGCACGGGGTATCGCAATTTCCGCCAGCGTTGAACATGCTCGATTTTGGACAAAGCAGAGCGTAGTCATGCAGATGCACACATAAGGGAATATTCAATTGCCGGCTGGCCTCGAAGAGCGCCGGTTGCATGCGTGCCGAGTTATGCGCGTAGACGAGGTCCACCTGCTCACGCGCAAATATTTCCCTGATTTCCTTGGCTGAAACGGCGCCCACTGACGCCTTGAGATGCCAGCGCGCCTTCTCGATGCGTCCAACCAACGGTTTTTTATGTCCAGGGAGGTAGCTGTTGTGCCAATTCACCCGGACGACTCTGATACCGTCTTCACCCGTCGCTTCGCCCGTCGGCGCTAGCCTGTCGCCGCTCATACCGAGCGAGAGAACGAAGACCTCGTGATGGCGCGCCAACTCCCGAGCGCACATACGCGCCACGATCTCCGCACCGCCCTCTTCCTGGGGCGCGAATGTCTGGGCTACGATACAAATCCGCATCGACTGGATTCACTTTCTTTCAACTGGCGCTCTGCCAGCCGACTATTACATTTAAGTATCTTCAATTTTACTTAAAGCTGCTCGACAATATCAAGAAGGCGACCTGCGCTCCTGTCCCAAGAAAATTCTTGAGCACGCTGGTAGCCACGCTCTATCATCTTTGCACGATGTTCTGGATTGTGCAAAACCTCGTTGATCGCGCGCGCTATGTCGTCCGGCCGAAGGGGATCGAAGAACAGTGCCGCATCGCCGCAGACCTCCCGGGTCGGCGGAATGTCCGAAGCCAATACAGGGCAACCCAGCAACATGGCCTCCAGCGGCGGAATGCCGAACCCCTCATAGAGGCTGGGAAAAAGAAGCGCCGTCGCTCCGGCATAAAGTCCAGCAATTTCCTCATCGGACAGGCGGCCTGTGAAGACGATCTTATCGGTGACAGAATTTGCTTCCGGTTCGGACGTCTCATAGGATTGAAAAACGCTGGATGCGGGCGCGCCTGCGATGACGAACCTGGGCGCTGCTGAACCCATCATCCGGATAGCGTCCATGGCGCGCCTAATATTCTTGTTCGGCGTACGCGAGCCGACGAACAGGAGATAGGGCTCATCCGCAAGTCCCAATCGCGACACGACAGTCTCATCCCTGGCAACCACAGCCATGTGCTCGCAGCTGTTAGAAACGACAGCGACATCCTTAGTGCCGAAGGCGCTTTCGAGCTCTCGCTTTGAAAACTCCGATACCGTGGCGATTTTTCCGCGGCGCGCAAGAAGACGGCCCAACAACCCGTGAACCAGCCGGTACTTGCGCGAAAAATTCTCCGGCGTGCGAAAAATCATCGCGTCGTGAACGACTGTGACCGCGCGCGAGTGAAGGATGGGGCCGCTATTTCCAAGGTTGATAAGCCTGCCGTGCCGGGCGGCTTTGTAGAGGTTCGTCTGTTCCCATACATGCCCGGAAGACCGGCCCGCAGCCCGCTGTGTGATCGCACGCAGCGGCAGTCTTTCCGTGGCTCCCTCCGGCGTTAGCAGCACCCACTCGTCCGCGGTGGGGTTTTCGGCCAGCCGTTTGTCGAGAGCAATGACGACTTCCCGGGCAAAGCGCTGAACCCCACTCGTCGTTTGAGTGAGGAAGCGCCCATTGATGAAGGTGGTCATGCCAGCACACGAACCTCGGCGGTTTGCTTGCCCGTTATCTGGTCATAGAGATCGACAATATCGCCGTTCATCCTGTCGCTCTGATAACGGGATAGAAAACGCATATATCCCGCAAGCCCCATCTCGCGCCAACCCGCTCTATCGCGCGCCACGATCGTTTGCGCCAGAGCGTCACTATCGCCAGCGGGAACCAGAAAGCCCGTCTGCCCATGGCGTACGATCGAGCGAAGGCCACCGACTGCAGAAGCAATCACCGGCTTCCTGGCACGCATTGCTTCCACCGCAACAAGGCCAAAACCCTCCCAACGCGACGGCATGACCACAACGTCGCAGGCATTCATGTAGCCTGCAATCTCCTCGGGCGATTTCCATCCCAAAAGCTCGACATTGTCCGGAACAGAGATGGGCTTGTTTTGCTCTTCCTTCGTCGTGACATGAGCACCGATGACTTTGACTGCGACCTCGCGACCGAGCGACTGGACGGCTTTCAAAAGCACATCGACACCCTTTTGCCGATCAAGGCGTCCAACAAACAGCACCTTGAGACGCGGATCGCTCCATTCCACCGGAACGGCGACGGGCCGATTGCTCGACAGGCCGTTTTCGATCACAACCATCCGGTCGGGAGAAATACCGGCTTCGATCCCTCTGTCATATTCGTGCTGTGAGATGGCGACGATCTTCTGGCACAAGGGCGCAAGCAGGCGCTCACCCAGCTTTGCGACGGGACGCAGAGGGCCAAGCGTCTCCATGTCGAAAGACCATCCATGCGGACAGTAGACGACAGGGGGGAAATTTCGATTGAGCGCGCCGACTAAGCGCACCGCCAGACCTGCGAAGGTCGAATGGGCATGCACCACGTCCGGACGAAACGATTGCACCTCTTCCGTGACTGCACGTGCCAGCGCCGCAAGGGATTTGTACCGGCCATTCCTTCGGAACGTGGCGATACAGGACAATGGAATATTTTGCACATGAGACAAGTGTCGGTCTGGGACGATAACCCTGATATTTGCTGCGCCGTATTTTGCCACCTGATGGGGCGCCACCTCACTGAGATATGTCGCAGGCCCACCCGGCAGTGTTTCAAAAACGTGCAGAACCCTCATTGTCTCTTCCCTTGGGCCACCCATTGACTTGGGTATACGCGGCGTTGTTGTTTTTGTTGCCCAGCGATTTTGTAAAACAGAATTCATGCGCTCGCCACCGATTTGCTCAACTGCGCCCTTCCTCCCGACTTCGAAGTGAAGAACTCTTGATTGATGCAATGACTTTAGACATGCTTTCTCAAGGAAGGTTTATTCAACATATTTAAAGAGTTGTTTGCGATTTAGGAACAATTGTAACGAACCACTCCCGATCAACGAGGGGAAGACGCGTGAAAATCTGCATCGTCTCGCAGACTTTTGCTCCCCAGGAAGAGGGAGGCGCTGAGATATCTGCACGCGCGGGAGCAATCGAGCTCGCCAAGACGCATGATGTGACCGTACTGGCGCTCGGAAAAGTCGGCGACCCTCTGGTGCCGCCAGGGGAAACCAGACTTGCCGGCAATGTACGCGTGGTTCGACTGCCCTGGAAGAACAGCTACCTGCCCGGCCACCTCAAGCCCTCGGTGAACTTTGCTCGTCGTGCCGCATGGCATCTGCGCACGGCCTTCGGCGCGCTTTGCGTGGAAGGACTTGCAGAATTTTTCAGGCGCGAGAATTTCAATCTCATCTACGCGCAAAACTCCTCCTATATGCAGCCTGCGATTTTTCAGGCAGCCGAGGACGCAGGGATACCGATCTGTCTGCATCTCCGAGACTACGCCTTGCTCTGTCCCAAGACCAGCATGTTCCGCAGGGAGGACAATTGCATAACGCCTTGCTTCGACTGCAGCCTGATCAATCGTCGCTTGAGACTACGCGGAAACGGCATGACGGTCATTGCCGTCAGCAACTTCGTGAAGCAGCGTTTCATCGAAAACGGTGTTTTGGTTGAAGCTGACTGGCATGTCATGCACAACAAGAACACGCCGCTGCAATCCTTCGACACAAGCGCCATTGGACGCACAACACCGGTGGAGCGCGTGTTTACCTTCGGTTACCTCGGTGCGCTGGCAAAAGAAAAGGGCGTTCCCGACTTGATCAAGGCCTTCAAGGCTTTGCCTGCAGGGAGCAATGCCCGTCTGGTCCTCGCGGGACGCGGTCGCCCGGGTGAGGAAGACCGTATCAAACGTCTTGGCTCAGTGGCCAATGTCGAGTTTCGCGGTTTCGTCACACCTCAGGAAATCTATCGCATCGCCGATGCTGTCGTCGTTCCCTCGCTTTGGCACGAGCCGCAAAGCCGTATCCTCGTTGAGGCTGGCGTCTATGGTGTTCCCGTCATCGGCAGCACGAGAGGCGGAACGCCGGAAATCATCGAAGCAGGAAAAACCGGCTGGTGCTACGATCCGGAGCAGCCGGGCGCGCTTGCTGGACTGCTGGCGAAAGCAGTCTCAATAGGCCCGGAGCGTTGGTGGCAGAGACGCGACGATCTGTTTCCAGGGATCGCCTCATTTGATGGCACAGCGGAGCAATCCGGTTATTATGACCGCCTGGAAAAGATTCTGACCAAAGCCGCTGTCGGCAAGACGGCGTAAATGTCCTTCACCGATCAACAAACATGGTCAACAATATCTTAAGAGATTTTGGGCATGGTGATGGCAACGAAACGTAGCCTGAACCGACGCGGGTTCAGCTGGCCGATTTTGCAGCCCGGCACGTGAACAAGGCTTGGAAATGTCCAATCTCGCTTGGCTCATCCTCATTCTCGGCTGGTTGATCTTCGTCCTCTATTACATCAGCTCCTTCTTGCGATGGGGTGTGCTGACACTCTCCTCCTATTTCTGGCTTCGTTACACCGTCCTGCCAGTCCTCATCATGCCCATCTTCGCCGGCTCGGAGAAGAATATGGAGGCGGTTGGTGGTGCAATCTTTGCTATCCGGCAGCACCTCGACCAGGCCTTCTTTCTCTCGGTGCTTGGCGTCGTCTTTCTCATTGTCGGCATGGGCCTTGCAACATTCAGCTCAGGCCGAAGCTACCTCTTCGACTTCATTGAAAGCGGTTACTCTTTCTGGCAGACGCGGACCGGCGCTTGGGCGTCCTTCCTCATCATTCTTCTGGCAACGGCGGGGCTGTTCGCTCTCGGAGTCCGGCCCTTCGAGGGTCGCGAATTCGCGTTCGAAAACCCCTCGATCCGCCCGGTCATCAATCTCTACGCTGTCATTCTTCCGACCACCGCGATCAGCCTGCTGGTCTATGGTTTTGCCGGGGGCCGGAAATTCATTGCCATGGGCCTCTTCTGCAGCGTCCTTGGCTTGATGATCGGTACGCGCGGCGCCAGTATCGAAGCGCTCTTCGCCTTCGTCATTTGCATCATCATCGCCTACCGATACCGCAACCTTCTCGTCTTCGGTGCTTCCGCCTTCGCGTTTATCCTTGTCGCTGTAGGCCTCGGCATATTGCGCTCGTCTGCGGAGGGCCAGGCGGCACCCGACTTGATCGACAGCCTGAGCGCCCAGATCTTCTACGGCAACAACTTCTCGGATTTTCGCGACTACGCGTGGATCTTGAGCGGCTTCAAAGGCCAGTTCTACCACGGCATGACCTATCTGGCCGGTTACACCGCACTGATCCCCGCCTTCATCAGCGAGTTTCGAAACGACTACCGCACCGGCGTCATCACCACGACGCTCGCAGGGCTTGATCCCGAATTCCATGCAGGCCTGCGCCCCACCCTCTTCGGCGAGGCCTACCTCAATTTCGGCATCCCAGGCATCATTTTTGCCGCAACGCTTTTTGGCTTCTACTTCGGCAAGCTGCATCTTTGGGTCCACACGGACCTGCCACGCAATGGCCTAGGCGTGCGGCGCGTGGCCTGCGGTTACATCGCGTTCCTGTTCCTGTTCAACGCGGTCTTCACCCCGAGCTTCTACTACGTCTATGTTGTGTCGGCGTGGCTCCTGGGCGGCATCATCCTGTCGTGGCTTCTCACTGTCCCAGATCGCACGGATACCAACGACCTCCCCTCGGCAGGCTGATCACCCCTCCGCCGATGTGCGAAACCGCCCTTTGGGATTATCGCGCCAGAAGGTGCCCAGCCAGGCATCCGTCGATGGTGGACGGAAGGCGCCAAATCCCGACGTCGGAGAGAAGGTCATTTCCCCGAAAACCGGTCCCGACGGCTTGTCGTAAAAGTCAATGCGGACGAATTCGAAGCCCTGCGCCAAGGTGCGGGCCGCGGCGAGAATGGCATCGAGATGCGGCGGACGCGGCAATTCCTTGTCTTCCATCGGGTAGTAATGGCCGAAGGACAGCTTATTCCAATGTTCGTCATAAAAGCAGCGGCGGTGATCGCTGAAGCGGGCCGTATCGATCTGGATGCAGGGAATATCGTCTTCGAAACAGAACAGCTTGTAGTCCACCGGAGCTTCGCCATTCTCGCCGATGAAGCGCTCGATGAAGAGTTCCGGTTCGATATGGTTGTACCATTCTTCCGCAAGACGCCAGGCGGTACGCCCCTGTAGCCATAGGTCGCACTTCTCCTTGGCGCCGACGAGATCGTCAGGCCCATAGACGAAGATGTTCCGATCCGAACCGTGATTGACCTTGATCACATAGGGAAACGGCAAGGGCGGACAATCGTCGAGGTTCTTGCCCCGCCAAAGCGTCGGCGTCACCCACTCTTCACCCAGAACCTTGGCGACATGGGCTTTGACAGCGATCTTATCGCTCAGCATGATCAATCGCGGATCGTCCGCTGGTTCACGCCACGCAATCTTGCGCGCAACCAGGTGTTCGTTGAGCGTCTTGGGGTTATTGATGTTGGGCCAAAGCCGGTGATAGCGGTAATACTGCAGTTGGGTCGCCTGTTTGATCGGCAGGCTGTGTATGGTGGCGTGATAGAGCGCCTTTAGAAGCTTCCCCAACACGGTTTTCTGCGGTTGACCGACTGCCATGCCCATCCCCTCTAGCCTGCCCTCAGCAGGCGTCAATTGCTTTAAATATTCCTTGAAGCTCGCCACAGCATGAGCGCCGAAACACTCGCTGTGATCAGGGCCGTCAGGAGCGCTGCGAGCCCCGCTCCCATGAAACCCAACGTACTGATGAGAAGAAAACTCATGCCGATCGAGATAATAACGCTGGAAAGATTGACGACGGCGTAATGGCCGTCCTTTCTGAGGCTGCTCATGCCAAAACCCATGAGATCGGTGCAGGCGCGGACCGCAGCCGTGACCAGCAGCAGGGCAAAAACACCCTCGTGCTCAATAAGCGCAGGCATGTTCATGACCTCCACCACCACGCTTCCCGCAACGAAAATCGCCACGCCGAGAATGAGGCCGGCCACGGCCGTCTTGGTAAATTGCCGGACCATCATCCGCCGCCATTCCGCAGCGGAGCCGTCGTTGTAAGCCTTGAATAATTTTGGGATGGCGATCTGCAGGACAGCCGTCGAGATCAACGTCTGCAACGCATTGGCCAGCGACCAATAGAAGGTGTAGACACCCGTCAATGACAAGGTCAGCAACAGCGAAATGATATAGCGGTCGGCATAGACAAGCCCGACATTGCAAATCTCGCTGATATGGATCATCCAGGAGCGGCGCATACGGCTCTTGATCCAGTCATAGCGCACTGGCGCTTTGGCGATGCGCGCGAGCGGCCAATGGCGCAGGGCGTAAAACAGGCCGACAAACATGCCGATATACCCGAGCGACCAGCCGACGAACACTGTTTCAACGTTGCGGAATGCTGGGAAGGCGAGACCCAAAGCAATCACGGGCAAGACCCAGGACGTCGTTCGCAGGAAGAAAAGGATATTGGCGGCGCTTGCCATCTCCTTGGAGATCAAGGGCATGTGGATGTCGCAGGCGATCGTCTCTAGCCAGACGATGATCAGGATGACGACATATAGAGGTTTGATCGGATAACCGAGCGTGAACGCCGTAACGACGGCCAACAGCGTCATTAGGGACAGGGACGCAATCGTCACCGCAAGCCGTGTCTTCATATAGGCGCCGGTCACGCCGTTCGATTTACCACTGACATCACGGGCGATGAAGTAATTGAGTCCCCATCCGAGGATCGCCGGCGCGGTGGTGACGACGCCAAGGGCCAGGCCATAGATGCCCGCCGCCTCCAGCCCCATGAACTTAACGATATAGAAGGAGAGTGCGAAGCGCAGAACGAGCGTCGATCCGCGAAGTCCGGTATTGAAGAGAATGCTGAGGCCTGTGGCTCCAAGGACCTTCTGCCAGAATGGGATGCGCTTCATGGCGAGATGCCTACTGTCTGCCAAGACCGGGCCTCAATAATGCAGGCCGGTACGGTCTTGGCGAACCACCCGTGCCTGCTTGAGCCCACTTTCTTCGAGAGCCACGAGCGAGAGAACAGTGCTTCCGGCATCGTCCTCATTTTGCATGAGAACGACCTCGTCGATCATCTTGGCAATCGGTGCGGAGATGGGATGCGCACTGGCAATCCCGCCATCGACAACGATAAGATCGAAAGCCTCGTTTTCCTCGCTCACCATTTTGCCCGACAGATGAGCCTGGAGATCAGCACCAGCGGGCAGGAATTTCATCAGCGCCGTGTCTTCGAAATCGACAATTCTCCCACGCTCATCACCATCTATGACAGCGTTGTCTGCGGCGGCGGAGGATGCGTCCAGCAACATGCGCGTCAATGCCGGATCACGGCTTGCACCGTCCGCCAACAATACGCGCCGTCCCAAGCGCGCGGCAGCGTGGGCCAGATTGAATGCCGTATGCGAGGCGCGATTTTGCGGTCCGACGGCAGCCACCAGCACCGCATATCCCTGTGCCAAAGGAACCGAAGAGCACAGTTCCTTCACAAGCCCCGCATAGTCATCCTTCTCATTGGCCAGAAGCGCGCGGCTGCGCTTGGCAGGTATGATGCCTGACGCAAAAGTTACGGGTTCGGGAACAGGCTCTGGCAAAGCAACAGGTGCAACCGTCGAAACCGGCGTCGATGGAACAGTCTGAAGCTTTTCTTCAGGCGGCGTGATCGCAGGCTTTTCCGGCTTCGCCCTCTTGAAGCGATTGACAATGGAAGGGGTAGCAGCAGCGACCGCCGAGCTTCGTCCCCCGAACTGGTCGCGCAGCACCAGAATACCGGCTGCCAGGATCATGCCAAAGAGTCCGGCACCGGTGGCGAGCAAGGCTCTCGGCGGTCCGGCCTTCTTCAACGGCGCCTCGGCAACGGAGATGATCCGCGAATTTTCCGTCGGCGTTCCCTGCTGCTCGGAAAGCTGGCGCGTCCGCAGCAGGAAGGATTCGTAGACGGCACGATCGCTGTCGAGCTTGCGCTGAAGCTCGCGCAGTTGCACCATCGTGCTTTCTTCGCCGTTTTGATTGCGCGTCAGCCGGTCAAGATTGGCCTGAAGAAGGGCCAACTGGTTTTTCAGCCGGTCGAGATTGCGCGACGTGGTGGTGGAGAAATTGCGAAGCTGGTCGTCGAGGATGGTGGCAAGCGACTGCGTTCTCGCTCTTGCGGCCTGAAGCGCTGGATGCTGCGCGCCGAGCGAGGTTGCGAGAACGGCCTGTTCCTCCTGGCTTTGCTGGTACCGGGCCCTGAGCGAAATGATCGATGGAGTCAGTGAGGAATCGGGGATCGATCGCAGATATTGCCGGTCGTTACGCGCCTGCCTCAGTTCGGAAACCAGCGCCTCGTTCTCTGCAATCGTGCCGGATAGACGCGCAATCTCCGCATTGGTGTCGGAAATCTGCTGCTCGATATCGGGACGCCCGGCGACGTTGGCGAGGTTGTGGGTTGCCCTGTAGGCCTGAACGGCACGGTCGCCATCTTCCACGGCCTTTCGCAGTTGCTCCAACTGTGCGGAGAGGCCACCGCCCGTGCGCTTCAGCGTGTCGGCATTCATCTCCGAACGGAGTTCCAGGTAGGTATCGGCAATCGTATTGGCGAGCTTTGCCGCCTGCTCCGGGCTGCTGGATCTCACAGTGACATTGACGATGAAGCTCTTGCCGACGATCGCAACAGACTCGGCCTTGCGCAGTCTGTCGACCGCAAGCTGTGTGCGGCTTTTGCTGTCGGTATATTCGGAATTGTAAGCACCGAAGTCTGGATCGTTCTGCAGATTTTCCTTTTCGACGACGCGGGTCAGAAGCTCATTCGACGTCAGCAGATATTGCTGGTTCAGCACGTGAGAATCGACCGCACGCGGCTGGGCGGTCAGATCGCTTTCCAAGATCCTGGAGCCTTCCGGATCAAGCAGGATTTGGGTGGTCGCAGAATAGTAATTGGGGATGAGCAGCGACACGCCGAAGGCGGCAGCTGCCAGAAGCAGTCCGCTCAAAAGGATAATGAGGATATTACGCCATAGAAGAGCGAAGAGCCGCAGCAGGTTTTCCGGTCCATGCGTGGGTTCGCGATAGTTCGCCCCGTCCATCACGCCCTGATTCATCGCCATCTCAGTTCACCGGCCCATAACGCAAACACATAAAAGCAGACGAGGAACTGGTGAGGACAACATCACCATGACCCGCGCAACAGAGATGTCCAAGCTTTAAAGATGGCCGCTTCAGTATATCGGCGCTCCAGCACAGACACTCTCTGGATCACCCTAGAACAGCACCTGTTAACATACCGTTTGTCGGGTGTTGGCGAGCCATCATGCAAGAAGGCCGCGGAGCAGGCGGCTCCCCGGCCTTCAATGTCTGTGCTGACCGTCGAAACCTCAGACGGCGATTTCGCGTCGCTCGCGATCGGTGATGATCGAGAGGTCGAGGATCTTCTGCAGGTTGGCCGCGTGACGGAAATCAGGATCGGCGACCCCACCTTCCATCACGGCCTTGGCGAATTTCTCGTAATTGGTCGGCACGGGTTCCGGCTCGATATCCCTCCAGACCGCCTTTTCGATATCCTCGCCAAGGCAACCGCGCAGCGTCGAATATTCCGGCGTATGAACGACCTCAAGCGCGCCCTTGTCGCCATGCAGGCGCAGGCGAAGCTCGTTGAGGTGGCCGGTCGCCCAACGGGTAGCGTGAATGACGCCCATGGCCCCGTTCTGCAATTCCGCCGTCATGGTGAAGCTGTCATTTGCATCGAGATCATAGACGTCGATGCGGTTGCCCTCATACTTGTCGAAGGTCTTCAGACGCGTGAAGATGCGCTCCACATCACTTCCCGCACCATAGGACGCAAAGTCGAGAATGTGGATGCCGACATCGCCCAGCACGCCGTTTGAGCCGTGCTTGGTCGACAGGCGCCAGAGCCATTTGCTCTCCGTCATCCAGTCGCCCCAGGCTTTCGACACCAGCCAGCTCTGGAGATAGGATGCTTCCAGGTGGCGAAGCTTGCCGATGCGGCCGTCCAGCACCATCTTGCGCGCTTCCTGTAGCGGCGCCACATTGCGATAGGTGAGGTTGACCATGGCAACGAGACCGGCCTGTTCGGCGGCATCCGCCATTTCGGCAGCCTTGCCATAGGTTTCCGCCAGCGGCTTTTCGCAGAAGACGTGTTTACCGGCAGCCAGCAGCTTGAGGCTGGTTGGGTGGTGGATTGCGTCCGGCGTGACGTTCGCCACCGCATCAAACTCGCCCCAGGCCAGGGCATCATCCAGCGAGGTGAAGGTCAGCGGAATATTGTGGCGTGCGGCAAAGGCGCGGACGATTACCTCGTCCACATCGACAGCCGCGACGGTTTCCACACCGGAAATCTGAGAGAAGTGGGTGGCGTGCGTGTTCGCCATGCCACCGGTACCGAGAATAAGAAGCTTCATGATGGATTACCTGTAACCTGCTTCACCAGCCTGGTGCAGTTTGGGGCCGCGCTCTTCGATAGGCTCAAGCGCCTTATCGACAGGCACGTTCGGGGCGTCGTGGATGCTCTTCAGCGCGCCTGCCGGATTGTAGGCCCACTTGACCGAGTTGCTGATGACCTTCTGAATGTTGGCGTCATGGTAGGTGGGATATGTTTCATGTCCCGGACGGAAATAGAAGATGTTGCCCGCACCGCGGCGCCATGTGAGACCGGAGCGGAAAACCTCGCCGCCCTGGAACCAGGAAATAAATACGGTTTCAAGGGGCTCCGGCACGGAGAATTGCTCCCCGTACATTTCCTCGTTTTCCAGTTCGAAATGATCTGGCAGGCCGGCGGCGATCGGGTGGCGGGGATTGATGGTCCAGATGCGTTCACGCTCGCCGGCCTCGCGCCACTTCAAGGCGCAAGGCGTGCCCATCAGCCGCTTGAACGGCTTGGAGAAGTGACCCGAGTGGAGAACGATGAGACCCATGCCTTCCCAGACGCGCTTGGCCACGCGCTCGACAATTTCATCCTGAACGGCGCCATGGTCCTTGTGGCCCCACCAGACCAGCACATCGGTCTGGTCCAATCTCGCCTGCGAAAGCCCGTGCTCGGGCTCCTGCAGGGTGGCGGTCGTCGCATTGATCTCCGGGTCCTTGTTCAGGGCATCGGCAATCGTGTTGTGCATGCCGTTGGGATACACAGCACGAACCGTCTCGTTGATATGCTCGTGGATGTTCTCGCCCCAGACGACGGTATTGATGGTCATAGATATGCTCCTTGATGAACCAGCGCGGGTTGTTAACGCCGGTGAACTGAAATTGATCAGGCGGCTCCGCGTGTTTCTGCACATTTGAGAGAAACACCTGCCTGATCGAAACGGTGAATGTGCTCCGGCAAGGGTGAGAGCTTGAGTTTTTCGCCGGGCGCTCGGTGCGAAACGCCCTCCTCGCGCACGACAAGCGGCTCGTCCCCGCCGATATCGACATAGATGTAGCTATCGGAGCCGAGCATTTCGGAGTGAACGATTTCGCCCGTCCAGCCGCCAGCCCCATCGGAAACGACGATATGCTCCGGCCGCACACCGATCGAATGCGCGCCATGGCTTTCGGCCAAACGTCCGCCGATGAAATTCATCTTCGGCGAGCCGATGAAGCCGGCGACGAAGGTGTTGACCGGGGTTTCGTAAAGCTCGAGCGGCGTGCCGACCTGCTCGACACGGCCGTCCCGCAACACGCAAATTCTGTCAGCAAGCGTCATCGCCTCCACCTGATCGTGGGTAACGTAGATCATGGTCGTGTCATGCATGCTACGGTGGAGCTTGGCAATTTCAAGACGGGTCGCGACACGAAGAGCCGCATCGAGATTGGAGAGCGGCTCGTCGAAGAGGAAGACCTTGGGATCGCGAACGATAGCGCGTCCAATCGCCACACGCTGGCGCTGGCCGCCGGAAAGCTGTTTGGGCAGACGTTCGAGATAGGGCGTCAGCTGCAGCATCTCGGCGGCCGCTTCCACGCGCTTGCGCCTCTCTTGCTTGCTGGAGCCGGCGAGCTTCATGCCGAAGGCCATGTTCTCGAAAACGGTCATATGCGGATAAAGCGCATAGGACTGAAAGACCATGGCAACACCGCGCTTGGCAGGTGTGAGGCGATTGACCACCTCACCCTCGAAGGAGAGTTCACCGCCGGTAATTTCCTCCAGGCCGCAGATGAGACGCAACAGCGTCGATTTCCCGCAGCCGGATGGGCCGACAAAGACCATGAATTCGCCGGAGCGGATATCCATGTCGATGCCTTTGATCACCTCGAAAGCGCCAAAGGATTTGCGCAAGTTGCGCAGTTGAATGCTGGTCATGAGATTTCTCCTAGCCTTTGACGCCGCCGGCGGTGAGGCCGGAAATGATGCGTCGCTGGAAGATCAGAACGAGGATGACGAGTGGGACGGTGACGATGACGGAGGCCGCCATGATCGTTCCCCAGGGAATTTCAAACTGCGAGCTTCCCGAAAGCAGGGCAATCGCCACCGGAACCGTGCGTTGATCGTTCGATGAGGTGAAAGTGAGCGCGAAGAGGAACTCGTTCCAGGCCGCGATGAAGGCGAGAAGCCCCGTCGTGACCAGCGCCGGCCACATCAGCGGCAGGAAAACCTGCGTGATGATGACCCACGGCGAGGCACCATCGACGATCGCCGCCTCTTCGATTTCCACAGGCAGATCCCGCATGAAGGTCGTCAGAACCCAGACGGTAAAGGGTAGAGTGAAGATCATGTAGGAGAAGATCAGCGCCAGCGGCGTGTTGAACAGACCCGCCCAGCGGATCAATTCAAAGAGGCCGGCCAGCACCGCGATCTGCGGAAACATCGAGACCGAGAGGATCGTCAGCAGCAGCAGCGCGCGGCCCCGAAAGCGAACGCGGGCAAGCGCGTAAGCCGCCGTTACCGCAAGAAGCAGGGATAGTGCCACGACGCAGGTTGCCACCATCAGCGAGTTGCCGAGATTGCGCAGGAAGCTGTCATTGGCGAGCACGTCGGCATAATTGCCGAAAGAGAAGCTCTTCGGCAGATAGTTGATTTCGAAGAGAGCCGTGCCGGATTTGAAACTCGTCAGGATGGCATAATAGAAGGGGAAGACTGCCACCACGATGATGATGGCGACGAGCGCATAAAAGGCGGTGTTTTTCACAACCGTCGAAGCTGTCATTTTGCGCCTCCATCGGTGTTGACGCGGCCAAGCCACATATAGACGATGGTGATCGAGGCGATGATGAGAAACAGCATCGTCGAGACCGCCGCACCATAGGCGAATTTGTCGAAGTCGAAGAGGTTTTCGCGTGCCAGCACCGACAAGGTGCGCGTCTGGGCGTTGTTGGGCGTCAGGATGTAGATGAGGTCGAAGACGCGCATCGCATCCAGCATGCGGAAGATGACCGCGACCATGAGCGCCGGGCGGATCATCGGCAGTGTGACGCGCCAAAACACCTTGATCGGGTGGATGCCATCGACCTTGGCTGCCTCGTACATATCCTTCGGCACCATCTGCAAACCGGCAAGGATGAGGAGCGCCATGAAGGGCGTCGTCTTCCACACGTCGACGATCAGCACGGCGGTCATTGCGGTCTCGGGATTTGCCGTCCATGCGATCTTCTGGCTGATGAGGCCAAGGCTCAGCATCATGTCGTTCAAGATGCCGAACTGGTCGTTCAGCATCCAGGACCACATGCGGGCCGACACGATGGTGGGAATGGCCCAGGGAATAAGGATCGCGGCACGCACGAGGCCTCGGCCCTTGAATTCGGCGTTCAACACCAGCGCAACGATGAGACCGAGGACCGTTTCAAGCGACACGGAGACGATGGTGAATTTTACCGTGTTCCAGGCAGCGCCCCAGAAGACCGGATCTGCCAGGAGACCACGATAGACGGTGCGACCACTGCTGAGCGTAATCCACGAAATGTAGTTCTTGAGGCCGACGAATTGGGCGCCGGAGAGATTGGTCAGAGAGGCGTCCGTCAGACTGAACCAGACGGTTCTGACGAGAGGCCAGCCCGCGACAAGCGCGAGCACGAGAAAGGTCGGGGCGAGGAACAGCCAGGCTGAGCGCAGCCTCTCGGACTGCAGGTCGGAGCCGACCATCGCCGCCTGTCGATCAAGGACAGTTGTTTTCATGAGAGCTTCCACCGATTGGACGGGAGGCGAAGCGGCGAGCGATGCCGCTTCGCGTTGACAGTGTTACCAGCCACTGCCCTTGAGATCGGTCAGCTCGACTTCGAGAAGTTCGAGGTTTTCGGCAGCCGTGCCGGAGCCGGAGAGCGTGTTGTGCACAGCGCCCCAGAACTTCGACGAGACCTCGTTGTACTTCACCTTGGTTGCCGCGGACGGGCGCGGAACCGCCGTCTCGAAGATCGGCTTCCACTGCGGCATGAAGGGCTGCGCAGCAGCCACATCCTTGTCGTCGTAAAGCGCTGCAATGGTGGGCATGTTGGAGAGTTCCACCGCCCGCTTCTTCTGCGTTTCGGCAGAGGTCAGGAACTTGACCAGTTCGATGGCTGCATCCTGGCTCTTCGAATATTTCGAGACAGCGACGTTCCAGCCACCCAGGGTCGAAGCAGGTGCCTCACCGTCTGCGCCCGCTGGCAGCGGCGCGACGCTGAACTTGCCCTTGATGGCGCTATCCGCGCCATTGCCGAGAGCATAGGCATAGGGCCAGTTGCGCATGAAGACGGAGTTGCCCGTCTGCCAGACGCCGCGGGCTTCCTCCTCCTTGTAGGCCAATGCGCCCTGGGGCGAAATCGTGCCGATCCAGCTTTTCGCCATATCGAGAGCGGCAGCGGCCTTCTCGTTATTGATGGTGATGTCGCCATTGGTCTCGACGATATGTCCACCGCCAGCGGACGCCACCCATTCGAGCGCGTTGCAGGTCAGGCCTTCATAAGCGCTGCCTTGGAACACGAAGCCCCACATATCCTTCTGACCGGCTGCACGTTCCTTGTCCTGAATTTCCTTGGCAGTCTCTGCCATCTCTTTCCAGGTCTTCGGCGGCTGCTTGCCGTATTTGTCGAGCAGATCCTTGCGATAGAACATCGCCGGCGCATCGGTGTACATCGGCATGGCCACGAGCTTGCCGTCCACGGTTTGCGAAGCGACCACGGATGGGAAATGCTGACCGATGACGTCCTTGGCCGCAGCCGTCAGATCGACGAACTGATCGGCAAGTTGTGGCGCCCAGACGATATCAGTCTGGTAGACATCCACATCCGTGTTCCCGGCTGCAAGCCAAAGGCGATACTGGCTGAACTGTTCGCTGGACGATGGCGGCATCGTCACCAGCTTCACCTTGTGGCCGCTCTGCTTTTCGAACTCGGCCAGACGCTCGCGAATGAAGTTCAGGTTTTTGCCGGTGGAATTGGCTGCCATGGCGATCTCGGCAGCTTGCGCTGATGCCGCAAAGGCCAAAAGGCTACCGCACAGCAACAAGGCCCTCTTAGAAAAGTTCGTCATCATTCTCCTCCCTGTGAAACTTTGACGATATGTAAATTGAAAACGCTTTCAATTTTTCGAAGCTTACAATTCCTCTTCCGCCTGTCAATAGCGGATGAAATGGTATTTTTCCGCATTGACACGCCCTTGAAGGTACCGCTGCAGAGAAGTCTCTGAATTTAAATACTTCATCTTCATTTTCTAATTTTAAATCGCTTTCGATTTTTGTTGCTTGAAAAATTCTGTTTGAGCTAGCATGCAGATGAAAACGGCGGACATCATGAAGCTCAAGGAATTCGCAGAACAGGTCGGCCTTTCTCCGACGACGGTCAGCCGCGCCCTTGGGGGTTATCCGGAGGTTCGCCAGGAAACCCGCGAGCGGGTGATGGAGGCTGCCCGCAGGCTCGGCTATCGTCCCAATGCCAATGCGGTCAGGCTCGTGACCGGGCGCGCGGGCGCCATCGGCGTCGTCATGGGTCGTAGCGGCGGCGGGCACTTCTTCTCGGAATTCATGGGCGGCATGGCTGCGCGTCTCGAAGGCCAGGAAACCGACATTCTTGTCAGCGTCGCCATCGACAACAATCTCGATGAGGAACTGGCGATCTTCAACCGTCTGGCCGCCAGCGGCAAGGTGGATGGCATCGTCGTCCACTCGCCCCGCCCGGCGGATGAGCGCGTGGCCCTGCTGAACCGGCTGGGCGTGCCCTTTATCGTGCATGGCAGGTCAAAGACGTCGTTTCCGCATGCCTGGCTGGATATCGACAATCGCGACGTCACATACCGCCCCACCATGCATTTTCTCGAGCGCGGACACCGCCGCATAGCCCTCATCAATGGACCGAAAGGCCGAACATTCGTCAACGACCGCGAACAGGGATTTGCGGACGCTCTTTCGGAATACGGACTTTCACCCGACCCGAAGCTGATGATGAACGAGCATTTCAGCGAAGAGACGGCCTTTCGATTTGCCCGCGCACTTCTGGAGCAACCATCGCGCCCCACTGCCTTCGTTGCTGGAGCGATGATGACGGCTCAAGGCGTTTATCGTGCCGCGACGCAACTGGGTCTCGTCATCGGCAAGGACGTGTCCGTCATCGCTCATGACGATGTGTTTCCCTACCTGACGCCTGAAAGCATGCTGCCACCGCTATCCACCACGCGGTCATCCATGCGTATGGCCGGCATGCGCGTGACCGAACTTCTCCTCCAGATCATCTCTGGCAGACCGATTCAGGAATGCCAGGAACTGTGGCCGGTGGAGTTGATCCTGCGTCAGTCCACCGGCTCAGCGTCCTGAAAGACAATAGCAAAGCTCCTCAGGCTTTGCTGGGCTCAGCCATCTGTCGATGCTGTTTCGCCAGCGTCCAACCGATGACGATGTCCCGTCGCCCCTCACCATTGCATGGAGCGCGAACTCCTTCTCCAATTGTGGCTCAGACTTATCGCATTCCTTACGGCTTGATGACGACTTTGATGCAGCCATCGTCCTTGTTCTTGAAGGTTTCGTAAAGGCCGGGCCCTTCCTCCAGTGTCGCGCGATGGGTGATGACGAAGGATGGATCGATCTCGCCTTTCAGCACACGGTCCATCAACATCGGCAGGTAGCGCTGGACGGGTGTCTGCGCCATGCGAAGGGT
This sequence comes from Agrobacterium sp. 22117, assembly GCF_052045735.1. Taxonomy (NCBI): domain Bacteria; kingdom Pseudomonadati; phylum Pseudomonadota; class Alphaproteobacteria; order Hyphomicrobiales; family Rhizobiaceae; genus Agrobacterium; species Agrobacterium sp. 22117. The sequence goes on along the minus strand of NZ_JBQEPP010000004.1, from coordinate 495,125 downwards.
CAAGCCGCGATTGATGGCAGAGCCCATCGGAATCTTATCGAGAAACCCGCCATAGACACCGACGATGGAAACAGTGCCGAAGTTGCGGCAGCAGTGAATGGCCTGACGCAGCACATGGGGCCGATCGGTCCCCATAAAGGTTGCGACCTTGATCCGGTCAATGCGCGAGTCCCAGCTGGCTGAAGGGTCTGCCTCTGTTCCGACAGCATCGATGCAGGCATCTGCGCCACGCCCGCCGGTCAGTTGCATGATCTCGTCATAGATATCGGTTTGCAGATAGTTCAGCGTCAGCGCACCGGAAGCCGCCGCAAGCGCGAGGCGCTCCGCCACACTGTCGACGGCAATTACGCGCGCAGCACCCAGCATGTAAGCAGAGCGGATCGCCATCTGACCGACCGGTCCACAGCCCCATATGGCAACCGTCTCGCCGGGTTGGATATTGCAGAATTCCGCCGCCATGTATCCTGTCGGAAAGATGTCGGAGAGAAAGAGAGCCTGCTCATCGGTCAAGCCGTCGGGCACCTTGATTGGCCCCACATCTGCATAGGGGACCCGAAGATATTCCGCCTGACCGCCGCTATAGCCGCCAAGCATATGCGTATAGCCAAAAAGACCGGCGGGGGAATTGCCCCACATCTTCTTGGCTTTCTCCTTGTCGGGATTACTGTTCTCGCAACCGGAAAAGAAGCCGCGCTGACAAAAGAAGCAATGCCCGCAGGAAATGGTGAACGGCACGACGACGCGGTCGCCGACCTGCAGCTTGCTGTTTCCTTTGCCGACTTCAACGACCTCACCCATGGCCTCATGGCCCATGACATCGCCGGAATGCATGTCAGGCACGGAGCCTTGATACAGATGAAGATCGGAGCCGCAGATCGCGCAAGCGGTTACTTTGATGATGGCATCCCGATCATCCTCAATGACGGGATCGGGCACGGTTTCGCATCGGATATCGTGTTTGCCGTGCCAGGTCAGTGCCTTCATAACATTCTCCTCTGGTTCGCTTGGTGTAGCGCTTCTTCGAACCAGAGCTTTTTGAGATTGTTCCTGACAGGGCGTCAGCCGGCAGCAATCAAGCCACTCGAAAAGACCAAGGCGCAACGACATATCGCGGCCTTGCTGTGGGGGATAACCCGTCTGTAGCGGTTACTGGATATCCAGCAGACGTTCCAGATAGCGGCGTTCCACATCCGCAGGCGGGTTGTTGCCGAGCTTCTCACGGATTGCTTCGAGAATCTCACGTGCGCGCTGCACGTCGATTTCATCCGGTACCCGAACCTGTGAATCACCGAAATCCGGGCCGGAATTGGCGCGCGGACGGCCAAGCGGATCGCGGCCGTTCTGGTCGCCCTGCCCCATCATGCCCTGCTGACCCTGGCCAGGCTGTTGGCCCTGCTGACGCATGGCCTGCATGATCTGGCCCATCATATCCTGCGCGCCCTGGCGCAGCGCATTCAGCGCATTGCCCTGACCTTCGACAGCCCGTTCGCCACGGCCCTGCCCCAGCGCTTCACCGGCGCCCTTCATTTCCTGCTCGGCCTTGCCGAAATTCTGACCGGGCTCCATGCCGAGATCGCGAAGGCCCTTTTGCAGGTCACCGAGCTGCTTGCCCAGTCCCTCCTGCTGCTGGCGCAGGTTTTTCAACGCCTCGCGAAGTTGCTGGGCGGTCATCTGATCGGGGTTTTGCCCCTGTCCATTCTGCGGCTGGCCATTCTGCTGCTCGCCGTTCTGGCCTTGCTGATCTTGCGGCTGCTGGCCGTTCTCGCCCATCTGCTGCTCGCCGCCCTCTTCGCCCTGCTGAGGATCGCCGCGCTGCATGCGATCGCGCAGCGCCTGGTCGAGCTTGAAGGTCTCGTCCATCAGCTTCTGTTGCTGCTGCATGATCTCGCCCAGCTTGTCGATCTGCTGGCGCAACTGGCTATTTTCCTGCTGCTGTTGGCCCTGCTGGCTCCGCTGCGGGCGACCGGCCTGCAGGTTGTTCATCATCCGCTGCATCTGCGACAGCATTTCCTGCGCGGCATCGCGGTTGCCGGAACGGGCCAGGTTCTCGATCTGGTTCATCATGTTTTCCAGATCGCGCTGACGAAGCACGTTCTGCGCCTGCTGGTTCATGTTGCCCTGGGGTGCATTCTGCATGCGCTGCGCGAGTTCCTTCATGAACTCGTTCATCGCCTCGCGAAGCTCCTGCATCAGCTTGGCTATCTCCTCATCCGGTGCCTTGCGTTCCAGTGCCTGAGACAGGGCATCCTGCGCATCGCGCAAGCGCTTTTCCGCCTGCGACAGATCACCGTCTTCGATACCCAAAGCGATTTCCCAGAGATAGTCCGCCGTATTCTTCAGCATCTCCTCATTATAGGCGAGCTTCATGCGCGCCTGCGCCGATTGCAGCAGGAGGTAGTGCGTCTTGTTGGGGATGGTCTCTTCCGGACGCAGACTGACCGCCTCATTATAGGCGATCGCCTTTGGCATCTGGCGTGTATCGAGCGAGAAAATCTGCCGCTGTTCTGCGACCGAGGCCGCGAGTGGCTCGGAGAAATTGCGCCCCGGAAGGATCATTTCCTGCGGAGGGCTCTTGCCCGTCTGACCTGCGCCATCGGTTGCGACGAGCGTAATGCGGACGCGTTTTCCCGCCATCGGATGTTCGGTGAGATTGCGGCTCGTCACGCCCTTCATGTCACGCGGATTCTGGCGCGGAAGATCAAGCTTGTATTCCGGAGGCGGATAAAGCGGCGTGGCGTCAGCCTGAATGTCGAGGGGCTCGATGACGGCATGGGCTTCACGCACGCCATAATCGTCCTTGGCGGTGAAGCCGATCTCCAGCGCACCATTGGCCGCACGGCGCGGCAGATTGTCAAAAGCGATGACCGGCGGCTTGTCCGGAATGATGTTGAAGAACCAGGACTGGCCGTTCGCCTCGATGGTGCCGCTCTCCTTAAACTCCATCGTAAAGGTGCGCGGCGCGACTGCGGTCTGGCCCTCGGGGTTTGGCTGGGCAGGCGCAACAGCGACGGTCGCCTTTTCCTGCGCGCCTTCCGGCGCAAGCTTTTGCAACTCGCCGGCCTCGTCAGGCTCGAAGGTGACCTCCTCCTGGCCCGCACCACCCGTCATGCGGATCGTCAGCTTGGAGGATTGCGGAACGGAGACCGCGTCGGCGCGATCGGCATTCTGGCTGGTGAGAAAAATGGGCGCCCGACCGGTATAGGATGGCGGCGTCACCCAGGCATCGAGACGGATATCCGGGTTCAGCGGCCCGGAGGCCGGACGGCTGCGAAATGCATCGGCAATGCTGCCTGCACCATTCGAATAGGAAAAGCCGAACGCAGCAACAAGGAGCAGCGCCGGGATCGCACGAAGCGCCATCCGGTCGTGGCGGGCGATATCCGGGCGCGGCAAACCTGCATCGAGCGCGGCGATCCGCTCGGCCATGCGCGCCTGGTGCTCTTGCCACAGCGCGCGCGCAATGGGGGTGTCGAAAGCGGGCTCGTCTTCCTGCACGCCGACCGGCTGGTGGGGAAGACCGTTGCGCTCTTCAAGCAGGCGCGAGGCTTCTTCCTTCGAAGGCCAGCGCAGACGCGCAATCGGCAGAAGCGCGCTGAGGAACGTAAAGACGACAATAAAAACGACGGCCCAGCGCAAGAGGTCAGGCATCTGCCGGAACAGGCCGAACCAACCAAGCGAGAGAAACACCGCGGCGACCGAGAGCGGCAGAAGCGTCTTCGGCGCAAGGCGCTCGGCAAACAGAACGAGTTTCGCAAAGAACCGTTTGGCCGCCACGCGCCGTGCCAGCTCAGGTCTCTTGTCGAAAGCGCCTTTTCCGCCTTGCCTGGTGGTCATCAATCCGTTCTCCCGGTCTGGCCACACGATCTCGCCGCCAATCTCGTCAATGACGCAGCCGCGAAATCTTTCAGTGCAACAGCGTGCAGGATAGCATTGTTTGTGGCGAAGACGAGGGCAAGCCAGCGCTTGCCCTGCTTTTTTCGTCCAGTTCGCCTAATCGTGATAGACGCCCTCAGTCGAGCCAAGCCGGCACGGAGTCGAGCGCGATCAGTTCTTCATAGGTGCCGCGCGGGCGAATGACATGGAACTGGTCTCCGCTGACCAGCACCTCCGGCACCAGAAGCCGCGAGTTGTAAGTCCCGGCCTGCACCGCGCCATAGGCACCGGCAGAGCTGACGGCAATGAGATCACCGGGCTCAGGTTCTGCCATCTCGCGATCAAGCGCCAGATAATCGCCCGTCTCGCAGACCGGCCCCACCACATCCGCCTTGATGCGCGGCGCATCGGCGGACGGCTGCACGACGGGGCGAATGCCGTGATAGGCTTCATAAAGCGTCGGACGGATGAGGTCGTTCATCGCCGCATCGACGATGACGAATGACTTCTCCCCGCCATCCTTCACGTAAAGAACTTCGGTCACGAGGATCCCGGCATTGCCGACAATCAGGCGGCCGGGCTCGGTGACGATCTTGCAGTTGAGGCTCTTCAGCTCGTTCTTGACGATATGCGCATAGGCATCCGGCAGGGGGGGCGGATTGTTGTCGTCCTTGTAGGGAATGCCTAAGCCCCCACCGATATCCACATGGCTGATCGTGTGACCATCACCGCGCAACGACTCCACCAACTCGCGCAGCAGTCGGAACGCATCTTCGAAAGGCTGCAGCTCGGTAATCTGGCTGCCGATATGCATGTCGATGCCGCTGACATCGATGCCGGGAAGTGTCGCGGCATGGGCATAGACGGCCCGCGCCCGCTGATAGGAAATCCCGAACTTGTTTTCCTTCTTGCCGGTCGAAATCTTGGCGTGCGTCTTGGCATCCACATCCGGGTTGATGCGGAAGGAGACATGCGCCTTCTTGGCCGCCTTTACCGCGCACAGATTGAGAACCTCGAGTTCCGGCTCCGATTCCACGTTGAAGCAATAGATGCCGGCCTCCAGCGCCAGATCCATTTCGGCCGGCGTCTTGCCGACGCCGGAAAACATGATGCGGCTTGCCGGAACGCCAGCGGCCAGCGCACGACGAAGCTCACCGCCTGATACGACGTCGATCCCCGCGCCAAGTTTTGCCAGCGTCTTCAGCACGGCCTGGTTGGAGTTCGCCTTCATGGCATAGCAGACCATCGCATCCACATCGCTGAAGGCCTCGGAGAAGACCTTGTAGTGACGCTCGAGCGTCGCCGTCGAGTAGACGTAGAAGGGCGTTCCAACAGCCTTGGCGATTTCGGGCACGGGAACGTTTTCGGCGTGCAGCACGCCGTCGATGTAATGAAAATGGTTCACGGCTGTAATCCGTTACAGAAGCTTGTCGAGAATGAAGGGGCGTTCCGGCGTCGTTTCCACCTTGCCGTTTGTGCGCTGGTTGCGCTGCTCGACCGGCGTGCTCGGCGCATCGAGATCGCCCTTGCGGCCACAGCTGGAGAGAGCAAGACCTGCAGCGAGCGCCACGCTGACCGGAATGATGATACTGCGAGAGGTTTTAAGGAGCATGGACCCGTCCAAAGGAAATCTTTGCATCTCTGATAACGAAAAACAGGGAGCTTGTGCACCCTGTTTCTTGTGATGGTGGCGTAACGCCAGATTGATCGGTTGCTCGATCAGTTGCGACCGCGCCACCAGGCGATCTGCTTGCGCACCTCAGACGGCGCCGTACCGCCGAAGCTGGTGCGGCTTGCCACCGACGCCTCGACCGACAGCACGTCGAAGACGCTGGCGGTGATCGCCGAATTGATTGCCTGCAATTCCTCAAGCGAAAGATCGGCCAGATCGCAACCCTTCTTTTCCGCAAGCGCCACCGCATGTCCGGTCGCGTGATGCGCATCGCGGAATGGCAGACCCGCCTCGCGCACCAGCCAGTCGGCAAGATCCGTCGCGGTCGAGTAACCGGAACCGGCAGCGGCACGCATGCGATCAGCGCGCACTTCCAGATCGCGGATCATGCCAGTCATGGCGGCAATCGCAAGCTCCAGGCTCTCCGCCGCATCGAAGACCTGTTCCTTGTCTTCCTGCATATCCTTGGAATAGGCGAGAGGCAGACCCTTCATCACGGTGAGAAGCGCGACCAGCGAGCCATTGATACGGCCGGTCTTGGCGCGCACCAGTTCCGCGGCATCAGGGTTCTTCTTCTGCGGCATGATGGAGGAGCCGGTGGAGAAAGCATCCGAAAGGCGAATGAAGCCGAATTGCGGTGTCGACCAGATGACGATCTCTTCCGCCAGGCGCGAAAGATGCGTGGCGCAGATGGATGCGATCGAAAGAAACTCCAGCGCGAAGTCACGATCCGACACCGTATCGATGGAATTGCGCGTCGGCTCGCGGAATCCGAGCGCATTCGCCGTCATATGGCGGTCGATCGGGTAGCCGGTTCCGGCAAGCGCCGCAGCGCCGATCGGGCTTTCATCCAGATGCTCGATAGCATGGCGAACGCGGGCGCGGTCGCGGCCAAACATTTCGACATAGGCCATGCAGTGATGACCAAAGGTGACGGGCTGTGCCGTCTGCAGGTGTGTAAAGCCCGGCATCACCGTATCGGCATGCTGCTCGGCGCGGTCGAGGAAGGCCGCGATCAAAGCGCTCAACATGGCTTCGGTCTTCTGCAACTCTTCCTTGACCCAGAGGCGGAAATCGAGTGCAACCTGGTCGTTACGCGAACGCGCCGTGTGCAAGCGTCCAGCGGCGGGTCCGATAAGATGTGCGAGACGCGCCTCGATGTTCATGTGAATGTCTTCGAGCTTGCGCGAAAACTCAAAGGTCCCTGCCTCGATTTCTGACAGGATCGTGTTCAGACCCTCGATGATCTTGTCTTTATCTTCGGCCGAAATAATGCCTTTTGCGGCAAGCATGGTGGCGTGGGCGATGGAGCCTCGGATATCCTGGGCGTAAAGCTTCTTGTCGAAGCCGATGGAGGCATTTATCTCTTCCATGATGGCTGAGGGACCGGAAGCAAAGCGTCCGCCCCACATCTGGTTGGAGGATTTTTGTTCTGCGCCGTCAGCCATTGTGCATGCCCTGGAGTATTCGATGACAGAAAAAAGACCTTTCAGACTTCCTTCCGTCAGACTTGTTGCAATTGCCGCCATCGCCGGCATTGTCTGCGGCGGGGGAGTGGTGTTGTTCAGGCATATTGGGTCTGAAGGACAGGTTCAAGGGGCAGCGGTGGCGGATGCGGCTTTATGTGAGGGCGCGGCCAAGCGCATTGCCAGCATCGAGCCCCTGCTGAAAGGCCAGATCGCGGCGATGTCGCCAACCGATAAGCCCCGTGTCATTCCGCTCTCCTTCAAATCGGCCGACGGCACGGCGATGACGCAAGCGGATCTCAAAGGCAAAACCGTTCTTCTGAATCTCTGGGCCACATGGTGTGTCCCCTGCCGCGAGGAGATGCCCGCTCTCAACGCTTTGGAGAAGGAAAAAGGCAGCGACGCATTCGAAGTCGTGACGATCAATATCGACAATGGCGAGGATGAGAAGCCGAAAGCCTTCATGAGCGAATACAAGATCGATTCGCTGAAGCTTTACCGCGATAGCTCCATGGGCGTGTTCAATGCCTTGAAAAAAGAAGGCCTTGCCTTCGGCCTGCCGGCAACGCTGCTTCTAGATGACAAGGGCTGCCTGCTCGCTTCCATGAACGGCCCGGCCGCTTGGGACAGCCCCGACGCCAAGGCGCTGGTAACGGCAGCAACCTCCCCCTGATCAGCGTGTCGGGACTGGGATCTCGCCACGGTAATCGTAAAAGCCGCGGCCGGATTTGCGGCCAAGCCAGCCGGCTTCGACATATTTGACCAGCAACGGGCACGGGCGATATTTGCTGTCGGCCAGGCCATCATGCAGTACCTGCATGATCGAAAGACAAGTGTCGAGACCGATGAAGTCGGCAAGCTGCAGCGGACCCATGGGGTGGTTTGCACCAAGTTTCATGGCGGTATCGATGGCTTCCACCGTGCCAACGCCTTCATAAAGCGTATAGATCGCCTCGTTGATCATCGGCAGAAGAATGCGGTTGACGATGAAGGCCGGGAAATCTTCCGCAACGGTAATCGCCTTATCCAGCGAGCGGACATAATCCTTGGCCGTCTCGAAGGTCTTTTCGCCGGTGGCAATGCCGCGCACCAGTTCGACGAGCTTCATCACCGGTACCGGGTTCATGAAGTGAATGCCCATGAACTGTTCGGGGCGGTCGGTCGCAGACGCCAGGCGGGTAATGGATAGGGACGAGGTGTTGGTGGCAAGCAGGGCTTCAGGTTTCAGCACTGGGCAGACCTGAGCGTAGATCTTGCGCTTGACCTCTTCGTTCTCGGTAGCGGCCTCGATGACGAGATCCATTGCCGCCAGATCGTTCAGATCGGAAGACCCGCCGATCAGGCCGAGCGCGGACTTGCGCGCATCGTCCTCAAGCTTGCCGTTGGAGACCTGTCTCGCAAGATTGCCGTTGATGGTGGCCAGCCCCGCCTCGATGCGGTCCTTGGAGACATCGTAGATATGCACCTTGTAGCCTGCGAGAGCCGACACATGCGCGATGCCGCAGCCCATCTGACCGGCTCCGATAACACCGATGTTCTTGATTGGGGCTGTCATGCGTTTATCTCCTGTCGGGTTGGTCTCAGCGCTCATGGCGTCGAAGCGCGTCTTGGTCTTTCAGACTGACCCGGTCGCGCTTCAGATCTTCGTTGTTGCGCATATTGCCACAAAACGAAAGCGGCGCGTCTTTAAAAACGCGCCGCTTCCCATCATTGCGGTTATCAGATTGCTTTTTCAAGCTCTGGAAGGGCTTCGAAGAGGTCTGCGACGAGACCGTAATCGGCAACCTGGAAGATTGGTGCCTCTTCGTCCTTGTTGATGGCGACGATGACCTTTGAGTCCTTCATACCCGCAAGATGCTGGATGGCGCCGGAGATGCCGCAAGCAATGTAAAGCTGCGGAGCGACCACCTTGCCCGTCTGGCCAACCTGCCAGTCGTTCGGCGCGTAACCGGCATCGACGGCAGCGCGCGATGCGCCGACGGCGGCACCAAGCTTGTCGGCAACCGGCAAAATGACTTCCTTGAACTTCTCCGAAGAACCAAGCGCGCGACCGCCCGAGATGATGATCTTGGCAGAGGTGAGCTCCGGACGGTCGGACGAAGCAAGCGCGTCCGAAACGAAGGAGGAAACGCCAGGGTTCTCGGCAGCCGAGACGGATTCGACGGAGGCAGAACCGCCAGCCTGAGCCGGAGCAAAGGACGCGGTACGAACGGTGATGACCTTCTTGGCGTCGGTCGACTGAACCGTCTGGATCGCGTTACCGGCATAGATCGGACGCTTGAAGGTATCGGAGGACACGACGTCCGTGATTTCGGAAATCTGCGCCACATCGAGAAGCGCTGCCACGCGGGGCAGCACGTTCTTGGCCGAGGCCGTCGCGGGGGCGATGATCACATCATAGGACGCGGCCAGCGAAACGATCAGAGCAGCCAGCGGCTCGGCCAACTGGTTGGCGTAGGATGCGTCGTCGGCAAGTAGCACCTTGGAAACGCCGGAAAGCTTCGCAGCTTCATCGGCTGCCGCTTTGGCGCCCAAGCCGGCGACCAGCACATGCACGTCACCACCAATTTGCGTTGCCGCCGTCAGCGTCTTTGCCGTCTGGTCGGAAAGGGTTGCATTGTCGTGTTCTGCCAGAAGAAGAATGGCCATGGTTTATCTCCCTTTCACTTTCCTTAAAGGACGCCGTCGGCTTTTAGCTTGGACACCAGTTCAGAGACGGATCCAACCTTGACGCCTGCTTTGCGGCCAGCGGGCTCTTCGGTCTTCAAAACCTTGAGGCGCGGAGCGATGTCGACGCCGAAATCGGCTGGCGACTTCTTGTCGAGCGGCTTCTTCTTGGCCTTCATGATGTTCGGCAGCGACGCATAACGCGGCTCGTTAAGGCGAAGGTCAGTGGTGACGACGGCCGGCAGCTTCAGCTCGACAGTCTGCAGACCACCATCCACTTCGCGGGTCACAGCAACCTTGCCATCGGACGGCTCAACTTTGGAAGCAAACGTGCCCTGGCCCCAGCCCAAGAGCGCCGCCAGCATCTGGCCGGTCTGGTTGGAATCGTCGTCGATCGCCTGCTTGCCGACAATGACGAGACCTGGATTTTCCGCCTCGACGACACCCTTCAAGAGCTTGGCAACAGCGAGCGGCTCAACGGTCTCGTCGGTCTCGATAAGGATGGCGCGGTCGGCACCCATAGCGAGTGCCGTACGCAGCGTCTCCTCAGCCTTTGCAGGGCCGATGGACACGACGATCACTTCCTCGGCCTTGCCAGCCTCTTTCAGGCGCAGGGCTTCCTCGACGGAGATTTCGTCAAAAGGGTTCATCGACATCTTGACGTTGGCAAGCTCTACACCGGAGCCATCCGCCTTGACGCGGATCTTCACGTTGTAGTCCACCACACGCTTCACTGGGACAAGAATCTTCATCGGCAGCCTTCTTTCAACTCCTGACCGTAAAGCGCGTACGCAAACGGTCCTCCTGACAATCAAGTTGAGCCATGGATACGCATTTTTCCAATGAGATCAACGGAACAATGCTCATGACGCGATGCACTCACGAAATATCTTACGTTGACGTGAACGTAAATACTCGCTCTCAGAATAATTTTCACGGAATACTATCGGATGGCCGTTCCGTTTGCGACACGCCAGCGTCTTGCAGCCCCTGATTTTTGTGCTGAACCGCCCGCGGCGTGACCAGTGTCCGGTCAAACAGTGGAACGCCGCTTCGACGAAAGAAAACGACAAGGATCGCCCCCGTCAGAATGCCTCCGACATGTGCAGCCCAGGAGACGCTTTCTTCCGGGCTCAAGAGTAACATGACGAATTGCTGGCCGACCCACAACGCCAATGGAATAAAGGCTGGAAGCGGCACCGGAATGCGCATGAAGACCAGCACCCAGACCCGCACGCGCGGATGCAGCAGAAGGTAGGCGGCGACCACGCCGGAGACAGCGCCAGATGCCCCGATCAGCGGACCCTGGGACTGTGGCGCGATAAAACCGTGAAGCAGCGCACCTGCGGCGGCGCAGGCAAGATAGAAGATCAGGAAACCGAGATGGCCGAACGCATCTTTCACATTGTCGCCGAATACCCAGAGAAACACCATGTTCGAGGCGAGGTGCCAAAAACTCAGATGCAGGAACGCATAGGTAAAGATCGTCGCATCTTTCGGCACCAATACCAGCGCAGGGTCGAGCGAAGCATAGTCGAACAGAACGGCGGGAATGAAACCTAGGCCCAGCACCGCAGCGCTCGCCTGCTGATCGCTCGAAAATGCGCCAACGACCAGCCAGACGAGAATGTTGATGCCGATCAGCGACACCGTCACATATTGCAGCTTGATGTGCTTCAGCGAGTTCGCATCATGCAGCGGGATGAACATGGAATGCGACCTCTGCTTTTACGCTCAACTCAGCGGTTCTTTCCGGGTACCCAGAGGACATCCGCCCTTATCGCGTCCGCATTATGATTGGCGAAACGCGCGGCAACGAAGAGGAAATCGGACAGGCGGTTGATGTACTTCAGCGCAGCGGGGCTGACGATCTCGTCTTCCATCTTCGCGAGCTCCACCATACGGCGCTCCGCCCGTCTCGACACCGTGCGGGCCAGATGCAGATGCGCCGCCGCGGCTGAACCGCCGGGCAGCACGAAGGAGGTGAGAGCCGACAGCGTGTCGTTCAAAGCATCGATCTCCTTTTCGATGCGGGTGACCTGCGATTCGACGATCCTCAATGGCTCGTAAGACAAGGGCTTGCCATCATCGGGCGTGGCCAAATCTGCCCCCAGATCGAAAAGATCGTTCTGAATGCGAAACAGCATCGCATCGAGCTCCGTCAAATCGGCGGTATGTAGCCGCGACATGCCGATGACCGAATTGGTCTCGTCCACGTCACCATAGCTTTCCACGCGCAGATCATATTTCGCCCGGCGCGGCCCGGAGACCAACGCCGTGGTGCCGTCATCGCCCGTCCGAGTGTAAATCTTGTTGAGTTTCACCATATCAGCGCCCTCCTCCTGTCAGCCACAAGGTCAGCATGATCAAAACGATCGCCACGGCCTGCAGAATAAGCCGCAACTGCATCAACTGGTTGGAACGGTTGGCATCGGTCCCCTTCAACATGTTGAACAGACCGCGAATGAGAACCAGCACGACCAGCCCCATGACAATGACCGCAAGCACGGTGGTAAAGCTGGACATCCTATTGCCTCCCTCAGCATGTCGCGCAAAATGGTTAGCGTTCTTTGCGATAACGGCGACTGCAAAGCGTTCTAACGGATGAGATGGCGATTTAGCTAGTCGAACTTGCGAAGAAGTCTGTAAAATAGAGAAGCTGGTAGTAGACGTTTCAACAACACACCCTGCTTTGCAGGCGTAGTGATCACGTAATGCGGCTTTGGACGACGTGCCGTCAAAGCATGATGCAGGTCCTTGTACACCGCTTCGGGACCGAGCTTATGCTTGTTGACCGGTCCGCTGCCTTCCAGCCGGGCAAGCTGGCGTCTGTATTCCTGCGCATGCGCCGAATTCTCGATATCGATATTGGCCTTTATATGCTTCAGGGCCGTCGCCGTAAAATTCGAAGCGATAGGGCCGGGCTCGATGAGGCTGACATGGATACCGCTGCCCTCCAACTCCATACGCAAGGTGATACCGAGCCCTTCCAAAGCAAATTTCGACGCGTTGTAAGCGCCGCGATATCGATAGGGCACCAGCCCAAGGATGGAAGAGCAATGAACGATTCGCCCCTGCCCTCGTCTGCGCATGAACGGAATGACACGGCAGGTCAGGTCGTGCCAGCCGAAGACATTGGTCTCGAATTGCTGGCGCAGCACCGCGACAGAAATATCCTCTACCGCGCCCGCCTGTCCATAAGCGCCATTGTTGAAGAGCGCATCGATGCGGTCGCCGGTGCGGGCTGCGACCTCATCCACCAAAGCGGCAATGGTTTCCGGCCGGGTATAGTCCATGATCAGCACTTCGATGCCCTGACCTTCCAATGCCGCCATATCCTCAGTTCGGCGCACCGTGGCGAAGACCCGCCAGCCATCACGGTGAAGCGCGCCGGCGCAATAAGCACCAATCCCGGTGGAGCATCCGGTGATGATGATGACGGGCTTTTCAGACATGGTATCCTCGACACTTCAACAAGCAGGCAAAGAAGCTTGCGTCCCGTTGAATAGCGCACAATTCTTATCGGTAAAATGGAACCGATGCATGGTTTCGGGCGCTATACAATTCGAAACACATTTCCCATATTTCATTGCTCGTTACGAATGAAATTCTGATCAAGGAGGTGACATGGCTGCCGCTTTAAGCCTCGCCCGCAAAGTTGCCTACGACGCCTATATCCACTTTGCCGAGGATGATGGCTGGGCCATGGCGAGCCATGTGGCGCTCTCCGGACTGCTGGCTCTTTTCCCGTTCCTGATTTTCGGGACGGCACTTGCAAGCTTTCTCGGTGCGGATCAGTTTTCGGAAACGGCGGTTCATCTGATCTTCGACACGTGGCCGGAGGCCATTGCCGGTCCGCTTGCGGCGCAGGTTCAGCAGGTTCTGACGATACCGCGTGGCGGGCTTTTGACCATCTCGGTTCTGGCGGCAGCTTACTTCGCCTCCAATGGCGTCGAAGCCATCCGCATTTCACTGAACCGCGCATACCGCGTGACCGAGACCCGCTGGTGGTACATCACCCGTCTTCTCAGCCTCTTCTATGTCGTGCTGGCCGTCATCATCTTTGCCGGCATCAGCATCGTCCTGGTTGCCGTTCCTGTCGCTTTAAAATTCGTCGAAACCCGCTCTTCCCTTCTGACAGAGGTGTTGCAACTGGTTTCCAATCTCGGCCTTTACGGGACTATCGTGGTCTTGACCGCGGGCCTGGTCGCAGCGCATTTGTGGCTGCCAGCAGGGCGCCGCAAACTGTGGGACGTTCTGCCCGGTATTCTGCTGACGATGATTTTCTGGATCATCGGCGCTGCCATCTTTGCCTACTACCTGGCCACCTTCGCCAACTATGCCGCCACCTATGCGGGTCTCGCCTCGGTGATGATCGTCCTCGTCTTCCTCTACATGGTCGGCGTGATCTTCATGCTGGGTGCTGAGGTCAATGCGGCGCTGATGAAGTACCGCGTTCGCCGGGTGGTGAAGGCTGGCATCCGCACCGGCAGCCTCAGACGGGCGCTAGAGGCCGACGAAGCGGCGGATATCTAAGAGCGTACAACCCGCGTCACGCAGGACCGCCAGCCCGGTGCTGCCTTCGCTCTTCGACAACTTGCGCCCATCTGGCCCTAAAATCAGGCGGTGATGATGATACTCCGGCACCGGCAGATCGAGCAGCGCCTGGAGCAGCCTATGTACGGACGTGGCATGGAATAAATCGAGCCCACGCACGACCTTTGTCACGCCCTGCAGCGCATCATCGATGACGACGGACAGGTGATAGCTGGACGGGGCATCGGACCGGGACAGAACCACATCGCCCCAGGCGGCCGGATCGGCCTTGATCGATATCTCTCTGCCCTGCCCCAACTCCAACCAGACCAAAGGATCTGAAAGCTGCGCCAGCGCTCTGTCCATATTCAGGCGCCAGGCATGTTTTGCGCCCGACGCCAGCAAGGCTTTGACCTCTTGGGGGCCACGTTCCTTGTCCAGTGGCGGATAGAGCGGTGCACCATCCGGATCGCGCGGCCAGCTTCGACCGGCTGATTCGTACTCCGAAACAAATGCCTTGATCTCGCCGCGGCTCATGAAGGCCGGATAGACCAGTCCCATCTCGATAAGACGATCCAGCGCCGCACGATATTCCAAAAAATGCTCCGATTGCCGCCGAACAGGCTCTTCCCACGTCAAGCCGAGCCAGCGCAAATCCTGATAGATACCCTGCTCGAAAGCAGGGGTGCAGCGCGTCAAATCGATATCTTCGATACGCAGCAGAAAGAGCCCACCTTGCGCGACGGCCATCTCATGGTTCAGGAAAGCCGAAAGCGCATGGCCCAGATGCAGCGGGCCGTTGGGACTGGGCGCAAAGCGAAAGACTGGATTTTGACGAATGGGTGAAGTCATGGTGTCTTCTGCCACGTTTTGCGGCGAAATGTCATTATGGACCGGGTTCTGAAATGAAGATCATCCAATCCACGGCCGATATCGAAGAGGGTGTGTCCGCACTTCGCCTGATCGATCCACGGCTGAAACCGGTGATCGAGCGGGCGGGTGAAATCCCGCTCAGGCTGAACGAGGCCGGATTTGCCGGATTGGCGCATATCATCGTCTCGCAGATGGTCTCCCGGGCAAGCGCCGATGCCATCTGGCGCCGCATGGTGGCGGGAACGGGAGTGATGACAGCGGAGCGTTTTCTTGCCGTGGATGAGGCGACCCTCTCAAGCTTCGGCTTGTCGAATGCCAAACGGACAACACTCTTGTCACTCGCCGCGGCAGTTGCCGCAGGCGAGCTGGATCTGATCGAACTCAGCCACCTCGAACCAACCGTCGCGATGCAACGATTGACGGCCCTGAAAGGCATCGGTCCTTGGACGGCGGAGGTCTATCTAATGTTCTGCGGCGGGCACGCCGATATCTTCCCCGCGGGCGATGTGGCGCTTCAGGCCGCCGTGATGCACGCCTTCGCGCTGGACGCCCGCCCGAGCCGAAACGAACTCGCCGAAAGGGCGCTTTTCTGGTCGCCATGGCAGTCGGTCGCCGCGCGCGTTTTCTGGGCCTATTACGCCGCGATCACCCGGCGCGATGCGCTACCGATTGCCTGAAATCCGCCTTTCTTTCCGCGCTTCATTTAGAGGCTTCACAATCCTGTAACAACAGACCTAATATACAGATGTAGATGCAGAATCGCTCAGGAGACGCCCTTGACGATTGCAGTTTCACCACAGGCCCTGCCGGCGCTCGTCCTGAACGCAGACTATAGGCCACTGAGTTATTATCCCTTGTCGCTCTGGTCCTGGCAGGACGCGATCAAGGCAGTCTTCCTCGACCGTGTGAACATCATCGCGGAATACGACCACGCGGTGTGCTCTCCCAGTTTTTCGATGCGATTGCCGAGCGTCGTCAGCCTCAAGACCTATGTCCAGCCAACGCGAAACCCCGCATTCACCCGCTTCAACGTGTTCCTTCGCGACAAGTTCGAGTGCCAGTATTGCGGATCTCGCGACGACCTGACCTTCGACCACGTCATCCCCCGCGCCCACGGCGGAGAGACGACGTGGCACAATGTCGTCGCGGCCTGCTCTCCCTGCAACCTGAAAAAGGGCAGCAAGCTACCGAAACAGGCTGGCATGTTCCCGCATCAGCATCCCTACCAGCCAACGGTTCAGGACCTGCACAACAACGGACGGTCTTTCCCGCCGAACTACCTGCACGAAAGCTGGATGGACTATCTCTACTGGGATACCGAACTGCAGCCCTGACTTTTTCAGGACTGCCTCCGACGGCAAAGGTATACGCGACTTCTGTGGCCCTCGTACCCTTCGAGCGGCCCAAACGGCGTGCAACGGCTACAGCATCGGCCCGAAGATCGAGACCGAGTTTCGGAAAGCACGATGCGTAGAGTCTCAGAAATAGAGGGCACTTTGTGCGTCCAGTAGGACGCAAAGTGCCCTTAAGCTTGTTGCAATAACAGGATCCACGCCAAAAGCTTAAAGCGAACCGCGCGCTTCACACATCGCGGTGCCCTCTAAGTCCGTATTTGTCTTTGATCAGACGCTTTTGCGGCTCGCACCCCAGAACGCGATTCCGGCAAGTACTGCGCTTGCGATCACGTTCCAGCCTGCAAATGAGAGCCCCAGAACACGTAACGCTGCCTCGTTGCAAGACGGGGCCTTGATGGCGTTGAGGTCATTCAAGAGATTGCCGGCATTGGTGGTGATGGAGGGGGCGCCGGTCGCACAGGTCGTCGGACCCGGCCAAAAGCCCCATTCAACACCCGAATGATAGACGCCAAGCCCGAGCCCAATGAGCATGGCGACGCCGATCACGACGAGCAGCACGCGCGTCACGGCAGCCGGCAGCTTAAAGATGCTGGCGAGGATGGCAAGGACGCCGATCGGGATCGCATAATAGTACGGCTCACGCTGCAACAGGCAAAGCGCGCAGGGCGTATAGCCGCCAATATGCTGAAATCCCAAAGCCGACCCAACGGTAAAGATCATACCCGCCGTGACGAGCAACGCCGAAACCATGCGGCTTTTTTCTGCTGAAACACCTACGCTCATCATCGTCCTCATAACGCCAAAATCCTGCAAACCACCTGAACAGGTGGAAACTAAGGCACCCCGCTTCGGAGAAGTTCAGCGTCTCCACGAACGAGGTCTTGCAAAAGAACGCCTGAAAGCGAGCCAAGCGAAATTGAACGATCGCGACGCACTTCGTGGCGGAAAGCACCATCGCTCTAATCCAGTCCCACCCGAACTGCAATCCTCAGAACCGCCGCTCCCGCGGCAGACAAGCAAAGTTTCATCAAACGAAATTTTCAGCAAAAACAGGTTGACCAAAGACCCGCGGTTCGTATAGTCCGCCGCATACCAACCGACACGCTTCGGAGTTGCCCCTTTGGCGGAATTGGTAGACGCGCCTGACTCAAAATCAGGTTCCGAAAGGAGTGCTGGTTCGATTCCGGCAAGGGGCACCATCATATTTTTCAAGCCACTGAGAAAGCTGCGCTTTTAGGCGCTTTTTGTGTCACTTTTTGACAACCTCAGAGCGTGGAGCGACACTCGCGCGCTTTGGCCGAATCTGCGTCGAGATGGACTCGCGCTAATCCGATCTCCCTTTCGTGCAGTCATGCCTTCTGGGTTTTTCACATGGCATGAACTGCGAACCGCAGCGGATGGCCGGGCAAGAATACTTGCTGCGTCGTACTTTACCTATCGAGGTCAAAGATTACATTCTATTTCACGGGGAAGACATCTCGCTTGCAATGTATGTGGAGAGCGCGCAGCGGTCAGTCGCTAACCTTAGCACCGTTGGGAATTCCAGCTTTGTCCGAAGCAAAGCGGTCAATGCCCTAGAAACAAGTACAACCGTCGAGCAGCATGTTCCGATCACCAGAATGACCGCCAACGAAATGCCGCCGGTCGATTCTTCTATCGTCGATTAATCGCTATAGGTGTAATACCTTACGGAGAGATCACGTTGTTCAGTTCGCCGGCTTTTTGCTTCCCGGTTTTGTCACCGCCGGAATGTTGCAGCCTTTGCGTCTCAGATTGGCTTCAATCGCGTTGACTTTGCCTTTCGTGACGGCCACCTGACCTTCCTTATCACCACCGAAGGTGCTCGACATCGGAACGCCTATTAGAAAGACGCCAAAAGCATCGCCTGTTGCGGCATCGTTCTGTTGCTTGGAGACGGCCAATAGAGCGGTTTGCTCCTTCAGGTATTCCTGCGCCAATGATTGGCAGTCCATGTTGCCATAAGCGGCCATCGGCACATCGACTGGAACAATAGCATCTGGTCTTTTTGCACAGGCGGTCACGGCCAGTCCTGCGACCAGCAGCGTCAAAATCTTTTTCATGATGTCCCTTTACCCCTTGGAGACGCCCCTACGTCCCTTGATCAACGATACAACGTAAGATCGAGATCGAGTCAATAGTTTGCTGGGGTAGGATGCAGGTGTCCAAGGGCTTATTGGAAACTACGAAGATTCATCCATCAATCAACTGGCCATCCGAGATATCGATACCCAACATCGTACCTGCGAATACGAAGAGCAGAAGAACAGTCCGGTTGCTCAACGCTGATTTCATAAAGCGGTGCGCCACTTCTGCATAGATCGACTGGGCCAGTCGCTTCTTATAGCTCCTGTTCAGCCAGGAAAACCATGACCGGACGGGAAGGAAGGTCTTGTCTCCGATGCCGTCGATCAGAACGAGTGCACCGTTCTTCTCGTCCACGACGATATTCTTCAGGTGCACGTCCACGGCAACAATCTCGCTCTTGACCAGCCAGTCCAGGAATTCCGAAAGCGCAGCATCCGTCTGCTGGCTGTATTGCCCGCTCTCGATCGCATCCTGAAGGGTCATCGCAAGGGCACCGTTCCTCCGGCGCACAGCCTTCACGAGAATGCCCGTGCCCCTGTCGGTGGAAACGACGCCTGCAAAATGCTGGAGATGGCGCGCGGTTCTGGGGCCTTCATGTGCGACCCGTTCATACTCTCTCAATTCGCGCCGCAGTGGCACGATAGCCTTATAAAAACGCCGCACTAGATATAGCAGCCGGATGTTCTGGAAGTAGCGGCGTGGCGGTATCTTTGTCTGCACCTTCACGAGCATATTGGTACCGGGAAGAGCATAGACCTCACGCGACATGCCGGACGCCAGCGGCTTTTCCAGAAGCCTTAACGGGGATCGGGAATCATCGCCTACCGACGCCAATACCGACATCACTGTCTCCTGCTGTCACAAATATGAAATATTCCTCATATTTCATATTTGTGCGAGATAAAAGCGTCGTTTGCGAGAAGGCGGGCCTATCGCGTGGCAGTGTGAACCACAGATAAGCAAAAGGCGCACCGCGAGCGGCGCGCCTTTGCAAACAGAAAACATGGTCGAGCGAATTACAGGCTGCGGCCGATATCCAGGAACTTCTGACGACGTTCGGCGCGAAGCTGGCTGCCGGTTTGCGCCGTCAGTTCTTTCAACGCAGATTCGATTGTTTTCCCCGTTGCGGCGATCACGCCTGAAGGATCGCGATGGGCGCCACCGATTGGCTCCGGGATGATACCGTCGATGACGCCGAGCGCCTTCAGGTCATCCGAAGTGATCTTCATGTTGGTCGCGGCCTCCTTGGCGCGGGTTGAGTCGCGCCAGAGGATGGAGGCTGCGCCTTCGGGGGAGATCACCGAATAGATTGCGTGTTCGAGCATGTACACACGGTTGCCGGTGGCGATCGCGATGGCGCCACCGGAGCCGCCTTCGCCGATGACGACGGACACGATCGGCACCTTGACGTTCAGGCACATTTCCGTCGACCGGGCGATGGCTTCCGCCTGGCCGCGTTCTTCAGCACCGACACCTGGATAAGCGCCGGCGGTATCGATGAGCGTCACGACGGGTAGAGAGAAGCGGTCCGCAAGTTCCAGAACGCGGATCGCCTTGCGGTACCCTTCCGGACGCGGGCTACCAAAATTGTGCTTGAGCCGCGACTTCGTGTCGTTGCCCTTTTCCTGACCGATAATGGCGACCGGTTGGCCGTTGAAACGGCCAAGACCTGCCTGGATGGCGGCATCTTCGGCAAATTTGCGGTCGCCGGCCAGCGGCGTGAAGTCGGTGAAGAGCGCGCTCGCATAGTCGATGAAGTGAGGGCGCTGCGGGTGGCGGGCCACCTGCGTCTTCTGCCAGGCATTCAGCTTGGAATAGATGTCCTGCATCGCGTCGTTGACGCGCGCTTCCAAACGCGAAATTTCCTCGGACGTATCTATGCTCTCGTCTTCTGCGGCCAGTTTCTTCAGTTCAAGAATCTTGCCTTCCAGGTCCGAAATGGGTTTTTCGAAGTCGAGATAGCTGAGCATGAGATCCGTTTCCGATCGTTTTGCGCAAGGTTTGACCGGGCTCTCCCGGCGGTTCCGGTCGCTCTAATCAAGGTTTTTGCCCTGTTTGGCAAGAGGGTGGTGCGTTTGTACCAACTCTTGGAGGCGTTCTTCCAACACATGTGTGTATATTTGTGTCGTTGAAATGTCCGAATGGCCCAGCAGTTCCTGCACTGCGCGCAGATCCGCGCCGTTCTGCAGAAGATGGCTGGCAAAGGCGTGCCTCAGCACATGCGGCGAGACGGCCGAGGGGGTGAGGCCGGCGCGGATGGCGATATCCTTCAGGTCGCGGGCAAACACCTGACGGGGCAGATGCCCCTCCTTGCTGGCAGAGGGAAACAGCCACGGGCTTTCTTCGTCTGACTTGCCCTTCGGCGCGAGCGCCTTGCGGGCTTCATCATATCTTTCCATCGCCTCTATCGCCGTTCGTGACAACAAGACGACGCGATCCTTGTTGCCCTTACCGCGGATCATCAGGAAACGGCCTTCGTATCGCAGGACCTTGGCCGGCAAGGAGACCAGTTCGCTAACACGCATGCCCGTTGCATAGAGCAGTTCCAGCAGAAGATGCATGCGGATGCGCGCCAGTTGCCCCGGCCCTTCCAGGCTCGCTTCTTCCGCGGCTTTGGCGAGAAGTGCTGTGACGCTGGCGACACTCATGGTTTTTGGAAGAGATCGACCTTTGCGTGGCGCGTCCAATATGCCGGTCGGATCGTCGGTGCGAACACCCTCCGAATAGAGAAACTTGTAAAACTGCCGGAGCGCGGAGAGGCGCCGTGCCTGCGAGGATGCGGCAAAGCCTTGGGCGGAGAGATGGGCGAGATAGGCGGAGAGGTCGGCGGTCGTTGCCTCGGTCAACGACGCCTGGCGCGATGAGAGAAACGCCATCAGGTCGGTGAGATCGCGCTCATAGGAGGCAAGCGTGTTCATCGCCGCACCGCGCTCGGCGCTCATCATTTCCAGAAAGCCTTCCAGTCGTGCATGATCCTGGCGAGACATGGCTTGCCTGCTCCTCAAGGTGTCGGCGGGTTGAGGCGCTCGGAAGGAATGCGCACCGTGACTTCCCGTTCGCGCGGTTTGACCAGTGAAACAAGCGATACCATGCTTCCATAGATAATGCCGGCGATGGCCGCGAGGATGAAGATGAAACGGAAAAGGGTGGGCATGATCACTCCGCAGCACTTGGTCGCCTTGCCTGTGGGAACATCTTGGCAAGGGCATGGCGTGGCTGGCCTTCCGCATGACAATCGGTGTCATCCGGCCAGGCTATTTCTATGGCCTAAAGCGCGCCGCGATCCTTCGGATTCGCGCTTTAGGCTTTAGGTTCCTGTTTCATCGCATGTCGTCATCGCAAAACCGCTGCACACTTCTGCGCGACATGCTTATAAGGCGCGATTTGGCTTGACGCTTGGTAAACATTTGAAGATACCGAAGCCAAATGGGCCATCATTCATGAGCGAAACCAACTTATCTCTTCCCCAGAGCCTGGGAGAAAAAGCACGTGCCGCCCTTGGCAGGCGCAACATCGTCTTCGTCGGGCTCATGGGTGCGGGAAAATCCGCAATCGGCAGGTCGGTCGCGCAGCAGTTGAGGATCCCCTTCGTCGATACGGATGACGAGATCGAGCGCGTCTCGCGCATGACGATCTCGGAGCTTTTCGCTAGCTACGGCGAAGACGAATTTCGGGCGCTGGAAACGCGCGTGATCAAGCGCCTGTTGCGTGGTGGACCCAAGGTCGTCTCCACCGGTGGTGGGGCCTTCATCAATGAGAATACCCGTAGACATATAAAGCGTGGCGGCGTTTCGCTCTGGCTGAAAGCCGATCTTGAAGTGCTGTGGGAACGTGTCAACAAGCGGGACCATCGCCCCTTGCTGAAGACCGAGAACCCCAAGGCAACGCTGGCGGCACTGATGGAAAAGCGTTACCCCATCTATTGCGAAGCCGACGTCACCATCGAATCCCGCGATGTTCGCAAGGACATCATCGCCACGGAAGTTCTAGAAGCCATCGCCAGCCTCACCAAGAAAGCCTGATGCCATGCCCTCTGCCATCCAGACCGAAGAGCGCCTTGTTCATGTTCCGCTGGGTGAACGCGCCTATGATATCCTTATCGGACCTGGCCTGATCGGCCGGGCCGGTGGAGAAATTTCCTCGCGGCTGAAAGGCAAGCGCGCCGCCATCATCACTGATGAGCATGTCGCGCCGCTCTATCTCGAAACCCTGATGGATGGTCTGCAGACCGACGGCATCGAGGCCGTATCGCTGACGCTGCCGGCAGGCGAAAAGACCAAGAGCTTCGATCATCTCGTCACTGTCTGCGATGCCATCCTTGCTGCGCGGATTGAGCGGAACGATGCGGTCATCGCGCTCGGCGGCGGCGTCATCGGTGATCTGGCGGGCTTCGCAGCCGGCATCGTTCGCCGTGGTGTACGCTTCGTGCAAATTCCAACATCGCTTCTGGCGCAGGTCGATTCCTCCGTCGGCGGCAAGACCGGCATCAACAGCCGCCACGGCAAAAACCTCGTCGGCGTCTTTCATCAGCCGGATCTGGTGCTGGCCGATACCGCAGTTCTCGATACGCTGAGCCCGCGCGAGTTTCGTGCAGGCTACGCCGAAGTGGTCAAATACGGCCTGATCGACAAACCAGATTTCTTCTCCTGGCTTGAGAAGAACTGGGCGGAGATCGAGAAGGGCGGCCCGGCTCGCATCGAGGCGATCGCCACGAGCTGCCAGGCGAAGTCGGACGTCGTTGTCGCGGATGAGAAGGAAAACGGTGTTCGCGCGCTGTTGAATCTCGGTCATACCTTCGGCCACGCTCTGGAAGCGGCAACCGAATATAACAGTGAACGGCTGGTTCACGGAGAAGGCGTTGCCATCGGCATGGTGCTGGCGCACCAGTTCTCTGCTCGCATGAATCTTGCAAGCCCGGATGATGCAACCCGCGTCGAAGCACATCTGAAAGCAGTGGGGCTGCCCACCTCGATGAAGGATATCCCCGGCACACTTCCGCCGGTCGAAACGTTGATGGCGGCCATCGCCCAGGACAAGAAGATCAAGGGCGGCAAGCTGACCTTCATCCTGACCCACGGCATCGGCCAGTCTTTCGTGGCGGACGATGTTGCAGCATCTGAAGTGCAGAGCTTCCTGTCGGAAAAGCATCCGGGCTAAAGCTGCAACGGCTTACGGTCGCTGTAGACAATCAAAACCGCGTCGGTTCGCCGGGCGCCGCTGCTTCGATGGCCAGCGCATGCAGGCCGGCATCCAGCTCGGGCTTCAACAGTCCGTTAATGGCACGGTGGCGGTCCACCCGAGACTTGCCTGAGAACTGCTCAGACACTATCTGAACACGCATATGCGTCTCGCCTGTGCCGGTCATATCCGGCTGGTGTCCGGCATGCGTATGGCTTTCATCAATGACATTCAGGCGATCCGGCAAAAATGCCTCCCGCAGCTTGTTTTCCATGCGTTGGCGCAGGGACATGGCATCCATCTCCTGATGATCACGTTGGTTGGAGCCTGTCTGGCAATTCGGCGACGGAGAGCCGATGGGTTACCAAACAGGCCTAAAGGGGCTACCTAAAAGCCTGCAACATTCCGCTTTGTCAATTCTTGTTGTGCACCCTTTTGCGCACCATAATTGGGATATCATGAAACTGGATTCGAAATACTTCGACCG
Organism: Agrobacterium sp. 22117; assembly: GCF_052045735.1. NCBI lineage: Bacteria > Pseudomonadati > Pseudomonadota > Alphaproteobacteria > Hyphomicrobiales > Rhizobiaceae > Agrobacterium > Agrobacterium sp. 22117. Next base: position 470,912 of record NZ_JBQEPP010000004.1, on the reverse strand, counting down.
CATCCGCACGCGTCGCAAGAGAGACCAACCGCCGGAGGCTCAAGCCCCCGTGTGTCAGTGGGATGGATGCGACAAGCCTGGTAATCACCGCGCACCCGTCGGCCGCAATGCCGAGGGGCAATTCTTCATGTTCTGTTTTGAGCATGTGAAGGAATACAACAAGGGCTACAATTATTTTTCGGGCCTCTCCGACAGCGAGATTGCCCGCTACCAGAAGGAAGCAATCACCGGCCACCGCCCCACATGGACGGTGGGGGTGAACAAGACAGCGCGCGACAGCCCGCTTCATTCGACCTTGCGTTCGGGTGCTGCAAATGCGCGCATCCGGGATCCTTTTGGCTTCACCAATGGTTTTGGCGACGGAAGGGCGGGCGGCCAGCGCATTCAGCCGGACCGCAAACTGAAAACACTGGAAGCGAAAGCCTTCGACACGCTCGGTCTGGAGGCTGGCGCCAAGCAGGAAGACATCAAACGACGCTATAAGGAGCTTGTCAAAAAGCACCATCCTGATGCTAATGGTGGCGATCGCGGTTCGGAAGAGCGTTTTCGGGCTGTCATTCAAGCCTACCAATTGTTAAAGCAATCGGGTTTCTGCTAAGCCCTTTTGGTAATTGCCTTATGAAGATTTGGCCGGGTGGTTGCTACCCGCCTTGGAGACGTGATGAGCAAAATTGACCTTGATATTACCAACCTGCCGGATACGACTGTTTCTGTCCGTGAGGTCTTCGGTATCGATACGGATCTGCGTGTTCCGGCTTACAGCCAGGGCGACGCCTACGTGCCCGATCTGGATCCGGATTATCTTTTCGACCGCGATACGACACTGGCGATCCTTGCAGGCTTTGCTCATAACCGACGTGTCATGGTGTCCGGCTTCCATGGCACCGGTAAGTCCACCCATATCGAACAGGTCGCAGCGCGCCTCAACTGGCCGTGCGTTCGCGTCAATCTCGACAGCCATGTCTCTCGTATCGACCTCGTCGGCAAGGACGCCATCGTTCTGAAGGACGGCAAGCAGGTCACCGAGTTCAAGGACGGCATCTTGCCCTGGGCTTACCAGCACAATGTCGCGCTCGTCTTCGACGAGTATGATGCCGGCCGCCCCGACGTCATGTTCGTTATTCAACGTGTTCTAGAATCGTCCGGCCGCCTGACGCTGCTCGATCAGAGCCGCGTGATCCGCCCTCACCCGGCCTTCCGTATCTTCGCAACCGCCAACACCGTTGGCCTCGGCGATACGACCGGCCTTTACCACGGCACGCAGCAGATCAACCAGGCGCAGATGGACCGCTGGTCGGTCGTTACGACGCTGAACTATCTGCCGCATGAGCAGGAAGTGAATATCATCGTTGCCAAGGTGAAGAGCCTCGACACCGAGAAGGGTCGCGAAACCGCATCGAAGATGGTCCGGGTTGCCGATCTCACCCGCTCGGCCTTCATCAATGGCGACCTCTCGACCGTGATGAGCCCGCGTACCGTCATCACCTGGGCAGAGAACGCAGAAATCTTTGGCGACCTCGCCTTTGCCTTCCGCGTTACCTTCCTTAACAAGTGCGATGAGCTGGAGCGGACGCTCGTGGCAGAGCAGTACCAGCGCGCTTTCGGCGTCGAGCTCAAGGAAAGCGCGGCAAACATCGTTCTCAGCGCCTGATCCTTCCGGCGAAAGCCGGGAGATCACTAGAGCATTTCCAGCAAGAGTGGCATCGGTCTTGCGTCCGGAAATGCGCAGATTAAAGCGTGAAGACGAAGACGCTCCCGCGTGACTTTCGAAGTCTGCGCGGAGCGTTCAGAATCGACAGGAAAGACCATGGCAGCGCGCGGCGACAATGTGAGACCCAAATCCGGTACGGTGATCGATACCGAACCGCTGCGTCAGGCGATCACCGGCTGCGTGCGGTCTGTCGCGGGTAGTTCCGAAGTCGAAGTGGTTTTCGCCAATGAGCGTCCGGGCCTTGCCGGCGAGCGCATGCGGCTACCGGAAATCTCCAAGAAGCCGACGGCACAGGAAGTGGCGATCACCCGCGGACTTGGCGATTCCATGGCGCTTCGCCTTGCCTGCCACGATAGTGATGTGCATGCCACGATGTCGCCGCAGGGTGCCGATGCACGGCAGATCTTCGATGCTGTCGAACAGGCACGTGTCGAATCCATCGGCGCGCTTCGCATGCCAGGCATGGCGAACAACATTCGTGCGATGAACACGGAGAAATACGCCAAGGCGAACTTTGGCGCGATCAACACCCAGGAAGATGCACCGATTGCCGAGGCTGTTGCGCTGCTGGTCCGCGAGAAGCTGACCGGTGAAAAGCCGCCGGAAAGTGCAGGCAAAATCCTCGATGTCTGGCGCCCCTTTATCGAAGACAAGGCGTCTGGTGATCTCAAGGATCTCTCCTCCGTCATCGAAGACCAGAAGGCGTTTTCCAAGCTTGTTCGTAAAATGCTGACCTCCATGCAGATGGCGGAGGATTTTGGCGACGAGAATGACGAGCCGGAATCGCAGGAAGCCGAATCCGACGAAGACCAGCCGCGCAGCAACGAGCAGCAGGAAGAACAGGTCGAGGAAGACGCGGGCTCCGATGCCGCCCCTGCGGAGGAGAGCGAAGCCTCTCAGGAACAGATGGAAGATGGCGAGATGGATGGCGCCGAGATGTCGGAGGACGAAATGTCCGACGATCTCGATGAGGATTCCGAGACGCCCGGCGAAACCCGCCGCCCGAACAGCCCCTTCGACGATTTCAACGAGAAGGTCGACTACCGCATCTTCACCCAGGAATTCGACGAGGAAATTCATGCTGAGGAACTCTGCGACGAAGCGGAGCTGGATCGCCTGCGCGCCTTCCTCGACAAGCAGTTGGCGCACCTTCAAGGCGCCGTCGGGCGCTTGGCAAACCGTCTGCAGCGCCGCCTGATGGCGCAGCAGAACCGCTCCTGGGATTTCGATCTGGAAGAGGGCTACCTCGATCCGGCACGTCTCGTGCGACTCATCATCGATCCGATGCAGCCGCTTTCCTTCAAGAAGGAACGCGATACGAAATTCCGCGACACGGTCGTTTCGCTCGTCATCGACAATTCTGGCTCCATGCGCGGTCGACCGATCACGGTTGCCGCGACTTGTGCCGATATCCTCGCCCGCACGCTGGAACGCTCCGGCGTGAAGGTGGAAATCCTCGGCTTCACCACCAAGGCGTGGAAAGGTGGGCAGTCGCGCGAGCAATGGCTTGCCAGCGGCAAGCCGCCATCGCCCGGCCGTCTGAACGACCTGCGCCACATCATCTACAAGAGCGCGGATGCGCCGTGGCGCCGTGCGCGGCGCAATCTCGGCCTGATGATGCGCGAGGGCTTGCTCAAGGAAAACATCGACGGCGAAGCACTGATGTGGGCGCATAACCGCCTGATCAACCGCCCGGAGCAACGCAAGATCATGATGATGATCTCCGACGGCGCGCCGGTGGACGACTCAACGCTGTCGGTCAATCCGGGCAACTATCTCGAACGGCATCTACGCGCCGTCATCGAGCAGATCGAGACGCGATCGCCTGTCGAACTTTTGGCGATTGGCATCGGCCACGACGTGACGCGCTACTATCGCCGCGCCGTCACGATCGTGGACGCGGACGAACTGGCGGGCGCCATGACCGAGCAACTTGCCGCTCTCTTCGAGGATACCAGCACAAGCTCCGGCAAGCCGTCGCGCAGGATGCGCCGTGCGGGATAAGACACGTCGCAGCGGGGGCGTTTTCCCCCGCCGATCGTTCGCACGCCCCGTCGCTACGCTGGCTTTTGTTCTTGCCATTCTCAGCTCGGCGGCAATCGGCGCCTCCTCTCCTGAAGTTGCTGTGACCTCTTCGCCAATCCGGGATTTTCTCACCGGATCGAGTGAAAGGCACTTCGGCAAGCTCGAATTTATCGGCGGACTGTCCATGCGCTCGTCCGACCCTGATTTCGGGGCAATTTCGAGTGTGCGCTTTCGAGCGGACGGACGCAGCTTCGTTGCCGTTCTGGATACCGGCCACTGGATGACTGGCGAGATTGAGCGCGATAGCAAGACCGGGGCTCTTTCCGGCGTGTCGATGTTGCATATCGATCCGATGCTGAACGAGAATGGAACCGCCGCGCGCAGAAAGGTGGACATGGATGCGGAGGGCTTGGCAGTACGCGGCGATCGTCTCTATGTCAGCTATGAACAGTTCCACCGCATCGGCATTTATCCCGACAAGGATCTCGCCGGTGCCAAGCCACGCGGCAGGCTTCCCCATCTCATTCCCAACAACGCCCTGAAACGCAATGCCGGGCTGGAGACACTTGTTGCCTCGACGGAGAACTCGCCGCTCAAAGGCGCACTGGTTGCGGTGGCGGAAGACAGCGTCGACAGAAACGGTAATCTTTACGCCGCTATACTGGACGGGCCGCTGAAGGGGCTGTTTGCCGTCAAGAAGCATGGTGATTTCGCCGCGACAGACGGCGCTTTCCTGCCCAATGGCGACCTGCTTTTGCTGGAGCGCCGCTTCAATTTCAGCGAAGGAGCAGGCATGCGCATCCGCCGTATTGAGGGCCAGGATATTCGTCCAGGCGCTGTCGTCGATGGCGAAACGCTGATAGAGGCCGGCCCGTCCTATCAGATCGACAATATGGAAGGCATTGACGTCGTGCCTCAGCCGGATGGGTCCACCCATCTCATCCTTGTCTCGGACGACAACCACTCGTTCCTGCAACGAAACCTGATGCTGGAATTCAAGCTGAATCAATCAGACTCTTGAGAAACCCAACTCGGCCAGCCGCTTCTGCGCGGTCGGCGGCATGGGCAGGTCGGGATTGTTGCGCGCTGTCTCGATGAGCAGTTCGTCGCTCGCCTTTTCCGTCACCTCGATCAACGTCTTGAAGAAGGTATCCGGATCGAGACCGGGCTGGATCGGCGGCAGAATGCGCACCTTGAAGTGCCCCGGATAGCGCATGGTGGACCGGCGTGGCCAGAAAAGGCCGGGATGCATGGCAACGGGGACCACCGGCACTTTCAGATCGCGGTAAAGACGCGCAATGCCGTAGCGATATTCCGGCTCTGCCCCCGGTGGACGGCGCGTGCCTTCCGGATAGATGATCAACTCGCGACCCTTCGCCATCTCCTCCTTGGCGCGGTCCATGACCTTCAGCATTGCCTTGCCGCGCGCAGCACGATTGACCGGGATCATGCGCTGCTTGGCGACATACCAGCCAAAAAGCGGTATCCACATCAGTTCACGCTTCAGGATATAGACCGGGTCTTTCAGGTCCGGCAGCAGCGCGTAGGTGTCCCAGAAGGACTGGTGCTTGGGCGCGAAGATGCAGCCGGTTTGCGGAATATTTTCCAGACCCTCGACCTCGAAAGTCGTTCCGACGATCGTCTTCATCAGCCAATGGTTGGAACGTGCCCAGTTCTTCGGGATCTCATAGGCAAGCTTGCGCGGCACGATGAAGTAGATCGGCGTCAGCACGATCATGCGTAGGATGAGATTGAGATAGAAGAAGGTGTTGAACAGAACCGAACGTAGTCTGAGCATGTGTCTGGCGTCTCCGGGCGCTTGAGCCGAAGACGGGTGCCTCTTCACGCCAGCGCAGATGGGCAACGCCTACACGAAACCGGGGCCATGCAGCAAGAGCTATCCAGCGAGAAGGTCGTGGCCGAGACGGCACAAGGTTTTCCGGATCGACCGTTCAGTCTCTCAGGCCATTGCCCTTGCCGATGCCCGTCAGGTCGCGAAGTGCGGCGACGACGAATTTCGCGTATTCGGAGATCATGGTGCGCAACACGTCGGGATTGGCGAACCAGTTGGTGCGGCTCAAATCCGAGTTGATGACGGGATAGGCGATGAACTCGGTATTGGGGCTGGCGCTTCTAAGCTCATGCAGGCTCCGATGCATATGGTAATTATTGGTGACGACGACGATCGAGGTGTAGCCCTTGTCGCGTATCCACCCTGCGGCCTCATTGGCATTGCCAATCGTGTCGATCGCCTTGTAGCCCATGTCGACGCAGCAGGCGAAGAGATCGGGAGAACTCTGCGTCATCCTCCTGATTTGCGCGCGCGTCGTCGATGGGTTGACGCCTGAAATGAGCAGCCGCTTTCCGACCTTATCGCGCAACAACCCGACCGCCTGGTCAATCCGCTGGTAACCTCCGGTCAGGACAATGATGGCATCGGCTCTCGCGCCTTCCGGCGGTCGCATGGTCGCAACGGAATCGGCAAACCACAAAAATCCGCCGAAAACGGCACCGGCAGTGACGACGAAAACGAGGATGGCTATACGGATGAAGCGGCGCAACGGCCCGCGTCGCGAGAACATTCGGTTCCGCGGCGAATCAGCCATATGATCATGCCGGTCTATGCGACTCATTGCCATGAGTTACCATAAGCAGGGACTATGGCAAGGAACAGGCGGTTGTGCCCGGTCCTCTACCACCAACGCCCTATAAGCCATCGCTCTTCGACGGGTCGGAACGGATGCGGTCGATCTCATCGATGGTGCGAATGACCGTCATGCGCGCCGTAATCGTCGTCAGCAACGAGATGATGATCATCGTCATCAGGATACCGAGATAACCGTCGATGCCGACCGAGAATGAGCCGAACAAGGCGGTCGCCTGATCGCTTTGCGGCGTTGCAAGCGATCGCGACTGCCAGAAGCCTGCCGCAAGAAAGACGAACGCCGCGACAGCACTGCCGGCACCTGACCCCTTGAGACTGATCTTCAGAAAGTGCTTCTGGAATTCTCGCGCGACGAAGCCGCTTTCGGCGCCGACGAAATGCAGAACCTCGACAATGTGCCGGTTGCCGGAGAGTGCACCGCGCGTGGCAAAGATCACCGTCAGCACCATGGCGGTAAAGACCAGCACCAGCACGCCGACACCGATCATCACCGTCGTATGGGCCATGGACACCAGACGATCCACCCAGGTGCGGTGATCATCCAGAAAGGCCTGCGGGATTTCGGTCTTCAGCATTGCCCGCATGGCTTCGAAATCCGGCGGGTTGTTTTCATCGATGGTAATGATGACAAGACGCGGCACCGGCAGTTCGGAGAGATCAAGCCCCGAGCCCAGCCAAGGCTCCAGGAGGCGGCTCGTCGCGGCATCGTCCATGATCGTGCCTTCGCGCGTGCCGACGAAACCCAGCGCCAGATTGCGGGCCTTGTTGAGCGCCGCATTCATATCGAGCCCGTCCTCGGGCTTGATCTGAATGGTGATCTCCCGCGAGATCTGGCTCTGCCAGCTGGCGGCGGTGGCGCGTACCATGCTGACGGCACCGAGCGTCAGACAGGCGAGAAAGGCCATGATGGCGATGACGACGATCAGCGCGTTGCCCTGAATGTTGGATGGCGGCAGGATAGGCGCCATCGGGCGGATGCGCATCTGCGGTGCGCCCTGCTGCGGTGCTCTCGGCTTCAGCGTCTTACGGTTCATCTCATTCATAGATGTCGAGCCGCCCTTCGGTCAGAATCATCCGGCGCGCATCAACCTGATCCATCAAGCCAAAATCGTGCGTGGCGATGACGACGGCGGTGCCCAGCCGGTTGAGTTCCAGAAAGAGATTGAGCAGCCGCTTGGCCATGGGCGGATCAACGTTTCCGGTCGGCTCATCGGCCAACAGGATTTCAGGCTGATCCATCAGCGCGCGCGCGATCGCGGCACGCTGCTTTTCGCCGCCCGAAAGAATGGCGGGAAGAACGTTGACCCGCTCTCCCAGACCGACCCACTTCAAAAGCTCGATGACATCGTTGCGATAGGCGCTTTCTTCCTTGCCGCGGACACGCAAAGGCAAGGCGACATTCTCATAGGTCGTCAGATGATCAAGGAGGCGAAAATCCTGAAAGACGATGCCGACGCGTCGACGCAGCATCGGAAGCTCGCTTCTCGGGATGCGCGAGATGTCGCGATTGAACATGCGGATATGACCGCGCGTCGGCTGCAGCGACATGAGCAGCAGGCGCAGAAGCGTCGTCTTGCCCGCACCGGACGGCCCGGTCAGGAACTGAAAGGAACCCTTGGGAATATCGAAGGTCATGTCCCTGAGAATTTCCGGGCCCATGCCGTAACGCAGCCCGACATTTTCGAAATGGATCAACGCTTTTCCAGTCTCTTTCTTTTCCGATCCGCTTGAGCGTCTTCAAATCTCCGCCCTGCCGCTTTTTGCCCGCAAACGGCGGGAAACGCGGCTCGACTCAGTCGATCTTTGCGAAGCGTTAACCAATTAAATTTACGACTGGTCAAGATTCCTTTCAATGCCCGGGGTGAACTCGGGCTGAAAAACTGACCAAGGGAACTTCATGGCTATGTTCCGTCCATTTCGCAAACAATCGGCACATGATTACGACCTTTTGATGCCAGATGCGCCTGCTGCCCGGCCAAAGACAAGAGCCGTGACGCGACAGGAAACGATCGACGCCGACTTCGTGACCGTAAAGGAAACGGTGTTTCGTGACTACGGAAACGACAATCGACGCGCGGCTTATCAACAAGGCAAGCCCAGGACCGTCGGTGCGCTCGAGACATTTCAGGCGATGATCGCGTGGATCGATCGCAAGCTTTCCTCGCTTTCGGTCGACGGCTATTCGGCCGTCGTCGCGGCAGCAGCCGTCGGCATGTTCTTTATGTCCGGTGGATTTTCCGTGCTTCCGACGGAAAGACCGACCGTCGAGGCACCGCCTGAACCACTTGCCATCTCGCATATCAGCATTACCCCGCAGGATGCTGGCGGGATGGAAGTCCTGGTCATCAATGGCATTGTCGACAACAGAACCGACAACATTCAGGAGATTCCGTCCATCCGTGCCGACCTCTTTGCGGCGAAAGGTGAAAAGGTCGCCAGCATGCTGATCGAGCCGCCCATCATCGAGATCGGTCCTGGCCAGAGCCATGGTTTCTCGGCAAAACTGCGCCATCCCGGTGGAAAAACGCCAGAAATCAAGCTTTCCTTTATCGAAACGGATGCTTCCGCCCGCTGACTGTGCTACCGCAGCCCCTTCATTTCATCCGCCGGCAGGTTCTGTCTGGCTGCGAAGCAATGCAGGAGACACAATGCCCGTCGTTCGTGGAAAAAACATCGAGCCGCTTTACACCGCCGACCAGATCGCAGAGCGCAACCGCGACATGGCAAAGCACATCGCCCAGGGCCCGACAAAGGACCTGCTGGTCATTGCGGTGTTGAAGGGCTCCTTCATTTTCGCTGCCGACCTCATCCGCGCGCTGCACGATAGCGGCCTTGCACCGGAAGTCGAATTCATCACGCTTTCCAGCTACGGCACCGGCACCGTTTCGCAAGGCGTCAAGATCGTCAAGGATATCGACAGCGACGTGAAGGACCGCGACGTTCTTCTGATCGACGATATTCTCGAATCCGGTCGCACACTGCGTTTTGCCAAGGAACTGCTTTTCGAGCGTGGCGCCCGCAACGTCTCCATCGCCGTGCTTTTGGACAAGAAGGTCAAGCGCAAGGAAGATCTGGAGGCTGATTTCGTCGGCTTCGAATGCCCGGACTACTTCGTCGTCGGCTACGGCATGGATGTGGCCTATGCCTTCCGCGAATTGCCTTTCGTCGGCGTCGTCACTGGTGACGCAGAGTAAGTCTGTCTCTTCTCGATAAAACCGCAACAACGAAAAAGGGCTCTCGAAGGAGCCCTTAACGACATCACGCGGCGTCTGCCACGCCATCATGCGCAGATGGCTGCTTGACCTTGAACAGCAGCCTGTCGGTACCGGAGGTCACCTTGACGGTGGAACCATCCGGAACCTCGCCACCCAGGATCATCTCGGCCAGCCTGTCCTGAACGGACTTCTGAATGACACGCTTCAGCGGGCGTGCACCATATGCAGGGTCGTAACCCTTGTTGGCCAGCCAGATCCGGGCATCCTCATCCAGATCGAGCGTCACCTTGCGATCGCTGAGCAGCGAGACGAGGCGGCGAAGCTGGATATCGACAATCGCACCCATCTCATCGCGATGCAGGCGATGGAAGAGGATGATGTCGTCGATACGGTTCAGGAATTCGGGGCGGAAGTGACCGCGCACGCGCTCCATCACCATTTCGCGGACCGACTCCACCGTGTCGCTGTCGCCCATCTGCGTCAGGAACTCCGAACCGAGGTTCGACGTCATGATGATGATGGTGTTCTTGAAATCGACGGTGCGGCCCTGGCCATCGGTCAGACGGCCGTCATCCAGCACCTGCAACAGGACGTTGAAGACGTCCGGATGCGCCTTTTCGATCTCATCGAACAGCACGACCTGGTACGGGCGGCGGCGAACCGCTTCCGTCAGAGCCCCGCCTTCTTCATAGCCGACATAGCCGGGAGGCGCACCGATCAGCCGGGCAACGGAGTGCTTCTCCATATATTCCGACATGTCGAGGCGAACCATCGCGGTTTCGTCGTCGAAGAGGAAGCGCGCCAAGGCCTTGGTCAGCTCCGTCTTACCCACGCCCGTCGGGCCGAGGAAGATAAAGGAGCCGATCGGACGGTTCGGGTCCTGAAGACCGGCACGCGCACGGCGCACCGCCTTCGACACGGCCTGAACCGCTTCGCCCTGGCCGACCACGGACTTGCCGAGTTCGTCTTCCATGCGCAGCAGCTTCTCGCGCTGACCTTCCAGCATCCTGTCGACGGGAATGCCCGTCCAGCGGGAGACGACATGGGCAATATTGTCCGCCGTCACCACTTCCTGAACCATGGAGGCGGCACCGTTGCTGTCGCGCTCTTCCGCCGTCGCCAGTTCCTTTTCCAGGCCTGGAATGATGCCGTAGGTCAACTCACCGGCGCGCTGGAATTGACCGTTGCGCTGGGCAATCGCCAATTCGTTGCGTGCTTCGTCGAGCTGCTTCTTCAGATCCGCAGCATGTCCGAGCTTCTGCTTTTCCGCCTGCCAACGGGCCGTCAGGGCATCCGCCTTTTCCTCCGTATCGGTCAGCTCATCCTCTAGCTTCTTCAGCCGGTCGGCGGAAGACGCATCCGTCTCCTGCTTCAAGGCTTCGCGCTCGATCTTGAGCTGGATGATGCGACGATCCAGTTCGTCGAGCTCCTCCGGCTTGGAGTCCACCTGCATGCGAAGACGCGATGCGGCTTCGTCCATCAGGTCGATGGCCTTATCCGGCAGGAAGCGATCGGTGATGTAGCGGTTCGAAAGCGTCGCAGCCGCAACCAGGGCCGAATCCGAGATACGGACCTTGTGATGCTGCTCATACTTTTCCTTCAAACCACGCAGGATCGAGATCGTGTCCTCGACCGTTGGCTCGTCAACCAGAACCGGCTGGAAGCGACGGGCAAGTGCCGGATCTTTTTCCACATGCTTGCGATATTCATCGAGCGTGGTTGCACCGACGCAGTGAAGCTCGCCACGGGCAAGAGCAGGCTTCAGGAGGTTGGACGCATCCATTGCGCCATCCGCCTTGCCGGCTCCAACCAGCGTGTGCATCTCATCGATGAAAAGGATGATGCCACCTGCTTCGGCCTGAACCTCGTTCAGCACAGCCTTCAGACGTTCCTCAAACTCACCGCGATACTTCGCACCGGCAATCAGCGCGCCCATGTCGAGCGCCATGAGCTTCTTGTCTTTCAAGCTTTCCGGCACGTCGCCATTGATAATGCGCAACGCCAGACCTTCGGCGATGGCCGTCTTACCGACGCCCGGTTCACCGATCAGCACGGGGTTGTTCTTGGTGCGGCGCGACAGAACCTGGATCGTGCGGCGAATTTCGTCATCGCGACCGATCACCGGATCGAGCTTGCCTTCGCGCGCTTCCTCCGTCAGATCACGGGCGAATTTCTTCAGCGCATCGAAGCCCTGTTCGGCATTGGCGCTATCGGCCGTGCGGCCCTTGCGGATATCATTGATCGCCTGATTGAGCGCCTGCGCCGTCACCCCCGCCTTCTTGAGTGACGAGGAGGTGGACGCGGAGGTCTCGATCGCGAGCGCTTGTAGCAAACGCTCGACGGTCACGAAGCTGTCGCCTGCCTTTTTCGACACGTCTTCAGCGGTCGCAAAGACCTTCGCAAGCGGCGCTGTCAGCGAGAGGCCGCCATTGCCGCCGGAAACCTTGGGCAGTTTGGCCAGCGCCGCATCATTGGCAAGCCGCGCTTCCTTTGCATCGCCACCTGCGCGCTCGATCAGCGAGGACGCCATTCCCTGGTCGTCATCGAGCAGCGCCTTGAGCACATGCTCGGCTGCGAACTGCTGGTGGTTTTGCGCCAGCGCATAGGTCTGGGCGGATTGAAGAAATCCGCGGACCCGCTCTGAGTATTTTTCAATGTTCATATTCATAGCCTCCTTTGCCGGCCTGCCCGCTTTCGGCACAGATCGGAACGTTGGGATTGGAGCCCCCGTAAGCGGCAGACCCCTTTTCGGCATCTCACATCTTGGATTTGCAAGTGCCGCGAAGCCTTGGCGCATTTGATCGCCGCAGCTTGCTTAGCCAGAATATGGTGGGTGTTTTCATGCCTTTAAAGAGCATGCGGCAGTTACGCATGCAAAATACTGCGGCCTGCTTCAGGCAGACGGCGAAAGCCGCAGAAGCGACAGGTCCGCAAACCCATCGCGCAGTGTGTCCGCTGTCTCATCAGGCCGCGAGAGCGCGAGCCACGGCAAGGCGGATATCCGGCAGTGCGAAGGGCTTGGGAACGACGTCGATGATCTTGGTAACGAGATCGTCCGCACGCTCACGCTGTTCGGCATATCCCGTCATCAGCAGGATTTTGAGGTTGGGATATTGCGTCGAGGCACGATGCGCCAGTTCGATCCCGTCCATCACCGGCATGCGGATATCGGACAGGAGAAGATCGAAATCCTGTTCGCTCAGTTTTTCGAACCCCTGCTCGCCATCGGCGGCCTCATGGGTTTCGTGTCCATCCAGGCGAAGTGCCCGGGCGACAAACGTACGCAGAGCGTCTTCATCTTCGGTAATGAGAATTCTGGCCATCTTCCATTGCTCCTGGTATTCATTCCAGCGAGCCCAAACTCGGTCATTTCCCTTTGCAATAAGTAAATGACGGTGAGGCCACCGGTGGCATGGTTAACAACCCATGCCACAATGCGTTCCACCCCATCCAAGGCAGACCCGATAACTGATGAGTGAAGACATGGCAGCAAGAGCTGTGCACAGCGCGGCAATGCAGGAACGCGCCGAAAGGGATATGGCCCGCATGGGTGTCGATGCGGCATTTATTTCCAGACTGGTCGAGACCTTTTACGAGCGTGTCCGTGCGCATGACACGCTCGGACCTGTCTTCGACAACCGGCTTTCAGGCCGCTGGCCGGAGCACATGGAAAAGATGAAGAGCTTCTGGTCTTCCGTCGCATTCAAGACCGGGGCCTATGGCGGAAAGCCGGTCCAGGCGCATATGGGGGTCGGCGGCATGAGCGCCGATCTTTTTCCCCAATGGCTGACATTGTTTTCGCAGACGCTGGATGAGATCGCGCCAACGGGGCAAGCGCATGCATGGTTCATGCAGACCGCCGACCGCATCGCCAGAAGTCTGACACTCTCGCTCTTCTACAACCCCGCTTTCGACGATCCGACACGCGGCACCTGACGAATTTGCAGATCTCAACTTGGGGTTACCCAAGGCTGGCCGAAATATCACCACTATTGTCTTGAAGGCTGCAATCGGACGTGGTTATTACATCGGCGGGAGGCGTACCAAGCGGTTCGCCGAAGCTTCAGTCAAGGCAATCAGTGATGGATCGCAGATCGTTTATTAGAAACGCGGGCGCCGCCAGCGCAGGCGTTACAGCAGCAGCCCTCGCAGCACCCGCTATTGCGCAGGAAAACCCGCAGATCACATGGCGCATGACATCCTCTTTCACCAAGGGGCTGGATATTCTCTTTGGCGCGGGGCAGCTGGTTGCCGATCATGTGAAAGAAGCCTCGGGCGGCAACTTCGTCATCCAACATTTTGCCGGGGGTGAAATTGTCCCGGCGCTCCAGGCTGCAGATGCAGTCAGCGCCGGAACGGTCGAGATGGCCCATACCTGCTCCTATTATTATGTCGGCAAAGACCCGACTTTCGCGCTCGGCACCGCCATTCCCTTCGGTCTCAATGCTCGCCAGACCAATGCCTGGTTCAATCAGGCCGGCGGCAACGATCTGCTGAACGCATTTTTTGCCAAGCACAACATCTATTCCATCCTGCTCGGCAACACCGGCGCACAGATGGGCGGCTGGTTCCGCAAGGAAATCAACACCATCGATGACCTGAAGGGTCTGAAGATGCGTATCGCCGGACTTGCCGGCCAGGTCATGCAGAAGGTTGGCGTCACGCCGCAGCAGATTGCCGGCGGTGATGTTTATGCCGCCCTTGAAAAGGGCACGATCGACGCCACCGAATTTGTCGGCCCTTATGACGACCAGAAGCTCGGCTTCTATAAGGTCGCCAAATATTACTACTATCCCGCTTGGTGGGAGGGTGGCCCCGCGGTTCACGCCTTCATCAATCTCGAGAAGTACAACAGCCTGCCGGAAAACTACAAGCGCATCCTGAAAGACGCCTGCGCCGCGGGTAACGCCTACATGCTGGAGCGCTACGACGCGCAGAACCCGAAGGCGCTCAAGGAACTCGTGGCTCAAGGCGCGATCCTTCGCCCGTTCAGCCAGGAAATCCTCGATGTCTGCCACAAGGCAGCGGTCGAGACCTATGCCGGCATTTCTTCGGTGAACCCGGACTTCAAGACCATCTACGAAAGCCAGCAGGCCTTCAAGAAGGATGCCTATCTCTGGGCGCAGATCGCCGAATACACCTATGACACCTACATGATGATCCAGCAGCGCAACGGCACGCTTTAGCTTCATCTGTGCAATGTCTATGAAGGCCATCCGTCGAGTGCGGGTGGCCTTTCTGTTTTCAGGCTACAGCATCGGCGCGAAAATCGGACTCGATTTTCGGAAACCACGATGCGTCGATTCAAAAAGGCAAAGCGTCCTTTGTGCCTCCAATAGGACGCACGGCGCTTTAAACAAGAAGGGGCGCGACTTTCATCGCGCCCCTTTCATTGTGTGCCAGCTTCAGAAATCAGACGAGATCGAAGCGGTCGGCGTTCATCACCTTGTTCCAAGCAGCAACGAAGTCCTTGGTGAACTTGCGGCCGGCATCGGCGGAGGCATAGACCTCGGCGAAGGCGCGCAGCTGCGAGTGCGAACCGAAGATCAGGTCGACACGCGTACCGGTCCACTTCACTTCGTTGGTGTTGCGGTCACGGGCCTCGTAGATGCCTTTCTCGCCAGCGACCGGAGCCCACTGGGTGCTCATGTCGAGAAGGTTGACGAAGAAGTCGTTCGTCAGAACTTCGGGACGATCAGTGAAGACGCCATGCTCTGGCTTGCCGACGTTGAGAACACGAAGGCCACCCAAGAGCGCCGTCATTTCAGGACCGGTCAGGGTCAGCAGGTGCGCACGGTCGATCAGTGCTTCCTCTGCCTTCATGAACTGATGGCGCTTCTCGTTGACATAGTTGCGGAAGCCATCGATGCGTGGCTCGAGTGCGGCGAAGGAGGCAACATCGGTCTGCTCCTGCGAGGCATCGGCGCGGCCAGGCGTGAACGGTACGGTTACATCCTGTCCGCCAGCCTTCGCGGCCTTTTCGATTCCGGCAGCACCCGCCAGCACGATGAGATCGGCAAGCGAGATCTGCTTGCCGCCCGTCTGAGCCGCGTTGAAGTCACGCTGGACGCCTTCGAGAACCGAGAGAACCTTTGCCAACTGCTCAGGCTGGTTGGCTTCCCAGTTCTTCTGCGGCTCCAGGCGAATGCGTGCGCCATTGGCACCGCCACGCTTGTCCGAACCACGGAAGGACGAGGCGGACGCCCAGGCAGTGGACACCAGTTCCTGCACCGAAAGACCGGTCGCCAGAACCTTTGCCTTCAACTCGGCAATGTCCTGATCGTCGATCAGCGGATGGTTCACAGCCGGAACGACGTCCTGCCAGATCAGATCTTCGGCCGGAACTTCCGGACCAAGGTAGCGAACCTTCGGACCCATGTCGCGATGGGTCAGCTTGAACCATGCGCGGGCAAAAGCATCGGCGAACTGTTCCGGATGCTCCAGGAAGCGACGCGAAATCTTCTCATATTCCGGGTCGAAGCGCAGCGAGAGGTCCGTCGTCAGCATGGTTGGCAGCTTCTTCTTCGACGGATCGAAGGCATCGGGAATGGACGGCTCTGCATTCTTCGCCACCCACTGCTTTGCGCCAGCCGGGCTCGTGGTCAGTTCCCACTCGAAACCGAAGAGGTTTTCGAAGAAGAAGTTGCTCCACTGGGTCGGCGTCTGCGTCCAGGTGACTTCCGGTCCACCGGTAATGGCATCCTTGCCGACGCCCGTGCCGAACTTGCTCTTCCAGCCGAGACCCTGGTCCTCAAGCGCGCCACCTTCCGGCTCTGCGCCGATCAGCGACGGGTCGCCCGCACCATGGGTCTTGCCGAAGGTGTGGCCGCCTGCAATGAGTGCCACCGTTTCCTCGTCATTCATCGCCATGCGGGCGAAGGTTTCGCGGATATCGCGGGCTGCGGCAACCGGATCCGGATTGCCGTTCGGGCCTTCCGGGTTGACGTAGATGAGACCCATCTGCACCGCGCCGAGCGGTTCGGAGAGCTGGCGCTCGCCGCTGTAGCGCTCATCGCCAAGCCATGTGCCTTCCGGGCCCCAGTAGAGCTCTTCCGGTTCCCACACGTCTGCACGACCGCCGGCAAAACCGAAGGTCTTGAAACCCATGGATTCGAGCGCGACATTGCCCGTCAGGATCATCAGGTCGGCCCAGGAAATCTTGTTGCCGTACTTCTGCTTGATCGGCCACAGGAGACGACGCGCCTTGTCGAGGTTGGCATTGTCCGGCCAGCTGTTGAGGGGCGCGAAGCGCTGCTGGCCCATGCCGGCACCGCCGCGGCCATCGGTGATGCGATAGGTACCGGCGCTGTGCCAGGCCATACGAACGAAGAGACCGCCGTAATGGCCGAAGTCGGCTGGCCACCAGTCCTGGGAGTCCGTCATCAGCGCGTGAAGATCGTTCTTGACGGCATCAAGGTCTAGCGACTTGAACGCTTCGGCATAATCGAAGTCCTTGCCCATCGGGTCGGACAGGCTGGAATGCTGGTGAAGCTTCTGGATATCCAGCTGATCCGGCCACCAGTCACGATTGCCTCTTCCACGCGGGGAAGAATGGGCGACGGGACACTTGCCCGCGGCTGCGTTGGGATTGTCCATGATGTTCTCCTGCTTTGCTCAATCAAGTCATCAAATTTAATGAAGCGCGGTTGCGGAAATAATATGAGCCGCTCGCTCGTCGCGCTATGATCCCATCTTCGAAGACGGAAGCAGCGCGGCGCTCCTCGCGGTTCATGTCTTAGCCAATAGATGTGATAGTTTTAAGTTGGATTTACCGATTGCATCGATAGGAAATGATTATCGACATCATCTTTCAGCCTGCTCAGGCGGCAATTCCGAGGGAGACCAGCAAGAGAGGAAAAAAGCAGCAAAAATATTCTCCATCGCCGCATCTTTTTGAACGTTTCTGCCGTTTAAGGCGTCACGCTTTGTGGGATGACACATCAACCGGAGCGATGTTATCCGGACATAGGGAAAAGGAAATACCAATGGGCTTGCTCAAGACAATCGTAACGACGGCCGCAACCACGATTGCACTCCACGCCGTGCTGATCTCTCCTTCTGCCGCGGGAGAAAACCTCGATCAGATCAAGTCCGCCGGCGTCATCAAGATCGGCACCGAGGGTACGTACGCTCCTTTCACCTTTCATGATGCCAGCGGCAAGCTTGTCGGCTTCGATGTCGAAATCGGCCAGGCCGTCGCAGAGAAGCTTGGGGTGAAGCCGGAATTCATCGAAGGCAAGTGGGATGGCCTGATCGCTGGTCTTGATTCCAAGCGCTATGATGCCGTCATCAACCAGGTTGGCATCACAGAAGCGCGCAAGCAGAAATACGCTTTCTCCGAGCCTTACATTGCTTCGAAAGCCGTGCTGATCGTCAGCGACAAGAATACCGATATCAAGGGCTTTGAAGACCTGAAGGGCAAGAAGTCGGCGCAATCGCTGACCAGCAACTTCGGCAAGCTTGCGACCGAAGCGGGCGCAGAACTCGTCGGCACCGACGGTTTCGACCAGTCGATCCAGCTGGTTTTGACCGGCCGCGCCGATGCGACCGTCAATGACAGCCTGTCCTTCCTGGACTTCAAAAAGAAGCAGCCGCAGGCACCGGTAAAGATCGTCGCCGAAAAGCCGGACGCGGACTATTCCGGCATCATCGTTCGCAAGGGCGATGAGGAACTGGTCGCCGCCATCAACAAGGCGCTGGAAGAGATCAAGGCCGACGGTACTTACAAGAAGATTTCCGACACCTATTTCGGTCAGGACGTTTCCAAGTAAGCTCTTTCTAAATAGCGGATGCGTCGCATCTGCTATATCCTCCCTTATAGATCATTCGCAGACGAAGTCCGGCAACAGCCGGGCTTCCTTTTTGTTTTGAGGGTTTCTTCGTGCCGCATTGGCTGCAATTGATGATGGATTCGCTCCCCACGCTTCTGTGGGCCGGGGTGAAGTTCACAATACCGCTGACCCTGCTCTCCTTCGTCCTTGGCCTGGCACTCGGGCTGGCGACAGCGGTCGCGCGGCTGTTCGGTCCGGCGCCCGTTGTTCTCCTCGCACGCTTCTACGTTTGGGTGATCCGGGGAACGCCTCTTCTCGTCCAACTCTTCGTCATCTTCTACGGACTGCCGAGCATCGGCATTCTTCTCGATGCTTTTCCCGCAGCGCTCATCGGCTTCACGCTGAATGTCGGCGCCTATACATCCGAGATCATTCGCGCCGCCATTTCGTCCGTGCCCAAGGGACAGTGGGAAGCTGCTTTCTCGACGGGAATGAATTGGCGTCAGGCCATGCAGCGCACGATCTTGCCGCAAGCAGGGCGCGTTGCCGTGCCGCCTCTGTCGAACACCTTCATCTCGCTGGTGAAAGATACCTCGCTTGCAGCGGCAATCACCGTGCCGGAACTCTTCCAGTCCGCTCAGCGCATCGTTGCCACGACATACGAACCGTTGATCCTCTACATCGAAGCAGCTCTCATCTACCTTGCCCTGAGTTCCGTTTTATCGGCCCTGCAGGCGCGACTTGAAACCCGCTTTGCCCGATATGGCGGCATGATGGAGAGCAACCGATGATCGAACTCAATGCCATCGAAAAGCGCTTCGGCGATGTCGTAATCCTCAAGGACATCACGCTCGGCTTTCCAGAAGGCAGCGTGACGGCTCTCGTCGGGCCTTCGGGCGGCGGCAAGAGCACGCTTCTGCGCTGCATCAACCTTCTTGAACTGCCAAGCGAAGGCACCGTGCGGATCGGTACCGATCGCGTCTCCTTCCATCACGGTCGAAAGGTCGCGTGGCAGGAAATTCAAAAAATTCGCCGCCAGACGGGTATGGTGTTCCAGAACTTCCAGCTCTTCCCGCACAAAACCGCGATCGAGAATGTCATGGAAGGCCTGCTCGTCGTGCAAAAATGGCCGATGGAAAAGGCCCGTTCGAGAGCGATGGAGCTGTTGACAAAGGTCGGCATGGCGCACAAGGCGGATGCCTGGCCTGCAAACCTGTCGGGCGGCCAGCAGCAGCGCGTCGCCATTGCCCGCGCGCTTGCGCCCTCGCCCAAGGTGCTGCTCTGCGACGAACCCACCTCTGCGCTCGATCCGGAACTGTCGGCGGAAGTGGTCGAGGTCCTGGGCCAACTGGCGCGGGAAGGCACGACCATGGTCATGGCGACACATGATCTGCGCCTTGCGTCAACGATCGCCGGTCTCGTCGTGTTTCTGGAAGCCGGCAAGGTGGTTGAGACCGGCAGTTCCGACGCCATCTTCCGCAATCCGCAGCAGGAGCGGACACGACGTTTCGTCTCATCCATCAATGCGGCACAGACGTTGTCATAAGTCTTCTCGAGCTTTCAACTTCGCTCGACACGTTCCAGGTAGCTATTAGGCGCTAGAGGTAACGCGCCCAGCGACCGCTTTGCGCGCCCGCTCGCCGTGTCAAATCTGCGTGAGCAGGACGGGAAGACGGGTGCACAGGCTTCGGTCATATTGCGTGGCAACATTTTATAAGCATTTATAAAGAAAAGCCTATTAGCCATCATTCAAATAATAAGGACCAAATCTGCGCGGGCGCGAGAAACCGCTTGATTTTAAAAACGAACGTTCGTACTTAAATTCCCACAAAGGACGTTTCATGGCTAGAACCCGCAAGATCAGCACCGACGATATTCTCGACGCCGCCGAGCGCGTTGTCATGCGCGACGGGGCGGCGGGACTCTCCATCGATGCGGTGGCGCAGGAAGCCGGCGTCAGCAAATCGCGGGTCGTCTATGACCACAAGTCGAAAAGTGCGCTTCTCGAAGCTCTGATCGATCGGCACATGTCCGCTGAGGAGGCCCGTATTCGCGACGCCGTCGGCTCGCACAGCGAGGCTCCTCACCCCGAGCTTTTCGGCCGGATCAGTCTGGCGGAAGAGGCACCGGACGATATCGACCGCGCCGTTTGCTTCGCCATTTCAGCCGCCATGTCCAGCGAGGAAAATGTTCATGAGCGCATGCGGGCATGGACGAAGGCCGACCTCGAGGCGATGAAAGCCGGGCCGCGCCCGAAAGCAGCCCTTCTCACCTATCTTGCCCTCACGGGTCTTTGTTGCATGGAGCTCTTCGATTTCCACCGCTGGGAGACCAGCGAGCGACACGAGATTCTGGATGGCATCAAAGACATCTACGCTTCCTTACCCGATAAAAAATGACGATCGCTCGATGCGATGAAGACAAGGATTGAAAAAATGCTGAGCAGAAAAGCTTTGCCCCGCCTTGCGAGCCTGTTCCTTGGTGGCATGATCGTGCTGTCGGGACCGTCGCTGCAAGCGCAGGAAGGCGGCATGCAAATGCCCCCGCCCGCCGTTGGCGTTCTCGAATTGAAGGCACGCGCCGTTCCTGTCGTCAACGAATTGCCAGGCCGCGTCGCCGCAACGCGCGTAGCGGAAGTGCGCGCCCGCGTTTCCGGCATTCTTCTGGAACGTGTCTTCCAGCAGGGCACCTTGGTGCAGAAGGACGACATTCTCTACCGCATCGATCCGAAGCTCTTCAAGGTGCGGGTGGAGAGCGCCCAGGCAGCGCTGCAGCGCGCGCAGGCAACGCAGGCCAACGCCCGCCAGCAACTGGAACGCCAGAAGAACCTGCGCGAACGCAATGTCGCGACCGGCATCGAATACGACACGGCCGCTGTGAACCTTGCACAGGCGGACGCCGATGTCGCGCTCCAGCAGGCGGCACTCGATGAAGCCAAGATCAACCTCGATTATACGGAGGTCCGCGCGCCCATTACCGGCATCATCGGTGCGGCACTGGTGACCGAAGGCGCGCTGGTGACAGCGGATGGCACTCAGAACCTCGCGCTGATCCAGCAGATCGACCCAATCTATGCGGATTTCACCCAATCGGCGCAGGACATGCTGGCGTTGAAGCGTGCGGTGGAAGACGGCAAGCTGGCAAGCCCCGCCCCGGATCAGGCAAGTGTCCGTCTCGTCTTCGATGACGGCACTGTCTATGCCGACGCCGGCCGCCTGCTCTTTGCCAGCGCCAGCGTCGATGCCACCACCGGCCAAGTGACGCTGCGTGCAGAATTCCCCAATCCGAAGCGCAACCTTTTGCCCGGCATGTATGTGCGCGTGCGCATCGAACAGGCCGTACGCCAGGACGCCATCACCATTCCCCAACGCGCCGTTCTTCGCAACGCCGAGGGCAAGCCGATGGTCTATATCGCCAAGGATGACGGCACGGCCGAAGCCCGCCCGATCGAACTCGGACAGGCTGTCGATACCGAATGGGTTGTCGATAAGGGTCTGTCGGCGGGTGAAAAGATCATCGTCGACGGTGCACAGAAGGTTCAGCCTGGCGGCAAGATCGCAGCAGAACCCTGGCAGCCGCAAAAGCCTGCCGATGCCGCAGCTCAACCGCCGAAGCAGTAAGGTCACCTCATGGCACAGCTATTCATCAGACGGCCGATCCTTGCCTGGGTCTTCGCGCTGTTCATCTCGATTGCCGGCATCATCGCCATCCCCTTCCTGCCGATCGCGCAGTATCCGAAGGTGGCACCGCCGCAGTTGACGATCTCCACCAGCTATCCCGGCGCCTCGCCGCAGGAAATCTATCAGGGCGTGACCCGTCTCATCGAAGACGAGTTGAACGGTGTCGAAGGACTGATGTATTTCGAATCCACCTCGGATACGGCAGGTCAGGTCTCGATCAACGCCACCTTCCAGGCCGGAACCAACATCAACCAGGCCTCGGTGGATGTGCAGAACGCCATCCGCCGCGTGGAGGCACGCCTTCCTTCTGCCGTCGCCTCGCAAGGTGTGACCGTCGAAGAAGCCTCCTCCGGCTTCCTCATGTTCATTACGCTCACCTCCACCGATGGGACGATGGATGAGGTGGCGCTTGGCGACTATCTCAACCGCAACGTTCTTGGCGAATTGCGCCGTATCGACGGTGTTGGCCGCGCCCAGCTGTTCTCCGCCCAGCGCGCCATGCGTGTCTGGATCGATGCCGACAAACTTGTCGGCCTCAATCTGACGGCCGCCGATATCAACAGCGCGATCACTGCCCAGAACGCCCAGGTGGCAGCAGGCCAGATCGGTGCAGCACCCAATCCGGTCTCTCAGGATTTGACGGCAACCGTTCTCGTCAAGGGACAGCTGACCGACACGAAAGAGTTCGGCAACATCGTCCTGCGCGCCAACCCGGACGGCAGTTCCGTTCGCTTGAAGGACGTAGCCCGGATCGAACTTGGTGCAGAAACCTACAACTTCTCGAGTCGCCTGAACGGCCAGCCGAGTGCTGCCGTCGGTATTCAGCTTTCCTCCACCGGCAATGCGGTCGCTACCTCGAAAGCGGTGACGGCGAAGCTCGAAGAGCTGTCGCGCTTTTTCCCTTCGGGCGTCGCCTACAGCGTTCCCTATGACACCAGCCCCTTCGTTTCCGCATCCATCGAGAAGGTGATGCACACGCTGGTGGAAGCCATCATCCTCGTTTTCGTGGTGATGTTCGTCTTCCTGCAGAACTTCCGCTACACGGTCATCCCGACACTCGTGGTGCCGGTGGCGCTGCTCGGCACCTGCGCCATCATGTATGCGACGGGCTTCTCCATCAACGTGCTGACGATGTTTGCCATGGTGCTTGCCATCGGTATCCTCGTCGATGACGCCATCGTCGTGGTCGAAAATGTCGAACGCATCATGGCCGAGGAAGGTCTGTCTCCCAAGGCCGCGACGCAAAAGGCGATGCGCCAGATCACCGGCGCCATCCTAGGCATCACACTGGTTCTTTCCTGCGTTTTCATTCCCATGGCCTTCTTCCCGGGATCGACAGGCATCATCTACCGCCAGTTCAGCTTGACCATGGTGGTGTCGATCCTGTTCTCGGCCTTCCTCGCCCTGTCGCTGACGCCTGCGCTCTGCGCGACGTTCCTCAAGCCCATTCCAAAGGGACATCATGAAAAGCGTGGCATCGGCGGCTGGTTCAACCGCAAGTTCGACAGCCTGACGAACGGCTATACGAAGACGGCAACCGGCACGGCCAAGCGAGCAGGCCGGATGATGGTGATCTATCTGGCACTGGTCGCGGGTCTCGGCTATCTCTTCATCAACCTGCCAAGTGCCTTCGTGCCGGATGAAGACCAGGGCTTCCTGATCGTGGACATCCAGGGCCCACCAGAGGCCAGCGCCAACCGCACGCTCGCGTCCATCAAGCAGATCGAGACGATCTTCAAGGCCGACCCCGCGGTGAAGGATATTGTCGCGATCCAGGGCTTCAGCTTCTCCGGCAACGGCGCCAATGCTGCCCTTGCCTTCGTAACGCTGAAGGATTGGAGCGAGCGTGGTGCCGGCAACTCGGCGCAGGATATCGCCAACCGGGCCAACATGAAGCTCTTCGGTCTGAAGGATGCGACAACCTTTGCCCTTTCGCCTCCACCGATCGAAGGCTTCGGTACGTCCGGCGGCTTCTCCTTCCGTCTGCAGGACCGTAACGGCATCGGCCAGGCTGCCCTCTCTGCCGCAGCCGCAGAGCTGATGCAGAAGGCGAGCCAAAGTCCGATCCTGACGGGCATGCGTATCGAAGGTCTGCCGGACGCGGCCCAGGTGCTGCTGGTGATCGACCGTGAAAAGGCCAACACCTTTGGCGTGACCTTTGCGGATATCAACAACACCATCACCGCCAATCTCGGATCGTCCTATATCAATGACTTCCCGAATGCCGGCCGCATGCAGCGCGTCATCGTGCAGGCGCAGGACCGCGATCGCCTTCAGGTGGAAGATCTGCTGAAGCTCAATGTCCGCAACTCGAGCGGCGGCATGGTGCCTTTGAGCTCCTTTGCCATTGCCCAGTGGCAGAAGGGTTCGCCACAGGTCGTCGGCTATAACGGCTATCCGACGATCCGTATCTCCGGCGCTCCGGCTCCGGGCAACTCCACGGGCGCGGCGATCACCGAGATGGAACGCATCGCTTCGGAACTTCCGGCCGGTGTCGGTTACGAATGGACGGGCCAGGCGCTTGAGGAAATCAAGTCTGGCTCCCAGGCACCCTTCCTCTTCGGCCTCAGCATTCTTTTCGTCTTCCTTCTTCTGGCAGGCCTCTACGAAAGCTGGTCCATTCCGCTTGCGGTCATGCTGGTCGTTCCGCTCGGCATCATCGGCTCGGTCCTGGCGGTCATGGTGCGGGATATGCCGAACGACATCTACTTCAAGGTGGGTCTGATCGCGATCATCGGTCTCTCGGCCAAGAACGCGATCCTGATCGTCGAATTCGCCAAGGACTATTATGCGGAAGGCAAGTCGCTCCTGGATTCTGCGGTTCAGGCCGCACGCGTCCGCTTCCGCCCGATCATCATGACCTCGCTTGCCTTTACACTCGGCGTGGTACCCTTGGCGATTGCGACAGGCCCAAGTGCGGCAAGTCAGAACGCCATCGGCACCGGTGTTCTGGGCGGCATGATCTCGGCCACAATCCTTGCGGTCTTCTTCGTTCCCGCCTTCTTCGTCTTCGTCCTGACGCTCATGCGCACCAAGCGGCCTGTCACGGAGCACGAGGAAAAACAGGAGCCACCGCCGCAGGCCACCCAAACCCACTCCTCCTGACGAAGATCGATTGAAACACGAACGCCGCGAATGGAAACATCCGCGGCGTTTTCGTTTGTCAGACAGGATGAATTTCGACGGGCCGCTACTTCGTCCCAACCTCGTCCTCGACATGAGCGGCAATCTTTTCCAGCAGGACATCGCGAATGCCGATGGCTTTCAGGTGCTCGACCGTGTTGAAGACATAATCCGAGTTGGGTCCCGAGCTGCCCTCTGCATTTCGGATGATCGAGGCGGCATCATCCACCTTCAGACCACCGACATATTGCGGGTGGCAAGGGTCTGCCACATAGGTCAGCGCGTTCAGCCGTCGACCGTCCTCAAGGCTCACCATGATCAGGCGTTCCTTGTAGACATTCGTCACCAGTTCTCGCTCCCGCAGATAATCGAGCACAGGCTTGCGGCCCGATGCCTTGACCCGAAAAGCAACGCCAAGGCAGGACCCGCCGCGCTCAAGACCCAGCACCAGCCCCGGCCTTTCCTCCGTACCGCGGTAGTGGTTGGAGCGGATGCAAAGCGCCCGCCGGTAGCCGAATAAGCGCGCCCGTTGACGCTCCTCAAAAGGGAAGCCGGGGTTCCACATCAGCGAACCGTAGCCAAAGACCCAAAAATCGTCCATATCGCACGCCAAATCACTATTATACGCTGCGCAGCATTGGAGATCATCATGGCAACGTCAAGCCAATCCCGTACAGGCAGAAAATTCCTTTTTCTCGGGCTCGGCATCGTGCTTGTCATCGCCATCTACACGGCGGGTTGGTTTTACGCCGCCAACAGGCTGGAAGAAAAGGTGATCAAGGCGATTGCGCCCGGCGGCACGTCCAGCATCAAGGGTGAATGCACCGACATGGCCTTCCGCGGCTATCCTTTCCGCATCGGCCTCTTCTGCTCCAAGGTGAATGTGGAAGATACCAAAACCGGGGTGACCACATCCTTCGGCGCTCTGCGCTCTGCAGCCCAGGTCTACGCACCGGGCCACATCGTCTGGGAGCTGGATTCGCCAGCTGAAATCCGCACACCGCATGGCCTCACGGTCTCGGCGCAATGGGCGAACCTGCAATCCAGCCTCGTCACCAAGCTCAAGGGCATCGATCGCACGTCGCTGGTGATCGACGGATTGAAGGCGCAAGCCGTCTCGTCTGTGACCAACCAGACCATCGACTTCGACGCCGCCAAAACCGAGGTTCATCTGCGCCAGAACGGCGCCGATCTCGATGGCGCAGTAACGCTGAACGACGCCGCCACAGTCGTTCAGGGCTGGCCGCAGATCCTGCCCCGCCTCAACGCCATTGCCGACGTCACTCTTGCCGGCAAGGCCGGTATGATCGACGGCAGCGATACGACCGGCCTTTACGGTGCAAGCGGCGAATTGCGCCGGGTGATGCTCGATATTGGCGATGGTCGCATCATGCGCATCAGCGGCCCGTTCGCCTTCGACGATCAAGGCTATCTGTCGGGCAAGTTCAAGCTGGAGATCGAAAAGCTGGGTGACTGGGCCGACAATGCCAAACAGGCCTTCCCGCAGCTTCAGTCCACCATCGACACCGCCCGCAAGCTTCTTGGCGCGCTCGCAGGTGGCGGTGATCATACATCCGTCGATCTGGTGGTCGATCGCGGCCGCGCTACCGTCAGCGGCTTCATTCCGCTCGGCAAGATCCCCCCGATCTGACGATCGGGGGTTCATCGAGGCTCACAAAGCGCTTACTTCTTCTGGTCGAGCGAATGGCGGCCAAAGTCCGGCGCGTCGACATCCTGACCCGCCTGAATAATGGAGCGTCGGACAGCACGGGTGCGGGTGAAAAGCTCGAACAGCTTGTCGCCCTCGCCCCAGCGAATTGCCCGCTGTAGATAGGCCAGATCTTCTGAAAACCGTGCCAGCATCTCAAGGATCGCATCCTTGTTGTGCAGGCAGATATCGCGCCACATGGTTGGGTCGGACGCCGCCAGGCGGGTGAAATCGCGAAAGCCGGAGGCGGAGTATTTGATAACTTCCGATTCCGTTACCGTCGAAAGATCGTCCGCGGTGCCGACGATGTTGTAGGCGATGATATGCGGAAGATGCGAGACGATCGCCAGCACCTTGTCGTGGTGCTCTGGGTCCATCTCGTCAACGCGCGAACCGAGCGCCAGCCAGAAACCTTTCAGGCGATCGAGAGCGGCAGCATCCGTGCCGGGCAGCGGCGTGAAGATGCACCAGCGATCGCGGAAGAGACCGGCAAACCCGGCATCCGGGCCGGATTTTTCCGTCCCCGCCAAAGGGTGGCCCGGAATAAAATGCACATGCTGCGGCATATGCGGCGCCATCTGGGCAATCACGGATGCCTTGGTGGAACCGACATCGGTGACGATCGCGCCCGCCTTCAGGTGCGGCGCGATCTGCTTAGCCACGTCCTCCGATGCGCCGACGGGAACCGAGACGATGACGAGATCGGCCTCCCTTACGGCATCGGCCACCGAAGTGGTGTAGGATGTCCCAAGCTCCAGTTCCTCGGCACGCTTCAGCGTCTCTTCGCTGCGCGTCGAGACCACCACCTCGCGTGCGAGGCCAAGCTCTTTGATGTCGCGGGCAATGGACGAGCCGATCAGGCCGATACCGATCAGCGCGATGCGTTCAAACAGAATGTCTGCCATCACGCCTGACCCATAAACTCTTTGAGGGCGGCGATGACGCCGAGATTGGCCTCTTCCGAGCCGACCGTCATGCGTAGCGCATTGGCAAAGCCGTAACCCCGCACGGCACGTAAGATATAGCCACGACTGCTCAGGAATTCGTCGGCATCGGCTGCACGCTTGCCGTCCTGATCCGGGAAATGGATGAGAATGAAGTTGGTGACGGACGGCGTGACCTTGAGGCCAAGCTCGGTGAAGACCGAGGTCAGCCGGTCGAGCCAGTGCAGATTATGTGCCACGGCCTGCTGCATGAAGGCCTGATCGCGGATGGCGGCGGCACCCGCAGCAATGGCCGGCGCATTCATGTTGAACGGTCCACGCACGCGGTTCAGCGCATCGATGATGGCAGCCGGTGCATACATCCAGCCGACGCGCAGCGCTGCCAGTCCATAGACCTTGGAGAAGGTACGGGTCATGACGACGTTGCCGTTGCCGGAAACGAGCTCAAGCCCCGCCTCGTAATCGTTCTTGCGCACATATTCGGCGTAGGCCGCATCGAGAACCAGGATAACATTTTTCGGCAAAGTCGCCTGCAGGCGACGAATTTCGGACACGGGAATGTAGGTGCCCGTGGGATTGCCTGGATTGGCAATGAACACCATCTTCGTCCTTGGCGTAACCGCGTCGATGATCGCATCGACATTGACCGTGCAATCCGTTTCCTTGACGGTGACCGGCGTGGCGCCTGCGCCCATGATCTGGATCTTGTAGACGAGAAAGCCGTGTTCGGTGATGATCGCCTCATCGCCTGCGCCAAGATAGACGTGGCAGAGCAGGCCGAGCAGTTCATCCGAACCGTTGCCGCAGATGATGTTGGCCGGGTTCAGGCCGTGAACACCGGCAATCGCCTGACGCAGCGCCACCGCCTGACCGTCCGGATAGATCTCCAGATTGGACGCAGCCGCCTTGAAGGCTTCGATGGCTTTGGGGCTTGGGCCGAGCGGCGTTTCATTGGAGGAGAGCTTATAGACCTTCGCCACACCGTCCACATGCTCCTTACCCGGAACATAAGCGGCGATATCCAGGATGCCTGGACGTGGAACAGGTTGGTTAAGCTCTGCACTCATTTCATCGACCTTCGGAAAAGCACCGGGAAATCCGGCCTGACAATGCCGAAGGCATTAGACTGGAAGCAGCCCTTTGTCGAGTATCAGCGCGTCTTTTGCTGCTCGAGGTCGCGTGTCAATTTCGTCCGAGTGCTTGGCACGCCCTGCGGCGCCAGCACCGGCACGAAGACACGGCGGGACGCGCGCTGCGTCACGGGTAGCCCCTGATAGAGACGCTTTTGGGCTTCCACGATGATCACGCCGGAAAAGACCGGCCAGAGCCTTCGCCCCATCGTTTCCAGATAGCGACGGAACTTCAGCACGGAGCGGACCTTGGACGGAGGGAAGAACAGCGCTTCGGACGAGGCGCCGGGGGTGAAGTTCGTCTCGCGCAAAAGTGCCGTCAACTGGCTGCGGGAATAGGGTCGGCCTGAACCAAAGGGCGTATGCTCTACGCGTGCCCAGACACCGCGCCGGTTCGGCACCACGATGACCAGCCGCCCGCCAGGCGCCAACACTCTCCAGAGTTCCTTCAGCGCCTCACGCGGATTTTCGACGAATTCCAGCGAGTGGATCATCAGCACGCGGTCGATCGAGGAATCAGGCAGCGGCAGCTCCTCATCGAACACCAGCGCGGTGGAGGAAAGCTCACCCGCCGGCCAGTTCACCGCGCCCTGCCCTGCGGGCATGAAGGCAAAGGTGCGCTCGGTATCGTGGCGAAACCGGTCGAGAAACGGCACGGCATAGCCGAGCCCCACCAGCCGCTCATCCGGCAGCGAAGGCCAGAGCGTTGAAAGCGCCATGGTGATCGCCTGTTCGGCAGAACGGCCAAGGGGGGAATGATAGAATTCGCGCAGATCGACGATATCGGTGTTCATGGCTGGAATGTAGCGGCTCGCGAAAGGACTTCAAGCTTGGACTTCAAGCACGCCTCACCTAAATAGAGGAGACTGGTTTTCAATGCGAATAAAGGGAGCGAACCATGAAGCCGCTGGATATCGAGGTCTTTCCGTGCCGAAGCGACAATTTCGGCGTGCTGTTGCATGACAGCGAAAGCGGCACAACGATTTCCATCGACGCCCCCGAGGAAGCGCCGATTCTCGACGCGCTTAACCGCCGCGGCTGGCAGTTGACCCACATCTTCACCACCCACCACCACCAGGATCATGTGGAGGCCAATCTCGCTTTGAAAGAGCGTTTCCACTGCGAAATCCGTGGACCGCATGACGAGGCTATCGCCATTCCCGGTCTCGACAAGACCGCAGCCGACGGCGACGAATTCGAGATTGCCGGACGCCGCGTGCAGATCATCTCAACGCCCGGTCATACCGCAGGACATATCTGCTACTATCTTCCCGACGATGGCCTGCTCTTCGCCGCCGATACGCTGTTTGCCATGGGCTGCGGCCGCCTGTTCGAGCGCCCGGCCGTTGACATGTGGCACTCGTTCCAGAAGCTGATGGCGCTGCCGGACGAGACGCGGGTCTATTTCGGCCATGAATACACGCTTTCGAATGCGCGCTTCGCGGTCACCGTCGACCCGGAGAATGAGGCATTGACGCGCCGCCTGAGCGAAGTCGAAGCCTTGCGCAGCGAGGGCCGCTTCACCATTCCGACGACCATTGCACTCGAGAAACAAACCAACCCCTATATGCGCGTGGCTGACGCCAGCATTCGCGCCCATCTTGGTCTGGAAGGTGCGACAGACGAGGATGTCTTTGCCGAGATCAGAGCCCGCAAGGACAAGTTCTAATGGCAGTAGAACCGTCCGCCGCCGCCATTATCGCCGCGCTCAACCTCGAACCGCATCCCGAAGGCGGCTTTTATCGCCAGACCTTTCGCGATTCTAATGGAGAAAAGCGAGGCCACTCGACAGCGATCTATTATCTGCTCGAAAAAGGCCAGCGCTCGCACTGGCACAAGGTGATCGATGCCGTGGAAATCTGGCACTACTATGCCGGCGCCCCGCTATCGCTCCATTTGTCCGAAGACGGCAAGCGTGTGACGACCGCGCGGCTTGGGCCTGGGGTGCTCGACGGTGAGCAACCGCAGGCGATCGTTCCGGCAAACTGGTGGCAGGCCGCAGAAAGCCTTGGCGATTTCACGCTCGTCGGCTGCACGGTGGCGCCTGGCTTCGTGTTCGACAGTTTCGTCATGGCCGAACCCGGCTGGGAGCCGGGCTAATCCTTTCGACATCAGCCGCCATATTTCGTGGCGGTGATGTAGACTTGGCCGACCTTGGTTGGAATGCGGGCATAGACAGGTGCGTAGAGGTCCATATTGTTGGCCTTGGCAAACCACACTTCCATAGAGATCGACTTCAGATATTCGATGTCCTTGCGGCCCTTGCGGAAGCCGGATTTCGGCACATAACGCATATTGCAGACAACGGCGTCGCCTGAATACCCGTTGGTCTTGAACGGCTTCGTTCCACTGGAACTCAACACCAGATCAAGACGCGACTCGCCGTCATAGATCGGCAGGCGGCTCGGGCAGATGCGCCCACCGACCGGGAAGATCAGGCCGGAAATCGGATCGAGCACGGAACGCAGGTCACGATCCTTCACATCCACCCAATTGTCTGGCCGGGATTTCGGCGCTGGATCGATGGTCGTGGAAGTCACGTTGCCGTTGCGATACTGCACATCATAGGTGCGGGTGCGCTTGCCGTCTTTGTAGACCAATGAATATTCATTGGCCTGCATGCGATTGCCGCGCTTTGCCCCGGAGACGGTGGTCTTGCCGGAGATATCCTTTAGCACGCTGGCGATACCTGCGGAACTGAATGAGCCGGAAATCGAATAGGTCGAGCCATTCATCTTCGTCGAGAAATTGGCGCGCGCGATCGGTAACACCCCAAGCGCGATGGAATATTCGCTGTCATGGCGCGATTCGGCAGCGAAGGATGGCGTGAGGCCGCAAAGCACCAGCGCTGCAGCGGCAAAAAGTCTTTGTGCATTGACGATCATGAAGATAAACCTCGGCGGCACCAAAAGCCGCGCATTTCCGGCGATCATATACGCGCACTTGTGGCAATAAAAAAGCGGAAGCCACAGCAAAACCGGTGAAATCGCGCACAAAACGGCGCGAGCGGCTTGACTGCACGGGCAGGCCTGACTATAGAACCGCAACTTTCCAATCATCGGCTGTTGGATTGCAAACCGGATTTTGCCGGAGAGCAGACTGATAGCCATACAGTGACAACGAATAGGTGTACCCATGTCCCGTGTATGCGAATTGACCGGCAAGGGCGTCCAGACGGGCAATAACGTCAGCCACGCCAATAACAGAACCAAGCGCCGGTTCCTCCCGAACCTTTGCCAGGTTACTCTGATTTCCGATTCTCTCGGCCAGCGTTTCCGTCTGCGCGTTTCCGCAGCGGCTCTGCGTTCCGTTGAACATCGTGGCGGCCTTGATGCCTTCCTTCTGAAGTCTGACGAAAACGATCTCTCGATGCGCGCCCGTCTGCTGCGTCGCCAGATCGCAAAGAAGACCGCTGAAGCCGCTTAATCGCAGCTCAGACGTCTATCCTTTTCAAAAGGCTTGAATGGCTCTGCCGCTCAAGCCTTTTGTCTGTTTTGGGGTTGGCTGTTGCCTCGGCATTCGCCGTCCCCACTTCTCACGCAATGCTGCAGGGTCTCAGAGACGCTTGCCGCTTGCATATGTTCGCTCCAACTGGTGGCATCACCCAGGATAAAAAAATGCCTTACCTGCGCCAAACGCTTATCTATGTGATCCTGATGACCCTCGTCGTCGTCGCATCGAATATCCTCGTTCAGTATCCGCTGTCCGGCACGCTCGTCGGCATCAATCTTGGCGATCTGCTGACGTGGGGTGCTTTCACCTATCCTATCGCCTTTCTGGTGACCGATCTGACCAACCGACAGTTCGGCCCCTCCATTGCGCGCCGTGTCGTGCTGGCAGGCTTTGTTGTCGGCGTCACGTTGTCCTTCTGGACCTCGCTGCCGCGGATCGCGATTGCGTCCGGCACCGCCTATCTGATCGGCCAGCTGCTGGATATTGCCGTCTTCAATCGCCTGCGTCGCCAAAGCTGGTGGCGTGCGCCTCTGGCGGGCTCCATGTTCGGCTCCGTGCTGGATACCGCCCTGTTCTTCTCGATTGCTTTTGCGGCGAGCTTCGCCTTCATCGGCCCGAACGATGCCTTCGCCATAGAGAACGCGCCGATCCTCGGCATCTTCTCACTCGAGGCCCCACGCTGGATATCCTGGGCGCTTGGCGACCTGACGGTCAAGGTTGTGGTGGGTCTCGTTCTGCTGCTGCCCTATGGCGCTCTGATGAACACGCTTAAGCCCATGCCGCCGGCACGCTCTGTCTAAGCGAAGGCAGTCAAAATCGACGATAACAACGTGAAGCAGCGGAGGTTGATCGCCCCGCTGCTTTTGCGTTTTAAGGCCATGTGTGTGAGCTAGAATTTCAGCCGTTCACGAAAGAAAACAAGGGCTACGATCAGCCCTGTCGAAGCGCCGATCAGCACGTCGAGAAACCGCGCAAGTCCCGCGACCTGTGGCCCCATCAACAGCACCAGCATCGCGGATGCGCCAGCCTGGATTGGCACCACCGGAGGCATGCCGAACGCAACGGCGATCATCATAGCGATGAAGGTGGCTGACGCCATTCTAAGCTCTGCAAGGTCCGCCGGGATGACGAGCGCGAGTTCGCCAACAACAATGCCGACGGTGACGCCGACGATCAAACCCATGCCTTGGCGGATCTGACTTGGGATGCCCGGTGCCAAGCATATCAGAGCGCTGATGGCAGCAAAAACTGGCTGCTGATGGCCAAGAAGATGGCGGGAGGCCCAGAACGCAAAAGCGGCAGCCAGGCTGCCGCAAATGCACGGGTGAAAGCTGATCTGAGACGCTCGGCGATCTGCCTGAGCATCGATCAGTCCTTCTTTGACGGAACGACGCGCAGAGCCAGTTCGCGAAGCTGTGTCGGCGTTGCCGGAGACGGCGCGTTCATCAGAAGGTCCTGTGCCTGCTGGTTCATCGGGAACAACGTGATTTCGCGCAGGTTCTTTGCACCGACCAGCAGCATGACCACACGGTCGATACCAAAGGCGCAACCGCCATGCGGAGGAGCGCCGTACTGGAAGGCACGGTAGAGGCCGCCGAAGCGCTCTTCCACGTCTGCTTGGCTGAGACCAACCTTTTCGAACGCCTTGACCATCAGCTCAGGCGACTGGTTACGGATGGAGCCCGACGCAATTTCGAAGCCATTGCAAACGGCGTCATACTGGTAGGCCTTGATCGACAGCGGGTCCTGACCTTCAAGCGCTTCCATTCCGCCCTGCGGCATGGAGAAGGGGTTGTGGGCAAAGTCGATCTTCTTGTCTTCTTCGTTGTATTCGAAGAAGGGGAAGTCGACGATCCAGCAGAGCTCGAAGCGGTCGCGATCAACGAGGTTCAGTTCCTCGCCAGCGCGGGTGCGGGCCTCACCGGCAAACTTGTAGAACTTGGCAGGATCGCCAGCCACGAAGAAGCAGGCATCACCGGCTTCCAGACCAAGCTGCGTGCGCAGCGCCTCGGTGCGCTCCTCGCCGATGTTCTTGGCGAGCGGACCGGAGCCTGCGATCTTGCCGTCTTCTTCCTTCCAGAAGATGTAGCCGAGACCTGGCTGGCCCTGGCCCTGCGCCCAGGCATTCATGCGGTCGCAGAACGCGCGGCTGCCGCCGGTCTTTGCAGGAATGGCCCAGACTTCGACCTTCGGGTTCGACGCGATCATATTGGCGAAGACCTTGAAGCCGGAACCGGCGAAATGCTCGGTCACCGCCTGCATGACGATCGGGTTGCGCAGGTCCGGCTTGTCGGAACCATATTTGCGGATCGCCTCATCGTAAGGAATGCGCGGCCATTCTTTCGTCACCGGCTTGCCTTCGGCAAACTGCTCCAGAACCGACGTCATCATCGGCTCCATGGTTGCCCAGACGTCTTCCTGCGTCACGAAACTCATTTCCACGTCGAGCTGGTAGAACTCGCCCGGCAGACGGTCAGCACGCGGGTCTTCATCGCGGAAGCACGGCGCGATCTGGAAGTAGCGGTCGAAGCCGGCAACCATCAGAAGCTGCTTGTACTGCTGCGGCGCCTGCGGCAGGGCAAAGAACTTGCCTTCGTGGATACGGCTCGGCACGAGAAAGTCGCGCGCGCCTTCCGGAGAAGAGGCCGTCAGAATCGGCGTCGTATATTCGGCAAAGCCGGCCTCGGCCATGCCGTTGCGCATGGCGGAGATGATCTGTGTGCGCTTGACGATGTTCTTGTGCAGCGTCTCGCGGCGAAGATCGAGGAAGCGATACTTCAGGCGAACGTCTTCCGGATAGTCCGGCTCGCCGAATACTGGCAGCGGCAATTCCTTCGCAACGCCCAGCACTTCGATCTCTTGTGCATAGAGTTCGATCTCACCGGTTGCCATCGCCTTGTTGACGGTGTCTTCCGAACGCGCCTTGACCTTGCCGTCGATGCGGATCACCCATTCGCCGCGCACGGTTTCAGCCGCCTTGAAAGCCGGGCTGTCCGGATCGGCAACCACCTGGGTAATGCCGTAATGATCGCGAAGGTCGATGAAGAGAACGCCGCCATGGTCTCGAACGCGATGCACCCAACCGGAAAGACGAACTGTCTCGCCGACATGAGACTTGCGAAGAGCGGCACAGGTGTGGCTGCGATAGCGATGCATGATTGTATCCTGAAGAAGCGTGTCATGGCCTCGGGGGCCGACTTACGAAATTTGGCGGAAAAGCGCATGGCTGAACCGATTTGTCAAGGAAAAGCGCCATGCGCGAGGCTTTGCCGTCTAGCCTGGAAATTCTCGCGAAACTCGAAAGCGAGCCGGATCAAGGAGAAAATGCAGAAGAAGATCGACAATTGGAGGGGCAAAGCGCTCAGTAAAGCGGCCTCTCATATTGACATGTGGCCCCCAAAGAGAAAGTAAGACGGAGTGTTTTCCAGGACTGGCCGAACGTAATGATTGAAACGACTGCAGCACTCGCCGACGCCTGCAAGGAGCTGGCGAAATCGGAATTCGTCACCATCGATACGGAGTTTCTCCGCGAAACAACCTTCTGGCCGCAGCTCTGTCTCGTCCAGATGGCAAGCCCCACGCTCGAAGTGCTGGTGGACCCGATGGCGAAGGGTATCGATCTGACGCCGCTCTTCGACCTGATGGCCGATGCGAATGTCGTAAAAGTCTTCCACGCTGCCCGTCAGGATATCGAGATCATCCATCACCTCGGCAGGCTCATCCCCCACCCGATCTTCGATACACAGGTTGCAGCCATGGTCTGCGGCTTCGGCGATTCGATCTCCTACGATCAGCTGGTGCAGAAGACCAAGAACGTCCAGATCGACAAGTCATCCCGCTTTACCGATTGGAGCCACCGTCCGCTCTCGGAAAAGCAGCTGGATTATGCGCTGGCAGACGTCACTCATCTTCGCGATGTCTATCTGGCGCTGAAGGCGCAGCTTGAGCGTGAAGGCCGTTCGTCTTGGCTCAAGGAAGAGATGGATATCCTTGAAGCGCGTGAGACCTATGACATGCATCCCGACGATGCATGGCTGCGATTGAAGTCGCGTCTTCGCAAGCCGACCGAGCTTGCTATCCTGAAATTCGTCGCTGCCTGGAGAGAGCGCGAGGCGCGCTCG
This sequence comes from Agrobacterium sp. 22117, assembly GCF_052045735.1. Taxonomy (NCBI): domain Bacteria; kingdom Pseudomonadati; phylum Pseudomonadota; class Alphaproteobacteria; order Hyphomicrobiales; family Rhizobiaceae; genus Agrobacterium; species Agrobacterium sp. 22117. The sequence continues at coordinate 434,366 of NZ_JBQEPP010000004.1, read as the reverse complement.
CGCAACGTTCCGCGTTCGCGCGTGCTGAAGGACGACGCGATTTTTGAAATCGCCCAGCAACAGCCGAAGGACGCGGAAGCACTCTCGCGCCTGCGCACCATCCCGAAAGGGTGGGAACGCTCCACCTCCGGCACAGCGATCATCGAGACGGTCAATGCAGCGCTCGCCCTTCCCAAGGCCGACATGCCGCAGGCGCCCCGCCACAGCCATTCTCCCGAAGGCTCTGGTGCCGCTGTAGAGTTGCTGAAGGTGCTTTTGAAGTTGACGGCGGATAAGCATGGCGTCGCCGCCAAGGTGATCGCCAATAGCGACGATCTCGACAAGATCGCGTCTGAAGGCGAGAAGGCCGAGGTTCAGGCGCTTTCCGGCTGGCGGCGCGAACTCTTCGGTGAGCCTGCTTTGAAGCTCATCCGTGGTGAAGTCGCGCTTCGCTTTGCAGGCAAGAAAGTCGAGGCCGTCGAAATGCCGGCCCAGGATCAGGCCACCGAATAAGTCATCGGTGAAAAGCCGGGGTCGTGCAAAACTGCCACAACTGCGCCTCTTCCTGAGTGATCGCTTAAACATCTCTTTTGGCGGCACCTGATCCGCATTATCATCCCGCACCGGGAGGAATCGACCTGCTCACTTGGGAGGAAGTGGCACCCCTATCCCCTCAATTAAGGGCAGACGATGAGAAAAATTCTGGCGATGCTGGACTATGTCGTGTTGTTTCTGGCGGTTGCCGGAAGCGGCGTGGTCTATGCATTCCTCGAATATGGCGGCGGTGCATTCATCGGGGCAACCTACGCCCTGTTTGCTTGCGCGCCGATCCTTGCCTTCGAGCGTGGCCATATCCTGCCCGGCCTGTCCAAGAAGATCAGCATGCTGCCAACGCCCGCCTACATCGCGGTCGGCATGGTTGTTTATGTCATTCTCGTCTTTTGCGGCTTCGGTCTCGGCGGTACCATCCTCTGGGCAACCGGCGTTCTTCCCACAAGCTGGGCGCGCGCGGTGCATGCGGAACTGCAGACCATGGTGTTTACGCTCGGCGTGTGCGCCATCATCGTCTTCATCATGCGCGTGCGTGAGCTTTTGGGACGCGATATCTTCATCGATCTTATCCTGGGGCGCTATCGCAGGCCGGTCAGCGAAGAGCGCGTGTTCCTCTTCATCGATCTCGTCGGCTCCACATCCTTTGCCGAAACCCACGGCGATCTCAAAGCCCAGGAATTTCTGGGCGCGCTCTTTTCCGCCTATGCCGCTCCGGTCAGAAAGCATGGCGGGATCATCGACGACTATATTGGCGATGCTGCCATCATCACCTGGCCCTATCATCTCGCGATCCGGCGTGCCGCCTGCATCAACTGTGTGTTCGACATTCTGTCGGAAATCGAAAGCAGCCGTGCCACCTGGATCGCCAGTTTCGGTACTGTCCCGAAGCTCCGCTTTGCCATTCACGGTGGCCCGGTGATCACGGCAGAAATCGGCGTCGATCATCACAAGATCACCTATTTCGGCGATACGGTGAACACGACGGCGCGGCTGGAATCGCTGAGCAAGATGCTCGGCCATCCCATTCTGATCTCGTCCGACCTCGCCCATCAACTTCTGCTGCCCAAGGGCATCAGGAGCCAGTATCTCGGCGAACACGCCGTCAAGGGTCGCGGCCAGACGCTCGGCGTCTGCGCGCTCAGCCGCCAGCCGGCTTTGTAAAAGAACACCGTCATCAAAGCTTCAAAACGGTTTTGCGCGCCTGTCACAAAGCCCGCCTATCGGTCCGTTGCTCCTCTACAGCATCGGCCCGAAAATCGGAATCGATTTTCGGAAAGCACGATGCGTAGATTCAAAAAGTTAGAGCGTCCTTTGTGCGTCCTAAAGGACGCAAGGCGCTCTATGCAACAGACAGGTATGTTCCATGAAAAAAATCCTGCTTTCTTCCGCTGTTTTCTTCACGCTCGGCACCCTTCACGCGCTTGCCGCTGAGAAGGAGTTTCCGGCAAAGCTCGTCTCTCAAGCAGTTTTGCCAGCCAACACCATCATCCCCGCACCGGCCGATGCTCCAGACTTTTTGAAAAGTGCAGGTAAGTTCACCACGGCGGACCGCAAGCGTGCCGAAGGTATCGGCACCGTGCCCGGCAAGGATGGCGTCCGTCCCACTGGCCTCTCCATGCCGTTTAACGGCCAGGCAATGCAGGGCTTTTCCGGCATTAAGGCTATGGAAGACGGCACCTTCTGGAGCCTGTCCGACAACGGCTTTGGCTCGAAGCTGAACTCTAGTGACGCCATGTTGATGCTGCACCATTTGAAGTTCGATTGGGACGCTGGCAAGGTCAACGCGGTTGAGACGGTCTTCCTGTCCGATCCCGACAAGAAGGCTCCCTTCCCGATCGTCATGGAAGGCTCGGACAAGCGCTATCTGACCGGCGCAGACTTCGACGTGGAATCGATCCAGCCGGTCGCGGACGGCTTCTGGGTCGGTGAAGAATTCGGTCCTTACATTCTGAAATTCAGCCGCGATGGCAAGCTGACGGATGTGATTGCGACCAAGGCCGGCGACACCGAGGTCAAGTCTCCCGACAATCCAACGCTGACCCTTCCCGGCAATCCCACCCAGAAGCTGCCCGTCTTCAACCTGAAGCGCTCCGGTGGCTTTGAGGGCATGGCGCTCTCCAAGGATGGGACGAAGCTCTACGGCCTGCTGGAAGGCCCGCTCTACGCCGCAGACGGTCAGGTCGAAAAGACGGAAGACGGTGCGACGGGCCTGCGTATCATCGAACTCGACGTCGCCTCCAAGGCGTGGACGGGCCGGACCTGGCTCTATCCGCTGGCAGGAGGCGGCGAGGCGATCGGCGACTTCAACATGCTGGACGACAGCACTGCGCTGGTGATCGAACGCGACAATGGCGCCGGCACGGCAGACAAGGCCTGCGCCGACCCGAAGAAACCGGAGGCCAACTGCTTTGCAGTTCCTGCCAAGGTGAAGCGCATCTACAAGATCGAGTTCAACGATGCGAATGTCGGCAAGGCTGCCCGCAAGATCGGCTATATCGACCTGATGAAGATTGCTGATCCCGACAAGAAGGCCCGTCAGGGTTCTGAAAACGGCATCTACACGATGCCGTTCGTCACCATTGAAAATGTCGACCGTGTCGATGCCAGCCACATCATCGTCGGCAACGACAACAACCTGCCCTTCTCGGCCGGCCGTGCGCTGGACAAGGCAGACGACAACGAGTTCGTCATTCTCGATGTGAAAGATCTGCTGGACGCAAAGTGATGCAAAGGAGCGTCGCTGTCTCGGCGGCGCTCTTTCCACCACGGCTGGATGACGATCAGAAACTCAAACCGGTCACCCAGTCGGCGATCTCAGACTTATTCGAAAATGAAAGCCAGCCGCTTGCCCGTGAGCTTCGCCAGTTGCTGCAGACGTCCCTCAAGACGTTCGCCAGCAAAATCGCAGTACTCATGCGGTACCACGAATTCCAGATCGAGATCGGGATTCTCCGACACTCGGAAGCGCAAGTGGTCAACGACGCCCGGCATGGAAGCCGAGAAAAGGTAGACGACGCGCAGCAGTCCGCCCAGCAGCTTGGCAAGCTCGAGCAGACGAGGCCCGGCCATGTCGGCCAGCGACTGGGTGGTGCCGTTATCGTTCAGGCCTTCGAAGCGATAGTAATTTGCGAGCGCGATGAAGGCGCGGCCTGGATGGGTGATCGAAACAAAGGATGAGTGGGCAATGACGTTCAGTGCCTGGAGGCCGCGGTAATCTGGATGGGCGCGCCAGCTGATATCTGCCAGGAGACAGGCCGCCTGTCGGTAGCGCCGCTCTTCTTCCGTTTCATCGATACCGAAAACGGGCACGGTTCTGCCCGTCCAATCCGCCAGCTCGCGCGCATGCTCGGGAGACCTGGCGCGCAGGACCGCCAGTTCATCGGCAGCAACCAGCAACGGATCGGCGGCTTTGTCTGTCTCGGATAGAAGCGAATAGAGATAGCCCTCACGCACGCCTTGGGCCGAAAAAGCAATCTTTGCCGGCTTCATCACCTCGAGAACTTCGCGCATGGCAATCGCGCCGAAGGGAAGAAGCGATCGGCGGTTCTTGGAGACAGCCTGCCACGCCGGGTCCTTGCTGTCCTTGGAGGCGATGACCTCGTTCAGGAAATTCAGTATCTCCTGCAGAGGAAGCTCATAGCCCTGCATCATATGCAGGGGATAATGGGTGATCTCCATATGGAGCTTGGCGATGTTGCGCCATGTGCCGCCGACGGCATAGAAGGTCCGGCCTTCCCCTGCTGACAGCAAAGCGGCGCTCTTCTTGACCTGCTTTTTGGCAAAAGCCGTAGCCTTTTCGAGCGAACCGCCCGCCTGTTCTGACAGTCGAAGACCGCCGAGCGGAAGCGTGATCCCCTTGCCGCAGGCATCACCCTTGATATCGATCAGTTCAAGAGATCCGCCGCCCAAGTCCCCGGCAATGCCATCGGGGTCGTGGAAACCGCCAATGACGCCATAGGCAGAGTAGAGTGCCTCGCGCTCGCCGGAAAGAACCTCGATCTCGCAACCGAGGATCGCCTCCGCGTCGCGAATGAAGTCCGGACCGTTTTCCGCTTCTCGTGCGGCGGCAGTGGCCAACACATGCACCTGGGTGGCCTGTGCCTGATCGGACAGTGCGCGGAAACGGCGCAACGTCATCAGCGCTCGTCGCACCCCTTCGTCGTCCATCCGCCCGGTCAGGGCCAGCCCTTTGCCAAGGCCGCAAAGAACCTTTTCGTTGAACAGCACCACAGGCGCGCGCGAGAGACCTTCATAGACGACAAGGCGAACCGAGTTCGAACCGATGTCGATGACGGAAACGGGGGCATAGCCGACAAGCCGCCCCTGTGCTTCTGATCGTGTCATTCAGCCTGTTTCTTGCGGGAAGAAATCAACCCGGCAATCAGTTTTGGCGCACTGGATTTCAAAGCTTCACCACGTCCGGACAGGCTGGGATTGGTCATGAAATAGTGCTGCGCGTTGAACGGTTCCTCGCCCTTGCGCACTTCGATACGCCTGGACGTTCCGTCGGGAAGTATCTCGTAGCTTTGCTGGTTGTCAATGAGATTGCCGAGCATGATCTGTGAAAGAACCTGCTCATGCACAGTCGGATTGACGAGCGGCACAAGGGTTTCGACACGGCGATCAAGGTTTCTCGGCATCATGTCGGCAGAGCCGATATAGACCAGCGCCTTGTCCGATGGCAGGCCGTGACCGTTGCCGAAACAGAAGATGCGGCTGTGTTCCAGGAAGCGACCGACGATCGATTTGACGCGGATATTATCCGAAAGTCCAGGCACCTGCGGGCGAAGGCAGCAGATGCCGCGCACCACGAGATCGATTTCCACGCCTGCGGCACTGGCGCGATAAAGCGCGTCGATGATCTCCGGATCGACCAGAGAATTCATCTTCATCCAGATCGCAGCCGGCGCGCCATTCTTGGCGTGCTCGATTTCATCATTGATGTGCTTGAGGATGCGCGGACGCAGCGTATAGGGCGAGACCGCCAGCTTCATCCCTTCTTCCGGCTCGCCATAGCCGGTGATGAAGTTGAAGATATTGGCCATGTCGTGGGCAATCTTCGGATTGCAGGTGAAGAAGGACAGGTCGGTATAGATCTTCGCCGTGACGGGGTGATAGTTGCCGGTGCCGAGGTGGCAGTAGGTGCGCAGCTTGCCATCTTCACGGCGCACGACCATCGACATCTTCGCATGGGTCTTGAGTTCAATGAAGCCGAACACGACCTGCACGCCAGCACGCTCAAGGTCGCGCGCCCAGCGGATGTTGGCTTCTTCATCGAAGCGGGCCTTGAGTTCGACCAGCGCCGTCACCGACTTTCCAAGCTCGGCGGCATCGATCAGGGCGCGGACGATCGGGCTGTCATTGGAGGTTCGGTAAAGCGTCTGCTTGATCGCCAGAACATCCGGATCGCGAGCAGCCTGTATCAGGAACTGTACGACGACGTCGAAGCTTTCGTAAGGATGGTGAACCACCATATCCTTTTCGCGAATGGCGGCGAGGCAGTCGCCCATATGTTCGCGCACGCGCTCCGGGAAGCGGGCATTATAGGCTTCGAACTTGAGGTCTTCTCTCGGCGCCTTGGCGAGTTCCGAAATGGTGTTGAGCGCCAGAAGACCAGGAAGAACCGCCACACGATTTTCCGGCACGTCGAGTTCGTGAACCACAAACTGGCGCAGGGAATGCGGCATTTCACTGTCGGTCTCGATGCGGATCACCGAGCCGCGACGACGGCGTTTGAGAGCGCTTTCGAAGTAGCGCACCAGATCTTCCGCCTCTTCCTCCAGCTCGATATCGCTGTCACGGATGATGCGAAAGGTGCCGAAGCCCCGAACGGTGTATCCAGGATAGAGCCTGTGGATGAAGAGGCCGACCGAATCTTCCAACGTGATGTAGCGGATCGCGCTCTTGTCGTCGGGCAGGCGGATGAAGCGGTCGAGTGCCGTCGGAAGACGCAGCAACGCCGTCATCGGCTCGCGTCCATTGACGCTGTCCAGCTGCAGACCCATCGAGAAACCGAGATTGGGAATGAACGGGAAAGGATGCGCCGGATCGATAGACAGCGGCGTCAGAACGGGGAAAATCCGTTCCTCGAACTCGTTCTCAAGCCAGGTGCGGTCTTCGTCCGAAAGCGCGCCCGGACGAACAATGTAGATATCTTCCTTGGCCAGATACTGTTGCAGAACGGCAAGCGAAGCCTGCTGCTCCATCTGGAGATTGTCGATTTCCTTGAGAATATCTTCAAGCTGCTCGGCGGGCGTCCTGCCATCCGGTGTCTTGATGGTGACGGACTGGCGTACCTGGCCTTCGAGGCCGGCAACGCGCACCATGAAGAATTCATCCAGGTTGGCGGCGGAAATGGACAGGAAGCGCAGTCGTTCCAGAAGCGGATGCGCGGGGTTCAGCGTCTCTTCCAGCACGCGGCGGTTGAACTGCAACCAGGAGAATTCGCGGTTCACAAATCGAGTGGGGCTGTCCCAGAGATTTTCAACCTCCGCTGCCTGTGCCGATTGACCGCCTGCCAATTCTTCCTGTACCGCCGAATCCATCAAGTCGCCCACCCTTTGTCAGTTTCCATGCCCGTATAACAGTTTGACGACGGAACTATGACAGTCAATCGTCCTGCGAAGCGGCACCCAATTCGTTCAGCACCTCGGCCGCGAGCGCCCGACTGATGCGCGTCCCACGCGAAAGTGCCAGACGATCCAGCCGTTCCACGATGATCTGCGCCGTGTCCAGCGAACGCTCCATTCTGGCCACGATATAGCTGACAAGTTTGTCATCCATGTAAAGCTGCCGGTCGGCGAAGAGCTTCATCAGCACCTGCGCCAGAAGGTCCTCGTCCGGCTCGCCGATCTCCACCACCGTCGCCGCTTTCAAGCGCGAACGAAGATCCGGAAGCGTGACAGGCCATGCAGCCGGCCATTGCCGGGTCGTGATCAAAAGCGAAGTCCCGTTTTCACGCACGCTGTTGATCACGTGGAAAAGCTCGGTGTCGTCGAATCCAACACGATCGGCATCTTCGAAAAGAACCGAACCTTGCTCGGCAGCGCGCGCGGCATCCGATCCCTTGTCAGGTTTGATCTCGACGGCACCGCTGGTGTTCCTCCAGATCGCAGCGAGATGCGACTTTCCCGACCCTGGCGGACCAGCCAGAATGACGACCGGAGACGGCCATTTCGGCCATTCGTCCACAATGCTGACCGCTGCGTCCAGCGGAGCGGCCACCAGCAAATCGTCACGGCCCGTCGCGCTGCTATGGGAGAAGGCAAGCGGCAACTGTTCGGCCTTTGGCCGGAACGGGCCGGGCTTATCATTCTCGTTCATCAATCAGCTCTGGAGTCGATCTGCGCATCGATCTTCTGCGATGGCACGATGTCGGGTTGCCACGGCAGATTGGCGGCGCGACCATGATAGAGATCGCTTTCCAGATATCGCGACAATGCGAAGCGAACCAAGACGCCAACCGCGGCCGCGGCCGGCACAGCAACCAACAGGCCGACAAAGCCGAATAGCGCACCGAAGGCAAACAGAGCGAACATCAACCAGACCGGGTGCAGGCCGACGCTGCTGCCGACGAGCTTCGGCTGAAGGATATTGCCCTCGATGAACTGACCGGAGAAGAACACCGCCAGCGTCAGGATCACGTAGATATAGTCCGGCCAGAACTGGACGAGCGCAATCCCGATGGCAAGGACCAGACCTACCATCGAGCCGATATAGGGGATGAAGCTGATGGCGCCGGCAAACATGCCGATGAGAAGGCCGAAGTTGAGGCCGACGAGCGACAGGCCGACTGCATAGTAGACACCGAGAATGATGCAAAGCGAGCCTTGGCCGCGGATGAAGCCGGCGATGGTAGCATCCATGTCACGCGCAATCTGGCGAACCGTCGCGACATGATCGCGCGGCACCCAGCTATCGACCTTGTCGATCATCCGATCCCAGTCCAGGAGCAGATAGAAGGCGACAACCGGGGTGACGACCAGAAGCGAAATCACATCGATCAGCGACTTGCCGGAATTCCAGATCTGCGTCAGCAAGGTGCCGATAAAGCCTGCCCCTTCGGCGAGAAGCTTGGAGAAGTTCTCCTTCACCGTGTCGATCTGGGCGCTGACCCAGGCGGGCAGCAGGTTGGTATCCGCTCCGGCAATCAGATTCTGCAGCGACGAGATGTAGGACGGAATGCGGGTGATGAAGTCCGACGCCTGCGCCGCGATCAACGGAATGATGATGATCAAAGATAGCGCGAACAGGAGCACGAAGGAAATCAGAATGAAGATGCTCGCCATCATGCGGCTTAAGCCCCGGCGCTCCAGCCAGTCGGCCACAGGATCGAGGAAATAGGCAAGCGCCATGCCTGCAACGAAGGGCAGCAGAATCGAGCTGAACACCATCAGGAAAACAACGAAGACGGCAAGCGCGCCCAGCCAGAAGAATATCTGGCGTCTTAGATTGATGCCTCTGATGTGTGGCTGCATCTCATTTCCCTTCGCGGCACGTGACGCCTCATAACGCACTGCAACGAGATAGGATGCGCCGCTAGGAGAGGTCAAGGGTTGCGGCAGGTGGTCAGACACCTCAACAGCGCATTGCTCAATGCTCTGCCGCGGGTAAAATGGTACGAAAATCGGGGGCCGCAGCGCTCTTACCCTTGCATCAGCACCCATCTCATGCGAATGGCGAGCCCAAGAAAACCAGCGGAGACGAGAGCCATGAGCCAGTCGGGCAAGAACGGTCTTACCTACAGCGATGCAGGCGTGGATATCGATGCCGGAAACCTGATGGTCGAGAAGATCAAGCCGGCCGTGCGCTCCACCCGCCGCCCGGGTGCGGATGGCGAAATCGGCGGCTTCGGTGGCCTGTTCGACCTGAAAGCCGCAGGCTTCACCGATCCTGTTCTGGTTGCCGCCAATGATGGCGTCGGCACCAAGCTGAAGATCGCGATCGACGCGAACTTCCACGATACCGTCGGTATCGACCTCGTGGCCATGTGCGTCAACGATCTGGTCGTCCAGGGTGCAGAACCTCTCTTCTTCCTCGACTATTTTGCCACGGGAAAGCTCGATCCGGATCAGGGTGCCGCCATCGTCAACGGTATTGCTGCGGGTTGCCTGGAATCCGGTTGCGCGCTGATCGGCGGCGAAACGGCTGAAATGCCGGGCATGTATTCCGATGGCGACTATGATCTCGCGGGCTTTGCCGTTGGCGCTGCCGAACGTGGAAAGCTTCTGCCGGCAGGCGACATTGCCGAGGGCGACGTGATCCTCGGTCTTTCTTCGTCGGGCGTTCACTCCAACGGCTTCTCGCTGGTTCGCAAGATCGTGTCGCTCTCCGGCCTTGGCTGGGATGCGCCAGCACCCTTCGCAGACGGCAAGAAGCTCGGCGAAGCACTGCTGACACCGACGCGCATCTATGTGAAGCCGCTTTTGAAGGCGATCCGCGAGACCGGTGCGTTGAAGGCGCTCGCCCACATCACCGGCGGCGGTTTTCCCGAGAATATTCCGCGCGTTCTGCCCAAGCATCTGGCTGCAGAAATCGATCTCGAATCCATCGACGTGCCTGCGGTATTCTCCTGGCTTGCAAAGACCGGCGGCGTTGCGGCAAACGAGATGCTCCGCACCTTCAACTGCGGCGTCGGCATGATCGTCGTCGTCTCCGCAGAGAATGCCAAGGTCGTGACAGACGCCTTGACCGCCGAGGGCGAGACCGTGTTCCCACTGGGGCGCATGGTTGCCCGTGAAGAAGGCGCGCATGGCACGATCTACAAGGGCACGCTCGCACTATGAGCCTCAGCGCTCCCCGCAAGCGCGTCGTCGTCTTCATCTCAGGCGGCGGCTCCAACATGGTGGCGCTGGCGCAAGCCTGCCGTGAGCCGGATTTTCCCGCAGAGGTCGCTTGCGTCATTTCCGACAAGCCGACGGCCGGCGGGCTTGCCAAGGCGCAAGGCTTAGGCATTCCGACGCTGGTCTTCGAGCGCAAGAACTATGCGAGCAAGGGTGAGCATGAAGCTGCGATCCTCGCAGCCCTTGGAGAGCTCGCGCCCGATATCATCTGCCTTGCGGGCTATATGCGCCTGATCTCTGGCGAGTTCATCGCGCCCTATGAGGGGCGCATCATCAACATCCATCCCTCGCTTCTGCCGCTTTTCCCCGGCCTCCACACCCATCAGCGCGCCATCGACAGCGGCATGAAGATCACCGGCTGTACCGTGCATTTCGTCACCGAAGGCATGGATGAAGGGCCGATCATCGGCCAGGCCGCCGTCCCTGTTACCGCTGGCAACACGGCCGACAGCCTCGCCGCACGTGTGCTTACCGTCGAGCACAAGCTCTATCCGCTTGCCCTCCGTTTGCTGGCGGAAGGCAAGGTTCGGATGGACGGCGGGAAGGTCGTCCGGGACTCAGACGTCAGTTCCGAACTCCAATCGCTTGTTTCGATCTGATCCAAGACGCCAATCTATAATCCTGGTGATCGGGTCGCCATCCCGTATGACGACGACGCTGCATCATCATCACCAGCGTTTCAACCCAAGAAGCTTCTCGCCAAGGGGATTGAGTTCTGCGGTCTCCGCATTGTGCTTTTCCCACTCGCGTGGATCGCCGGGAAAAGCATCGCGGCGCGGATGATCGCGTTCTTTCCATAGCCGAATGCGCTCCTGGCGCTCAGCTTCGTTATCGAACTCGGCGGGGTGCATCGAGATATATTGCGCCATGCGCACACGATGATCGGAATGGTTTGGTCTGACGCCGTGCGCCAGCAGCGAGTTGAAGATCATCAAGTCACCCGGCTGCATATCGATATTGACGATGGAAAGGCCGGCCATGTCCGGATGCATCGGATCACGATCGTCGGGCTGCGTTTTCACCCATTCGTCAAAGCGCTCGAAAAGATACGGCACGCATTGGAAGCCGCCGACGTCGCCATCTTGTTTCTGCAGGCTCAAAACACCCTGCACGCCAATTGGCAATGGCCGAATGGAGGTATCGACATCCCAATGGATGAAGCCGTTCGGATTGCCTTTCACCTTCTTCGGCGGATTGAGATTGGCGCGATCGATAGTGACCCAAAGGTCCTCCCGATCCCAGATATCGACGAAGATATCGTAGACGCGCTGCTCCATCCGATTGTCCCAGAGGTATTGGTGATTATAGATCTCCAGCATACCTGTGTTGTTGAGCTCCTTCATCTTGTGTTCGCGTCGCTGCGGCGCGTACCATGTGGACGGGTCCTTGGGGTCTTTCTCGTCAAAGCGCCAAAGGAGATCCACAAGCCGCTCTACATTGGCCGCAGGCACCGCCTGACGGACAATGATGTAGCCCTTCGTGATCCAGTGCTCCCAATCGGCCTTGGACAGAACGCGCAGCGGCAATGTCTTGCTGATCTCCTTGAGCTGCGTCGTGGCATTCGTCGTCGGGTGGCTGTCCCGTTTCATGGCGGCGGTGGATTGCATGTTCGTCTCCCATCGAAATCTCCCTGAACACCAAGGCGATTTGAAAAGAGTAATCGACGCGACGCCTTCATGTTGTCGAAGGCTGGCAATTTCTGATACTATTCTGGCATCCATAATTCTCGGGATGCGCGATGCGATCTTATCTCGAACATCTTATCGTGTCCCCTGGGTCTTCCTGGAGCCGGCTGAACAGGCGCCTTGAGGATGAAATTCCATTCGAATGGCATCACCATCCCGAATTTGAACTGACACTGACGCTCAACTCGCGCGGCCAGCGCTTCGTCGGCGACCATGTCGGTCGCTACGACGATGGCGATCTGGTTCTCATCGGGCCGAACCTGCCGCACACCTGGGCATCGAGAGAAAAGGTGCGTGAAGGCGAACCGCATACCGCGCTCGTCTTCTGGTTCAGTCGCGAATGGATCGAACAACTGACGACCGAAACCGCCGAATTGCGTCCTATCCACCGCCTGATCGACCGCGCCGCCAGTGGTCTTGCTTTCGACCGATCCATTGGATTATCGCTCGCAGCGGATTTCGAAGCGATCTTTTCCAGAGCGCCAGCCCAGAGCCTGTTCGGCCTGCTCGACCTTCTGCTGCGCCTATCCGAATTAGAGGCGCAACCACTGTCAGCAACCGCGCCAGCCCAGGCAGAGGCCGGTCGCGAGCGGATCGACCGGGTGTTGCAACACCTGCACCAATCCTATCAAGAGCCGCTGCGGATGGAAGACCTTGCTGAGATTGCCGCACTCAGCGTCTCCGGCCTGCACCGACTGTTCCGCAAACACACGCAGTCCAACGTCTCGGACTATCTGATCGGCTTACGGATCGGCGAAGCCTGCTCGCGCCTGTCAGCAACCCGGCAGCCTATCCAGCACATCGCGGCTGAGGTTGGCTACGCCTCGCTTGCCAACTTCAATCGGCAATTCCGGCGGCTGCGTGGGATGTCACCACGCGCTTACCGCGCTTCGTTTCAACGGTAACGCAGACGGGCCCGAAAGGCGCAGAGCCTTTTCGCCATGAGCTCCCTGTTACAGGCTCGCCCGGTTGAGCATGGCCCATTGCAGCATGATGATCGTCTTGGAATCGGTGATCTCGCCGGATGCGATCATGCCATAGGCGGCGTCGAGTGGGACGGTCAGGACTTCGATGTCCTCCCCCTCGTTTTCAAGGCCGCCACCCTCTCCCGCCTTCACATCAAGATCGACACGGGCGTAGAAGAGGCTGACCTTTTCGGTCAATGTGCCGGGGCTGGCATAAGTGTCGAAGAGATAGCGCGGCGCGCTGACGGCATAGCCGGTTTCTTCCATGGATTCGCGGCGAATGGCCTCGTCAGGATGATCGCCATCGGTCAGACCAGCGGGGATTTCCAGCATGAAGCTCGGGTCGCCATTCACATAGGCGCCGGGGCGGAACTGGCGAACGAGAACGACTTCGCCCCGTTTCGGATCGAAAAGCAGGATCGCGGCAGCGACTCCGTGATCATGCACCTCGCGATGGATGCGGAACGTGCGCCCGTCACGGGCCTGCTGTTCGAAAATCATCGTCTGCAAGTGGATGAAGTTCTTCCAAACCGTCTGCTTTTCGATGAGCTTGACGCGCGCCTCGTCATCGACCTGCGATACTGGACCAGCAGTGGACCGCATCATGAAACTCCCATCAGGCTCTCTTCAGCCACACCTTGTTATCGTGGAACGCCGCGCCGCCATAGGGAGCAACAGCATCGGCTCCCGTCAAGACATTGATACCCTCACCGTCAAGATGTGCCTTATTGGGCCAGAGCCCTTCGGCGATCAACACGCCGGGGCGAGCGCCCTCGACGATCTTAGCATGAATGCGCACATCGCCGCGCGCATTGCCGATCTGGACCACATCCCCTTCTGCGATGTCGAGGCGCAGAGCATCGACGGGGGAAATCATCAGTTCCGGGCGACCTTCTTTCTGCACCGAGGTCTTCGTTTCAGCGAAGGTGGAATTCAAGAAGTTGCGAGCTGGAGACGTGGCAAGCCGGAAAGGATGCTCGGCGTCGACCGTTTCGATCACATCCACCTGATCCGGGAATTTTGGAAACGCGTCGGCAGGCCCCATGACGCCGACATTTTTAGGCGGCTTGTTGGGTGACGGGCCGTTCTGCCAGTCCGGACTGAAACGGAACTTGCCGTCGCCATAGCCGAAGCCTTGCAGATAGTGCGCGACCTCGAATTCCGGCTGCGCATCGATCCACTTCTCCTCGGCCAGATTGTCGAAGCTGCCCCAGCCGCTTGCTTGAAGGATCGTCTCGACATGCTCGCGCTCGCTCAGCCCAAAGCCCGGCATGTGATCGACACCAAGGCGCTTTGCGAGCTCCTCGATGACGAAGAGGTTTGTCCGCACTGTCTCCGGTGGCTCGACCAGCTTGGGACCGAGCAGAATATGGTTCTGCCCGCCGGCGCGGTAGAGATCGTCATGCTCAAGAAACATGGTGGCCGGCAGAACGATATCGGCAATATCTGCCGTCTCCGTCATGAACTGCTCATGCACGGCGACAAACAGATCCTCGCGCAGGAAGCCCTGCTTGACCAGCCTCTGCTCTGGACAGACATTGGCCGGATTGGTGTTCTGGATCAGCATGGCCGTCACCGGTCCGCCGCCGCGCAATGCTTCGGCGTCGCCCGTCAGGATGCGGCCGACCTGCGACTGATCGAGCTGGCGGACATTCGGATCGGCATAGGCCGTTCCCATCAACTCCGCCTTGTTCAGCCGGAAGATATCGCCGTTGTTATGAAACGCGCCGCCGCCCTCATATTGCCAGGAGCCGAGAACGGTGGCGATCGACAGTGCCGCATGCATGGCGACCGCACCGTTGCGTTGGCGGGCAAAGCCATAGCCAAGGCGGAAGAAGCTTTTTTTCGTCGTTCCGACGAGCCTTGCGAAAGCCTCGATCTCTTCCGCCGAAAGCCCCGTGATTTCGGCAGCCCATTGCGGGGTCCTCGACGCAAGATGCGCTTCGAGCCCGGCCGGATCGTCGGCAAATTTCGCCATATAGGCGCGGTCGGCATAACCATCGCGAAACGCGATGTGCATGACGGCGCAGGCAAGCGCCGCATCCGTACCCGGCCGCACCACAAGCTTCATATCCGCCTGCTTCATCGTCGGGTTGTCATAGATATCGACGACAACGATCTTCGCACCGCGTTCCTTGCGGGCCTTGACCGCATGGGTCATGACATTGACCTGGGTGGCAACCGCATTGGTACCCCAGATGACGACGACATCGGCCTTTGCCATCTCGCGCGGGTCCGGTCCGCGCAAGGCACCTGTCCCCATCACATAGCCGGTCCAGGCCATATTGGTGCAGATGGAGCCGAAGAAGCCGGAATATGTCTTGGCGTGGCGCAGCCGCTCGATACTGTCGCGCTGCACCTGCCCCATCGTGCCGGCGTAAAAATAAGGCCACACGGCCTCGGCACCATGCGCCGCTTCCGCCTTGATGAAGGCGTTGGCGATCTCGTCCAGCGCATCGTCCCAACCGATCTCCTGCCAGTCGCCAGCACCCTTCGCGCCCTTACGGCGCTTCGGCGTCAGCAACCGGCCCGGATGATAGATCCGCTCCGAATATCGAGCTACCTTGGCGCAGATCACGCCCGCGGTGTAGGTGTTGGCGTTCGCACCACGCACCCGGCCAATACGGCCATCGGCGTTGATATCGACCTCCAGCGCGCAAGCGCTCGGACAGTCGTGCGGACAGACGGTATGGCCGACGCGGGTGGCATCGGTCACGGCTTTGGCGGAAATCGGGGTCGCAACGTTCATAGATTTTCTATATTGCATGTGCGAGATCGCCAAAAGGGCGAAGTGACGCACATCAAGATAATTCATAAAAGGCATCGCCCCCGATGAACTACCGGCACATCTACCACGCAGGCAACTTTGCCGATGTTCTCAAACATGCGGTCCTGGCCCGGCTCGTTCGCTATCTGCAGAACAAGGACAAGGCGTTTCGCGTGCTTGATACGCATGCCGGCATAGGCCTGTATGACCTCTCGTCCGAAGAGGCGCAGAAGACGGGCGAATGGCAGACCGGCATCGGCAAGCTTCTGGAAGCCGATCTTCCGGCAGAGGTCGCGGAACTGATGGAGCCTTATCTCTCAGCCATTCGGGAATTGAACCCGGAGGGCGGGCTCAAATACTATCCAGGCTCTCCAAAGCTTGCCCGGATGCTGTTCCGCCCCCAGGATCGTCTTTCAGCCATGGAGTTGCACCCGGACGATTTTCGCGCACTCTCACGCCTCTTCGAAGGCGACTATCAGGCGCGCGTTACCGAACTCGATGGCTGGCTTTCGCTTGGCGCGCATCTGCCGCCGAAGGAAAAGCGCGGCCTCGTTCTGGTCGATCCCCCCTTCGAGAAAGAAAACGAATATGAGCGCCTGGCGGACGGTCTGCACAAGGCCTATCGCCGCTTTGCCACCGGAACCTATTGCCTGTGGTATCCGCTGAAGAAGAATGCACCGATCAAGGACTTCCACGAGCGCCTGCAATCCTATGAGATTCCCAAAATGCTTTGCACCGAGCTATCGGTCAGAAGTGACCGGCTGGAGGGTTTGAGCGGATCCGGCCTTATCATCGTCAACCCGCCCTACACGCTGAAGGACGAGTTGCACGCGATGCTGCCCGTGCTGAAGGCGATCATGGCGCAGGACCGATACGCGTCACATCGCGCCTTCTGGCTGCGCGGCGAAGAGTAAGAACGGCTACTTCTGCTGTAGCCGCCTCTCCTCCCGCTCGGCCGCCGCCAGCTGGGAGCGTTCGAAAAACAGGATGATGAACAGGCCGATGACGAAGGGGATGATCAGGTAGAACAGGCGGAAGACGAGAAGTGCGGCGATGACGTCTGCGGGGTTCATATCCGGCAGACCCATGACGAAAACGAGCTCGAGCACGCCAAGCCCGCCCGGCGCATGCGAAATCAGTGCGGCGGAAAATGAAATCAGGAAAATCCCCAGGATCACCATGAAGCCTGGATTGCCAAGCTCGGGCAGTGCAAAATAGATGATACCGGCCGCGCCGATCAATTCGATCGGGCCTATGACCAACTGCTGAACAACCAGTTTCGGCACCGGGTAGAACAGCGTGAAGGAGCCGATCTTGAGCGGCCTCAGCTTCATCAGACTTCCGAAAACGTAAAGCGCGACGATGGCAAGCAGCAGGATTCCTGTGGTGCGCGAGGCTTCCACCGGCAAAACATCGACAAAACGCTCGGTGATATCCGGCTCATAAACCAGGATGAAGCCGATCAGCATCAGCGTGCCGATGACGAAGGTGAAGGAGCAAAGCGCAACGAGAACGCCGACTTCCGCAGCACTCAACCCTTTGGAGGTGTAGGCGCGGTAACGCACCACGGCACCGGAAAACACGGACGCGCCGACATTATGGGATAGGGCATAGGTGGTAAACGAGGTCAAGGTGATGAACCACCAGCCGACCTTGCGCTTCAGATGCTGCAGTGCGATTCGGTCGTATCCGGCAAGAGCGGCATAGGCGACCAGCGTGCAGAGCCCCGACATCATCCAGTGATGCATGCTGATGGCGCTGAGGCTGTCCCAGACGTCATCGAGCGAGAGATGGCGCAATTCCTTATAGAGCAGCCACACCGAAAAGCAGATCGTCGCAATCCCGATGACGGGCCAGAGATACTTTTTCATTTTCATGCGGACATGCCCAGGCTCGATCCTCCCTCCGGCAAGGCGTGATGCCGGATTCGACAAGCTTATTCGTTATACTAACTCCGGTTCAACACGAAGGATGCCGGAGAGATGATTTTTCGGTGGTCTGTTTGCCATAGGCAGAAGATGGTATAAAACCCGAAGCCTGTTCAACAAATCGTCATCCTTGCCAGAAAGACAGCGCCCTCGATGAAACAGTATTTCGGTTTTATCGCACTCGGCGCACTGTCATTGGCAGCGGCTGGCTGGGTGTTTCTGGGCCAACCCCAGCCGGCGTCCGGTCCTGCGACCCAGCAAACCGCACCCCCCTCAGTGCCAAGCGCACAAGACACAGCTAAAACCTCGGAAACAGGCTTCGATTTCTACGTCCTGTCGCTCTCCTGGTCTCCAGCATTCTGTGCCAGTGACGCCGGACGCAACAGCCGGCAGCAATGCGGCTCGGATCGAAAGTTCGGTTTCGTGGTTCATGGTCTCTGGCCTCAGAATGACCAAGGCTATCCGGAATTCTGCGGCGCGGACAAAAACGAGCGCGTGCCTGACAACCTTGGACGAAGCATGTTCGACATCATGCCGTCCATGGGGCTGATCGGCCACCAGTGGCGCAAGCATGGCAGTTGCAGTGGCCTGACGCAGAAACAATATTTCGACAAGACACGTGATGCCTATGACCGCATCAAGATACCTGCCGACCTCTCAACCGGGGATCAGAGCAAGCGGCTTTCCGCCGACGCTATCGAATCCGCTTTTGTGGATGCCAATCCTGGCATGACAAAGAGTGGCATCGCTATCAGCTGCGAAGGTCCGCGACTGGAGGAGGTGCGGATCTGCCTGTCCAAGACCTTGTCCTTCCGCGATTGCCCTGAGGTCGATCGCCAGGGCTGCCGGTCGAATGCCGCAGAGATCATTCCCATCCGATAGTGAAACAGGAAAAACCAATGGAACTGCTTTATGCTCCTGCCTCCCCCTATTCCGCCAAGGTGCGCATGGCGGCGCGCTATCTGGATATCGGCATCACCGATGTTCGCGTCGATACCAATGCCGAACCCGCTACGTTGATCGACAACAATCCGCTGGGCAAGATCCCCGTGCTGCTGCATGAGGGTGGCTCGGTCTACGACAGTGTCGCGATCATGCATTATCTCGATCGCTTGTCTGGCGGAAAGCTCTACCCGAAAAAGCATGCCAAGCGCACCGAGGCCGAAATCCTCGAAGCACTTTGCGACGGTGTGACGGATTGCCTGCTGGCGATCGTTTACGAAAAGCGCTTCCGCCCGGAAGAGAAGGTTCACCAGGAGTGGATCGACAAGCAATGGCGCAAGGTGGTGAAGGCGCTTGATTTCCTGAACGACAATCTGCCGAAGACCGGCAAGAAGCTGAATGGGGGCCACTTCGCCCTTGCTGCGATGATCGGCTATCTCGATTTGCGCTTCAGTGGACAGTGGGCGGATGGCCGCAAGCGGCTCGCGGACTGGCCGGAAAAATTCGGCAAGAAGTTCAAGCAGTATACGGAACTGAAATCCGCCGCCTGATCGCCGAATTTTACTCGATGTGGAAACAGAAAAGCCGGGGAGAACCCCGGCTTTTCCGCATACTGTCTGGCAGATTAGAACTTGACGCCGATACCAGCCTTGACGCTGTGGTCGTCGAAGCCGCGCGAGACGTTGCCACCGTTGATGGCGAAGTCCTTGTCCTGGTAATCGGTGTAACGATACTCAAGACGTGCCGTGATGTTGTCGGTGACGAGAGCTTCGACACCGGCACCAACCGTGTAGCCGAGAGCCGTCTTGTCGTCCTTGCTGCCGGTTGCAGTGTCACGAATTTCGTTGTTCGAAACTGCAAGACCACCCGTACCGTAGATCAGGAAGGGGTTCATGTCGTAACCGACGCGAGCGCGCAGCGAGCCGTTCAGCTTCTGCTTGCCTTCGAGGGTGCCGCCAGCGGAGCCCTTCTCATCGCCATAAGCGAGATCGGCTTCACCACCGTAAACGATCTGGCCGTTCTGCCAGTTGTAACCACCATAGAGGCCACCGCCGAAACCGTCAGCGTCGCGACCGTTGTTGCTGCCGCTGAAACGACCCCAGTCGTAGTTCACGGTACCACCGAGATATGCGCCAGACCAATCCTTGATCGGTGCGGGCTGCTCAACTGCGACCGGCGCCTGCGGAACTTCATTTACCGCATCGGCTGCCTGTGCTGCCGAGAAAGCTGCCGCGGCCATGGTAGAAGCCAAAAGTGTTGCAACGATAGTACGCATGCCATTCTCCTTTTCAAACCCGCGGGGGCACTCAAACACTCGGTCCCAACGCGGTACAAAACAGTTAGTTCCCTGCCCGTCTGGAAATGCAAAATGATGGGGGAATGAGGAAATCACAGAGCCAAAATGTGAATTGATTGAGGCACAGCCGTGACAGAAATTGGACGTTGCCAAAAGGACACAGAAATCTATTAAGGATAATGGATCGTTAATTTAAGCAAAGCGCGTTTTTACTTGTGTTTACATGAAATTAAGCTGGCAAAACTTGTGCCTGATAAATCTGTATAACGCCATTCGGATGTGGGCAAACCTCATGGTTTCGATTTATATCTACAGGTAAATGTGGAATAAGCAGAGCACGAGTCCGCTTTGACAGAGACTATACCGAAGACCGTCTTGATCACGGGTGCAGCGCGCCGCATCGGCAAAGCCATCGCCGATTATCTTGCTTGCGAAGGGTTTGCGGTGGCGATCCACGCACGTTCTTCTTTGGCCGAAGCCGAAGAGTTCGCTAACGATTTACGGCAAAAAGGTGGCAAGGCGGTCGTCTTACAGGCCGACCTCATGGATTGCGCCTCCACCGCCGAATTGATGGAAAAGGCAACAAAAGCCCTTGGACCTGTGGGGGTTCTCGTCAACAACGCCTCTGTTTTTCATAAAGACGAGGCCGAAAATTTTGACGCCGAGACCTTCGACGCGCATTTTGCCGTGCATGTGCGTGCGCCGTCCATCCTTTCAGCCGCATTTGCAAAGCAACTGCCGCAGGAGCATTCCGGCCTGATCGTCAACATTATCGACCAACGCGTGTTGGCGCTCAATCCGCGCTTCTATTCCTACACATTGTCCAAGGCAGCGCTTTGGGCCGCAACGCAGACACTCGCGCAAAGTTTTGCGCCACGCATCCGGGTCAACGCCATCGGCCCTGGCCCAACGTTTAAAAATGAGAGACAGAGCCCCGAGGACTTTCAGGCGCAGGTCGACGCCCTTATATTGAAGAGAGGTCCGAAGCCCGATGAGTTCGGGCGGACGATTCGCTTTCTTTACGATACCCCCTCGATGACCGGCCAGATGATCGCACTCGACGGGGGACAGCATCTTGGCTGGGAAACCCCGGACGTGGCGGAGATTAATGAATGAACGGAAAGAAGCTGCCGGATGGCGGTGTTCTCTTCGATGAAACCGACGACGATGAAGACGATGTTGCACTTTCCACCGCCGATGTCGCCGTGGAGCGGGACAGCGCCGGCATCGACTGGAACGCCGGCTGGAAGAACGAGTCCGGCCTGAAGGGCATGGATCTGATTGGCGAATTCGTCAAACACCTGCCCAACAATCCCGGCGTCTATCGCATGTTCAACGAGGCTGGCGACGTTCTTTATGTCGGCAAGGCGCGCTCGCTGAAGAAGCGTGTCAGCAACTACGCCCAAGGCCGTGTGCATTCCAACCGCATCGGCCAGATGGTGCGGCTGACGACTCATATGGAGTTCGTCACCACCCGCACCGAAACGGAAGCGCTGCTGCTGGAAGCCAACCTCATCAAGCGCTTCCGCCCACGCTTCAACGTGCTGTTGCGCGATGACAAGTCGTTTCCTTATATTCTGATCACGGCCGACAATCGAGCGCCGGCGATCTTCAAGCATCGCGGTGCAAGAGCGCGCAAGGGCGCCTATTTCGGTCCCTTCGCCTCTGCCGGTGCGGTCGGTCGAACCATCAATTCGCTGCAGCGCGCCTTCCTGATCCGTACCTGCACCGACAGCGTGTTCGAGAGCCGCACACGGCCTTGCCTGCTCTATCAAATCAAGCGCTGTTCAGGCCCTTGCACCCATGAGGTCAGCGACGAGGCCTATGCAGAGCTCGTGCAGGAAGCCAAGGACTTCCTTTCCGGCAAAAGCCAGAGCGTGAAGTCGACGATTGCCCGGCAGATGAACGAGGCCTCGGAAGATCTCGATTTCGAGCGCGCCGCGATCTATCGCGATCGTCTTGCCGCGCTCTCGCACGTTCAGAGTCACCAGGGCATCAACCCTGCCGGGATTGATGAGGCTGACGTCTTCGCCATCCATCACGAAGGTGGCGTGTCGTGCATTCAGGTCTTCTTCTTCCGCACCGGCCAGAACTGGGGCAACCGCGCTTACTTCCCCAAGGCCGACCCGTCGCTTCCTGGCTCGGAAATTCTCAATGCTTTCCTGGCACAGTTCTACGATGACAAGCCGGTGCCGAGGCAGATTCTTTTGTCTGAAACTGTGGACGAACAGGAATTGCTGGCTGCAGCCTTTAGCGAAAAGGCCGGTCACAAGGTCGTCCTTTCGGTGCCGCAGCGCGGCGAAAAAAAGGACATTGTCGATCATGTGCTGGGCAATGCTCGCGAAGCCCATGGCCGCAAGCTCGCCGAGACCTCGTCTCAAGCGCGCCTGCTGAAAGGCTTCGCCGAGACCTTCGGTATGCCTTACATCCCGCGCCGCATCGAGATCTACGATAACTCCCACATCATGGGCACCAATGCGGTGGGCGGCATGGTGGTGGCAGGGCCGGACGGCTTTGTTAAAAACCAGTATCGCAAATTCAACATCAAATCGACGGACATCACCCCCGGCGACGACTTCGGCATGATGCGCGAGGTGATGACGCGTCGTTTTTCCCGCCTGCTGAAAGAAGAAGGCAGGCCCGACCGCAGCCAGCCTGTGTCTCCGGAAGATGCCGCAGATATGCCGTTTCCGGCCTGGCCCGATGTAATCCTGATCGACGGCGGTCAAGGCCAGATGTCAGCGGTACGTGCCATTCTCGATGAACTCGGCATTCGTGACTGCGTCACCGCGATTGGCGTTGCCAAGGGTGTCGACCGCGATGCCGGTCGCGAGCGCTTCTTCACCGATACGCGCAGCGACTTTTCGCTGCCACCGCGCGATCCCGTTCTTTACTTCGTGCAGCGCCTGCGCGACGAAGCGCACCGCTTTGCCATCGGCTCGCATCGGGCGCGGCGCAAGAAGGAGATGATCAAGAATCCTCTCGATGAAGTGAGCGGCATCGGACCAGGGAGAAAGCGCGCCCTTCTGCAGCATTTCGGCACGGCGAAAGCCGTGTCGCGTGCAGCGCTCAGCGATCTGATGGCTGTGGGCGGCATTTCAGAAACTGTCGCAAAACAGATATACAATCACTTCCATGAGAGCGGCCGCGAGTGACGCGGCGGCTTTTGCCGCCGCCCGCTAAAAAAACACAAAGAGGTGTTGACGCTTCAACCGCAGGGCGTCATCAACGCTCTGATATCGATAGACAGGTTTTCCATGGCTTCGCGCGCATACAACATCCCGAATCTCCTGACCTACGGCCGCATTCTGGCCGTACCGGTCATCGTTTTGTGTTTCTTCGTCGAAGGAAAACTCGAAAGTTCGGATTTCGCGCGATGGACCGCGCTCTGGCTGTTCATCATCGCCTCCATCACCGATTTCCTCGATGGCTATCTGGCGCGCATCTGGAACCAGACCTCCAATATCGGCCGCATGCTCGACCCCATCGCCGACAAGCTCTTGATCGCCTCGATCCTGCTGCTTCTGGCAGCCGACGGCACGATTGCAGGCTGGTCGCTCTGGGCAGCGATTACCATCCTTTGCCGTGAAATTCTCGTTTCGGGCCTACGCGAATATCTCGCAGCGCTGAAGGTGTCCGTGCCTGTGACGCGGATTGCAAAGTGGAAAACCACGATCCAGATGGTGGCCATCGCTTTCCTTCTGGCCGGACCGGCGGGCGACACGATCCTGCCCTACACCACCGAGATCGGCATCGGCCTTCTGTGGATCGCCGCAGCGCTGACGATCTATACCGGCTATGACTACTTCAAGGCTGGCCTGCGCCACATCGTGGATGAAGAGTGATGACCCATATCGTTTATTTCGCCTGGGTGCGCGAAAAGATCGGTAAATCGGAGGAGGATATCGACCTTCCCGCTGAAGTGAAGACGGCGCGCGAACTGATCCTTTACCTGAAAGGTCTTGGCGAAGAATACGAGGCGGCCTTCGAATATCCGAATGTCATTCGCGTCGCGGTCAATCAGGAGCATATCGAGCATCACGAAAGCATCGTCGGCGCGCGGGAGATCGGCATTTTCCCGCCCATGACCGGTGGCTGACCGATGGGCGTGACCCCGACCATCCGCGTTCAGGCGGAAGACTTCGACCCTGCCGCAGAAGCCAGGCTCTTGACGCGAGATGACGCAGGGATTGGTGCTGTTGTCACCTTCACCGGTCTCTGCCGTGATGAAGGCGGCGCCCTTTCTGCGCTGGAGCTCGAGCATTATCCGGGCATGGCAGAGGCGGAAATGACGCGGATCGCCAGGCTTGCCATCGAGCGCTTCGACCTTCGTGGCCTGACTGCGATCCATCGCTATGGCAAGATCGCCACCGGGGACAATATCGTCCTCGTCATCGCCGCCTCATCCCACCGCCAAGCCGCCTTCGATGGCGCGAACTTCGTCATGGACTATTTGAAGACCGCCGCTCCCTTCTGGAAGAAGGAGCACGGGACGGATGGGACTGCGGGCGGTTGGGTATCGGCTAAAGATGCCGATGATAGCGCCAAGGAAAAGTGGCGCTGAGGCTCTCGATCGTCTCCATGTAACCACATGAACGGTCTCAGACTTCGCCGAAGTGAAGCCAGAGACACCGTCGCTGGTTGGTTTTGAGCTGCTCCCTACTTCGCAACCCTCAGCAAGCGCAACGCATTCATGGTGACAAGTACCGTGGCGCCGGTATCGGCAAGGATTGCTGGCCACAGACCGGTGACACCGATGATGGTGGTGACGAGGAAGATGGCCTTCAGACCAAGCGAGATCGCAATGTTCTGATAAATATTGCGCATCGTCCGCTTGGAAAGATCGATCATTCGGGCGACATCGCCGACGCGCCCATGCAGGATGGCGGCGTCGGCCGTTTCCAACGCCACATCCGTTCCGCCACCCATCGCAATGCCGACATCGGCAGCGGCAAGTGCCGGCGCATCGTTGATGCCGTCGCCCACCTTGCCGACGACGAGACCCTGCTGCTTGAGTTCACCAACGATACGCTGCTTGTCCTCCGGCAGAAGGTCTGCGCGCACCTCGATGCCGAGCGTCTTGCCGATAGCGCTTGCCGTGCGGGCATTATCCCCCGTCAGCATCACGACCCTGACACCCGCATCCTTCAGCGCCTTCAAACCGTCAGCGGCATCCGCACGCGGCTCATCGCGCATGGCAATCGCACCGGCCAGTCTGCCATCCACCACGAGGACCGAAACCGTCTTGCCTTCATTACTCAGCGCACTGATCGCGGTCTGATCCGCCGTGGGAATATCCACCAACCCCGAGGCCGCTTTCGCCGAGCCAAGAAAGACCGACTGCCCTTCCACGGTGGCCGACACGCCCTTGCCGCCAAGCGCCTTGGCATCGCTGACCGCTGGAAGGGCGATCTGGTTCTCCGTGGCCCTTTCCAAGATCGCGATAGCAAGCGGATGGCTGGAGCCCGTCTCAAGCGCTGCTGCCAGACGAAGGGTCTCGGGTTCCGACAACGCGAAAGATACAATATCGGTGACCTTCGGCTTGCCTTCCGTCAGCGTGCCCGTCTTGTCGAGCGCCACCGCCGTCAGACGACCGAGCCCTTCCAATACAGCGCCTCCCTTCAACAACAAGCCTCTGCGTGCGCCTGCCGAAAGCGAGGCGGCGATGGCGGCGGGGGTGGAGATGACCAGCGCGCATGGGCAGCCGATCAGCAGAATGGCAAGGCCCTTATAGATCCATTCATCCCAGTTCGCCCCCCAGAGAAGCGGCGGCACAAGCGCAACCAGCGCGGCAACGACCACGACGCCTGGCGTGTAATATTTCGAGAAGCGATCGATGAAGCGCTCGGTCGGCGCCTTGCTTTCCTGCGCCTCCTCAACCAGCTTCACCACGCGCGAAATCGTGTTGTCGGCTGCGGCCGCCGTAACGCGGACCCGCAATGCAGCGTCACCGTTGACAGTGCCAGCAAACACGCTGTCGCCAGCGCTCTTTTGAGTAGGTACGCTCTCCCCCGTCACCGGCGCTTCGTTGATCGCGCTTTCGCCGGACACGATGACGCCGTCTGCCGATATGCGATCACCCGGACGAACAAGAATGATGGCGCCGATCTCAAGGCTTTCGGCCGGCACCTCGCTGGTTTTGCCCGCCTCTTCTAACAGTGCGGTCTTCGGAACGAGGGCGGCGAGCGACTTGATGCTGTCACGTGCCTTGCCAGCGGCCACGCCCTCCAGCAACTCGCCCACCAAAAACAGGAAGACGACGGCAGCGGCTTCTTCCGTCGCGTTGATGGCCAAGGCGCCAACGGCCGCAATGGTCATCAGCATTTCGATAGAGAAGGGCGTGCCGGCGAGCGCTGCCATGATGGCCCGGCGCGCAATCGGCACCAGGCCCACCAGCATGGCGATGGCGAAGGCATAAAACTGGATGGACGGCACAAGGTGGCCGATCACATAGGCCACCACCAGGGCGGCGCCGGCCAACAGCGTTGCACGCCCCTTCTTGCTTTTCCACCAGGGGCCGTCACTCGGCTCATGGTCATGGCCATGCAATCCCTCGACCGCGGCGGCACGGTCGCCTCGGTCCTGTTTGCCATGTTCGTGGCTATCGTGGTCGTGGGCATCGTGATCGTTGGCCGGGCTGGAATGCGTGTGGCTGTCGCCATTCGCATGGTCATGCGCATGACCCCCACAGCAGGCCCCACCATGGTTCGCCGATGTCTGGTTATCGACGTGGCGCCCAGCCAATCGCTCGACCGAATAGCCAAGGCCCCGAACCTTCTTTCCTATGGCATCGAGATCGCTCGTCTGATCGTGACGGATGCTCATCGTTCCCGCAGTGACGGAGACCGACACGTCTTCCACGCCCGGCATGCGCCGAACGGCAGTGTCGATCTTGCTGGCGCAAGAGGCGCAATCCATGCCGCCAACCCGAAATCTGGTCTGTAAATCCGTGCTCATCTCGTCGGTCCTCATTTTGCTGAACACGTCTTACGACCTCTAGCCACTAGAGCTACAAGACCAAAATGAGATTTCTCGCAAAATTCAACGCGGCATGTGCTGCATATAAATTGGTGAAGGGAACGGAAGAGATTTGATCCGGCCTTTCGCTTCCGCCATTTTTCGCTAGATTGTTTGGTGATCAGACTATCGGCATATCCTCCCTCCCGCCGATATGCCGAGAGAGAGCGATGCCCAGCCAGTCAACCGGACTTCTTTACGCCCTTGGGGCGTTTTCGATATTTGCCGTGCAGGATGGCATTTCCAAGCATCTCGGCCAGTACTACCCGCCGGTCTTTGTCGTGATGCTGCGCTACTGGGCCTTTGCGGTCTTCGCCGTGATTCTGGCCGCACGCTCTCACGATGGCCTGAAAGCCACGATGCGCTCCAAGCGGCTGTTGCTGCAGATCAGCCGTGGCGTGCTGCTTGCCGCGCAGATTGTTCTTTCGATTTTCTCCTTCAAGCTCGTGGGCCTGGCGCACACGCACTCCATCTTCGCCTGCATCCCGTTGATCGTCGCGGCACTTTCCGTGCCGATGCTGGGGGAAAAGGTCGGCTGGCGGCGCTGGTGCGCCATTCTGGTCGGCTTCATCGGCGTGCTGATCATCATCAACCCCGGCGAAACGGGCTTCGATCTGACCTTCCTGTTGACCTTCGTCGCCGCCTTCATGCTGGCGCTCTACGGTGTGATGACCAGGCTTGCCAGCCGCACCGATACAGCCATGACCAGCTTCTTTTACACCGGCGTTGCTGGCGCCGCAGCGCTGACGCTGGTCGGTCCCTTTTACTGGGTCAACATGGCTGCGCATGATTGGCTGTGGATGCTGGCGCTTTGCATCACCGGCATGAGCGGCCATTACCTTTTGATCCGCGCTTTCGAGCTGGCGGATGCGGCCTCGGTGCAGCCCTTCTCCTACTACCAGCTCGTGCTGGTCTCGATCGTCGGCGTCACGATCTATGGGGAAGTGCTGACCGCCCATATGGTTTTTGGCGCGGCGATCGTCATCGCAGCCGGCCTCTTCACCATTTGGCGCGAGCAACTCACAGCCAGAAGACGCCGACTTCAAGGACTATGAAAGCGCAGGCTGCCTCTGTGTGTCGGCAGCAGACATCGCCGCCTCGCATCGAAGCAGCATGCCATAAAGATCGCGCGGCTCGTCGGGATCGGCGAGAAGATCGAGTTCTTCGAAGAGACCCGTTTCCATCAGCTTGGAACGCACATAGCGCAGCGCTGAAAAATCCTCGATGGCAAAGCCGACACTGTCGAACAGCGTGATCTGCCGCTCGCTCGTGCGACCCACCGTCTTGCCCGCCATGACCTGCCACAGCTCGATGACCGGATGATCGGCATCCAGCTGCTGGATCTCCCCTTCGATCCGCGTCTGCGGCGGGTATTCCACGAAGATATCCGAGCGCAGCAGGATATCGCGGTGCAACTCCGTCTTGCCGGGACAATCACCACCAATCGCATTGATATGGACACCTGGGCCGACCATGTTGTCGGTCAGGATCGTGGCATATTGCTTGTCTGCGGTGACGGTGGTGATGATGTCTGCACCTTCGACAGCCTGCTCGGCGCTGTCGCAGATCGTGATCGAAAAACCGAGCCCGCGTAGGTTTGCCTCGCATTTACGGCTTGCCAACGGATCGATATCGTAAAGCCGCAGGTGATCGACGCCGAGAATTGCCTTGAACGCGCGGGCCTGGAACTCGCTCTGCGCACCGTTGCCGATGATCGCCATGGAGCGCGCATCCGCCCGGGCCAGATGTTTTGCCGCAACGGCAGAGGTGGCGGCGGTTCTAAGTGCTGTCAGGATCGTCATTTCGGACAGCAGCATCGGGTAGCCATTGCCGACATCGGACAGAACGCCGAAAGCCGTCACCGTCTGCCGGCCGTCGCGCGTATTTTTGGGATGCCCGTTGACATATTTGAAGCCGTAAAGCGTACCGTCGCTCGTCGGCATCAACTCGATCACCCCTTCCTGCGAGTGGGAGGCGACCCGCGGCGTCTTGTCGAAGGACTCCCAGCGCAGAAAATCCTCTTCGACAACGTCCGCAAGCTCGCGAAGAAAAGTGTCGATGCCAACGTTCAGCACCAGCTTCATCATATGATCGACGCTGACGAAGGGAACGATATTCAGTTTCGCAATGGCTGTCATGGTCAGTTCCTCCTCAACCTGCTCGTGTCGGACGGTCGAGAACGCGCTTGCCCATCAGGCTTGCGGTCAAATCCACCATCAGGGTCGCGGTGCGCCCACGTTCATCCAGAAACGGGTTCAACTCCACCAGATCGAGGCTGCTGACGAGACCGCTGTCATGCAGCATCTCCATCACCAGATGCGCCTCACGGAAAGAGGCGCCCCCCGGCACCGTCGTGCCGACAGCTGGCGCAATCGACGGATCGAGGAAATCGACATCGAAGCTGACATGCAGCAGCCCATTGGCCGCCTCGACCTTCGCCAGGAACTCCCGCAGCAGCGCGGCCACGCCATGCTCATCGATCATGCGCATGTCATGCACGGTGATCCCGGAATCCTTTAGCGCCGCACGCTCTGCCGGATCGACGCTTCGAATGCCGATCATGCAGACATTGTTCGGATCGACAGGATGCGAAAGCGGCGGGAAGTAACCTGCAAAGCCACGTCTCCCCGTGTAATAGGCGACCGGGGTGCCATGCAAATTACCGCTCTTCGTCGTCTCAAGCGTGTGAAAATCAGTGTGGGCGTCCAGCCAAAGCACGAAAAGTGGTCGCTCCTGCTCGGCAGCCCGGCGCGACAGCCCGGCAACCGTGCCGGCGGAGAGAGCGTGGTCACCGCCAAGGAAGATCGGCATGGCATTTGCACTTTCGAGATAGGCTGTCTCGATCAAGGCCTCGGTCCAGGCGACCGTTTCGGGAAGGTGATGCACCGCCGCGTTCGGATGCTGGAGATCGCGAAAAGGCGCCGGCGACACGTTACCGAGATCGCTGACATGATGCCCCAACTCTTCAAGCGCTACCTTCAGCCCCGCGACCCGAAGAGCGCTGGGCCCCATCTCGCATCCGAGCTGCCCTGCCCCAATCTGCAGCGGAACACCGATCAACTTGCAGTCCATCATGTCGTCTCCAGTTCCCGATTTTTGATCATGAAACCACACTAAGATGGCAGATTGAATAGTACTGATTGGCAAGTTTCCTGATTAGGCTTATCATTCTGATCAATAGTCCTGCCAAAATGGTTTGCCATGGATCAACTTGACGAAAAGCTCATCACGCTTCTGCGCCACAACGGACGACGAAGCATATCGGATCTGGCAATTGAAACCGGCGCCTCCCGCGCTACGATCCGCACGCGCATGGAGAAGCTGGAGCACAACGGCACGATCATCGGCTACACCGTTATCCTGCGCGCAGACGCGGTAGAAAACGCAATACGCGGCATCATGATGATCGAGATCGAAGGCCACGTCACCGACCGCGTCATCCGCGCCCTCGGCGGCATTTCGGAGGTTTCCGAAATCCACTCCACCAACGGCCGCTGGGACCTGATCGTCGAACTGAGCGCCGCAACGCTCACCGAGTTCGACGCAGTTCTCCGCCGCATCCGCCTCGTCCCTGGCATCACCGGCAGCGAAACCAGCCTGATCCTCTCGACACAGAGATCCACCAAAGCAAGGCTTTGACCTGAACCGAAAAACAAGCTTTGGAAAAAATGCATTTTTCAGCTTGCATAGCCAACCAAATCATCTATATGACGACCCACCAAACGAAAGCGCCCGGCGCTTCTCGGATTGGGGAATAGTTCAATGGTAGAACAGCGGACTCTGACTCCGTCGATCTTGGTTCGAATCCAGGTTCCCCAGCCAATTCTCCCTAAAATGTCTTAATTCCTTGATTTTCCAGTCGTGCCGGATATCGTTTTGGCATCATTGGCGACCTGATGCCCAGAACTGTAGCCCACAGGTGATGCCCACGCGCAATAGGCGCGCCGGCATCTCAGGTGGCAGGCAAGGGCAAAACCTCATGGCGATCCGCCACGACGTCGAGAATCTCACCCGCCGCGGCAACATCTTCTATTGGCGTGCGCGCGTCCCAAGCGCCTTCGTGAAATGCCAACCAGGCAGCCGGCTTTCATTGAGCCTTCACTGTTCTGATCATAAGAAAGCGCAGGCGATCGGCCGCAAGCTGAACATGCTGGTCGCCGAACTGATATTGCATTGGAAAAAGACCACGCTTACGTTGAGGCAGGTATTGTCGTCCGCTATCTGCTTCATCGCGGACTTCTTGCAATGAGGCCGACCGTTTGCCGTCTATCCAGAGGTGTACCTCACATTGGTCCGATGTCGATAGCTACTTCTCCGTCCCCGTAAACCCTTCCGGGACATCGCCGCGGAAATTGACGGGCGTATCTGTGTACTCACCGATATAGTCGGTTTCGACATTTGCCACTATGGAAGAAGACAAGGGAGCCAGGAGAACCAGGCCGCTTTTAGCCTAATCAAGAAGGCCGGTGCCCTGAATGCTCGCTCATGTGGCCGGGTTGCCGATCATCCGCAGGTGTCGGATCTCGACCGGCTTTGCCAGCAGTCTGTCTATCTGCGATAGAAGCGGTACGAGATGCGGCATTTTCATGTGCTGGTCGAGATGCCCTTGGCTTCTCCAGTTCTCGTAGAAAACGAAGACACAGTCATCTGCCGCATCCACATGGAAGTCGTAGTTGATGCAGCCGCCTTCCGCCCGTGTCGGGGCTACCTGACGACTTAGAATAGCCTGTAGCTCATCCCGGTATTCGGGGCGAGCCGTTACGGTTCCGATAATGGTAACGGTCATGATGCCGACTTCTTCTGGCTGAGGGCGACGGCCAGGATGATGATGCCGCCGCGGGCGATCAACTGCTGGCTGAATTCCAGACCCATCAGAATGAGGCCGTTGTTGATAAGCCCGATCATCAAGGCCCCGACAATGGTACCGACCACGGTACCCTTCCCGCCGAACAGGCTGGTGCCGCCAAGCACCGCCGCTGCGATGACCGAGAGTTCGTCACCCTCGCCAAGCTGGAAGCGGCCTGATTGCAGACGCCCTGCATACAGCATGCCTGCCAGAGCCGCTGCACAGGACGACATTACCAGAACCTTGAATTTGATGTTGCGGGTATCGATACCGGAATAGCGTGCAGCGGTTTCGCCGCCGCCGGTCGCGAGCACACGGCGACCAAATCCTGTGCGCCGCAGCACCATATGGCCGATGACGCCAAGCACGAGCATCCACACCAGCAGCACGGGAATCCGACCAAGATTGCCACCGCCGAACAGCCACGAATAGCCGGGCGAAAGGATCGGAACCGCAGCGGTCGCGGAAATCCACATGGCGACGCCCTTGGCGATGCCCATCATCGCCAGCGTCGTGAGAAAGGATGGAATGCCGATGCGCGTGGTCAGCCAGCCGTTGAAGGACCCGACCGCTAGACCTGTGGCAATCCCTGCCAGCACGCCTGCAAAAGGTCCGCCGACGGCTATCGCCATGGCGACGGTCACCGTCGTCAGGCCTGCCACCGCGCCGACCGAGAGATCGATCTCGCCCGCCGACAGCACGAAGGTGATGGCTATTGCCATGACAGCGATCATCGCCGTCTGGCGCACGATGTTGAGCAGATTGTTGGCTGTCAGGAAGCCCTTGTCGTTCAGCGTCACCGCGAACACGACGAAGATGGCGATGAAGCCGATATAGATGATGTTCTGGCGCCAGTTGGCGGCGAAAGCCTTAAGCATTGATCGTCTCCTGGGCTGCGAGCGCCCGCTGTATTTCGGTCTGGAGCTTTTGCTCCGCTGCCTGCAGGCGATGCGCCGGGTCGTCCACCGCCACTGCCGGATCGTCAAAAGCCTCGCGAGGAAGGTCCGAGTAAACGCGTCCATCCGCCATGACGAGAATGCGGTCGCAAGCGGTCAGCAGTTCCGAAAGCTCCGAGGAGATCATGATGATGGCCTTGCCGGAGGCGGCAAGATCCCGCACCAGACGAATGATCTCCGACTTCGAGCCGATGTCGATTCCGGCTGTCGGTTCGTCGAGAATGAGTATGTCGGGATCTGTGGCCAGCCACTTGCCGATCACCACCTTCTGCTGGTTGCCGCCTGATAGCGTGGCCACGGCGTGGTCGCGGCTCGCTGTTTTGATCGAAAGCCGCGCAATCTGCCTGTCCGTGAGGTCGACCACGGCCTTGCGGTTGACCACACCGGCACGCGACAGCCGTTCGATGACCGCGAGCACCATGTTCGATGCCACCGAATGCGCAGGAATGATGCCCTGGGTGGCCCGCGCCTCTGGAACCAGCGCCACGCCGTTGTCGATCGCATCGCCGGGCTTACGGATCGAGACCTCCCTGCCCTTGATGCTGATCATGCCGCTTGCAGCAGGATCGATACCGGCGAGCAGCCGCGCGAGCGAAGACCGTCCAGAACCCAGAAGCCCGGCCAGGCCGAGGACTTCGCCGGCGTGCAGCGCGAAGGACACATGCTCAGGCTTGTGCGCACCGCTGAGATTGCTGACCTCCAGCAGGACCTTTCCCCTGACGTAAGAGCCTCGCACGACGTCCGAAAGTCCTTTCGAGCGCTTGCCGACGATATGCTCGATCATGGTGTCGATCGGTAGCTCGGAAAGCGGCGCGGTGACGACGTGCCGGCCGTCACGCAGAATGGTCGCGCGGTCGGCGATGCGGGCGATCTCGTCCATGCGGTGGCTGACATAGATGATTGCGACACCCTCGGCCTTCAGCTTTTGAAGGAAGACAAATAGGCGTTCGACGTCGGAGACCGCGAGCGCCGTCGAGGGCTCGTCCAAAACGAGAACCTTCGCATCCTGCGAAATCGCCTTGGCGATCTCGGTTAACTGCTTCTGGCCAGCACCGAGATCGCCGACCAGGGCGCGGGGATCGACCGAGACCTCAAGCCGCGCAAAAAGTTCAGCGGCGCGGCGCTCCGCGTCCGCATCGTCGATCAATCCGGTGCCGGTGCGGCTTTCACGCGTCAGGAACACGTTCTGCGCCACCGTCAGCGTCGGGATAAGGCTCATTTCCTGGTAGTTCATGGCAATGCCGGCGTCACGTGATTCTTCCGGCGTGTGAGCCGTCAATGCGCGTCCGGCGACGACGATCGTGCCCTGATCAGGCCGATGAACTCCGTTCAGTATCTTCAGGATCGTGGATTTGCCAGCGCCGTTGCCGCCCAACAGGGCATGAACCTCGCCGGGCAACACCTCGAGATCGACGCCTTCAAGGGCGCGGACGCCCCCGAAGGATTTCGAAATGCCTGTCATCCGAACGGCTGCGGCGCTGTCGTTCATCCCACCTTCTCCCATACACCCGACTCACCGGAGCGGATGAAAGCATCCGCGACAAGTTCGGTCAGCAGGCCGTCTTCAAAATTGGGGCTCGGCTGCTTGCCCTTCGCGATCGCCTGGAAGAAGTCGTAGCACTCGACGATCTTCGTTTCCGAATATCCGATGCCAAGGCCGGGGATCGGCCAGAGACCGCCACCATAGGGGTGCGCCGGACCGGTATACACGGTGCGGAAGCCGCGCGCATCAGCCGGGTCGTCCGCAAACATGACCTGCAACTCGTCACGGCGTTCGTAGTTGAAGTGGATCGAGCCCTTTGTACCGTGGATTTCGAGCGTGATGAAATTGTTGCGCCCATAGGCATTGCGGGTCGCCTCAAGGCTACCGATCGCACCATTGGCAAATTTCAGCATGGATACGACTTCGTCGTCCACATCCACGTCGCCACGTTCAGCGTCGGCCGCTTTTTCCGCCGCACCAAGTTTGTCGATACCGCCCTGTTGAAGCGGACGGGTCTTGTTGTAGGTCGTGGTCAGCGCGATGACCTCCGCAATCGGCCCTACCAGATAGTGCGCGAGATCGACCACATGGGTGCCGATATCGCCGACCGCGCCCGAGCCTGCGATCTTCTTCTGGAAGCGCCAGGAAAGCGGTGAATCCGGATCCGCCGACCAGTCCTGCAGATAGGTGCCACGGAAATTGAGGATGCGACCGATCCGACCCTCATCGATGTACTTCTTCGCCAGAGCAACGGCTGGGGTGCGACGGTAGTTGAAGGCCACCATGTTGATCACGCCGGCTTGTTTGACCGCTTCGGCCATGGCGCGAGCTTCTTCCACGGTGCGAGCCAACGGCTTCTCGCAGATGATATGCTTGCCGGCCTTTGCCGCCTCTATGGCGATCTCAGCATGGACATTGTTCGGCGTGCAGATATCGACAACGTCAACATCCGGCCGGTTGACCGTGGCGCGCCAATCCGAGGAAGCTTCCTCGAAACCGAAGCGTTGGCGGGCATCCTCGGCCATGCCGTCGGTCACATCCACTATCACCTTGCGGTGCGGGATCGCCGGAGCCGGCCAAAAGAACATCGGCATAGCGGCATAGGCCATGGCATGCGCCTTGCCCATGAAGCCGCCGCCAATCATGGCGACGTTCATCACTTTCGTCATCGAGGTATCTCCTAATTTGGTGCAGCGATACGCTGCTCAACATGCCGGTGGGATCAGCGATCGCCTTACCGGGGCTCTCCTGGCGCGGCGCGGATTTTCCGCACCGCGCGCTGTAAGCGGTTTAGTTGCCTAGGCTGGACTTGACGTTGGCGGTCGCTTCGGTCGAATAGACCGTCTTCCACGCATCTAGCAGGCTGTCGCGGGTGACAGGCAGAGCCGGCAGGGCGACAAAGGCTGGGGCCGTCTTGCCCAGAAGGGCATAGCCGGCAAGTTTGGCTTCTACGACGCCCGCATCATAGGGCCGCTGGGCGCCGAGGCCCTTGACGAAACCGTTCTGCGCCATCGAGATCGCCACGTTTTCGCCGAGGTCGATCGTGGTGATGATCAGGTCGTCCCGTCCGGCATTTCGCGCTGCGGCGATGACGCCTTCGGCGGGCACGTCCCAGACCGCCCAGATGCCCTTGACGTTCGGGTTGGACGTCAGAATTGCGCCGGCGGCCTTTTCTGCGTCACCGGAGAAATCCGGGCCGCCGATGCCCTGCTCGGCTACGATCTTGATATCGGGATAGTCCGACGCGATGGTCTTCTTGAAGGCGTCATAGCGCTGCTTGGTAACGAAGAAATCAGCAGCGTGGAACACTAGGCCGATCTCGCCCTTGCCACCGAGTGCCTTGGCCATCAGATGCGCCGAGGCAACGCCATTGCCATAATTGTCAGCGGAGACGACGGAGACGTAGTCCTTGCCCGCCTTGAAGCCGGTAGGCACGTTATCCATGAACACCAGCTTGGTGCCAGCATCCGCTGCGGCCTTGTAGGCCGATGCGGTCGCAGTCGGATCGGTCGGGATGGAAACGATGATGTTCGGCTTCTGCGCCATGATGGTTTCGAGGTCGGCCACCTGCTTTTCGGGCTTGAAGCCGGCATCCGTGACCGCAATGACCTTGATGCCCATGGCCGCAAACTGTGTCTGCAAGCCGTTGATCTGGGCGCGAGACCAGTCATTGCCGCCGTAATGCATGACGATAGCAGCCGTGGCACCCATTGCCTTGACCTTGGCAAGTTCCTCGGCGGTCAGCGAGACGCCGGAGGCGGGCGACGGGTCTTCACCCGACGGTCCCTTCGACAGCACCGATTCCTGCAGCTTGGCGAGCGCGGTATCGGGATCGGCGGCAAATGTCGGGGCCGCGATGGACAGCACTGCCGCGATGGTCGCGGAGCACAAAAGAATGCGTCTGGTAATCATGGTTTCCTCCCGTGGATGGGGCATAGCCCCGGTGGCCTTCAATCCTTCTTGAGATCGGCCGATTTCAGATAAGTCATACTGGCACGAGCGCCCTCCAGCGGATCGGTCCAGGCATCGAGTTCCGCGCAGATCCAGCCGGCAAAGCCGATCTCGCGCAAGGCGGCAATAATGCCGTCGGTCGGCACGTCACCACGATCAAGAGGCGTGAAGGCAAACGGCTCGCGCTGCAGGCCCTTGAGGTGGACATAGGAAATACGGGACGCGTGATCGCGTATAAGCTGCGCAGGATCGCCGCCTGCTGCTGCGAGATGCGCCGTGTCCGGGCAGAAATCGATACCCGTCAGGCCGAAGATCTTTGCGACCTCCTCCGGTCCCTCCACGATTGTGGAGAGGTGGGGATGATAATGGCCGCGCAAACCGTGTGCGCTCGCAATTTCCCCTACCCGATCAAGCGCTGCCGCCAGCTTGTGAAAATCCGCCTCCCGCGTTCCGTCGAAACGCTTTGCGCCGCCGCCGACAACGAGATGCGGAGCACCGAGTTCGGCGGCCCGTTCCGCGGCGCGCGTCACGCGGGCCAACTCCTCCGGAAGGATATCGTCGAAGATGAAGTTTCCGCCAGCATATGCGGCGACAATGCTCAAACCATTGTCGGACAGCAGGGCACGCATATCCGCCGTGGCGAATTCGAGCAGGTTGCCATCGAAAAGCTCCACGCCTTCATATCCTGCCGCTGCAATATCGGCGAAGGCACGCCTCATGTCACCGAAGGTCCGGTAAGAGAGCTGTGTAATCGAGGTGACGCCAACGGCACTTCCGCCGAGCTCCCCCCAGCAATTGGCATGATAAGCCAGCTTGCAACGCTCCATGGTCATCTCCTCCTCAAGACATTTCCACCTTATATCGCCTTGATTGCGCCCTTAAACCACTCATGTCAACATTTAAAATGCATTTATTGGCAAACTTATGCTGTTTTAATACAAAAGTTTGTTGTTGCACGTCTCAAGGTGAGGATTTATCAAGGCTTATCCGCTTGGTTCGGGTGAAAGGAATAGATATGCCTGCTACGGCGAAGATGGACGCCGATATGCACCCGCGACGAAAGGGGCGTCCGCGCACGGCGGAAACGGCTGCGCCCAGCCTTGTGGAAATTCTCAACCTGGTGCGCACGGAAAAGGCTACGACCCGTCAGGAACTGGAGCGTGAAAGCGAACTCGGCCGCGCCGTGGTGGCAGATCGCCTGGGGACGCTCGCCGAACTCCGGCTCGTTGATGAGAGCGAGCTTGGGACGGCTACAGGCGGTCGGGCGCCGCGGCTCGTGCGGTTTTCCGCAAATCGCGGCAGCATCCTCGTCGCCACCCTCGACCAAACTGCGCTTGGCGTCGGCCTTGCCGATCTCGGCGGCCATCTGAGGATGGAACATCACGAGGCAGCGGACCTGACGCAACCTGTCTCTACGCTGCTTGACCGGCTCACCATGCTGTTTCGCTGGATCCTCGATATGCAGCCGGACGCCGGCGAGCTATGGGGCATTTCCATCTCGGTGCCTGGCGTCGTGACCGACGCTGGCGAAAGCTTTTTTCAGACTGGCACACCCCCGGTGCTGCCGGGATGGGAGAGCTTTCCGCTGGTCGAGAAACTGGTCGAGGGATTCGACGTTCCCGTCTGGCTGCGGTCCAGCGTCGAGACCATGACCATGGGTGAATTTCACTCCGGCGCTGGCGTCGGCCACCGGGCGATGCTGTTCGTCAAGATCGGTAAACGTATCGGCGCCGGGCTGGTCAGTGACGGTGCGCTGTTCCGGGGCGCACAAGGCGCGGTCGGCTTGATCGGCTCCGTGCCGGTGAGTTCGGGTGAGAGGCACGGTACGCTGGAGACCATGGCCGGCTCGGAGGCGATAATTCGTGACGGCCGGATACAGGCGGAGAAGGGCTTGAGCCCGATCCTCGCCGAGCATGCCCGGCGCGGCGGCGAGATCACGGCGGTCGAAGTGGCGCAGGCGGCGCATATGGGCGACGCGGCGGCCATCGATATCCTCTCGCAAAGCGGGCGTATGATCGGCCAGGTCGTGGCGACGCTTGCAAACATGCTGAACCCGGAACTGATCGTGCTCTCCGGGTCGATCGCTCAGAGCAACGATATCCTGCTGGCAGCCGCTCGCGAGGCCATCTATGGCGCATCCCACCCGCTGGTCAGTCGCGACCTACAGATCATCCGCTCACAGATGGGCAGTTCCTCCGGCCTCGTCGGGGCTGCTATCGTGGCGACGGAAAGCCTGTTCTCGCCAGCCGTACTCCGCGACTGGATTATGGCAGGGCGCCCGCAAGCGCATCCACAATTCGAGGCCCTTCGCGGCCGGTTAGAGGCGCAGACCGCAGCCGTTGCAGCGGTCATGCCGCCGCCCAAAACTTGAGGCGTGTCGATGGTGATTGAAGGACTTGGTCCCCATGGCGAACGCGCATCCGCACCAGAGCGGGTCTTGCTTCTTCCTGAGGACAAGGCACGGGCACGGGCTGCGGGCTTACGCATTGCCATCGTCCTGCATACGCTGGCGAGCGACTGGGCCAAGCAGCAACTGGCCGGTATCGTCGGAACGCTCGGCGACTGCGGTGTGGCAGTTATCGATGTCGTCGACTGCGGTTTCACGCCCGAGGTGCAGATCGAGGCGCTGGACCGTCTGATCCGCGAAGCACCGGACGCCATCATTTCGCTCCCGGTCGCCAATGCCAAGGTCGCCGCGGCCCATGCGCGCGTTTCCGCCGCCGGAATCAAGCTCGTGCTGCTTGATAATGTCCCGACTGGTCTACTGCCGGGCAAGGATTACGTATCGCTGATTTCAGCAGACAACTTCGGTCTCGGCAAGATGGCAGCAGAAGGTCTCGCGCCCCATCTCGGCGAGGAAGCCGAGGTTGGTGTGCTCGGCTACGAATCGGATTTCTTCGCGACCAACGAGCGCGAGATCGCCTTTGTGAAATGGATGCGTATCAACCGACCGCGCCACCACCTGCATGTCGCCCGATTCCCTTCCCTCACGGAGGCGGGCGCGACGGCTTCGGCGTTAGCAAAAAAGCTTCCGGACCTAAAAGGGCTGTTCGTGGTCTGGGATACGCCGGCCATCGCGGCGGCCGCGGCTCTCGTCTCCGCTGGCCTGTCTGTTCCGATCGCCACAGTCGACCTCGGCAAGGAGGCGGCCATCAGCCTCTCGGGCGGCGGGCCAATTGTAACAATTGCCGCCCAGCAGCCATTCCGGCAGGGGCAGACGGCCGCCTCGACAACGGTAACCGCTCTCCTCAGTCGCCTTACGCCAGCCTGGGTAGCCCTGCCCGGCGTTGCGGTAACTGCCACAAATGTGGTGGAATCGTTCCAGACGATCTGGCGGTCTCCGGCGCCTCGAGAAGTCTTGAGGCAGCAGAAGCTTCTCCGCTGAGTTTGGCTCATCTGACGATTTTGTTGTGAGGCGATCCTTCGTCGGTCCAAAATTTGGACTGATGAGACCAGAACCCGGATTGGTCTCATGCGATGGGCGCCGTGCCGCCACACGCACAACTTCGGTGCGCTGCGTGATATCCCACCCTTTTGCGCGTAAAGTTCAGCGCATCGATCCGGAAATAATTGCCGCTTTAGCGCCCTGTTGACTGAGGCCCAAAGCCAGGGCAAAAAGGTGGCATCCACGGTCGCTCGCGATTGGAAAACAGAGGGAATTTCAAGGATCTTGAATTAAGTCATTGAAATCACGTGAGAATCCAGGTTCTCCAGCCAATTCTCGCTAAATCCCCTTAATTCCTTGATTTTCTAGTCGTGCCGGATATCGTTTTGGCATCATTGGCGACCTGATGCCCAGAACTGTAGCCCACAGGTGATGCCCACGCGAAATCGCGCGCTGGCATTTTAGTTGGCAGGCAAGGGCAACAACCTCATGGCCCGCCGCGGCAATATTTTCTGTTGGAGTGCCCGCGTCCAAAATGCCGATGGGCGATGCCACCAGGCAGCCGTCTTTCATTGAGCCTTCACCGTTCTGACCGACAGAAATTCAAACTGTTGCTATCAAGCTTAACGTGCTGGTGGGTGAACGACGTGTTGCGGACTTTCAGCTGTGCAGCCCGCTGGAATGATGAAACTCATCGTCTGCGACTTTATTTTCCGGGCGATCGGCGATCGGCGGTCACCGCCGCGCCAATACTAGCTCAGCACGCATCATGGAATTGCAGCAGTCCAATGCACGAATCTTTGCAAAGTCGCCGTGTCAGGAAAGTACGCCTTCGGTGATCAAACCGAGGTAGCTATGCTTCTTGCATCAAAGGTAATCACCAAAGCCACGAGAAGCGCCGCCAGAGTGGCAAACAGAAATGCCGCGAGGAATATGGCGGTCGCTCTTTGTACTCCGATCCTAAGGTCGTGCATGAACCATCGAACCTGTGCCTGAGCATACCAGATCATTGCAAAAGCCACGGTAAACGAACCCACCAGCACCCCATGCTCTTCAGGCATGCTGATGAAATCAAACCCCAGCACAAGGAAAAAGGCGAAAGGCGCAGCGACATAGCATTGGCTGAAGAACGGCGGACGCAGCGAATTGCGAGTGATTTTTGATGCCTTCGATCGCAGCAACGTTACCGCCATACAAAGCGGGTAAATTCCGAAGATCACTCCGCGCGCAATCAGGAGGTTAGACCCAGACCCAAGTTCGCGCGCTGCCTGCGTGGTATCGTACACCGACGGCAGAGCATTGGAGAGCCCTTGGGAAAGAAGCAGGGTGATCAAGAGAAACAAGGGCGGGCTAAGGGTGTCGTCGTACTGGTCGTCGAGCCTGTCGGAGAGCTCGATGTCCGCATACCGCATCATCCTGAGAGGCGTGATCACCGATCTCCACATAGTGAGAGGATAAAACACCAGCCATGCCACGAGCTCGTAGAGAAGTTCTTCGAGCGACTTCAGCAGTTTCATGAAGTCCACTTGTCGGTCCTTTCCGCTCGATGCCTGAGACTGAATGTACCTGTTACCAGCCTGAATACCTGATGTAACCGAAACTTTCCGCGTCCCGT
The DNA here is from genome assembly GCF_052045735.1 of Agrobacterium sp. 22117. NCBI lineage: Bacteria > Pseudomonadati > Pseudomonadota > Alphaproteobacteria > Hyphomicrobiales > Rhizobiaceae > Agrobacterium > Agrobacterium sp. 22117. The sequence goes on along the minus strand of NZ_JBQEPP010000004.1, from coordinate 392,656 downwards.
CTCTGCGAAATGTGACATTGATGACCAAGCGGGGAAGCCATCACGACGATACGATCAAAGCAGTGTTTGGCGCTTAAATTTCAATCCAATTTGACATGACACTCGAGCAAGACACCTTGCTCACGCTGGGAAGTGAACCTTCGCCGCCGAAATAGCTTGGCTCGATGCGCGTGAAAAGACGCAAGCTGAATCCCTTTCCGGTGAGCGGTCCCCCGATGTCCGCTATGGGATGACCGCTCCGCTCATTCCCAAAAAGTATCATTTCTTTACGAGGCACGAGGTCGTGCGAGGAATATATCTGCCCCCGGTCGGCGCAGGGCTGAGAGCGGCTTCTTCGACGATCGACTTGCCGCGCAGCAGCACGCGGATGGGCCATCCCTGCACCTCAAGACCTTCGTAAGGCGTATAATCCGAACCGTGCGCCAAGAGATCATTGACAATTGTCACTCGCTTTTCCGGGTCCCATAGAGCGAGATCGGCATCGGAGCCAACTGCGATTGTGCCCTTCTGCGGATAGAGCCCGTAGAGCTTGGCGTGGTTGGTCGATGTCTGGGCAACGAACTGGTTGAGCGATACACGCCCCTTCATCACACCTTCGGAAAACAGGATCGGTAATCGCGTGGCAACGCCTGGGATGCCATTTGGTATCCAGCGGAAATGCCGCTTTCCCTTTTCGTTCAGCTTCCCCTCGGCGTCTTCATAGCGAAATGGGCAGTGATCGGACGAGAAGAGATCGAAGACATTCTGCTCCAAACCTTCCCAGCATGCATCCTGGCTTTGCTGGTCACGTGGTGGGGGAGAACAGACGTATTTTGCGCCTTCCAGCGCATCCTGATCGAGATCAGCAGCTGTCAGCATCAGATATTGCGGACAGGTTTCACCGGCGATTTTCTGGCCGCGCATGCGGGCTCTGCGAATTTCCTCCATCGCCTCGCGATTGGACACGTGAACGATCACGATTGGGACATCCACGATCTCCGCAAGCGACAATGCCCGATGGGTTGCCTCACGCTCGGCCGCAATCGGCCGCGTCGTCGCATGATATTTGGGAGCAAGCTTTCCTTCGTCTTCGTGGCGTCCAATCAGATAGCGGATCGCATCTTCATTCTCGCAATGGACCATGACGAGCGCTCCGGTACGGCGCGCCGCATCGAGCGTATCCAGTATCTGATCATCGCGCAGCCGAAGCCCCTCATAGGTCATGAAGACCTTCAGCGACGTATAGCCAGCTTCCACCAGCGCCGGCAGTTCCTGCCCCAAAACCTCGGGGGTCGGATCAGTGATGACGAGATGGAAAGCAACGTCGGTATAACATTTGTCCTCAGCCTTGGCGTGGTAGGCCTTGAGGGCCTCGCGCAATGTCTGCCCCTTCTCCTGCATGCAGAAGGTCAGCACCATGCTATTGCCGCCCATGGCTGCCGACCGTGTTCCACTTTCAAAATCGTCCGCCATGACGATGCCTTCGCCGGACGGCTGGTCAAGGTGAACATGGCTGTCTATCCCGCCCGGCAACACGAAAAGGCCCGCGGCGTCGATGATCTCCGCTGCATCGTTAAGCCCGCTTGAAAGGGTCGCGATTTTTCCATCAAGGATACCGATGTCGCAGACAAAGGTATCGCTAGCGGTCGCCACGGTTCCGTTACGGATGATTGTATCGAAGCGCATCGACGCCGTCCTTTTCTCAGCTTGCTTTCGCAAAACCCGTTTCGCCGGAAAGAATTTTGTCGAGAGCCTGCGTGAAGCGATCGACTTCTTCCAAGGTATTATAATGCACCATGGACACTCTCAGCATGCCACTTTGGTCGGTGAGGCCAAGATATTCGGCCAAACGGCGCGAGTGGAAATCTCCGAACCGCATTGCGATATGATGCTCATCCATCGCGCGGCATATCTCAGCTGCGTCGCGGCCATCGAAGCGGAAAGCAATCGTGGGAACGCGGGAACTGTCTCCATTATGGCTCTGCCCGACGATCTGGCAGTCGTTTCGCGATCGCAAGTACGACAACAGCCTTTCGGTCAGTGCGTCCTCCTGGGCGGTGATTGCCTTGAACGCTGTTGCGATCCGATTACGAACACTGCTTTTTTCCCCGGCGTGTTCTCCAAGTTTCGTCAGGTAGTCGACGATGCCACAGGTGGAATAGGCAAGCTCATAATTGGGATTGCCAGGCTCGAGCTTTCCCGGAACTTTGTCCTTGCCGTAAAAGTAGTGGTAAAGCGTATCGAGCTCGAGGAGATAATCATATTTCCCATACATGAGCGCGTAATGAGGCCCGTAGGTCTTGTAGAGGCTGAAGACGTAGTAATCCGCATCGAAAGCCCGAACGTCAACGAGACGGTGGGGGGCGTAAGCCACCGCGTCCACGCATAGCCGGGCGCCTTGCGCATGAACGAAGTCGGCAATCTCGCGTACTGGGTTGATCGACCCAAGAATGTTGGAGACATGCGTCATGCAGACTAGCCGCGTGCGCTTCGACATCAAGGGCTGAAGATCTGCCAGATCAAGGCTCAAAGTGTTCTTGTTGAGCGGCCAGAACTTTATGATCACGCCCGCCGACTGCAGTCGATCCCAGGGACCGATATTGGATTCATGGTCACTCACGGTCACGATAATTTCGTCGCCGGGCTCAAGCTGGCTTTCCATGGCGCGCGCCAGGTTTTGCAGAAGCGCAGTTGTCGAATTTCCAAAGACGATCTCTTCAGGCCGCGTCGCGTTGACAAGGTGCATGGCGGCGGTGCGCGCTTCGTAGAGGGCCTCCGCCGCCTTTTGCGACACCTCATAAGAGCCGCCGATCTGGACATTGCGTTCGATCAGGAAGCTGTTGATACGGTCGATCGCACCCTGCAGGATCTGCGAACCGCCAGCGTTGTCAAAAAACGTCCAGCCTCGTTCCAGACCGGGAAATTGGCTTCGCACGAATTCCAGATCGAGCGATGGCTTATCGTTCATGGTGTGTCCTCCACAGACATAATTCAATGGTTGAGTACCGCGCGCAGGAAACTGCGCGTTCTTTCTTCCTGGGGATTGTCGAATATCTGCTGAGGGGTACCCATCTCGACCAGCTTCCCGCCATCCATGAAGATGACGCGGTCGGCCACCTGCTTGGCGAAGCCCATTTCGTGCGTCACGACGATCATGGTGACACCGGTCCCGGCCAGACGCCGCATGACATCCAGCACTTCCCCCACCATTTCCGGATCGAGAGCCGATGTCGGCTCGTCGAATAGAAGAACCTTCGGCTCCATGGCGAGAGCACGCGCAATCGCCACGCGCTGCTGCTGCCCGCCGGATAGCTGCCCAGGATACTTCTCCGCCTGTTCGGAAATGCCGACACGGGCCAACAGGTCTTTCGCCTTCGCAGCCGCCTGCGCTTCGCCAAGCCTGCGCACACGCATCGGCGCCAGCATGACGTTTTTAAGCACCGTCATATGTGGAAAAAGATTGAAGGACTGAAATACCATGCCGACTTCGGCACGAACTTTGGCAAGATCCTTGCCGGGACGCACCTTGACGCCATCGACGGTGATGGAGCTCTCAGGCGAGAAAGCCTCCAGGTGATTGATGCATCGGATCAAGGTCGACTTGCCGGACCCAGATGGACCGATAATGCAAACGACCTCACCTTCGGTGATATTCAGGTCAATACCGTGTAGCACGGTATATGTACCATAAGCCTTGAATAGCCTTTCGACGCGGATCAAATTCTTGGATTGATCAGTCATCTACGTCTCCCTGCACCAAACCGCACTTCGAGTCGGGAAACGACAGCCACCATGGGCCAGAGCAGCAGGACATAGATCAGAGCCGCACCAATCAAGGGCGTGGGATTGGCGCTCAGGGCCTGCGCTTGCGTCGCCTGCTTTAACAGATCAGGCATGGCGACCACCGACGCCAGGGCCGTATCCTTAAGGACATTGATGGAATTGTTGGTCAGTGGCGGAATAACGATCCGAATGGCTTGAGGGAGAATAATGTCCGCCATTGTGTGCCGGTTGGATAGACCGAGAGCCGCCGAAGCCTCGAACTGGCCGACCGGTATGGCGTCGATGCCTGCACGGAAAATCTCTGCCGTATAGGCCGCCGAAACAAGCGAGAGCGCTGTGACCGCCGAAAAGAACGGCGAGAGCCTAATCCCGACGAATGGCAACGCGTAATAAATGACGATGAGAAGAACGAGCAAGGGAATGGATCGGAAGACGTCCACATAGACACGGATGAGCAGCACGATTGCCCGTGGCGCGTAAAGCCGAGTAACCGCAAGCACAAGGCCACCAACGAGACCGGCGACGATGCTGACGATGCCAATCTGAAGCGTGACGACCAGTCCCCACATCAGTTGCGGAAGGCTTTGAAGCAGGACATCGTAATTGAAGAATGTGTTGATGAGATTCATGCCGAAAAGGCTCCCTCAAGCCAGCGGATCTAAGACCCGCTGGCGGCTGTGGTGCTGTTAAAGTTTTGGCATGTCCATGACCGTCACGGTCGATGTTTTCTCTTCCGCAGGCGCTCCAAACCAAGTCTGATGAAGCTTGGCGAGATAACCGTCCTTCTTCATCTCGGTGATGACGCCATTCACCTGCTCTGCAAGCGGGTCGCCCTTGTTGAACATAACGGAGTATTTCTCGCCGGTCTCGATGCGGGCGACCACCTTCAGTTCTGGCTTGTCCTTCACATAGTACAAGAGAGCTGGAATGTCGCTGATGTAGCCATCGATGCGGCCGGCAACAAGATCGAGCATAGCGGGAGAAAGTCCTTCGAACCGCCGGATGTCGGAGAACTTGTATTCGGCCTTATTCTTCTCAGCCCACATGTCGCCGGTCGAGCCAGTGTCAACACCGACCACTTTGTCATTCATATCTTTCAAGCCGGTGATTCCGGACTTTGCTGTCACCGTGAGCGACTGGTCGCTGTCGTAATATGGCTGCGCGAAGGATACCGATTCAAGACGCTTTGGCGTAATGGTAATCGAAGAGATCGCCATATTGATGCGCCCCGACTGAACCGCCGAGAACAGTCCATTGAATGGAGTGTTTACAAACTCGACCGACTTGCCGAGGCGCTTTGCGACCTCGTTGACGAGGTCGACTTCGAACCCGACGACTTTGCCGGAGGCGTCCTGGAATTCCCACGGCACGTTGCCGATGTTTGCGCCCACAGTCAAATCAGCGGCGCGCGCTGCTTGCATGCTCATAAGAGCGATACCGGCAGCCAATGAAGCGGTTAAAAATCTCGCTGTCATGCGTTTCATCAGTGTTCCCCTTGTTATTTGATACACGATCACACATTGTGGTCTAACTGGTCGGACCAGTTAGACCAAACAAGCATGGACTTTCGGTCTTGGCAAGCTGTTGTGTTGAAAATAGACGTTGATTAAGAAAAAGAGGGATGCGCGCAGGATGCTGAACAAAACGCTTTTGCCACAAACAGTGGCGCGCGAAATCCAGACTATGATTCAGAGCGGCGTGCTCAAGCCCGGCGAAAAAATCCAGTCCCAGCGCGAGCTATCGGAAAAGTTCGGCGTCAGTCGCGCGTCGCTGCGCGAAGCCTTGCTGACCCTTGAGACACTTGGCATGGTAAAGACGGAAGCAGGACGCGGAACCTTCGTCACCGCTCCAGCAGAGCGCTCTGCGGGACCCGCTGCCAATATGGCGCCGTGGCGGTACTCGCAAAGCTATTCCGCTTTCGATGTGTTCCAAACACGCGCACTTCTCGAAGGCGAGATCGCGAAACTGGCCGCCGGTCGCTTGACTCAGCGCCAACTGGACGAAATGGAGCAGGCCACCGAGACGATGGAGCGTTCCTGGGAGAAGCAGGATGTCATCTCCAATGTCGAAGCCGACCTGCAGTTTCATTCGACGATCGTATCCGCGTGCTCGAATGTGATGTTGCAGGCGTTGTACCAGACTGTCCGTGAACTTATCACGGAGACCCAGCGGCAACCCATTCCCATTACGGATCCAGCCAGGATGCGCAAATCAATTGCCGAGCATCGCCGCGTCATTGAGGCTCTACGTCTCAACGACGGAAACTTGGCGAAAGCGGAGATGGAAATGCATATTCGCAACACAGCCCGCTGCGCTGGGCTGGATCCTTAGATTGCCGACCGCAGGTATCGTCGCCGCGCATGAGCGTGTGAAGCTACGAGCGCCGCGTTTTAGTTGAGACAGAGCGGTGCACGTTGATTTCGTGATACACCCGCTCACACAAATTTCCTCGGAACAGGAGCGGAATCCACGAGTTATCCTGGTGCCAACAACAGGAGAAACATCATGGATCATAGCAATCACATCCGCCTCACCGTTGATGAACTGAGACCCTCCGTGCTCGCAGGAGCCACGGTCTACGGAGCAGACGATCACAAGGTCGGAAAGGTTGACCACGTCCATGGTATCGGCGAGAGCAGCAGCGTGATTATCGATGTGGGTGGCTTTCTCGGGATCGGCGCGAAGCCAGTTGCGGTTTCCATCTCGGATCTGGACTTCATGCGTGACGAGGACGGCGATGTGCATGCCGTGACCTCCTGGACGAAGGATCAGCTCAAGGAGATGCCAGAGCATCGCGACTGATCTTTTGATAAAGCGGGGGCGGCCTCTAGGGGCCGCCTTTTGCTTCGACGACGTGGCCCGTTCATTTTTTGCGGACTACGACAAACTTTATGCGACAGAAAAGCTATGACGACCGTCTCACCGGTGGCGGTGTTTCCATCTCTCGCCACGCGCTATCCTATGCACAGAACGTATCTCGAAAGGCCCGTCTCACTTCAACTGGTTGAGTAGAGCCGAAATCTTGTCCGATTCTGGCAGGTGCGGCGCGTGCTCCAGTTTGGATTTGTGCCGATAGCTCGGGCTGGTCGCATACCATTCGATAAGCGCCGAGGCAACTTCCTGTGCTCTTCCATCAGTCTTGTCGACACCGTTTTCTTCGCACCAGGCGTTGAGGAAACGGTTGACCTCTTCCAGGTCATCTGACGAAAGGGGGACGGTGGAATAAGATGGAGACTGTGTGTTCATGGTGGCACCACGCATTAATTATATATGTTACAACTTCCGAATAAATTGTTTTGTTCCCATAAGTATTTGGGGCAGCTGATGATATTGCAAAAGCGGCCTCACTTTCGATATTTGCGGTAGAAGGTCGCGCCTTTTGCATGACGTGGAGCGCTTGGAAATATATGTGCTCCTCCTCGTCCCGCACTCACGGGAATTCTCAGGACAGTCCTCCAGCACAACCGTCGCCGAAAAGGCTTGTCTGATGCGGTTGCTCCTCCTATTCAATCCCCCATCTTGAGCGCGAAAGCGTCGACCCGAGGACGTGATGATGCACAATAGCAAGCCGACGATCGAGAGCGTGAAGGCCGAAGAAGCGGCCCTGCAGGTTCCAACATTTCACTACGACTTTGCCTGGACGCTCGGAAGCCTGATCCGGCAGAAGGCGGCGGAGAGAAAACACCCTGTGGCCGTCGAGGTCAGGCACGGAAACGACGTGGTGTTTGCAACGCTTTTGCCTGGAGCGACCATCGATAATTTCGGCTGGACCCGTCGCAAATGCGCTGTCGTGCACCGCTTCCACCGCAGCTCTCTTCGCGTGCGGCTCGAAGCTGAGGCCAAGGGCTATGACTTCAATGCGAAATTTGGCTTGCCCGTGACTGATTATGTGGCAAGCGGCGGCGGTTTTCCGCTGATCCTGCAGGGCGGTACGCTCGTCGGGTCCGTTGCCGTCAGTGGACTCCCCGATATAGAGGATCACGCCCTGATCGTGGAAAGCCTTCGCGAACTGCTGAGTATCTGACGGCAGCCGCTTGATTGGGGGCAGCGTTGCGAAAGGCGCCGCTCGAAGAAAGAACGCTTTTCTGCATTCTTGCTAAAATGAAGAATGGCGTTCCTCGTGAGGCCTTGGCCGTTCGATTATGTTTCGCGGCGAAATAGGAGCCTCCCATGTTCGTCAAAGCCTTCACCAAAGCTGTCTTCGCCCTTTCCATCTCACTTGCGACACTGGCAGCGACTGAGGCTTCCGCGGATGCCACGCTTGATCGCATCAAGGGCCGCGGCAAGCTGACTGTCGGCGTCATCTTGTCCGGCGCGCCATTTGGTTACATCGATCCGGCGTCGCAGGAGCAGAAGGGGTACAATGTCGATCTCGCCAAGGCCCTGGCGGCCGATCTCGGCGTCGAACTTGAGACCGTGACGGTGACACCGCCGAACCGCGTTCAGTTCCTGCAGCAGGGCAAGGTCGATATCCTGATCGCCAATATGCAGTACACGGAAGATCGCGCGAAGATTCTTGACTACGTTCCGACCCCTTATGATCGCGCTGGCGGCGCGGCGGTGGTGCGTAAGGATAGCGGACTGAAGGACTGGGCCGATTTGAAAGGCAAGCCGGTTTGCATTTCGCAGGGATCCAACTATGCACAGCCATTGGCGGAAGAATACGGCGCAATCGTCAAGGGCCTGCCAAGCCAGCCAGAATCGCTTCTGGCACTTCAGGGCGGCAACTGCGTTGCAGCCGTGCATGTGGGCGCAACCGTCGGCCTTCTTCTCGTGGACCGCGCCGATGAATGGAAGGATTACGCCATCCCCTTCCCAACCGAGCTCATCCCTTCCGACTCCGTTATCTGGCTGCGCAAGGGCGAAAGCGACACGCAGGCAGCGCTCGACAACAGCGTCAAAAAGCTTCACGCGTCCGGCAAGCTGCTTGAAATGGCCAAAGCGAACCGCCTGCTGAATACCAAGTATCTCGAGGAAGAAAAGACCAAGCTTTCTGCCGCGCAGTAAGCGGAAGGCAGCGGTAGCGCTCCATGCAAGACATGAATCCGACCAGCCTGTTCGTCGATCTGACGGGCAGGCTGGGTCTCAATTACGAATTTCTCCTGACCGGCTATGAAGCGCAGATCTGGCGCGACGGCTTTCTGACGACCCTCTATCTCGTAGCCGTCACTATTCCGGTCAGCCTGTGCTTCGGTGTCATCTTTGCGGCTTGCCTGACGTCTGGCAGGTCCTGGCTGTCGACGCCTGTGCGCGCCTTCGTGGAGCTTACCCGCAACACGCCGACGCTGGTGCAGTTGATGTTCAGCTTCCTCGTGCTCAACACCGTCGTGTCCAACATGGTCGGGGGTGCGGTCAACAATCCGCTGTCACCATTTTTCTGGGTGGTTGCCGTGGTGGGACTGCATGTCGCAGCCCTGCATGCGGAAGCGATCCGAGGCGGCATCGAGGCGGTTCCCGCATCGATGATCGAAGCCGCGCGAGGCATGGGTTTCAGCCAGTTCGAAATTCTCCGCTATGTGCAGATCCCGCTTGCACTCCGCTCCTCGCTGCCAGCGATCGTCAATGGGCTGATCAGCCTCGTCAAATCGACGACTGTCGGCAACGCGATCGCGGTCAGCGAAATCACCTACGCCTCCATCATGGTCTGGACGCAGCGCGACAATGTCGTCGAACTGATGATCGTGCTGCTCGCCTTCTTCAGCCTGATAAACTTCCTCATCGCCCGCCTCGGCACATGGGTAGAACGCAAGCTGGCAGTTCCGGGGTATGGGCTATGAGTATAGTCACCTTACAACAAACAGGGTCCAGCGGCGGCATTCTGCGCTATATCGGCTTTGTTGCCATGCCGCTTCTGGTGGTCATCTGGTCGCTGCTCGATCCCACACTTGGTGCCGAGTTGGTGAAGTGGGTGCCCTATCTCGCTTCCGGCTTCTGGATGAACATCGTCATCACGTTCTCTGCTGTGACGCTGGGGACCGTGGCGGGTGTGCTTCTTGGCCTCATGCAACTGGCGCCGCTTTGGCTCATCCGCTGGCCGGCGGCGATCTATGTGCAGATTTTCCGCAATGCGCCGGCACTCGTGCTGATCTTCGCTACCACCTACATCTTTCCCTTCGAGATCGTCGCCTTCGGCCACTACCTGCCCTTTCCAGATTGGATCAAGGCGGTGATCGGCCTCGGCATCCTGGCTAGCGCCTACATTGCCGAGATTACGCGCGGGGCAGTGCTTTCCATTCCGACAACGCAGTGGGAGGCAACCAAGGGGCTCGGCTTCTCAAGGTTACAGGCGCTGCGCTTCGTCATCCTGCCACAATGCATCAGACGGTCTCTGCCGCCCTGGATGAATGTCGCCTCTTCGATTGCCATGGGGACATCACTTGCGTCGCTCGTCGGTGTTCACGAACTCATGCACGCCGCGACCGATGCCAGCACCGCCGTGCGCCGGCTGGACTTCACCGTCATCGCCTATGTCGTGGTCATGGCCGCCTTTTTCACGCTTTGCTACCCGCTTTCTCGACTGACGCGCCGCCTCGAGCAGCGCTTCAATGCGGGTTGAAGGATTTCGATCATGACCACATCCACCGACACCGCGATCGTAAAACTGGAGGACGTTCATCTCGCCTTCGGACAGACCGAGGTTCTGAAGGGCATCGATCTCACCGTCAACAAGGGCGATGCCGTCTCGATCATCGGCCCCTCGGGCTCGGGAAAGTCGACGCTTCTTCGCTGCATCAACGCGCTCGTCACGCCGCAGAAGGGCCGCATCACCGTGGCTGGCACGCGCGTGGATGAGCTGACAAAGGAAAGCGAACGCATCGCGCTACGCAAGCGCGTCGGCATCGTCTTCCAGCAGTACAATCTCTTCCCGCATCTGACCGTGCTCGACAACATTGTGCTGGCACCGACCCGCATCTTAGGCGCGGACCGCGGAGCGACCGTCAAGCTTGCACGCGAGTTGCTGGAAAAGGTGCGACTTTCGGAAAAGGCCGACGCCTATCCAGGCCAGTTGTCGGGCGGCCAGCAGCAGCGTGTGGCGATTGCCAGGGCTTTGGCGATGAAGCCGGAGCTTGTGCTCTTCGACGAGGTAACATCGGCGCTCGATCCGGAAACGGTCGGCGAAGTTCTCTGGGTCATCCGCGACCTGATCCGCGATGGGATGACCAGCATTCTGGTCACGCATGAGATGCGTTTCGCCGAAGAAATCAGCGATACAGTCATCTTCACTGAAAATGGCCGGGTGGTGGAGCACGGTTCGCCGAAGCACATCTTCCACGAGTCGCAAAATCCCCGCATCCGCCAATTTGTCGGCGGTCTTTCCGGCGGGCGCTCCGTTCGCGATGGCGAAGGGATCTGACCATGTCCAAGGCCATTGTCACCGAAGCCTTTGCCACGGCAATCAGCAACGCCGATCCCCGCCAGGATAGTGCGGCCATGGAAGCCGCGCGGATAGCGATTATCGATTTTCTGGCATGTGCCATCGCCGGCGCCAATGACCGTACAACGGATATCCTCGCCAAGGCAGTGGGCGTCGATCTTCCAGGCAACGCGATCCTCATCGGCAGAGCCGCAAAGACGAACCCTCTCACGGCTGCGGTCATCAATGGTTACGCGGGCCACGTACTGGATTATGACGATGTTCATTCCAGCGTGCGCGGCCATCCGACCACCGTCATTCTACCAGCTCTCCTGGCATTCGTCGCCGATGAGGGCGTAAGGGCAGAAGCCCTAGTTGCGTCCTACATCGTCGGGCTGGAAGCAATGGCGCGGCTCGGATTGTCTCTCGGTTCCAGGCACTACGAAAATGGCTTCCACGCAACCGCTACGCTTGGCCCGATCGGCGTTGCCGCTGCCATCAGCCATCTCACCGGCGCTGCCTCCGAAAAGACCGCGATCGCGCTTGGGCTTGCCGCAACCCAGGCCTCCGGCCTGCGCCTGCAATTCGGCTTCGATGCCAAGCCCTACCATGCCGGAATGGCGGCGCGCTCCGGCCTGCTTGCTGCCCGGCTGGCGGCGGCTGGCTTCAGCGGCGCGCCCGATTTTCTCGACAACCCAACCGGTTTCTACTCCGCTTACGGCTTCGGTGCCTCTCGGCCGGAACTGGCGACCGAAAACTGGGGCGCTCCGTGGCAGATAGCATCGCCCGGCCTGACGCTGAAAGCCTATCCCTGCTGCACGGCAAGTCATCCGGTCGCATCCCTCGGCATCGAGCTTCAGCACGAAGGTCTGGCTGCGGATCAGGTGGAAGCTGTTACGTTCACCTATCCGCCAGGCGCGGACGCGGCTCTTGTGGTCACAAAGCCGGAAAACGGTATCGAAGCCCGTTTCAGTCCGGAATATGTGTTTGCTGCCGCCCTGCTGGATGGGGCGCTGAGACTTGATCATTTCGACGAAAGATCGGTCGAAGATCGCATTATGGCGCTTGCACTCAAAGCCAGCCGCCGCCATGACAATGCCGCTCCGCGCATGTCGAGCGATCCCAGCACACGCTTCGTCCTTCTGGATGTCGCGCTCAAGGATGGCACTAACATCCACCGTCGTTTCGACGGCTTGCCAAGCCTCACCGACCCCGAACAAAAATTCAAGAATGCGACTTCAGGGCGCTCGGCTTTCGCCGATATTCCCGAACTCGTTCGCAGCATGGAAAGCGAGGCCGATCTCGCCTGCCTTCTGTCCCTGCTCAACCAGACCTCCCTCTGACGAAAGACGTATGCCATGACTGCCAAGCGACAAATCCACCTCGGCCTGTTTCTCCAGGGCGCAGGCCATCACGTCTCCGGCTGGCGGCACCCAAAAGCGGAAGCCGGAAGCGAGAATTTCGACCTGCTTCGCCGCGTCACGCAAGCCGCCGAGCAGGCGAAGTTCGACATGGTATTCCTAGCGGACGGCTTGACCAGCGGCGTCGATGCCCATCCGTCCACGATCGCCCGTTTCGAACCTCTGACGCTGCTTGCAGCACTTGCACTCGTTACCGACAAGATCGGTCTTGCCGCAACATCCTCCACCACCTACGGGGAACCCTACCATACAGCCCGAGCCTTCTCCTCGATCGATCATCTCAGCCACGGTCGCGCCGCATGGAATATCGTCACGACCTCCTATGCCCGCACGGCCAACAACTTCTCGAAGTCGCATCCCGCGCATGACGAGCGCTATGCGGTGGCGGAAGAGTTCGTCGATGTGGTTCGCGGTCTCTGGGACAGCTGGGATGATGACGCCTTCATCAAGGACAAGCAGAGCGGCATCTATGCCGATCCGAACAAGGTACATATGCTGGACCACCAGGGTCAATATTACTCGGTTAAAGGCCCACTCAACATTCCGCGCTCGCCCCAGGGCCACCCTATCCTGATCCAGGCCGGCTCCTCCGGTCCGGGCCAGGATCTTGCGGCCCGTACCGCCGATGTCGTGTTTACCGCGCAGCAAAGCCTTGCGGAAGCGCAAGGGTTCTACAAGAGCCTGAAATCACGCGTCGAGAAATTCGGCCGTCCTGCTGATGCCGTTGCTATCATGCCGGGCTTCCTGCCGGTGATTGGGCGCACGTCGAAAGAAGCGGCGGAAAAACTGGCAGAGCTCGACCAGTGGACGGAGCTGAAAAGCGCCATGCCGCTGCTCGAAGAGCGTATCGGTCACAGCCTCGCAGACTACGATCCAGACGGTCCCTTGCCGGATCTGCCCATTTCCGATCAGTTGCGCAGTCGGGCCGAGCTTTTGACCGCACTTGCCCGACGCGAGAACCTGACGATCCGCCAGCTGGCCCTTCGGGTGGCTGCCGGACGCGGGCACCATATCGTGCTCGGCACGCCGGTCGATGTCGCGGACCGGATGCAGGAATGGTTCGAAACCCGCGCCGCCGACGGCTTTAACGTCATGCCGCCCTTCTTCCCGGAGGGCCTGGAAGACTTCACGCAACTGGTTGTGCCCATTCTGCAGGAGCGCGGGCTGTTCCGAACCGACTATACAGGCTCGACCCTGCGCGATCATCTTGGTCTGGCGCGTCCGGCACTCACCTCGGTCTGATCTCGTTTCAGACTGCTATACGCACTGGCTCGAAGCCTCCGGTTCTGAACCGCCAGCCTTGCATACTGATGCCCGCAATGCCAGACAGGGAGGACAGCTGGTAGGCATAGGGCAAGCATAGGCAGGATCATGGACAGAACGGTTTATCTCAATGGCGCATGGGTTGCGGAAGGCGACGCGAAAGTTTCGGTCTTCGATCGTGGCTTCCTTTTTGCCGACGCGATCTATGAAGTGACGGCGATTATTCACGGCAAGCTCGTCGATTATCCCGGCCACCTCGCCCGTCTGAAACGATCGCTCGATGCGCTCGGCATCGCCAAGCCGGTGGCGGAAGCCGAATTGCTGGACCTGCACAAGGAGATCGCAAGACGCAACGGCATCGAGGACGGCCTGATTTACTTGCAGGTTTCCCGCGGCGTTCAGGATCGCGACTTCGTCTTTCCTGAAGCCATGGAGCCGACCTTCGTGATGTTCACCCAGACCAAGAAGGTGCTGGACAATCCGAAGTGGAAGACCGGTCTTTCCGTCAAGACGGTGCCCGAGGGCCGCTGGTCGGACCGGCAGATCAAGACCGTCCAGCTTCTTTACTCATCGCTTCGCAAGACGGAAGCCAATCGCCAAGGTTACGACGACGTTCTGTTTGTCGAAAACGGCCATATCACCGAAGCAAGCTCTGCGAATTTCCACATCGTCACGCAAGAGGGCGTTCTGGTCACACGCGATCTGTCGAACGCGCTGCTGCACGGCATCACCCGCGGCTCCATTCTTCATCTCGCAAGGAAGGCGGATCTCAAGGTGGAAGAGCGCGCTTTCACCCCGGAAGAAGCCAAAGCCGCTTCTGAGGCTTTCGTGACATCTGCAACGAGCTTCGTCACGTCCGTGGTCAAGATGGATGGCGACACAATCGGCAATGGTGAAGTTGGCCCGATCAGCCGCCGTCTGCTGGATATCTATATTCGCGAGCAGCTCTCAGCGGGTATTCCGATCGCGGGTTAAAGACGTCTTCTCTCGATCAGGCGCTTGCGAGGCTGATCCGCCGGTTACTGGATTTACGATGTTCACTGAAGGCTGCGGTAATCGCCCGCAGCGTTTCCCGCGTCTTGGCATCCGTGAGTGAGGAGTGCAGCGTGATCGATAGCGAGGGAATGCGCGGCAGGCCGAGCGCATGCCCGACGTCGATCATGTCCGGCGTTGCCAATCGGCAGGGAAATGCCGCCACGGCAAGTCCAGCAGAAAGCGCGGCAGTGACGGCCGAGGTCCCTCCGATAAACACTTCCGTCCAGGGAATAGATGCGCCGTCCAACAAGCGGGTCGCCACTTCGCGCACCGTGCAGCAGGTCGGATGGCTGGCAAGCGGCAATGGCTCGCCGGCCCGATGCTCGAAATCAGCGGACGCGAACCATCCGAAATGCTCTGGCCCCAGCACCTCGCCGCCTCTCCGGTCATCATCGCTGCGCACGATGATTGCATCAAGCGCGCCCTCCTCGTAGGAGTCGAGAAGCGCACGCGAATTGTCGATCATGACTTCAACCTTGAGGCAGGGATCGAGCGTCTTCAGCTTGGCGAGGAGGATCGGCATCTCCGGTCCCATAATATGAGCGGCAATGCCGAGCCGGAACCGCCGTCGCTCTGCCGTTAGTGCAGCCATTGCACGCTCATGGGCAGCGAGAAATTCTCTCGCTGGTGGCAGGAAGGTTTCGCCTTGCGCCGATAGCCGGACCTGCCTCGGCGTGCGTTCGATCAACCGCTTTCCAAGACGATCTTCGAGCCGCTTGAGCTTCACGCTGACGGCGCCCTGCGTAGAACCAAGAGCTTCCGCCGCGCGTGTGAAGCTCTGATGGTCCGCGATCATCACGAACGCCCGCACGGCATCGACTTCCAGCATCCCGATCATCCATCATATTTTGTTGTTACTGAAATTCCCTGCCATGCAGTTGATGGATGGTCAAGCCTCCGGCACATTGGCTTCGACACAAATCAATCTACAAGGCCGTCGCGCCCAGTCTTCGCTTCCCAATGGATGCGACGCGCCTTGCATTGTCAAAAAGCAGGGCAGACCATGACAACCTATCGACAATCCAGAAATTGTTTCGCGCTCGTCGCCGTATGTCTTTCGGCTCTGATGTTAGGGCTTGAAATTACCAGCATTCCCTCAATCTTGCCGACGCTCGAGAAAGTCCTGTCGGCGGACTTTCAGCAACTCCAATGGATCATGAACGCCTATACGATCGCAATGTGCTCCGTACTGATGGCCATGGGGACGTTGGGCGATCGCTTTGGACGCAAACGGGTCTTCAAGATAGGCATCGCAGTCTTCGCCTTCGCTTCGCTGATTTGCGGGCTGGCGACCAGCGCGCCCCTGTTAATCGCAGCCCGCTTTGTTCAAGGAACCAGTGCAGCGGCGATGCTCGCTTGTCAGGTCGCTGTTTTATCCCATCAATTCCAGGATGGGGCTGAGCGCGGAAAAGCATTTGGATGGTGGGGTATCGTCTTTGGAGTGGGCTTGGGTTTTGGTCCGATCGTCGGGGGAATGCTCATTACACTGACAAGCTGGCACTGGGTTTTTCTTGTCCATGTGGTGATCGCGGTCGCAACCGTCGTCTTCGCGCAGAAAGGCGTCGAAGAATCTGTCGATCCGCACGCGACACGCATCGACATGGGAGGAATGGCAACGCTCTCGCTAGCCGTCTTCGGCATTGTCTATCTCATCACCCAAGGTCAGCAGCTTGGACCGACAAGCCCTCTTGCATTGACCATTCTCGCTATAAGCGCTGCGAGTTTCCTGCTTTTCGTGATCATCGAGATCCGCGTCGCGCGACCTATGTTTGATTTCGGAGCGTTCCGCGTCCGTCGCTTCGCTGGTGCGATCATTGGGTCGAGCGGCATGAATTTGAGCTTCTGGCCCTTCGTCATCTATCTGCCGATCTATCTTCAGGCTGTGCTCGGCTATGATGCGATCGCTGCAGGGATGACCGTGCTGGCCTATACGCTCCCAACCATTGTCGTTCCGCCGCTTGCCGAGCGGCTATTGCTTAAATGGGGTCCGAGACTTGTGATCCCGGTTGGCCTCCTCACTATCGGTGCGGGGTTCATGCTCTTGGTTTTGGTGATCAACAGCGAGCATGCCAGCTGGATGACCTTGCTGCCGGGTTGCGACTTGGCTGGCATCGGATTAGGCCTGACCAATACGCCCGTCACAAACACGGCAACGGGAGCGTTACCGCTGGAACGCAGCGGGATGGCGTCGGGCATGGATATGAGCGCCCGAATGATCTCACTATCCATCAACATTGCGCTGATGGGACTCATCTTGTCGAGCAGTATATCCGGCTACATACTTCGTGCGCTTCCCGATGCACCCTCAGGTTCCACGCTTCGAACGCTAGCAGATATCGTTTCGGCCGGAAACCTCACCGCCATCGAGAACAACGGGGTCTCGCTCACGTTGGCGAAATCGGCGCTGTCGTACGGCATAGGAAGGGTTGCGCTCTATGGCGCGATCTCAGCATTCATCCTGGCCCTAGTCAGCTTCACAATCTTCGGGAACAATCGGACACCCCTTAAACGGTAGCACCAAGCCCATCGCATTTCCGTCGATACTCGATCATCCGGGCGCGGCTTGTCACAAGCTCCACATGATCGTCGCCGAGCGTGTGGAGGCAGACGCGCTTCGTCCACGGGCCATCTTGGATGGTGAAGAGATAGCGCCCATTGCCGAGCGCCATAAGCGGCATGCGCCGGCGAAGGGGCCCAGTGCCCATGATTAGGGTGCCAGCGGCGATGTCGAACTCCGCGCCCTCGTCGGAGCGCCAGCGTCCATCAAGCGTTGGCGGAACGTCTTTGCCAGGCACGACGGGTAGAAACCGTCGCGGCGCATGGCCGACTTCGCCAGCAAGCGTTTCTCCATAAAGGCGAAGACGAACGGGCGAGGACGCTGAGCGAGACGAGACCCAGCCATCACCCTCGTCATAGAGCGTGTCTTCGGCATCGAGAAAGCTGCAGGTGCTGCCCTTGATCTCCAGCCACCAAGGCCCCGTCTCTGTGACGTAGAGACCATCCGGCAGGAACGCTGCTGGTCTCGGCAGCGGCAAGCCCGTCAGTGTCGCCATGCTCTCAAGTGCAATCTTGAACCCGTTGGTGTCCTCACGATTGGAGAGGACGACGAAGCCCGTGCCACTCTCTGGATCGAGCAGGAAATAGCTCTTGTAGCCGGGATGCGATCCGCCGTGGCCGACGAAACGCCTGTCGCCGAGATGCGTCCACCGAAGACCCAGACCATACTCGCTTATCCTGCCATCGGCGAGCGGACGCGGAGCCGACAGTTGATCGAGCACGCCGGTGAAACCATGATCGCCCTTCAACAGGCATTGCAGCCATGCGATGAGCGCCTCGGCACTTCCGGCAAGGCTTCCGGAGGCGGAGAGATGCAGGCCGGCGGCGGACAATTGCCAGCCCTTATCGGATTTCCAATAGCCGGGTGCCAAGCCGATAACAGGATTGTTCCAGACATCCGGCGCGGACAGCGCAAGCCCCAGATGCCTGGCGGTCTCTTGCACGAAGTCGTCGAAACGAAAACCCTTTCGCGCCAGTGCAGCCTCGACCAGTCGGTAGCCGGTATTGGAGTAGGACACTTCCGTACCGGCGGGGAAATTCAGCCTCGTCTGGCGCGCAACATAGTCCAGCAGGGGCTGAGCCTTTGTCTCGCTGTAGACCGACAGGCCAAGCAGCGAGAGGCACTCACGCACGTCCGGCAAACCTCCGCTCATATCCAGCGCCTGGCCGACCGTGACATCGCGTAACGGGGACTGCAGCTCCGGCAGGTGCTCGCCGAGCGGATCATCAAGACCCATCACATCGCTATGGGCGAGGACCATGGCGCAGAACACATGTTTGGTCAGCGACGCATAGCGGGCCACGGTCCTGGACGAGAACGGCGCAAGGGTGGAGAGACTTTCAACGCCGCCAGCATGGGCGAAGCGAATGCCGGAAAGATCGAAGCCGACCACGCAGCCGCCCGGCTCATCGTCGCGCCAATGCGAGACGAAATCTCCAGCTGTTTTCGAAGCGCCAGTCCAGTCCATCGTCATTGTCATCACCCACGTCCTCTTTGTTCCACCAGGCAGCGGAAACCATTCTTGCATTGCATTTGCCCCACTCTCGGGGATAGAGCAAAGACGCGATGACATCAGTTGGAAGCAATCCTATGACCGATCAAACCGTCCTGCCCGTCTTCGATGGGCATAATGATGTTCTGCTGCGATTGAAACTCTCCGGTTATTCAAACCCGGAAGAGCGTTTCATCGAGGGAGACAGCACCGGCCATATCGACCTTCCCAAGGCCAAGAAAGGCGGATTGGCGGGCGGGCTTTGCGCCGTCTACATCCCCTCACCGCGCGGAACCGATGCCAATGGCGATTTCCTGGCCCCGACCCAGCAGACGGCGCTTGCCACAACGCTTGCAATGGCCGGTCTGCTGTTTCGCATCGAAGCGCAGTCGAAGGGCGGGCTTGCGGTCTGCCGCAGCGCTGCGGATATCCGCAACGCCATGGCGCGCGGTTCGTTCGCCTCCGTCTTCCACATCGAAGGTGTCGAAGCCTTCGACGCCGACTTGGAAGCGCTCTATGTTCTGCATCAGGCGGGCCTTCGCACGCTTGGTCCCGTCTGGAGCAGGCCCAATATCTTTGCCTACGGCGTTCCCTTCCGCTTTCCCTCCTCACCCGATATCGGCCCGGGGCTGACGGAGGCGGGGCAGCGTCTCGTCAGGACCTGCAACGAGCTGAAGGTCATGATCGACCTGTCGCATATGAACGAGCAGGGTTTCTGGGATATCGCCAAATTGTCCGACGCGCCGCTGGTCGCCTCGCATTCCAACGCCCATGCGCTCTGCAACCACAGCCGCAACCTGACGGATCGTCAACTCGATGCCATTCGCGACACGGGTGGTCTGGTGGGCATCAACTTCGGCGTCCTTTTCCTGCGTCAGGATGGCATCAAGAACCCGGATACGGATATTCGCGAACTGGTTCGTCATGTGGATTACATCGTCGATCGTATCGGCATCGACCATGTGGCGCTCGGATCCGATTTCGACGGCACGACCATTCCGGCTGCCATGCGTGACGCTTCCGATCTGCCGCTTCTTGTCGATGAACTGCGCAAGGCTGGATACGATCAGGCGTCGCTGGAGAAGATCGGTCACGGCAACTGGCTAAGAGTTTTGGAACGCAGCTGGGGTGCGTAACCCGATATTCTCCCAGCATTTTAGACAAACGACATACTGTAGATAATCTCACAAAGATTATGATTTTTCGTATTTGTGAAACCACAACGAATTACTGTCATAATCCTGTGGTTGGCAAACTGCGCCTCGCTTTCGTGGAACATTAAATGACAGAGAAGAACGACGTCACGCCGATTGAAGAGGCCGAAGATGGCCTGAGCGGCTTTTTCGAACGTTACAAACCCCATCTGACATCGCTTGCGGTCATTGCCGTCTTCGTCATGATGACGGTGACGATCTATCGCCTCACGTCCGAGGTCCGCTACGATGACATCGTCGTCGCCCTTCTCGACACCAGCTGGAAGTCGGCGTTTCTCGCCGTCCTCTTCACGGCGCTGAGCTTCGCTGCCCTGATCTGCTACGATCTGAATGCACTCGAATTTATCGGCAAGCGCCTCAAAAAGCCTTCCGTCATCGCCACGGCCTTCATCGCCTATGCCGTTGGCAACACTGCAGGCTTCGGCCCCTTGAGCGGCGGCGCGATCCGTTTCCGCGCCTATTCGCGCATGGGACTGACGCCATCCGACATCGCCCGCGTCATCGCCTTCGTCACCCTGTCCTTCGGCCTCGGACTTCTGTCCGTCAGTGCGCTCGCAACCTTGATCGTTGCGCCGCGCGTCGCCAGCATCATGGGCGTGGACGCAATCTGGCTTCGCGGTGCCGCAGTCATTGTCATCCTTGTTCTGGCGACGTTGATCTATGTCGGTCGCAATGGGCGCGTCGTTCAGATCCGTCAGCTGAAACTGCGCCTTCCCGATAGCCGCACCTCGTCACGCCAGTTCCTGGTGTCCGCGCTCGATATCGCGGCATCGGCTTCGGTCCTCTATGTGCTCTTGCCGGAAACCAATGTCGGCTGGCCAAGCTTCTTTGCCATCTACGCCACCGCAGTCGGCCTTGGCGTCCTCAGCCACGTGCCGGCAGGTCTTGGCGTTTTCGAAGCGGTGATGGTGGCGGGTCTCGGCAACGCGATCAGCCTCGATCAGCTTCTCGGTGGCCTTGTCCTTTACCGCGTCATCTATCACGTGCTGCCGCTCCTCTTCGCCATCATCCTGATGCTGATCACCGAGATGAAGCAGTTCGCCGCAAAGCCGGTGATGGCCGATATCGGCAATCTCGCCGGTCGGCTGGCGCCCTCGCTTCTCTCGGCCTTTGCCCTGATCCTGGGCGCAATGCTGATCTTCTCCTCCGTGACGCCAACGCCGAACAGCAACCTGGATTTTTTGTCCAACTTCGTGCCGCTTCCCATCATCGAAGCTGCGCACTTTCTCTCCAGTATCCTGGGCCTCGGCCTCGTCGTCGCATCCCGCGGCTTGAGCCAGCGTCTGGATGGCGCATGGTGGGTGGCGCTGGTGGCGGCCGCAGGCGGCCTGTTCCTCTCGCTCATCAAGGCGATCGCGATTTTCGAGGCGATCTTCCTTGGCGTCTTCATCGTCGCGCTCTTCTTCAACATGCGCGCCTTTACCCGCCACGCCTCGCTTCTGCGTCAGGCTCTTGGTCCCACCTGGATTGCTGCGATGGCGGTCATCGTCGCTGGTGCCGCCACGATCCTCCTGTTCGTCTATCGCGATACCGATTACAGCCAGACTTTATGGTGGCAGTTCGAGTTTTCAGAGGAAGCGCCGCGCGGGCTTCGCGCCGTCCTTGGTCTGGTTCTCGCCTCTTCGACCATCGCCATCTTCAGCCTCTTGCGGCCTGTCACCTACCGGCCGGAAGAAATCCAGCCCGAAGACATCGAGAAGGCCACCGATATCGTCGCCAAGCAGGACGTAGCGGACGCCAATCTGGTGCGCATGGGCGACAAGCACATCATGTTCTCGGAAAAGGGCAACGCCTTCATCATGTATGGCATTCGCGGCCGCTCGTGGATCGCGCTGGCCGATCCTGTCGGGGACGAGAGCGAATTTTCCGATCTGATCTGGCAATTTGTCGAGACCGTGCGTGCCAATGGCGGACGTGCTGTCTTCTACCAGATTTCTTCCGCGTCGCTGCCCTATTGCACAGATGCGGGCCTTCGCGCCTTCAAGCTCGGCGAACTCGCGATGATCGATCTCAAGCGCTTCGAACTGAAGGGCGGCAAGCTGGCCAATCTGCGTCAATCGCTGAGCCGCGGCACGCGCGACGGCTTGACCTTTTCAGTTGTCGATACGCCGGATGTCCCAGCCATCTATGACGAGTTGAAGCAAGTCTCCGATTCCTGGCTGGAGCATCACAACACGCGCGAAAAGACCTTTTCGCTCGGCTCCTTCGAGCGCGACTACATCCTGTCTCAGCCGGTTGCGGTTCTGCACAAGGACGGCAAGATCACTGCCTTTGCCAACCTGTTGATGACCGATACCAAGAGCCAGGTGACGGTGGATTTGATGCGCTTTGCACCGGATGCACCGCGTGGCTCCATGGACTTTCTCTTCGTCAGCATCATCGAGCATATGCGTGAACAGGGTTATGCCCAGTTCAACCTCGGCATGGCGCCGCTGTCCGGCATGTCGAAACGCGATGCCGCCCCCGTCTGGGATCGTATCGGCGGCACATTGTTCGAGCACGGCGAGCGGTTTTACAATTTCAAAGGCCTGCGCGCCTTCAAGTCTAAATTTCATCCCAAATGGGAGCCACGTTACGTTGCCGTCTCGAACGGCACCAGCGCCGCGCTGGCTTTGATGGACACAACGGTTCTCATCAGCGGCGGCGTGAGAGGAGTGATCGGTAAATGAGATTTTTGAAACGGCTCACAGGCGCTTTGCTCACGGCAGCGGTTTTGCTGCCTTCACATGCGCCGGCACAGGACGCTCAAAAATACGAAACCGGCATGATCCCCGCCGATCACATTCTGCTGCCCGATGGCGACATCACCTCAACCGTGTTCCTGGTGTCGGACGGCAATGGCTGGGATGAGACCGAACAGAAGGAAGCCGGTGCTCTTCTCGAAAAAGGCGCCGCCGTCGTCGGCATCGATTTTCCGGAATACATCAAGTCGCTCGAGAAAGACGACGACGACTGCGTCTACATGATCTCCGATATCGAACAGCTTGCGCAGGAAATCCAGCGTAAGGCGGGCGTTTCCAATTACAGCCTTCCGATCATTGCCGGCACGGGTGATGGCGGCGCGCTGGTCCTGGCGATGATCGCGCAAAGCCCGGCGGCAACGATCGGCGAGGCTGTCGCGGTCGATCCTGTGGCGAGCATTCCCTTGAAGAAGGTGCTCTGCACACCCGCAACCAAGGATAAGGACGGCGACCGCACCATCTACGGCCTGACGGACGGCCCGCTTCCGGCACCCGTCACCGTGCTGTTCACGCCGAAGGCTGAGGCGAAAGGCCGGGAACATGTCGACGCGCTTTTGAAGGCGCATGCGGACATCGACGTCAAGGATGTGACGGATGATGCGCAGACCGCGCTTATTCAGGTTCTGCAGGACCGGATCGATGCGGCCGCCAATTCCGACAGCCCGCTCGGCCTGCCGCTTACCATTCTCGAAGCCAAGCCGACCATGGATACGATGGCGGTCGTCTATTCCGGCGATGGTGGCTGGCGCGATATCGACAAGGATGTCGGCGACTATCTGCAGAAAGACGGTATTCCCGTCGTCGGTGTCGATTCACTGCGCTACTTCTGGTCCGAGAGAAAACCTCAGGACGTGTCCGACGACCTCGCGCGGATCATCGACACCTATCGCAAGGAATGGAAGGTCAACAACGTTCTTCTGATCGGATATTCTTTCGGCGCCGATATTCTGCCTGCGACCTATAACGGCTTGCCGGAGAAGGATAAGGGGCGTGTGGTGCAGATGAGCCTTCTGTCGCTTTCCCACCAGGTGTCCTACGAGATTTCCGTCGGCGGATGGCTCGGGGTATCCTCGGATGGAGCGGAAGATCCTGTCAACGATCTCGCCAAGATCAATCCAAAGATCGTCCAATGCGTCTACGGCACGGATGATGATGAAAGCGCCTGCCCTGCTCTTAAAGACAAGGGCATGGAACTGATCGGCATTGAGGGCGGCCACCATTTCGATGAGGACTATGAGGCGCTGACCCGCAAGATCGTTGCTTCGCTGAAACAGCGACTGCAAAAATAACGAGGTCTCAGGCGCTACCGTCATCTTGAATACAGTCTGCAGCCTTTGTACTGCTTCTGACGCTGCGTTGCGCGCAAGGGTCTGACCACCTCAACGCGCAACACCGCTCTAGAACAATGACCTGAAGCATGACGCGCACCTGTAAGACATCGCGGACATGCTTTGGGTGTAACAACCAAAGTGTGTGACGATGCAATTTCCAGCCAAGCCCGCTGCCATTTCCGATGCCGAACGCCAGGAGAGGCTTCAGCGCTTGCGGGTGACGATGGGCGAGCAAGGCTTCAGCGCCGTGCTTCTCGGCTCGACGGAAAGTCTGCGCTATTTCACAGGCCTTGTCTGGCACCAGAGCGAACGGCTCCTTGGCGCGCTCATCACCCTGGATGCTCTTCATTACATCGTGCCAGGCTTCGAACAGAGCCGCGTTGACACACTTCCCCATATCGAGGGAGAGGTTCATCTGTGGCAGGAGGAGGAAAGCCCTTCGGCCCTCGTCGCAAGCCTTGCAGGCTCATCCGGCCTGATCGCTCTGGACGACGCCCTACCCCTCTTCATCTATCACAGCCTTGCCGCCAAGGTCGGGCCTGATCGTCTGGTCGATGGCGGCCCAGTGATCCGCGGCCTTCGGCTTCTCAAATCCAGCGCTGAAATTGCCATCATCGACTATGCGATGAGCCTGACGCTGGACGTGCACAAACGCGCCCATGCCATGATGAAGCCAGGCGTGCTGACGTCCGATGTCGTCCGCTTCATCGACGAGCAGCACCGCGAGCTTGGCGGTGAGGGTGGCTCTTCCTTCTGCATCGTCTCCTTTGGCGAAGCGACATCGTTGCCCCATGGCGCCGACGGGGAGCAGACTTTGCAGGCTGGCGACGTCATTCTGGTCGATACAGGGACGCGCATCGACGGCTATCACTCCGACCTGACGCGCACCTATGTGATGGACGAGCCAAGCGCTGATTTCGCTCGCGCCTGGGCTATCGAGCGCGAGGCACAGCAGGCGGTGTTCGATGCCGCACAGCTTGGGGCGCCGTGCGAAAATCTCGATGCGGCAGCCCGCGCCGTCATGGCTCGGCATGGGCTCGGACCGGATTACGCTCTTCCCGGCCTGCCGCATAGGGCGGGCCATGGTCTTGGCCTGGAAATCCACGAAGGACCTTACATCGTGCGCGGCAACACGCAGCCGCTCGTGGCCGGCATGTGCTTCTCCAACGAACCCATGCTGGTCTATCCGCAAAAATTCGGCATCCGTCTTGAGGATCACATCTACATGGCCGCCGATGGCCCACGCTGGTTCACACAGCCTGCCAACTCACCCGTCCACCCTTTCGGTTAAATTCAGAAATACCGCCTCTGTCGCCCCTACATTAGCCCTTGCGTAAAATTTATATATTTTCTATCCCAAGAGAACTTGAGGAGGAATCGATGTCCGTCGCGGAAAAAAGAAAAACAAAAACGCCCATTTTGGCCGATCGCATCGCCGACTTCGTTGAGAAGATCAAAACAACGCGCAAGGACGACGGCAGCTTCGACACGAAAGCAATCGGACGTCTATGGGACGACGAGGTCCGTTTCCATTTCGAAAACGGCAGAACCGCCAAGACGCTTGAGCTTTACATCGTCAAGTACCGCTATGCGCTGAAAGACGCCTTCGGGCCGAAGACGACACCGCTTGCCATCTGCAACATGAAAAAGCTGCGCGAGCGTCTCGATACCTACATAGCGCGAGGCGATTACCCGCAAAGCGGGGTGGCGATGTCGATCGTGGAGAAGATCGAAAGAGCCGAGCACAACACGGCTGGCCGCAAACCCCGCTTCCTGCTGCGCGTTTCGGACTTCATCTCCGCTATCAATGGGGTCAGCACCAAGGGAGAGATGCAGGCGCTGTGGGACAGGGAAATGGACGCCATGACCGGCAGAACACAGGCGACGGTCATCTCCTACATCACGAAATATCGCAATGCCATTCGCGAGGCCTTTGGCGAGCAGCATCCCATGCTGCGCATCGCCGCAGGCACGCCGCAGCTCTACGATGACGCGCGCAAAGCCAAAATGGCGAAGATCGCCACCAAGCACGGCTCGCTGATCACCTTCGAACATTATTCAGAAGTGATGCGACGCTGCCGGCGCTTCCTTCACTCGGAAGACCCGCTGACGATCGGCATCGGCCTGATCGGCACCACCGGTCGGCGTCCCTTCGAAGTCTTCACCCAGGCTGAGTTTACCCCAGCGCCCTATGGCAATGGCGTCTCCAAATGGAGCGTGCTGTTCAACGGGCAGGCGAAGACGAAGCAGGGCGAAGGGACGAAATACGGCATTACCTATGAAATTCCGGTCCTGGAGCAAGCCAAGATCGTGCTCGAGGCCTATCGACGCCTGAGAAACAGCAGCGATGGCAAGCTTTGGCTCGGCATGAATGTGGACGAGTTTTCCACCGATGCGAGACTGCCGCTGCGCGATGCAATGATAGCGAAATTCGAGGACCTCTGGCCGAAAGAAGAGCCGCCGAAGCCCTATGGGCTACGTCACCTCTATGCCGAAATCGCTTATCGCAACTTCGCGCCCGCCAATGTGACGAAGAACAGCTATTTCGCCGCCATCCTCGGCCATAACAACAATGATCTGGAAACGTCGCTCTCCTACATGACCTATGCTTTTCCTGAAGACGAGCATGAATCGAAAGCGCGGGCGGAGCGTGTGGCGGATCGCACGATACGGCAGATGATCACCGTCAATCAGATCCCCGGTATGGCAGGCGAGTAAAGCACAGCGACGCGCATTTTCATGGTCTTGTAGATGATGGGCATCGGCGAACTGGGCATTCCGTAAACGCCTTATGACCGGATCACACGATACCGGCGCGCCAGGTACATCTCGACGCCAGCCCGTGTGAGGAAAGAAGCAAGGCCCACGATGATCGCCACAACCCTGATGCGGAATTCATCGGCCTCGACCTCGGCGTGCCGGGTGTCCAGCAATGTGTGTTCCGTAACGGTGATCTCGCCGATGATATCGCGGATGCGGTCCATCGTTCCGACAGCCATGTAACCGATTTCATTTGTGCGGGCGGCATCTGCACCGACGCCATCATAGAGCGATATTGAGTGCTTCAGCTCTTCAAGCTTCTTCTCGATCAATGCGTCGAGCGCTTTGACGCGGGCAACCTGGTCGGAATTGTCCGATATCCTGGTCATCAAATCGTTCTGAAGCAGGTGCAGGCGCTCCATCGCCTTCTCATACGGCGCGAGATAGCGCTTGTCGCCGCTGACGAGATAGCCCCTCTGTCCCGTCTCGGCATCATCAAGCGCGATCAAGACGTCCTTGGTGGTATCGATCGCTTCATAGGTATGCACCACCATATCGTAATGGTCGCTTAAAAGGTCATGCGTCCATGAGGTGGCAAGGATACCGGCAGCCAAAACGACCCCGACCGGTATTGATCGCAGCAGTGTCGGGAATGTCAGATACTTGTGGCGCAGCGACGTTAAAGACCAGTCAGACATTTACGGGATCATCCAAGCAAGCGCAGTTCAACGTCGTTATATCCGTCCGATGGCAAAAGCGCTAACAGGTTGGCATACACCGTGCCAGGCAGTTCAACGCAACAACAATCAGGAAGTTCAAAGTCGTTCGCCGAATTCGATTGCAGCCATGTGACGTGAACTGGTCTGTCAAACGCCTTGACACGAGGTTCTATTTCTCATTTAGAGTCAGGCATTCCGAGGGGAGCATCGAACGATGCTGAGATGGCGGTGAGCCGGACCCTTGAACCTGATCCGGTTCATACCGGCGTAGGAACGGAACAGTCGCCGTCAGGCACAGCTTTCTTTTCCATGCGTCATGCTTATCCGGGTCCGCTAACGGCGTGTCTGGAGATGAACGGCTGATGGTAAGATTTCCCACCGCAGAAAAAGCGGCAGACCTTCTGGCTCTTGTGCGGGAGCGACGACCGCGTGTCCACTGCCTGATGAATACGGTGGTGCAGAAGTTTACCGCTGACGGCATCACCGCAATCGGCGGCATCCCCTCGATGACATCGTCGGAAGAGGAAATCGAGAGCTTCGTGACGAAGACGGATGCGCTGACGATCAACCTCGGGACGCTGGACGAAGCGCGCCGCAAGGTCATCCGTATCGCCGTCACTATCGCCAATCGCCAAGGCAAACCCTGGATCGTCGATCCGGTCCATTGCGACTACTCCCCTTCACGGCTAGAATTCGCCCATGAATTGAGCCGGCTGCACCCCTCGATCACACGTGGGAACGCGGCAGAAATGGCGGTTATCGGCGACGTCGGTGGTGCATTGCGCATTCAGACGGGAGCGGTGGATAGCTTGAGTGATGTCGACCGCAAGGTCCGGATCGTCAACGGCCATGCCCTGATGGCAAAGGTGACGGGAACCGGATGCCTTTCCGGCGGTATCATTGCCGCCTTCATGGCCGTCGAGCCGGATGCGATGCTGGCTGCAGCATCGGCTCTGACTGTTACCGGCGTTTCCGCAGAGATCGCGGCCAGACATGCCAGCGGACCGGGATCGTTCGAAGTCGCCTTTCTGGACGCGCTCTTCACTCTGAGGAGCGAAGACATTCTCTCCCATGCGAGGATCGAACATGACGAAGATTGATTACCGGCTGAATGCCATTGTCGACGCCTCTCTCAGCGATATCGCTCCGCTTGCCGAGCTTGCAGCTCTGGCAGCACATAACGGTGCAACGATCATCCAATATCGCGACAAGACCGCCTCCACACGCCAGATGATCGACCAGGCAAGAGCCATCGTTGAAGCCCTGAAAGGCACCGGCGTACCGCTGGTGATCAACGATCGATTAGATGTCGCCATGGCAACGGGCGCAGATGGCGTGCATCTCGGCGCAGACGATATGGATGCAGACACAGCAAGGCGCCTTCTCGGTCCCGATGCGATCATCGGGCTCACCGTCAAATCCATGGCTGATGCCCGACACGTCGCGCAAGCACCGGCCGATTATGCCTGCATTGGCGGGGTGTTTGAAACCACCTCCAAGGTTAATCCAGATACGCCGGTCGGCCTTGCAGGGCTAAAGCAAATAAGGACATACCTGCGCAACGAGCGACCAGACCTGCCGGTGGGCGCAATTGCCGGCATCACGCTGGAGCGCGTTCCCGACGTGATTGCAGCAGGTGCCGATGGGGTGGCGCTGATCTCCGCCCTATTCCGCACGGACGATATAGCAACGACGGCCAAGGCGTTTCGCAATGCCGTGGATGAAGCGATGGGAGCACGCCCATGACCGCCATTGCTTTGACCATCGCCGGTTCCGATAGTGGCGGCGGTGCCGGCATTCAGGCCGACCTCAAGACATTCTCCGCTCTTGGTGTCTATGGTGCGAGCGTCATCACCGCCATCACCGCACAGAACACCAAGGGCGTGACCGCGGTTGAAGATATTTCCGCCACGATCATTGCGGCTCAGATGGATGCGGTGTTTTCCGACCTCGATATCAAGGCGATCAAGATCGGCATGGTCTCGCGCACCGACACGATACGAACGATTGCCGAGAGACTGCGCAGCCAGCCCCAACCGGTCGTCCTTGACCCCGTGATGGTGGCGACCTCCGGTGACAGGCTGCTTCAGGAGGAGGCAATCGAAACGCTTCGAAGCGAATTGCTGCCGCAGGCAACGCTTGCCACGCCGAACCTTCCTGAGGCGGCACTGCTGACCGGGACCGGCATCGCCACCGATCGTGCCGCGATGCTGAAACAGGCCGAGATGATCCTGGCGCTTGGTGCGAAGGCTGTCCTGATCAAAGGCGGCCACGGCACCGGATCAAAGAGCGTCGATCTTCTGATTGACGGCGAGACAATTCAAGAATTTGCCATGCCGCGCATCGAGACGAAGAACGACCATGGTACCGGCTGCACGCTCGCGGCAGCGATTGCGGCCCATCTGGCGCTCGGTCTGCCGTTGACGGATGCCGTCGGCCTGTCCAAAGACTATCTCCAAGGTGCGTTGGCAGCAGGCCGCGACCTTAAGGTCGGTCATGGTCACGGGCCGGTTCATCATTTTTACCGCTGGTGGGCGCCCTGACGGGCCGGCCCGATCAAGATTTGCGCTCCGTCGCACGCGGCTTGGGGGCGGCGAGCGCATTGCGGATGGCGAAGCTCGAATGGATGCGTGAGACGCCCGGAAGCTTGGAGAGAATATCCTTGTGGACCCGCTCGAAATCGCCTGCGGTTTCGACCTCGACGCGGAGAAAATAATCCGAGCCGCCGGTCATGAGATAGCATTCTCGCACTTCCGGATAACGCCGCACGGCATTTTCAAAGCGATTGAGAAAATCCTCCGTCTGCCGGTCGAGCGTGATCTGGACGATGACGGAAATCACCTCTCCACCGGCGGCACTTCCGGTGATCGCCGTATAGCCGCGAATGACGCCTTCCCTCTCCAGAATATCCACACGACGCAGACAAGCGGACGGCGATAGCCCCACCTCAGCGGCAAGCTTGGCATTGCTGATGCGGGCATTCAGCCGAAGCAGGCGGATGATATGACGATCGGTGGCGTCGAGAGCAGACATGGTTTCGTTCCGATTGATCGCACAAAGTTGCAAGAAAAACGATTTTATCGAATTTTCTTCGTCTTACACTGCTTAAATTCAAGGATCATTGCAATACTCTGTTGCCAAAAGAACAAAGGGAACGACAATGGACATGACCCTCCAGCAGCAGAAAGCTCAAGGTGGCGCAAGCGGCTATCTGACGATCGATCTTGCAGCCCTTCGCGACAACTATCTGACGCTTGCCTCCAAGGCGCCGCATGCGCTGACGAGTGCCGTGGTGAAGGCAGATGCCTATGGTCTTGGTGCCGATATCGTCGCGCCCGTCCTTTACGATGCGGGATGCCGGCACTTCTTCGTCGCTCATATTGATGAGGCGCTGTCTCTTCGTCTGCACATAGCGCCCGATGCAAAAATCTTTGTTCTCAATGGCCTCCAGCCTGGAAACGAAACCTCCTGCTCTGCACTGAACATCATTCCGGTTCTCAACTCGCTGGAGCAGGTCGCCCAATGGTCGGCGCAAGCCGCCGTCCTTGGCAAGACTCTGCCCGCTGCCCTGCAAATCGACACTGGCATGTCGCGGCTCGGACTGGCGCCTTACGAGGTCGAAAGGCTGTTGGCCACTCCTGCCATGCTCAAAGCCATCGATCTTGCCTGCATCATGAGCCATCTCGCTTGCGCCGACGAGCCGGACCATGAGGCCAATGCTCTGCAGCTTAACGTCATGCGCAAAACCACCGAGCAGTTTCCCGGCGTGCCGGTCTGCTTTGCCAATTCCGGCGGCATCTTTCTCGGCACGGACTACCATAACGCCCTGATGCGACCGGGTATCGCGCTTTATGGGGGCGCGCCATCGGCAGTTCATCCCAATCCGATGAAGCCGGTCGTCGGCTTGAGCGTTGCCGTGGTTCAAACTCGTACAGTGCCGGCTGAAAGCTTCGTCGGCTACGGTGCCTCGCTGCGCACCAAAGCCGATACCCGTCTGGCAACGATTGCCGCAGGCTACGCGGATGGCCTGCCGCGCTCTTTGAGCAGCCGAGGAGCCGCTTATTTCAACGGCGTTCGGCTTCCTATTGCCGGGCGTGTTTCGATGGACAGCATCACGCTCGATATCTCCGCCCTTCCCGAAGACACGCTCACCCATGGCAGCCTCGTCGAAATCATCGGCCCGAACCAGACGCTCGAGGCAATTGCCGAGGACGCAGGCACGATCGCCTATGAAATACTGACGCGGCTGGGCCAGCGCTATCGCCGTCGCTATATCTATCCGGAAAAGCAGGCTGCCGCTTCTTCCACTATCGCTCGAAACCTGTGAGGCCAGCATGAACATCACCATTCTTGGAGCCGGCGTCATTGGCGTCACCTCAGCCTGGTACCTCGCCAAGGCCGGACATTCCGTGACCGTGATCGACCGGCAGCCGGCAGCGGCACTGGAAACCAGCTTCGCCAATGCCGGCGAAGTATCGCCGGGCTATTCGTCTCCCTGGGCAGCACCCGGCATTCCGATGAAGGCGCTGAAGTGGCTCTTCATGGAGCACGCGCCGCTGATCATTCGCCCCACCGCAGATCCCGCCGCCTGGCGCTGGATGATCCAGATGCTGAGCAACTGCACGGCTGCGCGCTACAACGTCAATAAGAGCCGCATGGTACGTATCGCCGAATACAGCCGCGACTGCCTGATGGCGCTTCGTGACGAGACCGGCATTCAGTACGATCAGCGCATGCAGGGGACGCTGGAAGTCTTCCGCACCCAGAAGCAGTTCGATGGTATCGGCAAGGACGTCGAGGTTCTCAAAGCCGGTGGCGTGCCTTACGAAATTCTCGATCGTAACGCCTGCGTTGCGGTAGAGCCGGGTCTTTCTTCCTCGCAGGACAAGATCGTCGGTGGCCTGCGGCTGCCGGGTGATGAGACGGGCGACTGCTTCATGTTCACCTCGGAGCTGGCGAAACTGGCGGAGCAGGCCGGCGTCAAGTTCATCTATGACACCGGCATCATGCGCCCTATCGTCGAAGGCAATCGCCTCAAGGCCGTTGAGACGAGCAAGGGCCTGATCGAAGCGGATGTTTTTGTTGGCGCGCTTGGCAGCTACACGCCACATTTTCTCAAGCATCTCGGTCTCGACCTGCCCGTCTATCCGGTCAAGGGCTACTCGATCACCGTGCCGATCGTCGATGCGGCCAAGGCGCCGATCTCCACGGTCATGGATGAGGCGCACAAGGTGGCGATTACCCGCCTTGGCGATCGCATCCGCGTGGGCGGCATGGCGGAAATTGCCGGTTTCAACAAGGATCTGCCTGCCAAACGCCAGGCAACCTTGAGGCATTCGGTGGAAGACCTGTTCGGTGGTGCCGGTGATCAATCCCAGGCGAAATTCTGGTGCGGACTGCGGCCGATGACGCCGGATGGCACGCCGGTGATTGGCGCGACGCGCTATGCGAACCTTTACCTGAACACCGGCCACGGAACGCTTGGTTGGACCATGGCCTGCGGCTCGGCTCGCGTACTGGCGGATCTGGTGTCGGGCAACAAGCCGGACATCGATACCGCCGACCTCGGGATCAGCCGCTACGCGGCATAAGGCAACTGCCGTGCGGCGCTTGCGCGCACGGCTTTTGTTACAGCGCCAGCGCTTCCTTCAGCGCCAGGCCTTCCTTCACACGCAGATCGAGGTCGGCCTCGATGTGATCGATGTGATGCATCATGAGGCGATGGGCCTTTTCTCCGTCGCGGGCTTCCAGCGCATCGAGAATGGCGGAGTGATCGCCATGGCCGCAGCTTGAAATGCCGGATCGGCCATAAAGGGCGATGACAAGCGAGGAGCGGGCGACGAGCTCGCCCATGAATTTTTCGAGAATGGCGTTGCCGGCATGTGAGGCTAGGAGCAGATGAAAATCGCCTGAAGCCTTGATCTCCGCTCGACGAGCCGAAGGGCCCCTCTCATGCTGATATCGCGTTTCCTCTTGCAGATGAGCGCGCAGGCTGGCGATGCCTTCGGGTGTAATCCGTTCCACCGCTGCGGCAACGATGCCCTGTTCTATGAGGCGGCGAGAGGCAAAGACCTGACGAGCTTCATCCGGCGATGGATTGGATACGAAAGCGCCCCTATTTCGCTCCGTCCTCACCAGTCCCTCAAAGCTCAGCATCTGCAAGGCAGCGCGTACGACCGTACGGCTGACATCGAAGAGCGCGCCGACTTCGGCCTCTGATAACTTCGTTCCCGGCGTCAGACGGCGATCTGCGATCGCATCGCGCAAGGTATCGCGAATTGCTTGCGCGCGATCCTCCGGCGCGTTGTCCATGTCGGGTTCGAGTTGAGAAAGTGTCATTGCTTTTTCCCGATTTATTTTCTTACTATCGCGAAAGTCGCGACGTGGAAACATGAAAGCGCCCATCGCTCCCGCAAAATTGCATACAATCCTGCCCGCTATTGAAAACAATAGCTGCTTTTTTGTGCATGCAAGTGGCGGGGGCTGATCAAAGTCGCGCCAGCTAAAATAAAAGCGATGCCGTTTCAATCGGTTAGACATGCAAGCCTGAAATTGGCACGGCTTATGCAAGTTCATCTGCAACAAGCAGGGGATCATGCATGAGCAAAGCTGCCGAGATAGACATCGCCGCCGTTACCAAGGTCTATGGAAGCACCACGGCCGTTCACGCCATTAGCCTGAAAATACCGGCGGGCAGCTATTGCTGTCTGTTGGGTCCGTCCGGCTGCGGCAAGACCTCGACGCTGCGCATGATCGCAGGCCACGAAACCATTTCCAGCGGCGATGTTCGGCTCGGCAATACGGTCGTCACCGATCTGCCTCCTGCCCAACGCGGCACGGCGATGATGTTTCAATCCTATGCGCTTTTCCCGCATCTCGATCTCGTCGACAATGTCGCCTTCAGCCTCAAGATGAAGGGCGCGGACAAGGAGACCCGGCGGGCCAAGGCGCTCGAAATGCTGAAGCTGATGCAGCTTGAGCCCTATGCGACCCGCCGTCCTGCGCAGCTTTCAGGCGGCCAGCAGCAGCGCGTCGCGCTCGCCCGCGCGCTCATCACCGACCCGGAAGCGCTGCTTTTGGACGAGCCGCTCTCGGCACTCGATCCCTTCCTCAAGATCCGCATGCGTGCGGAACTGAAGAAGCTCCAGACCTCGCTTGGCATCACCTTCGTGCATGTGACCCACAGCCAGGAAGAGGCTATGGCGCTGGCCGATATCATTGTCGTCATGAATGACGGCCGCATCGAGCAGGCCGCCGCACCCCGCGATGTGTTCGAGCGCCCCGCCACGGCTTTCGTTGCCCGCTTCATGGGCGATCACAACGTCATTTCCGGTCGCCTGAAAGAGGTTGACGGCGAGATGGTAACACTGGAAGTGGCGGGCGGCGGCATCTTCAAGGCCAGCGGCAAGACACCGCCGGATGATGCGGTCGATATTGCCGTGCGCACCGACCGCGTGCGCATCGGCGAAGGGGAACCTGGCCTTGGTTTCACCGGCATCGTCTCCAACGTCGAGTATCGCGGCGCCAGCGTCAAGCTCGCCGTCAACGGCGCCGGCATCGACGATTTCAACGTGATTTTGACCGACGCGGTCTTCTTCGAAAATCCCATCAAGGTTGGCGATGCCATACCTCTTTCCTGGAATGCGGACGATGCCATCGTGCTCGGACGGGTAGAATAACGACCATAAAACAACCAGAGGAGAACTGAAATGACCGATTCCAACAAGACGAAAAAGGGTCTGACCCGCCGCGGTCTCCTGAAGGCGGGCGCTGCCGCCACGGGTGCTGCCGTCGGTTCCGGCCTGATCACCGGCTTCCCCACCATCTGGGCGCAGAACCCGATCACGCTGCGCCAGTTCGGCACGGGCGTGTCCAACATCAATGCGATTGCCGAAAAGTGCAAGGCGGACCTCGGCATCACGCTTGAAATGACGGCAACGGATTCGGATGCAGCCGCACAGCGCGCCGTCACCCAGCCGAACTCCTACGACATCGCAGACATCGAATACTGGATCCTGAAAAAGGTCTATCCGGCCGGTGTGATCCAGCCGATGGAAATCAAGAAGCTGAAATATTACGACAAGATCGTGCCGCTGTTCAAAACCGGCAAGCTGACGCCCGACAGCGTGATTGCCCAGGGCACGGCACCCCACACGGTGGGTTATGTCGAGAAGCCCGGCGACAAGAAGTTTGCCAAGAGCGAAACCGAATACTTCACCATGGTTCCGACCATCTACAATGCCGATACGCTCGGCATTCGCCCTGATCTCGTCGGCCGTGAGATCACCACCTGGGCCGACATCATGGACCCGAAGTTCAAGGGCAAGACTTCCATCCTGAACATCCCATCGATCGGCATCATGGATGCTGCAATGATCATGGAAGCCATGGGCAACATAAAATATGCCGACAAGGGCAATATGACGAAGGCCGAAATCGACAAGACCATCGATTTCCTCATCAAGGCCAAGAAGGACGGACAGTTCCGCGCCTTCTGGAAGAGCTTCGACGAGAGCGTCAACCTCATGGCGTCGGGCGAAGTCGTCATCCAGTCCATGTGGTCGCCGGCGGTTGCCGCCGTTCGCTCCAAGGGCATCGCCTGCAAATACCAGCCGCTAAAGGAAGGCTATCGCTCCTGGGGCGGCGGTCTTGGCCTCGCCAAGCACCTGAGCGGCGCGAAGCTCGACGCGGCCTATGAATATATCAACTGGTACACATCCGGCTGGGTCGGCGCTTACCTAAACCGCCAGGGCTACTACTCCGCTGCCATGGATACCGCGAAGAACTACATGACCGCCGACGAATGGGGTTACTGGGTAGAAGGCAAGCCTGCCCAGGGCGATATCATCGCTCCAGACGGCAAGGTCATGGAAAAGGCTGGCGCTGTGCGCGATGGCGGCTCCTTCGAAGAGCGCATGGGCAAGGTCGCCTGCTGGAACTCCGTCATGGACGAAGACCGCTACATGGTCCGTCGCTGGAACGAGTTCATCGCTGCTTGATGAGAAAAAGAAGGCTGGCGGTCAGCGCCGCCGGTCTTCGGTTGCCGATACCCTCGGCACTTGCTTTTCGTCATCCTCGGACATGATCGGGGCCGACCATGACGACGGAGAGGTTTCAATCCGTCGTCATCGCACCAGGACCGGCAGCGCGAAGCTGCCGATCATGACAACAATAAAGGGCTCCATTGAATGGCGACGGTCAGATTTATAGGCGTTGGCGAAAAGAAAGAAAAAACGGGCAAGCCCTTCACCCTGCCGAAGGGACTTGTGTCTTACATCGAGGCAACGCCGTTGGCGCTGATCCTCGGCTTCTTTCTCCTTCTGCCGATCCTGATGATCGTCGTGGTGAGCTTCTGGGATTATGACTTTGCCCAGATGTATCCCGACTTCGTCACCTTTAACTATACCGAAACGCTCGGCTCGTGGGTGACGTGGCAAACCTATCTCAATACGTTGAAATATGCCTTCCTTGTGTGGGCGATCACGCTGTTCCTCGGCTTCTGGGTGGCCTATTTCCTGGCCTTCCATATTCGCACCACCACCATGCAGATGGTCCTGTTCCTCATCTGCACCGTGCCCTTTCTGACCTCCAACATCATCCGCATGATTTCATGGATCCCGGTCCTCGGTCGCAACGGCCTGATCAACAGTGCGCTGGTGAATTTGGGGATTGTTCCGGCACCCATCGAATCGCTACTTTATTCCGACTTCGCCGTGGTGCTGGCCATGGTGCATCTCTACACGCTCTTCATGGTGACGCCGATCTTCAACACGCTGATGCGCATCGACAAGTCGCTGGTGGAGGCCGCGCGCGATGCGGGTGCGTCCAGCTGGCAGGTGCTGTGGAACGTCATCATTCCCTTGGCGAAGCCCGGAATGGCCATCGGGACCATTTTCGTCGTAACGCTGGTCATGGCGGATTTTTCCACCGTGCAGGTCATGTCCGGCGGACAGAGTGCCTCTGTTGCCCTGATGATGAAGAACCAGATGTCGCTCCTGCAATATCCGGCCGCTGCCGCAAACGCCGTCGTCCTTCTCGCCCTCGTTCTCCTGATGGTCGCAGGCATTCTGCGGGTCGTCGATATCCGTAAGGAGCTCTGATCCATGCACTCGGAAAAACGCGGTCGCGAATTCTACATCCTTGCCATCTTCTTCGCCCTCTTCGCGCTGTTTCTGTATGGCCCGCTCTCGGCCATCCTGATCCTGGCCTTCCAGGGACCGAATGGCGGCCTGACATTCCCGCTGAACGGCGTCTCTCTACACTGGTTCGCCAACCTCTTCGAGCAGCAGGCGGTCGGGGACTTTGGTGGCTCCTTCCGACGCTCTTTCATGCTGGGCGTGATGGTGATGATCGTCACCGTGCTTGTCTCGCTTCTGGCGGGCCTCGCCTTCCGCCGCAAATTCGTCGGCGCCACCCCGCTCTTCTATCTCTCGGTTGCAAGCCTTGTGGTGCCATCCATCATCATCTCGCTCGGCATCGGCGTGCTTTTCCAGCAGCTTGGCCTGGAGCCTGCATGGTACAGTTCCGCCTTCGGCGCACAGCTGACGTGGACCCTCCCCTTCGGCGTCCTCATCATGTTTGCGGTCTTCAACCGCTTCTCGCCATCTTACGAAGAAGCGGCGCGCGATCTAGGTGCAAATTCTTGGCAGACCTTCAGCAACGTGGTGTTGCCGATGATTGCGCCAAGCCTGATCGGTGTCGGCCTCTTCGGCTTCACGCTTTCCTACGACGAGTTTGCCCGAACCCTCATGACGTCAGGCACGTATAATACGCTGCCGCTCGAAATCTACGGCATGACGACGAACGTCACCACGCCGGTGCTCTATGCCCTGGGTGCCGTCACCACTTTCTTCTCTCTCATCGTCATCGGCGCAACGCTTGGTATCATTGCCGCCATGAACCGCCGCCGCTCGAAAGGCTGACCTGCACATCATGCGCATTCTCGTCGTCAATCCCAACACCACGCAATCGATGACCCAGACGATCGAGGCGGCGGCCAAGGCGGTCGCTTCCGCCTCGACGGAGATCGTCGCCGTGACGTCGTCGATGG
Source organism: Agrobacterium sp. 22117 (assembly GCF_052045735.1). Taxonomy (NCBI): domain Bacteria; kingdom Pseudomonadati; phylum Pseudomonadota; class Alphaproteobacteria; order Hyphomicrobiales; family Rhizobiaceae; genus Agrobacterium; species Agrobacterium sp. 22117. The sequence continues at coordinate 353,957 of NZ_JBQEPP010000004.1, read as the reverse complement.
GACCGGTCTCGATCGAGGGTTACTACGACGAAGTCTTCGCCATACCGGGGCTTCTCCTGGAGATCGCCAAGGCAGAGAAGGGCGGCGCGCAGGCCGCGGTCATTGCCTGCTTTGACGATACGGGCCTCGATGCGGCGCGCGCGCTTGCGACCATCCCTGTCATCGGCATCTGCGAGGCAGCTGTCGCGACCGCGGCTTTCATCGCGCAGCGCTTCACCGTCGTCACCACCATGGAACGCTCCCGCCTGCCACTCGAACATCTGGTGCATCGCTACGGCATGGGCGCGCGCGCCAAGGTGCGGGCGGCGGACATTCCGGTCCTGTCGCTGGAAGACCCGAGTTCAGACGCACTGCCGCGGCTCCGGGCCCAGATCACGGCAGCGCTTCACGAAGACAAGGCGGAGGCCATCGTGCTTGGCTGCGCCGGCATGGCGGATCTCGCGGCAGAGCTGTCACATGAATTTGGCGTTCCCGTCATCGATGGTGTTTCGGCAGCGGTCAAACATGCCGAGACGCTGATCTCGCTGAAGCTCACCACGGCAAAGCGGGGTGCCTATGCAAGCCCCGTCGAAAAGCCCTACCTGGGCTTGATGGAAGCGTTTTCGCCTAGCCATATGGCGGCAGGTTAAGCGTTTCGATCCTGCCACAATTCATTCAGCGCCCGTTCAGCCTGCGGAATCTATTTTCTTAACCATCGGATAACAACTGGCGGGCAACTGCCGTTTTGATGGAAAATGAACATGGCTTCGATTGCAGCTAAATCTCTTCTGGCCCTTGCGGTATCTGCAACCGTCCTGGCACCCTTGAACACGGCATCTGCTGGCGACTGGCGTCACAGAAATCGCGACGCAGCCATCATCGGCGGTGTTCTTGGCCTCGCTGCCGGTGTCGCTGTCGGCTCTGCCCTGTCGCAGCCGCGCTATGAGGAAGAGCCGGTCTATGCCGAGCCTCCTCCGGTCCGCCGTTACCAGACCTATCAGCCCAGCTACACATATGATGATCCGGACTATCGCGAGTATCGTCCGGCACCCCGCCCGGTCTATCGCGCCCAGCCGGTTTACGAGCCCCGCCCTGTCTACAGACAGCGTCAGGTTTACCGCACGATCGAACCGTGGTCTCAGTCCTGGTATAACTATTGCTCGCAGCGTTACCGCAGCTTCAATCCGAACAGCGGTACCTATATCGGCAATGATGGAAACAGTCACTTCTGCGTCGCAGGCTGACCACTACATCCTGGATTTTTAAGAACTTGAACCGCTCGGATGACCCTCATTTGGGGACGTAATCCGAGCGGTTTATGTTATGGCGCTGCAGCTTGTCGTAAAAGGTCTTGCGCGCAATTCCGAGCGCCGCGATGGTTTCGGCAACGTCACCCTGATGCTTCTCCAGTGTTTCGCGAATGATGTCCGCCTCCTGCCGATCCATGCGTTCGGAAAGCGTCCCTGATCCACTCGATATCGCAGCCGGGCTGGAAATCTGCGGCTGCCCGCCTTCCAGTCCCAGCACCACACGCTCGGCGAAATGTCCGAGTTCACGCACATTGCCCGGCCATTGGTGTTCGTTGAGGTAGCGCGAAACGGATGCCCCGATCTGCGGCACCGGCATGCCGAAGCGGCTGGAAGCCTTGCTGACGAAGTGAGAAAAAAGCAGCGGTATGTCGGCACGCCGCTCGCGCAGTGGCGGGATGGAGAGCGTCACCACATTCAAACGGTAATAGAGATCCTCGCGAAAATCCTTGCGCTGCTCGGGATCCCCGAGATCCACCTTGGCGGCGGCGACGACACGAATATCGACGGAACGCTCCTCGTTTGAGCCGACCGGAGATACCTCGCGCATTTCCAGCACGCGCAGCATCTTCACCTGGAGAGCAGGCGGCATGCTTTCGATCTCGTCCAGAAACAGCGTCCCGCCGCTCGAATATTCGATGCGGCCGATGCGCTTCTTCTGCGCACCGGTAAAGGCACCGGCCTCATGGCCGAAGAGCTCGCTTTCGATGACGGTTTCCGGCAAGGCACCGCAGTTCAACGCCACGAAGTTTCCGTGGCTGCGCTTCTTGCTCCAGCGGTGCAGGGCAGTTGCCACCACTTCCTTGCCGCTGCCAGTCTCTCCCGCCACCAGCACATCCACATCCGTATCGGCGATGTGGCGCAAGGTATTGCGCAGGCGCTCCATCGCAGGCGTCTGGCCAAGCAGCGGCATGTCGTCGATCGACTGTTCCGCCGCCTGCTTCAGCGCCCTGTTTTCCATCACCAGCCGGCGCTTCTCCAGCGCACGGCGCACACTTTCCACCATGCGCTCGGCGGGAAAGGGCTTGGCAATAAAATCGTAAGCGCCGTTTTGCAACGCACTAACCGCCATCGGCACATCGCCATGGCCGGTGATCAGAATGACCGGCAGATCCGCGTCGATCTTCCGGACATGCTCGAAAAACTGCAGGCCATCCATGCCGGGCATGCGCACATCAGTGACGATCACACCGTCGAAATTTTCTTCCAGAGCGTCAAGCGCCATCTCTGCCTTGGGGAAAGGCATCACCGTCATGCCTTCGAGTTCAAGCGTCTGCCGCATCGCCTTGCGAAGCTGCGAGTCATCATCCACCAGGTAGACCGTTCCCATCACCGTCATGTCACGCCCGCTTCAAATAGACTGAGAAACATGTGCCGCTTTCGCCGGTATCGACCTCGATCCGGCCACCATAATCCGAGGCGATATCGCTGGAGATGACGAGGCCGAGACCAAGCCCGCCTTCCTTCGACGTGTTGAAGGGAGAGAAAAGCTGCTCGAGAATTGGCGCAGCGATGCCGGGTCCGTTATCGCGAACCTTCAGCACAACGTCGTCCTTTTCCTCCTCGACCCGGACGTCGACGCGACCATCAGTCTTCTCCTCGACGGCTTCGAGCGCGTTCTGCAGGAGATTGATGACGATCTGCTCCAGGCGGATGCGGCTTCCCATCACCTTGACGCTCTCATCGGGAAGATCGAGATCGAGAATGTCCATGCGACCGGAAAAGCGGCTGCGTAACAACACCACCGCCCCTTCCACAACCAGGCGAAGGCTGACGGGCTCTGCTGCGGTCCTTCCCTTGCGGGCAAGGATTTTGAGATCGCTGGTGATGACGCCGATGCGCTCGGTCAGTGCAGCGATATTCTCTAGGTTCTCATCCGCCTCTTCGGCACGCTTTCGCTTCAAAAGTACGCGCGCATTGTCCGCATAGGCGCGAATGGTCGCCACGGGCTGATTGATCTCATGCGCGACGCCCGCCGCCACCTGGCCAAGAATCGAGAGCCGGTTTGCCTGGACGAGATCGTGCTGAACGCTCTGCAACTCTTTACCAGTCTGTTCGTGTCGCAGAATTTCGGCCTGAAGCTTGTCGCGCGCCATGGTCAGATCGACAGTGCGCTCCTGCACGCGGCGCTCCAGCTCTGCCCGCGCGCGCTCTGCAGCAGCCTGTGCCTGCTCCGCCTTCAACCGACGCCGAAGCCAGATTGCCGAGAGCGCAAAGAGCGGCATAAGGGCAGCAAGGGCAATGATCCGGCTTTCGCGTATCGCGGCATTGGTCGTCGGCGTCACGGGCTGAAGATAATGCAATGACCATCTGGTCGTCGGAACGGGGAGCTCCAGACGAAGATAATCTCCTCTCAGCGCTGGCGGGGAGTTGACCTCAACCAGCGCCACATCCGGACCGAGTTTGGATCGCACGGTCACCGGCAAGGGAGAGAGCGCTTCCTCTCCGAATTGAAGACTGGCGGAAATCATCCGCCGTTTGTCTTCGTCGATCGGCGCCACCGTCTTGAACCGCCATTCGGGTATGCTTGTCATCAGCACCACGCCGTTGGAATCGACGATATAAACGGGACGCCCGCCGATATTCCAGTCGGTCTCAAGCCGATTGAATTCCACCTTGGCGATGACGACGCCGAGCGGCCTTCCATCTGCCCCATCGATCCGCCGCGATATATAGAGACCTGGCCGGCGGCTGACATTGCCAAGCGCGTAATGCTCCGCCATGCCCGTTTCCATGGCTCTGCGAAAATAGTCCCGGAAGGCATAATTGGAGCCAACGAAACTCTCGGGCGTCTGCCAATTGCTGGACGCGATGGTGACGCCCTTCGCATCCGTCACATAGATGACCGAGGCCTGCGTGCCCTCGATCAGCCCCTCCAGCTTTTCATCCAGACGCTGGACGGCCGCGCCGCCATTCTCCAATGCTTCGGTGATATCCCTGTCTCGGGAGAGGACGAGCGGCAGGACGCGCGGGCGCTCCAGTGCCACATTTAGCAAAGCCGTTTTCAGCTCGGCGTCCGTGGTGGAATCGGCAATCAACCGTTTCGTCGCTTGGACGCGCCCGATCTTGTCGGCAGCCACGAAGGCGCCGAAGCCAATGATGACCCACATCAGAGCAAAGGCCATCCAGCGGAAGCGGCTACTATTTAAGAAAGTGGACATTGTATTGCTCGAAACCCATCGCCCCAATGTGCGGGAATCCACACAAAACACAAGAGATGTTGAGCGGGAAAACACACTTGTGAAAACGGTTCCTGATTCAACTCAAAATAAAATACATATTTTTCAGTAATTTATTCCCAGAAAGTCGAACTGGCACGCTACTTGCTCTTGTATTTCCGAACGGCAGAGGGCCGGGCAAAACGCAAAGGCAAACCCGGGAGGCCGTCAGGGCAGGGTTAAGCCGAGGAGGAACTACAATGATTGACAGCACAGCCGTGGCCGAAAGCCACGCCAGACTGCCTTTTTACCGGCATCTCTATTTCCAGGTCATCGTCGCCATTGCCGCAGGTATTGCGCTCGGCCACTTTTATCCCGCTCTCGGCGAACAGCTGAAGCCGCTTGGTGATGGTTTCATCCGCCTGGTCAAGATGATCATCGCACCCGTGATCTTCCTCACAGTCGCAACCGGCATTGCCGGCATGAACGACATGAAGAAGGTCGGCCGCGTTGCCGGCAAGGCGATGATCTACTTCATAACCTTCTCCACCCTGGCGCTCATTGTCGGCATGATCGTCGCCAACGTCGTTCAGCCGGGTGCCGGCATGAACATCGATCCGTCCACGCTGGACGGCAAGGCCGTTGCCACCTACGCCGCCAAGGCGCATGAGCAGTCCATCACCGGCTTCCTGATGAACATCATCCCGACGACGATCGTCGGCGCTTTCGCAGAAGGCGATATTCTTCAGGTGCTGTTCTTCTCCGTTCTGTTCGGCATTTCGCTCGGCATCGTCGGAGAGCGTGGCAAGCCTGTCGTCGATTTCATGCATGCTCTGATGTATCCGATCTTCAAGCTGGTCGCGATCCTGATGAAGGCTGCTCCGATCGGTGCGTTTGGCGCCATGGCCTTCACCATCGGCAAATACGGCATTGCATCGGTCACCAACCTCGCCATGCTGATCGGCACCTTCTACCTGACGTCGCTGATCTTCGTGCTCGTCATTCTGGGTGCCGTCTGCCGCTATAACGGCTTCTCCATCCTGGCGCTGATCCGCTACATCAAGGAAGAGCTGCTGCTCGTTCTCGGCACATCCTCTTCGGAAGCAGCCCTTCCGGGCCTGATGAGCAAGATGGAAAAGGCTGGCTGCAAGCGTTCTGTCGTTGGCCTCGTCATTCCGACCGGCTACTCCTTCAACCTCGATGGCACGAACATCTACATGACGCTCGCTGCCCTCTTCATCGCACAGGCAACGGGTATCCACCTGTCCTTCGGTGAACAGGTTCTCCTGCTGCTCGTTGCCATGCTGAGCTCCAAGGGTGCCGCAGGCATCACCGGTGCTGGCTTCATCACGCTCGCGGCCACACTCTCGGTCGTGCCATCCGTACCGGTCGCCGGCATGGCGCTGATCCTCGGCATCGACCGCTTTATGTCGGAATGCCGCGCACTGACCAACTTCGTCGGCAACGCGGTCGCAACCATCGTTGTTGCCCGTTGGGAAGGCGAACTCGACCAGGAGCAGCTGGCAACGGTGCTGAGAGGCGAAGAGCCCAAAGTCGTCGACGATCCGACCGCGCTTGGGGTTCCGGCAGAGTAAGAAACGCCCTTAGAATCAATACATACAGAGGCCCGCTTCGATCATTCGAGGCGGGCCTCTTCTCTTCCGGCCCCGGCTTGGTAAGGATGAATACCACTCCTCTCCTCAACGGTGCTCGATGATGAAAAACCTGTTTCTCTCCTGGCAAGTCTGGGCTCTTCTTTCGGCCGCTTTCGCCGCACTGACCGCCATCTTCGCCAAGATCGGCATCGAAAACGTCAACTCCGATTTCGCCACTTTCATCCGAACCATCGTCATTCTTCTGGCTGCAGGCTTGATGGTCTACGTTACCGGGAACTGGCAAAGCCCGGCGACGATTACGCCGCGCACCTGGCTCTTCCTCGTCCTCTCCGGGCTTGCGACCGGTGCATCCTGGATCTGCTATTTCCGTGCCCTGAAGATCGGCGATGCCGCGCGCGTTGCGCCAATCGACAAGCTCAGCGTGGTCTTCGTCGCGGTGTTTGCGGTTCTCTTTCTGGGCGAACGGCTCTCTCTTCCCTACTGGCTCGGCGTGATCCTAATTGCCTGCGGGGCAGTGCTCGTCGCCTATCGCGGCTAGCTGGTGTATGTTCCGTCTGCGACGAAGGCCGACATTTCCATTTTGCGAATAAGGCTTTAAGACTTGTCGGCGAATGCGACAGGGAGGTCTTATGCGTTCAGTCCTTCAAGAACTGGAAAGCCGCCGCGCCGAGGCTCGTCTGGGCGGCGGGCAAAAACGTATCGATACGCAGCACGCCAAAGGCAAGCTGACGGCGCGCGAACGCCTCGACGTGCTGCTGGATGAAGGCTCCTTCGAAGAATACGACATGTATGTGACCCACCGGGCGGTGGATTTCGGCATGGCGGATCAGAAGGTGGCTGGCGATGGCGTCGTGACCGGCTGGGGCACGATCAACGGACGGCAGGTCTATGTGTTCAGCCAGGATTTTACCGTGCTTGGCGGCTCCTTGTCGGAAACCCACGCACAAAAAATCTGCAAGATCATGGATATGGCGGTGCGCGTCGGTGCCCCTGTGATCGGCTTGAACGATTCCGGCGGTGCGCGCATCCAGGAAGGCGTCTCGTCGCTTGCGGGCTATGCGGAAGTTTTCCGTCGCAACGCGGAAGTGTCCGGCGTGGTGCCGCAGATCTCCGTCATCATGGGTCCTTGCGCGGGCGGTGCAGTCTATTCGCCCGCCATGACCGACTTCATCTTCATGGTGCGCGATACCTCCTACATGTTCGTCACCGGTCCGGACGTTGTGAAGACCGTCACCAATGAGATCGTCACCGCCGAGGAACTGGGTGGCGCCACCACCCACACGAAAAAATCTTCTGTTGCCGATGGCGCCTATGAGAACGACATCGAGGCGCTGGAAGCGGTGCGCGCGCTGTTCGATTTTCTCCCCAACAACAACCGGGAGAAGCCGCCGACGCGACCGTTCCATGACGATCCGGCCCGCCTTGAGGCGAAGCTCGATACCTTGATCCCGGACAGTTCCAACAAGCCCTATGACATGAAGGAGCTGATCCACGCGATTGCGGACGAAGGCGATTTCTTCGAATTGCAGGAGGCCTTTGCCAGAAACATCATTACCGGTTTCGTCCGCCTTGAAGGCGAGACCGTCGGCGTCGTCGCCAACCAGCCCATGGTGCTGGCCGGTTGCCTGGATATCGACAGCTCCCGCAAGGCGGCAAAGTTCGTGCGCTTCTGCGACGCCTTCAACATTCCGATCCTGACCCTGGTGGATGTGCCGGGCTTCCTGCCGGGTGTCGCGCAGGAATATGGCGGCGTCATCAAGCACGGCGCCAAGCTGCTCTTCGCTTATTCCGAAGCAACGGTACCGATGGTGACGCTGATTACCCGCAAGGCCTATGGCGGCGCCTATGATGTCATGGCGTCGAAACATATCGGCGCCGACATCAACTATGCCTGGCCGACGGCGGAGATTGCCGTGATGGGCGCCAAGGGTGCGGCTGAAATTCTCTACCGCTCCGAACTATCGGACCCTGACAAAATCGCGGAACGGACGCGCGAATATGAAGAGCGTTTCGCCAATCCTTTCGTCGCTGCCGAACGTGGCTTCATCGATGAAGTCATCATGCCGCATTCCTCGCGACGCCGCATCGCCCGCGCCTTTGCGTCCCTGCGCAACAAGCAGGTGACGACGCATTGGAAAAAACACGATACGATTCCGTTGTGAGGATGAAGCCTATGTTCAAGAAAATCCTCATTGCCAATCGCGGCGAAATCGCCTGCCGCGTCATTCGCACCGCAAAGAAGATGGGCATCGCAACGGTCGCGGTGTATTCCGATGCGGATGCCAATGCGCTGCATGTGCGCGAGGCCGACGAAGCGGTGCATATCGGCCCCGCACCCTCCAACCAGTCCTATATCGTGATCGACAAGATCCTCGAGGCCATTCGCAAAACGGGTGCTGACGCGGTGCATCCGGGCTATGGCTTTCTCTCTGAGAATCCGGCTTTCGCGGCGGCTCTGGAAAAGGAAGGCGTTGCCTTCATCGGCCCGCCGGTCAGAGCCATCGAAGCGATGGGAGACAAGATCACCTCCAAGAAGCTGGCCGCCGAGGCAGGTGTCTCCACCGTTCCCGGCCATATGGGTTTGATCGAGACTGCCGATGAAGCCGTCCGCATCGCATCCGAGATCGGCTACCCGGTGATGATCAAGGCATCGGCCGGCGGCGGCGGCAAGGGCATGCGCATTGCCTGGAACGATAGCGAGGCGCGCGAGGGTTTCCAGTCATCACGCAACGAAGCAAAAGCATCTTTCGGTGACGACCGGATTTTCATCGAAAAATTCGTCACACAGCCGCGTCACATCGAAATTCAGGTTCTCGGTGATCAGCACGGTACCGTGCTCTATCTCGGCGAACGGGAATGCTCCATTCAACGCCGAAACCAAAAGGTGATCGAGGAGGCGCCGTCTCCGTTTCTCGATGAGGCGACGCGCAAGGCGATGGGCGAGCAGGCTGTCGCGCTGGCCAAGGCGGTCGGTTATTTCTCCGCTGGCACGGTGGAATTCATCGTCGATGGCGACCGCAACTTCTACTTCCTGGAAATGAACACCCGGCTTCAGGTGGAGCACCCCGTCACCGAACTTGTGACCGGCATCGATCTCGTGGAGCAGATGATCCGGGTGGCAGCGGGCGAAAAACTGTCTCTCTCCCAACCGGACATCAAGCTCAAAGGCTGGGCGATCGAGAGCCGGCTTTATGCGGAAGACCCTTACCGCAACTTCCTGCCCTCCATCGGTCGATTAACCCGCTACCGTCCCCCGGAAGAGGGCCGCCAGGAGAATGGCACGATCCTTCGCAATGATACCGGCGTCTTTGAGGGCGGCGAAATCTCGATGTATTACGACCCGATGATCGCCAAGCTCTGCAGTTGGGGCGAGACACGGCTCTCCGCGATCGATGCCATGGGCGAGGCGCTTGATCGGTTCGAAGTCGAGGGCATCGGGCATAACCTGCCCTTCCTTTCCGCGGTCATGCAGCATCCTCGTTTCCGTTCCGGCAATCTGACCACCGGCTTTATAGCCGAGGAATTTCCAGACGGCTTTTCCGGAGTGGAGCCGCAGACGCAAGCCGATGAACGACTGGCCGCGATTGCTGCGGTCATTCATCATCATGCGCAGAGCCGCGCAGCGCAGATCTCCGGCACCATCGGCAACCATCGCCGCATTGTCGGCAAGGACTGGGTGGTTCAACTCGGTAAAACCGAGCACCGGATTTCCGTTGATCTCGAGGGCGATCATATCGTGACTCAAGTCGAGGGGGGCGAGAGGCTGGCTGTCGAAACGGACTGGCTGCCGGGCCGCAGCCTTGGCATGTTCCGGCTGGGCGATACGGTTCTGGCGGTAAAGATCGATCTGTCGCCATCCGCCATCCGATTGCGTTGGCATGGTGTGGACATCATCGCCCAGGTTCGCAGCCCTCGCGTCGCCGAACTTGCGCGTCTCATGCCGGAAAAGCTGCCGCCGGACACATCGAAGATGCTGCTCTGCCCCATGCCAGGCGTCATTACCTCGATCTCGGTCGCGGAGGGGGATGAGGTCGAGGCCGGACAGGCGCTGGCAACCGTGGAGGCGATGAAGATGGAAAACATTCTTCGCGCCGAGCGCAAGGGCCGCGTCGCCAGGGTTTGCGTGAAGGCTGGTGACAGCCTTGCCGTCGATGAGGTGATCCTGCAATTCGATTGACGAGGGTACCCACCTAAGATTCCGCTTCCCTGTCCTGCCTTTTCTGGAATAGATATTCCAATCCAGGAGAGACGATTTCATTTTTGGGGGAGTGAAACGAGATGCAGGATCTTGCTGCACCGGCAACGGTGAAGGAGTTTGAGGAGAGACTTGTCGAGGTTGCGCCGAAACTGCCGAAGAGATTGCGGCAGTGCGCGGATTATGTCGCAGCCAATACCGACCGGATCGCCGTTTCCACCGTGGCTGAAATGGCGGAAGCGGCAGGAGTCCAGCCTTCCGCCTTCATGCGCTTCTGCCAGATTTTAGGCTTTTCCGGCTTCTCCGAAATGCAGCGACTGTTCAAGGAAAGCTATTCCGGCCGCTGGCCGGATTACGATACGCGGCTCACCAACCTGCGCGACAAGGGTGAAGACAGTGGCGGACGGCTTCTGGCGGAATTTGTCGAAGCCGGGCGTGCATCGCTGGAAAACCTGCTGAAAACCGTCGATCAGTCTGCTTTTGAGGCCGCAATCCAGGTGCTGGCCGACGCGCAGATGATCCACATCGTCGGCTTGCGCCGCTCCTTCCCGGTCGCAAGCTATCTCGCCTACGCTTTCGAGAAGATGCAAGTGCCCTCCATGCTGCATGCCTCTGTCGGCCAGCTGCAGAGCGCCAATGCAATCCGCCAGGGCGATGTGGTTCTCGCCATCACCTTTGCGCCCTATTCGGCTGAGACGATGGAGATCGTTTCCTCAAGCCGTGCCCGAAAGATTCCGGTCGTGGCGATCACCGATACGGCTGTCAATCCGCTACGACAATTCGATGCCACAGTGCTGACCGTGTCAGAGGTCGATTTCGGCGCATTCCGTTCTCTGTCGGCGACCCTCTGCATCGCCATTGCCCTTGCAGTCGGTGTGGGAACGCACCGACAAAATTGAATATTCGTATTGAAAATAGAAAAAATAGAATTTATAGTCCAAATATAAACGAGGGAGAAAAGTGACGGATATTTAGTTCCGTCCTTTGTAGCGCTGACAGCGCGGAGGAGACAGATCGTGAAGACACTCGATCTCATCACGATCGGCCGCTCGTCGGTCGATCTTTACGGCGCGCAGATCGGCGGACGTCTGGAGGACATGTCCTCCTTCAACAAATACATCGGTGGCTCTCCGACCAACATTGCAGCAGGTGCCGCACGACTTGGTCTGAAGAGTGCCGTCATTACCCGCGTCGGCGACGAGCACATGGGTCGCTTCATCCGCGAACAATTGGTGCGCGAAGGCGTCGATATTCGCGGCGTGCAGACCGACAAGGAGCGCCTGACCGCACTCGTCATTCTCGGCATCCGCGACCAGCAGCAGTTCCCACTGATCTTCTATCGCGAGAACTGCGCCGATATGGCGCTGAGCGAAGACGACATCGACCCTGCTTTCATCGCCGACGCGAACTGCGTTTGCGCGACCGGCACGCATCTTTCTCATCCGCGCACGGAAGCGGCGGTTCTGAAGGCGTTGCGGCTGGCACGGGGCAGCGGCGCGAAGACGGCGCTCGACATCGATTACCGCCCGAACCTCTGGGGTGTGGCTGGTCATGGTGACGGCGAAAGCCGCTTCGTGGAATCGGCGAAGGTGACGCAGAAGCTGCAATCCACCCTCACCCTCTTCGACCTCATCGTCGGCACCGAGGAAGAGTTTCACATCGCCGGTGGCTCTACCAATACTCTGGAAGCGCTGCGCGCCGTGCGGGCTGTTTCCAACGCCACGCTCGTCTGCAAGCGCGGACCGATGGGAGCAGTGGTCTTTCCAGGCGACATTCCAGGCAGTCTCGACGATGGCGAAAGCGGCGAAGGCTTCCCCATCGAAGTCTTCAACGTGCTGGGAGCCGGTGATGGCTTCATGGCAGGCCTCTTTCGCGGATGGCTGCGCGGCGAAGATTGGCCGACCACATTGAAATACGCCAATGCCTGCGGCGCTTTCGCTGTGTCGCGACATGGCTGCACGCCCGCCTATCCAAGCTGGGAGGAGCTGCAATATTTCTTCCGCACGGGCATTCGCAACAAGGCGCTGCGCAAGGACGACGCGCTGGAACAGGTGCATTGGGCCACCAATCGCAAAGGCGACTGGAGCACCATGCGCGTCTTCGCCTTCGATCACCGCATGCAACTGGAAGCCATCGCAAAGGACGTCGGCGTCGACGACAAGAAGATCGGCTCCTTCAAGGAGCTTTGCCTGAAGGCTGCCCATCAGGTGGCCGGTGGCAATGCCGGTTACGGCATTCTCTGCGATGGTCGTCTTGGCCGCGACGCTCTCTATCAGGCCGCAGGCTCAGGCCTGTGGATCGGCCGTCCCGCAGAATGGCCGGGCTCGCGCCCATTGACTCTGGAGCCGGATCTTGGGCCCGATTGCGGCGGTCTGAACGAATGGCCGGCCGAACATGTGGTCAAGGTGCTGTGCTTCTACCATCCGGACGATGACGAGGCGATGCGCGCCGAGCAGGAAGAGACGGTCTCGCGTCTCTTTGCCGCTGCGCGCCGCAACCGGCTGGAATTTCTGCTGGAAGTCATCCCTTCCAAGGTGGCACCGATCGATGATGAAACGACTGCCCGCATCATAGACCGCTTCTACGAGATCGGCGTCTATCCAGACTGGTGGAAGCTTGAGCCTTTGAAGAGCGAGGAAGCCTGGCGTCAGGCGACCGATGCGGTAAAACGTCATGATCCTTACGTTCGTGGCATTGTGGTTCTCGGCCTGGAGGCGCCGCAGAGCGAGTTGGAGGAGAGTTTCAGGCTGGCGGCAGGCTTCGATCTGGTGAAAGGATTTGCCGTGGGTCGCACGATCTTTGCCGAGGCCGCACGCAACTGGCTTGCGGGCAAGGTGAGTGACGAGGAGGCGGTTGCCGACATGGCAGCCCGTTATGATGCGCTTTGCCGGATTTGGGACAAGGCGCGCGCCGCGCATGTAAAGGGAGAGGCAGCGTGAAGACGGTACGATTGACGGCGGCACAGGCGCTTGTGCGTTACCTGGCAGCCCAAATGAATGAGGATGGCGAGCCTTACATCGCCGGCGTCTGGGCGATCTTCGGCCACGGCAACGTAGCTGGCATGGGCGAGGCCCTTTATGGCATCCGCGAGGAACTGCCGACCTATCGCGGCCAGAACGAGCAATCCATGGCGCATGCGGCGATTGCCTACACCAAGCAACTTGGCCGCCGCCGGACGATGGCGGTCACATCGTCGATCGGTCCCGGCGCGTTGAACATGGTAACCGCTGCCGCCCTTGCGCATGTGAACCGCCTGCCCGTCCTGCTGATCCCCGGCGATGTCTTCGCCAACCGTGGGCCGGATCCGGTGCTTCAGCAGATCGAAGACTTCAACGACGGCACGATCTCGGCCAATGACTGCTTCAAGCCGGTGAGCCGCTATTTTGACCGGATCATGCGCCCCGAACAGCTTCTGACCGCATTGCCACGCGCCTTCCGCACCATGACGGACCCCGCCGATTGCGGTCCTGTGACACTCTCCTTCTGCCAGGATGTGCAGGCCGAAGCCTATGATTATCCGGAAAGCTTCTTCGACAAGAAGGTCTGGCGCCAGCGCCGCCCCGAGCCCGACAGAGCCGAACTCGAAGAGGCGATCGCAGCCCTCAAAGCCGCGAAGAACCCGATCATCGTCGCAGGCGGCGGCGTGCATTTTTCTGGCGCGACCGAGACGCTGAAGAGCTTCGCCGAGCGCCACTCCATACCCGTCATCGAGACTCAGGCCGGCAAATCCGCGCTGGCCTGGGATCACGAGATGAATTTCGGTCCCGCTGGTGTGACGGGTGCATCGAGCGCCAATGCGATTGCAGAAAAGGCCGATCTCGTCTTCGGTGTCGGAACCCGTTTTCAGGATTTCACCACCGGCTCCTGGGCGCTCTTCAAGAACCCGGCGCGCAAACTACTTGCACTTAACGTGCAAGCCTATGACAGCGCCAAGCACGATGCCATCAGCCTGACGGCCGATGCAAAAGTCGGCCTGGAAAAACTGACCGAAGCCTTGGGCAGCCACCGCTTTTCCGCACCCGATGCAAGCCTTAAGCAGGACTGGTTCGCCAAGGCCGACGCCGTGACCGCGGCACCGAAGGAGGCTAACAGCCTGCCGACGGATATGCAGGTAATCGGCGCGGTACAGCGCGCCTCGCGTGACAATACCGTCGTCATGTGTGCGGCAGGCACCATGCCTGGAGAGCTGCACCAGCTGTGGAAGGCGAAGCTGCCGCTTTCCTACCACATGGAATATGGCTTCTCCTGCATGGGTTATGAGATTGCCGGTGGCCTCGGCATCAAGATGGCAGAGCCCGAGCGCGACGTGATCGTCATGGTGGGCGATGGCTCCTATATGATGATGAATTCGGAACTCGCCACTGCCGTTGCCATGGGCGTGAAGATCACCGTCGTCATCACCGACAATCGCGGCTATGGCTGCATCAACCGGCTGCAGATGGGCACCGGCGGGGCGGAGTTCAACAATCTCTACGCCCACACAAACCAGAAGAACCCGATCGCCATCGATTTCACCGCGCATGCAGCCAGCATGGGTGCGGATGCGCACAAGGTCTCGACAATCGCCGAACTCGAAACAGCACTCGATGCAGCTCGTGGCGCGGAGGTTCCGACCGTGATCGTCATCGATACCGATCCCTATCCGACACCGGATGCCGGGGGATACTGGTGGGATGTCGCCGTGCCGGAAGTCTCTGAACGCAATGAAGTCAAACAGGCTCGTGCAGCCTATGAATCCGCACTGAAAGAAAGACGCTGATCATGATCCTTTACGGTACAAACCCCATCGCCTGGAGCAATGACGACGACCGCACGCTCGGCGCCCATATCAGCCTTGAACAGTGCCTGGACGAAACCTCCAAGATCGGCTTCGACGGCATCGAGAAAGGCCACAAGTTCCCACAGGAACCGGAAGCCCTTAAGGCTGTGCTGGAGCCCCGCAAGCTGCGCTACGTCTCCGGCTGGCATTCGCTCAACCTTCTGACCAACTCCATCGAAGACGAGAAGGCGGCCATGCAGCCTGCCCTCGACCTTCTGAAGGCGATGGGCTCCAAGGTCATCATCGTCTGCGAAACCTCCAATGCCATCCACGGCGAGGATGCAAAGCCGGTCAATGACCGCCCGAAGCTCGCCGACAGCGAATGGAAGCGCTTTGGCGAAGGCGTCGAAGCGCTGGCGAAACATGCGGCCGATCAGGGTGTCGCGCTCGTCTATCACCATCACATGGGCACGATCGTCGAGAGCGAAGACGAGATCGACCGGCTGATGGAGAACACTGGCCCGCACGCCAAGCTGCTGCTCGATACCGGCCATTGCCTTTTTGGTGGCGGCAATCCGGAGCGGCTGGCGAAGAAGCATATGGGTCGCGTCGGCCATATCCACGCCAAGAACGTGCGTCCGGTCGTCGCCAAGCAGGTTCGCGACGAAAGCCTCTCCTTCCTCGAAGGTGTGCGCCGTGGCGTCTTCACTGTTCCTGGCGATAGCGAGGGCGGCGTCGATTTCCTTCCCGTTCTCAAGATTGCCGCAGAGCATGGCTACAGTGGCTGGCTGGTGATCGAGGCCGAGCAGGATCCGGATGTCCGTAATCCTTTCGAGTATCAGAGCCTCGGCCTGAAATCGTTGCGCGCCTTCGCTCGCGAAGCCGGCCTGGACAAAGGCTAAAGGAAAGGTCCGACACATGGCAGATCTGCTGCGCAAACCCACCGGCACATCCGGCAAGGTTCATGACATCACGCCGGAAAGCGCCGATTGGGGCTATGTGGGCTTCGGGCTCTACCACCTGAAGCCTGGCGAAACCGCAACCGAACAAACCGGCGAGACGGAGGTCATTCTCGTTCTCGTCGAGGGCAAGGCGGAAATCTCGTCGGAAGACAAGAATTTCGGCGAACTCGGCGACCGCATGAATGTCTTCGAGCGCAAGCCGCCGCATTGCGTCTATATCCCGGCGGGCTCTTCCTGGACCGTTACGGCAACCACTGACTGCGCGCTTGGTGTGTGCACGGCACCCGCAAAGCCAGGCCGCGAGGCGCAAGTCATTGGACCGGCGGGAATTACTCTGGCGGAGCGCGGCAAGGGCGGCAATACGCGTTACATCTTCCCGATTGCCATGGAAGATCGCGACGTGGCCGATAGCCTGCTGGTCACGGAAGTCTTCACCCCATCCGGTCACTGGTCGTCCTATCCGCCGCATAGGCACGACGAGGACAACTATCCGGAGATGACCTATCTGGAGGAGACCTACTACCACCGCCTCAATCCGGAGCAGGGCTTCGGCTTCCAGCGCGTCTTCACCGAAGACGGCTCGCTGGACGAGACCATGGCCGTCTCAAGCGGCGATGTGGTTCTGGTACCGAAGGGGCATCACCCCTGCGGCTCTCCCTATGGCTATGAGATGTACTATCTAAACGTCATGGCCGGACCGATGCGCAAATGGCGCTTCCAGAACCACCCGGATCACGACTGGATTTTCAAGCGCGACAATCCATAAACGCGCAATCTCTGCCTGAAAAAAACGCTCGCACCGAGACAACGATGCGAGCGTTTTTTGTTGGTCCAAAAATCCGATCAGACGATTTGAACAGGCTTGCCTGTCTGCCAGCTTTCGGTGGCGGCATCGGCCAATTTCTGCGCCTGCAGACCGTCGAAACCGCTTGGACGCGGCGCGGTGTTGCCGGCATCGACCGCGTCGATGAAGGTGTTGATCTCGTTGGCATAGGCCTGGGCGTAGCGCTCGATGAAGAAGTTCTGCACCGGATCGCCGGCAATGCCGTTGGCGTTCCACAATTCGACGCTCGAATTCTGGATGTTGCGGGCCGAGAGCATGCCGGTCGAGCCATGCACTTCGATGCGCTGGTCGTAGCCATAGGTCGCACGGCGGGAATTGGTGATCACTGCGATCCGTCCCGATGCCGTCTGCATTTGCACAGCTGCGGTATCCACATCGCCTTCTTCGCCGATAGCCTTGTCCACCAGCGCGGAACCGAGCGCGTTGACGACCACGAACTCTTCACCCATCAGGAAGCGGGCCATATCGAAGTCGTGGATCATCATGTCACGAAATAGACCGCCGGAGGACTTCACATAGCTTGCCGGTGGCGGGTTGGGATCGCGGCTGATGATGGTGACGATCTCGATCTCTCCGACATCGCCATTGCGCAGGCGCTGCTCGACCATCGAGAAGTTGTTATCGAAGCGGCGGTTGAAGCCGATCATCAGCGTGGATTTGTTCTGTTCGACCACATCCAGGCACTGGTTGATGCGATCGACCGACAGCGACACTGGCTTTTCGCACAGGATATGCTTGCCAGCCTTGGATGCCGCCTCGATCAGATCGGCATGGCTTGGCGTCGGGGTGGCGATCAGCACGGCATCGACATCCGATGCGGCGATAATCTCTTCAACGGATGCGACCCGCGCGCCCGTCTGTAGCGCCAGTTGCTCCGCCGCCTCGGGAAAGGCATCCGCGACATAGGCAAGCTTTGCCTTGGGATTGGCGGCAATCGTTGCCGCATGGACCTTGCCAATACGGCCCGCACCCAGCACACCGAACCTGATCATTTCATTTGCTCCACGCTAAATTCCTCCTCGGGACGGCCACGCCTAAGAAGCGGGTCGCGCCCTGTCATCATCCGATCTTCTGTCGATGACGATCGATAAGACCCTAGCTCAAGCCAAGGCGAAATCAAGTGGAAATTCCATTAGAAGCGTCAGTGAAATATTTATTCTATTCACTGCTGGAATTGCGGCCTGTCGGACACTTATTGGCTCACATAGAGAGCGCTGGCCCGAAGGATGTTGACACTCTATAGCGCCTCAATGTGTAGAGCCGCGGCTCTGGGCTGCAAGCGCGGAAACGATGTGCCTGATTTCAGCTTTAGCGTCCGAGAGCACGAACGGCCCATGGTGGTGAGTGAGGGCGCTGGGGGGAACGAAAAAAATGTAAGGGATTGCTCTGCTGTCCAAGTCTTTCATCAACGGCAACATCAATTCGGCTCCGTATCGCGCATCGATGATTGCGCCGCTGAAATGCCAGTCGTGATCATGGACTGACGTCGCGGCGTAAGGACCTTGCAAAACCATCGATGCCTCAGACCACGCAGACTTGATAGCAGGCGTGAGCGTGTCGCTTTTGCCGAAGACGGCTATCGTCAAGCGGCCGTTCGTCCTCAAGCGCCGCTCCGCGTTCGTTTTGGTCATTTAGCAGTCCCTTGCATCCACCGATAATCGACTCGCCCTTCCGGCCCGTGGACGATCATCATGTCCATCCGTCTTCGCATCCCTTGAGGAACCGAACTGCGCAAACACGGTTTGGGCACATCACAAAATTGAATGTGAGCCTATCGGGAGGAAAAAATCATGAGCAATGACACGGTATTGATGCCCCATGAGCGCGGTTGGGCTGTGCTGCACAATGGCATGCTGACGAAGGTCTACCCAAGCCGTCATCTGGCAATGCAGAAGCTGAAGGACGAGATGAGCCGCCGCTCACTCAAGAACCAAAGGACGCATCAGAGCGAAGCCACCCATGCCCCGCGGCGACAGGAAAGCGCCGCGCAAAGACGAGATCAAGCATAGAGCCTCTGATTGACCCTCCGTTCCAGGATGAGGACGAAAGCACCCCCTCATCTTAAAAGACAACGTCGGAACCTCAGCCACCCTCCGGCGTTCGACCCCTGATGCTTCTGCGTCGCTTCAATGGAGGGTGGACGGATTTTTGGGGTGAACCAACCAGTTCCTTATTGCGGTCCTGCGCCGCTGCCATCGCAAGTCTGGGGTGCTTGGAACTTCGACCCGTTTGCTCTGGCGGTCGTCGTCGCGCTCACGATGCTGTCGGCGCTTTCGCTTCATAGACACCGGATATGGATTGCGACGGCCGTTTTCGCCGTATCCACCCTGCTCTTGATTTCACCACTTTGCGCTCTGACCACAGCGCTGTTTTCCGTGCGGGTGACCCATCACTTCATCTTGATGACAGTGCTTGCTCCGCTTCTCACCACGGTCTTCCGGACGAGAAGCGCTGTTTCCAGCCGCCTGCCACCGGAAATGGCGTTCATCTTTCACACTTTGATCTTCTGGTTCTGGCATATTCCGCCGGGCTATGCCTTCGCTCTTAATGGCATGATCCCCTATTGGATCATGCAGGCAGGCCTTCTTGCCAGTGCCATCTGGCTATGGGCGATCCTGCTGTCTCCGAGAACCAGTATCTTCACTGCCGTTGCCCTGGCTCTTGCGACCGTTGCGCAGATGGGCATGCTTGCGGCGATCCTGACGCTCTCGCGCGCGCCGCTTTTCGCCGCACATCTCGATACGACACAGGCCTTCGGCCTCGAGCCGCTTCAGGACCAGCAGCTTGCCGGCGTCATCATGTGGACGGTGGGCCTGCTACCCTATCTCATCGTGGCATTGATGCGCCTTTATCGCGGTGTCGCTAGCCGGGATGGCAAGGGCAGCTGGCAATGGTGATACTGCTGAAATTCATCCATATCGCAGCGATCTCCATCTGGGCCGCGACACTTCTCAGTCTGCCTGCGCTTTACGTCCAACGCGCGCATGTCGGCAATCGATCCGCTCTTTACGCGCTCCAGCGCCTCGTGCGCTTCTGCTACGTCGTCGTCGCGTCGCCAGCGGCCTTCGTCTCGATCCTGACCGGCACAGCCCTGATTTTCTTTCAGCACACTTTCACGCTCTGGTTCACCATCAAGCTTGGGCTCATCGGCGTGATGGTGACAGTGCACATCGTCACTGGGCTCGTCATCATTCGTCTTTTCAACGAGGGAGAGGTCTATCCCGTGTGGCGCTTCATCGGCGCCACCGTGCTGACCGCCGCGACCGTGCTCGGCATCTTTTTCGTCGTTCTCGCCAAACCGGATTGGAGCCTCGACATAATTCCGATCGAGGCTGGCGGGCTGAAAGAGATCGCACGGTCGATCAGTCCTTGGGCGATACCATGAGACCGACGCCATGATCGAAAATCAACTTACCGCCATGCCAGCCAGCCAGCCCCGTCAACCCCGACGCGATCAGCGACAGGACAAGGCCGTGGGGCAGGACCTCAATGCTGGAAAAATAGCGACCGCCCCAATTGGCCCCGCAAACCGCAATCAGCGACATGCCAGCCACTGCATGCGCCCAGCTTGCAACACGCGCGCGGATGCCTGGAACGAGAAAGAGCTCGGCCGAGCCGATCAAACCGGCCGCAATGGCGCTGAAGAACGCAATGCCCGTCGTCCACAGCCCGACACGCAGCCAGAATGGATCAGCGCCCCACCAGTACATGATGTCCGCACCGAGCGTCCCGAAGACAAGCGCAATCGGGAAATGCACCGTCATTGCATGAAGGGGATGGCCAGCAACGGCAACGGCCGAACTCGCATCCTTTTCCTCGAGCTTGGAGATGACCGGGTTTTTCTTCGGCGGTGTATCCAAAACACGTCTCCTCTTTCTCCGACAACCAGCGGGCCCGGGCAGAGGTTCCGCGCAATCGCGACGACGACCACCCTGCCGTTGATGCTGGCCGGCTGTTCCGGCGATCTTTCCACACTCGATCCTGCGGGACCCGCCTCAAGCGCCGTGGCGCAACTGTGGTGGATCATGCTCTTCGGATCGGCCGTCCTATTCGCTCTTGTGCTCGGCCTTTTCTTCCTGAGCGCCTTTTCTCGAAAGCTGTCACACGTCCCTGCTTCGCGCTGGATTATCGGCGGCGGGATCGTCATGCCCATCCCCGTTTTGACGGCACTTCTGGGTGCAGCCTTCCTCCAGGGCGAAGCTCTGTTCGGCGCGAGAGCAGATGCACCCGCCGACGTCATTCGTGTCCAGGCCAGCATGTGGAACTGGGATGTTCGCTATAGTGCGGCTAACACCGGTCCTGGTAGTCGCAATGTCCTCCATATCCCGGCTGGACAGACGGTCGAGATCGTCGTTTCCAGCACCGATGTGATCCACAGTTTCTGGGTGCCGCGCCTTGCCGGCAAGATCGATGCCATTCCAGGCCATGAGACGCGCATACGGCTGAAGGCGGACAAGGCCGGCACATTTGGCGGGATCTGCGCCGAATATTGCGGCACCGGCCATAGCGCCATGACTTTCAGCGTGATCGCCCATGAGCCGGACGACTATCGGCGGGTGATAGAAACACTTCCAGATGCACAGGGATCGACGTGACGCAAAAGATTTCACCCATTCGCCTGCATCGGGAACTGGAAGCCATCTGGGGCACAGGCAAAGGCTGGTGCCGCCTCGCCGCCGTCAATCACAACATTATCGGCGCACGTTTCATGCTCACCGCCCTCGTCTTCTTCGGGATCGGCGGCTTTCTCGGCATGCTGATCCGCACGCAGCTTGCGACATCCGAAAGCCGCTTCCTCGATGCGGCAGAGTATGCGCAAGTCTTCACCATGCATGGGACCATCATGATGTTCCTCTTCGCCATCCCATTTTTCGAGGGACTAGCGATCTATCTGCTGCCCAAACTGCTCGGCGCCCGCGACCTCGCCTTTCCGCGTCTCTCCGCTTACGGATACTGGTGCTACCTCTTTGGCGGCAGCATGCTGATCATCGCGCTCCTGGCCGGCGTCGCGCCGAATGGCGGCTGGTTCATGTATACGCCGCTCAGTTCCTCCACCTACAGCCCCGGCATCAACGCCGACGTATGGTTGCTCGGCATCACCTTCGTCGAAATTTCGGCGATGACGGCCGCGATCGAGATTGTCGTGACGATCCTCAAGATGCGCGCGCCCGGCATGTCGCTCGACCGGATGCCGATCTTTGCCTGGTACATGCTGGTGGTGGCGGGCATGATGGTGATTGGCTTTCCGCCGCTGATCCTGGGCTCGATCCTGCTGGAAGCGGAACGCGCCTTCGGCCTGCCCTTCTTCGATCCGACCCGTGGGGGCGATCCGCTCTTGTGGC
The DNA here is from genome assembly GCF_052045735.1 of Agrobacterium sp. 22117. Classification (NCBI taxonomy): domain Bacteria; kingdom Pseudomonadati; phylum Pseudomonadota; class Alphaproteobacteria; order Hyphomicrobiales; family Rhizobiaceae; genus Agrobacterium; species Agrobacterium sp. 22117. The sequence goes on along the minus strand of NZ_JBQEPP010000004.1, from coordinate 331,795 downwards.
AGCACCTGTTCTGGCTGTTCGGCCACCCGGAAGTCTATATCATCTTTCTGCCTGCAGCCGGCGTCATCTCCACCATCCTGCCCGTGCTCGCCCGCACGACGCTTACGGGATACAAGATCATCATCGCCGGAATCCTGTCGATGGCCTTCCTGTCCTTTGGGCTTTGGGTCCATCACATGTATACGACGGGCATCCCGCATGTGGCCTTGTCGTTCTTCTCGGCGGCGAGTGCCCTTGTTGCGGTGCCGACAGCAATCCAAATCTTTGCGTGGATCGCGACGCTAAGCCAAGGCCGGCCATCCTTTACCATCCCGATGCTGCACATTTTCGGATTCTTCTTCGTCTTCGTCATCGGCGGCTTGACTGGCGTGATGCTGGCGATGGTACCCTTCGATCAGCAGGCGCATGACACGCATTTCGTCGTCGCCCACCTCCACTACGTGCTTGTCGGCGGCTTCCTGTTCCCGATGCTGGCAGGCGCCTATTACTGGGTGCCTCACATCTCCGGTCGCCAGCCCATTCAGCATATGTCGCACGCAGCCTTCTGGATGATCTTTATCGGCTTCAACCTGACCTTCTTCATGATGCATCTGACAGGTCTCCTCGGCATGCCGCGCAGGGTCGATACCTACCCGGCAGAGTCGCCGTGGGAATGGCTGAACCTGATGTCGTCCATCGGCAGCTTCATCATGGCGATGGGTTTCGTGCTGGCCGCAATCGATCTCTTTCTGGTGTTTTTCTTTGGCCGTCCGTTCCGGCGCAATCCCTGGAACGCCGGCACACTTGAATGGGCTATGCCGACACCGCCGCCATCCTACAACTTCGCCGCCCTGCCATCTGTCGACAAACGGGCAGACAGGCTTGACATCAACCGCCTTGGCTCACGCCTTGCGGCAGGCGATGGCTATCTTGGCTTCACTCGCAATGGCTGGATGGAAACGCTGGGGGTAAGCGCCGTTCAGGCTCGGCCCAACCAGATCATTATCCTGCCACGCCAAACCTATCTTCCGCTCATCACGGCCCTGGCGACAGGGCTGTTCTTCGTCTCCTTGCTCGCAAAGCTCTACGTGATCGCGCCCATAGCACTTCTGGCGGTGATCCTTCTCTTCCTCAGATGGACGCCGAATGAGGCCGTGCAGACCACAGGCAGTGAACTTTACGCGGGCAAAGGGTTGGTCTTGCCACCGCATTTTGAAAGTGGAGATCCCCCCTCGCTCATGGCGATGCGCCTGACATTGCTGGTCACCGCCACACTCTTCACTTCGCTTCTCTTTGGGGGCCTGTTCCTCTGGGTCTCGGCGCCCGGCTGGGAGAACCTTCGCTCCTCCTCAGTCTCATCCATCTGGACGCTCTTGGCCTGCGTTATCGCGATAGCAGCTTCTGTGCTTGGCTCACTGCCCGCGAAAGCTCTTCTGCGCGCGCCATTCCTGCGCCTTGCAAGCATGGCTCTATACGGCATCGCGATGGCATTGCTCTTGGTGGACCTCGTCAGGACATATGGAACGGAGTTTCACGCCTCGGATGCCGTGATTTACGCCGTCAATATCTACGGGCTCATTCACATGGGTATCGGCGGGCTGTTGTCTGCGTTTTGCATCTGGAGAATCCGGACCGGCTACGTCACCGAAAACAGGCTGGTCGATCTGCTGATCGCGGGACTTTGGAACAGATATGTGGCCGCAACGACTACGATCGTGGCTGTCTATCCCTCTCTTCTGTCGCTTCTGCAGGGTGGAGGAAGCTGATGCGATATGCGCTGGCCATCGCCCTTCTGCTGCCCTTCACGGGCTGGAGCCTCGGCTTTCTCCTTCTATATGGCGCTCAGGCCACCGGCTGCTCGCTGGGATGGCAGGACATGGCGATCGGCCCAATCTCTTCGCTGAGAGCGCTTCTCATTTTGTTGTTCGCTGCCACCACCCTCACCATAGCGATAACCGTCTTCGTTGCGCTGAGTGCAGAGAAAATCTCCTCGTCCATGAGCGGAACGATGCTCTCCGTGACGCGCTACACGGCGGGCGCGGCGCTCTTCAGCACGGCTTATGTGTTTTCAGGCATTCTATGGCTGGACCTCTGCTAAAGCGACTTGGCTGACCGCGAATACGAAGAGTCGCGAGTACAGAACTTTTCTTCCGCTCAAGCATTCTCACCCTGGTGGCTTGAAAATCTGCGCCATTGCCGAACAATTGTGCCGCGAGAGGAAGCAGAATGACTGAGGAACACGAGAAACTTGCAGGCCAGAACCAATTGATCTCGTTCCTGCCGGATGACATTCGCTCAGAGCTCCTGAGGCGTGCCGTGGCTGTCGATCTGCCTGCCGGCGAAATCCTTATCAAAGCAGGCGAGAAGATTGAAAAGGTCTTTTTCATCTGCAGCGGCATCGCCTCGGTCCTCGTTCAATCGCGCTCCGGCAAGGTGACGGAATCCGGCATTGTCGGGCGGGAAGGTTATGTGCCGTCAGGCGCACTGGTCGATGCGGAGACAAGCTTTACGCAAGTCATCATGCAGGTCCCAGGACAGGCGATAGTTTTGGAGATCACCGCGTTCCAGGCTCTGCGCAATCGTCATCGAATTCTTGAGCAACTGCTGACCTGCGCATCGCATGCGCTGCGCACTCAGATCGAGTGCACGCTGCTATCCAATACTACGCAGCCCGTCAGCCAACGGCTGGCACGGTGGATTCTCGTCTGCCACAACCGGGTGGACGGCAACCAGCTTCATCTGACCCACGAATTTTTGTCGCTGATGCTGGCAGTCCGGCGACCGAGCGTGACAGATGCCCTGCATTTTCTCGAAGGCAGGGGGTTCATTCGCTCCGAAAGAGCCAAGATTACCATTCGCAATCGGGACGCCCTGGAAGAATATGCCGGCGATATTTACGGCCTGTCCGAGGAAGAGCATGACCGGGTCTTTGCCCGCTTTCGCGCCTCCGCACTTTTGCGCCCTGCGACGGCCGATACCCGCTCTGCGGGTTGAGCAAGAGCGCGGGGGCCGCCTCGATTGCGGACGGCCCCTTTCGCGACTTTGCTTTACCGCGAGGCGGTGCGGATGATCCGACAGAGCTTCACGAGATCTGCCTCATAGCCGCCCCTCATGATATCGACGCAACGCTTCGCCAGGCGAAGCTGCTCTGTGCGCGACATATCGTTGTAGGCACGGATAATGCCGTTGGCCGGCAGTGACGGGTTGGTGCCGGGGTTGACCGTTCCAGGGTTCGGTCTTCCAGGACCGGTGCCGACACCGATACCAAGATCGACGTCCAGGGCTCTCGCGCCTCCGACAGTCGCTCCGACCGAAGCATTCAATCCGCGGCTTCCGCCGACTGACGTGTTCACATCCGCATTTGCAATGCTCCGGCCTCCGACCGTCGCACTGGTATTGGCGTTCACGCCTCTGCTTCCACCAACCGAAGCGTTGACGTCTGCGCCAAGGCCACCTCCCGAACGGCCTCCGACGCTGGCTCCGGCGTTGATCCCGCCGCTTCCTCCGACAGAAGCACCGACACCCAAGCCGCCGCTACCATTGCCGCCGACACTTGCGCTAACTCCGCCCACACTGACGTCCAAGGCATGCGCATTGATCGGAAGCGCCAGACATGCGCTCACCAACAAAACACTACTCAGTCTTGTCATGATTTTTCCTCCTCACACACGATACTCACTCCACATCAGCATCAAAGATGCCATTTAAGAGTGTATATTAGAGGATTCTGTTTTGAAACACCAATGTATAAGTGAGGCCTAATATAGGGTGAAAATGACGTCACATTTCCGTGAAATCAGCAGTTTGTCTCATTTTAGTACAAGTAGTCTGCATCGGCGTGAAAGCAATGTGGTACTAAGATACTTGCCTTGCGAGTATATCGGTCATGAGGCGATTGTATTCGCTCTCTGCTTGGCCATATGAGCCACCGGCTTCCAACTCCAGCCCTTGCCGATTGATGATGGTAATCTGCCCCCGGGAGGCCCGGATCAGGCCTTTTCCTTCAAGAATATGAAGCGCGACAGTAACGCCAGGACGTCTCACTCCAAGAACAAGGGCAAGGAACTCGTGGGTCATCGCCACCGTTGCGCCATCGATCCGGTCATGGATCATCAGCAACCAGCGCGCGAGACGTTTGTCGAGTTTTGATAGACCATTGGCGACGACCGTCGACGCAGTCTGAGTGAGCAATGTGTGGATGTAGGTCAGGAATACATCACGCAAGGTATCGCTGACTCTCATGGCATCGACGATAGCGGAGGACGAAACGGCGATCCCGTAGCCGCCCACTTGAACAAGTGTGCGGTGCGTTGCTTCTGTACTACCGAGTACGATGGCGGAGCCCGACATGCCTTCACGACCTGTCAGCCCGACCTCGATGCTTTTCCCACTGGATAGATGACCGATGACGGAAGCGAGACCCGTTTCGAAAAAAATGACCCGTTCGATCGGGACACGCGGCTGCTCTATCACTTCATGGACGTTAAGCTTGACGATCTGCATGCTCGGGCGCAGCAGTTCGTAATCATCCGGACGCAAAGCTTTCAACAGTTTGTTGCGTACAGAGTTCTGTTCGGTATCCATTGAAGTCGTCATTCCCTTCGATCGTCCACAGGACGTTTGAGGGACACTAAACTGTTGAAACCTTTGAGCAATACAATGTCATCTACCGTACAGAAATTGACCCGCGGCAAACGCCCTATTCATATGATAATTATCTAATTAGTATACAGTGTACCGAGATGGGCCCACGTCATCAAAAAATGTTGGTGTTCAGGGAGTTGACGATGACATCCGCGGGATACCTCATTCGAAACACGCTTCTCAATGCCGCGAGCGAGTCAAGCTTCGGTTCTTTACGCGGCGCCCTGCAGCAGGTTAACCTACCCTCATGAACCGTGCTCATCAGGGCTGGCGAAAAGACCACCCATGTTTTCTTTATCGAGACGGGAATAGCGTCAAACCTTCTCACAATGACGGACGGACGTGATGTAGAGATTCTACAAACCGGCTTTGAAGGATTGATTGGAGGCCATGCGGTCTCAGCGGCCGCCTCAACACCGTACAGGACCGTGATGGCGACGGACGGCGCGGCACTGAGACTGTCAGTCCGTGAGTTCCACGCCGTCGTGAGCCACCACCGCACCCTCCAGCAAATGCTAGAGCGCTACGCCTATTGCCGTGAGCTTCAACTGGCGCAGCTTTCAGTATCCTGTCTCAGCCATCGTTTAAACGTGCGGGTTGCCCGATGGCTGTTGATGTGCCGCGACCGCATGCCGTCTGGTGTGCTTCCCTTCACCCATGACTTCATCGCAAGCTGTCTCGGAACACGTCGCGCCGGCGTGACAAACGAACTTCATATTCTGGAGGGGATGCATGCGATAAAGGCGTCCCGAGGAGTGATCGAAATTCGGGATGCGGAGCCTATCAGACGTGTTGCGGGAAACAGCTATGGACTGCCGGAAAAGGAATATCGACGCCTGATCCTGACGCTGGCAAAAGCCAGCCGCAAGATCGGCGTCAACTGAAGCCGAGGGCGTCTCTCTACTTCTGCATTCCCTTGACCATCTCAAGGTGATGCTGAAGGGCTGGAAGCGTGCTCGCCGCCCAGGTCTTCAACTCACCATGATCGCCGCCTTCGGAATAACGCTTGAATAGGTCGACAGCATTCTCATGCGCCGTCACCTGATCGTCGATATACCGCTCATCGAATTCGGCACCATTCAGTTCCTTCAAACCTTCCAACATATCCGCTTGTGACGACGCGAGCGTCGTTGATGGCGTGGCCTTTACCTTACCTGACTCGATCAGCTGCTTCATTTCCAGCGAGGTCTTTTCGTGATCGTCGATCATCTGCTGGGCAAAGCCTTTGGTCTTGTCGTTGCCTTTTTGAAGCGCAAGCTTGCTGGACTCGATTTCGAACATATCGCTTGCTGACGCCTGCTGAACGAAATCCTCCGTCGACGGCGCCACACCCATGACCGAGTTGATACCCGTCTTCTCGGCCGCGGATTGCGCTGCTGCGGGGCCTGCAATGGCGGCTGTTACGGCGAGTGCTGCAATGAGAAACTTCATCTCTTCGATCTCCTTTTGTCGGGACCGCCCTAACCGTAACTGCCACGGCATGTTCCCCGGTTGGAAAAAGCAAACTGCGGAACCCTCTTGGCGCACCCGGGTTGGGGCAGCCTGAAAGGAGAATGATATGACCAAAGACACGCCCTCCACCGGCCCGGCCGGTACGACCGACCAGTGGCCACGCTGGGAAGGCCCCACACCCCAAAAGCCACGAGGCTACATGCCAGCGACAGATGACCCGGAAACCGACAGGGATGCCGTCGGCGAAAATTTGAAGGATCCTGAAAAACGCAATATCGGTGACGCGCTGAAGACAAAAGATAATCAATGACAGCATGAAAGGGAGGATGTTCAATACCAGAGGTGATCCGACCGGACGGCAGCGGCGTAATTACGTAAACGCTAACATAAATCGTGAGACACCAATCCGCTGCCGGACCAGAAGAATGCAGAAATATTACTTCCATGTGCTGACGTCTGAAGCACGCGTTATCGATCCCGAGGGTAGCGAATTGAAGGACATGGACGCTGCCTATATCTCCGCGATCGAAGATGCGCGTGCTTTGATGAGCGAAGCTATTTTGGAAGGAAAGGATATTTCGTCGCGGCGAATCGAGATTTGCGATGAGATAGGGAGACCGCTGCAGGTCGTTCCGTTCCGCTCTGCCCTGACTATTCTTGACTAATCAAGACATGATGCTGAACGGGCAAGCACTTATCATCGACGACTACCTGTAGTCGCGTTCAAATCGCGCCATAAATCGCTCTATTGGGTACGCTTCCGGACGTTTACGGCCTTCAGGTACCGTCCTATACTTTGAGGCATTCTTCTTTCCTCAAGCATAGGCCGGGTTGGTACTGCTCGGAAGATATGATGTGTTTTCAATATGAACATCAAAGCCAGGGCGTTTTTTTAAACGATGATATGCGCGTCGTCCAAACCGCATATAATGGCGTGCTTTCCGAGCAGTGGGAACCAATCGGTCCCGACACCGCAGACGTGGCCCGCTACGTGCTTCGGATGTATGATCGGGGAATCGTCGACGCGGAAAAAATGACCCGTTTGGCGTCGCTGCACTTCCGCTACCGTCTTGATATGCTTCGCTACGGTTGACGCGATCCACCGCTTCAAAATCCGGAACCTCGCCCGTCCCTTGAGGTTAGCAGCCGCAAAGAAGACTATATATCTGGGGCGGTTGGACGATGGCTTACATCGATACGAATACTGACAATTGGCGGCACCTGTGCATCGACATGCAGCGGATGTTTTCGGAAGAGACACCGTGGCAGGTGAACTGGATGCCAAAGATCCTCGGCAATGTGAGCCGGCTGGTTCAGCAGTGGCCACAACAAACCATCTTCACCCGCTTTGTCCCGCCTGCCAATGCGAAGGCCGCCCACGGTCAATGGCAGTCTTATTACCGCAAATGGTGGATGATGACGGGCGATCATATTCGCCGTGAATTGACCGAAGTTATTCCGGAGCTTGCAGCCTTCATGCCGCCGGCCGTAGACTTTAGCAAATATACGTACTCTCCGTGGACCGATGGAAGACTGCACCACTATCTGAGCAAACGGGATGTCGGCACTGTCGTTATCTCGGGTGGAGAAACCGATGTATGCGTCCTCGCAGCGGTTCTGGGCGCAATCGATCTCGGCTACCGCGTCTTCCTGATCGAAGATGCGGTCTGCAGTGGGCAGGACGAAACCCACGATGCATCGCTGGCACTGCTGCGAGGCCGTTTCGCGGTCCAGTTGACGCTTGTGAAAACCGAGGAGATGATTGAAAGCCTACATGAAATTTTGGCCCACCCCTGAGATGCAGGAATGGGCCATGAAAGACATGGCAACGTGGCGGAACGCGTTAGTAAAGGTCGCGGCGCAAAGCTTCGCGAGCGCGGCTGACACGGCTCTTGATGGTGCCGATACGACACCCGCATAGATCGGCAGCGTCGGAGTAGCTGGTACCGTCCGCGATCAGGAGCAGAGCCTTCTTCTGGTCTGAATCCAGATCGCCTATAGCGCGCATGACCTGTTGATGTTCGAGGCGCCATTCTTGGCTCGGGGGCGTGGACATCATTTTCTCCACACCCGCAGGCAGGCCGATGCGCTCTCGCTGAGCGACCTTATAACGGGTGCAGAATGTGTTGCGCATAATAGTAAACAGCCAAGACTTCAACGCGGTCCCCGGCGTGAACCGATGAACGGCGCGAAGCGCCCTTAGAATCGTTTCCTGGACGAGATCGTCAACCTCTCCCTCCGTCCGAACAAAACGGCGGGCGAAAGCAGAGAGCGCCGGGCTGAGATCGGCAATGCCCATTCTCAATTCGGCAAGCTGGTCCTCGGTGACAACCAATTCGGATGCGGTGCTGGCGTTTTGCATGTCCATATTCCCCTCCGTGGATACAGTTCATAATGCAGGGGGGAAGGTCATCGTTGCTGTACGCCAGCGTACACACAGCGGTTGAATTAGAGAAAACTTAATGAACGGAACGAGAATCTGACGGTTCGAAGCATCTTTTATAGCAGGATGCCCGATGGGGAAAAGAGCCCTTCTACCGTTGGGATTAGAGCACGGTTTAAGCAAAACCGTGCAGCGGTTTTGCGATAACGACATGCGTCCCGAATACCCTTCACCGCACGTCCTCGATCAGAGCCAATAACGCAAGATGGCGACACACAATCTATGATTGAATACGCCTGCGTCTTCCTTCCATGGCGGCCAGCGCTGTACCGACGAGGATCAGCGGCAGGGCGGTGATGAAAGTACTGGAGAGCAGCGAGTTGAAGATCAGCAAGTCCGCCAGGATCGGCCACAGGATGGCGAGATATTCAAACGGCGCCAGCAAGGATGCTTCGGCGTGTCGAAAGGCCATCGTCATGGCGATATGCGCAAAGCCACCGAAAAGGCCGGCGAGAATGAGAAGTGAGAAACCTATGGGGTCCGGCATCACCCAGCCGAAAGGCACGGTGAAGAGACCGCCAATCATCGAGGCAATGACGAAGTAGAAGGCGATCGCGCCCGGATGTTCCGTTCTGCTGAGACTGCGCACCATGATCAGGGCGAAGGAGGTCAGCACCCCCATCAGCAGACCGAGGATATAACCCCACATTCGCGCGTCATCCATGACGCCGTGACCGATCTCCGGCCACACCAGCGTCACCACCCCGGCAAGCCCGAAAAGCACACCACCCACACGCCACTTGGTCAGCCGTTCGGAGAGAAGCACCACACCAGCAACACTGGTGAAGGTCGGCGAGAGGTAGGTGAGAAGCGTTGCCTCCGCCAGGGGCAGGCGCGCAATGGAGGCGAAGGACGCAAACATCGCAGCAGCCCCAAGACTGGAGCGCAGCAAATGGCCAAAAGGGCGTCGCGTCGCCAACCCACGCGGAAATTCGTTGCGCCACCATAGAAAGATCACGAGCGGGATCAGCGCAAATGCCGAGCGGAAGAAGACGATCTGGCCGACAGGCACCTCACCCGAGGTCGCCTTGATGCAGATCGACATGGCTGCAAAAAGAAATCCCGAGAGAACCCGAAGGCCAATGCCAAGCGTCTGGTTTTCGCTGATGGTTTTCACAAGTGTCCCTGGACCGTAGATGGGTGGTTGCTGCCACACATTCAGACGCGATGTTCTATCGAAGAAACTGGATATGTGGCTTGGCGTGGAAGCGCGAGGTCTCGACGACGGCTTCGACCGAAAAGACGTTCCGCAACAGATCCTGCGTCATCACCTCTTCAGGCGTTCCTGACGCCACGATCTTGCCGGTCTGCAGCACGATCAGGTGATCGCAGTACATGGCAGCATGGTTGAGATCATGGAGCGCGATGATGCTGGTGACCGGAAGCCCAGATACGAGGCGCAGAAGGCTGATCTGGTGGTGGACGTCCAGATGATTGGTGGGCTCATCGAGAATGAGTTCCTTCGGCGACTGCGCCAAGGCGCGGGCAAGATGAGCACGCTGCTTCTCACCGCCCGAGAGGCTCTGCCAGGCATCGTTGCGTTTGGCGGTCATCTCTGTGCGCTCAAGCGCTTCATTCACAGCCGCATCGTCTTCCCGCGTCCAGCCTGAGAACATTGACTTGTGGGGAAAGCGTCCCAGCTTGACGACGTCGATGACCTTCAGATTGACGTTCGTCGTGGCGTGCTGCTCGATGAAGGCGATACGCTGTGCAAGAGACTTGCGGCGGATCGTCCTGATATCCTTGCCGTCCAGCAGCACCTGGCCTGAATGGGGTTTCTTCAACCCACTGAGCAGGCGAAGCAGCGATGTCTTGCCGGAGCCATTCGGGCCGAGAAGTCCAAGCATCTTGCCGGGCTCGACCGTGAAGGAAATGCCATCCACGATCGTCTTTGCGCCGACCTTCCACACCAGATTGTCCGCTGTGATACTCATGACGCGCGTTGCAGCCTGTAGAGGATGACGGAGAAGAACGGCACTCCGACCAGAGCCGTCACCACGCCGATGGGCAGAACCTGCTGCGGCACAAGCGTGCGCGAGGCGATATCGGCGAGCACCATGAAGATCGCCCCGGTGATGGCGCAGGCCGGCAAGAGCCGTGCGTGCAGCGGCCCGACGACGAAACGTGCTGCATGCGGAACCACGAGACCGACAAAGCCGATCGTCCCCACCATACTGACGATGGTGGCGGTGATGACTGCGGTCAGCGCAAAGAGAATGATGCGCGTGCGCCCGACATTGACACCGAGTGAGGCGGCCGCCTCATCGCCGAAGGCAAAGGCATCCAGCACGCGCGCATGGAAGAGGCAGCAGATCAGACCGAGACCGACGACGATGGACACGAGACCGACATCCGGCCAACGCACGCCACCGAAGCTGCCGAGAAGCCAGAACATCACGTCGCGGGCCTGCTGGGCATTGCCGGAAGTGGTGACCACATAGGATGTGGCGGCATTAAAAAGCTGAGCGGCTGCAACACCCGCCAAGATCGTTCTGTCTGCGCCACCGCGCGCCCCATTGGACAGAATGGCAACCAGGAAGAATGCCGCAAAGGCGCCGACGAAGGCACCCAGAGACAGCGACACTGCGCCGGCACCGATCCCGAGAATGACGACGGCTACGGCACCGGTCGAGGCGCCAGCGGAAATGCCGAGAACATAGGGCTCAGCCAGCGGATTGCGCAGCATGGCCTGCATGATGGCGCCGCACATGGCGAGGCCCGCGCCGCAGAAGACGGCCACGAGAGCGCGGCTCAGCCTGTACTCCCAGATCACTGCCTCATGGATGCGGCTGATCTCGACCGACGTCCAGCCGAGCTTGTTGGTGATGGCGGCATAGGTGGTAGAGAGCGGAATTGGTAGATCGCCAATCCCGACACTGATGCCGACCACGAGGGCAATCGTCGCGAAGCACGCAAGATAGAGCGCTACGGAGGCAACAAGCCGCCGCATCCCGCTACCTGATCGATCCTTCGCCGCCACCGAACTCACTTCAGGCCGAGGGTCTTCAACTGCCGAGCAATCTGCTCGGCGCCGTAGATCGTCTGAACGCTTGGGTTCATCGCCTGCGCCGGCATGATGACGAGCGCCTTGTTCTTGACGGCATTCATCTGGCTGGTGGCAGGATCGCTATTCAGGAACTTGATCTTTGCATCTGCCTTGTCGAGTTCCCAGCGATTGCGGTCGACCTGCGTCACGACGATCACGTCGGGATCGGCGGCAATGATCGTTTCCCAACCAATGGCCGGAGATTCGGTTTCGGTGGTAATGGCATTGGTGCCGCCCAACAGATCGGCGATATAGCCCGATGGGCTGTTCTTGCCGCCGAGATAGGCGTCAGCCGACGGCGACGGGCTGGAGAACCAGAAGACATAGGAAAGCTTCTTGCCATCCTTCGCCGCATCAGCACGCAATGCAGCTTCGCGCTTCTTCAGGTCGGCGATGACGGCCTGCCCCTTGTCGGCCACGTCAAAGATCTGCGAGAGATCATCGATCTCCTTATACAGCGTCTCCATGTTCCAGAGTTTGGAGCGATTGCCATAACCGGACTTGTCTTTGGACATGTCGTCCAGCGCGCACATGCTGGGCGAAAGATAGGTGGAGATGCCAAGCTTGTCGAAATCTTCGCGCTTCGCCACCTTGCTGGTGGGGCCGACGAGTGTCGGCAAGGCGGCGGTCACAAAGTCCGGGTTCTGTGCCAGGATGGATTCGAAGGTCGGAAACTCGACGGTCAGAACCTTGACCTTGGCGTTAGCCTCGGCGACCTGCGGCAGAACCTTGTTCGGCCAGAAGGCAGTGCCGACCATCTTGTCCTGAAGACCAAGCAGCAGCATGATCTCGGCGCTGTTCTGACCGAGTGCCACGGCACGCTCAGGCGCCTTGTTGAAGGTGACCGTGGCGCCGCAGTTTTCGATCGTCAGAGGATAGGTCGTCGCGGCCGTCGCCGGGGTTGCCGCAAACCCCGCAAATGCACAAAATCCCACAGCCGCAAAAAGACGCTTCATCATCACCCAAGATCCTGTTGAACGCGGCTCCCGCCGCACAATGCCTGCGCCTATAATCACCTCTCCTTGCACAAAACAAGACCGTTTGCTTCATATTATGGTGTCGGGATTTTTCCTGTTGATATCAAGATCAGCCCAGTTCGCGTCGTTGCAACAGCCTATTGACGCACTGAACGAAATGCATACTATATCTGGTATTCAAGGTTCTTCCGATTCTGTCGGAAGCGAAGATGGGAATACGGTGCGCGAAGCCAGCAATGGTGGAGCAATGCCGCAGCTGCCCCCGCAACTGTAAGCGGCGAGCATTCTCTCAGCAGCCACTGAAACATAAGGTTTCGGGAAGGCGAGATGAATGTGACGACCCGCGAGCCAGGAGACCTGCCTTGAGTAAATACGTCCACCGGCGGGGTGCCCGGAAGGTCGCGAATGCGTACGGGATGACCCTGTGCGTCTCGCTTCCCCCATGCCTCCGCGTAGAGCCACTTCGGGGTGAAGTCCTATGATTACGAGTTCAGTCTTTTATCCGTTGGAGTAACCGGCGTCTGAGGCATGGTGCACAGAAGCGTTCGGCGCTTTTGCTACTAAGCCATGCCACAGCACTGTCCGGCAGGCCTCGGCTTTGCGTTCAACCCTGTTTTTAAACCGTCACGCGCCCCGCGGCGCGAGAGCGATTTCCCATGCCTTTTTCCAACGAGGATCAAAATGAGCATCACCGTCTACAGCAAGCCCGCTTGCGTTCAATGCACTGCGACGACGCGCGCACTCGATCGTCAGGGTCTCGACTACACGATCGTCGATGTCTCGACTGACGAGCAGGCCTATGAGCGGGTGCTCGGTCTTGGCTATCGCCAGGTGCCGGTCGTCATTGCCGGCGAGACGCATTGGGGGGGCTTTCGGCCCGACATGATCAGCACGCTTGCATCGTGACGCAGACTATGGCGGGGGAGATCGTCTACTTCTCGACGCGCTCGGAAAACACGCATCGCTTCGTGGCCAAGCTCGACACCCCCGCCCGCCGCATCCCGATCAGCGCTGCTGTGACTCTGCATGTTCCAAGCCCGTTCGTCCTCATCGTCCCGACCTATAGCGGCGAGAACGGCAAGGGCGCGGTTCCCAAACAGGTCATTCGCTTCCTCAACGATGCGAATAATCGAGCAAACCTTCGCGGCGTGATTGCTGCGGGCAATAGCAATTTCGGCGCGACCTTCGGGATCGCCGGCGACATCATCTCCGCCAAATGCGGCGTGCCCTATCTCTATCGCTTCGAGCTGATGGGGACGGGTGAGGACGTCGTCAATGTCAGACAGGGATTGGAACGATTTTGGACACGTTGACACTCGAGAGGCCCCTGAAGCAGTCGGACGCAGCAGTGCTGGATTACCATGCACTGAATGCGATGCTGAACCTTTACGATGAGGATGGCCGGATTCAGCTGGACAGGGACAGGCTGGCAGCGCGCCAGTACTTTCTTCAGCACGTGAACCAGAACACGGTGTTCTTTCACAATCTGCGCGAAAAGCTCGATTATCTTTTGAGTGAAGGCTATTACGAGCAGGTAGTGCTGGACCAGTACGCCTTCAACTTCGTCCGCGATCTCTTCGACCATGCCTATGCGAAGAAATTCCGCTTCCCGACATTCCTCGGGGCTTTCAAATACTACACGTCCTATACGCTGAAAACCTTCGACGGAAAACGGTATCTGGAGCGGTACGAGGACCGCGTCTGTATGGTGGCGCTGACGCTGGCGCGCGGCGACGAGACACTGGCGCGCGGCCTGGTGGATGAGATGATCTCCGGCCGCTTCCAGCCGGCAACTCCGACTTTTCTCAATGCGGGCAAGAAGCAGCGCGGAGAGCTCGTGTCATGCTTCCTGCTGCGCATGGAAGACAATATGGAGTCGATCGCCCGCGGCATCAACTCGGCATTGCAGCTCTCGAAGCGCGGCGGCGGGGTGGCCCTTTCACTGACCAATCTTCGTGAAGCCGGTGCGCCGATCAAACAGATCGAAAACCAGTCCTCCGGTGTCATTCCGGTGATGAAGCTCCTGGAGGATTCCTTCTCCTACGCCAACCAGCTTGGCGCGCGCCAGGGTGCAGGCGCCGTCTATCTCAATGCCCATCACCCCGACATCATGCGTTTCCTCGACACCAAGCGCGAAAATGCCGACGAGAAAATCCGCATCAAGACGCTGTCGCTCGGCGTCGTCGTTCCGGATATCACCTTCGAACTCGCCAAGAACAATGAGGATATGTACCTGTTCTCACCCTATGATGTGGAACGCATCTATGGCGTTGCCTTCAGCGAAATTTCGGTGACGGAAAAATACCGGGAGATGGTCGCCGACAGCCGGATCCGCAAAAAGAAGATAAAGGCGCGCGAGTTCTTTCAGGTGCTGGCCGAAATCCAGTTCGAAAGCGGCTATCCCTACATCATGTTCGAGGACACGGTGAACCGCGAGAACCCGATTGCTGGGCGCATCACCATGAGCAATCTCTGCTCGGAAATTCTTCAGGTCAGTGAAGCCAGCACCTATGAGGCCGACCTGTCCTATGAAACGACGGGGAAGGATATTTCCTGTAACCTTGGCTCGCTCAACATCGCAGCGGCGATGGATTCGGACGATTTCGGCAGGACGGTCGAGACCGCAATCCGCGCTTTGACGGCCGTCTCGGACATGAGCCATATCGCCTCCGTGCCATCCATCGCCAAGGGCAACGCAGAGAGCCACGCGATCGGCCTCGGCCAGATGAACCTGCATGGCTATCTGGCACGCGAGCGGATTTTCTATGGCTCCGAAGAAGGCGTGGATTTCACCAATATCTATTTCTACACGGTGACCTATCACGCACTGAAGGCTTCCAATCGCCTGGCAGTAGAGCGTGGTCAGCGCTTCAAGGGCTTCGAACAGTCCAAATATGCGAGCGGCGACTACTTCGACAAATACACGCAACAGGAATGGAAGCCGTCAACGCCGCGCGTTGCCGATCTGTTCGAAAGGGCCGGCATTCACATCCCGACACAGGAAGACTGGCTGGTACTCAAGCAGGCTGTGATGGAGGGTGGGCTGTACAATCAGAATCTCCAGGCGGTGCCGCCGACCGGCTCGATTTCCTATATCAACCACTCGACCTCCTCCATCCACCCGATCGTCTCGAAGATCGAAATCCGCAAGGAAGGCAAGATCGGCCGCGTCTATTATCCGGCTGCCTTCATGACCAACGACAATCTCGAATACTACCAGGACGCCTACGAGATCGGGCCTGAGAAGATCATCGATACCTATGCGGCCGCCACGCAGCACGTGGATCAGGGATTGTCGCTGACCCTGTTCTTCCGCGACACCGCCACGACACGCGATATCAACCGCGCCCAGATCTATGCCTGGAAGAAGGGCATCAAGACGATCTACTACATCCGCCTTCGCCAAATGGCGCTGACCGGCACGGAAGTGCAAGGTTGCGTCTCCTGCGCCCTCTGATCATTCGGTAACAACCATGAACATCCAACTGAAGACCACGGCGCCAAAGGCTGCCACCGCGATCCGCGCGATCAACTGGAACCGCCTTGAGGACGATAAGGACCTCGAGGTGTGGAACAGACTGACGGGCAATTTCTGGCTGCCGGAAAAGGTGCCGCTCTCCAACGACATCCCGTCCTGGGCAACGCTGAAGGCCGAAGAGCAGCAATTGACGATCCGCGTCTTCACCGGACTGACACTGCTCGACACGATCCAGAACGGCGTCGGGTCAGTCCGCCTGATGGAAGATGTGGCGACACCGCATGAAGAGGCGGTGCTTTCCAACATCTCCTTCATGGAGGCCGTGCATGCCCGCTCCTATTCGTCGATCTTCTCGACGCTGTGCTCTACGCCCGATGTGGACGATGCTTATCGATGGTCGGAAGAAAACGAGTTCCTCCAGCGCAAATCGTCCCTGATCCTGGAGCAATATGCCTCTGACGATCCATTGAAGAAAAAGGTAGCGTCTGTCTTCCTTGAAAGCTTCCTGTTCTATTCGGGCTTTTATCTGCCGATGTACTGGTCGAGCCGGGCCAAGCTCACCAATACGGCAGACATGATCCGCCTCATCATTCGCGACGAGGCGGTGCACGGGTACTATATCGGCTATAAGTTCCAGCGCGCGCTCGAACGGTTGCCAGAGGCGGCGCGCCAGGAGATCAAGGATTTCGCCTTTGATCTGCTGCTTGAGCTTTATGACAATGAAGCGCGATACACCGAAGCGCTTTACGACGGCGTCGGCCTGACCGAGGACGTCAAGAAGTTCCTGCACTACAATGCCAACAAGGCGCTGATGAATCTCGGCTACGAGGCACTGTTTCCGCCGGAGGCCTGCAAGGTCAATCCGGCCATCCTTTCGGCGCTGTCACCCAATGCCGACGAGAACCACGACTTCTTCTCCGGCTCCGGCTCTTCCTATGTCATCGGCAAAGCAGTCGCCACAGAGGATGAGGACTGGGATTTCTGAAGCGCCGCGCGTCCTTTGGAGCGCACGAAGGACGCCTTACCTATTTGAATCGACGCATCGGCCAGAAAATCGAGCCTGATTTTCTGGCCGATGCTGTAGGGTACAGTCAGTCCCGCAGCCTCAGGCATCTCCAATGTGCTTGAGAAAGTGCCTGAGACGTAGAGTAGTGGCGTGTCCCAACCGCGAACGATTGCGGCGATCATACTGGCGGCAAGTGTGAGAAAAGCGCCGCCAAGCCTTGTTGGATCAGCGTGCCTGTGTCCACTCCGGCAGCCAGTCGCGGTGGGCGACGAGAAGGTCATCCACCATCGACCAGATCTGATCGAGGTCGAGTTCCGCCGCCGTATGCGGATCCATCATCGCCGCGTGATAGATGTGCTCGCGGTTTTCGCTCATCATCGCCCGGACCGTCAGTTCCTGGACGTTGATGTTGGTGCGCATCAGCGCTGTCAGTTGCGGTGGCAATTCGCCGATAAAGGTTGGCTGCACGCCGTTATGGTCGACGAGGCAGGGCACTTCTGCGGCGCAGTTATAAGGCAATGAGGTGATGCAGCCATTGTTGCGCTGGTTTCCGTAGATTACCGAAGGCTCGCCGGTCCACACCGAGTTGATGATGGACGAGGCATATTCTTTCGATTGCTTGACCTCGATCTTGTCGGCCGAGCGATAGGCGGCCGCCTCACCCTTCCAGCGTTCGATCTGCTCGATACAGCGCTTCGGATATTCATCGAGCGGAATGCCGAATTTCTCGATCAGGTCCTCACGGCCTTCCTTGATGAAATAGGGCGTGTATTCCGCGAAGTGCTCGGAGCTTTCGGTGACGAAGTAACCGAGGCGCGTCAGCATCTCGTAGCGGACCTTGTTGGGGCAGCGTGGGTTCCAGCCGGGCTTCGGGGCACGGCCTTCGCGGTAGCCGCGCACCAGATCCGGGTAAAGGTTCTTGTAGCTGCCATCCGGCTGGCGGTGTTCGAATTCAAGGAAGAACGCCATGTGGTTGATGCCAGCGGAGCGGTAGCGAATTTCCTCGTAGGGAATATCAAGATCGAGCGCCAGTTCCATCGCCGTTCCCTGAACAGAGTGGCAGAGACCCACCTGGCGGATTGTCGGATATTTCTCCGCGATCGCCCAAGTGTTGATGGCCATGGGGTTCACATATTGCAGCATGATGGCGTTCGGGCAGACCGCCAGCATGTCCTCGCAAATCTTCCAGAGGTGCGGCACGGTGCGCAGACCACGCATGATGCCGCCCACACCAAGCGTATCGGCAATCGTCTGGCGCAGACCATATTTGCGCGGCACCTCGAAGTCGGTGACGGTACAAGGCTCATAGCCGCCGATCTGGAAGGCGACGACGACAAAATCGGCATCCGTCAGCGCCTTTCTTTGATCGGTGAAGGTTTCCGCCTTGGCGCTGACGCCGAGCGTCGAGATCAGCTTGTTGACGACGATGGCGCTCTCGTCCAGCCGCTGCTGGTTGATGTCCATCAGCGCAATGCGGGCGCCGGACAAAGCGGGGCGCTGCAACACGTCGCCGATGATATTTTTCATGAACACCGTGGACCCTGCCCCGATGAAAGCGATCTTGGGATTTCTTGTCATTTCTTTCTCCACTCTCGGAAATTATGCGATTTCGAACGCAGCCCGGACCAGCCGCTGCGTGTATTCGGTCTTGGGATTGGATAGGACTTCCTCGACGGACCCCTGCTCCACGATCTGCCCGCGCTGCATGACGATGACGCGGTGGCAAAGTGCCCGCACAACCTTCAGGTCGTGCGAGATGAAGAGGTAGCTCAAGCCCTTCTCATCCTGCAGCTTGCGCAAGAGATCGATGATCTGTGCCTGCACAGAGAGGTCGAGCGCCGATGTCGGCTCGTCGAGCAGCAGGAACTCGGGCTCCAGCGCGATCGCGCGTGCGATGGCGATACGCTGGCGTTGCCCGCCAGAGAACTCATGCGGAAAGCGATTGGTGACATTGTCGGGAAGTCCCGCATCTCTGAGAGCCGCTCGCACGCGATCCAGCCGCTCGGCGCTGTTGGCGCCGATATTATTGACGACCAGCCCCTCACCGATGATCTGGCCGACCGTCATGCGGGGATTGAGCGATGAAAACGGATCCTGAAACACCACCTGCATGCGTGAACGTAAGGGGCGCATGCCATCGCGATCCTTGTTGTGGATCGGCTGCTTGTCGAAGAAGATTTCCCCGCCCTCATTGCTGATCAGTCGTGTCAGTGCCTGCCCAAAGGTCGTCTTGCCGGAGCCGGATTCGCCGACGAGCCCGAGTGTTTCATGCCGCCTGAGGTCAAGCGACAGGCCATCCACCGCAACGAGATCGTGAAATACCGGGCGGAAAAAGCCGCCGCTGCGCAAACCAAACGATACCCGGACATTCTTGCCTTCGAGCAGGATGGGTTGGTCGTCCGACAGTGGCTTGGCTCGGCCGCGGGGCTCTGAGCCGAGAAGATGGCGCGTGTAAGGGTGTTGCGGCGCCTCGAAGAGCGCGGCTGTGGTATTGTGCTCCTGCAGCAGACCCTTCTGCATGACATAGACATAGTCGGAGAAGCGCCGCACCACCGTCAGATCATGCGTGATGAGGACGACGGCCATGCCGTGCTTTTGCTGCAAATCGCGCAGCAGATTGAGGATCTGCGCCTGCACGGTGACGTCGAGCGCGGTCGTCGGCTCATCGGCGATCAGCAGGTCCGGATTGTTGGCAAGCGCCATGGCAATCATCACGCGCTGGCGCTGTCCGCCGGATAGCTGGTGGGGATATTGATCGATCCTCAGTTCCGGATCCGGGATGCGCACTTCGGCCAGAAGCGCGATAGCCTGCTTGCGCGCCTCCGACTTGCTGACCCGGCGATGCGCGCGGATGGCTTCGGCAATCTGCGTGCCGATGGAGTAGAGCGGATTGAGCGAGCTCATCGGCTCCTGGAAGATCATCGATATCCGGCTGCCGCGTAGCAGGCGGCGTTTGTCGCGCGAATATTTCAGAATGTTTTCGCCGCGAAACTTCACCCGCGTATCGGGACTGACCGTGGCGCGCTTGGACAAGAGCCCCATGACCAGACGTGCCGTGACCGATTTTCCCGAACCGGATTCACCGACGATGGCAATCGTCTCGCCGCGGTATAGCTGGAACGAAATATCCTGAACGGCGGAGACTTGGCCATGCTCGGTCTTGAAGTTGACGCCGGCGTGGCGCACGTCGAGAAGCGGTTCGTCGGTATGAAGCGCTGCGTCGAGACGAAGTTCGGGGATGAGGTTTTGTGTCATCGTGATCTCTTTCTCGGCTCAATAGGGATCGATCGCATCGCGAAGACCATCGCCCAGCGCATTGAAGGCGAAGACAGTGACCAGCACGAAGCCGACAGGTGCGAGGATCCAGGGGTAGGAACCGATAACCGAATAATTGGCCGTATCCTGAAGCATCAAACCCCAGGAGATGAGCGGCGGCTTCACCGCAAAGCCAAGGAAGCCAAGGAAGGACTCCAGAAGCACGATCGTCGGAATGTTCAGCGTCACCGCCACGATCACATGGCTCATCACATTCGGGAAAATGTGCTGGAAGATGATGCGCCGGTCGGTTGCCCCGATTGCGATCGCCGCCTTCACATATTCGATGCGGGCAAGTGCGAGCGTCTTGCCACGCACTTCGCGCGACATCTGCGCCCAGCCGAGCGCCGACATGACGACGATGACGAAGCCGAGAAAGACATTGGTGGGTGCAGTAACCGGGATCAGCGATGTCAGCGCCAGATAAAGCGGCAGTTGCGGGAAGGCGAGCACGAGTTCGACAAATCGCTGCGTCCATGTGTCGAAGGCACCGCCAAGATAGCCGGAGACCATGCCGACGGTCGTGCCGATAGCGGTGACGATGGTGACGACGGTCAACGCAATCATCAGCGAGATGCGAGAGCCATAGATGGCGCGGGAGAGAATGTCGCGGCCGAGCTTATCCGTGCCGAGGAAGTGAATTGGCTTGCCATCCGTCGAGCCGAAGAAGTGGACTGTGGACGGAATGATGCCGAAGAGCTTGTATTCGAAGCCGGTCACGAAGAAGCCGAGGACCCGGGGGCTCTCATAGTCCGGTCCGCTGATGGGCTGGAACGTGATGGGATCGAGCTTTTCGGAATCGACGATCGGATAGACGCGGGGCATGACCAGATTGCCTTCCTGGTCATGGATCGAAATCGATTCCGGCGGCATGAAGGAGTCTTCCGACAGCATCGGATCGACGGGGGCTAGGAAGCCCGCGAAGACTGCCATGATGAGAAGAACGCAGACGAGCACGAGGCCAAGCATGCCGGTGAAGGATCGCCGGAAGCGGCGCCAAACCAGAGCCTGATAGCTTTCGTTGCCCGCTGTTGCAGTCGTTACGGTCGGCTCGATTGTGGTTTCGGCTGGAACCAACATGGTCACGCTCCTCCCAGTTTAATACGTGGATCAAGCGCTGCCAGCAGCATGTCGGCGATGATGTTGCCGACGATCAGTGTGGCGGCCAGCACCAGCATGAAGGTGGCTGTCACATAGACATCGCCCACATGCATGGAACCAACGATGGCTGGTCCGACGGTCGGCAGCGCGAAAATGATCGCCACCTCGATTTCGCCGGTCAGCATGTAGGGCAGAACCACGCCCTGATACATGATGAGCGGATGGAGCGCATTGGGCACGGCATGGCGCATGACGACGGCACTTTCACGCAGGCCCTTGGCCCGTGCCGTCTCGATATATTGCGCATTCAGCGTATCGAGCAGATTGCCGCGCATGACGCGCATATTGTAGGCAAGCCCGCCAAAGGTGGCGATGGCGACCACGGGCCAGACATGCTTCACCAGATCGACGAACTTGTCCCAGGACCAGGGAGCGCCGCCATAGCGGGGCGAGAAGAAGTTGCCGATTTCGCTGATGTTGAAGTGGAAGACCAGGAGATAGACCATGATCAGCGCCATCAGAAAGCGCGGAATGGTCATGCCGAGAAAGGCGATGCCGGAGAGGATCGTATCCACCCAGCTATATTGGCGTGTCGCGGCAAGAATACCGAAACTGATGCCGAGGATGGATGCCAGGATGTGGCAGACGAGCGCGAGGATCAGCGTGCGCGGCAGGCGTTCGGCAACAATCTCGCCGACCGGGCGGTTGTAGTACATGCTGTAGCCGAAATCGCCCTTCGACACCATGTTCCAGATCCAGTTGAAATACTGGATGACGAGCGGCTTATCGAGCCCGTGGGCAACGGCGTAGGCCTTGGCCTGAGCATCGGCCTGCTCGAAGGACGCGCCTCCGAGATTCATAAGCTGCGACCGGATATAATCTGCATAGTTGCCGGGCGGCGCCTGGATGATCGCAAATGTCACGATGCTCAGGATCAGAAGCAACGGTATTGCGGACAGAAGGCGAGTAACCAGAAACCTCAACATAAGAACTTCTCCTCGAGGGGACGGTGGTGGTCCGCGGCCTTAAAGCCGCCAAACCGCCACCACTTAGAGCGCCGTGCGTCCTGGAGGACGCACAAAGGACGCTCTAACTTTTTGAATCTACGCGTCGGGCTTTCCGAAAATCGGAATCGATTTTCGGGCCGATGCTGTAGGTTCCACGCCCCGCCTGATGCTGCGGGGCGCAGAGCCGGGAGGAAACGCTTACTTCTGCGGACCGTCACCGCCAGGCTTGCCTGGCAACGTGTCTTTGAAGAGCTGGTAATCACCCTGATCGGCTGCCGGAACATAGAGGCGTTCGCGGATGATCGAGTCTTCGGCCCAGTTGAACATGTAGATCGGCGCACCGTTCGGCACGTTCTTGAAGCGCTTGTTGATGATCAGAGCACCGGGATATTCCACGAGACCGACCGTGTTGACGTTGGTCGTGTAGATCTTCTGATACTGCTTGATCAGTTCGGCCTGCTCCTTCGGGTCGCTCGAGATGACGAACTTGTTGATCGTATTAGCCAGCTCCTTCTCGAATGGCATCAGGTCGAGCTCATTCTTGTTGTTGGCGCGGTGGAACCAGCTGGTGCGTGGACCGGTGGGAGCGAGCTGCGGCGTGTTCTGCACGACGGAAGCGAGTTCTGCCTGGGTGCGGTGTAGCGACCAGTCGAACTTGCCACCAAAGTTTGCCGCATCGCGATCCTTGCTGGCCTGGGCGTTCAGCACCACACGAATGCCGAGCTTCTGCATCTGAGCGATGACGCCTTCGCCAAGACTCTTGTCTGTCGTGTAGTCATTGCTGACGAGCATCGAGATTTCGACATCCTTGCCGCCGGCAGTCCCTGCCGGGAAGTTGACGATGCCATTGCCATCGGTGTCCTTCAGACCGGCTGCAGCAAGCTCCTTCTTGGCGCCTTCAAGATCGAAGGGATAGTAGAGGGTCGACTGACGATCGTAGAAGTTCGAGCCGGAAAGGATACCACCGGCATAGGTTGCGACGAACGGTCCCTTGACAAGAGAATCGCCCAATTCCTTGCGGTTGGTCGCCATGGTGATGGCTCGACGGAAGTGCTCATTCCGGTTCAGCTCGCGAATGGCCTGCTGGCGGGCATCCGGATCGCCCCAACCGTTGGCGGAGAAGTTCATCTCGATATTGTAGCCGATCAGGCGCGGTCCGAAGGCAAGTCTCGCGGGAGCGTCCTTCTGGGCGGAGCGCTTGAGCGACTCCACGAAGTTTTCCGGCTGCTCCAGGTTGGAAATGTCACCGGAGCCTGCAACTGCCTGGACGTCACGGTCGGCCCAGGTCGAGAGCTTGTAGTGCGTCTCGTCCAGGTAAGGGAGCTGGTTGCCCTTTTCGTCAACCTTCCAGTAATAGGGATTGCGGCGCATGACGATGATGTCGTCCGGGCGATACTCGACCGGGACCCACGCGCCCATTACCGGAAAGTTCATGTAGCTCGGCGGGAACGCGTTCTTGTACTGCTCGTAGGTGTTCTTCGAATACTTAGGATGCTGTGGCTTCAGCATATGGGCGGGGCCTGGGCAGAAGGTGCCATAAGCCATGTTGTAGATGAACTGCTTCGGAAACGCGTCCTTGAACGTCCACTCGATCGTGTACTTGTCGATGGCTTTCAGCGTCGTGCCGGCGCCGAAGGTCTCCTGGGTGGCACCGTTCAGCGGCGAGACGTTCGGATCGAGGACGTTATCGTCCCAGTAGAACATGACGTCATCGGAGGTGAAATCCTGGCCGTCGGACCACTTCGCACCCTCGATGAGCTTCATGGTCAGCTTGTGGCCGTCCTTGGACCATTCCCAGTTTTTTGCGAGGTTCGGCAGTGGCTGAAGGTCGTCCGCCTTGACCTGGAAGAGCGGGCCGGTGCGCGTCAGGCACTCGAAGAGACCGATATCGATGCCGCCCCATCCCTGGTTCTGACCGGCCCAATAGTTCCAGCCTTCCGGACGACCACCGATGACATGACGTAGCGTATCGCCATAAACGCCCACACCATCCGCCATGTTGCCGGTTTTGTAGACCATCGGCTCTTTCGGCAGGCGATCCTTGACGGGAGGCAACTTCTTTTGGTCGACGAACTGCTTCGTCACCCAGGAAGGCTCATGATATTCCGGCAGCGCCTTATATTCGAGGATGGCCGAGCCATCCACATATTGGACCTTGGTCTGCGCCGGAAAGTCCGGCGGCTGCGGCACGACGGTCAGTTCCGACGCCATGGCGCCATAGGCCAACGCGGACACGCCGACAAGAAGGGCGGCCGTTTTCACAAGATATCGGTTTGTCATCCTCACTCCCCTTTTTGAACAACGGGCAATACCCGCCGTGGCTCTTTGAACCGGGCCTCCCGCCCGGTCTTATCGACGGCCCTCCTCAGGGCCGTCTGATCTCTCTGCGGCGATCAGCTTGCCTGCTTGATGGCGCGCAGCTCCTCGACGGAGCGAACGGCGCGACGCGCTGACCCTTCCCAATCGCGGGTCTTGACCGTTGCGTTCTTCAAGCGCTCGCGCGCCGCTGGAACGGCATCGGCATATTGTGGCAGCCACTGGGCCTGCGCCACGACCATTTCGTCGACCATCTGCCAAACCTCTTCCGGCGTGGAGACCGCACCCACCAGCGGATCATGCAGCACGGCAAGCTTCAAGAGGTCGATATCGCCGGTCACCGCCGCATGCACCGACATGCGCTGAACATTGATGGACGCCATGCAGGTCGCCGCACAGGCTTCCGGCAAAGTGATCCCCGAGACCATGTTGATACCGAAGCGATCGACGAAGCCGGGCGACTCGATGATCGCATCCGAAGGTAGATTGCTGATGACACCATTGTTCTTGACGTTGAAGTGGCCACGATAGACGCGTCCGGTTTCCAGCGCCTCCAGAATATGGCTGGCATGTTCATTGGAGCGTTTGGCCGGATCGATCGGCTTGTCGGCAGCGGCCAGGAACTGCGGGAACTCGGTTTCGAACCAGTTGCGCGTTTCCGTCGAGTACCGGAGATAACCGCCGGTTTCGCCGTGGATCCAGTCCGACATGTCGATCCAGCGGGAGATTTCTTCCGGCCGCTTACGATACCATGGCAGATATTCCGACAGATGACCGTTGCTTTCGGTGGAATAGACGCCGAACCGCTTCAAGACGTCGATGCGAAGCTTTTCCTGCTGCGAGAAAACCGGATGGGCTTCAAAGGCAGAAGTCAGCTCCTCCTTGCCGATCTTGCGACCATTAAGGCGCAGGTCGACAAACCATGTCTGGTGATTGATACCGGAGCAGATGTAGTCGAGTTCGGAAAGCGATTTTGCGCCCAGAACTTCGGCAATCTGTTCGGCGCCATGCTGGACACCGTGGCAAAGACCGACAGTGTCGACCTTGCCATATTCGATGGCCGCCCATGTGTTCATTGCCATAGGGTTTGCGTAATTCAGGAACTTCGCATTCGGGGCAGCCACTTCGCGAATATCGCGGCAGAAATCGAGAATGACGGGAATATTGCGCTGGCCATAGAGAATGCCGCCTGCGCAGATCGTATCGCCAACACACTGGTCGATACCGTATTTGAGCGGAATGCGAATATCCTCGGCATAGGCTTCCAGACCACCGACGCGCACGCAGCTGATGATGTATTTGGCGCCTTCCAGCGCACGTTTACGATCCGTGTGCGCGGTGACCTTGACCTTGAGGCGGTTGGCTTCAACGATCTTGTCGAGAATGGCCTTGATCATATCGAGATTGTGCTGGCTGATATCCGTCAGCGCCACCTCGATATCGTGAAACTCCGGTACGCACAGAAGATCGGTAAAGAGCTTTTTTGTGAAGCCGACGCTCCCCGCCCCGATTATAGCGATTTTGAAACTCATAACGCCACCTCTTTTTCAAATGGAAAGGGTGAAACGGGCCAAAGGATTCTCGCGTCACAAAAACTCAGATGACCTTCCATCTTATTGGAAAATCAGAATTATTGACTATATCGTTTTTAAAAAATCCTGCTGGCTGTCTCCTCTGCGGGCGATTATGCGTATAAAGATGGTCAATGCCAGAGAAGGATTATGCTTTAATGGGTAATTTTGTGCTGCAAGATTTGATCGACCAAGGCCCTTGCATGCGCACCGTATCCCTGCCGCGCGGTCGCCAGACGCTTCATACGATGCCGACCAGCAGCGGGTACGAGATCCGCCGCGGCGGAAATTACGACTGGGATGGGCGAAAGCGTGGACAGACGCCGTTCACAGTCCTGCAATATTGCATCAGTGGTTCGGGCAATCTGCGCTACGACAATCGTCGCTACCTGGTGAAGCCCGGCGAGACGTTGCTGCTTCTTATTCCCCACAATCACCGTTACTGGTTGGAAGAAGGCCAGGAGTGGGAGTTTTTCTGGATCTCCATGAATGGCGAGGAGGCGCTGCGTATTCACCGCAACATCCTCGCCGTCACCGGCCCGATCCTCAAGTTGAAGACGCAGACGATCGATCAACTGGCGGAATGCTGCTCCCGTCTCGTCAACGGCGCGGAAACACCTGGGGCCGCCTCAGCGGTCGCCTATGAAGCCGCAATGACCCTTTATGATGATGTCTTTGGCTCTCACGCATCCTTCGGCGGCGAATACCGTACCATGCAACAGGTGCTGAGCTATATCGACGGACACCTTAACGAGCGCTTGTCAGTCAACGATCTGGCTGCCGTGGCTGGGCTCAGCCGAGCCCATTTCTCACGGATTTTCACAGCGAATGAAGGCGTTCCTCCAGCAGAGTTTGTACTGCAGCGGCGCCTTCGACGCGCAGCCAAGCTTTTGACCACGGCGGCGAATATTCCGATCAAGGAAGTCTCCGTCCTCTGCGGCTTTGACGACCCGAACTATTTCTCAAAGGTGTTTCGCAGGCTTTACGGCGCCAACCCAAGCGAATTTCGCACCAGCGGCATGTATCCAAGCGCGCCCCAGAAATAAAGCATGCCGTCGAAAAGAGAGATACTGCCATGCGGCGCCCTGGGCGCAGCCTCCACATGGCCGCTTTTAAACATATTTTTGAAATGACAAAGTTATGAAGTATTAACTTCCGTCGTAAGACGGGGTTTTAAACTTTTATCTTATCAGTCTCATCGACAGCGAGGCCAGTCAGACGATCGTCCGGTCGGTCAGCTTTCTGTCGCGCGATCTGTCACTCGATTGCGTCGTCGAAGGCGTGGAGACCGACGATCAGCTCAATATGCTGACCGAAATGGGCTGCAACCTGATCCAGGGCTACATCTGTTCCCGCCCGCTGAAAGCCATCGATGTTCAGCCCTTCCTGGACCAGCAGGTCCGGACGGATGTTGTGGCCGTCGGCTAACGAAGCCAAAGCATGGTGTAACTCAAGAGGTCTCAGTTCCGCGGTGCATTATTCTCGACCGGTCGCGGTGATGGCAACGGAACATCGGCGGCAGCGGCTTCATTCTGCCAGGTCGTGATGCGGTGAACGATGCCAGGTATTTCATCATTGAGATAGCTTGGCTGGCCGGGAAGCCCCATCGGATACATGGCCTCGCGCGACGCTTCATATTGAACGCTTTGATTGGTGCAAAGCCGCACTCTCATATCTTCCGGCTTGACCTCGGGCCTGTTGGCGATCGACTCCACGGTTCCGAAGCTCGGAGGCAGCCGCCCTTCAAAGCCCTCGTCCAGATATTTTGCAGAGCGTTCGTTGCGCTCGCGCTCGGTGGTCGCCCCCATCACCACCACCATGAGGCGGCGGTTGTCGCGCGTGGCGACGCCGACGAAGTTGCGCCCGGATGCGCAGAGGAACCCGGTCTTCATACCTGTGGTGCCGCGGTAGCGGGTGAGGAGCAAATTGTTGGATGGGATTTCCTTGCCGTTGATCGATACGGCAGAGACCTGGAAGAAGTTCTGGAACTGCGGGAACTGCTGTTCGATGGCGAGCCCCAGGATCGCGAGATCGCGTGCGGTGGTGTAGTTGTTCTTGTCGAACAATCCGTTCGGATTGGAAAAATGCGTCCCCGTCATGCCAAGGCGCCGGGCTGCTTCGTTCATCTTCTCAACGAAAGGTGCCTCGCCATGGCCCACCCGTTCCGCGACGGCCATCGCAACATCATTGGCTGAGGCGACGATCATGGCATAAAGAGCATCTTCCAGCGTCATCGCCTGACCTTGAGACAGACCGGACTCCAGAAACGCCTCGCTGACGGATTTCTTCGTCATGGTGACAGGCGTGGAGAGCGAAATCTCGCCATCACGCAAGGCCTCGAACGTCAGAAACGCCGTCATCAACTTGGTTGTCGACGCAGGATACCAGGGAACGCCGGCATCTTCCTGAACGAGCACCTGATGGGTATCGGCATCCAGCACGAGCACCGGAGTTGCGTTTGCAGCAATCGGCGCGGCAAACAAGGATCCCAACAAAACGGAGCCGATCAGTCTTTTCATCTTACTGCATATCCACTGTCTTGCAAAAGCGGTTCCCATATCAGCTAAACGATCCGGATGCCACCTGAGCAAAGATGGCCGAGCATGTGAGCTGATATGCAATAAAGACATATCGAAAGTTTTTGATTTTGAGAATTTGGAGCGGGCGAAGGGATTTGAACCCTCGACCCCAACCTTGGCAAGGTTGTGCTCTACCCCTGAGCTACACCCGCTCAAAGTCCGACGGTTCGGGGTAGATCGCTGAACCGCGGGTCGCCGTCATGCGGCAACGGGCGCTATATCGCTCAACCGACTTTCAAATGCAAGAGATAAATGCAGGGAGGGTGCGATATATCTTTCGCACGCCAGCGGCCAGCCGTTTGCGCCACAAACGCGGACTGCGCCGTGGTCTATGGCGAAGAAGGAGAATGAACATTGAAAAGAGAGATTTGGAGCGGGCGAAGGGATTTGAACCCTCGACCCCAACCTTGGCAAGGTTGTGCTCTACCCCTGAGCTACACCCGCTCAAAAATCCAACGGTTCGGGGTAGATCGCTGAACCGTGGGCGCCGTCTTGCGGCGACGGGCGCTATATCGCTCAACCGATTTTCAAATGCAACAGGGAAATGACGAAAACCCGGAGAAAAATTTGTGCCTCATCGCAAGCATCGGAAAAGGCTGATCTTTTGCGGGCTTCACGGCAGAATGGATTGCAAAAGCGGTGTGTCGGGCCTATTCACTTTGTCAAAGACAGACGAAATCCGGCAGAGGCACGCAGTGATGGTTGCAGAGCATTCCCCCAAGACGGCGCAGGATCTTTTCAGCTTTCTCGATGGCCTTGGCGTAAAACACACGACCACGCAGCATCAGCCGGTCTTCACAGTCGCTGAATCGGAATCCCTGCGCGATCTGATCCCGGGCGGCCACACGAAGAACCTTTTCGTCAAGGACAAGAAGGACCAGTATTTCGTTCTGACCGTCGAAGAAAACGCGACGGTGGACCTGAAGACGGTTCACAAGACCATCGATGCCGCCAGCAAGGTGTCCTTCGGCAAACCGGAAAAGATGCTGGAATATCTGGGCGTCGTTCCCGGTTCGGTCACCGTCTTCGGCGCGATCAACGATACCGACAATCAAGTGACCTTCGTGCTTGATAGCGAGTTGATGAAATCCGACCTGATCAATGGCCACCCGCTGACCAACGACGCGACGACGACGATCGGCCGTGACGATCTCGTGCGCTTCCTGGAGGCGACGGGGCACACGCCGCTGATCTTGAAAGTCACGGAATAAACCACGATCTGTGCGGTATGAGCGCACCGGCACGAGATGATATTGGAGACGAGATATGAGCGGAATGGATAACCCTTACGGAGCCTCGCTCGGAGGTCAGATGACGGGTTCGGCAAGCTTCGGCGGCGGACAATCCGGCGCTCAAGGCTCCTATATCAAGGATACGACGACCGCGAATTTCTCCAAGGACGTCATGGATGAATCGCGCCGGCAGCCGGTGCTGGTGGATTTCTGGGCGCCGTGGTGCGGCCCGTGCAAACAGCTGACGCCCGTTCTGGAAAAGGTGGTCAATGAAGCGGGCGGACGCGTCAAGCTGGTCAAACTGAACATTGACGAACATCCAGCCATCCCCGGACAGCTCGGCATTCAGTCCATCCCCGCGATCGTCGCATTCGTCGACGGCAGACCGGTCGATGGTTTCATGGGTGCCGTTCCGGAAAGCCAGATCCTGCAATTCATCGAGAAGCTCGCAGGACCGGCAGGCGATGATCAGGAGGCCGAAATCGGGGCGGCGCTCGCCGAGGCAAAACAGCTGCTGGAGGCCGGCGATTTCCAGAATGCCGCCCAGCTCTTCGGCGCCGTGATGCAGGCTGATCCTGAAAATGCCGCCGCTGTCGCCGGCATTGCCGAGTGCATGATCGCGGTCGGGCAATATGAGCGCGCCAGCGAGCTTCTGTCGGCCCTGTCGGAAGAACTTTCCAAGGACGCAGCCGTGCAGGCGGCGTCGAAAAAGCTGGCGCAGTTCGAAGAAGCCCGCAAGCTCGGCGATCCGTTGGCCTTGCAGCAAGCCCTACAATTGAACCCGGACGATCACGCATCAAGGCTGAAGCTCGCCAAAATCCTGAATGCGCAGGGCAAACGGGAAGAGGCCGTCGAAGAGTTACTGACCATCATGCGCAAGGATCGGACCTTTGAAGACGACGGCGCGCGCAAGCAGCTGGTGGAGTTTTTCGAGACCTGGGGTTTCAAGGATCCGGCCAGCATTTCCGGTCGCAGAAAGCTCTCCTCCATACTCTTTTCCTAAAACCGTCTTGCGCTTTGCCGACCCGCTCCTCATCTAGATTGGAGCGGGAACGATGAGACATAAGGAATCCCTCCGATGCATGTCGGAAATGCGAGATATCTGAAAGAAAGCGATCTACCCGAGACTATTCCCGTTTTTCCCTTGCCGGGCGCCTTGCTGCTGCCGGAAGGGCACCTGCCGCTGAACATCTTCGAGCCACGATATCTGGCGATGTTCGACGCGGCCATTGCGAGCCACCGACTAATCGGCATGGTCCAGCCCGCCCTGCAGGCTCTTGAAGCCGGAACCGAGGGTGGCGCACTGAGCCCCATCGGCTGCATCGGTCGCATCACCTCATTTTCCGAGACCGGCGACGGCCGCTACGTCGTGTCGTTGACAGGCGTCTGCCGCTTCAGGCTGCTGGAGGAGATCGAAGAAAAGACGCCTTACCGCGTGTTCAAGCAAGCTCCGTTCATTGCCGATCTCTCCGGTGAAGATGGGGAGGAAGATATCGATCGCGCCAATCTCTTGCGCATCTTCCGCAATTTCCTTGAATCGAACCAGTTGGAAGCGGATTGGGACAGCGTCGAGCGCGCGGGAAATCGTGTATTGGTCAATTCATTGTCGATGATGTCCCCCTTTGGACCGGCGGAAAAGCAGGCTCTCTTGGAGGCTCCTGATCTGAAATCCCGCGCGGACGCACTGATCGCCATCATGGAGATCGTGCTGGCTCAGGGCGGGGCAGAGGGTGGTGTCATCCTGCAATGAGCCACACCCATGGATGAAAAGCTGAGCAAGGTCGATCCGAAGCTTCTGGATCTTCTGGTCTGCCCTTTGACCAAGGGCAGGCTCACCTATGATCGAGAACATCACGAATTGATTTCCGAACGCGCCAAGCTGGCCTACCCGATTCGTGACGGCGTGCCGATCATGCTGATTTCGGAAGCGCGCAAGATCGAAGACTGACGACCTCAAGTCGCCCCCGTAGATAGACAGCACGCTTCCAAAAGACTCCGCGGCACACAGCACCCGCTTGCTTCACGCCTGGGAACCGGTATTCCCCCCACGCGTTCGATCTTTGACGACAATCGTCACATTGCGATGAGGAGTTCGAACGATGCAAGACAAAAACGCCCGCGAGGCGATCGAAGAAAAAAACGTGAAGACCGAGCGCAATGAAGATATTCCCGCTGCCGGTCCGCACGCGAAAAAGCATCTGACCGACAACAGCAAGACGCCAGGTGCCGGCTCCCTCCCAGACGAGGACGACAGCGAGGTCAACCCGGGAGCGGGCTAACCTCCAGGTAAAGTATTAGTATGGGTTCTGGCCGCAGCGATCACAAATTTTATGAACGTTGCGGCCATAACTGTGCTGGGTCAACAAGCGGGCTATCGCATCGGCTCGAAGACCGGGTACGAATTTCCAATATCGCGCACATTGCTCTGGTCGTCCATTTAATGGGCAGCCACTGACCGCTCATGGCACCAGCAAAAAATACGGTCTTTTTTTAACGCTTTTTCAAAGCTTGATTGCAAAAGTCTCCTCTGCCGGAAAACCGATAATAATCAACGGCATAATAATAATAGAGGCTCTGGGACAGCATGTTTATTGATAGAGTTCTGGCACGGTTTAAGATCCAGACAAAGGTTATTGTCTTCATTGCACCATTCATCCTTAGTATTCTTGCGGTTGGTCTCTCGGGTCTTTACACCTCAAAGCTGCTTCAAGGTCGCATGGATATTTCCAACACGACCCTGCAATCCTTGACCGGCTTCAAGCAGGTCTATGAAAGCATGACCTCGTTTCTTCACAACACCACCGAAGAGACGCGAAATACGCTTCATCATCAAATCGATGAGCAGATCACCTTTCTCAAGATGACGGGTGACGGAAGCGATCCGGCCATTCAGGACGCGATTAAAAGTACCTCGCTGATCGGCGTTCAGGTGGATGAGCTGTGGTCCTTTTACCAAAAAGAACAGGCGCTCAGATCGCAAATGAATGGCGATATGGCGGGCGTGACAAAAGAGCTTAATGGCCTTTTGGCAAACGCCACCAACATCCGCAGCACGCTCGAAACCGATGAGACGAAGGCCAAGGAGATGTTGCGCGAGGCCGACAGGCTGGTTCGCGGCGCGACACTGATCGCAACCGTCGTCACCGAATTCAACAAGCGTACAGTTCCGGAAGAAAAGATTGCGGTCATTCGCGATTCGATTGGCGGGCTTGAGGCTACGGCAAAGTCGCTCTCTGCCATCGCTAGTGCCGACCAGAAGCTGGTCATTGATCAGATTTCCGAAAATGTGAAGCAAATCCGCCAGCAGGTCGATGTCGGCGTCGTCAACGACATGACGGTCGGAACGATCGATCAGGCGATCAACATGATGCGCCCGGCAACCATCCGCCTTCAAGGATTTGCAACGGTAAAGTCGCGCCAGGCCACCGAGATGTTCGGACAGTTGGATGGCAAGATCGAGCCCGCCGTCAACTTCCTGACGATGGCGCGCCAGATCGGCGACGACGCAAAGAACATGCAGCTTGAAATGGCCGGCTTTGCCGCAGCCCCGACGAAAGACGGGTTGGAACGGTTTCGCGATATGGCCTTCCGTCTGAGCGTCTCTGCGGGTGCGGTGATGTCCGACAAGACGATGTCCGAAAGCGCCATCAAAAGCGCGACCCTGATCGATGCGCTGTCCACAAAGCTCGACAAGAATGCCACCGACCTTCTGACCATGTTCAACCAGCGCAAGGCTGCCTTCGCCAAGGCAACGGAAGAAATCGGCCATATTTGGGAGCAGCTGACAGGCTTTGCCGAATCCCAGCGTCTGGCGGCTGATAGCGAACGCAGCAAGGCTGACGGCATCTCTATCTCTGCCATGCTCACCGGCATCCTGATCGCGATTTTCGCCGGCATCGGTCTGGTCATGACCTTCAAGGGTCCGATCCTGACGATCGTCAGCGCCATGAAGCGTCTTGCCACCGGCGACGTCAACGTACCGCTCAACGGCAACACCCGTCATGACGAGATCGGCGACATGGCACGCGCATTGGAAGTCTTCAAGGAAAATGCCGCTCAACGCCTGCGCCTCGAAGCGCAGACGGAAGAGCAGCGCTCTGCCGCCGAAGCGGAGCGGCAGATGAACGAAGCGGAGCGCCGGGAACTCGACCGTCAGATCCAGTTTGCGGTGTCCGCACTGGGCGATGGCCTGGAACGGCTGTCTGCTGGGGATATTTCCACCATGATCGATACGCCCTTTACGGGACACCTGGAGGAGCTGCGTCTCAACTTCAACCAGTCCATGCAGCGGCTGCGCCAGACGATCGGCGGCATTCAGGACAATGTCGGAACGATCCGCGTCAACGTGCAACAGATGTCGGCCTCGACGCTTGATCTATCCCGGCGCACCGAGCGCCAGGCAGCCTCGCTGGAAGAAACCGCAGCAGCCGTGGATGAGGTCAACTCCAACATGCGCAATGCGGTGGAGCGCGCGCGCCAGGCCAACAGTATTGTCGACAATACGCGCCGCCACACAGACGAGTCCCTTGCTATCGTCAGAAACGCAATAGCGGCGATGGAGAGGATCGAGGCGGCTTCGCAGACGATCGGCAATATCATCGAGGTGATCGACTCCATCTCATTCCAGACCAATCTTCTGGCGCTCAATGCCGGCGTGGAAGCGGCCCGCGCGGGCGAAGCCGGCAAGGGCTTTGCAGTCGTTGCGCATGAAGTGCGGGAACTGGCGCAGCGTTCTGCCTCTGCCGCCAAGGAAATCCGCCAGCTGGTTGCCGTCTCGACGCAAGAGGTCTCGGCAGGCTCAAACCTCGTCAACCAGACCGGCGACTCCTTGGCGGAAATCGGCGTTCAGATTTCCAAGGTCAGTGATCAGGTGCACCAGATCACCCAGGCTACCCAGGATCAGGCGGTCGTACTGCAACAGATCAACGGCTCCGTCGGAGAAGTCGATGTGCTCACCCAGCAGAACGCCGCCATGGTGGAGGAGACGAGTGCAGCAACGCAGCAACTCAACACCGAGACAGACCAGTTGCTGCAATTGCTGCAGCAATTCCGCCTGACGAAGGACAGTGCTGCAACCCGTTACGCAGCCTGATTTTAAGAGAGCATGCCTTCTACAACAGGTCCGGTCATTCGGCCGGACCTATGCGTTTGTAGAAGAAGGTCGTGTCGCAGTAACGCCCATCGGGGAAGAGCGCGAAATCCGGGATGACGCCGGCGCGTTGCCACCCGAAGCGCGGATAGATGGCTTCGGCCTCGCTGCCTGTTGCCGTATCCAGCACGAGAAGCGTCCGACCAAGGCTTGCCGCCTCCGCTTCCACATGCGTCATCAGCCGGCGTGACAGACCAAGACCACGGGCTGTTCGATGGATCAGCAGCTTCATCACGTCGCCCCGGTGAGGCTGGTTGGGCTTGGTGGCAAGACCCACCTGAACCGTGCCAACCACTTTACCATCGCGCTCCGCCACCGCATGGAGTGTGGTGCCACGGCCCACCGCTTCTGCAACATCCTGCCAGAAGTTGCGCGCGTCGTCTGGTCCGAAGGGCAGCATGAAGCCGACAGAAGCTCCGCCATTGACGCAGTCCGACAGGACGTCGCAAAGATCCGGCAGGGCATTCAGTGTCTCCTGGCGGTCTAAAAGCCGGATGTTGATAATATTCTCTTCCATCATATGCGCTTTCTCTGGTCCAACACGACGGCATAGCGAGCGGGACTATCGGACGGATTGTGAAAAATGTGGCCCTCGCCAACGGGCATGAAGAGGCAGTCACCCGGCTCTAGCCGGTACGTTTCCTCGCCAAGCGTCATGTGGAGCACGCCCTCGAACAGCCAGACATATTGGGTCATGCCCTTGCTGGCCGGGTGGGGCGGGAAGCTGACGCGCGCGGATGCCGGCAACGAAACTTCGACGATGTCGACATCCGAGCCCGTACGGGGTGGCGAAATGGCGCGGCGGACATAACCGGTTTCCGGATCTTTCCACGTCGGCTGATCGCTTCGTTTTACCAAAGGTGATGGCGGCGCCTCGCCCTCGGCGAAAAACTGTGACAGCGAAAGGCCGAGTGCGGCGCAGATGCGCGCAAGCAATGATGCCGTAGGGCTCGCCTCGCCTCTTTCGATGCGGGATATCATGGCGCGGCTCACGCCGGACGCCGTCGCAAGTCCATCGAGCGTTAGTCCACTCTGTTTTCGCAGAAGCTTGAGCCTTGCGGCGATTACCGGTTCAAGCGGGTCACTTTGATTTTCCATGATAAGAGAATATTCGATCTTATAATGGAGTCAATGGACAAAAATGAAGCCGGGGCGCATCGCGCACTCCGGCTTCCTTACCGTTAATCAGACGCTTGCCCGTTCGACTTGCAGCTGCGCACTCTGCTCATTGAGCCTGACATCGATCCGCTTACCGGTGTCCTTGTCGAAGAAATGCAGCCTGCCGGGATTGATGGTGAGCGCGAAGATTTCCGGAAGCTCCAGTTCGGCGGAAAGCGACACCGTCAGCGGCTGATCGCCAACGACGCCATGCACCAGCCGCTGCGAGCCGAGCTCTTCGACATAATCGAGACGGAACGGCAAGGCTGGCTCATCACCATTTGCAATGCGCAAATCTTCCGCCCGTATGCCGACCGTCACCGGGCCGGAGGTCGGCGCAACACCATTCAATGACAAGACAGCAGGACCGATCGCCAGACGATCACCATGCAGTTCGCCAGACAGGAGGTTCATGGCTGGCGAGCCGATGAAGCTTGCGACAAAGGTGGAGGCAGGCGTGTGGTAGACATCGAGCGGCGCGCCGATCTGTTCGATGCGTCCCGCATTCAGAACCACGAGACGATCCGCCAGCGTCATGGCTTCCAACTGGTCATGTGTGACATAGATGGAGGTGGTGCCAAGGCGGCGTTGCAGCCGCTTGATCTCGCCGCGCATCGAGACGCGCAGCTTGGCATCGAGGTTGGACAGCGGCTCGTCGAAGAGGAAGGCCGCGGGCTTGCGCACAATGGCACGGCCCATGGCAACGCGCTGACGCTGACCACCGGAAAGCGCCCGTGGTTTGCGGTCCAGATAGGGCTCGAGCTGCAGCATGCGTGCGGCTTCCGCCACACGCGCATCGATCTCCGCCTTTGGCGTCTTGCGGTTCTTCAGACCATATTCGAGATTTTCGCGTACCGACATATGTGGGTAAAGCGCGTAATTCTGAAACACCATAGCGATGTCGCGCTCGGCAGGCTCCACGTCATTGACGATGCGATTGCCGATGCTGACGGTGCCCTCGGAGATTTCCTCCAGGCCAGCAACCATGCGCAGAAGCGTGGACTTGCCACAGCCGGAAGGGCCGACGAGCACGATGAACTCTCCATCCTTGATGGAGATATCCACATCATGAACGGCGCGCATGCCGTTGGAGTAATCCTTGCAGACCTGACTGATTTCGATCTCGGCCATTGTCGGTATCCTTTACTTATCGCTTTCGGTGAGGCCCTTGATGAACCAGCTCTGGAAGATGATGACGATCATCACCGGGGGCAGCATGGCGAGAACCGCAAGCGCGAAAGCCTCGTTATAATCGGGAAGTTGCGAACCGACCCAGACCTGTAGGATCGACTTGATGCCGCGCATCAGCGTGAAGAAGCTCTCATCATTGGTCATCAGCATGGGCCAGAGATACTGGTTCCAGCCATAGACGAACATGATGATGAAGATCGCTGCCACCATGGTGCGCGATAGTGGGATCAGCACGTCGATAAAAAACTTGATCGGCCCCGCACCATCGATGCGCGCCGCCTCCAGCAACTCGTCCGGCACGGATTTGAAGAACTGGCGGAAATAGAAGGTGCCGGTGGCAGAGGCCAGAAGCGGGACGATGAGGCCGGTATAGGAGTTCAAAAGCCCGAGTTTGCTCATCACCTCGTAGGACGGCATGATGCGCACTTCGAGCGGCAACAGCAGCGTGGTGAAAATGATCCAGAAGGCGAGCGTAGCGAAGCGGAAGCGGAAATAGACGATGGCGTAAGCCGCCATCATCGACAGCACGATCTTGCCGACGGCAAAGCCGATGCCGAGGATCAGCGAGTTCATCACCATGCTGAAGCCGGTCACCTGGCCGGTGAAGCCACCCTTTTGTGTCAGCACCTTCTCATAGGTCGCGACGAAATTATTGCCTGGCGTCAGAGCCAGTCCATTCATGTGGATTTCGGCTGCGGTATGCGTCGAGGTCATGAAGGCAACGATGACCGGCAGGACCAGAAACAGCGAGCCGATGATCAGCACCAGATGGTCGAGAGGCTTTGTCTTGTACATGGGTCAACACCTCAACCGTAATGGATGCGTTTTTCTAGAAAGCGGAACTGCATGACGGTCAGCACGAAGACCACGACCATCAGAATGACGGATTGCGCCGAGGAGCCGCCGATATCGTTTCCACGGAAACCATCGAGGAACACCTTGTAGACCAGCGTGATCGGATTGTTGGCCGCCTTGTCCTTCACCATCACATCGATGATGCCGAAGGTATCGAACAGGGCATAGGTGACGTTGATGATCAGCAGGAAGAAGGCGGTCGGCGCCAGAAGCGGCATGATGACGGTCCAGAACCGGCGAACGCCGGAACGGCAATCAAGATAGGCCGCCTCGCGCACCGAGACCGGCACACTCTGCAGGCCCGACAGGAAGAAGATGAAATTATACGGGATCTGCTTCCAGACGGAGACGAAGACCATGGCGAAAGCCGTGTCGAAGTAACTGACGCCCACCTGCATGTGCCAGCCGAAGAAGGAGGCGATCTTGACGAAAGGGCCGATATGCTGGTCGAAGAACATCATGCCGATCAGGCCCGCAACCGGCGGCGCGATCGCATAGACGGAGATCAGCAGCGTCTTGTAGGCCGAAGAACCGCGGATGACCGCGTCGGCCTTCACGGCCAGCAGCAGCCCTATGGCCAGAGAAAACACCGTGACGAGGATGGTGAATATGCCTGTAAACTTGGCGATGCTCAGATATTCGACGCTGAAAAGCGCATCTGAGTAATTCGAAAAGCCGACGAAGGTCGAGCCGAAGCCGAAGGGATCCTCGATATAGAAGGAGGACTGGACTGCCTGGACCGACGGCCAGTAGAAGAAGACGAAAATGACCAGAAGCTGGGGCGCGAGAAAGAGATAGGGCAGCAGCGAAGGGGAAAACTGGACGCGCTTGGCCGTTTCTGTCGCCACGACAGGCTTCTTCGCTTTCGCGGCAAGACCGGGAAGAACCTGTGTGGCGCTCGGTTGGGAGGGAACGTAGGTCACGTCCGCAAACCTTCCTTGGTTATGGACCAGACATCTTGTGAAGACGTCGGTCCCTGAATTTTGAGAGAGCGCTGCTTGTGTACTGTGCGTCACGCCCTGCCTTGGAGGCGAGGATGACAGAGCCTTGGAAGCGCCTTGCAATTGGAACGGACCTCCCCTCGATTAAGAGGAGAGGTCCTTCGATAGGGTGACGGTATGATCAGCCAGCGGTCTTGGCGAAACGGGCCAGAAGGTCGTTGCCTTCCTTCTCGATGATGTTGAAGGCGTCCTTTACGGAGACTTCGCCGGAGAAGATGCGACCATATTCACGTTCCATGATGGCGCGGATCTGCGGGTAGAAGCCGAGGCGGTAACCCTTGGACCATTCGCCGCCAGGCAGTGACAGCTGCTTGATGCCGACTTCGGCAACAGGCTGCTTCTCGTAGTAGCCTTCCTTCTTCGCCAGCTCGTAGGCTGCCTTGGTGATGGCCACGTAGCCGGTCGCTTCATGGTAGAACTTCTGGATCTCAGGCGAGGTCAAGAACTGGAAGAAGTCCGCCACGCACTTGTTTTCAGGCTCAGGCTTGCCGGACATGGCAAACAGGGCCGCACCGCCGATGAAGGAGTTGGTGCCAGCGCCCTTGATTGCGCCCCAGTATGGCAGGAAGGTTGCCGAGAACGGCATTTGCGCTGTCTTCTGCAGACCGCCGAAGGAACCCGAAGAACCGATCCAGAGAGCGACCTTGTTTTCTTCGAATGGCTTCTGGTTGTCGTTCCAGCCGGCACCGTAGTAAGCGAAGTAGCCCTGATCCTTCCAGGACTTCAGCTTTTCGAACATCATGATGAGGTTCGGGTCGGTGACCTTGAGCTTGGTATCTACAACGCTGTCATAACCGTTGTTGTTGGTGGCGAACTGGACGTTGTTACGCGAGAAGAAGTTCTCGGTGAACTGCCAGGTCAGCTGCGACTGAACGAGGGGTATGAAACCGGCTTCCTTCAGCTTCGGGGCAATGGCTTCAAACTCTTCCCAGGTCTTCGGCGCTTCGACACCGGCCTTCTTCAGGGCGTCCGTGTTGATATACATGATCGGCGCGGAGGAGTTGAACGGCATGCCGACGAACTTGCCATCAGCTGCAGCGTAGAAGTAGCGAACGCCAGGAATAAAGGCTTCGCGATCGAACGTGTAGCCAGCCTTGGTGATGATATCTTCCGCCGGGATGACGGCACCCTTGGCGTTGATGATGGTGGCGGCACCGGCATCGAAGACCTGGAGAATGTTCGGCTGCTCGCCGGAGCGGAAGGCGGCGATGCCGCTTGCCAGCGCTTCCTCGTAGGAGCCCTTGGAAACGGGCGTCAACGCGCATGCGCTCTGCGCAGCGTTGAACTTCTGCGCGACCTCGTTGATGACTTCGCCATTGCGGCCGCCCATGCCATGCCAGAAGGTGATGTTGGTTGCCGCCATGGAAGATGTTGCGGAAACGCTGAGGGCCATCACGGCCATGGAAATTTTCTTGATCATCTTTCGATCCTCTACCGCCCTTGTTGGGTGAGGATGCGAATAGGGACGTTCCGTGACGGGAATTTAACAATTTCATGTCAGATTTGTTACGTGAGAAGCTTCGAAATTGCAGGCCGATCGCGCCGGGCAATCGCAGGTAGATTATTTATCTCGGGTCGAGCGCGCCGGGTTGCCGACGACGATGTCGCCTGGCGCGGCGCTCTTCGTCACCACCGAACCGGCACCGACGATGGCTCCATCGCCTATTGTCACGCCCGGCAGAATGATGGCGCCGCCGCCGATCCAGACATCCTTGCCGATCACTACCGACCGTGCCCTTTCGATCCCCTGCCCGCGCAACGTGATGTCGCGATGGTGATCGGCACAATAGATGTGAACGGCAGGGCCGAGCATGGAGCCCGCACCAATCTCGACGCTGCCGGAGTCGAGGATGGTGCAGCCTGCATTAAGATAGACCCTTTCCCCCAGGCTGATATTGAGGCCGTAGCTGCAATGGAACGGCGCTTCGATGAAAGCGCTTCCGGCGGCCGATTTTAGAAGCTTGCCAAGCAGCGGGCCAATCGATCCACGCTCGTCCGGCGGCAGTATATTGTGCTGATGAACGGCAAAACGCGCTTTGACCCGAAGCGCGTCCAACTCGTCATCGAGACAGCAATACCATTCGCCAGCAGCCATTTTTTCACGTTCGCTCGACATGGAATCGTCCTCAAAAAGCATCGATGAAATGGACTGGCAGACGCCGCGGCAAGACAGCGACGATGTCGAAACGCAAAGACAACAGATGCGCATCTTTACGTCGTGCCAGCCAGAGATCGGCAGACGCGCGAATGCGCCGTTGCGATTGCCAGCTGACAGCATCAACCGCGCCATTTTCCGATCGACGGGCCTTCACCTCAATAAAGGCGACGACGTCCTTGCGCCGGGCAATGAGATCGATCTCGCCAAGCGGCGTGCGATAGCGCAGCGCCAGGATGCGATAGCCCTTCAGCATGAGATAAAACGCCGCCCAATATTCGGCAGCGTGGCCGCGTTTTTCCGCACGGCGTCTTTTCACATGCCGCACATCAACCGCCATGGCTGTCCTTCATGTCGAGCAGTCGCTGATAGAGTTCCTTGCGTGGCAAGCCGGTGAGCTTTGCCGCCTCGGCAGCCGCCTTGGCCGCCGGCATGGTGGAGACCAAATCCTTCAACAGCTTTTCGACATCCTCAATATCGGGGATGTCATCATAGGATGGCGGCTCGACGAGAAGCACGATCTCACCCTTCACCGTGCGGTCTTCGTCATAATAGTCCGCAAGCTCGCCCAAGGTCCCGCGACGGAACTCCTCGAAAGTCTTGGTCAGCTCACGGCACACAACGGCGCGGCGATCGCGCCCAAGCACCTCTGCGGCGACACGCACGGATGCACCGATGCGGTGCGGGGATTCGAAAAAGATGAGCGTTGCCGGAATTTTCGAAAGCTCGGCAAAGCGATCGCGCTTGCCACGATCTTTCACCGGCAGGAACCCCGCAAACAGGAAG
Source organism: Agrobacterium sp. 22117 (assembly GCF_052045735.1). Classification (NCBI taxonomy): domain Bacteria; kingdom Pseudomonadati; phylum Pseudomonadota; class Alphaproteobacteria; order Hyphomicrobiales; family Rhizobiaceae; genus Agrobacterium; species Agrobacterium sp. 22117. The sequence goes on along the minus strand of NZ_JBQEPP010000004.1, from coordinate 289,354 downwards.
GCGTCGCTCGGCATGCCAGATCCGACGAGTGCGGCAAGCGGTGCGGAGGCGCCTGGAATGGGCACGACGCGATAGCCCGCGTCCAGCGCCAGCTGGCCAAGCCGATAACCGGGATCGGACACGAGCGGCGTGCCTGCATCGGAAACGAGTGCCACCGACTTGCCCGCCTCTAGAGCAGCAACCAATCTCGGCCCTACCTCCTGGGCATTATGTTCGTGATAAGCGTAAGGGCGATTGCGAATGCCGTAGCGCTCCAGAAGGATGCGGGTGACGCGCGTATCCTCGCAGGCCAGAACATCGGCGGAGCTTAGCGTTTCGAGCGCGCGCAATGTGATGTCGCCCAGATTGCCGATGGGCGTCGCCACGAGATAAAGGGCATTCTCGAGCGGCCGTGCCGGAACCGAAACGCCCGCGATGCGAAAGCTCTTGCCCGAAGACGTCTCCGTCTGGTCGTCGTTGGTTTCGTCTGTCACGGGTCAGTCCAATCTATTTTGCCATTCCAAGGAAGCACTTATGGGCAATCGGACGCGGCTGAACAAGCGCAAGATGTCACTCTTATCTGTGGATCACGCACGTTAGCGGGGAATAGCAACGGCTAGCGTATGCTGGCCTCTTGCATTTCACACGATAACTCTGCCATTTTGCCTGTCCCATTATCCGGCATCAGGCCGGGAAAGACTATCTTGCCGATCCGGCACCGCCGGATCGCAACGGTTGAAAGCGGTAGCGTCCATGCGTATTACTCTTGAGCGGTCCAACCTTTTGAAGTCGCTGAACCACGTGCATCGCGTGGTCGAACGGCGCAACACTATTCCGATCCTGTCGAATATTCTGCTGCGCGCATCCGGCGCCAATCTGGACATGAAGGCGACCGACCTCGATCTGGAAGTGACAGAAGCGACACCGGCCATGGTGGAACAGGCGGGTGCGACGACCGTGCCGGCCCATCTGCTTTATGAAATCGTCCGCAAGCTGCCCGACGGGTCGGAAGTGCTACTCGCGACCAATCCCGACGGTTCGTCGATGACGGTGGCGTCCGGGCGCTCCAAGTTCTCGCTGCAGTGCCTGCCGGAAACGGATTTCCCTGACCTGACCGCTGGCACCTTCAGCCACAGCTTCAAGCTGAAGGCCACCGATCTCAAGATGCTGATCGATCGCACGCAGTTCGCCATCTCCACCGAAGAAACCCGCTATTACCTCAACGGCATCTTCTTCCATACGATCGAAAGCGGCGGCGATTTGAAGCTGCGTGCAGTTGCGACAGACGGCCACCGCCTGGCACGCGCCGATGTCGACGCGCCATCCGGTTCCGAGGGCATGCCGGGCATCATCATTCCGCGCAAGACGGTTGGCGAATTGCAGAAGCTCGTCGACAATCCCGAGCTGGAAGTCGCTGTCGAAGTGTCCGACGCCAAGATCCGTCTGACCATCGGCGACATCGTCATGACCTCGAAGCTCATCGACGGCACCTTCCCGGACTATCAGCGCGTCATCCCGACCGGCAACGACAAGGAAATGCGCGTCGATTGCAGCAGCTTCGCCAAGGCCGTGGACCGCGTCTCCACCATTTCCTCGGAACGCGGGCGTGCCGTCAAGCTTGCCTTGACCGACGGACAATTGACGCTGACCGTCAACAACCCGGATTCTGGAAGTGCGACGGAAGAAGTGGCTGTTGGCTATGAGAACGATCCGATGGAGATCGGCTTCAACGCCAAATATCTCCTCGATATCACGGCGCAATTGTCTGGCGAAGATGCGATCTTCCTTCTGGCCGATGCAGGCTCGCCCACGCTGGTGCGCGATACGGCGGGGGACGATGCGCTCTACGTGCTGATGCCGATGCGCGTGTAAAACAACAATCTTGGAAAAAAGCCGGCGGAATTTTCCTCCGGCTTTTTTTGGCTCCAGCATTGCGATAAGTTTTTCCACTTGCGACATTTTGCTTTTGATTTGCGCCATACGAGACAAGATGTCGCCACAGTTTCAACAAATGGTGTTTGACGACAAATAAGGGGACGAAAAATGGGACTGAGCCTGAAAGAACGCTTCGGCCGAAAATTCGAAGAAGAAATTCGCTTCTTCAAGGGGATGGTCAATCAGCCGAAAAAAGTCGGCGCGATCGTTCCCACCTCCGGCATTACCGCGCGGCGGATGGCAAGCGTCATCAACCCTCATTCAGGCCTTCCCGTTCTTGAACTTGGACCCGGAACCGGCGTTATCACCAAAGCCATCCTCGGCCGCGGTCTTCGGCCCGATCAGGTGACAGCAATCGAATATTCGACGGATTTCTATCAGCAGCTTTTGCGCAACTATCCTGGCGTGAACTTCATCAATGGCGACGCCTTCGATCTGGATAAGACGCTGGGCGAGCAGAAGGACCAGATGTTCGACTGTGTCATTTCCGCCGTTCCCATGCTGAATTTTCCGATGGCTGCGAGAATCAAGCTGCTGGATGAGCTGCTGAATCGCGTCCCGCACGGCCGTCCCGTCGTTCAGATTTCCTATGGCCCGGTCTCGCCGATCGTGGCGCAGCCTCACCTCTATCACATCCGCCATTTCGACTTCGTGGTGCGCAACATTCCGCCTGCGCAGCTGTGGACCTATACCCGCACCTAGTCTAATCTTTGGGCATGTACGCTCTCTACATAACCCATCCGCAGGTTCGCATCGATCCGAAGGTTCCCGTTCCGGAATGGGGACTATCGGATATAGGGGCAGAAAGAGCCCGAAGGGCGTTTTCGCAGCCCTGGGCTCGCAACTTTCGCCGTATCGTCAGCAGCACCGAGACCAAAGCGATCGAAACGGCGCAATATCTTGCTCGAGCCAGCGGTCTCGACGTCGAAACTGTTGAGGACATGCACGAGAACGACCGAAGCGCGACCGGCTTTCTTCCGCCTGACCTCTTCGAAAAGGCCGCTGACTGGTTCTTCGCCCACCCGCATGCAAGCTACAAAGGCTGGGAAACCGCAGCCGACGCACAGGCTCGCATTGTAAAATCGGTCGAAACCATCCTCGCCACCCACGATTCCAGCCAGCCCATTGCCTTCATCGGTCATGGCGCGGTCGGCACCCTTCTCAAAAGTCACCTCAGCCACGATGTCATCCGACGCAGCACCGACCAGCCGCCCGGCGGTGGCAATCTTTTCAGATTCGATCTTGCGGACCGGAAAGTGACATGCGACTGGACGCCCATCGAAAATTGGCAGGGGTGAAGATGATGACCACGAACGAGCGCCTGATCGTTGGCTTGGATGTTCCAACCGTCAAGGAGGCCGAGGCGATCGTCACCGCCATTGGCGACGATGTCATCTTCTACAAGATCGGTTATCAGTTGGTCTTCGCCGGTGGGCTGGAGTTCGCCCGCGAGCTTGCCCAGAGCGGCAAGAAAATCTTCCTCGACATGAAGCTCTTGGATATCGACAACACCGTTGCCTCCGGCGTGGAAAACATCGCCAAGATGGGCATGTCGATGCTGACCCTGCACGCTTATCCAAAGGCCATGCGTGCTGCTGTTGCTGCCGCCAAGGGATCGGATCTTACGCTTCTCGGCGTCACGGTTTTGACCTCGATGGACGATGCCGATCTGGTGGAGGCAGGCTACCAGGGTGACGCGCGGTCGCTGGTTCTCAAGCGCGCCGAACAGGCGAGACAAGCAGGCATGGGCGGCATTGTCTGCTCGGCTGAAGAATCCTCAGCCGTCCGCGACATCCTCGGACCCGACATGGCGGTGGTCACCCCCGGCATTCGCCCGACCGGTGCAGACGCCGGAGACCAGAAGCGCGTCGTCACACCTTTTGACGCCATTCAGCGCGGTTCGAGCCATCTGGTCGTTGGCCGTCCCATCGTCAAGGCGGCAGACCCGAAGGCTGCGGCACGCGCCATTCTGGACGAAATGCTGCGGGCCAGCTTCCCAGCCAATCGATAAGGACGACAGCCATGACCAAAGCCTACTGGATCGCCCGCGTGGATGTTCGCGATGCCGAGCGCTACAAGGATTATGTCGCGACAGCCAAGCCGGCTTTCGAACGCTATGGTGCAAAGTTTATCGCTCGCGGCGGTGCCTTCACAGAACTGGAAGGCCAGGCACGCGCCCGCAACGTCATCATCGAGTTCCCTTCGATGCAGCACGCTGTCGATTGCTATAACTCCGAAGAGTATCAGGCTGCAGCTAAAATTCGCCAGGAAGTGGCCGATGCGGAAATGGTCGTCGTCGAGGGAATTTGAATAGCGCCGGAAGGCTCTCTCAGTCGCCGTTCTGCTTCATACTGTTCTCTCTTCCCGTGCGCCTAGCTTTCGGCTAAGACACCAGAATATATCCATTAACGCTTCGCAGGAGCCGTCCCATGCCCTTGGCCAACCTTCCTCCTCTCGTCACCGTTTTTGGCGGCTCGGGCTTTGTCGGGCGGCATGTGGTTCGCACGCTGGCAAAGCGCGGCTATCGTATCCGCGTTGCGGTGCGCCGCCCGGATCTTGCAGGCTTCCTGCAGCCGCTCGGCAATGTCGGCCAAATCTCCTTTGCCCAGGCAAACTTGCGTTACAAGGACTCGATCGTCCGTGCTGTCGAAGATGCCGATCACGTCGTCAATTGCGTCGGGCTGCTGTTCGAAAATGGCCGCAACACCTTTGACGCCGTGCAGGAGTTTGGTGCGCGCGCCGTCGCTGAAGCGGCAAAAGCGGCAGGCGCGACGCTGACCCATATTTCGGCAATCGGCGCCGATGCGAATTCTTCGATTGGATATGCCCGCACCAAGGGCCGCGCAGAAGCCGCGATCCGCTCCATTCTGCCAGACGCCATCGTTCTGCGCCCGTCCATCGTTTTCGGCCCTGAGGATGACTTCTTCAACAAGTTTGCCGGCATGGCCCGCACGCTCCCCTTCCTGCCATTGATCGGTGGTGGAAAGACGAAGTTCCAGCCCGTCTATGTTGAAGATGTTGCGGAAGCCGTTGCCCGCAGCGTCGACGGTCAGCTGAAGGCGGGCGCCACCTATGAGCTTGGCGGCCAGGACGTTTTGACCTTCCGTCAATGTCTTGAGGCTGTATTGGAAGCAACCTACCGCGAACGCCCGATGGTCAACCTGCCGTTCGGCATTGCCTCGTTGATGGGTTCGGTGGCGTCCCTCATTCCGCTGATCAAGCCTCCCTTCACCTCCGACCAGATTGCCCTTTTGAAGAATGACAATGTGGTATCGGCTGAAGCGGAAAAGGCGGGTCTGACGTTGGAAGGGATGGGGATCACACCCGTTCGCATCACCTCGGTGCTGTCGTCCTATCTGGTCAGCTACCGCCCGCACGGCCAGTTCAGCAATGCGGGAAAAGCTGCTTAAAGCACAACTCTTCCTCTTCTCAGCACGAACGGCGCTTCAACTCTCTGAGTTGACGCGCCTCGTGCTTTGATGAGTCGATTGCGACTGCGCTACGATGCCTCCGGTTTTTTTCAAAACGCGCTGCAACCAAAGATTACTCCACCCGTTATGACCCCAACGAGCGTTCGGCGACGAATTCGTCGCTACGTTCAAGGGGTGGGAATGTCGCGGAAACGCGTGGGGAATGCCGCAAGCGTGGCGCAAGGGCAACGGTGGAAAAGTCTTCACATTAACCCGGTGTTCAGCAACGTCAGTTATTGGTAAACGCCACAATCACGACACATCCTCCATCGAACAACCAAGCAGCGGCGCGACCGCTCGTATTTTAATTTTGAAAGGCAATGAGAAATGGGCAGGTCTATCGCACTCTTTTTTGCGTGTGCGGCGTTGGTTGTTCTGGCAGGTTCGTTCATGGCTCCGGGCACGGTTGCCGCGGGCAAGACCGGTTGCTCTCCTGCCTATGGGGTTGACCCATGCGCAACGAGCTCCATCTCTGCGCAGTGAGGTCGATGGCCCTGACGGCCGTTGCGTGAAAAGGCTAAGCGCCCGGAGAGAAAATCCAGGGCGCTTTTTTATTGCAGCCGCTCAAGGCAGTCGCGAAAGAGAAAGAGTCCCGTGCATCCTTGAATGCACAAGGGACGCTCCATCTTATTCGAGCCCACCCATTGCGTTTTCTGAAAATCGTCTCGATTTTCGCGCCCATGCTGTGGTGCAACGCAGCATTAAAGTTACGTTAAAAAAACTTCGTCTATTATTTCGTGCCGAAGCCGCACTTTGAGCTTTTTTCCACCACAGATAAGCAACCGCAAGAAACACAAACTCTGAGCGCAAATGCCAACTCTTTATCATTCCTCCATGTCGACAGCATCACGGTTCGTCCGGCTGATCCTTGCCGAATATGGCTTCCAGATCGATCTTGTCGAGGAGCAGCCCTGGGAAAAGAGGCGGGAATTTCTAGCGCTCAATCCGGCCGGTACCTTGCCCGTCTATCTCGACGACAACATGCGCTCGCTCTGTGGGCCTTATGTGCTGGCAGAGTTTCTGGATGAGGCGCATGGCGTGCTGAAGCGCGATCGTCGTCTTCTGGCGGAAGAACCGTTTCAACGCGCTGAAATCCGTCGTCTGACCGAGTGGTTTCTTCAGAAAATGGAAAACGACGTCACCAAGCCCTTGGTGCGCGAGCGTGTCTACAAATTGCAGATGACGGCTGCCCAAGGTGGCGGACCGCCGGACTCGAAACTTCTGCGGACCGCCCGGTCGAACATTCGCCAGCATATGAAGTATCTCGAATGGCTTGCGGGTTCGCGCACCTGGATCGCCGGTGATCGCTTGAGCTATGCCGATCTCGCGGCCGCAGCATCGGTCTCCATTCTTGACTATCTCGGGGAGATCAACTGGCTGGAAGCGCCGATTGCCAAGGAATGGTACCAGCGGGTGAAGTCACGCCCGTCCTTCCGTCCGCTGCTGGCCGAACGCGTGCCACGTCTGGCACCCTCTTCCCATTATGCCGATCTCGATTTCTAATCCTGTCACCACGCATTATATATAGCGTCTCAGTCGGCGCAGTGCCGGCAGGCGTCCCAGGAGAGAAGCAATCGACACGGTCTTGCAGAAGCAGGAGCTGCGCGCACGCAAGCTGACGGATTTCGTCAAAGCGGAAGCAACGGCGCTTGGCTTCGACCTCTGTCGGATCACCTCGCCGGACGCTATTCCGCAGGCGCCGGAGCGATTGCGTGAATTTCTCGACAGCGGCTTCCACGGCACCATGGGCTGGATGGCGGAAACGCAGGAGCGGCGGGCCTCCCCCAAGACCCTGTGGGGCGATGTCCGCTCGATCGTGATGTTCGGCCTGAATTACGGACCGGATGAAGACCCGCGCACAATCCTTGAACAGCCGGACAAGGCCGCAATCTCCGTTTACGCCCGCAACCGCGATTATCATGACGTCATCAAAGGACGACTGAAGGAGATCGCAACACGCTTTGCGGCGCGTGCTGGCGAAGACGTGAAAGTCTTTGTCGATACCGCGCCAGTCATGGAAAAGCCACTGGCTGCCGCTGCCGGTCTTGGCTGGCAGGGCAAGCACACCAATCTCGTCAGCCGCTCTTTCGGCTCATGGCTCTTTCTCGGCAGCATGTTCACCACGGCCGAACTCTGTCTCGATGAGGCTGATAGGGATCATTGCGGCTCCTGTCGCGCCTGCCTGGACGCATGCCCGACCAACGCCTTTCCCGCGCCCTACAAGCTCGATGCGCGGCGCTGCATTTCCTATCTGACGATCGAGCATAAAGGGCCGATACCACACGAATTCAGACCGATGATTGGCAACCGCATCTATGGCTGCGACGATTGCCTGGCTGCGTGTCCCTGGAACAAGTTCGCCGCCAGCGCATCGGAAATGAAGTTGCAGGCGCGAGAGGATCTCAAGGAACCCCCCATCGACTTTCTTCTTGGACTCGATGACGCTGCATTCCGAACCTTCTTCAGCGGGTCGCCAGTCAAGCGGATTGGTCGCAATCGCTTCATCCGTAACGTTCTGATCGCGGCCGGCAATTCGAAGGACCAAGGCTTGGTCGAAAAGTGCAAGCGTCTGACAAGCGATGCATCACCAGAGGTGCGCGGCATGGCCGTCTGGGCACTCTCACAGTTAATGGACAGCCATAGCTTCCATGCTTACGCTGCGGCGCACACGACCGAAGACGATTCGGATGTGCAGGACGAGTGGCGTATCGCAGGAGCATAGATGTCGCAGCTGATGATTTTCGGTGCCGGATATTCCGGCAAAGCAATCGCCAAAAGTCTTCAGGACAGCATGGACCTGGTGTGCGGTACCACGCGAAGCGCCGACCAGGCCGACAAGCTGCAATCGCTCGGCATCACCCCGTTCATCTTCGATGGCGAAATGCTCAATGACGATTTGTGCGCGGCACTCTCAACCGTCACCCATCTCGTCCAATCGATTGCTCCCGGCAAGACGGGCGATCCATTGTTGCGCCTGTGCGGCGGGAATCTGCAATCGCTCATGCCGCAGCTAAAATGGGCTGCCTATCTTTCCACCGTCGGCGTTTACGGCAATCACGATGGCGCATGGGTCGATGAGGCAACGCCTTGCAAGCCCGTTTCGGCACGCTCGCTGGAGCGCGTGGAGGCTGAGCAGGCGTGGATCAAAGCGGCGAACGACGCCTCGGTGCCGCTCTGTATTCTGCGTCTGTCGGGCATTTATGGACCGGGCCGCAACGGCTTCATGAACCTGGAAAAGGGGACTGCCCGGCGCCTGATCAAGCAGGATCAGGTCTTCAATCGCATCCGCGTCGAGGACATCGGTGCAGTGAGCGCTTTCCTTGTGTCGCGCAACGCCAACGGCATCTTCAACGTGACGGACGACGAGCCGGCACCGCCGCAAGATGTCGTGACGTTCGCCGCGGATCTGATGGGGATCGACCCTCCTCCCGAACAATCCTTCGAGACGGCGGAACTGAGCCCCATGGCCCGGTCCTTCTATGGCGAGAACAAAAGGGTCTCGAACGGCAAGCTCCGCCACATGGGCTTTACGTTTCGCTACCCCGATTACCGCGGATCGCTGCGCCAATTGTCGGAAAGCGGCACCTGGAAAGATGAATGAACGTTCATCTTCAAAGGGTGAAAAATCCATCCAAGTGGCGTTTTGAGAATGTTTATCATCGTTAAATTTGTCTTTAACCTTTTATTAATGTACAAATTTAGAGGATTTTTTCAGCTTTTAGAAAATTATTTCACTCGACTTTTGTGAAGTCGTGACTCGTAGGCTGGTGCCGCAATCCTTTTGCGCTTGTGGTTTGATTCTAAAGAAATTTTTCCGAAACCATAGACGGCTATCTAAAATTGGCTTTCACGCCGGCGATCACGAATGTTACAGACTGTAACAGTTCGTGATTGGAAGAAGGCAAGTTTTTGCCATTTTTCCGCGTCCCTAAACTCTCCGCAATTCATTCGGCGCGGGGCCGAGTATCAGGGAAGCACAGTTTGACGACTATCCGACGCATGACTATCGCGGCAGCAACTATTGCCGCCTGCTGTTTTATCGCTCCTCTTCAAGCCAATGCTGCAAATGGTTGCGGCGGCGCATCTTGGTATGCTCTCACTTCCAAGACTGCTTCCGGCGAAAGGATGAATCCTTCCAATCTGACCGCAGCGCATCGCTCCTTGCGCTTTGGCACCAAGGTCAAGGTGACCAATGCACGCAATGGTAAAGCCGTTGTCGTTCGCATCAATGACCGTGGCCCGTTCATCAAGGGTCGTGTTCTCGACCTGTCCAAGGCTGCAGCCAAGAACCTCGGCATGGTTAGCTCCGGCACCGCCAAAGTCTGCTATGAGATCGTTGCCGCCAAGTAAGACTTGTTTTGCCGCATGTCGTTCTCGCGAGGCCGTTTAGACGCTTGACGTGAACCATGCTTTGATTTCCGAAGCGCTTGTTCGGGAATTCCAGCCTAAGCCTTGCCCTCGCCGCCATTCGCGTCTACCAACCGGGCAATCACGAGATGAGGTAGACAATGCGTTTGGGCGGGCGTTTGGCCGGAGCAATCGAAGTGTTGGCAGATATCGAGGCGCGCAGACGCCCCGTCGCCGACGCACTGAAGGACTGGGGACTGGCGCATCGTTTCGCTGGTTCCGGCGACAGGGCCGCCATCGGCAACATCGTCTACGATGCCCTTCGCATGAAACTGTCCCACGCATGGTTGATGGATGACGATAGCGCCACGGCGCTGGGCTACGCCGTCATGCTGCGCCAATGGGGCAAAACGCCTGAGCAACTGGCGCAAGAATTCGATGGCGATAAGTTCGCCCCTCCGCCTCTTTCCGAAGATTCAATCAACGCACTGAAAAGCCGCTCGCTGGCCGACGCGCCTCTGCACATCCAGGGCGATATTCCAGAATGGGTTCAGCCATCGCTTGAAGCGGCATTTGAAGACGACTGGCTCCGACAGGCAAAAGCACTGAATGAACGCCCGACGCTCGATCTTCGTGCCAACACGCTGAAGGCAAACCGCGACAAGGTGCTCAAGGCGCTGGAAGAGACCGCCGCCGTCGCAACCCGCATCGCGCGTCAAGGTATACGCATTCCGGCGGGCGAAGGTCCGTCGCGCCTGCCGAACGTCACAGCCGAGCTTTCCTTCCAGAAGGGTTGGTTCGAGGTGCAGGACGAAGGCTCGCAGATCGTTGCCGATCTCGCTGGCGCCACTGAAAGTGAGCAGATCCTCGATTATTGCGCCGGCGGCGGTGGAAAGACGCTGGCCATGGCCGCGTCCATGACCAACAAGGGCCAGGTTCACGCCTTCGATGCCGATCGCAAACGCTTGGCACCGATCATCGAGCGGCTGAAACGTGCCGGCACGCGAAACGTCCAGGTGCATGACAGGCCGGCCGGACTGAACGCGTTCCGCGACAAGTTCGACCGCGTCCTCGTGGACGCACCGTGCACAGGCACGGGCACATGGCGCAGGCGGCCGGACACAAAATGGCGTCTCACACAACGCAATCTAGACGAGCGCGTCGGTCAACAGGCCGAAGCTCTGGATCAGGCAAAGGCCTTTGTGCGTCCGGGTGGTGAGCTTCTCTATGTGACCTGCTCCGTGCTGCCGGAAGAGAACGAGCGTCAGGTTCATCGCTTCTGCGCTGAAAACCCGGAATTCTCCATCACGTCGGCACTTGACCGGTGGACGAAGACCTTCGGGCCGGCCGCAACCAAGCCCCATTCTGCAGATGGTGAAACGGTAACTCTGACGCCAGCGACGACGGATACGGATGGCTTCTTCTTCTGCGCCATGACCCGCAAGGGCTAGAAAGGATTTCCTCATATAAACGCTGCTGCAAGGCGATAAGACCGTGTCAGTCCGTTTGTTGGAAGCCTTCTAAACTAGAATATTTGACACCAGTTTACGATTGGTTCAGAACTCGCCTTCACAGCCTCGTTACCGCAGTGCTGGACAGGAGAGAGCATGTTTCGCAAAACCGTTCTAAGCGCCAGCATGGCGCTTTTCGCTGCATCGTCAGCCTTCACCGCGGCCCCCGCAAGAGCAGCGACCGATCCCGCCGCCGTGGTCAAGCATTATGCCGAGTTGGCTGAGGCGAAGTATCAGGATTCACTGACCACCGCACAAGCGCTGGACAAGGCGATCGACGCGCTGATTGCAGCGCCGAGTGACGCGACATTGAAAGCTGCCCGCGAAGCATGGATCAAGGCGCGTGTTCCCTACCAGCAGTCTGAAGTCTATCGCTTCGGCAACCCGATCGTTGATGAGTGGGAAGGCAAGGTCAATGCATGGCCGCTCGATGAAGGCCTGATCGACTATGTCGATAGTTCCTACGGCACTGAGAGCGACGAGAACGAACTCTACACGGCCAACATCATCGCCAACAAGAAACTGACCGTTGGCGGAGAAGTGGTCGATGCATCCAAGATCACGCCCGAACTGATCCGAAGCCTTGCAGAAGCCGGCGAAGTGGAAGCCAACGTTACTACGGGCTATCACGCGATCGAGTTTCTGCTGTGGGGTCAGGATTTGAACGGCACCGGCCCAGGAGCGGGCAACCGTCCCTACACCGACTACGACACGAAGAACTGCACGGGCGGCAATTGCGACCGCCGCGCCGATTATCTGAAAGCCGCTTCGACCCTGCTGGTCTCCGACCTGAAGGAAATGGCCGCGAACTGGGCGCCGGATGGCGAGGCGACGAAGAATGTCGAGGCCGATCCCAAGAAGGGCTTGTCCGCGATCCTCACCGGTATGGGCTCGCTGTCCTATGGCGAGCTTGCGGGCGAGCGCATGAAGCTTGGCCTGCTGCTGCACGATCCGGAAGAAGAGCATGATTGCTTCTCCGACAACACCTACAACTCGCATCTCAACGACGCGATTGGCATCGCTTCGGCTTATACCGGCGAGTACACGCGCGCTGACGGTACCAAGATGAGCGGACCTTCACTCTCCGAACTCGTTGCCGCCAGCGACAAGAAGCTGGACGACGAGATGAAATCCAAGCTCAACAAAACGCTCGATGCCATGCACGCGATGGAAAAGCGCGCCCAGACCGTTGAGGCCTACGACCAGATGATTGGCGAAGGCAACAAGGAGGGTAACGCCGTGGTGCAGGCCGCCATCGACGGGCTTCTCGACCAGACCAAGACGATCGAACGCGTGATTGCCGCTCTCGACCTCGGCAAGATCGAGCTTGAGGGGTCCCAGAGCCTCGACAATCCAAACGCCGTCTTCAAGTAAGATAGATTGATCCGAAAAATAGATGAGGCTGCCGTCCCGGACGGCCTCATCACCTCGTTTCCATTTCTCCAAGCCGGGTCATCGTGAGCCGAGGACATGAAGCGCACTGATCTCGTTCGGCTTGTCACGCCCACCCTCGCCCTTCTCATATGCGGCCTGCCGTCACTGGCTGCCGATGCGACACGCCGTGACATCTCCCAAAGCGATCTAGATCGCGTTCGCGCCGTCACCAGGCCTACGACCGATTTCTCCAAGGCCGAGCCTTTCGAAGCCATGTCCGCCGGTGCGGCGACAACGAGGGTTGCGCCGGGCAATACGTCCTTCTCCCAACCGTCCGCCAACATCGCCCTGGAGCAGGACCAGGACTTCAAGCTCGGCCATGCGCTGTTCCAGAAGCTGTGGGTGTCCTCACCTTCGTCGACGCAGGCCTCCGATGGTTTGGGGCCGCTCTATAACGCCCGCTCCTGTCAGACCTGTCATATCAATGACGGACGCGGGCGCCCGCCGCGTGAGGGCGAGGATGCCGTCTCGATGATCGCCCGCCTTGCACGCGCTCCACGCACGCCTGAGGAAGACAAGCTTCTCCAGGATCATCGGGTCCTCAACTTTCCCGACGTGACCTACGGCGCCCAACTGCAAAACCTCGCCGTGCCGGGTTTGCAGGCGGAAGGCAAATTGACCGTTTCCTATGAGGAGCGGACGGTGACGCTTGGCGACGGCGAAATCGTGTCACTGCGCAAGCCGACCTATCGCGTCGATGGCTTGGTCGATGGACCTTTCGAAGCCACAACCTCCATCTCACCCCGGATTGCGCAGCCCACGCTTGGCCTGGGCTTGATCGAAGCGATCGCTCAGGAAGACATTCTCGCCAATGCCGATCCTGAGGATAAAAACGGCGATGGGATTTCCGGCAAGCCCGCCTTCGTACGCGACCATCGTTCAGGCACGTTGTCGCTCGGTCGTTTCGGCTGGAAAGCCCAGAACGCAACCGTGCGGGATCAGGCCGCAATGGCCTTTTCGCATGATCTCGGCATATCGACGCCTGACGCACCCAATGCCTATGGGGATTGCACGGAAAGGCAGACGGACTGTCTTGCCATGCCGACCGGCGTGCAAAAGCGGTTGGGCGACACCGAAGCACCCTCTCCTGTCCTCGATCTCGTGACGGTCTATACCGAAAACCTGAGCGTTCCTGCCCGACGCAATGTGGATGCCCCCAACGTTCTGCGCGGCAAACAAATGTTCTACGACAGCGGCTGCGCCACCTGTCACACGCCAAAATTTGTCACAAGACGAAACGCCGACGATCCCCTTCACTCTTTCCAACTGATCTGGCCCTATTCCGATTTTCTTCTGCATGACATGGGCGACGGTCTGGCGGATGGGCAGCAGGTTGGTGACGCGACAGGCAAGGAATGGCGCACGCAGCCGCTCTGGGGTATTGGCTTGACGCACGCCGTTAACGGCAACGAATTCTACCTGCATGACGGGCGGGCGCGCAGCCCGACCGAAGCAATTCTCTGGCACGGGGGTGAGGCACAAAAAGCGCGCGACGCCTTTGCTGCCTTGCAAAAATCTGACCGGCAGGCATTGCTGACATTTCTGGAGTCTCTTTGATGGACATTTCGATGCGTAAACTTCTGGCAAGCCTGCCGCTGACGATCCTTCTCTTCATGGGTACGGCGAAGGCCCAGGATGTCGAGTTGATGCCACCTCCGCCGCTCGACCCCGTCAAGGTGCGTGTGACGATGGAAAAGGCTGTCGACGGGTTTATCCGCCCTGGCTATGAGACATTCCGCGACAAGGCACGCGCGCTGGAAAGCACGATGCAAGCGCTCTGTGCCGATCCATCCGCCAATAAGATGAACGATGCCAAGCAAGGTTTTGCCGATACGGTGGACGCCTGGTCGCATATCGAAATCGTCCGCGTCGGTCCGGTCATCGAACAGAACCGTTTCGAGCGCATTCTCTATTATCCGGACAAGAAGGGTCTGGGATTGAAGCAGGTGCAGCGCTATCTCGCCGACAAGGATGAGAGCGTGACGACGGCAGACGGATTGAAGACAAAGAGCGTCGCAGCACAAGGTCTGGGTGCTCTGGAGTTCGTGCTCTACGGTACTGGCGCTGAGGCTTTGACTGGGCAGAAAAATGATTTCCGCTGCCGCTACGGCGCGGCGATCGCCGGCAATCTTGCCAATATCGGAAACGAACTGGTGACGATCTGGACGGCACCGGACAGGACCGCAAAGAACTGGAAAGAGCCAGGCCTGGCCAACCCTGTCTTTCGCGATGAGCGGGAAGCACTGGTTGCCCTTCTCGGCGTTCTCGTCCACGCTTCCGAGGCGATCCGCGATCAGCGCATCGAGACCTTCTACAAGGGGACGGACAATGTGAAATTTCCGCGCACCGCTATCTACTGGCGCTCCGGCCTCACCTGGAAGAGTATCGGCGGCAACATTTCTGCCGTCCAGGACCTACTGCACACCGCCCGTATGGGCGATCTCCTGCCACCGGATCAACGCTCGATCATCGGCTCCATCGACTTCATCGCCAAATCCATGGTCCGCGTCTCCGGCACCATAAATCCCGATGTCGAAAAAGCCTTGGCTGACGACAAGGAGCGGGCCAAGGTCGATTACCTGCTGTTGAACGGCAAGGACCTGATCTACCGCATCAACGACCAGTATGGCGGCGCCATCGGTCTGAGCTCCGGTTTTTCGTTCTCGGACGGAGACTGACGTGGACAAGGACCGGCGGCTTCTTATCGACAGACGCAGCTTCATCAAGGCTGCCGGCGTCCCCTTTCTGGCATCGCTTGCGCCGCGGTCGCTCTTCGCGCTCGAGCGCACCGACGCCGTCTTCGCTTCCGCCTTCCGTAGTCGAGACGGTGCTTATGGCGTGGCGACGCTCAGCGAGGCGGGAGAGATCATCGACAGGGTCGCCTTGCCGGCACGCGCCCATGGTATGGCTTTCAGCCCGGAGACGGGTATGACGGTCGCCTTCGCCCGAAGGCCCGGGACCTTCTTCGTCGCCTTCGATGCACGCGATCGTCGCGCTTCAGTGGTGATCAACACACCCGAGGGGCGGCACTTTTACGGTCATGGACAGTTTTCGCCGGATGGTAAGACCCTCTATGCCAGCGAGAACGACTTCGACGGCAATCGTGGCGTCATCGGCCTTTATGACGCGCAAGACGGCTTCCGCCGCTTCGGTGAATATGACGCCCACGGGATCGGCACCCACGACATGACGGTGAGCACCGATGGCGCGATGATCGTGATTGCCAATGGCGGTATCGAAACCCACCCGGATTTTGGCCGCACCAAACTCAATATCGATCGCATGGAGCCCTCGCTGGTGCTTCTGGAGGCTGCGACCGGCAACCTGATCCAGAAACACACACTCCCGGAGCAGCTAAAGCAGCTTTCAACCCGTCATGTCGATCTTGGCAATGACGGTCGGATTTGGTTTGCCTGCCAGTATGAAGGCCCGCGCAACGACCTGCCGCCACTTGCAGGCTATTTCTCCAAGGGCGACGATCTGCGTTTCGTCGACCTGCCCGATGAGACGACCGGGCGGCTAGCCAACTATGTCGGGGCCATCGCGGTCAACCGCGAGGCGGGTGTCGTCGGATTGACGTCTCCCAACGGCAACGCCTTCGTCACGCTTGACGAGAAGCGTGGCACGGTGCTGACGCAGACAACATTGCGCGAAGCGGCAGGCGTCGCCGCATCGAATAGCGGCGTCATCGCCTCCTCCTATGACGGAGATTTTGCGGGCCGGATGAGTGCTGTTTCATGGGACCAGCACATCGCGCGCATCTCTCGCTAATTTGTTGAAATGGCGCGGGAACCAAAGCCTGTCGCCACCATTCATGCGGCATGAAGAACGCGCTCGTCGTCTATCTCGTTTTTATCGCTGTCGTCGTGACCTGTGGCGCGTTGATCGGCATCAACAACGTTCCCGGCGACTGGTACCAGTCGCTGAACAAGCCGCCATTCAATCCTCCCAACTGGATTTTCGGCCCCGTCTGGACGACGCTTTACGTGATGATCGCCATCTCCGGCGCGCGCACATGGTTGCGAAGCCGTATGGGCGGACGGATGCAGCTGTGGGGCAGCCAGATGCTGCTGAACTTCCTCTGGTCGCCGATGTTCTTCGGCATGCAGAGCCCGGCCGCAGGTCTGATCATCATCGTTCCGATGCTGATCTGCATCATCGCCTTCATCATTCTGACCTCCCGCCGCGACCGGCTGTCTATGTTGCTCTTCATCCCCTACGCGGCCTGGGTCGGCTTTGCCACGCTTCTGAATGCCAGCATTCTCTATTTGAACTAAAGCGCCGTGCGTCCTGCTGGACGCACAAAGGATGCCGGACCTTTTTGAATCGACACATTGTACTTTCCGAACATCGAGGCCGATTTTTGCAAAGCACGATGCTGTAGTCGCAAGTCTGCTCCGCTTCCGGCAACCATTGGGAGCACCGGAGTGGAAACCCAAACCGAAACTGGTTAAGCTCTCTCCGAGAGCCATGGGAGGCGGCGATCGAAAGCCGGCAGTCTATGAATGTTTCGGATCATATCAAAGAAATCGAGCATGTCGCAGATGGCAGGAACACCGGTCGCGATGCCGTCGTCCTGGAATCCTGGAGACGCTGCCTCGATACCTACCAGTTGGACCCGGCAAAAGCCCGGGAAGCGGTGATCGTTTCTGACACGCGGTTGCGTGAACATCGGCAGCGATCCGGAGATCTGGTGCACATTGCCCGTTCAGCCCTGGAAGCGCTCTATCGCCAGGTGGCGGAGCAGAATTATGTGCTCCTTCTCTCCGATCGGCAGGGAGTGACGGTGGAATTCCTGGGGGATCCCTCCTTCAACAACAATCTGCGCAAGGCAGGACTTTACCTCGGATCGGAGTGGTCCGAACCCCGCGCCGGCACCTGCGCTGTAGGGGCCTGTATTGCGACGGGCGAAGCGCTGACCATTCACCAGACCGACCATTTCGATGTCACCCATACGCCGCTCTCCTGCACCGCCGCACCCATCTACGATACGCAAGGCGCTCTCGCGGCCGTGTTGGATATCTCGCTTCTGAGTTCTCCCATCCTCAAGACGAGCCAGAACATGGCCCGCCACCTTGTGTCTTCGACGGTACGACGCATAGAACTGGCAAACCTGATGGCGAGCAGCCGACATGATCTCGTCCTGCGCTTTGCCAGCGCACCGGAGTTTCTGGATGTTGATCCGGAGGCGGCCCTTTCGGTCGATGGCGCCGGCCGGATCACGGGCATGACCCATGGCGCTGCCCGCTTCCTTGCCGCATCACAAGGTTTGGACTGGCGAAAGCCGGACGAACTTCTCGGACAGCGCGTCGAGGCGTTTTTCGAAGCCGACCTTGATGAGCTCGCGTCCCATACCCGCTCCAGCCTTCCGCAGGAAAGGCGGATCGTGGTCAAAGGCGGGACCATTCTTTACGCGCATGCAATCGAGCCGCAGCAGACGAGATCGACCGTGCCGCTCGTGCGCTCGAAATCTCAGGCGACGGTTTCCCGAATTGGTGATAGCGGACCGGCGGTCCAAAACCTCCAGCGGAAGGTGGAGAGACTGGCACCTTCGAAACTCCCGATCCTGCTGCAGGGCGAGACGGGTACCGGCAAGGAGCATCTGGCGCGCATCATTCATGATTTAAGCGGGCTCTCCGGCCGCTTCGTCACGATCAATTGCGCAGCCATTCCCGAACAGCTGATCGAAAGCGAATTGTTCGGCTATCTTCCAGGCGCCTTCACCGGCGCTTCGCCGAAGGGACGCAAAGGGCTCGTGGAAGAAGCGGATGGCGGCACGCTTTTCCTGGATGAGATTGGAGACATGCCGCTTGTCGCACAGAACAGGCTGCTGCGTGTTCTCGCCGAGGGAGAGGTTCTGCCGGTCGGTGGCTCGACACCGCAGAAGGTTGATTTCAGGGTCATCTCCGCGTCGCACCGCCCTTTGAGGGACATGGTCCTTACCGGAGATTTCCGCGAGGACCTGTACTATCGGCTGAATACCGCCGTCATGACGTTGCCGCCGCTGAGAGAACGGGAGGACTTTACGTGGCTGCTTGAGAGGACCCTGGAGAAGCACAGCGTGCCGGGCCGCCCACTTTCTCTCTCCAACGCCGCACGGTCCGCGCTCGTGCATCATCGCTGGCCGGGCAATATTCGCGAACTGGACAATGCGATAGCCTTCGCGGCAGCGCTCTGCGACGACGGATTTATCACGGTGGACGATCTCCCAGAGCATCTCGTTTTCGCCTCGACAACGCCTGTGACCGATGAGCGGGAACTTGATCTTCGTGCGCTGCTTGCCGCATGCGACGGCAATGTCTCCGAGGCGGCCAGAAGGCTTGGTATTGATCGCACCACGCTCCATCGTCGGATGCGCAGGCTTGGCATCGGCAAGCCTCACTGAGTGAGGCACGCGCCACAGCTGTAGCACCACAGCTGTGGCGGAATGCAAAACCGGCCTGTCGCGAAACCCCAGCAATCTCCGGCGTCTCAGCCTGGGAACGCGTCTGGCATGGGCATTGCACCTTCTCTGGCATCAGACGCCATGGAGGAAAAAAATGCGCGCCCTTAGATTTCATGCGGCCAAGGATCTGCGGATCGAGGATGTTCCAGATCCGAAACATCCCGGACCGGGACAGGTGCTCGTCCGTAACCGCTTCGTCGGCATCTGCGGCACCGATCTCCACGAATACAGCTACGGTCCGATCTTCGTGCCCACCGAGCCGCACCCGTTCACCGGCGCGCATGGTCCGCAGATCCTCGGCCATGAATTCGGCGGTGTGGTGGAGGCCATCGGAGAGGGCGTGACCTCGGTGCGCGTCGGTGACCGCGTATCGATCCAGCCACTGGTCATGCCGCGCTCCGGCGATTACTTTGCCGATCGCGGTCTCTTCCATCTGAGCCCGCAACTGGCGCTCGTTGGACTGAGCTGGGACGGCGGCGGCATGGCCGAGGCAGCGCTGGTCAATGAATACAACGTCCAGAAAATTCCGGACGACATGACCGATGAGGAAGCAGCGCTGGTAGAACCGACGGCCGTTGCCGTCTATGCCTGCGACCGCGGTGGTGTAACCGCTGGTAACAGCGTCCTGGTAACAGGTGCCGGCCCGATCGGCATGCTGACGCTTCTCGCCGCTCGCGCCGCCGGTGCCGCGCAGCTTTTCGTATCCGATCTCAACGATGCGCGCCTCGAACTTGCTCGAAACGTCATTCCCGACGTGATCACCATCAACCCCAAGCGCGATCGTGTCGGCGATGTCGTGCGCGCGGCAACCGAAGGGCTTGTCGGCTGCGATGTCGCGATCGAATGCGTCGGCAACGAACATGCACTCAAGGCCTGTGCCGATGCGGTACGTAAGCAGGGCGTCGTGGTCCAGACGGGCCTTCACCCACACGAAAATCCGCTCGATTGGTTCCAGGTGACTTTCCGGGACCTGGAAATCAAGGGCTCCTGGGCCTACCCGACCCATTACTGGCCCCGCGTGATCCGTTTGATTGCCTCCGGGCTGTTACCCGCCACGAAGATCGTCACCAAGCGCATCACGCTCGATAACGCCGTGTCTGAGGGCTTCGATACCTTGCTGGACCCGGCCGGCACGCATCTGAAGATCCTCATCGATCTTTCCAAATAGCCCATCCCTGTCGCAGCCCGGGAAGAGGAGCCCGGAATGCGGCAGGTCAATAGTCTGGCAAGTGGAGAGACCGCCGCTTGCCACAAGACCCAAGCAAACCATGGAGGAGATGAATATGCTTGACGTCAGTCCCGCCACCAAAATCGACACTGTTCTTTCCAAGTTCGGCACAGCGCTTGAAGCAGGCGACATAGATGCTGCCATCCACCTGTTTCAGGCCGATTGCCACTGGCGCGATCTGGTAACCTTCACCTGGAACCTGAAGACGCTGGAAGGCCGCGAAGAGATCCGCGACATGCTGCAGAGCCAGCTTGCCGCAATCAAGCCTTCGGGCTTTGTGCAAGACGGTAAAGAGCCGGCCTCGGAAGGCGGTGGCGTCACCGAAGGCTGGTTTGAGTTCGAGACTGCGACAGCGCGTGGATACGGCCATATCCGCCTGAAGGACGGACTGATCTGGACCTTGCTGACCACGATGAGCGAGTTGAAAGGTCACGAAGAGCCGAAAGGCATGCGCCGTCCGATGGGCGCCGAACACGGCCATGACCGCAACCGCCGGACCTGGAAAGAAAAGCGCGAGGCCGAAGCCAGCGAACTTGGTTACTCCGAGCAGCCCTATGTCGTCATTATTGGCGGCGGCCAGGGCGGCATTGCCCTTGGTGCCCGCCTTCGTCAACTCGGCGTTCCGACGATCATCATCGAAAAGAACGAGCGGCCGGGCGACAGCTGGCGCAAGCGTTACAAGTCGCTCTGCCTGCACGATCCCGTCTGGTACGATCACCTGCCCTATATTCCCTTTCCGGAAAACTGGCCGGTCTTTACCCCCAAGGACAAGGTGGGCGATTGGCTGGAGATGTATACCAAGGTCATGGAGCTGAATTACTGGGGCTCAACCACCTGCAAATCTGCGCAGTATGACGAGGCCAAAGGCGAATGGACGGTTGTCGTAAACCGAGCCGGTGAGGACGTCGTGCTGCGGCCGAAACAGCTGGTGCTGGCGACCGGCATGTCGGGCAAGCCAAACGTACCGAAAATTCAAGGGCAGGATATCTTCAAGGGTGAACAGCAACACTCGTCGCAGCATCCTGGCCCGGATGCTTATGCGGACAAAAAGGTCGTGGTGATCGGCTCCAATAACTCGGCCCATGATATTTGCGCCGCCCTTTGGGAGGCCGGCGCGGATGTCACCATGCTGCAGCGGTCGTCCACCCACATCGTCAAATCGGACTCGCTGATGGAAATCGGTCTGGGCGACCTCTATTCCGAACGCGCGGTCGCGAGTGGGATGACGACGCGCAAGGCCGATCTCATCTTCGCCTCGCTCCCCTACAGGATCATGCATGAGTTCCAGATCCCGATTTACGACAGGATCCGCGAGAAGGATGCCGATTTCTACGCGGCGCTGGAGAAAGCCGGCTTCATGCTGGACTTCGGCGATGACGAATCCGGTCTGTTCATGAAGTATCTGCGTCGCGGCTCCGGCTACTACATCGATGTCGGCGCCTGCGATCTAGTGATCGACGGCTCGATCAAGTTGAAATCCGGCGTGGATGTCTCGCATCTCACTGAAAATGCCGTGGTGTTGAAGGACGGCACCGAGCTGCCGGCGGATCTGGTGGTCTACGCAACCGGCTACGGCTCGATGAATGGCTGGGCCGCAGATCTCATCTCCCGCGAGGTAGCAGACAAGGTTGGCAAGTGCTGGGGTCTCGGCTCCAACACGACGAAGGATCCCGGCCCTTGGGAAGGGGAGCAACGCAACATGTGGAAGCCGACCCAACAACAGGCGCTGTGGTTTCATGGCGGCAATCTGCATCAGTCGCGCCACTACTCACAATATCTGTCGCTTCAGCTGAAGGCGCGCCACGTCGGGCTTGAAACCCCGGTCTATGGTCTGCAAAAGCCCCATCATCTGGCATGATGTGAAACTGGCCTCGATCCGTCGGTTGGCAACGACCGACGGATCAGCCACCCTTGTCTTGCGCGTGAACGGACGCCATGTCATTTTTGCGTAAAAATGAAAGGCAGGGGAATGGCATTCACCGATCCTGGCGATTTTCGCCAGCGCATTGAAAAGAGCTTTGCACGTCAGGGCGTCGTACAGGCGATCAAAGCCGAGCTCTCGCGTATCGAGCACAGGCTGGTCGAAATCGAACTGCCCTTTCATCCCAAGCTCACCCAGCAACACGGCATCTTGCATGCTGGCGTCATCGCCGCAGCGCTCGACACCGCCTGCACCTATGCCGCCTACACCATCGTAGAGCCTGAAGCGTCTCTTTTGACGATCGAGTTCAAGGTCAATCTCATGTCTCCGGGGCGTGGTGAGCGTTTTCTCTTCCGCGGCGAAATCACCAAGCCCGGCAGCAACATCATCGTTGCCGACGGGCGCGCCTATGCGATCTCCGACGGACCAGCCAAACTGATCGCCTCGATGACCGGTACGATGATGGTTCTCAAGGGCCGCGAAGGGTTCAACGAAAATGAGCTATGAAATGGTCGATATCGACGGCAAGCGCCTTCTCTTCGTCATGGCGGCAGATGCCGAGTATGGCCCGCATCTGAAGGCCCGCTTCCGGCCGCTGATGACCGGCGTTGGCCCGGTAGAGGCCGCCGTCTCCTTGACCGCGACACTGAGCGACCTTAACGGCCAGGCGCGCCTGCCGCATCTCGTCGTTTCGCTCGGTTCCGCCGGTTCGCGCACACTGGAACAGGCGGACGTCTATCAGGCGGCGAGCGTCTCGTACCGCGATATGGACGCTTCAGCCTTCGGCTTCGAAAGAGGGCGCACGCCCTTTCTCTATCTCCCGGCAGAGGTGCCGCTCCCATTCATCATCCCGCAGATCCCCACTGCCCGGGTTTCGACCGGCGCAAACGTCGTATCCGGAAGTGCCTACGAGGCGATCGACGCCGACTTGGTGGAGATGGAGACCTTCGCGGTTCTGCGGGCCTGCCAGCGTTTCGGCGTTCCGCTGATCGGCTTGCGCGGCATCTCCGATGGCAAGGCGGACGTCCACCATATCGGTGATTGGACCGAATATCTGCACGTCATCGACGAGAGGCTGGCAGAGGCCGTCGACAGGCTGAAGGACGCCATAAAGGCTGGAGAGATTCCGCTCTAAAGCTTGCACTGAAGCCCATTTTCTGGCTTTTCAAGGCATCTGCCGGGTTGCCTTACGCCCGGCAATTCTTTAAAGGCTCGCCATGACCCAGATAGCCCATCCCGACAGCATCCTCATCATCGATTTCGGCAGCCAGGTGACGCAGCTGATTGCGCGCCGTATCCGCGAAGCCGGGGTCTATTGCGAAATTCACCCGTTCCAGAACGCCGCCGAGGCATTCGAGAAGATGCAGCCGAAGGGCGTCATCTTCTCCGGCGGCCCCGCATCTGTCACGGCAGAGGGAAGCCCGCGCGCACCGCAGGCGGTGTTCGATGCAGGCATCCCGATCCTCGGCATCTGCTATGGCCAGCAGACACTCTGCACCCAGCTGGGCGGCACGGTCGAAGGCGGCCATGCGGCGGAATTCGGCAGAGCCGATATCGAGATCAAGAAGGCAAGCCCGCTCTTCGACGGTTTCTGGGAGCTCGGCGGCCGTTACCCGGTCTGGATGAGCCACGGAGACCGCGTCACACAATTGCCGGCCGGTTTCGAAGTGGCGGCGACGTCCGAGAACGCCCCCTTCGCCATCGCAGTCAATGAAGAGCGCCGTTATTACACCACCATGTTCCACCCGGAAGTGGTTCACACGCCGGATGGCGCAAAGCTGCTTTCCAACTTCGTTCACAAGATCGTCGGTCTGAAATCCGACTGGACGATGGCCGCCTATCGCGCCGAGATGATCCGCAAGATCCGCGAGCAGGTCGGCGATGGCCGCGTGCTTTGCGCGCTTTCCGGCGGCGTCGATTCCTCGGTTGCAGCGATCCTCATCCATGAGGCCATCGGCGACCAGCTGACCTGCGTTTACGTCGATCATGGCCTGATGCGTCTTGCTGAAAGCGAGCAGGTCGTCGGCATGTTCCGCGATCATTACAACATCCCGCTCGTCCATGTGGATGCCTCCGACCTTTTCCTCACTGAACTGGCTGGCGTTTCCGATCCCGAAGTCAAGCGCAAGACCATCGGTCGCCTGTTCATCGAAACCTTCGAAGCCGAAGCTGCCAAGATCGCAGCCGACGGGAAGGGTGCTCCGGCGTTTCTGGCGCAGGGCACGCTCTATCCTGACGTCATCGAAAGTGTGTCCTTCTCTGGCGGCCCGTCCGTCACGATCAAGAGCCACCACAATGTCGGCGGGCTTCCCGAGCGCATGAACATGAAGCTGGTCGAACCGCTTCGTGAATTGTTCAAGGACGAAGTCCGCGCTCTTGGCCGCGAACTCGGCCTGCCGGAAAGCTTTATCGGACGTCACCCCTTCCCGGGCCCAGGTCTGGCGATCCGTTGCCCCGGCGTCGTGACGCGCGAGAAGCTCGATATTCTGCGCAAGGCGGATGCGATCTATCTCGACGAAATTCGCAAGGCTGGTCTCTATGACACCATCTGGCAGGCCTTTGCGGTTCTGCTGCCGGTTCAGACCGTGGGTGTTATGGGTGACTACCGCACCTATGACTTCGTCTGCGCATTGCGCGCGGTCACCTCAGTCGACGGCATGACGGCGGATTTCTACCCTTACGACATGAACTTCCTCGGTCGTGCGGCCACCCGCATCATCAACGAGGTCAAGGGCATCAACCGCGTGGTCTATGATGTGACGTCGAAGCCACCCGGCACGATCGAGTGGGAATGATCGCGCTCCCGCTGTAAACTGGCAGCAAGTTGCGAGAAAATACTGAAAGCCCGCTTATTGCGGGCTTTCAGCTTTTTAAAACAGGCCGATTGATGCAACGTTTACGCGATACAATGAACCGATAGGCTGTCCTCACGCTGCTGGTCAGTACCTTGCGGTCAATCACCTCGTGAAAGCCCTCTCGCCGCGAAGGGTTTGCGGGCCGCTTCAGACTGTCTTGATCGTACCGCCATCGATGACAAACTCGGCACCGTGGATCGCAGCGGCCCGGTCGGAGGCAAGGTAGGCAATAAGGTCGGCAACCTCTTCGGGTTCGGCTCCGCGCCCGATCGAGATCCCGCCCAGCGCATCGAGCACGGACTGACGCGCGTCTTCGATCGTGCCGCCATTGGCATTGCGCAGCATGTCGAGGAAGTCGCCAGCGGCATCGGTCATGATCCAGCCGGGAGAGACGGAATTGACCCGCACACCTTTGGGCCCGAGTTCTTTCGAAATCGACTTGCTGTAGGTTCTCAGCGCCGCTTTCGCAGCGGCATAGGCTGTCGTGGATTCCGGCAGCGGCAGCACGGACTGGATGGAGGTAACGTGCACGACGGTGCCCTTACCGCGCTCCAGCATCTGAGGGATCAACAGTCGGTCGAGCCGGACCGTTGCCAGCAGGTTGAGGTTCAGTTCGGCAAGCCAGTGCTCATCCGTCAGCGCAGCGAAGCCGCCCGCCGGCGAAGCAGAGCCACCGATAACATGGGCAAGAATGTCGATACCGCCGAGCCGCTCGATTGCCGCCTTGGCCACCGCTTCGCTACCCTCAGCAGTGGTCAGGTCCGCCTGAACATATTCGACGCCTTCAATCGGATCCTTGATCGTGCGGGCAGCCGTAACGACGCGAGCGCCGCCGGCGAGGAAGCGTTTCACCGTGGCGCGGCCGAGACCCTTGGTACCGCCGCTGACGAGCACACGCTTGCCGGCAAATTCATGGGGAAGTACCTGGACACTCATATCGTGGTCTCCAGGGTCTTGATGGCATTGTGCGCCAGCGTAAATCGATAGGTGAAGCGGAGGGGGCTGCCGGGGAAGTCTCCGTGAGCTGGACCTTCGAGAACAATGTCGCCGTTTTCCTTCCGAACAGTATCGGGCTCGAAGATCGCTTTGACCGCGATCGCTTCATCCTCAAGGAGCTGGCGGATTTTGGCTGGGCCTACGTAACGCTTACCGTTATCTATGAAGACGGCATCATTCGTGAATTGCTTCATCATGCCTTCCAGATCGAGACGCGCATTTGCCTCGATGTAATCGGCAATCGGTTGAGGTAGGTTCAGTGACATGATCATCTCCTTCTAAGTGATGCGGCTAATTTAGCGCTGGACTTTTCTCCCGATAAGCGAGATGAAACCGCATGAGGTGTAACGGAAATCGGGACAATGGCGCGCCACTCTCTCATTGAACTTGAGGCGGTCTTGGCCATTGTTCGGTGCGGTTCGTTTCGAGCAGCGGCTCTCGAACTCGGCATGTCGACCACGGCGATCAGCAGCGCTGTCGGCAAGCTTGAGCGGGAGCTTGCCGTTCGTTTGTTCAATCGCACCACGCGCAGCGTCTCGCTCACCTATGCGGGACGCATCTTCGTTGCACAGATCAAGCCGGCGCTCGAAAACATCCAGAAGGCGATGAACACGGCACGCTCCCAGCAGGAGACACCGTCCGGTACGTTGCGCATCAATACTTTCGCGACGGCGGCTCGCGAGATCATGGCGCCGCTGGTCCTGAACTATCTGCAGCGCTATCCCCAGGTGCATATCGACATCGTGACTGAGGGGCGGCTCGTCGACGTCGTAGCGGCGGGCTTCGATCTGGCAGTGCGCAGCGCCGATCTCGTGCCCAGCGATGCGATCGCAATACCGCTGGGCCAGATGCGACGCATGGCCGTTGTCGCATCTCCTGCCTTCTTCCAAAACCAGGCTGTCCCCCAAGTGCCGCAGGATCTGCTCAACCACCCCTGCGTTCGCGCCAGGCTTCCGGATGGCACATTGCTCCGGTGGCGGTTCGAGAAGGGTGGCGAAGGTCTGCAACTCGACGTCGATGGGCCGATCACGCTCGACGAAGCCTCTCTGGCGCGGATCGCGGTGACGAGCGGTTTAGGGATCGGCTATTTCATGGAAATGGATGTCCGCGAAGACATCGCTGCAGGACGGCTTGTGCGCATCCTCGATGACTGGACGCCGCCGCTCGTACCGCTGTGCCTCTATTATTATAATCGGCGCAATTCCTCGGCTGCCTTCCAGGCCTTCATCGCATTGGCGCGCGACTATGCCGCCGGACGGCTCGCGCAGCCCTGAGCTTTTATCTCGGCAGTCGCTGAAAATCGGTCTCGGAGGCCCCATCTCTGCGAAAAGGTGACGACGACGTCGGGACTTTTTTTACTCCCGGCTCAACCATTCATCCGCGCGGCGCGTTAGGGATCCATTGTTCCCAGCACCGCGGTCCCGTCATGCCCTCAACCTTTCGATTCGATCTGCTCGCCAAGAGTGGTTACGCCGCACGCGGTATCGTCTTCATGCTCGTTGGCGGGCTGGCGCTGCTGTCCGGTGTCTCCGGTGAGAAAGCCGAAACGAAGTCGGCACTCTCAACGCTTCTGAACCAGCCGTTCGGACGCATCTGGGTGGGCGCCATCGGCATCGGGCTTCTGGGTTTTGTGTGCTGGCGGTTGGCGCAAGCCATTGCCGATACGGACGATCACGGCACCAGTGCAAAAGGACTTGTCATTCGTACTGCTCTCATCGGAAGTGCGATTACCTATTTGGGTCTTGCCGGCTTTGCGCTTGGCCATAGCTTTCTTGCCGGTGGTGGCAATGAAGGATCTGGCGAGAAAGATCTTGCTCAATGGATCATCTCCCAGCCTTTTGGATCTTATCTGCTGATTGTGGTTGGAGCGGGGTTCGTCATCGGCGGCGGTGTCACTGCTGCGAAGGGACTGACGCGAAAGTTCGAGCGTTATCTCCGCATCCCGGATCAAAACGCAGTCGCTACCTGGATCTGTATCTACGGCCTCGTCGCGCGCGGCCTGGTGTTTGCCATCATCGGCATCCTGTTTGTCATGGCGGGAATGAAGGTCGATCCGCAGGAGGCTGGCAGTATGGGCGATGCGATGCAGTGGCTGAGGCAGATGCCATTCGGCAGCGCTCTTTACATCTGCGTTGCAGCAGGGCTTGCCGCCTTCGGCATATACAATCTGATTGAGGCCCGCTACCGGACGATCCCGAGCCCTTCCTTAAGCGCAGTAACGCAATCCGTGCGCTCCGCTTTGCCCGGGCGATGACAGCGACGTTCCAAGACATTCTGATGATCCAACGCTCAAGAAAAGGAGCCTTCCATGGCCAGCAAGACAATCGAAGACATTGCTTCAACGATGAAGAAGATCGACTTCTGCATGATGGCAACGCACGGCTCATCCGGCGCCATCACCAACCGCCCGATGAGCAATAATGGCGATGTCGCTTATGATGGCGATTCCTGGTTTTTCTCGATGAAGGACACCCACAAGGTCTCCCACATCAATCGCAATTCTCAGGTGACGCTTTCCTTCACCGAGCCGCCAAGCCTGCTTGGCAAACCCGGCATGTTCATTTCGATCGAGGGCGCTGCAGAGCTCATCGAGGACAAGGCCGCCTTCGAGCGCCACTGGGTGTCCGACCTCGATCGCTGGTTCACAGAAGGCGTCGACACCCCCGGTTTAGTCCTGATCAAGGTGCGTGGCGTTCGCGTGCAATATTGGGACGGGGAAGAGAACGGCACGATCGAACTCTAGAGCGCCGTGCGTCCTATCGGACGCACAAAGGACGCTCTATCTTTTTTGATCTACGCATCGTGCTTTCCGAAAGTCGATTCCGATTTTCGGGATGGCGCTGTGACGGGGCTAGCGAACTTTCAGATTCGCTCCGTATGCTGTGAGTTCTTCTCCTGCCGTATGTCGTTATCGCAAAGCCGTCACGCAGTTTTGCGCGACATGCGCCAGGCTGGAATCGCGTAGAACTCGGCGGATGGATTGACGATAGTGGGTCTGATCACAACCGCCCCTGCTTTGAGCCCCGTTATTTCACATTCGGTCGACCGTCGAATCAACATCTTCAGGCTCCGCCAAGCCCTTCTGACATTCCCTTTGCGATCACCTGCAATTGCGATCCGAGTTCGGATATTCTGTCGTCGCTTGCTTCGCTGCGCAACATACTGATCGCAATTCCTGCAACCGCGGAACCCGAGTGATCTCGAAGTGCTGCCCCAATACAGATCATCCCCTCACGGATTTGCCCATCGTCAATAGAAAAGCCACGTTCTCGCGTGAGCTCAAGCTCCTTCTCCAGCTCTTCGACGGTGCGGACGCTGCGTTGCGTCAGGGGCTTGGGAAAATCGGCCAGCAGATGATCGAGTTCTTCACGTTTAAGATCCGACAACAGTATCTTGCCAGTGGCAGTAAACGGTGCCGCCAGTCTCATGCCGATGCGGAATGTCTGGCCTAAAGGCTGATCTGAGTTACGACAGCCAACATAGACGACCTCTGCGCCTTCGCGTACCGTCAGCGTAACAGTGTAGGGGTCAAGTTTCCGGTCCCGTGCAAGCACTTCCTGAAATGTCGTGACGATGTCGAGCTGCGACAAAAAGGCGTTCGCCCATCTGAGTGGATGAGGTCCAATCTTCAACGTTCCATCCGGCGATCTCGCCACAAGATCGAGCTCACTCATCACCGCCAGGAGTCCGTGGGCCGTGCTCTTCGGCAGACCAAGTGCGCGGGCGATTTCAGCAGCCGTCAGATTTTTGCCAGAGGTGAGAATATCGAGAATGCCAACTGCCCGGCGCAGGGCCGGTACCGTTTGCGCGGACGAAGAGTCGGGCTCGTCATTTTGCATTTCGTCTCCTTGACAGGATCGGCAACAGCGATCATAGTTCAATACACGGACCACGGTTCAATTAGATGAACTTATCTGGAGATCGCACAGTGCTCAAGTTGAGAAATCCTTGCCTTCTTACAGATGCATGTTTGATCAACGGAAAATGGATTCAATCGGATAGTTCCCAAACGATCAAGGTTGAAAATCCGGCGACCGGGAAGGTCATCGCTGAAGTTCCGTCACTGACATCCAGCCAGGTAGCGCACGCTGTCGAGGCAGCTGAACAGGCTTTGGTCGGTTGGAGAACCCGCTCCGCCAAGGAGCGCGCATCCATACTGAGGCGCTGGTTCGATCTGATGGTGGCAAACGCCGACGATCTCGCAGCGCTGATGACGGCAGAACAGGGCAAGCCGCTCGCCGAAGCCAAGGGTGAAGCGCTCTATGCCGCCTCCTTCGTGGAGTGGTTTGCAGAGGAAGCAAAACGGGTCTACGGCGAAACCATTCCTGCGCCCACCACCGACAAACGCATCACCATCCTAAAACAGCCGATCGGTGTTTGCGCTGCCATCACGCCCTGGAATTTTCCGGCGGCGATGATCACCCGCAAGGCCGCGCCAGCGCTTGCCGCAGGCTGCACGATGATCGTCAAACCTGCAGAGCAGACGCCGCTTACAGCATTGGCGCTTGGCGTTCTTGCTGAGGAAGCCGGCATTCCCGCCGGTGTGCTGCAGGTGGTGACAGGCGAGGCACGGGAGATCGGAAAGATCTTTACCGAAAGCGACACGGTGAGGAAGATATCCTTCACCGGATCGACCGAGGTTGGACGCGTTCTAATGGCGCAATCGGCCCCGACAATCAAGAAACTCTCTCTCGAACTTGGCGGCAACGCACCGTTCATCGTCTTTGACGATGCCAATATCGATGCGGCAGTCGAAGGCGCGATTGCATCGAAGTATCGTAATGCCGGGCAGACATGCGTGTGCAGCAATCGCATCTATGTCCAGTCAGCAATCTTCGACATCTTTGCGCAGAAATTGGCCACAAAAGTGAACGCGATGAAGGTCGGCATTGGTACCGAAGAGGGCGTGACGATCGGTCCGTTGATCGACGAGGACGCTGTCAAGAAGGTCGAGGAACATGTGGCCGACGCTCTGGCGAAAGGTGCTGCTATCATCACTGGCGGCGGACGACACGCACTTGGCGGCACCTTCTTCGAGCCGACCGTTATTGCGGGCGCGACAAAGACCATGAGGGTCGCGCGCGAGGAGACGTTTGGACCGGTTGCGCCACTTTTTCGCTTCGAGACGGAAGAAGAGGCGATTGCCATGGCCAACGACACCGAGTTTGGTCTGGCGGCGTATTTCTACACCGAAAACTTCAGCCGCACATGGCGCGTCGCGGAAGCGCTGGATTACGGCATGGTCGGTCACAACACCGGCCTGATCTCCAACGAGGTTGCCCCCTTCGGTGGCGTCAAGCAATCCGGCCTTGGCCGAGAGGGCTCCCACTTCGGCATCGATGAATATCTTGAAATCAAATATCTCTGCTCGGCTCTAAGCTGAGACGTGATTGGGAGGATACTATGACCATCAATCCGTTCGAGTTTCGAACCGTCCCCTCCATGCAGGTCGCCTGGGGCGGGGCAGCAAAGCTCGGTGAAATTCTGGCTGGCCGTTTCGTACAGCGAAAAGCGCTTCTGATAACCGACAGCGGTCTGGTGAAGGCAGGGCTTATCCAACCGATTGCCGAGGCGCTGTCTGTCAGCGGCTTTTCCGTCGAGACCTTCGACAGGGTGGTTGCCGATCCGCCCGAACATGTGGTTGCGGAATGCGTCGCCTCCGCCAAAGCCTTCGGCGCGGATATCGTCATCGGTCTTGGCGGCGGTTCGTCGCTCGATATCGCGAAGCTTGTGGCTGTGCTTCTGGTTTCCGATCAGTCACTCTCGGACATGTACGGCATCGGCAACGTCAAGGGTTCGCGTGCGCCTCTGGTACTGGTTCCGACCACGGCCGGAACGGGCTCCGAGGTCACCAATATCTCGATCATCACCACCGGCGAGACCACCAAGATGGGCGTAGTTTCGCCTCAGCTTTATGCGGATTTCGTGCTGCTTGACGCAGAGTTGACGGTGGGCCTGCCGCAAGTCCACACCGCTGCCACCGGCATCGATGCAATGGTTCACGCGATCGAAGCCTATACCAGCAAGCACAAGAAAAACCCGCTCTCCGATTGTCTGGCGCGCGAAGCCCTGCGTCTCCTGGGAGACAATCTGGTCGCAGCCTGCAAGGATGGCAAAAACCGTCACGCAAGAGAAGCCATGTTGCTCGGCGCCACGCTGGCCGGTCAAGCCTTCGCCAACTCGCCGGTAGCGGCCGTGCATGCTCTCGCTTATCCGCTTGGCGGACACTACCACATTCCCCACGGCCTCTCTAACGCTCTCATGCTCGGCCCCATCCTTCGTTTTAACGCCGCTGCAGCAGCACCGCTTTATGCGGAGCTTGCCGACGTATTGAAGGTGCCGGGCGAAGGTGACGCGACCACGCGATCCACCGCATTCGTTCAGCACATGGAAAAGCTGATGGACGAGAGCGGTGCGCCGCGCCGTTTGAGAGATGTCGGCGTTACCGACAACAGCCTCGCAATGTTGGCGGCGGACGCCATGAAGCAGACGCGTCTGCTCGTCAACAACCCCGTCGAGGTGCGCGAGGAGGATGCGCTGGCGCTTTATCGGGAAGCGTTCTGATCACACAAACCATTCAGCAATCTACTCTCAGGGAGGAAACGTTTATGACCGATATCAGGCTTTATATGCTTCAATCCGGAACCTTGAAGTGCAAGGTGCACAACATCAAGATGAACCAGGGAGACGGCGCGGACTACGAAATTCCCGTTCCTTTCTTCCTGATCACCCATCCGGACGGGCATACGGTCATCGATGGCGGCAACGCGATCGAAGTGGCAACCGACCCGCGCGGCCATTGGGGCGGCGTGTGCGATGTCTATTGGCCGGTTCTGGACAAGGATCAGGGCTGCGTCGATCAGATAAAGGCGCTCGGCTTCGACCCTGCTGACGTCAAATACGTCGTCCAGTCCCACTTGCATCTCGATCACACTGGCGCCATCGGTCGCTTTCCCAATGCCACCCATATCGTCCAACGCCGGGAGTATGAATACGCCTTCACGCCGGACTGGTTTGCGGCAGGCGGCTATATCCGAAAGGACTTCGATAAGCCGGGCCTGAAATGGCAGTTCCTCAACGGCGCGGATGACGATCTCTACGACATCTACGGCGATGGCACCCTTACGACCATATTCACCCCCGGACACGCTCCGGGCCACCAGTCCTTCCTGGTGCGAGTGCCGGATAGCAAGCCGTTGCTGCTCACCATCGACGCTGCCTACACGCTCGATCACTGGGAAGAAAAGGCATTGCCAGGCTTCCTCGCCTCCACTGTGGACACCGTGCGTTCCGTACAGAAACTCAGAACAATTGCCGATAAGACAGATGCGATCGTGGTGACGGGGCATGACCCCGACGCTTGGTCGACCTTCAAAAAAGCTCCCGAATATTACGGCTGATATGCCGTTCTCATCGGCGGCGAGGCTCCATCCACGTCGAAAAGGTTGAACTCAGTTTCAAAAACAGAAAAACCGGGCTCTGCATCAAGCAGAGCTCGGTTTTTTTTGATTGAGCTTTACGGTGCGCAGCCCTTTAAGGCGCGCGACTGAATGTTACAGCTGAACCTTGTCGAAAGCCTTGGGATCGATGCCAAGCGCATCGAGATCAGAACCGGCAGGCTTGCGATGGGCACGCACAGCGGCGGAAACCGAAACGGCGGCGCCGAAAACAGCAAGGGTTTCACTGAAAAACTTACGCGATGTCTTTGCAACCGAACGCATTTCTTTCTCCTTTTGGGTTGACCTGAATATGGGTAAATCCACCCGTTTCTACAACTCGTGATATAGCGGGGGAGCCATGCGGCAGAGCTCGAACTCCTTCGGATGACAGCTACGGCAAATTTGCATGGGTGATGGCGCTTTGACTACGGCCCCGATTTTGTTAATCCGTGGAGAGAAAGGGAGATTGAGAGCATGGCGACGGTCATTTACGGCATCAAGAACTGCGACACGATGAAGAAGGCGCGCAGTTGGCTGGAAGCGCACGGCATCGACGCCGCCTTTCATGACTACAAGACGCAAGGCATCGATCGCGCCCATCTGGAAGCTTGGTGCGAGGCGGCGGGATGGGAAACCGTTCTGAACCGGGCGGGGACCACTTTCAAGAAACTGGACGATACGCAGAAGGCCGATCTGACCCAAGAGAAGGCGATCGGGCTCATGCTGGAGCAACCGTCGATGATCAAGCGCCCGGTCCTGGAAAGCGACGGCGAGATCACTGTCGGCTTCAAGCCTGATACCTA
The DNA here is from genome assembly GCF_052045735.1 of Agrobacterium sp. 22117. Lineage (NCBI taxonomy): Bacteria > Pseudomonadati > Pseudomonadota > Alphaproteobacteria > Hyphomicrobiales > Rhizobiaceae > Agrobacterium > Agrobacterium sp. 22117. The sequence goes on along the minus strand of NZ_JBQEPP010000004.1, from coordinate 254,991 downwards.
CGCTTCGATTTTCGGCAAGTAGGCTCCATGTCCAAGACGACCCGTGCAACGCAGATGCTAACCAAGGCCGGCGTGGCTTTTACCACCGTATCCTATGAGTACGATCCGAATGCCGAGCGCATCGGTCTTCAGGCAGCCGAGTCCATTGGCGAGCCGCCGCATCTGGTGCTGAAGACGCTGATGGCCGAGGTGGACGGCAGGGCCGTCTGTGTTGCCGTCCCTTCCGACCGGGAAGTCAGCATGAAGAAGCTGGCGGCAGCCTTTGGTGGAAAGTCCGCCCATATGATGAAGCCGGCCGATGCCGAGCGGGCAACCGGTTACCATGTGGGCGGCATCAGCCCCTTCGGGCAGAAGAAACTGGTTCCCACAGCGATCGAGGTTCAGTCGATGGAACATGCATACGTCTATATGAATGGCGGCCAGCGCGGGCTGCAGGTACGCCTTTCGCCCCAAGATGCGCTCGCTACTTTGAAGGCGAAGGCTGCCCCGCTTGTCGCAGACTGAGCATTGCCGTCTGGGAAGGTGGTTGGCTTTCCCGATGGATGGTCTATTGTCCAAACCCATTCAAGCAGACATGTGAAGGCAGATCATGAGCGTTTCTCCTATCGATCCCGTCAAACTCGAAAAGCTGGCCGAAGTCGCCGTCAAGATTGGACTTCAGCTCCAGAAGGATCAGGATCTGGTGATCACGGCGCCGCTGGCGGCCTTGCCGCTGGTCCGTTTCTTGACCAAGCACGCCTATATGGCAGGCAGCGGCCTGGTCACCACTTTCTATTCCGATGAGGAAACGACGCTGGCGCGCTATCGCCATGCAAGTGACGCCAATTTCGACAAGGCGTCCGGCTGGCTCTACGAAGGCATGGCAAAGGCTTACGCCAACGGCGCAGCAAGACTGGCAATTTCCGGCGACAACCCCATGCTTTTGTCTGAACAGGACCCGACCAAAGTCGCGCGCGCCAACAAGGCCAATTCCACGGCCTACAAGCCGGCACTTGAGAAGATTTCCAACTTCGACATCAACTGGAACATCATCTCCTACCCCAACCCATCCTGGGCCAAGCAGGTCTTCCCGGATGTCAGCGAAGACGACGCCGTTCGTAAGCTCGCGGATGCGATCTTCGCAGCATCGCGTGTGGATGTCGCCGATCCGGTGGCAGCCTGGGTCGAGCACAATGCCAATCTTGCCAAGCGCTCCAAGTGGCTGAATGGGGAGCATTTCGCCTCGCTGCGCTTCACAGGCCCCGGCACTGATGTCACCATCGGCCTTGCAGACGGCCATGAATGGCACGGCGGCGCCTCCATGGCGAAGAACGGTGTCACCTGCAATCCGAACATCCCGACCGAGGAAGTTTTCACCACACCCCATGCGCTGCGCGTGGACGGTTATGTCTCCAGCACCAAGCCGCTCTCCCATCAGGGCACGCTGATCGACAATATCCAGGTGAAGTTCGAGGCCGGCCGCATCGTCGAAGCCAAAGCCTCGAAGGGCGAATCGGTGCTGAACAAGGTGCTCGATACAGACGAGGGTGCGCGGCGCCTCGGCGAAGTGGCGCTGGTGCCGCATTCCTCGCCGATTTCGGCAAGCGGCATTCTCTTCTACAACACGTTGTTCGACGAAAACGCCTCGTGCCATATCGCGCTCGGCCAGTGCTACTCCAAGTGCTTCATCGACGGGGCGACGCTCAGCCAGGATCAGATCAAGGCGCAAGGCGGCAATTCCAGTCTGATCCACATCGACTGGATGATCGGCTCCGACAAGGTCGATATCGACGGCATCAAGCCAGATGGCTCCGTCGTGCCCGTTATGCGCAAGGGTGAGTGGGCCTGATCTCGGCACGGGCCCTCTAGAGCGCCGTGCTTCCTTTTGGACGCACGGCGCTCCACGTTTTGAATCGGCGCACCGTGCTTTGCGAAAATCGAGTCCGATTTTCGGGCCGATGCTGCAGGATGAGAGGCCCGGCCCGCCACCGCGGCAGAGCGATTGGCGACAGCGATCGTAACGGATCGCCGCTCGTACCTGCTAATCGCTCTCGATCGCTTCTGAAGAGCGCGTGTCTATTAGACTAAAGTCATAAGCCAAAAGCATCGCTCTTCCTTTCGTTAAAATTCTGTCACTTTGGAATCAGGTGCATCGCGCCCGGAAGGGCCAGTTCGAGGGGAGTCGAGCTGTTGCGATGCGTCTTCTTGATTTCTGTGGAGGACAGCCAATGGCAAATATAGCAGCGACGGGCGTGGAAAAGGCCCGCCCCATGACGGGGGAGGAGAAGAAGGTCATTTTCGCCTCTTCTCTCGGTACGGTTTTTGAGTGGTACGACTTCTATCTCTATGGTTCGCTTGCCATCTATATCGGCGCGAACTTCTTCAGCCAGTATCCGGAAACGACGCGCAACATCTTCGCGCTGCTGGCCTTTGCGGCGGGCTTCCTCGTTCGTCCCTTCGGCGCTCTGGTCTTCGGCCGTCTCGGCGATATCGTCGGACGTAAATACACCTTCCTCATCACCATTCTGATCATGGGCTTCTCGACCTTTGTGGTCGGTATTCTGCCAGGTGCCGCACAGATCGGTATTGCAGCGCCTATCATCCTCATTCTGCTGCGCATGCTTCAAGGTCTGGCACTCGGCGGTGAGTACGGCGGTGCTGCGACCTATGTGGCAGAGCACGCGCCGAACGGCCGTCGCGGCTATTACACCTCGTGGATCCAAACCACCGCGACACTCGGACTCTTCCTGTCGCTGGTCGTCATTCTCGGCGTGCAGTTCAGCCTCGGCAAGGAAGCTTTCGCAGCCTGGGGCTGGCGCATTCCATTCCTGCTCTCCGTCATTCTGCTCGGCGTATCGGTCTGGATCCGCCTGAAAATGAATGAATCCCCTGCCTTTAAGAAGATGAAGGAGGAGGGCAAGACCTCCAAGGCCCCGCTCAGCGAAGCCTTCGGTCAATGGAAAAACGCCAAGATCGCCATCATCGCACTTCTCGGTGCGGTCGTCGGTCAGGCAGTCGTCTGGTACACGGGCCAGTTCTACGCCCTCTTCTTCCTCCAGAGCATTCTGAAGGTGGATGGCCAGTCAGCAAACATCATGGTCGCCTGCGCTCTTCTGCTCGGCACCGGCTTCTTCGTTCTCTTCGGTTGGCTCTCCGATAAGGTCGGCCGCAAGCCCATCATCATGGCTGGCCTCGTTCTGGCGATGCTGACCTACTTCCCGCTGTTTAAAGCGCTGACATGGGCGGGCAACCCAGCCCTTGCTGAGGCCCAAGCGACCGTTCGGGCAACAGTGACGGCTGCCCCCGGGGACTGCAAGTTCCAGTTCAACCCAACAGGCACGGCAAAGTTCACGACATCCTGCGATATCGCAACCTCGTTCCTGACCCGCAACTCCGTTCCTTATGATGTGGTGGAAGGTCCTGCGGGACAACCCGCCACCGTCAAGATCGGCAACACCACCGTAAACAGCTACGACGCTGTGGCAGCAGGTGCAGACGCAGCCGCCAAGGATCGCACTTTCCAGAAGCAGATCAACATTGCCCTGCATGACGGCGGTTATCCGCTGGTTCGTGGCGCCGCTCAGGTTCCAGCCGCAAAGCTCGACGCTTTTGTTGCTGCAAACCCTGAACTGGCGCTCAACGCCGATGCCATCCGGGCAACGCCTTCCAAAACCGTGCCGGTTGACAAGCTTGTCACCGACAAGCTTCTGACACCGGCGGAAGCCAGTGGCGCAACCGAGATGGCCGTCTATACGGTTCCGGGCGGCGGTGCCTTTAGCATGGTTGCCGATCCGGCAGCCGTGAACTGGGTGGTCATCATCGCGGTTCTGACCGTTCTCGTCATCTATGTGACGATGGTCTACGGCCCGATCGCAGCGCTTCTGGTCGAGCTCTTCCCGACCCGCATCCGCTACTCCGGCATGTCCCTGCCCTACCACATCGGTAACGGCTGGTTCGGCGGTTTGCTTCCTGCAACGGCGTTTGCGATGAGCGCTGCCAAGGGTGATATCTACTACGGCCTCTGGTACCCGATCGTCTTTGCCGGCATCACGCTTGTGATCGGCCTGCTCTTCCTGCCGGAAACGAAGGACCGCGACATCCACAAGATGGATTGAGGACCCCTCAGATCCAAAAGAAAACCCGGCGAGACGATCGCCGGGTTTTTTGTTGCTCGAGAATGGGAAGCTTAGGCCTTCAGGCCCTGCAATTCGGCATTGACGCGATCGCGCCAGGGGCGGTTCTGAACGAGTGCTGGCGGGAAAAGTCCGTCGATAGCGAATAAGGACGCCGACGGGTCGCTCGGATCGACATTGCCCGCGGCGACAAGGATTTCCTCGCGACGTGGATCGTCGAGATTTCCGCGCTTGTGGATCGAGGCGATCCAGAGCGCGATCACATAGGCAAACTCCGCAGCATCTTGGCCCGCCTCCAGCGTTTCCACGGTTGCCGCCAGAACACGCTGCGGCAGCTTCTGGCTGGTGTCCATGGCAATCTGAATATTCTTGTGCGCAATCGTCGGATTGGCAAAGCGCTCGACGAGCTCATCCATATAGGCAGGCAGGTCAATGCCCGGCACCGGATCGAGTGTCTTGACCGCTGCCTGCATGTGCCGCCTGACCTTCTCGACGAATTCCGGCACAGCCATCACGTCGCGCACGAACTCCAGGTCATTTATGATGCCAAGATGGGCAATCATCGTGTGCGGTCCGTTGAGCAGACGCAGCTTCATCTTCTCATAGGGTTCGACGGCCTTGGCGAAGACAACACCGCCCGCTTCCCAAGCGGGTCGACCAGAGACGAAATTCTCTTCGATGACCCACTGCATGAAAGGCTCTGTCTCGATCGACAGCGTGTCTTCAACGCCAAGAAGTGCTTCCGCCCTTGCGCGGCTCTCGGCCGTTGCCGCTGGAACGATACGGTCGACCATGCTGCACGGGAATGCACCATTTTCGGCAATCCAGCGCGCCAGTTCGGGATCGCGACGTTCCGCCATGTCGAGGACAAGGCGACGAACCACGTGACCGTTGGAGGGCAGGTTGTCGCAGCAGAGAACGGTATAAGGAGCGATCCCCTTCTCACGACGCTTCGCAAGACCCTCAACGAGGAAACCGACCGCACCGACCGGCGCGTGAGGATTGGCGAGATCGGCCGCGACGGAAGGATGCTTCAAATCCAGACCACCCGTGACGGGGTCAAGACCATAGGCCTTCTCGCTGACAGTCAGTGTGACGATCTTGATGGTTTCGTTGGCAAGATAGTCGAGCACATCCGTGCCGCGTTCTGCAGCGCAAAGCCAATCAACCGTGGCGCCGATGACTTCCGCCGTGTCGCCCTCTGCGTTACGAACGATGATCGAGTAGAGACCATCCTGCTCGGCAAGCGCTTCCACCGGATCAGGGGACCGTAGATTGACCGCAACGATGCCCCAGCCGCCGAACTGTTCCGACAAAGCCCGCTGCGTATAGACGGCCTGATGGGCGCGGTGGAAAGCGCCGAGCCCCATGTGGATGATGCCGGGCTGCAAATTCGCGCGGTCATAGGAAGGCTGTGCAATGACGTCAGGCAATAGGGTTGAAGAAGACAATCTGCTCATAATCAAATGATTCCATAGTTGGGATGAGAAAGGGTACGTTCGATACCGCGAAGTTCCGCGAGACCCTTCAGCCGGCCGATAGCCGGATAACCGGGCTGGGCGCCGCGGGTCACATCATCCAGGATTTCCTGTCCGTGATCCGGTCGCATGGGTATTTGATGATCGGAAAGACCGGCATCCAGGCGGCGCTTCTCTTCTGCGAGAAGGGCAGCAATCACCGCAACCATATCCGTTCCACCTTCCAGATGCTCGTCCTCAAAGAAGGAGCACGGCACGGTATCGGTGTCGCGGGTGACGTTGCGCAGGTGAACGAAGTGGATGCGATCGGCAAAGCGCTTGGCGATGAAAGGCAGGTCGTTATCCTGTCGCGCACCAAGAGAGCCGGTGCAAAGGGTCACGCCGTTCGCGCGGCTATCGACCGCTTTGAGCATATGTGCGTAATCTTCTTCCGTCGAGAGAATGCGCGGCAGACCGAGCAACGGCCACGGCGGGTCGTCGCCATGGGCGCAGAGATTGATGCCGACCTCTTCGGCCACCGGTACGACCTCGGAGAGAAAATCGATGAGATTCTGCTGCAGCCTTGCCCGATCGATACCATGATAGCTGCGCAACTTCTCCAGAAGCTGGTCGAGCGTGTAGCCATCGGCGGAGCCGGGAAGGCCAGCGCCGATGTTCCTGCCAAGTGCGGCAATCTTCGCGTCCGGCATATCGGCAAAGCGGCGTGCCGCCTCGTCCACCAGCCAATCGGGATAATCGGCAGCAGCGTTCGGGCGCTTGAGAATATGAATATCGAAAGCGGCAAAATCGGTCAGGTCGAAGCGCATTGCTCTCGCCCCGTGGCGGGTTTCCCATCTGAGATCGGTTCGCGTCCAATCGAGCACCGGCATAAAATTGTAGCAGACGGTGCGGATACCGCTCGCTGAGAGCCGGCGAAGCGTTTCCTGCCAGTTGGTGATGTGCTGCTTCCAGTTGCCCGTCTGGGTCTTGATGTCTTCCGACATCCAGACGCTTTCCACCACATCCCAATAAAGCCCGCCGGCCTTGATCTCCGCATGACGCTTCTGGATTTCCTCCACAGGCCAGGCATCGCCGGTTGGAATGTGATGCAACGCGCTGACGATGCCGACAGCACCGGCCTGTGCGGCGTCCTGAACCGTCACTCTGTCCACTGGTCCGAACCAGCGCCATGTATGTCTCATGATCCTATCCTCTGAATTTTAATTCTGGTCGCTGAAGGTGATCTGCACCTTGCAGGCCACCTGGCGGTCACCGGCCTGCTCGAAGGCCGCAACAGCCTGTTCAAGCGGAAAATGATGCGAAATGATCGGCCGCACATCGATGGCGCGGGACGAAATCAGCGAGACGGCCTCACCGAACTCTGCGTCGAAACGTTGCGACCCGCGCCAGTTGATTTCCTTACCCACCAGAAGGTTGAGCGGAATGGTAATGTCTCCCGTCACTCCCACCTGCACAAGGGTGCCGCGCGGCCTGATAGCACTAAAGGCGGATCGAAGCGCAGGCGCGGCGGCCGAGCAATCGAATACCACGTCGAAACTGCCCTTGTTTTCCTGATAAGGCGCTAGCGCCTCCGGGTTACTGGCAACGTTGATTGTTCCTGTCGCCCCCATGGCCGGTGCGCGGGCGATGGCAGCGTCTGTAAGGTCGGTCACGATGATTTCGGCCGCACCTGCGTGTCTTGCGGCGGCAACGGTCAGAAGCCCGATCGGCCCCGCTCCGGTGACGAGGACGTTTTTGCCGGAAAGATCGCCCGCTTGCGCAACGGCATGCAGGCAAACAGCCAGCGGTTCGGCACAGGCGGCCTCATGTGCGCTCACGCCCTCGGCGAGGGCAAAACATTGCTTCGCAGGTACGACCAGATGGTCGCGGAACATGCCCTGCTCATGCGGCAGTCGCATGGCGCTTCCCATGAAACGCATGTCGAGGCAATGGATGGGTTGTCCCTTGAGGCAATAAGCGCATTGGCCACAGGGCTGCGATGGATTGACGGCTACCAGCGCACCGATCGCAAGACCGCTGACACCCGCGCCGAGTTGCTCGACATAGCCTGAGGCTTCATGGCCGGAAATGATCGGCTCGCGCACCTGTACAGGCCCAAAACCGCCATCCTGATAATAATGCAGGTCCGATCCGCAGATGCCTCCGGATGCCATGCGCAGAAGGACTTCGCCCTCCCCCGGTGCGGAATATTCCTGCGTTTCGACCTTGAGGTCTCTTTTGCCGTAAAGACGCGCCACGCGTGTCAGCATTTCCAGTCGACTTTCCTTGTCGTGACAGAGGAGGTCCGCGCGAGCCTAAACCGCGCGGACCGATTTCATACCCTATCGGATCAGACCCATTTCCGTTGGTAGCCACAGCGTGATTGCCGGAATGAAGGTGATCAGGATCAGCGCCACGAAGAGCGGAACGAGCCAGGGCAGAATGGCAATCGTCGTGCGCTCCACCGAAAGCTTCGCCACACGGGACAGAACGAAGAGCACCATGCCGAGTGGCGGATGCAGGAGACCGATCATCAGGTTCAACGTCATGATCAGACCGAAATGCACCGGATCGATATGGAACTGCAAGACCAGCGGCAACAGGATCGGCACGAGAATGGTGATGGCCGCAATCGTGTCAAGGAAGCAACCGACGAACAGCATTAACAGGTTGACCAGCAGGAGGAAGATCCATTTGCTGTCGGTCAGCGTCAGGATCGCTGCCGAGAGCAGTTGGGCCGCCTGGCTGACAGTCAGGAGCCATGCAAAGACCGAAGCCGCCGCCACGATGAATAGAACCGATGCCGTGGTTTCGATCGTGTCGAAGGTCGCCTTCGCCAGCGTCTTGAACGTCATCGTGCGATAACGAACAAGACCGAGGAAGAGCGACCAGAGCACGGCCGCGACCGCCGCTTCCGTCGGCGTGAACCAGCCCATCGTCATGCCGCCGATGAGAATGACCGGCGTCATCAGCGCCATCACGGCGGAGAAGTCGAAGTACCAGTCGCAGAAGATCAGCACGGCCAGCACGATCAGGATGGAGAGGTTCAGCGACATGCCAAATAGCGTCAACACATAGATGCTGGCGGGAACGAGCATGACGATGAAGACTTCCAGCGAGGCACCGAAGATGGTGCGCAGGCTGAAGGGCGTGTCTGAACCCCATTGCTTGACATAGGCGAAGACCGCAACAGTGATCATCATCAACAACGTCATGACGACACCGGGCACGATGCCCGCCATGAACAACGCCCCGATGGAAACGTTGGCCATCATCCCGTAAATGACGAAGGGCAAGGAAGGCGGGAAGATGGGCCCAAGCGTTGCCGAAGCGGCGGTGACGCCGACAGCGGCTTCCACCGGATAGCCGTGATCCTTCATCGCCTTGATTTCGATAGTGCCGATGCCGGCAGCATCTGCCAGGGCCGTGCCGGACATGCCGGAGAAGATCACCGAGCCGATGATGTTGACCTGTGCCAGGCCACCCTTCATCCAGCCGACGAGGGCCACGGCGAAGGAGTAGATGCGCCCCGTCACGCCGGCAGAGTTCATCAGGTTTCCGGCCAGGATGAAGAACGGGACCGCGAGAAGCGGAAAGCTTTCAACGCCCGCGATCATGCGTTGCGCCGCGATGATATCCGGCGCGACATTATAGAAGACGATGTAGAGCAGCGACGACGTCGCCATGGAGATAGCCACCGGCAGGCCGACGACCATCAGAAGGAGGAAAGAACCGATCAGCAGCAGCATCTCAAATCTCCTCGCTCGACTGGAATTCTTCCGGTCGCTCGAGAACCGAATAGCCGCGACGCTGATTGGCCACGAAGACCTGGATCGCGCGCAGGAACATCAGCACGAAGGCGCCGAAGACAGTGTAGAAAACGATATTACGTGGCAGCGCCACGGTGACCATTTCCTCATCCGCAACGATCTCCAGATAACGCCACATCAGCCATGAGCCGTAGGCGAAAAAACCGATGCGGATGATATCGACCGCGATCGCCATGATGCGTGTCAGATGCGGTGGAAGGTAGTGATAGAGAACATCGACCTGGATATGGCGCGACATGCGCACGCACATGACCGAGCCAAGGAAGACGACCCCGATCAGGCAGTTGACGGCGATTTCTTCGGTCCAGGCATAGCTGTCATTGAGAACGTAACGGGTGAAGAACTGGAGGAAGACGCATCCCGTCATCATCCAGAACAGGGCGAGCGTCAGCCAGTCTTCGAAGGCATAAACGGAAAGGTCGGTATCGGGCGGTGCCTCGTCAAAAGTATGGGCAAGCTCCTCGGGCGTAACCTGAGTATGGATTTCCTGCGTCATTGAATTGTTCCGGTTGGAGCATCGGCGCGAGCAGCAGTTTCGAGATGCGCTCACCTGCCGGTGCTGAAAACGAGAAGGGTGGCGCGGAGACGAGCTCCGCGCCAGGCGCAATTTACTGGATGGCGCGGATCGCTTCCCAATCGGTCTTGTTGTATCCGAAGTCTTCGAACTTCACCTTGTCGAGCACGTTCTTTTCGAAGTCGGCCTTGTCGACTTCCGTCACCGTCAGGCCACGCTTCTTGAAGTCGTCCACGAGCGCCACTTCACGCTCTTCGATGATCTTCGTCGTCTTGGTGGCAGCCTCCTGCATCACGTCGACGAAGATTTTCTTGTCTTCGTCAGACAGGCTCGCCCAGCGCGACTTGGAGATCACCGTATTGAGATGGTCGACGATATGGCCGGTCAGAACGATGTTCTTCTGCACTTCGAAGAACTTCTTTGCTTCGATGGTCGTCAGCGGATTTTCCTGCGCGTCGACCGTGCCGTTTTGCAGCGCGAGGTAGACTTCGGCAAAAGCGATTGGCGTGGTGTTGGCGCCGCAGGCGCGCGGCATGGCAAGATAGGCCGGCACATCCGGAACGCGCATCTTCACGCCGTTCAAGTCACTGCACTTTTCGATCGGCTTGTTCGATGTCGTGTGACGCGTACCGTAATAGCTGACCGCCGTGATGACGTTGCCGGTCTTGTCCTCGTAACCCTTGGCAAGACGCTTGAAGACATCGCTCTTGGTGTAGGCGATCAGGTGCTCCGGATTGCGGAAGATGTAAGGGAAGTAGGTGACGCCAATTGGCTTGGAATCGCGCGCTGCAAAGCTCGAACCGGAAATGATGATATCGACCGTGCCGAGTTTCAGGCCCTGGTTGATATCGGCTTCCTTGCCGAGCTGGGATGCCGGGAACACGTCGATCTTGTAGCGACCCTCCGTGCGCTTCTCGATCTCCTTCGCCGCCCATACCGATTCCGTGTGGAACGGTTCTGTGGTCTCGTAAACATGGGCCCATTTGAGCACGGTTTGCGCCTGCGCAGACAGCGCAGAGGCCATGATGATGGCTGTGGCACCCAGCAGGCTTCTCAATCTGAACGTCATTTCTGTCTCCTCCCGAAATAGTGTCAGATGTTGCTTCTCTACCGCCGCGCCGAACGCGGCAGCACCTTACCTCCCCTCAAGCCTCCTCTCCGAAGCTTTGAGAAAATCTCTTTTGCGACTGGCTGAGATGTCGCTGCATGGCAGCTTTCGCCGCCTCCGGATCGTTTGCGGCAATTGCATCACGGATCACCACATGCTCCTCAAGCGCCAGGCGCCAGGTCCGCGGCCCTTCGAAATGGCTGGCAAGACGCTCGAAGTAAGGCGTCATGCGGCGGTCGAAGATATGTCCGGTGAAGCGATGGAGTGTGACATTGCCGATGATGTCGGCGATCGCCAGATGAAACGCCCGGTCGTGAACCAGCATCTTCACCGCGTCGCCGATGGCATCTTCCATCCGCTTCAAATTCCCATCCAGCAGAGCGACATGCGAGGCATTGGCGCGCTTTGCCGCCTCTTCAGCAATGCCACCTTCAATGATGCTGCGCGCCTGGAGAATTTCGAAAGGCCCGTCGCTGTCGTCCGCAGGCAAGATCGAGTGCGCTTTCGGACGTTGGCTTACATAGACCCCTGAGCCCATGCGGATCTGGATGTAGCCTTCAACTTCCAGCACGATCAACGCTTCGCGAACGGTCGGCCTTGATACGGCAAAGCGTTCGGCAAGATCGCGTTCTGCCGGAAGCTTGGCTCCGTCCGCGATTTCTCCTGCCTCTATCAACGTCCTGATCTGATCCGCCACCTGCCTGTGGAGGCGACGCGGCTCAAGCGCCACAAACATGATATCCCCTCCCGCTGCGGCATCTGGTAAAGTGGTCTTACCAATCATCTCCATTAAGGCTGTTTCGCCGATGAAGTCAATTGGTAAACGTGGATCTCGCTTCCGACCCCGTTACATCAGGCAAATGGCTGCGTAATACCCAATCGATTTGCCAGATCTGCGAATGACTGCCGCGTCGCCGGGTCCAGGACGACACCTTGACGCTCCCTTTCGGCCGCGACTTCCCACTCGCGGTCCCCTGGCGCCATCACCCGCGCGCCCTCACGTGCCGGTGAGTTTCGCAACGAGTCCAGATAACGCGTCATCGCTCCCTCGAAGACGCTTTTCTCCAGAAATGCCTCGGGCTTCAGCGCAAGAACGAAGGCACCCATGCCGCGTGGCGTGGAAAAATCCGGGCCACCCATGGATGCGATGTCGAAGCTGAGCTTCATACCGGTCAACACCGCGCTGAAGATTTCCGCCAAACCGCCAAGTGCTGCGCCCTTGAAGCCGAACTCGCCACCAAGCGGCGCAAGCATGGCCGCAGCATGCGGATCCTTGGTGTCATGGCCGCCTTCGTCAGACGCGGTCGCATTGGGCAATGGCTGACCAAGGCTCCGATAGAGCAGCACACGGTTATAGGGGATGGAGCTCGTCGCCATATCGAGAAGCCACGGGTTGTCTCCAGCGGACGGAACACCAACCGCAATCGGATTTGTGCCGTGAAAACGCTGCGCGCCGTCGTGCAAACGCACGAAGCTATCGGAGTTGCAGAAGGTGATGCCGATAAACCCTCGCTTGGCTGCCTCAAGCGAATAGGCGCCGGCGGGACCAAAGTGTGAGGTGTTGCGAATGGCAACGGCCCCGATGCCGAACTGCGTCGCAAGCTCGGTGGCGTGGGTCATCGCCGTATAGGCAGCCAGCGCCCCGTGCGCATCATCCGCATCCAACGTCTCGACAGCGCCCAGCCCAGCCACCTTGCGAAGGCGGGGTGTGCGGTTGATGCGTCCACCCTGCATAGCGGTCACATAATGGTCGAGCAGACGAACGCCGTGGCTGTCCACGCCATAGCGTGTTCCATGCATCATGGCACGCGTCGCCGCATCCGCTGTTGGGGCATCAGCACCGCAAGCGGCGAAGACCGCGCGGCAGAACCGGTCCAGCAATGTCAACGGGACATGGGCGCGCACTTCGTCTCGCAGCATCCCGGCTTCTCCTTCTCAAAATGTCTTATGCATACACTAGACATTGTTTTTTGGCCGTGCAATCCCTGTAGCGCTAAAAACGATTGCTGGTCAGCAACCAGACCGAGAGCGAGAGAGGAGAACGATGAAGAGCGCCACGACCGGAATCGCGCCCCGCCTGTACCGTAGAGCCTGCGATCTTCTGGCTGCGGACATCGCCAATGGCGTCATCGTTCACGGTACGAGGCTGACCGAGACCATGGTGGCCAATCGCTTCGGCATCAGCCGCGCACCCGCACGCCAGGCGCTGGCTGAACTGGAGCGTCTTCATCTAGTGCGCAAGGCCGAGAGCCGCGGCTATGATGTCGTGGCAAAAAGCAAATCGGTGCCAAAGATACGCACAACCGATGAGAGTTCGGTCCCCACGACCGACACTATGCGCATGCAGCCGAGATCCAGTTGGGAACTCATCTACGACAATATCGAGATCGAGATCGTCTCGCGCACATCGCTCGCAGATTGGCGAATAAACGAGGCGATGCTGGCCAAGCATTATGGCGTCAGCAGAACCGTGGCGCGTGATGTCGTCGCGCGTCTGCAGCAGCGCGGTATCGTTCACAAGGACGAGAGCGGGCGATGGTATGCACCGGCGCTCACGGCCAAGCATATCGACGAACTCTATGAGCTACGCTGGATTCTCGAGCCCGTCGCGCTGGAAAAGGCGGCCGCCAATTTTCCGGACGGGCTGCTGCTCTCCTTGCGCAAAAACGTTGCGGACGCCATCCACTCGATCGACAAGATCGACGGCGAAATGCTCGATGCGCTTGAACAACAGTTGCATGTCGAGCTGCTCGGCTACTGCGAAAACGCCTCGCTGATGCGTGCCATCAGCCTGCCGCAGGCGCTGCTCGTCGCCCACCATTTTCTCTATCACTGGACAATGGGGCTTTTCGACACCGAGCCCTTCCTGCCGGAACACCTGGCGATTTTCGACAGCCTTCTGGCAGGCGATATCCAAGGGGCGAAAGCCGGGCTGACACGCCACCTGCAAATCTCCAGAAGCCGCGCGATGATGCGCATCAAAGCCGTTGCGGAGGTCATTTCGCCTGACGAGCTGCCTTATCTCGAGAAGATGGAAGGCGGCTGAGCAGCAGAATTTTACAAGACATACCACCCGATAACCGGAGGAGGGTTATCCGTCATGAAAATTGCATCTATCCATCCCTTCATTCTTCATCTGCCGCTCACGTCCGATTCCATTTCGGACTCGACCCATTCCATCACCCATTGGGGCGTCGTCGGCACGAAGATCGTCACAACGGATGGGCTGGAGGGTTACGGCTTTACCGGCACGCATGCACATCTCGCCTCGGACCGGCTGATCACTGCCTGCATTCGCGATTGCTATGCGCCTCTTCTGATTGGCGAAGATGCCAATGACCATTCGCGGCTCTGGACCAAGCTTGCCCGCTATCCATCGCTGCAATGGGTCGGCCGTGCAGGCATCACCCATCTGGCACTTGCCGCGGTCGACGTCGCGCTCTGGGACTTGAAGGCGAAGAAGGCGGGCCTTCCGCTGTGGAGCTATCTCGGCGGAGCCCGCACTGACAAGCTTGAGGCTTACAATACCGATATCGGTTGGCTCTCATTCACGAAGGACGCTCTGATCGAGGGGTCGGCAAGAGCCGTCGATCAGGATGGCTTTACCCGGCTAAAGATCAAGGTCGGTCACGACGATCCGAATGTCGATATCGATCGGCTGACGGCGGTTCGCGAGCGTCTTGGCGGGTCGGTGCGCATCGCCATCGACGGAAATGGCAAATGGGATCTGCCGACCTGCCAGCGTTTCTGCGCGCTCGCACGGGATCTGGATATCTACTGGTTTGAAGAACCGCTCTGGTATGACGATGTCGGCAGCCACGCAGCACTCGCCCGCAACACGGCAATTCCGATCGCGCTCGGTGAACAGCTCTACACGGTCGATGCCTTCCGCTCCTTCATATCAGCGGGCGCGGTCGCCTATGTTCAGCCGGATGTGACCCGGCTTGGCGGCATTACCGAATATATTCAGGTGGCGGATCTGGCCCTGGCGCATCGCCTGCCCGTCGTGCCGCATGCAGGCGAGATGAGCCAGGTCCATGTCCACTTGAGCTACTGGCACCCGGCCTCGACGATCCTCGAATACATTCCCTGGATCAAGGATCACTTCGAGGAGCCGGCAGATGTTCAGGGCGGCGTCTACAAGCGGCCGCAACGCCCCGGCGCTGGCACGACCGTGCTGGAAAAAAGCTTTGCCCGTTTTGGCAAAAGCATAGGCTGAAGCGACGTTGGCGCGTTTAGAGCGTGCGATAAGCCCGCTTGAAGTAAAGCAGCGCCTCTTCCCCTTCTCCTACGGCAGTATCGACCACATCGCATATGATGATGTCGTGGGTACTGCCATCATGGATTGCGCGAACACGGCAATCGAAGGAGGCGAGTGCGCCTTTCAGAATCGGTGCACCGGTTTCGAGCGACGACCACTCACCGCCTGCGAAACGCTCCTCCATCGGGGTCTTGCCTCCGAAGAGCTGGCTCAATGGCTGCTGATCTGCTGAGAGCGTGTTGACGCACACGACGGCGTTCTCAAACAACATCCGATACGCCGATGAACTGCGATTGATGCAGACGAGAAGGGTTGGGGGATTGTCCGATACGCTACAGACGGCGGTGGCGGAAAACCCCGCCCTGCCTGCCGGTCCATCTGTGGTGACGATATTGACTGCGCCGGCAAGCTGCGCCATCGCGTTTCTGTAGTCCAGGCTGCGCTCTTCCGCAGTCTTAATCCCCATTGCGGCTTCCTTCTCACCATCTGACATACGCATCTCAAGCGACTGTTCCTAAAGAGTCGTCAAATACAGGACGTCTGTTCCGCTCCACATTAACGTCTCGAGGCCGCAAGGGAATCGAAAATTCTTCCCGCAGCGAATAAATGCGGGCCGACCTCAATTCGCTGTCCCCCAGAGCGCCTTACGTCGTCTTGTTGGATGCACAAACAAAGCCTTACCTTCTTGAAGACGCGCATCGTGATTTTTGCGAAATTTCAAGCCTGATTTTTACACCTCTATTGGTGACAGAAAAAAAGCCCCAGACGACGTCCGGGGCCTTTCATCAGCGATGCTGATCGCGCAGTTTCAGAACTCTTCCCAGCTGTTTGCCTTCAGCGCCGCGTTCCCGTTGAAGGAAGACGCAACGCGATTGACGAGACTACGAACTGGAGAGCGCTGAGGTGCCGCGGATGGAACGACGGGACGTGCCGAGACCGCCGTCTGAGCGCTGCGCTGCGAACCCGTTTCGAACGCGCCCACGAGGGAAAACAGCGAATCCGCCTCTCTGGCGAGCGAGTGGCTGGCTGCCGTCGACTCTTCCACCATGGCAGCGTTCTGCTGCGTGCCCTGATCCATTTGGGAAACCGCGTTATTGATTTCCTTGATACCGGTGGACTGCTCACGCGATGCCTCAACGATTGAGAGCACGTTGACGCTGATATCCTTCACCTGCGCGACGATGTGGGTGAGCGCCTCACCCGTCTCACCGACAAGGCCAACACCGTTTTTGACATGATCGCCTGACTTTGCAATCAGTGCCTTGATGTCCTTTGCAGCACTGGCCGATCGTTGGGCAAGCTCGCGCACTTCCTGGGCGACGACAGCGAACCCCTTACCGGCCTCACCCGCGCGTGCGGCTTCGACACCAGCATTGAGTGCTAGCAGATTGGTCTGAAACGCAATCTCGTCGATGACTCCAATAATATTGGAAATCTCTCTTGAAGACGCTTCGATCTCGTTCATGGCGCCGATGGCCTTTGTCACGACAACGCCGGAGCGTTCTGCGTTTTCACGCGTTTCGCTCACGAGGCGACCGGCTTCCTCTGCCCGGCGCGTCGTATCCGCCACCGTGGTCGTGATCTGCTCCAGCGCCGCGGCGGTCTCTTCGACCGACGCTGCCTGCTGTTCTGTGCGTCGTGCCAAATCGTCGGCAGATGCTCTGATCTGGTTGGAACCCGCCGCAATCCCCTGCGCGTTTCCGCTGACCTTTATGATCGTATCCTCAAGCCGCTCTATCGCACCATTGAAGTCCACGCGGATCTTGTCGAGACGGTCAGCGAAGCTGTCTTGGATGCGGTAGTTCAGCTTGCCGTTTGCAAGAGCGCCGAGACCCGCACCGAGCGTATCGACCACGTGCTGCACTTCCGCTGCGTCCTGGGCCTGCCGCGCTTCGCGCTCCAAACGTTCACGTTCAGTGAGCGATCGGTTGGCCTCGGCTTCGGCCTCAAGCTTGAGACGCTCCTGGGCGTTGGTTTTAAAGACTGCAACGGAGCGAACCATTTCGCCGATCTCGCTGCAGTCAGGTTCAACATCCAATGCAGCATCGGCGCGACCTGCTGCGAGTTCACGCATGGTGCCAACCACGCTGCCGATAGGGCCCGTGATCGAGCGGGTAATGATTGCGGCAAGAACAGCCACGACGGCAAGGACACCTAAGGATGTTAGAATTGATACAGTAAGGCCACGTTGTTCAGACGTCGCAACGCCTGTAGCATAGGCACTCAGTTCCGCACCGACTTTGTCTTCGACCGTCTTGAGAACGTTGATGCGGTCCGTGGTCGCTTTGTACCAAGCTTCTCCGCTGATGCCACTCAACTGGCCTCCAAAGGGCGCCTGTAGAAGAACAGAGCGCTGCGTATCGACAAGCTTGGCGGCATCGCTGCCAAGTGCAGCCTCCAGCGCTGATTTTTCAGCAGCACCTGCATAGGAATCGAAGATCGAGAAATAGACGCCCTGCATGGCACCGAGGCGAACGAATTTCTGATAGCTTTCGGGAGTGATGCTTCCGGTGGTAAAGGCCGCGGTTCCGACTGTTCGTTCCTGGCCCGCCCGTTCCTTCCCTTGCAGGAGTGCAGAATAAGCGATTATCCGATTGGAAATGCGGCTGTCCGACGTCAGAGAACTCATCGATTCGATGAGCTTGATCTGGCTGCCGATCGTATCGGCGAAATAAGCACCAATATCGGCAACAGATGCCTTTAGCGAGGTAATGTCCTGCCGCATGGCGTCAAGCTTGTCGAGCTTTGCTTGCGCGGTAATGGCGAGCTGCATGAAAGCAGGAGTGCCGGCGGCTTCTTCGGTCGTCAGATTAAGCTTTCGAAATCTCGCAATCGCGGCATCGGTCACGAGGCGCTGTTTTTCGAGAAGAGGTCCGAACTCGCCCTGCCCCTTCGCACCCACAAAGCCGGCAGAGGCACCGCGCTCCTTCTGAATTTCGTGGACCATACCACCGATCAGAGGTGCCATGGCTGAGATCTCAGAGACGGAACTGGCTTGAGAGGCAACGTCCAGCCTTCGGAAATTATCTTGGACCACAGCGCCTAGGAGGGCGATTGTAGGGATAGCGGCAACCACGACGATGCGGGTGCTGATTTTCAAGTTCCTGAAAAAATTCACTTTTGCCTCGATCCATCTGAAGACTCTTCGACGGCGCTTGAACGCCTGCGACGACTTTCGTCATGGATGAAGGTAATAGGATAAAATAATTTATTATCGGTTTAATTGCCTAAATGATGATCAGGTGTAACAGCAGTTGATCACATTTTTCATGGCTTAACCAACAGGTAAGGATTGGAGGTGCCTTCCCCTGCGGAGATACTGGGGAAGACGATCCATCGCGAGGCTGTACTGGCCTTAGTCCATCTGAACGTTGGCTTCCTTCACCACCGGACCCCATTTGGCAATCTCTTCCGACACGTGGGTCTTCAGCTCCTCCGGCGACGAACCGACGATTTTAGCGCTGAAATCCGCCATGCGCTTTGCCACATCCGGATCGGACAGTGCCGTTTTGGCAGCCTCATTCAGCTTGGCGATTGCCTCAGGCGGCGTTCCGGCCGGTGCAAAAAGCGCATTCCAGGTATAGGTCTCATAACCTGGCACGGTTTCGGCAATAGTCGGCACATCCGGGAAGGAGGACGCCCGCTCCGCCGTCGTCACACCCAGCGCCTTCAAGGTACCCGACTTGATGTGCGCGGATGAGGATGGCAGGTTGTCGAACATGATCGAAATCTGATTGCCCAGCAGATCGTTCAATGCCGGGCCGGAGCCCTTATAAGGCACGTGCTGCATGTCGACGCCGGCCATGCTCTTGAACAGCTCACCAGAAAGGTGAAGCGGCGTGCCGTTACCGGATGAGGCATAGGCATGCTTATCCGGCTCTTTCTTCAGGAGCGCGATCAGCTCGGCAACATTGTTGACCGGCAGCTGCGGATTGACAACCAGCACGTTCGGCACGACGACCAGCAACGAAATCGGTGCGAAATCCTTTTCAGGATCATAGGGCTTCGTCTTGAGGATCAATGGGTTGAGGGCATGTGTCGCCACCGTACCCATGAGGATCGTGTATCCATCGGGCTCGGCGCGCGCAACGCGGTCAGCACCGAGATTTCCGCCAGCACCCGCGACATTCTCGACAATGATCTGCTGGCCAAGCGTGTCACCCATTTTTTGTGCAATGACGCGTGCAACGACGTCGGTGGAGCCGCCTGCCGCAAAAGGCACGACGAGCGTGATCGTGCGCTCGGGAAAGGCCTGCGCATGAGCGCCTGTGTTGAACGTTAATAAAGCTGCCGCAGATGCAGCAAGCATCAAAGCTGCACGGCGTTTCAAATACCCAATTGCCATAAAATCTCCTCCTCACGGCCCAACGGCCTGGAAGGCATAGTACTAAAAGCAACGACCGTAGCAACCTCTACATGCGATCTGAGCTTTTTCAGGAGTCAATTTGTTATGAAATACACGTATGACGCGTTTCTTATATTTGGATGTATAATCTGAGCAATAAAAAACCCGCCATGAAAGCGGGTTTTTCAGCATCATCACATGAAGCACAGGATTACGCGCGAAGCACGCCGCCCGTTGTCTTCTCGACATTACCGACGATTTTTGCCGTCAAGGCTTCGAAGTCCTCATCCGTCAGGGTCTTGTCCATCGGCTGGATCTGAACTTCGATCGCAATCGACTTCTTATTCTCACCGAGCGACGCGCCTTCGAAGACGTCGAAGACGTTGACGCCGGTGACGAGCTTGCGATCGGCGCTGGTTGCCGCCTTGATGAGGGCGCCCGCTTCGACCGACTTGTCGACCACGAAAGCGAAGTCGCGTTTCACCACTTGGAACGGTGAAAGCTCCAGCGCCGGCTTGGTGCGCGTTGCCTTCTTCTTCGGTTCTGGCATGGCGTCGAGATAAATCTCGAAGCCGCAATAGGCACCGGAGATATCCAAAGCGCCGAGTGTCTTCGGATGGAATTCGCCGAAGTAACCAAGAACCACCTTGGGACCCATCTTGATCGTGCCGGAACGGCCAGGATGGTACCAGGACGGAGCACCGGCCTCGATCTGCACATTAGCCATCGGCAAACCGCAGGCTTCGATCACGGCAAGCGCATCCGCCTTGGCATCGTAGACATCGACGGCCTTTCCACCGCCCTTTGCTGTGTTCGACCACATGCGGCCTGCACCGGCAAGCGATGCGGTGCCGCGGCGAACGCCACCGGCGACGCGCCGCTGGCCTTCCGGCGTATCGCCCTCATAGGTACCCGACACTTCGAAGATCGCCACATCGCCATAGCCCTTGTCGGCATTGCGCTGGGCTGCGGTCAACAGACCGGGAAGCAGGGACGGCCGCATGTCGGACATATCGGCAGCAATCGGGTTGGCGAGCTTGAGCGCGGATGAGCCGCCGCCGAAGAGCTTCGCCTGCGCTTCCGGAATGAAGGACCAGGTGACGGCCTCCAGCATACCGCGGCTTGCAAGTGCACGGCGCGCGGTGCGCGTGCGGATCTGCAGCGTCGTCAAAATGCGTCCGTTGATGGCGCCGAGGCTCTCAAGCGGTTCCGGCTTGATGTTGTCGACGCCGTGGATGCGCATGACCTCTTCCACCAGATCCGCCTTGCCATCGACATCCGGACGCCATGAGGGCACCGACACGGAAACACGCTCGCCGGAGCCTTCGATGCCGAAACCGAGACCTTTGAGGATCGCAAGGCTTTCTTCCGCCGAAACCTCGAGACCCGTGAGGCGCTTCACCTCGGAGAGTGGGAAATCGATCCACTTCGGCTCGAAGCCCTTGTAGCCGACAACCTTGGCTTCTCCGGCCAAACCACCGCAAAGCTCGAGCACCAGTTCCGTCGTGCGCTCGAGGCCCGGCACCATATATTCCGGATCGACGCCGCGTTCGAAACGATAGCGCGCATCGGTGATGATGCCGAGAGAACGTCCGGTCTTGGCAACGTTGATCGGATCCCAGAGTGCCGACTCGATCAGTACATCGACGGTATTCTCGTCGCAGCCGGAATGTTCGCCGCCCATGACACCACCGATGGACTCGAGCCCGTTGTCGTCGGCAATCACCACATTGTTTGGACCGAGCTTGTATTCACGCTGATCGAGGGCAAGGATCGTTTCACCTTCTTTCGCGCGCCGCACGACGAGATCACCCTTGACCTTCGCCGCATCGAAGACGTGCATTGGACGGCCCTGATCGAAGGTCATGTAGTTGGTGATGTCGACCAATGCGTTGATCGGGCGCAGGCCGATTGCCAGCAGGCGCTGCTGCATCCACTTCGGGCTGGGGCCATTCTTCACGCCGCGCACGATGCGAAGCGAGAAGCCCGGGCAGAGAGCCGCATCATCAAGCTCCAGCTTGACATCGACCGGCGTTGCGCCTTCGACCTTGAAGCTCGGTGCAGGCCGCGTCTTCAACGTGCCGAGACCGGAGGCCGCCAGATCACGCGCGATGCCATAGATCGAGGTGCAATCCGGACGGTTCGGCGTGAGGTTGATCTCGATGACCGGATCGTCAAGTCCGGCATAGGACGCGAAAGACGTGCCGACCGGCGCATCTTCCGGTAGATCGATGATGCCATCATGATTGTCGGACATGTTGAGCTCCTTTTCGGAACACATCATGCCGTGGCTTTCGACACCGCGGATCTTGCCGACGGAAAGCGTCACATCGATGCCTGGAACATAGGTCCCCGGACGCGCCAAAGCGCCAACGAGGCCTGCGCGCGCATTCGGCGCTCCGCAAACGATCTGCACCGGCTTGCCGTCACCGGCATCCACCGACAGCACCTTCAGGCGATCCGCTTCAGGATGCTTTTCCGCCGACAGAACCTTGGCGATGACGAAGGGCTTGTAAGCCGCCTTGTCGTCGACATCCTCGACCTCCAGACCGATTGCCGTCAGTCGTTCGCAGATCTGCTCCAGAGAGGCATCCGTATCGAAATGCTCTTTCAGCCAGGAGAGTGTGAATTTCATACTATATACTCCTCGACTTGACCGATCAGGCGCTCAGACCGCCGAACAGCGTCGGCATGTCGAGCGGGCGGAAGCCGTAATGGTTCATCCATCGAACATCGGCGTTGAAGAAATCGCGCAGGTCCGGCATGCCGTATTTCAGCATGGCGATGCGGTCGAGACCCATGCCCCAGGCAAAGCCCTGATACTCGTCCGGATCGAGCCCACCGGCGCGCAGCACATTGGGGTGCACCATGCCGCAGCCGAGGATCTCCATCCAGTCCTTGCCTTCGCCGAACTTGATGGTCGGGCCGGAGCGGTCGCACTGGATATCCACTTCGAAGCTCGGCTCGGTGAACGGGAAGAAGGACGGGCGGAAGCGCATGACGACGCTGTCGACCTCGAAGAAGGTCTTGCAGAACTCTTCGAGAATCCAGCGAAGGTTTCCGACATGTGCTTTCTTGTCGATCACCAGGCCTTCGACCTGGTGGAACATCGGCGAATGAGTGGCATCGGAATCCTGGCGGTAGGTCTTGCCGGGAATGACGATACGGATCGGCGGCTTCTGCGCTTCCATGGTGCGCACCTGAACCGGCGAGGTATGCGTGCGCAGAACCTTGCGCTCACCCTTTTCATCCGGCTGGAAGAAGAAGGTGTCGTGCATTTCGCGGGCGGGGTGTCCTTCCGGGAAGTTCAGCGCCGTGAAGTTATAATAGTCGGTTTCGATATCCGGGCCTTCGGCAATGGAGAAGCCCATATCGGCAAAGATCGCCGTGATCTCATCGACGATCTGGCTGATCGGATGAATGCGGCCGCGTTCGGCAGGAGACTGACGGACGGGTAAGCTGACGTCGAGCGTCTCGGCCTTCAGCCGCGCTTCGATGGCTGCATCCTTCAACTCGCTCTTGCGGGCGGTAAGAAAGTCCGTCACTTCATTCTTCAGCTGGTTGATGGCGGCGCCGCGTGTCTGGCGCTCTTCCGGCGTCATGGTGCCCAGCGTTTTCAGAAGCTCGGAAACCGAGCCCTTCTTGCCAAGCGCCGACAGGCGCACGGCCTCGATGGCCGTCTCGTCTGCCGCCGCAGCGATCTCCGACATCAGTTGCGATTTCAAAGTGTCCAGTTCAGTCATCTTTTCCTGCCCTGCCGGAGGTCTTGGCCCCGACATCGGTTTCAACAGCATTCTTTAGAAAGTCGGTCGCCACGATAAAGCGTTGCAGATCACTACCCATCTGCACGCGGCCAATCAACCGGGCGAGCGGCAAAAATCGGCCAAGCACACGCACCAGGCGACGCAATTCATCGATGGTCGCCTGTGGTGCATGGGCGGACCATCCGCGATAGGCAGCGCCAAGCGTTGCATCGGTGTTTTCGGCGAAGGCACTCAGTGGCAAGAATAGCAGCCACAGGTCGCGCGCCTGAGCGCTGGCCAGCGGCATGACCGCCTGCGGCTCTTCTTCGAAATCCATGAAGCCGATCCGGCCACCTTTGAGAAAGAAGTCGCGAATATGCGGGCGCCCATGGCAAAGACCGGCGGCATGAAGCTCACCAAGCTCGATCGCCGACTGAACCAGCAACCGGTCGGGATGTCCTTCGCTTGCCTTGCGCGCCACGATGCCCTGGATGGTTGGCCCCACATCCTCCAGCACGATGGCGGTATCGGAGGAATAGATGATCGCCGGAACGGTGAAGCCCGCATTGCCGAACTCGATCATCCGACGCTTTTCGCGCGCCATCATCTCGACAGGCGAAAGCACCGGCGACGGTCTGAGAAAAGCATATGGAAGAAGGCGGGCAGCAAAGCCCTGCAACTTGCTCCACCACCGTGGTTCTTCCGTGCCTTGACGCTTGATCCAGACGGCGCCGGAACTCAGCTCCAGTCGCTGGATGCGCTTTTCGCTCATCAACAGGGTCTGCATGAGCGCAGCAATATCGGCGTCTTCCAGATGAACATGGAAGCCCTTTTCCCTCTCGCTCGCATTGGCAGCCTGAAGCATGATAGTCCCGTCGGCGCCAAAGCGCCCAGAGGGCTTCCTTCTGAAAAGGAAGCATTTTCAAACGTAAAACCCGCCCCGGTTGCCCGGCGCGGGTTTCAAATGAACAACAATTTGTCCGCGCCGTAATTACTTTACAGCGGATTCAAACTCGTTGGCCGTACCTGCATCCTTGAGGTACTCAAGAGCCTTCTTCGCGGCGTCGACGAGCGCGCCGAAAGCTGCCGGCTCATGGATAGCCATGTCGGACAGAACCTTACGGTCGACTTCGATGCCAGCCTTGTTCAGGCCGTCGATGAAGCGGCCATAGGTCAGGCCGAATTCGCGAACAGCAGCGTTGATACGCTGGATCCACAGAGCGCGGAAGTTACGCTTGTTGACCTTGCGGTCGCGGTAAGCGTACTGCTTGGAACGGTCAACCGCTGCCTTTGCTGCACGGATGGTGTTCTTGCGACGGCCGTAGAAGCCCTTGGCTGCCTTGAGTGTCTTGGTGTGCTTGGCGCGGGAAGTTACGCCACGTTTTACGCGTGCCATGTCATGATCTCCTTAAAGTGTCCAAAAATGCGGAAGAGTCTTAGAGACCGTTCGGCAGGTAGTTCTTGACGACTTTTTTGCCGTCAGCTTCGGCCAGAACCATGGTTCCGCGCGCGTCGCGAATGAACTTGTTGGAACGCTTGATCATGCCGTGGCGCTTACCGGCGGCGGCTGCGAGAACCTTGCCGGTGCCAGTGATCTTGAACCGCTTTTTTGCAGCGGATTTCGTCTTCATCTTGGGCATTTTGCTACTCCGTTATTTTGTATCGAAACAGGCAGACGAAGCCCGCTTCAAGCTATTCAAGAACGGCCACGGCATGCCCTGCCGGACCGTTCGGACGCGCGCTTATAACCGCAGTTATGAGAAAGCGCAACGGGGAAGCCAAACTTCCCCTGCGAGAGTGGAAAACGCCGACCTCGATGTCAGCGCGCCCAAGCATTACTTCGGTGCAAGCACCATCATCATCTGGCGGCCTTCCAGCTTCGGCTCGGCTTCCACCTTGGCGATTGTCAAGGTATCTTCCTTCACCTGCTGCAGCAGCTTCATGCCGAGTTCCTGGTGAGCCATTTCGCGGCCACGGAACTTCAGCGTTACCTTCACCTTGTCGCCTTCTTCGAAGAAACGGTTCATCGCCTTCATCTTCACCTCATAGTCATGGGTGTCGATGTTCGGACGCATCTTGATTTCTTTGACCTCGACGATCTTCTGCTTTTTGCGCGCTTCGGCCGCCTTCTTCTGCGTCGAATATTTCAGCTTACCGAGATCGAGAATTTTGCAAACAGGCGGTTCTGCATTCGGCGAAATCTCGACAAGATCAAGACCGGCCTCTTCCGCCATCTTCAACGCCTGGTCCGTCGGCATCACGCCGAGGTTCTGGCCTTCTTCATCAATCAGCTGAATTTTGGGAATGCGAATTTCCCTGTTGGAGCGCGGGCCTTCCTTGACGGGGGCATCGGCTTTGAACGGTCTGCGAATGGTCGTATTCTCCTGATCTGTTTCGATATCGCGTCGGCAAAAACAGCTTGTCGGTGCAAATGGCTGAAATGTCGTGAACGCCTCTGGGAAGTCAATAGCATGGCTTTGCAAAAAAATCACCTCCTGTCGTGGTTTTTACGAATCTGGTCTACAGGGGAAAGAAACGTATGGAGAATAAGATGACGCAGCCACACGAAGCCCCACAGTATATTGTCGTCGGTGAAGGTGACGCCGCGCGCGAGATCGCCATCCTGTCTCGATCGGCTCAAACGTCGGATCATCGCCCTGCCCTCGTCTGGCTCGGGGGCTACCGCTCCGACATGACAGGCACGAAGGCTGTCGAGCTCGATCGTTTTGCGCAACAGGAGGGGCTCGCCTGCATCCGCTTCGATTATTCTGGTCATGGCGCATCGAAAGGCGAGTTCAGAGACGGCACCATTTCACGATGGCTGGAGGAATCTCTTGCCGTTCTGGATGACAAGGCACCTAAAAGCGTCATTCTGATCGGTTCGTCCATGGGTGGATGGATCGCACTCAGACTGATTGAGGAACTGCGCAAGCGCGGCAAGGGCCCGAACGTTTCAGGTCTTGTCCTTATTGCGCCAGCGCCGGACTTTACTGCGGAATTGATCGAGCCCAATCTGACGGAAGCTGAACAGGCGTCGCTTACCGAGCGCGGCTATTTCGAAGAGCCATCGGAATACAGCCCCGAGCCCAACATCTTCACCCGCGATCTGATGGAGGACGGCCGCAAAAATCTGGTTTTGAAGGGCGTGATCGATACCGGCTGCCCCGTTCATATTCTGCAGGGCATGCGTGATGAAGACGTTCCGTACCAACATGCCCTGCGACTGATGGAACACCTGCCTGCCGACGATGTGGTCTTGAGCCTTATCCGTGATGGCGACCATCGGCTTTCGCGTCCCCAGGACATCGAAAGAATGCTCGGTGCGGTCAAAAGCCTCGTAGCTTCGGGCACCGCGCGTCTTTAAGGGCGCACAAAGAATGCTCTACTCCTTTGAATCGATGCGCCGTTCTTTCCGAAAATCGATTTCGATCTTCGGGCCGATGCTTTAAGCATTTCGGCAACGCTCTTAACCATAATATTCATCTTGCGTTCATAGAGGGCCCGCTTCCGATTGACACTTACCCCTGATCTCTCTTAACACTTTATTAAGACTTCAAGGGACGGGTTTGATGATGAATGCATCGCAGGCACGGGCGCTGCTCATTGCAGTGGCGGCCGGACTACTTTCTGCGGCCTCCGTGCAGGCTGAAAACAAAGGCAGCCCGGCCATGGTGACGGGCGGCATTACATCGCAGCCGATCGGCCATTACGAATTCTGCCAGAGATACGCATCCGAATGCGATATCCGCAGCAAGCTGACACCCGCTCCTCGCGTGACGGATTATGGCTGGACTGTCATTCGCGACATCAACACTGAAGTGAATACCACCATCGTCGCCATGACCGACCAGGAAGTCTATGGCAAGGACGAATATTGGGAATATCCCAAGACCGCAGGCGATTGCGAAGACTTCGTGCTGTTGAAGCGCAAGAAGCTGATCGAGAAGGGCTTTGCCG
Organism: Agrobacterium sp. 22117; assembly: GCF_052045735.1. NCBI lineage: Bacteria > Pseudomonadati > Pseudomonadota > Alphaproteobacteria > Hyphomicrobiales > Rhizobiaceae > Agrobacterium > Agrobacterium sp. 22117. The sequence goes on along the minus strand of NZ_JBQEPP010000004.1, from coordinate 227,664 downwards.
TCTCCGATCTTCTCATCACCGTCGTGCGCAAGCCCGATGGCGAAGGCCACGCCGTGTTGACCGTGCGGACCAATGACGGCGATTTCATCCTCGACAATTTGTCGAACGAAGTGAAGCTGTGGACCGACACCAACTACACCTATTTGAAGCGTCAGGCTTCCTTCAACACCGGTCGCTGGGTCTCCATCGAAGATGGCCGTGATGTTCTGGTTGGCGCACTGCGCTAAACAGACAGCATTGGCAAACACCGCTTAGGTATCGCCTTATCGAAACGCAGAACGTGATGTGTCACCTGAGGCGTCGCGCTTTTCTTTCAGGCGGGGAACAACAGACCAGCCCAATGTCGAACCTGCTGCGGCCGCAAGAATGGCGACCACGCCGATGATCTGCAGTGGCTGCAGGTGATGGCCGAAGGCAATACGATCAATCATGATCGCCGCCACCGGATAGATGAAGGACAGGGAGCCGGTGAGGTTGGTCGGCAATTTCTGGATTGCGCCATAGAGCAGAATATACATCAGTCCGGTGTGAACGACGCCAAGCGTCACCAACATCATCCATGCCTGTGCCTCGATGCGAGGACCGTCTGCCGAAAATGGCAGGAGCAGAAAAATGCCGGTGACCACCTGAATGAGCGCGATCAGTTGCGGCGGAACGCCCTTCAGTGTCTTGGCGATGATGGCGGCCACCGCATAGAAGAAGGCGGCGGCGAGAGCGAGCGCAATTCCGGCGAGATAGTTTTCACCAGAATATCCGACACCGAGCTTCGCATAGATGATGGCCAGCGTGCCGACAAACGAGATGGCGAGCCACACCATCTTATTGAGCGTCAGCCGCTCGGACAGGAAGACAGCGCCCATGGCCACCAGCATAAAGGGTTGGGTATTGTAGACCGCAGTCGCAATCGAAATTGAAGCGCGTGGATAGGCGGCGAATAACAGCAGCCAGTTCGTGACGATCGCCATTCCGCCGAGCACTGCGAAACCCAACTGTTTGCGCGACATGATACCGAGCCTGAAAAATCCCATTGCTGCGCAGATCGGCAGCAGGATCGCCGCGCCGAAAACGCAGCGCCAAAATACGACGCTCGTCACCGGTTGGCCGGACAAGACAACAAACAGACCGATGGTGCCGGAAATCACCATCGCGCTTGCCATTTCAATCACGCCGCGCATCTTTTCAGTCATGGTCAGGCCCTCATTGTGATGCAGGGATCCTAATGGACTTGATTGGAGATTGCCTTGAATTTTAAAAGGCGTTACCTCAAAAAATCCTATCAAAAGAAGGCTGTAATTGGCCTTCGCTTTAAAGGACAAAGCCTATGCTCGACGATGTCGATAAGCGCATTCTGGAGCTTTTGTCGAATGACGGGAGAATGTCTGTCAAAGATCTTGCGCAGCATGTGGGACTGTCGGCGCCGAGTACATCCGAGCGGATCAAGCGACTGGAGGAGCGGGGCGTCATCCGCGGCTTTACAGTGGAAATCGACCCGGCGAGTATCGGGTTCACGCTCCAGGCTATCATTCGTGTTCGTCCCTTGCCTGGCAAGCTGCATGTTGTTCAGCAACTCATCGAGGCAATCCCTGAGATTTCAGAATGCGACAAGGTGACAGGAGACGATTGCTTCATTGCCCGTCTGCATGTCCGCTCGATCGAGGAGCTGGACACCATCCTCGACCGGATCGCCGACAAGGCGGAAACCAACACGTCGATCGTGAAGCTGCAGCCGGTCAAACGCCGGCTGCTTCCTTTGTCGTGACGCTCATCCGTGGCCGATGATAATGCCGGCCGCCAGAACCAGCGAGCCGCCAAGAACCACCTGAAAAACCGCGCGCAGGAACGGCGTTTCCATGAACCTGTTCTGGATGAAAGCAATCGCCCACAACTCGATGAAGACGACGACGGCGGCGATCGCGGTTGCCGTCCAGAAGTGCGGAATGAGGTAGGGAAGTGCGTGGCCGAGACCGCCGACAGCCGTCATGATACCGGACGCCAGGCCGCGCTTTATCGGCGATCCGCGTCCTGAAAGCTTGCCGTCATCATGAGCGGCTTCGGTAAAGCCCATGGAAATGCCCGCACCGACCGAGGCGGAAAGACCGATCAAAAAGGTCTGCCACGTATCCTGAGTGGCGAAAGCTGCGGCAAAGATCGGCGCAAGCGTCGAGACCGAGCCGTCCATCAGGCCCGCTAGACCAGGCTGCACATAGGTCAGCAAGAACTGGCGCTTGGAGGTCTCATCTTCTTCCGATCGCGCATCTTCGGGAAGATGCTTGTCGCTGAGCATGCCGGCAATGTCTTCATGCCCCCGCTCCGCTTCGGCAAGATCGCCGAGAAGCTTGCGGGTTTCTGCATCGGTCACGTGGCGAATTGCCTCGTCGTAGAAGCGAATGGCCTGCTGCTCCATCTCTTCGGCCTGCTCGCGGATATGGTCTAGCGTCAGCGTATTGATCAACCAGTCCGGCTTGCGCTCATAAAAGCCGCGCACATGCTCGCGCCGAATGAGTGGAATGACATCGCCAAACCGGCGCTTGTGCATATCGATCAGGACATTGCGGTGCGCGTGCTCCACTTCAGCCATGTCGTCGAAAATCTTGGCGGATTGCGGATATTGAGCGCGCAAATGATCCGCATAGGACCGGTAGATCCGTGAATCATCCTCTTCCGACGAGATGGCCAGAGCAAGGATTTCCTGCTCGTTGAGAGAGGAGAAGGGACGTTTGGAGGAAGAGAAGAGACTGCTGAACATGGTGCCATCCTTTTAGAATGATTCTAATTACTCCTGTGATCCGTGCTTCGCAAGTCTTTTTAGAATAATTCTAAGTAGGTTTTTTGCATGGCCGGAAAGCTGAAGGACATGTCTCGCACACCAATGGTGGCGCCGGTATTCGACCAATGATGGGATGCGAGCAAAGCGCCACAAAACACAAGCGCAGGCAGCACATTGGCCTAACAGCCATCAACCCATGTGCAGCACCCCGTTTATAGAACCGACTGCCAAACGGAATCCGGATCCGACACGCTTGGGGCAGACCATCATGTCCTTGATCCGGAACATTGCTGAAGGTTCGGCATTCCTCATTGGCAATGCCGCATCCGGCTGCGTTGCTCCCCAATCAAGCGAGTTTCGAGAGCGCAATGCCATCACCAGAACAGAAAATCCGTTACGCCGTCGTCGCCGGAGGCCAAATCTCACAGCAGGCCTTCATGCCCGGCATCAAGCAAACCAACAATTCCGAGCTGGCAGCGCTTGTGACCGGTGATCCGGTGAAAGCGGACAAGCTTGCAAAACTTTACGGAATAAAACCCTGGTCGTACGAGCAATATGATGAGCTGCTGAAGTCCGGCGAAATCGACGCCGTTTATGTTGCCACCCCAAACTTCCGTCACGCCCCATTCGCCGTTGCTGCTCTCGAGGCTGGCATTCACGTGCTTCTGGAAAAGCCGATGGCGTCGAGTGTCGAGGAGGCTGAACAGATCCTGGCGGCACAGAGAAAAAGCGGCGCCAAGCTGATGATCGCATACCGTCTTCATCATGAGCCCGGCAATGTCGAGCTTTTCACACGCGCTCGTAATGGCGACTTTGGTGATCTTCGCAGCTTCTCCTCAACCTTCGCCCAGAATGTCGCAGAAGAAAACTCTCGTGGTCATAACGGCTATTGGGGCGGCCCTGTGCCAGATATGGGTGCCTATCCGCTCAATGCAGTGCGCAACCTCTTTGGCAGCGAGCCCGTCGCGGTTCACGCGGTTGGAACCAAGGCCAAAGATCGCGGCTTCAACTTTCATGATACGGTCGCGGTCACTTTGGCGTTTCCGCAAGAGCGCACCGCGCAGTTTACCGTGAGTTACGCCACCGCATCGGCCGAAAACTTCACACTGGTCGGAACGAAGGCGACGGTCGAGGCTTCGCCCTGCTACATGTTCGGGCCTTCCATGGGGATCGCTTACCGCGAGATTACTGACGAAGGGGAGAAGGAACACGTCTTCGAGCCGGTAGACCAGTTTGGTAACGAGACGCAGTATTTTTCCGACTGCATTCTGAACGACCGCGATCCGGAAGCCAATGGCGAGGAAGGCTTGATGGATATGCGTGTCCTGGCTGCGGTTGAGCGATCGCTTGAGACTGGGGAGACCATCACGTTACCCGCAGCTTCACGATCTCGCAGGGTCGAAGCCGACCAGGCGCTTCACCTGGACCCCGCTGAGCAACCATCGGAAGACGAGATGATCAGCATCATTCCCCAGTCGAAGTAATCAGATCCACGCGCCTCCATGCGTCAGGAGCAATCTGCGACACGGGAACAAGCCTTTCGTGTCGCGGTTACGAGACGATGTTCACCTTGGAGGAGACGACAATGGCTTTGAAAGCAATCGCGCTTAATGCAACCTTGAAGGCATCTGGCGGCGAGCCATCATCGACGGATCGCATGCTCGCACTCATTTCGTCGGCGATGTCAAAAGACGGTGTGGAGACCGAGACGATCCGCCTTGCCGATTTTAACATAAAGCCGGGCGTGTCCTCTGATGAGGGCGACGGAGATGATTGGCCGGCGATTCGTCAAAAGGTTCTCGACGCAGATATTCTCATCCTCGGCACACCAATATGGCTTGGACAGCCCAGCAGCGTGTCGAAGCGTGCATTGGAGCGAATGGACGCGTTTCTTGAAGAAACCGATGACGCGGGCAGAATGGCATCCTATGGACGGGTGGCTGCCGTAGCCGTTGTCGGCAATGAAGATGGCGCCCACCATGTCTGTGCTGAACTCTATCAAGCCCTGAACGATGTCGGCTTTACGATCGCCCCCAACGCGGTGGCCTATTGGGTGGGCGAAGCGATGGGTAGCACAAACTTTTCCGATCTGGAGCATATCCCAGAAACAGTGACGAAGGCCGTCGACATGCTGGCTCGCAACACCGTGCATTTGGCAAGGCTGACCAAAGAAAACCCCTATCCAGGTGAAGCGTAAGAACGGGTATTCTTATCTTCCTGCATCAAGCGAGTGACGCCTCGGGTCTCAATCATACCGTTAATTAGTCGGCTAATGAAAGCGCCTTGATCGGTTCTTTAAAAGCTCGGAGGCGTGCAGGCGCTGATCACCTCGCAGGGCACGGGCCCAACGCAGCGAAAAACATGGGGACGCCTGCTTTCGAAATAATAGGCGTCACCCGGCCCAAGAATGCGGCGTTCGTCATCGACGGTGACCTCCAGCCGGCCAGACAGCACGATGCCACCCTCCTCCCCCTCATGCACCAGAGGTACACGTCCGGTGCTGGCGCCGGGTTGATAGCACTCTTTAAGAATCTGCAGGCTCCTGCCGAACAAGTTATCTCCGATTTGCCGGTAGGAAATCGGCCCCTTGCCGATCTCGACCAACTCTTCCGCAGCATAGAACGCCTTGCGCGGCTTGTCCGGCTCGAAGGCAAAAAACTCTGCAAGGCCAATCGGGATGCCGTCCAGAATCCGCTTCAGGGCACCAACCGACGGATTTGCCGAATTGGACTCGATCAGCGAAATCGTCGAGTTCGTTACGCCTGCCCTGCGGGCCAACTCGCGTTGCGACAACTTGTGCATCGACCGAAGATGACGCAATCTGTTGCCAATATCGACGCTCATTAAAATCTCCGCGTTTCACATGTTCGGTATAGCGCAAACATACACCCTTCTACTCAGTTAAAACAATAGGTTAGGACTGAATAGAAAAGGACTTGTTTACAGCCACAAAGTCGCGGATGGATGCATCATCCAAGTCAAGGGGACCCTCATGGACCATCAAACCAAAGCCAACATGCCAAACCTCGCCAATTTCTGGATGCCGTTCACGGCGAACCGCCAGTTCAAGGCGTCACCCCGTCTGCTGGCAAGTGCCGAGGGCATGTACTACACCGATGTTGACGGCAACCGGATCCTCGACGGCACGGCAGGCTTGTGGTGCGTGAATGCGGGCCACGGCCGCAAGCGGATTTCGACGGCTGTCGAGCGACAGCTCTCCACGATGGATTTCGCGCCCACCTTCCAGATGGGCCATCCCATCGCTTTCGAATTTGCCGAAAAGCTCGCCGCACATGCGCCGGGCGGTGCCGCTGCCGAACTCGATCGCGTCTTTTTCACAGGTTCTGGTTCTGAATCCGTAGACACAGCGCTCAAGATTGCGATCGCCTATCAGCGCGCCATCGGTCAGGGAACACGCACACGCATCATCGGCCGTGAGAAGGGTTATCACGGCGTTGGCTTCGGCGGCATCTCGGTTGGCGGTCTCGTCAACAACCGCCGCGTTTTCCCGCAGATCCCCGCCGACCATATGCGCCACACGCTCGATTTGGAGCGCAACGCGTTTAGCAAAGGCCTACCACAGCATGGTTTGGAGCTTGCGGAAGATCTGGAGCGTCTGGTCGCCCTTCATGGCGCAGAGACAATTGCCGCGGTGATTGTCGAACCGATGTCGGGTTCGGCCGGCGTGATCCTGCCACCCAAGGGCTATCTGGAAAGGCTTCGCGCCATTGCCGACAAGCATGGCATCCTGGTGATCTTCGACGAGGTGATCACCGGCTTTGGTCGTCTTGGTCAGCCATTCGCCACCGATTACTTCGGCGTCGTTCCGGATCTGGTCACCACAGCCAAGGGTATCACCAACGGCTCGATCCCGATGGGCGCGGTGTTCGCGAAGCGCTATGTCTATGATGCGCTGATGCACGGCCCAGAAAACCAGATCGAACTCTTCCACGGTTACACCTATTCAGGCCACCCGGTTGCCTGCGCCGCCGGCATCGCGACGCTCGAGATCTATGAGGAAGAAGGCCTTCTGACACGCGCGGCATCGCTGGCGCAGAAATGGGAAGATGCCCTCCATAGACTGAAGGGTGCACCACATGTGGTCGATATCCGCAATCTCGGCCTCGTCGGCGCCATCGAACTTGCCCCGCGCGACGGTGCTCCAGGAACACGCGCTTACGACGTCTTTGTCGATTGCTTCAAGAAGGGCCTTCTTGTCCGCGTTACGGGAGACATCATAGCGCTCTCCCCTCCCCTGATCATCGAGGAAGACCAGATCGATACGATCGTCTCCATGATCGGGGACGCACTTCAGCGGGCTGTGTGATCGCTCACGCTCTGAAGAATGTCCGGGGTGAGGAACCCGCCCCGGACCATATCTGACCAGATTTAGTCAAAATTTAAGAATTTTCATCCCGTTGTAATATAACGAAAAAAATCCTCATATCAAAGCAAAGTCACGCTTTGCTTTCTGCACTTCGTATAGCTGTTTTTGTTGGATTCTGATCGCTTTGCGATGACCTGACTTGAACACGTTGTTCGATCGATTCGGCGACTTTGCGAGTCTGCACGCGTATGTCAGGCACAGCAGTAATTTCCCAAAACTGCCCCGCTGTCAAGGCACCCACAGCGAATAGGTCAGACTGCGCATGCCCATCAGGCTTGAGAACATGGGACTGCGCATCGACCCTGATGCCCAATCCAAGTGGGTCGGTATCGATCATTTTATCTGTGACCATCTGCTGCAGAAGCGGAGAGTGAGCGATCCCAGCTCGTTCCATGCCAGTACAATTTACCAGCCAGTCGAACGGCAAACAGACCTGGCCCGTTTCACCTCGTTTACGGTAGGTCAGGAAAGGCCCCTCCTCCGCCCTGGCAATACTTTGTACGAAACCAGCGTGAACTTCGACCACATCCTGCTTCAGCAATCCATCGAAGACCTCATGCACTTGCGGTGCGACCCGGTGCCGGTGAATATTCCACCAGGCAAGGGCATGGCGAAGGAACCGCGCTCGCTTCGGCTCATCCAGGGACTGCCAGAGCTTTTGGGTCTGTGGACGCAAACCATCCATAACGGCACGCCATTCCGTGCCCGCCCTCACCACGCGTCGAAGATCGGCCAGGATCTGACTGATTTCGCTGTGGCCTGGATTGAGCTTCGGGTCTACAGCGGTAACAGGCGAAGTACTGTGACAATGGGGGACAAGGCCACGGCGCGAGATCACATGGATCTTTCCGCGATGCCCCATGTTCCGGAGCGACAAAACCTGATCGATCATCGTCAAGCCGGACCCCAAGATACAGATCGTGTCATCGGGCTGAACTCTGGAGAGCCAGTTGAGACGCCATGGGTTTCGGACGACGCGGCGCAGGAGCGCCATATCGGCTTCTCGAGTTAGCCGCGGTAAACTTGCCGTCCCCACACCAAGACACAGGACCCCCCTTCCGGCAATCAGCGACGTTCCGTCACTAAGCCGAAAGGCGACACGGCCTTCACCAATGGCTGCACACGACATCGCCTTGGCCTTGATAAAGTCAACTCGGATTCGCTGCCTTTGATCTCGAAGAAGGGCGGCGAGTGTATCGCGCAAATAGAGTCCGTAGTCATTTCGGCTGGCAAAGCCAGACCCGTCTACGTCCCGTCCTCGGCTACTCAGCCAGTTGAGAAAGTCGTCGGGACGATCGACAAATGCGCTCATTCGCGCTGCTGGTACATTTAACCGATGAAGATGCAGTTCAGTGCGATATGCCGTTCCTCTTCCGAAGCTCGCATCATCACCGACGATGGCAATCGATGTCCCTGCCGGAAGCAATTGCAAAAGATTGGTCACCAGACTGATCGCTGAAAATCCGGATCCCACCACCGCGACGTCATAGATCATATTGGCCTCCTTGCTATTGCATGACCAACAAAGCTCACGCCGACTCAAAAAGCAAATGAAAGCATCGACACACTTGAACTGAGGTACCGCTCGGCAGCGCTCCAGAAATCGGTTAGCCGCGGCTAACACGGGGAACGCATAATGGAGGTTCCGCCTCGCGCATTTGCCGAGCCACCAAACTCTATTTCTGATTCAAAATGCCGTTGTATGACGCTGGAAAGATTCATGTTTGGCTTAAGAAATGCCTATTGCGTCAAAAAGAGAATCGGCGCTTATATTCCAGTTGCGGAAAAATCCGATTTCGACGGAAAAAACCGCAACTGATCTAACGAGCGGAAAAGAGAGAAATGACACCTGGTGCTGACCCCAACATTGCTGAGAGAGCGCCCGATCTCACGAGCCTCATCTTACAGCATTCGGCAGCTTTGTCTGCACAGCTTCAGGCGCACAATGCTCACACATTTGCGCCGTTGTCCGAAAAGACCATGCGCACATTCTCTCCTTCCGAGACAGCAAAGCTGATCGGTATTGGTGAGGCCTATCTTCGCCAGATCGCCGCCGAGATGCCGGACCTCAGCGCATCGCAGAGCGGCGGTCGCCGAAGCTATTCCGTCGATGACATCCACGCGATCCGCAAACACCTCGATCAGGGTGCACGCGGTACACGCCGCTATCTTCCGCATCGCCGTGAAGGTGAGGCGCTCCAGGTCGTCGCAGTCATGAATTTCAAGGGCGGCTCAGGCAAGACGACCACCTCCGCGCATCTCGCTCAATATCTGGCGTTGCGCGGCTATCGCGTTCTCGCCATCGACCTTGACCCGCAGGCCAGTCTGTCCGCCCTCTTCGGTCACCAGCCTGAATTGGATGTCGGTCCAAACGAAACACTATATGGTGCCATCCGCTACGACGATGAACAGCGTCCGGTGGCAGAAATTGTCAGGGGCACCTACATCCCTGACCTCCACATCATTCCTGGCAATCTGGAGCTTATGGAGTTCGAGCATGACACGCCTCGTGCTTTGATGCGCCGCGCGCCTGGCGACACTTTGTTCTTCGCCCGCATCGGTCAGGCAATCGCTCAGGTGCAGAACTTCTACGACGTCGTTGTCATCGATTGCCCTCCGCAGCTTGGTTATCTGACACTCTCGGCCCTGACAGCTGCGACCTCGGTTCTCGTGACCGTTCATCCGCAAATGCTCGACGTGATGTCGATGAACCAGTTCCTGGCAATGACCGGCGATCTTCTCTCTGAAATCGGCCGTGCCGGTGCGCGCTCGGATTACCATTGGATGCGTTATCTCGTGACCCGCTTCGAACCGAGCGACGGACCACAAAACCAGATGGTGGCGTTCCTCCGTTCCATCTTCGGTGAGAACGTTCTGAACCATCCAATGCTGAAGAGCACGGCGATCTCCGACGCCGGTTTGACCAATCAGACCCTGTTTGAAGTTGAACGGACCCTCTTCACACGGTCGACCTATGACCGTGCCTTGGAAGCCATGACTAACGTAAATGCCGAAATTGAAGGCCTGATAAAAAAAGCGTGGGGTAGAACCGCATGAGCAGAAAGCAAATCTTCGCCAATCTCGGCGGCACCGGTGCCGATAACAACGAAGCCGCTGCGGACCGTCCGCGCCCACGTATTCGGCCTATTCTCGGTTCGCCGGATCTGGTGACCGACACCGTGAACTCGCCGGTTGGAATGATAGGTCAGTCCCTCAACGAGGTTTCCGAACGCAGCAAGCGTGCCGAAGAAATCGAAAAGAAGCTGGCTGAAGGCCTGGCTATCGTTGCGCTTGATCCTGCCGATATCGATCCATCCTTTATTCCCGACCGCATGCCGGCGTCGCGCGAGGCAGATGTGGGTCTGGTCGAAGCCATTCGTGAGCAGGGCCAACAGGTCCCGATCCTGGTTCGCCCGCATCCAGATAGGCCCGGCCGCTATCAGGTCGCCTTCGGACATCGTCGTCTGCGTGCTGTCGCGGAAATCGGTATTCCTGTTCGTGCCGTCGTTCGTGATCTGACAGACGAGCAGCTTGTCGTGGCGCAAGGCCAGGAAAACAACGAACGCCGCGATCTCAGCTACATCGAGAAAGCGCGCTTTGCACAGAAGCTGCAGCTCAAGTTTTCGCGTGAGACCATCATGGCGGCGATGTCTCTCTATAAGAGCGATCTTTCCAACATGCTGTCGGTCGTAGGCCGCATTCCCGATGATATCGTGGACAAGGTTGGTCCTGCTCCTGGCGTCGGTCGTCGCAACTGGATGGATCTCGCTGATCAGTTGACGTCATCCAAGGTGAATGATGTCGCACGGTCCTTCCTTGAGGACGATCGCATCGAAAGGCTCGCCTCGGAAGAACGTTTCAAGGCTCTGCTGGAGTATCTCAAGCCGAAGGTGGAACCCAAGCGCAGCGGTGTTCTAGCGTCGAAGAGCGGTCAAAAACTCGCGAAGATCGTCGAGACGGACCGTAAGATCGATATCTCCATCGACCGTAAGGAAGCTCCTGAGTTCGCGTCTTTCGTTCTGGAGCACCTGCAGGCTCTGTTTGAGGAGCACCGCTCTAAACAATAGTGCCCGTCAGTTGCGCGAGGTCAACCAAGGCTTTGCGATAGCGACAGGTTCGAACACGACATCCAAGCGCGAGACGGCTTTATCAAGATTCGACGCGCTTTAACGAAACCAACGAGTGAAACAGAAACAGGAGCATCTGGCCCAAAAGAAAAAAGCCCCCGAACGTTGCCGCGCGGAAGCCTTTCTTTGATTTAAGCACCCGAAGAATCTCATTTCCGCGAATCATAGTCAAGAGTCTTGGCATCGAATTCTTTTCGGTGAGCGATTTTCTTTTGCCTTTTTGAAGGTGAAAGACATGAATAGCGATACTGTAACGACGCCCTTTGGGCGGCGAGGGGTTAGTTATGCCCAACTCGCACACCAATTTGCGTCTCAACGCATCAATACGGAACATTCCATCGACAAGTGGAAACTCTTCCGTCGCATCTGTGAAGCAAGAACCGTCCTAGGCGTTTCGGACCGGTCTCTTGCCGTTCTCAATGCGCTTCTCAGCTTTTACCCGAAAACAGAACTATCCGACGAACATGGTTTGGTGGTCTTCCCATCCAACGAGCAACTGTCACTGCGGGCCCATGGAATGTCAGAGCAGACATTGCGCCGGCATCTTGCAGCACTCGTCGACGCTGGTCTCATTCTGCGCAAGGATAGTCCAAACGGAAAACGCTATGCCAGAAAGAACCGCGCGGGCAGTATCTGCGATGCTTTCGGATTCTCGCTCGCACCTCTCATCGCACGCTTTGACCAAATCGAGGCCATTGCGGAAATGCTGGCCGAGGAGCGCCTTCAGCTCCAGCGGATGCGTGAAAAAATCAGCCTGTGCCGGCGTGACATTGTCAAACTCATCGAACTTCTTGCGGACTGCATCGACCAAGATCGACTGGAGGTCTTTCACGCACGTCAAATCGTCATCACTGCAAAGATGGATCGCAAGACAAAGGCACCGCAGCTCAACCTTATTCTCGATGAACTGAGCGAAATCCGGGATGATATTGCTAAGCTTTTGGAAAAACAGCTAGAAATCGAAAAAATAAGCGCCAATGCCTATCAAAATGAGCGGCTTATACAGAGTTCAGAATCCGAATCCTATTTTGAAGATGGTAGCCCTGTGGAAAACGCGGACGCTCCGGAAGCGGAAACGGTGGAGGCACGCCCATTGGCGATCAACGCAAACCAATCCTCGAAAAGCGAGGGAACCCTCAGCGAAGAGAAATATGATCTCCAGACGGTGCTACGAGCATGCCCTGAGATCGCGCTTTACGGCCCCAATGGCACTGTGAGGAGTTGGATGGACCTCAAAACTGCAGCCAATGTGGTGAAAACCATGCTCTCTATCAGTCAATCGGCTTACGATGAAGCAGAGAGACAGGTAGGCCCACAAGCCACAAGTGCAATCATAGCGTGTATTCTGGAGAGATCTGGACAGATCAATTCCGCCGGTGGCTATCTACGAAGCCTGATCAAAAAGAAGCATAGCAACAGCTTCAGTGTGAAACCGATGCTGATGGCGCTTCTCAGGTCCAAAATGTCAGCCAACCTGGGCCCAGCACCACTTCGTTGCTGAAGAACACCTAACATGCCGCATATTCGGCCTGCTGAACCAAAAGGGCGAAGACAACGACCGAGATCAAAACCAGTACCGTAGACACACCATCCCTTCGCAATCTGCATTGGGCTTCCCATATCAGAAACAAGAAGAGCAATGACACGGAGCAGCCCATTGAACGACCAGAGCGTATCACTGAAGCCCATGGGACCTGTAACGGAAGCGTCGACGGCCAGAGCGCTGCTGGCGCTTATCCGCAACCCACTCGAAGCACTGCCACCGGCAGTCTTCACCGAACCGCTGGTGTTTTCAAAAGTCGCCGGGCGGGTCAGCATCTACATCTCCGACCCGGCGCTTATCCATGAAGCACTTGTGAAGAATGCGGATGTGTTGGGAAAGGGCGATCAGGTTCGTCGTGCACTTGGCCCCGCGCTTGGGTCAGGACTATTGACGGCCGACGGAGCACACTGGAAATGGCAACGCCAGTCAGTCGCCAGCGCGTTTCGCCCATCTTCCTTGACGGCACTTCAACCCGCCATGCTCGACGCTGCCAGACAAACGCGCGATCGATTGTTGGGTCACCAAGGTGGAACGGTCGATATTGGCCACGAGATGATGAAGACGACCTTCGATATCATTGTCGAAACGATGATGTCCGGTGGTCATGGCATTGATGTTGAACGGGTTGAGCGCAGCATCACCGATTATCTTCGCCCTAGCGGCTGGACCTTTGCACTTGGCGTCGTCGGCGCACCGGACTGGACTCCCTATCCGGGAAGACAGCGGGCCATAAGGGCGGTGGAATTTTTGCGCTCGAGCCTGATGAGCGTCTTGGAAGAGCGCCGGCGTAACCCGTCAGATCGTCAGGATCTCGTTTCCATGCTGATCTCCGCGAGCGATCCCGAAACCGGGCGTATGATGACCGATGTCGAGATCATCGATAATCTCATGACCTTCATCACGGCCGGCCATGAAACGACAGCTCTTGGTCTCGCCTGGGCCTTCGATCTTCTGGCGCGGAATCCCGAATGTGAGGCCCGGCTGTTGGCGGAAATCGAAGAGGTCACGCGAGGCGGGGAGGTGAGGCCGGAGCACATCGGGGAGTTTAATTACACGAGGCAGGTGTTTTCCGAAGCAATGCGGCTTTATCCACCAGCGCCGATCATTACGCGAACGGCGCTAAAGGACTTCAAGCTTGGAGATTATCTTGTGCCGGAAGGCACCGTCATGTTCGTTCCGATCTATGCCGTCCATCACCACGCCGCGATCTGGAATGAACCGGAGAAATTCGATCCCGACAGGTTCCTGACTGACGCGACGAAGGCCCGGCACCGTTATGCCTATATGCCTTTTGGGGCAGGCCCGCGCGTGTGCATCGGCAACGCTTTCGCCGTGATGGAAGCCGTCGCGGTTTTGGCTGTTATCTTGCAGAAGCTGCGATTGAGAACAGACGGCATCACGCCCGAGCCGCTGATGAAGGTAACGCTGAGACCGAAAACCAGCCTGAAGATGAAGGTTGCATCAGCGTGATACTGGGCTGAGAGCCATGTGCAGGCTTGCAAGAAAATGGCCAGCGGATCGTCGCTGGCCATAATGGTTTCACATATCGACTTTGGCGTTTTCGCCCATATCTGGACGGGTGTTGCTGACGGCTGCGGCGGCCATCTTGATGTAGCTAATGACGGTGCCGGGGCTGTCCCAGTACTCAGCGGAGGAAGGCATGACTTTCAGGACACGAATGGACGGGTCTTCTGCACTGTCCCACCAGGCTTTCGCCGGCGTCGACCACAAGTCTCGGATCCGCTCACGGTCGTTTTGAACTTCAGCGGTGCCGGAAATCGAAACGTATTTCTGTCCCTTCGAGTCGGCGAAGGCGAGGCAGACATTTGGGTGTCGGGCGATCTCCTCATCCTTGTGACTAGCAACATCGGTGAGGAAGTAAAAAGCATTCTCCAATCGCTCTGCATGCGCTGCCATGGGTCGTGCGCGAAGGTCGGACCCGGTCTGCGTTGTCAGCATGCAAAAGCCGATCTTTTCAGCCAGATCCCAAACCTTGGTGGTGTCGTCTTCGATATGTGCCATCTGGCCCTCCTCTGATCGATCCCCCTTCAACGAGCTTCGCTATGACATCGTTCCTCTCAAGGAACTTCGAACGCACATGGCCATTTTTCCTTCAGGTCCTATCGGCAGAGAGACAATCACATGCAAAGCAAAGAACTGGGTAAAAGCGATCGATGGAGCGAACGCAACTTCGTGCTCGTCCTGGACGATGGCGAAGAGGCGTTTGGCGCCATCACCAAATTCTGCGAGGAGCAGAACATCACCGGAGCCTCACTCACCGCAATCGGTGCTTTTAAACGCGCTAAGCTCGGCTTTTTCGACTTCGCTCAGAAACGCTATATCGACATTCCGGTCGATACCCAATCGGAAGTTCTAAGCGCCATCGGGGATGTGGCCGTCGATGACGAAGGAAAGGCCAGCGTCCACATGCATGCTGTTCTCGGTTTTGCCGATGGCTCAACCAAAGGAGGGCATTTCATCAGTGGCATCGTTCATCCGACATTGGAAATCATCATCCGCGAAAGTGCTGTCGCTTTGCGTCGACGCAAACGGCCTGATCTGGGGATCGCGCTTCTCGATGTGTGAGGGGGGTGCTTCGGATCGCGTGCCCCGGCGATGTCTCGTCTAGCGCTTGTTCAAAGCTCAATATAAGAAATCATTAAATAAACCTTGGCGTTTAACCACCGTTGTGAATCATCTAATGATTTCAGATAGACAATGTCTTCTAAAAAGAAGCGCAGATGCCGATATAACAATTATCAAATTTTTATAAAATACTTTCCCTGTAAAAGACCCAATTGTGAGACGAACAGACGATCATTTTAGCAATGTAATGATTTTTATATTGAATTTCTATTTATGGAATTCACCGTTGATATTCGACGTTAACCATTCATCAGACGTTTCGCTCGGAATTTATCTCGAATTCAACGAGAGGAAATCCTATGCAGTTCCGTTCCCTGAAAAGTAAAATAGCAGTCTTATCCGCCTTCAGTGTTCTCGCGGCCGTCGGTGGACTGTTGACCTACAGCCTTATAGCAACGCAGAACAGTCAAGCGGTGGTCGCAGAGAGCGTGTCGGAGTTGACGCGCGACTTGACGAAGGAAAGCCTGCAGCGCCTTGCCACAGCACAGGCTAGTAAGATCCAGGGGTCGCTCAACGAAGCTTTCGATGCCGCCCGTAACATGGCGCGTAGTTTCGAAGCCTTGACGAACGGCGATGCATCTATTCCCCCAGAGACGCGCAGAGGTCGCCTCAATCAGATCCTGCTGAATGTGCTGAAGGACAATCCAGCGTTCAACGGCACCTATAGTGCATGGGAACCGGGTGCTCTGGATGGGATGGACGAGCGTTTCAAGGACAATCGCAAGGCTGGCTCAGACGCGACGGGCCGTTTTCTGCCCTACTGGACGCGAAACGCCGCGGGTCAGATCGATATCCAGCCTCTGGTGGAATATGACAGCCGGGATCTACATCCCAATGGCGTCACGAAAGGGGGCTGGTATCTCGGTCCCCAGAGCGGTGGGGGCGAGAGCATTCTCGATCCATTGCCCTATGTCGTTCAAGGCAAGAATGTCTATCTTGCCACCATGTCGGTGCCGATGACGGTCAACGGCCGCTTCGCGGGCGTAGCCGGCGCAGATTTTGACCTGTCTTTCGTTCAGGAACTGGCACAGTCCGTAAAAGCCGGAATCTACAGTGGCCGGGCCGTCGTGGAAATTATCAGCCACAAGGGCCTGATCGTCGCCTCCAGCCGCAATCCGGACCTCATCGGTCAACCATTTGACCGCAACGATCCTGAACTTCGCGCCGTCCTTCAAAAAATCCAGGCCGGTGAAGCCAATGTCTATAACGACGAAAAGGACCTGCGTGCCATCGCGCCGATCATGATCGGACGGACAAAAACGCCCTGGTCCGTCATGATCGAGGTTCCCGTCGAGGTCGCGCTCGCCAAAGCTACCGACCTTGATCATACGCTTGCGCAGACAAGTACGCGTGACGGCTGGATGCTGGCGGCCGTAGGTTTCGCAGTCCTGCTCTTCGGTGTCGCTACAATGTGGTATGTGGCCCGCTCCATCGCGGCCCCGATCAGCGCCATGACATCGGCGATGAGCAGTCTTGCAAATGACAACTTCGAGGCCGTCATTCCCGGTATTGGACGCCCTGACGAGATCGGAAAGATGGCCGCAGCCGTGCAGGTCTTCAAGGAAAATGGCCTGCGCGCGCGCACGTTGGAAAAGGAGACTGAAAGCAATCGTCGTGAAACCGAGGAGGAGCGGCGTCGCAGTGCAGAGCGTGATGCCAAGCGGAACGACGAGATGCGTCACGCCACCGAAAATCTGGCGGAGGGTCTCAAGCAGGTTGCCGAGGGCGATCTGACTTTCAGCTTCGACCAAGCCTTCGCCGATGAATACGAAAGCTTGCGGCGAGATTTCAATGCAGCGGTGACGCAGTTGAGGCAGGCAATGGTTTCCGTCGCGGCTGCGACCACTGCAATCGACGACGGATCACGTGAACTCAGCCAGGCTGCCAACGATCTTTCCAGGAGGACGGAACAACAAGCTGCGGCGCTTGAGCAAACCGCTGCGGCTCTTGACGAGATTACGGCGAATGTCTCGAGTTCAACCAAGCGCGCTCAGGAAGCGCGTACCGTTGCGATCGATGCGAATGAGGCGGCGCGCAAATCCGGGGTCGTGGTGGCGGACGCCGTGGATGCCATAAAGCGCATTGAGACGTCGTCGAGCCAGATATCCAACATCATCGGTGTGATCGACGAAATCGCCTTTCAAACCAACCTGCTAGCCCTTAATGCCGGTGTAGAGGCGGCTCGTGCCGGCGAAGCAGGCAAGGGTTTCGCCGTGGTGGCGCAGGAGGTCCGCGAACTCGCACAGCGTTCTGCGCAGGCGGCGAAAGAAATAAAAGGGCTGATCCGCAATTCATCGATGGAAGTGGAGGGCGGTGTCAGACTGGTTCAGGAAACCGGGTCCGCTTTGAAAGCGATCGAAGACTATGTGGCGACTGTCAATCACCACATGGATGCGATCGCAACGTCTGCACAGGAGCAGTCCCTCGGTCTCTCAGAGGTCAATGCCGCCGTCAACCAGATGGACCAGACAACCCAGCAGAATGCCGCGATGGTGGAAGAGGCAAGCGCATCCAGTACCTCGCTTGCCAACGAAGCAGATAAGCTGCGCCGGCTGGTCGCGCAGTTCGAGACAGGCGGAACGCTATCCCGGCAGACCGCCGCAGCCCGGCCCGAGGCAGTCCGCTATGACCACAGGGCAACGCAATCGTCAGCGCGGCGTCTCCTCGCCAAAGTGGCAGGTGGTGTCGGGTTGCGCGGGGAGGCTGCCGCTGAAAGCTGGGAAGAATTCTAGGGTATGTCGCGCAAAACTGTGCCGGGGTTTTGCAATAACGACATGAGATAAAACAAAGAACCAAAGCGTAATGAGCGAATTGAAAGATCGCGACAGGCTTTAAGGGAACTAGACGACGTTCATTCTGTGCCCAGGGACGGTGTTTCGACTCGTCTCTGTGCAGCACCGTTCGATAGAGACGATTGCCTGGGAAAGGCTCTGTCGCTGCAAGATAGAATGGTGCGGTGTACGTCTCTACCGGCGGACCACCGATACTCCGGGATTTTTTATTTTTAGCGCAAACAGGCAACGCGGTTATCCTCGACGATCTCGCGGTTCACAAGAGCACTAAGGCGGCACAGGCGTTGAAAGAACAGGCGCTTGGTTCCTGTTCCTGCTGCCTTACAGCCCCGATCTCAATCCCATTGAGATGCTTTCTCCAAGATTACGGCCCACCTGCGCGCCGCAGCCGCAAGAATGTTCAAGACCCTTTCAAATGTTCTCGGATCAATCTGCAATCTCTTCGAGAGAACCACGTGCTAAAAATATCTCAAAGCAGCGGGGCTATGCATCCGATTAAACGCATAGTGGTTTGAGTAGATACTGTGAGCTGAATGTACCGAGCCGACCCTTTGCCGTTCAGGCGATGGGTTCGTTCGTGAATAGGTGGCAAGCGGTTCGATCGCCTGAACCTCAGCTCCAGTCTCCCGACCAAACCTGGACAACATGTCCGGGCGAGACTTCCTGATAGGTGCGTGCAGGAGGGTTGAAATCCTTGTTGCGGATGGGGCTTTTCAGCTCGCCGATCGTCAGTTTACGGCGCAACCGCCTGCGCGACGGGTCTGGTACGGGAACAGCCGATAGGAGCCGGCGCGTATAGGGGTGTTGCGGGTTGGAAAAGACCGCTTCGCGAGGTCCGGTTTCGACGATTTCTCCCAGATACATGACTGCCACGCGATGGCTGATGCGTTCTACCACGGCCATGTCATGGGAAATGAAGAGAAAGCCGAGCTTCAGTCTTTCCTGCAAATCGAGCATCAGGTTCACGACCTGCGCCTTGACAGAAACATCGAGTGCCGAAACCGCTTCGTCTGCAATGATCAGTCCGGGCTCAAGTGCCAGGGCTCTGGCAATGCAGATACGCTGGCGCTGCCCACCGGAGAATTCATGCGGGTAGCGGCTTCCCATATCAGCCGAAAGCCCGACTTCACCGAGCAGATCGCGTGCAAGCTTGCGCGCATTCCTCGGCGTCTCCAGTCCGTGGATGAGCAGCGGTTCCGCAATCGCATTCTCAACTGTCAGCCGCGGATTGAGGCTTGCAAACGGGTCCTGAAAAATCATCTGCACCTGGCGGGACAGATCGGCACGGCGAAAGGACTTAACCTCGTTGCCATTGATCCGGATCAAGCCGGAGTGCGGGCTGTTCAATCCGGCGAGCAGGCGTCCCGTCGTCGATTTTCCACAACCCGACTCTCCGACGATGGCAAGTGTTTCCCCTCGTGCCAAAGAAAAGCTGACATTTTCCACGGCGTGAACACGCGCTTGCACCATGCGGGTATAGGGAGAGCGTATTTCGAAGCGACCGGACAGCTTCTCGACTTCAAGCAGCGGGGGACCCGACGTATCGACCGTATCTGGCCGACTTGGGACCGGCAGAGCAAGACCTGTCTCCATATCGATGATGGGGAAGGGCCGCGGCCCGCCTTCACCGGCGGAGCCCAACTGCGGCACGGCGGACAACAGGGCTCGGGTGTAGGGGCGCTTGGGCGCAGCGAAGACATCGGACGTCGCGCCCGCTTCGATCTGGTCGCCGCGATACAAGACCATTGTGCGATCGGCGATTTCGGCAACGACCCCCATATCATGGGTGATGAACAGAACGGCTGTGCCTTCCTCTTCCTGAAGGGTTTTGATGAGGTCCAGAATTTGCGCCTGGATGGTCACGTCGAGAGCGGTCGTCGGTTCGTCGGCAATCAGGAGAGCCGGCCGGCAGGCCAAGGCGATCGCGATCATGACGCGCTGGCGCATACCGCCTGAAAATTGATGCGGATAATCGTCGATGCGCCTGGCTGCTGACGGAATGCGTACCTTTTCCATCAGCTTGATTGTTTCTGTCCGCGCCTGCTTCTTTGAGATGCCACGGTGGGCGATCAACGGCTCAGCAATCTGCTCACCGACCGTCAGCACTGGGTTGAGGCTCGTCATCGGCTCCTGAAAGATCATCGCGATCTGGTTGCCTCGGATCGTCCGCATCCCGGCGGGGGAGGTGCCGATCAGCTCTTCCCCATTCAACTTGATCGAACCTTCGATCTGACTCGAATTCTCCGGCAGCAGTTGCATCACCGACAGTGCCGATACGCTCTTTCCCGAACCGCTCTCGCCGACGATTGCAAGCGTTTCGCCCGCGTTGATATCGAGATTGAGGTCGCGAACGATGGCATTGAACTTGCCCTCGCGCAGGAAGGAAATCTTCAGGTTGCGAATCGAGAGAACAGGATGAGGGGTGGCTTCGGTCATTGTGTCTTTTTCCCTTAGGCGCCGGGTTTGCCGACGCCGCCCAATGCGGCGGAAGAGCGTGGATCGAGCCAGTCTCGGAGGAGGTCGCAAACACCGTTCAGGATCAGGATCATCGCCACAAGCGCAAGGCACGGCCAAACCAGCAGCATGGGTTGATGCGCGATGGCCGCGCGCCCGGTCCCGATCATCAGTCCCAGCGACGGGGAGGGCGGTACGACCCCCAATCCGAGAAACGAAAGACCCGATTCCAGAACGACGGCGGCCGCGGTGACGAAGCTTGCCTGGACCAGCAGAGGGCCCATGATATTGGGAAGGATGGTCTTCACCATGATCCGGCCATTGCTCGCGCCCATGGCCCGCACGGCTTCCACATAGTCCTGGGAGCGTACAGTCAGCACACTGGCATAGGCGACGCGGGTAAAGCCGGGAACGAAGACCACCGACAGGACAGGGATCAGCGTTATCGGACCGGGGCCGTAGAGCGTGACCGCGAGCATCGCAAGGAGAAGTGGCGGAAAACACAAGACGATATCCATGGCGCGGAGCGTGAAGATTTCCGACAAGCCACGCATATAGCCGCCGAAGATACCAAGCGCCGTGCCAACGATCGCCGACAGGAGCGCCGTCGACAAGGCTATGAAAATCGAGATACGAACACCAAACAGCAGACGGGAGAAAACGTCGCGGCCCATCTCATCCTGCCCGAGCAGGAAAGCAGCGGAGGGTTGGGCAAACCGCTGTCCCATGTTCATCTTCAGCGGATCTGGGATCGGCAGGACAGGAGCGAGGAGGCACGCCATCACCATGAGCGTCAGCAGCACCGGCCAGATGAGACGGAGTGAGCGCGTCATTTGCGGACCCTCGGATCAGTAATGCCGTAGACGATATCGACGACGAGATTGAGCGTGATGAACATGGCGGAGATCACCAGAATGACAGCCGTGACGCTTGGATAATCGCGTGAATTGACGGCACTCACCAGCATGCCGGACAGTCCCGGCCAGTTGAAAACATATTCCACAAGAACCGTTCCGCCGAAGAGGCCGCCGAGGTTGAGCGCGAAGACCGTGATGACCGGCATGAGGGCATTGCGAAGAACGTGACGCACAACGATCCGCCTTTGCGGCAATCCCTTAGCGCGGGCAGTGCGGACATAATCGAGCGGCAGAACATCCAATACCGCGGCGCGCGCGATACGAATGACGATCGCAGCAAGGCCGAGAGCGATGGCAAAAGCCGGCATTGCCAGCAGGATGAGATGCTTGCCGGGGTCAACGCTGAAATCGACATAGCCTCCAGCCGGCACCAATTTCCATATTTGAGCGAAGAGCAGGATGATGATCGTTCCGGCAACAAAGACAGGAATACCCTGAGCAAAGCCCGCAAGCACGTTCGATATACGATCAAATCTGCTGCCCTGCCGCAATCCTGCTGCGACGCCTGTCGGGATGCCGACCAGCAGGCTGAGAAGGGCAGCTGCTGCGACCAGTTCCAGTGTGCGGGGCAAACGTTTGGCGATCTCCGGACCGATAGGCGACCCGTCGATCATGGAGTTGCCGAGATCAAAACGCATCAGTCCTGCAAGGCGATCGGCATATTGGGCGGCGATGGGACGATCAAGGCCAAGGTCGCTGCGCAGCTGCGCGATCGATGCGGGGTCGGGCGTCATGCCATCGCCGGAGAGCAGAAGCTCTGCCGGGTCTCCGGGAACCATGTAGATGGAAAGGAAGACGAGGCTGGTGACGAGCCAGAGCAGCGCCAGGGAAATGGCAATTCGCTGCAGAAACCAGAACATGAGGGCAATCCTCCACGGATCTGCCATGCAATGCGGGGAGGACGGACTTCAGCCATCTCGACCGTGCTGCATGGAGGAAAAGAGATGACGGCCGGTCCTCTTGTCAAGGACCGGCCGACCCGGATGTTATGATATCGAAAGCTCGTCGAAGAGACGCCCAGAAAAAGGAGATATCTGGTCAGGCAGCATGTGGAAGTCTTTGACCTGATTCAGATGCGCAAAGCCTGTGGCGCGATAGGAGAGACCGCAGAAGGGCGTATATTCGATCACCAGCTTGTCGACTTGCGCGTAGATTGCCTTGCGCTTTTCGAGATCGAACTCGGCACGTCCCTTCGCCAGCAGCTCGGTGAGCCCCGGAACCTCGAAATTGCGTGAGCGGAAGAAAGTCGGAGAGAGCGTCGGATCGATCAACGAGCTCGCCGCATCCGGATCGAATGTTTCGAGGCCGAGGCCCTGGACGGCAAAGTCTCCCTGGCCGCGATTTCCCATGGTGACGCGGGTGGACCAGTCGGGCATGGTCAGCGTGACATTGATCCCGACTTCGGCGAGATGGCCCTGGACGATGACGGCAGTATCCCGGTGCATGCCGTATTGTGCCGTCGAAAGCAGGTTTACGGTCACGCCTTCTGCACCGGCTTCCTTGATCAGAGCCTTTGCCTTGTCGGGGTCATAGGTCTGGCCATTGGCCAGTTCTGCATTGTAGTAAGGTGTCGTCAGCGAGCGGGGAACGCCGCCAAGCACGGCGCCGCGACCAAAGAAAACGCCATTGACGATTTCCTCGCGACGGATGGCCAGTGCCACGGCGCGCCGCAGACGGGCATCCTTGAAGACGCCTGCGCCGTTGAAGGAAAGGAACATGAAGGCGCCCGTCGCAACGGTTTCGAGCTTCACATTGGCGTCCTTCTCGAGCTGGTCCATCGCGCTCCAGGGAACGTAGTCGATCACATCGACGTCGCCGGCGGTGATGGCGGCAACGCGCAGGTTTTCATCCGCATAAGCAGTGACGCGCGCTTTTTTGAATGTCGGCAGCCCGCTCTTGAAATAGTGCGGCGACGCTTCGAAATCAAAACCAACGCCCTTTTCCGCATTGGTGAGGGTGAATGGCCCGGCGCCTATTCCGTGGTCTTCCGTATCTGTCGAACCCTTGGCGATAATCTGCAGAAAAGGATTGGCAAAGAGCGCGGGGAGCGCGGCATTTGGTAGCTTCGTCATCAGCTTGAAGGTGCGCTCGTCAACGATGTCAACCTTCTCGACATCCAGCATGGAATCGCGTGTCGACGCGCCGGAACCCTCTGCCTTGATTTTCTCGATATTCCATTCGACATCCGCGGAGGTTACCGGCTGGCCGTTGGAGAATTTCGCGTCTTTCAGTTTGACGATCCAGCTGCGGTCGCCGTCGCGCTCAAAGCTTTCAGCCAGCTCCCCAACCAGCTTGCCGTCCGGCGTATAGGCCATGAGGAAACGATTAATCAGCGATGATACGAGTTGACCGGCATAGCCGACATTCACCCAGGGCTTGAGATGAGCCGGATAGGTGGAAAGACCGATGCGCAGTGTGTCGGAGCTTGCAGCGGAAAACGCACGCGGCGCACCACCCATCGCAAGTGCGGCACCAGAAGCGGCAGTGAGTTTTAGAAGGGTACGGCGATCGAGTATCATGGTTAGTTCCCCATTATGTGTTGATACATGCTTGCCAGCCGGCGTGACGTGTCTGCGGCCCCTTTTTCTGGTTTTGCCAGTCCGAACTGAGCGTGCAGGATTGGTCTCGTCGTTATGGAAAACAATAAAGAGACCCTTTTCGGGGTGTCAAGTGAAATTCCATTAATTAGTCCAGCAGATAAATATTATGCCAATTATCGGAATAAGAAGTGTCCGTTGGCCGAGATAAGTGCCTCAACCGCTTCTTATTGTCATTATAGGAATATCATTATTCTTTTGGTCTTAATAATGGAATTTGATTGACAAGGAAGAACGGCCCGCCTTAGGCTTTTGTTACGGACTGAGATCATCGATCTGCCGTGTTCAGGTGCCGTGGCTTTTTCTCTCGGCCTCCGGCGCTTTCATGAAAATGCCGCGGCCACTGGCTTCAGGGGAAGGGTCGCTGGGCGATATCGAAAAAGGAGCGACCATGGCTTGGCGTGTTGGCGTGGATTCAGGTGGGACTTTTACCGACGTGTGTCTGTTCGAGGACGAGACGGGTGAATTGATGATCTGGAAGGTCTCCTCGACGCCGGATGACCCCTCCCGCGGGATCACGCAAGGTGTGGCCGATGGTATCGAGCGCGTGGGTATCCAGGCGAGTGAGGTGTCCTATGTTGGTCATGGGACGACGGTTGCCACCAATGCCCTCATCCAGGGTCGAGGTGTCAAGACCGGGCTCTTGACCACGGGCGGATTTCGCGACCTTTTGGAAATAGGACGCCAGAAGCGACCCGATCTGTATGATCTGCAGGCGGAAAAGCCGGAATTGCTCGTGGAACGGCATCTCCGCTTCGGTATTTCCGAACGGGTACTGGCAGACGGCACAGTCGAGACGCCGCTTGATGAAGTGAGCCTGCGTGACGCGGTCCGCGCCCTGAAGGCTGCGGGCGTGAAGGCCGTTGCGATCAACTTCCTCTATTCCTTCAGCCATGCCGAGCACGAAAAGATCGCGGCGCGTATTCTCGAAGAAGAATTTCCGGAAGCCTTTCATTCGCTTTCGCACCGGATCGCGCCGGAATTCCGCGAATTCGAGCGCCTGTCGACAACGGTCGTCAATGCTTATCTCGGGCCCGTCATGCAAGGGTATGTGAAGGCGCTTTCCGGCAAGCTGTCTGATCTCGGAATTGCTGTGGCACCGCAGCTAACCCAATCCAACGGTGGGGTCATCAGCTTCGATGCCGCCGCGGAAATGCCGGTTCGCACCGTGCTGTCCGGTCCGTCCACCGGTGTCGTCGCCGCGCAGGCCGTCGGCCGGATGACTGGCATCGACAATCTCATCACCTTCGACATGGGGGGAACCAGCTCCGATGTTGCGCTTCTCGCCGATGGTCATTGCCGGGTGGTGAACGAGTCCGTCGTGCATGGATATCCAATCAAGGCGCCTATGCTCGATATCCACACCGTCGGTGCTGGTGGCGGATCGATCGCCTATATCGACTCGGGCAATCACCTGAAGGTGGGGCCACGTTCGGCAGGAGCCAATCCTGGTCCCGCCTGCTACGGCCTCGGAAATGACGAGCCGACGGTGACGGACGCCAATGTCGTATTGCAAACACAGCATCCTGAATATCTGCTCAATGGTCGCATGAAGATCGACCGGTCCCTATCGGTAAAGGCCGTCGAAAAGCTGGCTGACAGGCTCGGCATGGGTGTTCTGGAAACCGCCAACGGTATTCTCGATATCGTCACGGCCAATATGGCCAAGGCCATCCGCGTCATCTCCGTGCAGCGCGGGCATGATCCGCGCGATTACGCACTTGTGGCCTTCGGCGGCGCTGGTCCGGTACACGCGGTGCGCCTTGCCAGAGAGCTGGGCATGAAGCGTATCGTCATACCGAAGACGCCGGGCGTCCTGTGCGCCCTCGGTCTGCTGATGACGGATCTGAGAACGGATTTTTCAGCCACCGTTCTGCACCGTCTCGATGATGTGGAGGCTTCGACGATCTCGTCATTGTATGACGCTCTCTCAGAACAGGCCGAGATATGGTTCGAGCGGGAAAAAATTCTGATCCCGGCGCGGGTCGTCAACCGTACCGTCGATTGCCGTTACGCCGGCCAGAATTACGAGATTGCAGTCGCTCTTCCAGATGGACCGATCACGTCCGAAACCCTGCGTCTGATCAACGACCGTTTCGAGCAGGCACACTGTCAGCTCTATGGTTTCGTTGCCGAAGGTGAGCCCGTTCAACTCGTTACCTACCGCCTCGCGGCAAGCGGCCGCGTCGAGAAGGCGGCGTTCAAGCCCCGTCCGATGGAGGGGGAAGACTCCTCTTCTGCGATCACCGGCACGCGCGACGTATGGATGGCGGAGGCGGGCGGCTTCACGTCAGCGACGCTTTATGATCGCGACCTGCTGAAGCCCGCCAATATCGTTGTCGGTCCCGCCATTATCGATCAGATGGATTCCACCACCGTCCTGCCCCTCGGCTACACCGCCAAGGTCGATGCCTATCTCAATCTCATCGTGGAGGAGAAGTGATGACCAACGCCGCTATTGCCGAGAAACCTGTCTCGACGCTCAATCCCATTACAGTCGAAGTCATCGGCAGTGCTTTCGCCTCCACGGTCGAAGAAATGGGCGAGGCCCTCGTTCGCGCCAGCTACTCAACAAATATCAAGGAACGGCGCGATTGCTCCACCGCCTTGTTCGATGCGGCCGGCTATATGCTCTGCCAGGCAGAGCATATTCCCATGCATCTTGGGTCGTTCATCGGTTTCATTCCCTATATTCTCGACCATGTGGATGCGGGCAGCCTTGCGCCCGGGGATGTTTTCATCGGCAACGATGCCTATGAGGGCGGCGGCACGCATCTGCCGGATATCGTGCTCGCCGAGCCGATTTTCCATGAAGGCAAGCTGACGGCCTGGGCTATCAACACGGCTCACCATTCCGACTTCGCCGATCGTGGCCATGCGCATATCTATCAGGAAGGATTGCGCATTCCGCCGGTTCGGCTTTACCGCGAAGGAATTCTTCAGGAAGACATCCAAAAGCTCTTTCTGCTGAACTGCCAAGTGCCGCATGAGCGCATGTCTGATCTTCGCGCGCAGATGGCAGCAAACCGTCTCGGCGTCACCCGCTTCAAGGAACTGTGCGAGAAATACTCGACCGACACGGTTCTCGCAGCTGGTCGCGAGTTGATGGATTATGCCGAACGAAAAATGCGCTCTGGTATCGCCTCAATACCGGACGGGACCTATCGTTTTTCGGATCTGTTCGATGCCGAGTCACTTCGCGAGCAGCTGGAATTTTCCGTCACCATCACCGTGAAGGGAGACGAGATACATCTCGGCTTCGTCAGCCCGCCGCAGGTGCGTGCCGGCTTGAACGTGGTCTATACCGCGCTTCTCTCCACTGTCTATTACGCGGTAAAGACGGTTGTCGACCCGACAGTCCTTCCCAATGCCGGGCTGGCAAGGCCAATCCACGTGACCGCGAAAAAAGGGACGCTGCTGAATTGCGCGCACCCCGCTGCCGTCGATGGTCGCATTGCGGCATGCCAGCGGGTGGTGGATCTGATCCACGGCGCACTGGCAGAAGTCGTGCCGGACCGCGTCACTGCGGCCTGCAACGGTTCTGTCGCCGTCGCAAGTTTTTCCGGGACACGCCCGGATGGCAGTCTCTGGGTCTACCTCGAAACGATTGGCGGGGGCTTTGGCGCGCGGCACAACAAGGATGGCCTTGACGGCGTCCACGTCCACATGACGAACACATCCAATCTGCCGCTGGAATCGTTGGAGACCGAGTATCCGCTGACATTGGTTGCCTATGAGCTGGTGGATGGTTCGGGCGGTGCCGGGGAGTTCAGGGGCGGCATGGGCTTGCGCAGGGTCTACCGCGCCGAGGCGGACTGCCGGGTGTCGGTGGGCGGTTCACGCTTCGTCTCGCACCCGTGGGGATTGAAAGGCGGTCTTTCGGGCGCCTGCGGCTCATTCACCGTCATCGGCGCACCTGATCGCTTGGTCAATGGCGCCGGCGATATCCATAAGGGCGACGTGCTGGAAATCATTACACCCGGCGCTGGTGGATATGGCGCTCCGCGCGAGCGGGCTCCCGCATCCGTTGCTGCAGACATTCGGGACGGGCGCATTCCGCTCGACATCGCCAAGTCCGTCTACACTGTTTGATTTCCCGCCTGGCCCGGGTTTCGGCGCGCTGAAACTCGGGCCTCTTTTGATCGGCTTTCCCATCGGTGCAACTCATTGTTGCGCTTGACTATCGATCTTCCTTTTTCTATCGGTTCCAATAATCGGATTTTAATCCATGTTATATTCACTGGAGATCGAGGAACCGGATGGCCAAGCAATCTTCCAGCAATGTCGAACGCGGTGCGGAAATATTGCTTTCGCTGGGCAATGCAGGGCGCGCGGGTATGAGCCTGGCGGAGATCGCCGAAGATATCGGCGATGCGAAGTCCGCTGTCCATCGCGCATTGACAGGGCTTTCTCATTACGGCTTCGTCGAGCAGAGTGGTCGTCGCGGCAATTATCGGCTGGGCAATGCCATCTACGCCCTGGCGCAGCGCGTGCCGGGCATTGGCGATCTGGTGGATCTTTTCCGGCCCGCGCTGATTTCCGTCACCGCTGGGACTGGCATATCGAGCTTCCTCATGGCCCGTTCGGGTTTCGAATCCGTCTGCCTCGATTTCCAGTTGAGTGCAGCCCCCGTTCAGCCACTGCTTTCAGGCGTCGGTGGACGTCTTCCTCTCGGCATAGGCCACGCGGGTGTCTGCATGATTGCACGGCTCGACAAGGAGTCGCGCGAGCGCATTCTCGAGATCAACGCGCCGCATTACGAGGAATGGAAGATCGAAACGGATACGATACGAGCCGAGATCGAGATGTTCCTGGAGAAGGGCTATGTCATCGGCACCCGCAAGGCGGCGGGCTACGAGGTTTGGACACTGGCATTCGCGCCCGCTCCCGGCGACAACCGCTACGGCGAAACAGGTGTCTCGCTTCTGGCGCTGGCCAACAGTGTCTCGGACGAGGAGGCGAAGCGCTGCATCGCACTGATGACAGAGTCGTTGCCTTACAAGTGGTTCGGCAACAGGGCGTAACGCCGTACCATCTCCTGGATATGCGCAAGCCGTGCACTGCGTGCCGGTTCGGACAGAACGTCACGCTCGAAGGTAAAGCGTATTGTGTGAACTGTGGCAACGGTGGCCCAACAGAGATTGGAGATCGAAAGCCAGAGTTCCACCGGGTCGAGGCCCTGCCGAAAAAGGCCCGCGGCCACGCCTTTCTCGAGAATGCCGGCAACCATGCGGGAGATATTTCCGGCATGCACGATGTCGCGATCGGACTCGCGGATGTTTTCGCCGCCATGCAGGTTTTCGATGCCGACGAGCGTCAGAAAAGACTGGTTTTCGCTGTAGTAGTCAAAGGTGAAGGCGGTCAGGCGGTCCAGTGCCGCAACGGGATCCGCCGGCATGTCCAACGCCTGTTCCGCATCGCGCATCGCCCTGTAGGCATCTTCCAGAACATGGCGGAACAGCAGTTCCTTGCGAGAGAAGTGACGGTAGATCAGCGCCTTGTTCACGCCCGCTGCATGCGCGATCGCCTCCATATTCGCGCCCTCAAGCCCGTGCGCAACAAATTCTCCCGAAGCCGCCGCCAGAATGGCCTGGCGGGTGCGCATGCTGCGAGCAGCGTGCGTTCCAGAGGAGGTCTTTCTCGGTTTTCGGATCTGAGCGTCGTCGTCCATACATCTGGTCCTGTGATCAGTGCTGAATATCACTTTTTGGCCTGTCGTGTGCCACTTCGTGCCACACCGATGAAATTCGAACTTCAGCCGGTAAAAACCCTTTACAGGGCCCTGTACTTCTGTTTTTGTAACGACAACGTTACTGTTACACAAGAGCTAATCATGACCCCCCATATTCGCGTTGCTTCCGATGTCGGTGGTACCTTCACCGACAGCATTGCCTATGACGAAAAGACGAGGACGATCACGGTCTCGAAGGTCTCCACAACGCCCGTCAATCGGGCGCTCGGCACATTGGAAGGGCTACGCATAGCGCTCAGCCTTCAAGGCGGGACCGGCGCGGATGTTGCTTATGTCGGCCATGGCATGACGACTGCGACCAACGCCGTCATTCAGCGCAATGGTGCAAAGACCGCGTTTCTTACCAATCACGGCTTTCGCGATATTCTCGAAATCGGTCGGCAGAACCGCCCGACGCTGTTCGATCTCACCAAGGTAAAGCCGGAGCCGCTCGTCCCGCGCGAGCTTTGCTTCACCGCGCGCGGCCGTATCCTGCCGACAGGCGAGGAATTGCAGCCGCTTGACGAGTCCGATGTGCGCGAGGCTGGCGCGGCCATGAAAGCGGCAGGCGTTGAGGCTGTCGCCATTCTCTTCCTTCACTCCTATGCCAATGCCGCTCATGAATTGAGGGCGCGCGATATTCTAGCCGACATGCTTCCGGATGTGGCGATTTCTGCCTCGGTCGAGGTCAACGCAGAGTTCCGCGAGTATGAGCGTGGTTCGACGGCAGTTCTCAACGCCTATCTTCGCCCCGTCATGAACCGCTATCTTTCCTCGCTCTCGGGCATGTTGCAGGATGAGAAGGAGGGCCTGGGCCTTGCGGCTGACCGTCCGGTCATGGTGATGGATGCCGCGGGAGGTTTGATGAGCCTTGAGGGCGCGCGGCTAAAGCCGGTCCATACCGTTCTGTCCGGTCCTGCAGGCGGCGTGGTGGCGAGCGCCCATGTCGCCAAGCTGGCTGGGATTGCCGATATCATCACCATGGATATTGGCGGGACGTCCACCGATATCAGCCTCATTCGCGGCGGCCGGCCGGAAATAACCCGCTCGGCCAACCTGGAAACAGTACCGATCAGGTTGCCGGTCATCGACATCAATGCTATCGGCGCTGGTGGTGGCTCCATCGCCTGGATCGACGAGGGCGGTGCTCTGCGAGCGGGCCCGATGAGCGCCGAAGCGGTACCCGGACCAGTCTGCTATCGGCGTGGCGCAACCTTGCCCACCGTGACCGATGCAAATCTGGTGCTTGGTCGTTTTTCGCCCCAGTCACGACTGGGCGGCACGATGACACTCGATCTCGATGGTGCGCTGAAAGCGATCGATACGGTCATTGCCAAGCCGCTGGGGCTCGATGTTTACGAAGCGGCGGCGGGCATATTGCGGGTCGCCCATGCCAATATCGTGCGCGGTATCCGCGTGGTGTCCGTCGAGCGTGGTTACGATCCTCGAGACTTTGCTCTGGTGCCGTTCGGTGGCGCCGGACCCATGCATGGCAGCCCTGTCGCCCGTGAGTTGAAAATGCCGCGCGTGATGGTGCCCCCCACTCCAGGTATTCTGTGTGCGCTCGGCCAGCTGATATCGGATTTGCGTCATGACTTCGTCGAGACTCATGTGGTTGCCTATGAGGCGATGACGGAAACTGAAGCCTCAGCTCGTATCAGGCGCCTGACGGACCGGGCCGACTCCCATCTGGACCACGACGGCGTTGCCCGGGAAAATCGCGAGATGGAAGTGCGCATCGATATGCGCTACCGCGGCCAGTCCTTTGAATTGCCAGTCACGGTTGATCCCATGAAGCCGGGCTGGTGGGCAATTCTTCCCGACCGCTTCCACGCGGCGCATCGCGCTCGCTTCGGCCATGCCGACCAGAGTGCGGCTCTCGAGATCGCCGGCTTCGGAGTGACAGGCATCGGCCGCATCGAGACGCCGGTCTTGCCGGAGCTGGAGCGGGGTGGTCCCGTTCCTTCTGAAGATGCCCGCATCGGCGACCGGCAGGTTTACTATGAGCCCGGCGACACCGGCGCCAATGGCGCATTTCAGACCGCTGCGGTCTACGCCCGCGACATGCTCAAGGCGGGCAACGTCATCGCCGGTCCCGCCATTATCGAGGAAGTCTCCTCCACCACCGTCCTTTATCCGGGTGATCGTCTGACCGTTCATGCATCCGGCAGTCTGATTGTTGAGGTAGCAGCATGAGCAATTTCGATCCAATCCGCCTTGAAGTATTGCGCAACGCGTTGGAGGCGTCCGCACAGGAAATGGGAGTGGTGCTGAAATGCACCGCCTTTTCTCCCAATATCAAGGAGCGCATGGATGCATCCTGCGCCATCTTCAACGCCGAGGCGGAACTAGTCGCCCAGGCGGAGCATGTTCCTGTCCATCTGGGCTCCATGCTCAAGGCCGTCGGCCCTACGCTTGCAGAGCTGCCGGCGCTGAAAGAAGGTGACGTCGTCATCGTCAACGACCCGTTCATCGCCGGTGCTCATCTGCCCGACATCACGCTGATCGCGCCGGTCTTCGCTGAGGGTGAATTGGTCGCCCATGTGGCCAGCCGTGCCCATCACTCCGATGTCGGCGGCATGGAGCCAGGCTCCATGCCGGGAAGTTCCACCGAGATTTACCAGGAAGGTCTGATCATTCCGCCCGTACTCCTTTACGACGGTGGTGTGGAGCAAAGCGGTATCATGCGCATGGTGCTTGCGAATGTGCGCACGCCGGAAGAGCGGCGGGGCGATCTCAATGCCCAGCTTGCGGCATTGCGCGTGGGCGAAACCCGAATTCACGAACTTGCCGCGCGCTTTGGTGTCGGAGGCCTGAAGGAAGGGCTGTCGGCCATTCTCGCCTATTCGGAACGACGCATGCTGAAGCGTCTCGCCGAATTGCCGCCGGGGCGCTATGTCGCGAACGATTGGTTGGATGACGATGGGTCCAGCCCGGAACGGGTCATGATCAAGGTCGCTGTCGAAGTGTCGCCGGAACGGCTCGTCTTCGATTTCGAGGGAACCGCACCGCAGCGGCGCGGCAATGTCAACGCGGTCAAGCCCATGACCCATTCGGCAGTGTTTTACGCCATCAAGATTTTGACGGATGCGACGCTTCCGCCCAATGCCGGCGTGCTGCGTCCTGTGGAAATCCGCATTCCACTCGGCTCTTTCCTCGATGCCCGTGCGCCGGCGGCTGTCTGTGCCGGCAATACGGAGACGACCCAACGGGTTGCCGATACGGTGCTGCGCGCCTTTGCCCAGATCGCTCCCGATCGTATTGCTGCCGCCAGCCAAGGCACGATGAACCTCATTGGCATAGGAGGACGCGATCCCAGAAGCACTCGGCCCTACACCTATATCGAAACGATTGGCGGTGGACAGGGCGGGCGTCCCTACGGCCAGGGGATGCATGGCGTCCATGCCAATATGTCGAACACGCTCAACACACCGGTCGAGGCGCTCGAAATCAGTTATCCTCTGCGCGTCGAACGCTACGAACTTCGCGAAGGTTCGGGCGGCGGCGGTCATCATGCCGGCGGTGAAGGGTTGATCCGTGCCATTACAGCTATCGATCACGAGGCGCGTGTTTCGCTGCAGTCCGACCGGCGTCTCACAGGCCCCTACGGTCTGCATGGCGGAGCATCCGGCGCCACCGGGCAAAATTCCGTGCGGGACAGGCAGGGCAAGGTCACTGCGCTGCCGGGCAAGGGATCGGTCACATTGGCCCCAGGAGAAACCGTCATCGTGGAGACGCCAGGCGGGGGAGGGTGGGGTGCCCCGCAAGCGGCCGATAGTCGGCTATCCGTGGCTGCGGCGCGGGTAGACGCCTGATACTGGGACACTATCAGCGCATACGAAGGCGGAAAGGATAAGGGCATGATCTCGGAAAAGCGGGTGGCGATGGTGAGCGGTGCGTCGCGCGGCATCGGCGCAGCCATCGCGGAGACACTGCTCTCTGCTGGCTGGAACGTCAGCCTTGGGGTGCGCGCGCCTGCATCGTCGCGTTTTTCAGATCATCCTGATGCCTTGGTCTGCCCATTCGATGCGCTTGATCCGGAAAGCGAGAGGGCATGGGTCGAGGCAACCATCGCCCGTTTTGGCCGTCTGGATGGCCTGGTTCATAACGCTGGTATCATGATACCGAAGTCAGTTCTTGACGCCGGGGACGATGACTTCGACATGATCTTCAACGTGAATGTCAAATCGCCGATGCGGCTGAGCCAGCACGCCTGGCCCTACCTTGCCGATGCGAAGGTCGGGCGCATCGTTACGGTCGCGTCGCTGTCTGGCAAGAGGGTGAAGTCAGCCAGTTCCGGTCTCTACGCAATGTCCAAATTTGCGGTCGTTGCACTCGGCCACGCGCTACGCCAATGCGGTAAGGAAAGCGGAGTACGTTCTACGATCATTTGCCCAAGCTTCGTGGCAACGGATATGGGTAACGCCCTTGCGGGCAGAGATAGCAATGAGCTAACCCAACCGGAGGATATTGCGCGGATCGTGCATATGGTGCTGGAGCTGCCCGTCACAGCCAGTATTTCTGAGATACCGGTGCATTTTAGTGTGGAAGACTGTTACTGACATGAACGCTGCCTTTTCGTATCACATGCCCGCGATCACCCCTGTCGCGAATGCCGAAGACCTGCCCGAGGCGGTTGATGTGGCAATCATCGGCGGCGGGATCATCGGTGTTTCGGCCGCATTTCAGCTCGCCAGGCGTGGCGTCCGGGTCGCAGTCTTGGAAAAAGGCATTGTCGGTGGCGAACAGTCCGGTCGCAACTGGGGCTGGGTGCGTCTTACCGGTCGTGACACACGCGAATTGCCGCTGATGCTGCAATCCCATGCGATATGGGAAACGCTGCATCAGGAGACCGGCGTGGATGTCGGCTACCGAAAGCGTGGCATCATTTATGCAGCCAAAACGCCAGAGGCGCGCGCGCGATATGAGCGTTGGGCCGTTCTGGGGCGTGAGTTCGGTATCGGTGTCAGAAGTCTTGAACCACAAGACGTTGCGGCGTTTGTGGCCGGGATGGACAGGACGACGTTCGGCGGCATCTTCGTCCCGGAGGATGCGTCAGCCGAACCGCAACTGGCTGCGCCCGCCATCGCCTCACGCGCCCAACGGGACGGCGCCTTCATCCTTCAGCGGTGTGCCGTCCGTGGTCTCGATATCGAAGCGGGACGCATTGCAGGGGTGGTAACCGAGAAAGGCCGCATAAGAGCCTCGACCGTCATCGTCGCAGGGGGCGCTTGGTCCTCGCATCTTCTGTCGCGCCACGGCCTTCGCCTGCCGCAGTTGAAGGTCTTGTCGTCGGTCATGCGGACAGCTCCCGTCGATGCAGGTATTGAGCCTACGATGGGCTTTTCGGATTTCACACTTCGCAAGAGGATGGACGGCGGTTACACGGTGGCGTCTTCGGCCACCAGCCTTGTCGATATCGTGCCCGATAGCTTTCGTTTCTTCCGTGACTTTCTGCCCGCTTTCATGATGGAGCGGAAATCCCTGAAGCTGAGCTTCGGCAAACCCTTCTTCGATGAACTGATCGGATACAGACACCGGGCTTTCGATCAGGCAAGCATCTTTGAAAAAATCCGCGTTCTCGACCCAACGCCCGACGCCAATCTTTTGACGAGTGTCGAGGCTGCAATGCGAACAAGTGTTCCGGCACTGCGGGACGTTCCGATTGCCCAGAGGTGGGCAGGGATGATCGATACGATGCCGGATGTCATTCCGGTCATATCAGAGGTGGAGGCCCTCCCTGGCCTCATCGTCGGAACCGGCTTTTCGGGCCATGGTTTCGGCATTGGGCCGGGGGCCGGACGTCTTCTCAGCGATCTCGCAACAGGCGACACGCCCTGTGTCGATCCGACACCATTCCGCTTCTCGCGGTTCAGCGATGGTAGCCGTCCGGAAATCCAGTATTGGCTTTAAAGAACGCCCCATAGTGTGCAGCGCTCTTGCGATGCCGACACGCTGGCGAATCTCGAAGACTGCGACGGGCATTAGTCGCAGCGCCGTGAATGGATCAGGCGAATTCCGCGCTCATTCTAACGAGATCGTCCCATAGGCTTTCGGCAAAGCCGCGCAGCACGATGATCTCGAAGGCGCTCTCTTCCAAACGAGTGAGGTGGGCGGTGATATGGCCGACCAGTGTCGTGACAGAACTGCCCACAGGGAAGGCCGGAAGAGAGAGATCGACCGCCGTCCCCTTGGCCAGAACGCGTTCGACCATCTTGCCCTCGATACGGATGCGAACCCGACCCTGACTTTGGTCCACACCCATCGCTTGTGGCTCTAGCGCGTCGAGCAGAGCCTTCAACTCGCCGTGAGACAGACGTTCATCGCTGACGATAAACCATTGCGCCGGCGATACAGTGCGAACATCACCCTTGCCGATTGCGCGCAGGCGGTCTTCCACCGCAGGCGCGGATGGTTCTGCCAATACGTGGATGACGCTGCCTTCTTGCAAGGCGGACAGGGTAATCATGTTGGACGCGAAAGCTTTTTTCATGCCAAGCACGGGGCGTAATGTCGGCTGAAAGCCGGATTTGAAATCAAGCTTTTGATCAGGCATGGAGCTTCTCGTTCTTGGGATCGAGGAAAACCGGATCGCACAGGCGCGCGGCGGTATATTCGTTGCGAATGCCATTCCACACGATGACCTCCTCGCCATGCCTGTGTGACCCCTTCTTCACGAGGGCAAGGCCGATGGTCGATCCGAGATGGGGAGAGAAAGCGCTGGAGGTGACGTAACCCTGATCGTTCTCCAGTGTCGCAGCGGCGTCCTTCGCCAGAATATGGGAGCCGGTGCGGAAGCTATGGTTTTTATCGATCGGGACAACGCCGACCAGATTTGGCCGGTCGCTGGCTGACAGCCCTTCGCGCTGCAGCATCGCCTTGCCGATGAAATCCACCTTGGTGGCGGACACCATCTTGCCGAAGCCGATATCGGCCGGCACGACCGTGCCGTTGATCTCATTATGGGTGACGTGACCCTTCTCGATGCGCAGGACGCTCAGCGCCTCGACGCCATAGGGCATGATACCCTCCGGCTTGCCTGCCTCCATCAGCGCATCCGCAACGCTCTCGCCATAGCCAGCGGGAACGGCAAGCTCATAGGCGAACTCGCCCGAGAAGGAGATGCGGAACAGGCGTCCGTTCAGCTTTCCGCCAAACAGAGAGACCTCTTTCGCGGCAAGGAAGGGAAAAGCGTCATTCGAAAGATCATCATCGACGATCTTCTCAAGAATGGTTCTCGATTTCGGTCCGGCAATCGCCATCTGCGCCCATTGATCGGTGACGGAGGCGAGCCGCACATCGAGATCCGGCCACAGCGCCTGGGCGCAGAATTCCAGATGGTTCATCACGCCCGCGGCATAGGCCGTGGTCGTCGTCATGAAGTAGCGGTTTTCGTCCAGCCTGCTGGTTGTGCCGTCATCATAGATCATACCATCCTCGCGCAGCATCAGGCCGTAACGCGCCTTGCCGACGGCAAGCTTGAGGAAGCCATTGCAGTAGACCCGGTTGAGGAATTCTGCGGCGTCGCGCCCGCAAACCTCGATCTTGCCGAGCATGGAAACGTCGCAGAGCCCTGCATTCTTTCGCACATTCAGAACTTCGCGATCAACGCTTTCGCGCCAACCGTTTTCGCCCTGTCGCGGAAACCAGGATGAGCGATACCAGAGCCCGGTTTCGACGAACACAGCGCCATTCTTCTCCGCCCATCCATGCAGTGGTGATTTGCGCACCGGCTGAAAATGATGGCCGTGATAGGCACCGGTGAGCGCGCCGAAAGAAACCGGCGTATAGAAAGGTCGGAAGGTGGTGGTGCCGACCTCTGCCGGAGAAACGCCGCGCGCCTCAGCCAAAAGACCAATGGCGTTAACGTTGGAAAGCTTGCCCTGGTCCGTTGCCATGCCATTGGTCGTATAGCGCTTGGCAAGCTCCACATGGGCATAGCCTTCGGTCACCGCCAGGCCGAGATCCTTGCGATGCACATCGTTCTGGTAATCGACGAAAGCCTTGGCTTTCACGCCAGGAATGGACCAGAGCGGCTTTGCCGGTGCGGCAACGACATCGTGTTCGACCGGTCCGAAGGACGGCGCGGTCGCGGCAAAGCCGATCGCTTTCGCCAACTCCGCACCCTTGTTTGCACCCTCTTCAAGGCATGCGGCGAGGCCATGCGTGGCAGAGACGGCACCGGCGAGATCAAGCCCTTCGAGACGACCGGGCGCGAGGAAGGCCGCCTCTTCGTCCGACCATACGGGTTTTCCGCCCCGGTGGCAGGCGAGGTGAATGACCGGGCTGAACCCGCCAGACATAGCAAGCGCATCGACATCCAGATGCTCGGTGCTGCCGTTTCTGTAGACTTCGACTCCGGTGAGCGCCTTGCTGCCCCGGGTGTTGGCAACGACGCCGCCTTTGATGACGCGCGCCTTTCCGCCATAGGAGAGATTTCCCTCACTGCGGCTATCGATAATGGCGACGAGCGAGACACCTTTCGCTTCCAGGTCACGCGCCAGCGCATAGCCGCTGTCATTGGTGGTGAAAATCGCCGTCGCTTTGCCGGGGCTGACGGCATAGCGGTTGAGATAGCTGCGCATCGCGCCCGCCATCATCACGCCTGGAACATCATTGCCACCGAAAACCAGGGGCCGTTCTTCCGCACCGGTTGCCAGAAGCGCGCGTTTCGCGACGATCCGCCACAACCGTTCCACAGGCACATGAAGCTTGGGATCGGGTAGATGTTTCTGCACGCGCTCCACCGCGCCGAACACATTGCCATCATACCAGCCGAAGGCGGTTGTTCTGGTCAGGACGGTGACATTCGGAAGGGATTCAAGCTCGGCAATACAGGTTGCGGCAAAATCCGGCGCGCTGGTGCCGCCAATGGTCGCCGTTTCTGAAAGCAGCCCGCCGCCCGCGACGGGATGTTCGTCAACAAGGATAACGCGCGCACCTGTCCGTCCGGCGGTGAGAGCGGCTGCGAGTCCGGCAGAACCAGCGCCGATTACCAGTAGATCGCAATGCGCCCAGCATTTGTCATAGGCGTCGGGGTCGGCCTCGTAGCTTGCCTTGCCGAGGCCTGCTGCGCGGCGGATGAAGGGCTCGTAGAGCTTTTCCCAGAAGGCGGCGGGCCACATAAAGGTCTTGTAGTAGAAGCCCGCGCTGAGAAAGGGCGAGATCAGGCCCGTCATCGCGCCGATGTCGAAGTCGAGAGACGGCCAGCGGTTCTGGCTTCGCGCTTCCAAACCGGCATAGAGCTCCTGCATCGTGGCGCGGGTATTGGGCTCGGTTCTGCCGCCGTTGCCGATCGTCATCAGGGCGTTTGGTTCTGCTGCACCCGCGGTCAGGATGCCGCGGGGACGGTGGTATTTGAAGCTGCGGCCGACGAGTTGCTGGCCGTTGGCAAGCAGGGCAGAGGCGAGGCTATCGCCTTGGAAACCCTGCATCGCCTTTCCATCGAAGGTAAAGAAGAGTGGCTTGGAGCGGTCGATCAGACCGCCAGTGGGCAGGCGGTGGGATGTCATGCGCTTTTGACCTTTGTCTTGTCGGCTGCATCTTCGCAGGTGCTGATCTCGTGCGTTGCCGTATTGCGGGTCACCACAAGCCACCGGCGGCAGCCTGCCGTGTGGTGCCAATATTCCTCATAATCGCCACGCGGATTGTCGCGGAGATAGACATAGTCGAACCATGCCTCCGCGCTGGCGTCCGGTGCGGGTCGCTGAAGAACGGCACCCTTGATGGTGAACTCTTCCTTGGGTCTTGGCCCGCAATGCGGGCAGGGCACGAGACTTGCCATTTCGAACGTCCTTGATCCGCTTTGTCAGTGAAGATTGGGCTGGGCGCCTTGGCCCTTTTCGTCGATGAGATAGCCGCGTTGAAAGCGATCCAGACGGAACGCGGTGGCCGTTTCCTGCGGTGCACCGCGCGCCAGAAGATGAGCAAAGCAGAAGCCTGAGGCAGGCGTTGCCTTGAATCCACCGTAGCACCAGCCAGCATTCAGATAGAGATTGTCGATGGACGTGCGGTCTATGATTGGCGACCCATCCATCGACATATCCATGATGCCGCCCCAGGAACGAAGCACGCGGACCCGGGAAAGCGCGGGGATCATCGCCTTGCCGGCTTCCGCGACATGTTCGACGGTCGCGAGATTGCCGCGCTGTGCATAGGAGTTGTAGCCATCGATATCGCCGCCGAAGACGAGACCGCCCTTGTCGGATTGTGAGACGTAGAAATGTCCGGCACCAAAGGTGACGACGCCATCGATGAAGGGTTTCAGTCCTTCCGAAACGAAAGCTTGCAGCACGTGGCTTTCTATTGGTAGCCGAAGCCCGGCCATGGCGGCGACCTGGGAGGAATTGCCGGCGGCTGCGAGCGCCAGCTTGCCGCAGCCGATAAAGCCGCGGCTCGTTTCGACACCAACCACCTTGCCGTTTTCGCGGCGTATGCCTGTCACTTCGCAGCCCTGGATGATGTCGACGCCGCGTTGATCGGCCCCACGGGCATAACCCCAGGCAACCGCATCGTGACGTACTGTGCCGCCGCGCCGCTGTAACAATCCCCCTTGAATGGGAAAGCGCGCATTGTCGAAATCGAGAAACGGCAGCATGGACTTGACGGCGGCCCGATCCAGCAATTCGGCATCGACGCCGTGCAGCCGCATGGCGTTGCCGCGACGCGTATAGGCATCGCGCTGCGCGTCTGAATGATAGAGATTGAGAACGCCGCGTTGGGAAACCATGGCGTTAAAGTTGAAATCCTGTTCCAGACCTTCCCACAGCTTCATCGATAGTTCGTAGAACGGATTGTTGCCCGGCAGCAGGTAGTTGGACCGAATGATCGTGGTGTTGCGCCCGACATTGCCGGAGCCGACGTAGTTCTTTTCCAGCACCGCCACATTGGTGATGCCGAATTCCTTCGCCAGATAATAGGCGGTCGCCAACCCATGTCCGCCGCCGCCCACGATGATGATGTCGTAATGGGGTTTGGGCGCGGGGTCCCGCCAGGCAGGCTTCCAGGCCTTGTTGCCACGAAGGCCGTTCATCAAAATGGAGAGGGCTGAATAGCGCATGGCAATACCTCGACGGATGTCCGACCAGAGTAATCGTGCAATCCGTCACACGATTGCATAAAAAGGACGTTTCTATATAAGAATGGGACATGCGCCATCCCGATCAAAGAAATGTCCAGCGCATCGGCTTCGTTCTTATCCCGAACTTTGCTTTGATGTCCTATGCCTCCGCAGCCGAGCCATTGCGCGCAGCAAACCTGATTGCCGGCACGGATCTTTATGACGCTGTTCCCCTATCCTTCGGTGGCGAGGCGGTGAGAAGTTCGTCTGGCATCACTGTGGAGTGCCAGCCGCTGATGAGCTTTGGCGAAGGGTGCAACACGATTTTTGTCTGTGCAGGTGGCACGCCGCAGGACTGGGCTTTATCGGAGGGTTCACTTGCGCTTTTGCGCCGTCTTGCACGGCAGGGTGTCAAGATCGGCGGCATTTCCAGCGGCGCCTATGTTCTGGCGGCGGCAGGCTTGCTCGATCATCGCGACTTCACCATTCACTGGGAACACGCGCCCGTGCTGCGAGAAGCCTTCAACCATCTGACGCCGCGGCAGGCGCGCTTCGTGTTCGATGGCGACCGGATCACCTGTGCGGGCGGGGTTGCACCGCTCGATATGATGCATGCGATGATTTCGCAGCGCATGGGCGCCCATTTTGCAAGGCGTGTCAGCGATTGGTACCTGCATACGGCGGTGGCCGAACCGGGTGCGCCGCAGCGTGGCTCGATCGCCCAACGCTATGGCACCCATCATCCCGCCTTGCTCACCGTACTGGAGAAGATGGAGGCGACGATTGAGAACCCGCTCGATCGCAACACCATGGCGAAACTTGCCAGAACCAGCATACGCCACCTCGACCGACTTTTCGCCGATCAACTTGGGGCGTCATTTTTGGAAACCTATCGTGCCATCAGGCTTGATCACGCCCGAAGACTGCTGGAACAAAGCCCACTGTCCATAGCGGAAGTGGCCTTTGCCACCGGCTTTTCCAGCGCGGGTCATTTTTCCGGGAGCTTCAAGGCTCATTTCGGAAAAACGCCGGGCGCTGTCCGACAAAGATTTCCTACGAATTAAAATATTCTTCCTTTAAAGAAGAGTGACCATACCCTTCCGGAGGCTCCATGGCGAAAAAATCCATCAGCATAGAAGCCGCGCAACAGGTCCTGTCGCAGGATCCGCATGCCGTTCGCGAACCGAGGGTCAACAATCTGGAGATGGCCATCGGTCACGAGGTGAGAGCCTATCGGAAGAAACTTGGCATCACCGTCACCGACCTTGCTTCCGCAACCGGCGTGTCGGTTGGCATGTTGTCGAAGATCGAGAACGGTAACATCTCGCCATCGCTGACGACGTTGCAGACGCTCTCCAAGGCGCTGGGTGTACCGATCACCGCCTTCTTCCGAGGCTTTGAGGAGCCGCGCAGCGCCACCTTCGTCAAGGCCGGGCAAGGCGTCAATATCGACCGCAGAGGCACGCGCGCAGGCCACCAGTACAGCCTGCTCGGGCATATCGACAACAACACCAGCGGAGTGACGGTCGAACCCTATCTCATCACGCTCACGACCGATTCCGACGTTTTTCCCACCTTCCAGCACGAGGGCATGGAGTTTCTCTACATGCTGGAGGGCGAGGTCGTTTATCGCCACGGAGAACAGCTTTTTACCATGCAGGCGGGGGATAGCCTGTTTTTCGATGCCGATGCGCCGCACGGACCGGAAGTGTTGGTGCAGCTTCCCGCACGTTACTTGTCGATCATCTCCTACCCTCAACGACGAGTAACGGGCGATTGATAAATTGCTTTAAAGGAAAAAAATATTCCTCATAGTTGACGTCTTGAAATTTCGTGTGATACGCCTTTGTTCAGAAACGAACGGAGGTGCCTGTCGATGTGCGGCATTGTTGGACTATTCCTGAAAGACAAAAGCCTGGAACCGCAGTTGGGTCAGCTGCTCTCTGACATGCTGATCACCATGACCGATCGTGGACCGGACTCGGCCGGTATCGCGATCTACGGCGGCGCTGCCGCAGGACGCGCCAAGGTAACGATCCAGTCCGCCGATCCTGATGCAGACTTTACAGGACTTGCAGAGGCGCTGAAGGAGAAGGGCGTTGCGGCTGCGGTGACGGTTAAGAGCACGCACGCGGTTCTGGACATCCCGGCGGACAAGCTTGATGGCATCCGTGCCGTTCTTTCCGCTCTCCGCCCCAATGTCCGCGTCATGGGCTCCGGTGACAGCGTCGAGATTTACAAGGAAACCGGTCTGCCGAAGGATGTGGTGGCCCGTTTCGACGTGCGCTCCATGGCAGGCACCCACGGCATCGGCCACACCCGCATGGCAACGGAATCGGCGGTGACGACGCTTGGCGCGCATCCCTTCTCCACCGGCTCGGATCAGTGCCTCGTGCATAATGGTTCGCTCTCCAACCACAACAATCTGCGCCGCGAACTGGTTCGTGAAGGCATGAGTTTCGAAACCCAGAACGACTCCGAAGTGGCTGCCGCCTACCTGACAGCAGAAATGGCCAAGGGGAAGGACCTGGGTGAGGCGCTGACCGGTGCACTCGACGATCTGGACGGCTTCTTCACCTTCGTTGTCGGCACGAAGTCCGGTTTCGGCGTCGTTCGCGATCCGATTGCCTGCAAACCCGCTGTTATGGCCGAAACCGATCAGTATGTCGCTTTCGGCTCGGAGTATCGCGCCTTGGTCAATCTGCCGGGCATTGAGACCGCCCGCGTCTGGGAACCGGAGCCTGCGACCGTTTACTTCTGGGATCACGAAAAAGCAGCCTGATGCCGCTCTCGGCCTATCCGTGTGAAAGTCATATCCATGCCAGTCTTCGATCTCTCTCATACGCCGCTGCGTGACCTCAACAAGGCGCTGCACGGCCTTTCTGCTGGTGTAAACGACACCGAATTTGAAGTCGTCAATCCGCGGGGCCATCACGCCGTTGCCGTCGGCATCGACAGTCCCGTAACCGTCGATGTGCATGGTTCGGTCGGCTATTATTGCGCCGGTATGAATGATGGTGGCACCGTCACCGTTCACGGCTCCGCCGGTCCGGGTGTCGCGGAAAACATGATGTCCGGTACCGTCGTCATTGAAGGGGACGCCTCTCAATATGCGGGTGCCACCGGTCGCGGCGGGCTTCTCGTCATCAAGGGCAATGCCGCCTCCCGTTGCGGGATTTCGATGAAAG
Source organism: Agrobacterium sp. 22117 (assembly GCF_052045735.1). Classification (NCBI taxonomy): domain Bacteria; kingdom Pseudomonadati; phylum Pseudomonadota; class Alphaproteobacteria; order Hyphomicrobiales; family Rhizobiaceae; genus Agrobacterium; species Agrobacterium sp. 22117. The sequence goes on along the minus strand of NZ_JBQEPP010000004.1, from coordinate 183,456 downwards.
GCATCGATATCGTCGTGCAGGGCAATATCGGCCATATGTCGGCCTTCATGGGCCAGTCCGGCCATCTCGTCGTCTGCGGCGATGCGGGCGACGCCTTGGGCGACAGTCTTTACGAGGCGAAGCTTTTCGTGCGCGGCTCGGTCAAGAGCCTCGGCGCCGACTGCATCGAAAAGGACATGCGGCCCGAGCATCTGGAAAAGCTGGCGGAGCTTCTCGACAAGGCCGGCATCACCGATGTCAAGCCGGGCGAGTTCAAGCGCTACGGCTCTGCCCGCACGCTCTACACCTTCAACATCGACAACGCCGATGCGTATTGAGGCAGGGATTTACCGATGAGCTATCACAACCCATTCACCCCGCCGCGCAAGTCCGCAACCTTTGACGACCATACGTTGGCGGAAATCCGCCGCGCTGCGGCCACCGGCATTTACGACATTCGCGGTGCGGGCACGAAGCGCAAGGTGCCGCATTTTGACGACCTGCTGTTTCTTGGTGCTTCCATTTCGCGCTATCCGCTCGAAGGCTATCGCGAGAAATGCGATACGAGCGTCACGCTTGGAACCCGCTTTGCCAAAAAGCCGATTACGCTCAAAACGCCAATCACGATTGCGGGCATGAGCTTCGGCGCGCTGTCCGGAAATGCCAAGGAGGCCCTTGGCCGTGGCGCCACGATTGCCGGCACCTCCACGACGACGGGCGATGGCGGCATGACGGATGAGGAGCGCGGCCACAGCCAGACCCTCGTCTACCAGTATCTGCCCTCGCGTTATGGCATGAACCCGAAGGACTTGCGCCGTGCAGATGCCATCGAGGTGGTCGTTGGCCAGGGCGCCAAGCCCGGCGGTGGCGGCATGCTGCTCGGCCAGAAGATTTCCGACCGCGTTGCCACTATGCGCAATCTGCCGAAGGGCATCGATCAGCGCTCGGCCTGCCGCCATCCTGACTGGACCGGCCCGGATGATTTGGAAATCAAGATCCTCGAACTGCGCGAAATCACCGACTGGGAAAAGCCGATCTATATCAAGGTCGGTGGCGCGCGCCCCTATTACGACACAGCGCTTGCGGTAAAGGCCGGTGCCGATGTGGTGGTGCTGGACGGTATGCAGGGCGGCACGGCTGCAACGCAGGACGTCTTCATCGAAAATGTCGGCATGCCAACGCTCGCCTGCATTCGTCCCGCAGTCCAGGCCCTTCAGGATCTTGGCATGCATCGCAAGGTGCAATTGATTGTATCGGGCGGCATTCGCTCCGGCGCCGATGTGGCGAAGGCTCTGGCGCTTGGCGCCGATGCGGTGGCGATTGGCACCGCGGCACTCGTGGCGCTTGGCGATAACGACCCGAAATGGGAAGAGGAATACCAGAAGCTCGGCACCACCGCTGGCGCTTATGATGACTGGCACGAAGGCAAAGACCCGGCTGGCATCACGACGCAGGATCCGGAGCTTGCCGCGCGTCTCGACCCGGTCGCCGCTGGTCGCCGCCTTGCCAATTATTTGAAGGTGATGACGCTGGAAGCGCAAACCATCGCGCGCGCCTGCGGCAAGAACCACCTCCACAATCTGGAGCCGGAAGATCTCGTGGCCTTGACCATGGAGGCCGCAGCCATGGCGCAGGTGCCGCTGGCGGGAACGAACTGGTTTCCCGGTAAAGGTGGCTTCTAAAAAAGCATGCCTTAAGGACGGGCGCGTTTGGGAGGATGCGGCCGTCTTTCTAAAATCAAGTGTCTGATACCAAAAAAAGGGGAATGACGTGACACTGGACCTCTCCGCATATGCAGCCGAAAAGGGCATCAAATATTTTATGATCAGTTACACCGATCTCTTCGGTGGGCAGCGCGCCAAGCTGGTACCTGCCGAAGCGATCGCTGACATGCAAAAGGACGGCGCGGGCTTTGCAGGCTTTGCCACCTGGTTCGATTTGACACCCGCTCATCCTGATCTTTTTGCCGTGCCAGATGCCTCCTCGGTCATCCAGCTTCCATGGAAGAAGGATGTCGCCTGGGTCGCTGCCGATTGCGTGATGGAAGACCAGCCGGTCGAACAGGCGCCGCGTGTGGTCTTGAAGAAACTGGTTGCCGAAGCCGCAAGCGAGGGCTTGCGGGTGAAGACCGGTGTCGAGCCGGAATTCTTCCTGATTTCCGCCGACGGCAGCAAGATTTCCGACGAATATGATACCGCCGAAAAGCCCTGCTACGATCAGCAGGCGGTGATGCGTCGTTACGATGTGATTGCCGAAATTTGCGACTACATGCTGGAGCTGGGTTGGAAGCCGTACCAGAACGACCATGAAGACGCGAACGGCCAGTTTGAAATGAACTGGGAATATGACGACGCGCTTCAAACGGCCGACAAGCATTCCTTTTTCAAATTCATGGTCAAATCCGTTGCAGAAAAGCATGGGCTTCGCGCCACCTTCATGCCGAAGCCGTTCAAGGGCCTGACAGGCAATGGCTGCCATGCGCATATTTCCGTGTGGGATCTGGACGGCAAGGTCAATGCCTTTGCCGACAAGGCAATGCCGTTCGGCCTTTCCGCCAAGGGCAAGACCTTTCTTGGTGGTATCATGAAACATGCCTCCGCGCTGGCGGCTGTCACCAATCCCACCGTCAATTCCTACAAGCGCATCAATGCGCCGCGCACCATATCCGGCGCCACATGGGCACCCAACACGGTGACATGGACCGGCAACAACCGCACCCATATGGTGCGCGTGCCGGGGCCCGGGCGGTTCGAGCTTCGTCTGCCGGACGGTGCGGTGAACCCCTATCTGCTCCAGGCCATCATAATCGCAGCCGGCCTTTCCGGCGTTCGCGCTCAGGCCGATCCAGGTCCACATCACGATATCGACATGTATCGCGAAGGCCATACGGTCACCAATGCGCCGAAACTGCCGCTTAATCTTCTCGATGCGTTGCGCGAATATGAGAAAGATGAGGCGCTGCAGCAGGCGCTCGGCGTCGAGTTCTCCAAGGCCTATTTGAAGCTTAAGCATGGTGAGTGGAACAGCTACTGCTCGCAGTTCACCGCCTGGGAGCACCAGACCACGCTCGACGTTTGACGACGTTTCCCCGCCGCTTTGCGGCTTTTCCCGCGCTCCTTGCATAGCGCGGGTTTTTTCCATCGATGACAGAGAGGGCGCCGGATGACGACCTATGTATTGACCGTAGCTTGCAAATCCACACGCGGCATCGTCGCCGCCATTTCGGGTTATCTCGCGGACAAGGGTTGCAACATCGTCGATAGCTCGCAATTCGACGACCTCGAAACCGGCAAGTTCTTCATGCGCGTCTCCTTCATTTCGGAAGAGGGCGTGTCGCTTTCAGACATCAAGGAAGGCTTCAAGCCGGTTGCCGAGCGCTTCAAGATGGAGGCCGAGATCTACAGCGATGGCGAACGCACCAAGACGCTGCTGATGGTGTCGCGTTTCGGTCATTGTCTCAACGATCTGCTCTATCGCTGGAAGATCGGCGCGCTGCCGATCGACATCGTCGGCGTCGTCTCCAACCACTTCGATTACCAGAAGGTTGTCGTCAACCACGACATTCCCTTCCACCACATCAAGGTGACGAAGGAAAACAAGCCGAAGGCCGAAGCGCAGCTGAACGACCTGATCGAAAGCACCGGCACCGAACTCGTGGTCCTGGCACGCTACATGCAGGTTCTGTCAGACGACATGTGCCGCAAGATGTCAGGCAAGATCATCAACATCCACCACTCTTTCCTGCCAAGCTTCAAGGGCGCCAACCCTTACAAGCAGGCCTATGAGCGTGGCGTGAAACTGATTGGCGCCACCGCCCATTACGTCACCGCCGATCTCGACGAAGGTCCGATCATCGAGCAGGACACAGTGCGCATCACCCACGCCCAGTCGGCAGACGATTACGTCTCGCTTGGCCGTGATGTGGAAAGCCAGGTTCTGGCCCGTGCCATCCATGCGCATATCCACCACCGCACCTTCATCAACGGCAACCGCACCGTGGTCTTCCCGCCAAGCCCGGGTTCCTATGCGTCGGAGCGGATGGGGTAAGTTGCTGCATGCGCCGAACGCCACCGCCGGAGTTCGGGCCATAGCAATGGATGCCCTTACTCTACTCAGTTGCGGATAATTGTCTTTTCAACAACATTAGCAGCGCACGAGGCAAATCAAGAATCCGGCTAAAGAGGCGCAATAGCGCTACATCCGATGCCGGTGCGCGCGATATATCAAGCTCACGAATAGAGAGGCGTCAGATACTTGTCGCCTCGCGGTCCGCAGCAGGCCAAGATTGTAGCGGAGCAGAACGAGCGCGTCTTCCTAGGTCCGTCAGCCGACACGGGCGAAAAGCCATCTGTAAACTGACCGGTTGAATTCTTAACGTTGGAAGCAAGGAACGAGGCAGCGCATGCCTGACCTGCCACCGAAGATTCATCCGGTCGCGTTCGGAGCTTAAGCGGTTTTGAACCGCCAGATGCCGATCATCCCGGCATATTCCGCTGGGGTCTAGTCAGAGCGATGAGTGCGCCAGGAAATTGTTGTAATCGTTGCCCATTCCGCAATGGCGTTGCGGTAAGACCGACCCAAAGACCATTTGTCCGTCCTCGATGGGCCGGACCATCATCAGTTCTGGCGGACATTCTCAGAGGCAGACCGGTTCTCCTCTGCTTGACCCAGACGAAACTCTTTCGCGAACTCACTCACACGCATAGTTTTCGCTGCCACCGTTTGCAGCGGTGGCGCTGGCTTGGTTGGATGATGAACGATCGTATCCGTTCAGGACCACGATATGCTCAACGAAAATGCGCGAGATCCAACGTAATCACGCTGGATCGAACTTTGGAGTAAGCGGAGGTCGCCGCTTGCAGAATTCTTGGGCGCAAGGCATCGAACGCCATCAAATAATCTGCCTCGGTGACATTTCGGGACGATTTCCCATGGGCCAAGACTTCGGTCGCCAGATAGAATTTGATCTCGAACATACCGTCGTATCCGGTGAAACGGACACAGCGCTTTCTGTCGTCAAAACTACGAGCTTTGTTTGGAAACGAGATGCCCATCAGCGTCCACCGTCATCTTGCCAATGATCACCAGCGCTACTCTTTGGCTGGGGATCTGGACTTGCTCGTGTCGACGACTGTTTCCGGTTGGCGAGGGAACTCAGGAGAGCCGATTTGGCTCTCACACCCCTGCGTGACACGGCTGAGAGGATGGGCGAGGCGTCACGCTTCATGTCGGAACTCTCGTTCGACTGAGATTCCCGACGGCCGGCGGACTTTAAGACTTCCCTCACCACCTTGGAGCCGGCGAGGTCGATAGACGAGGCTGCTGGATTGGAAGACATTCCGTCCTCCTTTGTTGGGGCAAGGTTTTGCACCCTTGATGACAGCACCCTGAAGACGAGCCGTCACTGCTATCTTAAGTCGTGCTGGAATATCGGATTACAAGGGGAGGCTGGGCCAAAGCGTAGAGTGCTGGATCATGAGGGCCTGTCCCACCGGCATTCGATGCTGATGGCGGGAAACTTATATATTGAGACGGTGGGTGCTTACCGCACGCATCAAGACGCTATGCGGATCGTGTCAGGTCGATTGGCCAGGCCCCACATCCGCTTCGAGGCTCCCTCGTCTTGCCGGGTTGCCGTTGAGAATGGAGCGCTTCATCACAAGGCGCAATCAATCCAGGCACGATGGCCAAACGCCGCTCAAGCTTCTCCCATGTCGCCGTCGGTCAGCTTTAGTTTGAAAGCAAACATCCATTCGAGGACGGCAACGGCTGAATAGGCCGCGCGCTCGCTTCAGCAGCTCGTGGAAATCGGTGCACTGACGCGTACGGGCAAACGTCGGCATAGCCGGTACTGGCTGTCATCGCAGGCATAAATTGCTGCTCGTCTAACGAACTCCACCAACGTCATCAGCTAGGGGAGTGATTGCTCTCTGCCGCTCAGGAGCTTTGAGGTCCCGCGCCGGACGGTCCGAGGTTGGCGAAAACCAGCTCGGCCGTCTCCAAACGATCACGCTACCAGCGCAAGAGGCGCGTGCCGAGCGCCATGCCGATCAGGCCGCATATAACAATACCGAGCGAGTACCACAGCGTCACGAATGGAAGGCCGTTTTCGATACATGCCCAGGAATAGGTCCACGCCCCTGCGGCCCCTGCCATCATGCCAGCGGTAAATCCGGCGAGTCGATACCGCGTCGGTGCGCAACGTCGCAAGAACCAGATATTGGCGGCGAAGACGGGAGCGGCGGACGCGACAATGATCAGTGGGCAGAACCAGTAGGAGACGCCGAAAATCAAATTCGGATAGTCCATAGCTGGCGATGCATGCAACTGCCAGAGCCCCAGCATTGCTAGCAGCATATAGATGCCAATCGAGGCCAAGCCTGCCGATATCGGCAGCCCACCGGGGCGCGAGACAATCAACACGGCGCAGATACCATTGATCGCCAGCGCCAGCGGATAGAATGATTTCACCCAGAAGGCGGGAAGGGACATTGCCGAGATTATGTCTGGACGCAAACCGTGCAGGAGCAGGATAAATGCACCAGACAGCAAGACGCCAGGCAGCAGCGCTTTGGAGAGTAAGCGGAGAAGAGCATGCGACCGTATAGGCTGCAGCCCTCTTGCCAGGCTATCGATCAGATCATCCGTTTTCGCCACGTTCGCCTCTCAATCTCGCAGCCAGCGCCTTGATGCCGCGATGAACGCTGACCTTGACCATTGCTTCCGTCTTGCCACTGGCAACTGCCGCCTCGGCGACCGAACGACCCTCCAACCTCACGCGCCGGATCAAGTCGCTTTGCCACGCCGGAATGCCAGAGAGCAATCGCTCCACATCCATGCTCGCGAGGATCGCGTCTTCGGAATAGCCGTCCGCGACGCCCTCGACCAGTTCCAGGCTGACAACCGATCGCCCGCCTCGTCGCCTGTGGTGATCGACCAGCTTGTGGCGTGCGATGGTAAAGAACCAGGCCGTGAACGGTCGCTCGCGATCGTAGGTGATCCGGCGCTGATGCAGCGCCAGAAGCGTATCCTGGATCAGATCGTCCGTGTCCTGCGCGTTCGACGTCAGCCGTCGTTTAAAATAGCTCTCCAGCAGATGCCGCAAAATACCGAGCAGACAGCGATAGGCATTCTCGTCCCCGTCAAGGGACAGAAGCATCAACGCCTTCAGCTCAAATTCGCTCATCGCCATCATGTCTTCCAGCTTCATACGGCCCTACGGCGAAACGGTTACACAGCATCGATGGTAAAATCGAGAAAAGTTCAGCCAGACCGAGTTTGCGATCACAAACGCGTGATGCCTGTTACCAACTCCCGCCTTCCGCGAATGAGCCTGATGTGAACCTTCGGCGCAAACACGCGGCGAGCACATCAAACGGGAGACGCATCATGACTATTCGTTCCTTCGCTGTCGCCATCGGCGCCGTCATTCTTGGTCTTTCCTTTGCGGCAGGCACCGCTGAGGCTCAGTCCTCCGACGCAATGAAAAAGACCGATACCATGAAGATGGATACGATGAAGAAAGACACCATGAAGACCGATAGCATGAAGATGGCCGGCAGCAAGACCGACTGTATGCACAAGGCCGGCATGGAAAAGGACTCGATGAAAAAGTCCAACATGATGAAGAAATGCGACGCGATGAAATGATCCTGTCCGCCCCCGCGAAACGCAACTTTTGCGGGGGCGGTTTCGTATCGACGATAACGCTGGCGCTCGAGGGAAATTATGGATGCGACCGCACAACCCGTCACTGGAAAACGAATTCTCATCAGGCGACACAGTCTGACCGTACGCCTATCGCACTGGTTGAACGTTCTGTTCATGACTGTGCTGCTGTTTAGCGGACTGCAAATCTTCAACGCGCATCCGGCTCTCTATTGGGGTCAATATGGCGCCGATGACGACCCGGCCTTCATTGCCATGGACGCGGTGCAGGACGGCGACCGGGTCAAGGGCATGACACACATCGGCGACGTCTCCTTTGAGACGACCGGTTTCCTGGGCGTGTCCAATGTCGATGGGGAGCTTACGGCCCGCGGCTTTCCCGCCTGGCTGACGTTGCCGAGCTATCAGGATCTCGCCACCGGTCGGCGGTGGCACTTTTTCTTTGCCTGGCTCTTCGTCATCAACGGACTGATTTATATTGCCTATGGTTTCATTGCCCGCCATTTCCATCGGGACCTTTTGCCTAGGCGCGGTGAACTCGCGGTACCGCATCTCGTCCAAGAGGTGGTTGATCATGCTCGTTTGCGCTTTCCGAAGGGCGAAAAAGCGCGTCACTACAATGCTCTGCAGAAGCTCACCTATCTTCTGGTCATCTTTTTTCTGCTTCCCTTGATGATTGCGACTGGTTTGACAATGTCACCGGGCTTCAATGCCTTCGCGCCCTGGCTTCTGGATCTGTTCGGCGGTCGACAGTCGGCCCGGACACTGCATTTCATCACAGCCAGCGCACTGATCGCCTTTGTCGTCATTCACATCGTGATGGTTCTGGTCTCCGGCGTATTGAACAATATGCGCTCGATGATCACCGGACGTTATGTCATCATCGAAGAGCCGGAAGGGGAGTTCAAGCCATGAGCCGCCTCATTACCCGTCGCCGTTTCCTGATCGGATCAACGCTTACCGCATCCGCACTCGGTCTGAGTGGCTGCGATGCGCTTGTCCAAAACGATAAGGTCCAGAAAACCCTGAAACTCGCCGAGGGCCTGACGAAGCGTGCGCAGCGCCTGCTGATCGGCGACAACACCCTGGCGCGCGAGTATACGCTCGCGGACATCTCGCCAAGTTTTCGCGCCAACGGCACAAGCATGCCCGAGGGCGCGCAATATCAGCAATTGTTGTCGACGCAATTTTCGCAGTGGCAGTTGGAGGTCGGTGGCCTCGTCGAGCGCCCAACCAAATTCCCCCTTGCAACCCTGAAGGCAATGCCGGCACGCAGCCAGATCACACGCCACGACTGCGTCGAAGGCTGGAGCGCGACCGGTCAGTGGACAGGTGTGCCGCTCGCTGCCGTTCTGGACAAGGTCGGCCTCAAGCCGGAAGCGCGTTATATCGTCTTTCACTGTGCCGACGAATACGAAAAGACCCTGGATGGCAGCGGCTGGTATTACGAGAGCATCGATCTTGTTGACGCTTTTCATCCTCAAACCATTCTCGCCCATTCCATGAACGGAAGAGATCTCGAAGTCGCGCATGGCGCGCCGCTGCGGCTGAGGGTCGAGCGGCAGCTTGGTTACAAGCAGGCGAAATATCTGATGCGCATCGAGGCCGTCGCAGATTTCTCCAATCTCTACGGCGGAAATGGCGGCTTCTGGGAGGATCGCGGCTACGAGTGGTATGCCGGAATATAGGTCGAAATCCAGATTTCCATAGCTAGCGGATTTTTCAGCCCGCCTCCGCCGGTTGTTCAGCAGACAGGGTTTGAAACACAAAGGAAGCACAATGTTCTCAACCTCAAAAACAGGTTTTACCCTTTTCGCCGGCGCGCTGGTTGCGTTGACGCTCGGCGGAGGCGCCAAGGCCGCCGATCAGGTTCGTGTCCGTGGCACCGTCGAAAGCCTTCAGGGCAACATCTTGTCCGTCAAAACGCGTGAAGGCAGCAGCGCAAAGATCATGCTGAAGGATGGCTGGAAGGTCTCCGGCGTCGCCAAGGCATCGGTTGACGATATCAAGCCAGGTGACTTCGTCGGTATCGCATCACTGCCAACGGCGAGCGGCGGCGATGGCGCTTTGGAAGTGCTGATCTTTCCTGCAGCGATGAAAGGCACAGGCGAGGGGAGCTACGCCTGGGACCTGAAGCCAAACAGCTCGATGACCAATGCGACTGTTGCCGACGCCGTAAAGTCGGTTGACGGTCATGCGGTGACCGTGAGCTACAAGGGGAAGGAAAAGAAGATCACCATTCCGGATGGCACGCCGGTTGTCACTTTTGCCAATGCTGCGGAAACCGACATCAAGCCTGGCGCAACCGTTTTCGTACCCTCCGAAAAGGCAGACGACGGTTCGATGTCGAGCGGTCGTGTGGTTGTCGGCACGAATGGTGTCGTTCCGCCGATGTGAGCGGAGGAAACCGCCTCAGGTAGACAGAGACCGTCGGGCGATAAAGGCCGGCGGTCGAAACATGCCAAAAGGGCGGAGCACTTGGCTCGATATTCACGTAAGCTTGGCAAGCTTCGCCGTCCGGAGAGCGATGAAGGCTCACGGGACTGGTCCTCGCCGAGCCGCCGTCGGCGAAGCGCGCGCAGAAGCGATCGCCTGACCCGACCATAAGCGGCCGTATATCGCCTCGCTTCGGCCATGCGAAAGACCGTCTATCGGCGAGTCCGGTGCGGGCCGTGGAAGAATTTACAGAAACCAAAGGGAAAATTGAGGAAGGCGAGCGGTCGCTGAAACTAATGGTTCGCCGCGTTCGTAACTGGTCGGAAAGCAAGGCCTGAACGTGGGCGCGAAAGGTCGCGCAAGGCGCTCAGGATGAAAACGCGCTGCTGAACTGTCGCGTGATTGCTCTGCTTCGGAATCGCATGAGGCAGTATCGGCTGGAGGCCATGGCAATGTCGGAGTTGACCACATGAGGACCTGTCCCACTGCCCATCTTGCCACGCTCATGGTGTTTGTCGCGATCGGCTTCTTCCGGTTAAGCAGCATGGAGAGCCGCTTTCGCTCCTTGCCATTTGATCGATCGGGCAACACTCAGGAGCCATTCGACGATGCTGACGCGCGGGGGCTGATCGGGAGAACTCTTCTCTCGACAGTTACGGCAGGATCCGGTCTCTGGCTCATCCGACGCCAGTTGAGAACCTTGGATGCGTCGCGATGAGCAATATTCGGGGCAATCGCCGATCATGGACTGACAGAAGCAGCGTCTTTGTCGGGTTTACCGCCCGTCGCTCCTTGTTTTTTCCAGAAGCCAACCGCTATAAGGTTGGAGTGGCAAGGTTTTCTTCAATGCAAAGCAACGACATCGAAGTTTTGATCAATCGTGTCGCGATGGGAGACCGCGCCGCCTTTGTCGCACTTTACCAGGCGACTAGCCCAAAATTGATGGGCGTATGTTTGCGCATCCTCAAAAATCGCAGCGATGCTGAAGAGGCACTGCAAGAAATATACATCAAGATCTGGCAACGCGCGAAAACCTTCGCGACCGGACATAGTGGTCCGTTTGCATGGCTTGCGACAATCGCGCGCAACCACGCGATCGATACGATCCGCGCCCGCAAACCTGTTTCCGATGATCTTGACGCAGCATATGATCTTGCCGATGACACAACCCCGAACCCAGAGCAGCGCATGGGCATCATCGATGAGGGCCGCAGGATCGACAGATGCATGGCAGAGCTCGATCCGGCACATGCCAGCGCAGTTCGTCGCGCCTATGTCGAGGGCCTGAGCTACATCGAACTTGCAGACGACCTGCGGGTCCCGCTGAATACGGTGCGCACCTGGCTGCGCCGTAGTCTCCTCAAGCTTAAGGAGTGCATCCAGCGATGACGCGTGATCCCGGCTCAAGCGAGCACTCAAAAGACGAAATCCTGGCAGGCGAATATGTCTTGGGTGTTCTGTCCATCGAAGGAAGAAGGATGGTCGAGCGCCGCATGGCCAGCGATGAGGCGTTTTCGCAAATCGTTGCGCGCTGGCAGGCCGACATGGAGTCCTTCAATCAGGACTACGACGAGATAACGCCTCGCGCCGCCGTGCTGGAACAGCTTGAACAGCGCCTCTTCGCAGCGCCGCTGACGAGTAAGGTGAACGTCAGCCTTTGGAATTCAATGGCTTTCTGGCGTTGGCTTTCACTTGGCACCTCCGTGGCCGCTGCTGCCGCCCTGATCTATGCGTCGGGTATCGCGCCGCCGTCTTCTCGGGATGGTAGGCTGGTTGCGGAACTCTCGGCACCCAGTAATTCCGTCAACATGCTGGCGTCCTACGATGCCGAAAGCGGGCGAATGCGCATCGTACCTGTCGCGGCAGGGCGCGCGCAGGAGAAATCGCTGGAGCTCTGGCTTGTGCCTGGGCAAGGGGATCCCTTCTCGCTCGGCATATTGCCGGCAGATACGGGCGGAGAACTGGTCATTCCATCGGACATGCGTGATCGTCTGAGCGGGGGCGCAACGCTTGCAGTGTCGCTGGAACCGTTCGGCGGCTCGCCCACAGGCAAGCCGACCGGAGCGATCGTGGCGAGCGGCACGGCAAGAAGCCTCTGAGCTTTCGCTTTCCGGGGCGATGCGCTGCGCGATGGCACAAGGCACCTATTTGGAGGGGAGATGGGATACTCCGTGGCTGCTTCTCTGAGGACGGAAGCTTGGCGGCGCAAATGCGCGACAGGGCTCGCCTGCCTGTATGGCTTCGTCGGCACGATGCACCTTCTGTGGCCGGTGCCATTTCTGAAAATCACGCCGGATTGGGTTCCGTCGCCGCATTTGGTGATTTTGCTGACAGGGCTTTGCGAAATCGCTGGTGCGTTGGGGATCGTAACCGCACGACTTCAGCGGGCCGCAGGCATTGGTCTGGCGCTTTATGCGGTCTGCGTTTTTCCCGCGAATATCAAACACGCCATCGATGCGCTTTCTAGTGACCCGTCGGTGTGGGAGTGGATCTACCACCTTTTGCGCTTACCCCTCCAGCCCGTCCTGATATGGTTGCCTTTGTTTGCTGGCCGCGTGGTGAGGTGGCCACAGCAAGAGAGATGATCGTGTAAAATAATTCGACGGCCCTGAAACTTCTTCTCAAGCCTTTCCGTAACCTCCTTGTCCCGGAAGAGGGAAGCCGACCCTTAGGAGATGCAGCCTTGCATCTGGGTGATCGGCCAGGAGGAATCACCATGTTCAAGCTCGCAATCCGTTTCGCAGCCTGTGCCACCGCAATCGCGATCGCTGCTGGCAGCGCATACGCAGCCAATCCCAAGGTCGGCGGCGCCGCGATGTACGAAGACAAAAACATCGTGGAAAACGCGATGAATTCGAAGGACCACACGACGCTTGTCGCCGCCGTCAAGGCAGCCGGGTTGGTCGAGACGCTGCAAGGAAAGGGGCCATTTACCGTGTTCGCCCCGACGAATGAAGCGTTTGCAGCTCTTCCCAAGGGAACCGTCGACACACTCCTGAAGCCTGAGAACAAGGCACAGTTGACCAAGGTCCTGACCTGCCACGTCGTCGCAGCCAATGCCATGTCAACGGCGATCGAGAAGATGATCAAGGACGACAAGGGCACGCATGACGTCAAGACCGTCGGCGGCTGCGTTTTGAAGGCCAAGGAAAGCATGGGCAAGATTACGCTGACCGATGAAAACGGCAATGTCGCGCATGTCACGATCGCCGACGTGAAGCAGTCGAACGGCGTCATTCACGTCATCGACAAGGTGCTTCTGCCAAAAATGTAATTTGCGTCTTTGAATTGAGATAAAGCCGGACAACAAACCGGCTTTATTTTCATTGAGCCAGGCCTCGTAGCGGCTGTCCGAGGGGAGATCTGGAGCTTCGCAACTCCAGCGATTTCTCGATCTCACTCTTTGATTTTCATATTGGGCTTCAACTAAAGCCTTTCGCGCCCTTCACCCCGCCCAGGGCAGTTCTCAAGTTTATTTCCTGTAGAGAGTGGCCTTGTAAAAGGCGCCGGAGATCACCGATCGATCCCGACGCTTTCGGTTCCGTTGTCTGGCGCTTCAACGGAACTTACGACAAAGCGCCGGCACCGAGGCCGAACGCCACCATCGCCGCTTCACACGCTCGCGTAAACCGCATCGACGGGCCTTCATTTCCAGTTGCAAGCTTGCTGACGCGCGCTCCCTCCAGCAGCATGGAAAGCGTATCAGCCAAAAGTTCCGGATCGCTCGCACCCGTTGAACGACAGAGATCGGCAAGGCGGGAATGCTGTTGCATCTTCAGGGATTCGATGACCGCGTGTGCCGGGTGTCCCTGCTCTTTCAACTCCACGGCGGCATTGGCTAGATCGCATCCATATGGCTCACTTGAGAGACACTGAGCGCGCGCTTTTACCCATGCAGCAAGCTGAGCCCTCGGGTCGCCGGGGTTGTCTGTTTCGAGGTCTTTCCAAGCATTCTCCAATGTTTGAGAACTGTGCTTGAGCGCCTCGCACACAAGATCGTCCTTCGAGCCGAAATGTCGATACAACGTCATCTTGTTGGTGGCTGCGGCTTCTGCGATGGCATCGACGCCTATGCCGCGTATCCCATATTCACGAAACAGTTGACAGGCCGTTGAGACGATACGGTCACGAGGTGGGATTTTCTGTTCGGAGGAGCGATCAGATTTCACGGATTTCATGATTTTTGATTTTTATCCTGAAGTGACGTTGACACGGGTGTGACTGGTCGGTAACTATCCAGTTGTTACTTACCGGTAACACCATGCGAGGTGGCCGTCAAGTAACTGCCGCCTTCTGGATTTAAAACTCGTCGAAAGGAGACTGTCATGACCGTTACGACAGGGGAGATGACGCTCACTGAAATGTATAGAGATCCACTGATCCTTTCGGTGATGCGCGCGGATGGTATCGCTCTGAATGAGTTCAAGGAGATGATGGCTGCGGCTACCGCGTCTCTGAAGACACGGGGCGCAACATTGCCAGAGGTGCGATTCCGGACGACTGAAGCCGCAGCGTCTTCGAGAAGTCCGCAGGTGGCGACGATGCAGCCGTTGTTCGCAGGTTCATTTCAATCGTGCTGTGCAAATTTGTAACGTCTGATCAGCGATTTGGCGTTCGACAGGTCAAACGCACCCGATGTGACGTTGGGATTTTGGTTGAATTTTAGTGGTACGCCAGAATGGAAGCCGAGGCCTGTTTGGTGATAAGTTCATCATAAATCCAGACAGCATGGTCCTTAATTTCCAGGCAGCAAGAGCGTCCCCCCAAGAAGGCGGAAGCCAACGTGCATTGGGCTGTGCAAAGCGCAGTCCGATTAGGGGGCAGAGGTTCGGTAACTTTCAAGAGCTTGCGATCGCTACCTCAGCCCATCTGAATTTCCGGGCGCCACAGCCATGTCAGTTTTTTGGCCGCTTTGACTTTAAGCTCCTGCGGAAATCCGGTTCGTAGTATTTGTCAGATAAAGACGTGTGAAGTCTATCGCCTTCATAGGGCGCCCGTATAGATAGCCCTGTCCTTCATCGCATGCGTAGTGCTGCATCAGGTGTTCTTGTTCGACCGTCTCAATGCCTTCGGCAATGACTTCGAGGTCAAATCCCGCAGCAAGTTTTGCGACCGCTTCAACGATGGCCTCGTCTTTCTTATTGCGCTCACTGCCGCTTACGAACGACCGGTCGATCTTCAAGCGCGTAACAGGATAGTCCTTTAAAAGGCTGAGCGACGCGAAGCCGGTTCCGAAGTCATCGAAAGCAATTCCCACGCCGAGTGAGCGAAGGTAATGAAGGGGCTCCATGAGCCGGTGTTCATTTCGCAGGATGATGTTTTCCGTTATTTCTAGTTCCAGCGCCGTTGCCGGTAAATGACTGTCCGCAAGCGCTGTCTCGACGGATTTTGCAAAATCCCTTGCCCTAAATTGGGCTGCAAACAGATTGATACCGATCCTGAAATTTTTGCAACCGGCCTGCCGCCACTGCGCCGCCTGCGCACATGCCGTGCGCAATATCCATTCGCCCACGGGAACAGCAAGAAGGCTTGCCTCCAGTACAGGCAGAAAGGCGCCAGGCGAGACGACGCCAAGCTGTGGATGGTTCCACCTTATCAGCGCTTCCGCGCCCGCTAGGCTGCCATCGCTGAGTTTGATCTGAGGCTGGTAATAGAGCTCAAACTCCTGATTTTCCCAGGCTTGACGGATCGAGGAACTCATGGCTCCCTTCTTCAAAGCCGTTTGGCGAAGCTCAGGTGTGAATATGCGCACGAGATGGCGACCATCTGCCTTGGCCTGATAAAGCGCCAGATCGGCGTTCCCCAGCATCTGCTCACTGTCGTCTTCCGGGCTTGATTTCAAGGAAATGCCGATACTCGCCCCGATGTGAATGGGCTCGTTGTCGAATTCTATAGGTTCCTCAATAATGGAGATGAGCCTCGAAGCAAGCTCACTGGTCTTCATGGGATCGACCGTTTCAGAGATCACGATGACAAACTCATCCCCGCCCAACCGGGCCACCATGTGGTGGTCAGGGACGCTTTCTCTCAGACGCTGTGCAACAATCTTGAGGACAACATCCCCCGCGGAGTGCCCCAACGTATCATTCACGTCTTTAAAACCGTCCAAATCAAGAAGGAGGAGCGCCAAAGGCTCATGGCTTTCGCAAGCCTGCCGAATACGCCGCTTCAAACTTGATCTGTTTGCAAGGCCGGTAAGATCATCGTATTCAGCAGCATGTTTTAGTCGCTTAACAGCTTCCAAACGGCTGGTTATGTCGCGGATGATGGCCCCGAACTGTGGCTCGCCGGCCTCGTTCCATTGCGAAAGGGAGAGCTCTATCGGAACGTCGGAGCCGTCGCGACGCTTCGCCGTCAAATTGACAGAGGTTCCTATGATGCGAGCGGGTCCGCCTGACGCGACTCTGGCAAGGCCCGCACCGTGCCTGGCACGCATTGAGTCCGGCATGATGATGTCGAGAGGTTTGCCGAGCGCTTCTTCCTTGGAATACCCAAAAATCTCTTCTGCAGAAGCATTCCAAGACGTGATCTGGTTTTTGCTGTTTGCGCAGATGATGGCGTCTGGAGATGTCGATGTAATATTGATGAATTTGTTACGGCTAGTCTCGCTCTCCCGTTCCAACCGGCGCAATTCCATTCTTTCGAGGACCATCGCTGCCAGATCCTCAAGTATTCGCTGGTCACGATCCGAGAACGTCAATCTCGGTTTAGGGTCGATCAAGCAGAGGCTTCCAAGTGCGTGTCCTTCAGACGTGATGAGGGGTGCGCCAGCATAGAACCGAATGTTCGGATACCCCGTAACCAACGCATTCGTTCGGAAGCGCTCATCTTTGGTTGCATCCGGGATTACAAAAACTCTGGATTCCATCATTGCGTAGGTACAAAACGAGACATCTCGTCCGGTCTCACATACGTCCAGGCCGATACGGGCTTTGAAAAATTGTCGATTACGATGCACTAACGAAATCAGAACAGTTGGGACATCGAAGATTCGTGACGCCATCTGTATGATATGGTCGTACTCCTGCTCGGGCGCCGTATCCATCAGCGCGAAGCTATCCAGCACCTCGATTCGTTTTTCGTCATCGCTGGGAATCGGGTAGAGGCTCATCACAGTCGCTCGCTGGTTTATATCACATATGAGCAAAAGCGAAAAAGCTTAACGCACAGTAATTCCGAGACGAAAGGTTCGGCCAGCACGTTAAACCGTGCGATTAGCCTTTATGATTTCTAAATAAACTTAAGTCGGTACCAACTGAATTACAAAATGACAGCAATGCAAACAGACATGGGCGGCCCGCCTACGCCGCCCAGAACGAAGACACTCGCACATCATCGTCGTCTCAGTGTCCGATAATCCGTGCAAAGATCTTTGAGCGGACATTCTATCTGCAATCTTCGTCGAGCTCTTCACAGCGTGCTTGTACCGCTGCAGTAGCTAAGGCATTTGCTGTCCGACGA
Organism: Agrobacterium sp. 22117; assembly: GCF_052045735.1. Taxonomy (NCBI): domain Bacteria; kingdom Pseudomonadati; phylum Pseudomonadota; class Alphaproteobacteria; order Hyphomicrobiales; family Rhizobiaceae; genus Agrobacterium; species Agrobacterium sp. 22117. Next base: position 165,912 of record NZ_JBQEPP010000004.1, on the reverse strand, counting down.
GGAGCCACGGCTCCGGATGGGCGTTGTCCTGCCGAGCGGGAAACGGCCCACGTTGCGCTTTTTGTCGTTGGCTAGTTCGTGGCCGCTGCTGTCTACTCTTCCACCATGGCAGCGTTTTGCTGCGTGCTTTTGGTCGCTGTATTGATGGCGCGGTTAATTTCGATAGGTGCAGTAGACTGCTCACGCGACGCCTCAACGATCGCTGTAATATCGCTGGTTGCATCGACCATTGATCAGGAGAGATCCATGCCCCCTCGCATCGTCGGCATTGCCGGAAGCTTCAATCGCCCGTCGAAGACGCGCGCACTCGTGGAGCATGTCGCAGCCATTGCAGCCGACCGCTATGGTTTTTCCGCCAATATCCACGATTTGCAGGATGTCGGTCCGTCGCTCGGCACAGCGCTCTGGCGCAACGAACTCGACGAACAGGCGAAGGGAGTGATCGACGAAATCGTCCATGCCGATGCGTTGATCATCGGCTCGCCGACGTTCAAGGGCTCTTATCCCGGCCTCTTCAAGCATCTCATCGACCTGATCGAACCAAACGAGCTGCGAGGCAAGCCGATCATCATCACCGCGACCGGCGGTGGCGATCGTCATGCCCTGATGGTCGAGCATCAGCTGCGGCCGCTTTTCGGCTTCTTCACCGCGCATACGCTGCCGACTGCCGTCTATGCCTCCGACCGCGATTTTGTCGATTACCGCGTGAACTCGGAGCCGCTTGCAGCGCGTGTCGAGGCCGTCATCGACGAGTTCTCTGCCTTCTTTCCTCCAGCGCGCGTCCGCCTCAAGGCTGCCCTGTGACATTGGCCGCTCGGACCCTGCAGGCTCAGCGCCGTCAGTGCGTCGCTATCCTCGGCGGCGGCTTTTCTGGAGCGGCGGTCGCGCTGCATCTCGCCGACGCAATTCCGGGGGGCAGCGTGGAAATCGTCGTCTTCGAGCCGCGCGCCGAATTGGGGCGCGGGCTCGCTTATGATAGCCTCGATCCGGCCCATCGGATCAATGTGCCGGCAGCGCGCATGGGTCTTTTTCCGGATCGGCCGATGGATTTTGAGGAGTGGCTTTCCGAACACGACGCGGTGGCCGATGATCCGGCTGCGCGTCGTCCTGACGGAAGCCTCTTTCCGCAGAGGCGCGTTTTCGGAGCCTATGTCGCGAGCCGCTTGAAGCCGCATCTCGACGCGGATCGTATCGTTCACCGCCGAACCATGGTCGCTGGCGTCCGGCGCTTGGGCGATGGCTGGGTGATCACCGACAAGCATGGCGACGAAACGCGCGCCGATTTCGTCGTGATCGCCACGACACATCCAGCGCCGCAGCCGCCACGTCATCTGCAGGAGCGTCTTGCCGGCCATCCCCGCTATGTCGCCGATCCGACGCTGCCGAACGCGCTGGCGGCGATACGCCCCGACGACCGGGTGCTGATCGTCGGCAATGGCCTGACGGCTGCGGACGTGGTGGCGTCATTGGTTTTGACGGGCTATCGCGGTTCGATCTTCTCGCTGTCGCGTCGCGGCTTGCGGTCACGAGGACATGCGCCAGATCCTCAGGAGCCGTTCGGTGATTTCGCAATCTCGCCGGCAAAGAGCGCTGCAGTGCTGCTTCATCATGTCCGCCGAACGCTTACGCAGGCTGAAACAGCTGGCATCGGCTGGCATGCGGTGCTTGATCAGGTTCGGGCGCAGGGGCGGACAATATGGCAGGCGCTTTCGATGGCCGAGCGGCGCAGGATCGTCCGGCATTTGCGACCCTTTTGGGACGCACATCGTTTCCGTGTCGCGCCGCAGGTCGAGGATGTCCTTGATCGGGCGATCGCCGAAAACCGTTTGAAAATCCTCGCCGGCTCGATCCAAGAGGTGACCCGCGATGGCGACGATATTCTCGCGACCTTTAGGCCGCGCGGCTGCGCTCCCGAAACGGCGCGGTTCGACGCCGTCGTCGTCACTACCGGGCCGGCACATGGTGCGATTCTGAGCAGCCAGCCCTGGCTCAATCAACTGGCGCGCGACGGGTGGCTTACGGCTGACCCCGCCGGTCTTGGCATCGCCTGCAACGAACAATCGGAAGCGTTGGGCGAAGGTAGCGCAGCTGAAGCCACGCTTCTCATCGCCGGGCCTCTGGCACGCGGGACCTTCGGCGAACTGATGGGATTACCCCAGGTCACCGAGCACGCGGTCTTCGTCGCTGGCCAACTGCAGTCAAAGCTCGTCGCGCACCAGATTTGCAAGCCCTGAAGCAGGTTGCGCAAACGTGGTCACGGGTTGCTAGTTTAGTACCGCGCAGCAATTCTTGTGAGCTTTGCACGAGGTGCGGAAACCATTTCTTCGATGTCTACAGAGCCCATCAGCTACACTGGGTCAATTGACGCCTGGAGTTGCCCCTAGACCGAGCCAAGGCCATCATGACATTCCAGTGTTATGTCGACATCCCGTGACCCGAGCTGAACGGTGCTTTCTGGTCTGACACCGTGGTCCGTTCATGCGGTTTTTGAATGCAGCCCGCGCCTGCAAAGACGGTTATGGGGTGTAAGGATCTGTGAAGATTGCCTTGCTTCATGAGCGAAGCCCCGTCTCCCGCGTCGCGACCGCTTACGGGCTCGGCAAAAGGCCTGCCAAAATGCCCTAGACGTAATATTGAAGGCCATCTGGGAGGTCACCTTTTGCGTGTGACGTTCGGGGCGATCGCCAGACGGCAGAAGGACCAAGCTCGATGAGACCGTCTCCTTCGTGCGCACCAAGAGCCGCGCCTGGGTAGACAGCGGCGTAGACAACGCCTGGGATGATCCCTACACGATCCAGGCTGTCGGCGATTTGACACTGCGCCTGCATGCGGCGCAGGCGTTGCTTGAGAAAGCCGGTTACGCCATCGACCGGGCTATCCAGAATCCGAACGCTGAAACGGTCGCCGAGGCGCAGATCGTCACTGCCGAGGCAAAAATCCTCTCGACCGAAATCGCCATTACGGCGACCAACAAGCTCTTCGAACTCGCCGGGACACGCTCCACACTTGCGGAGCATCACCTTGATCGCCATTGGCGCAATGCCCGCACCCACACGCTGCACGATCCGGTCCGGTGGAAATACTCGATCCTGGGCAAGTACTTCCTCAACGACGAGAAACCCCCGCTTCACGCCTGGAGCTGAGGCCCTCTATGACAGGGGCGCTCCAATGGGCGCCCCCTTCACCTCTCATAGAGCACACACGTTGACGGAAGCGGAAACTCGATACGTCGCGATTTACGCTAGCTTGCCATTCCGAGCCTAAGAGGACGGTCACTAATGCATCTCGCGGCGTTTCCCGCTCACCTGCCACTGAGAATTTCCTCGGTGCGAGGTCACCGCACCAATTGTACCAGTCGAATAGAGCCAGAGCAAAACCAATTAGCGCCGGTATTGTGTGATCATTGAGAGCGCCTCGATATGTAAATAATTCTTCGAGGCTTCCCGCTCTGCATCGGGCAGTTCGTGGGTTTTCCGCTTATTGTCGCTATAGATATCTCTGCGTCGCTCTCGAGCATTCTACGCGCGAATCAACCGCCGTTCTCAAATCAGGTGAACGACAGTTTGGAGGATAGGGGCATATCCTCAGCGCGCAAATTTCTCTTTAACTTCATCACGCGTCTGTCACTATCCAGAGTTAGGCCAGCCTTCACATAGGATCATCGGTCATGGCGAATTTGGAAGATGTAGCGAAGAGGGCGGGCTGCTCAATCGCAACCGCCAGCCGTGCTCTGGGTGCGCGCGGTCCCGTGAGCGATGCGGTGAAGGCGCGCGTGCGGGTGGCGGCAGCGGAGCTTGGTTATCGCCCTGGAGTGGCGCCACTTTCTCGTGGGGGGCGGAGGCCATTGGTGGGGGTGCTTATTCCGAGCATTACCAATCCAGTCTTTGCGGCCTCGCTGTCGCAAATCCAGAACCGTATGCGGGTAGGTGGTCATGCCGTTGTGCTGGCGCAATCCAACTATGATCCTGCGCAGGAAGCTGATGCGATCGAGGCGCTCCTTTGCGAGCGTCCCACCGGACTCATCCTGACGCTTTGCAATGCGGAGAATGGCGTTCGGCAGGCAAGCCGGCTGCCGCCTACCGTGTTGCTCAACAACCGTCCTACCTCTCTTTTTCGCGCAGCCGTCACAGTCGATAATTTTGAGGCTGGCCGTCGGATCACGCAGCATTTGATCGATCGCGGACATCGCCGCATTCTCTTCGTGTCGGGCAGTTTCGCTGCGTCCGATCGAGCCCTGTTGCGCTACGAGGGATACCGAAAAGCGCTCGCAGACATCGAGGTTGCTCCGTTGGCCGCGCTGCAGATTCCGTTTGTCGAGAACCAAGAGCAACCAGATATTTTCGTCGCTGTCATGGAATTGAGGCCGACGGCCATCATTGCCTCGAACGATCTTCTGGCCTGCGGCGTGATCGGCGCTTTGCGTCGCGAAGGGCTTTCGGTTCCGCAGGACGTATCGGTCGCTGGGTTCGACGGTATCGCCATTGGTCAGTTGATGACACCACCGCTGACGACCATCGCAATGCCTGATGCCAGTATGGGAGCGGTCGCAGCCTCCCTTTTGCTGGATATTGCAGAAAAGGGCGTTGCGCCACGGCATCTGCAGGTCGAGTTTGCCCTCAGAGCGGGGGGATCGGTCCGCTCCATCTGATTGTGGCCCGCCGCAATCGATGCGGCGGGTATCGTTTCATCTAACGCATGTCACGCGAAAGTATGTAGCGGTCTTGCGATAGGAACATGCGGCAATACTAAAACTTGGAGCGTGAGGAGCGGATCTGGAAGATCGCGACACGCTTGAGTTCAGTTCGTGCGCGGCAGAAGGCGTTTTACTTCCTTGGCGGCATCGTCGAGCGCCTCTTGCGGAGACGCCGATTGGTCGACGACGCGCGAGATGTTGTCGACGATGGTTTGCGTCACACGTACACCATTGGCGCCGGGGAAGGCGTACCAGGGGGTCATGCGCGGCATCTGGTTAAGGCCGGCCAGAAACAAGGGGTTTTTCTTGTAGAAGTCGCCGAGGTATTCCGGGGACTTTGCAGCCAATTCATTGTTCGGCACATAGCCGGTGCCGGGGACGACGACGGATGCGCCGTACGGACCTGCCGCGAACTTGGCGAACTTCCAGGCAGCGGCCTGCTTGGTTTCATCATGTGTGAGGATGACGACGGCATTGCCGCCGGTGGGAAGCTTGCCCTTGACGGGATCGATCAGCGGGATCGGTGCCGTACGCAGATTGAACTTGTCGCCGACATTCTTGATGGTATTGCGTAACGCGCCGGTGGTCTGGAAGGCAAAGCCCACTTTTCCTGCCACGAAGGCCTGCTCGCCGGCCGCCTTGGTGAAAACGGGCATGCCTGCTTCCTTGACCAGGCGGTCGATCATTCCCATGGCCTTCTGACCTTCCGGACCGTTGAAGGCGACTTGCGTTTCGTCGGCACTGAGCATTGTGCCGCCAGCGCCGAAGAGAAGGGCGGAGAACATCCAGTCGTCGCCCTGCCAGCGGAAGTCGATGGAATCCACGCCGTTTCCAAGCGCCTTTATCTTCTTACCAAGCGTGATGACCTCGTCCCAGGTCTTCGGCGGCTGGTCAGGATCGCCGCCGGCGGCCTTCACCAGATCGGCGTTGTAGTACATGATCGGGTTTGAGGTTGCGAAAGCAAGACCAACCTGTTTGCCATTGACTTGGGCGAGCTTCATGATCGTGTCCGAGAAGCCTTGATCCGCCATGCTCTGCTTGTCCTTGGCGATCATCGGTCCCATGTCGACAGGAATGTTGCGCTCGTCGGCCATGCGCAGACGATTGAGACCGATGAAGGTCACGTCAGGCATTTCGGCGGTGCCCACCTGGCGCATGATTGTCTGGATGCCCTCTTCATAGGTCGCGGAAGGGTTGGCGAACTGGATCTTGATATCCGGGTTCTCTTCCATGAACTTCTTCGAAATCGTGTCCATCACGTCCTTGAAGAAACCTGGCATAGGGTAGTGGACCGTGATGGTCGTTTCGGCATGGGCCGGTAGAGCCACCATCATGGAGACGGCGGCGGCAGTGAGTATCTTGGTGAAATGCTTCATGGCATGTCTCCTTGTGTGAGAGGTAACCGGTCAGCCCTTGAGACCGGTCATGGTAATGCCCTCGACGAAGCGCTTTTGGGCGAACAAAAACGCCAGGACGAGAGGAAGGGTGATGATGAGGGTTGCGGCCATAAGCGCGCCGTAGTCGTCGCCTGCCTCTGCTGCACGGAAATAGAGTAGACCGAGCGGAGGGGTGGCGTAGGTTTGGTTAGAGACGACGATCAGTGGCCAGTAGAGATCGTTCCAGTGAGCCACCACCGAGAAAATGGCGAAGGCCGTAATGGCCGGCCAGGCGTTGGGCACGATAACCCGGGCGACGATGCCCATCTCCGACATTCCATCCAGCCTTGCGGCATGAATGAGATCATCCGGCATGGCGCGGAAGAACTGCAGAAAAAGGAAGATGCCGAACACCGAGATGGAGAAGGGCGCGACGAGCGCGGTGTAGCTGTTGAGCACCGCCAGATTGTTGAAGGCCACATAGAGTGGAAGCGCTGTCGCGTGAATGGGGACCAGCAGGCCCAACATAACAAGCGCCATCATCAGCCTCGCGGCGCGAAAGTTCAGCTTGGCAAGCGCATAGGCGCAAGGAACCGCAATCAGAACCTGAAAGAAGAGGATAAGACAGCAGACCACGACGCCGTTGAACAGCAGGCCCAGCATATTCACGCGGGTAAAGGCCTTCATGAAATTCTGCAGGAAGAAGGAGTGTTGCGGAATGAGGGAGAGCGACGAGGTGAAAATCTCGCTCTGGCCCTTGCCGGCAGTCGACAGCATGAACACGTAGGGTGCCAGGAACATTAGCGCGCCGAGGCAGAGCAGGCCAAGACGCAGGGCCCGACCAAAAGTGAAAGTGGCTTGCGGGTTCATGTGTAGTGCACCTCGCGGTCGAGCAGGCGGTATTGGATGAACATCATGACGACGAGGACGGCGAGGAAGATAACCGTCATGGCGGAAGCGTAGCCGACCCGCAGATATACGAAGCCCTCTTGGTAGATGGTGAAGAGAAGCACCTCGGAGGACTTGTTGGGCCCGCCTTCAGTCAGAGTCTTCACTGTCTCGAACACCTTGACGGCGTTGATGACGCTGATTGTGATGACGAAGAGCGTGGTGGGTCCCAACATGGGCCATGTCACGAGGAAGAAGCGATCGAGACCGAATTTTGCCCCATCGACATTTGCCGCGGCATAGAGGTCGCGTGGGATCGCGGTCAGGCCCGCCAGAAAGAGGACCATGTTGAAACCGGCGCTCTGCCAGATACCGATGATCGCCAAGCTGTAGAGCACGGTGCTCGATGAGCCGAGCCAATTCGGGCCGGTGATCCCGACCAGCTGCAGGGCGGCGTTGATCGGTCCAATGGTCGGATGAAACAGGTATTGCCAGACGGTGGCCATGGCGACGAGCAGCGAAGCGACAGGCAAGAAATAGGCGGTGCGGAAGAAGGACTGACCGATCTTTTCGCTTTCGATCAAAAGCGCGATGCCAAGTCCTAGGAACAGTGAGACGGGTGCCACGATGGCACTGTAGATCGCCGTGTTCCACAGTGACTGCCGGAAGGTGCGATCAAAGAAGAGTTCGGCATAGTTTTCGAAGCCGACGAAGCGGAAGCTGCCGTAGCCAAGCTCGAAATCGGTAAATCCCAGGAAGACCACAGCGGCAAGCGGGGCGAGAATGAAGGCGATCATCAGTATGACAGCCGGCAGTGCGAGCAACCAAGCGGTTCTTGCCTGCCGCGCAGCGCCGATATCCGGCAGTGCGAGGGACGTTGCGGGATAGGTTGCCTCAACCATGAGCAACCTCCAGTGCGTCCGCCGTCACGGGCTGAGAAGACAGGCGTTTGCCATCCTGTGCGAAAAGGAGCGCGCGGCCCGGTTCTGCAAGGATGGAGACCGGCATGCTCGCGGACATGCCTTTGGCTTCAGCAGGTGTCAGCTTCGCGACAATCGGCTGGTTCAGTCCATCGATCACCATATAGACGATGACCTCGGAGCCGAGAAACTCCAGGCGCTCCACATGGGCGGCAATGCCGCTTAGATTAGGGGACGACACGCGCAGATGTTCCGGCCTGATTGCGATGGTAACTTCGTCCCCTTCGCGTGCAGCACCACTCACCGTCAGACAGATGTTCCCGAGCTTCACTGTCCTGTCCGACGTTACCCGCGTCGTGAGTGTGTTGATCCGAGGTTGACCAAGAAAACGGGCGACCTCGATATGGACCGGATCGTCATAAATGGCCTGGGGTGAGGCGAGCTGGAGAAGATTGCCGGCAATCATCACGGCAACCCGGTCCGCCATCGACAGGGCCTCCGCCTGGTCGTGGGTAACGTAAAGGGTCGGCACGCCTGCGCGTCGATGCAGATCGACGATTTCTCCGCGGGCATGCACACGCAAATTGGCGTCGAGATTGGATAGCGGCTCATCCATCAGGAAGAGGGCCGGACGCCGTACCATCGCCCGTGCCAATGCCACGCGCTGACGCTGACCGCCGGACATCTGGCCGGGCTTGCGATCGAGCAAATGCTCGATCTTCAGCGATTGCGCCATGTCCTGAACCTGCCGTTGGATGGCGCTGCGGGCTTCTTTCTGACCGGGCAGCAGGTTGCCAAGAATCGGCAGCCGCTGAACGCTTGTCAGTTTGCGCATTGCCAGCGGAACGGCGATGTTTTGTGCAGCGGTTAGATGGGGATAGAGCGCATATGACTGGAAGACCATCGCGACATTTCGCTCGGCCGGCGCGAGCGCCGTCAGTTCACGGCCGTCCGCCACGACGCTGCCCGAGGTGGGATGCTCGAGGCCCGCCACAATGCGTAGAAGCGTGCTCTTGCCGCAGCCGGAAGGGCCGACCAGCGCGATGAATTCGCCAGGCTCCGCCTCCAGGCTGATGCCTTTGAGAATGGCGTTGTCGCCGAAGGATTTGGTAATGCCGGAAAGACGAAGCGCGCTCATTCAGCAGCCTCCCCGGCGGGTTGCGGCTTCGGGTAGACCTCGTCGATGACATCGTCGATGTAGTAGGACGTCATGCCTGGAACGGCGACGATCTCGCTCGATACTGTGGCACCTTCGAAGGTATGAATGACGGCGCCGATGAGGCGCTCTCCTGGCATTTCACGCTCCAGCGTGTCGATGAGGAAAGCGGCTGACGGTCCCCAGACAAGACTGGTCTGGTTCAGCGTACCTTGCCAAGCCCAGTGCAGGTGACCGGTGGCAATGAGACCGACATCGTGCTGGCGCATCAAGTCGTAGAGCCGCGCGCGCGGCGCGGGGCGGATGCCCCAGTAACCTGTGTCGCCTTCCAGGGGGTCGTCCACAAATATTGGCTTGTGGGTAAAGAGAGCGATACGACGATCGCCCGCAGCGGCGAAGGCCTGCTCCAGCCAAGCGAGCTGAGCGTCCTCATTTTCGTCTTCCATGCCAAGCAGAAGAGAGTTGAAGCCGATCAGCCTCCAGCCGTGGATATCGCAAGTGAACCGATCTGGACCGACGAGGCTGAGCCAGCGATCAAGACGTGTTTGTGTAACCGGCTGTGGTGATCCCCGCAGGTGGCCGACATCATGATTTCCCGGAACAATCAGAACCGGCGCCGGAGCCTGACGCATCAGCTCCATGCAAAATGTCATGTCGTCGGCGTGATCGGCACCGTCGACGGTGAGATCGCCGGTATGAATGATTAAATCCGGCTTCTCTGTCTCAAGCCAGGCCAGCAGAGGCGCCCAATTGCTGTTGAAATGCGTCTTGGACGGGCTAAAGTGGGTATCTGTGATCTGGATAACCTTCACGGGCAAAACTCCGATGCGTGGGATGAAGGCAATCAGCCTCACCGTCTTCGGGCCCTGATAGAGGCTGAGCTTGTCAGGCGCGTTACAGCGCTTTCCAGTTCCTTTCCATTTTTGTCATCAAACGGTTACAAGCGCCTTTGGTTATTGTGCTCTGGGCCTGCGCAAATTTTTGTGGTCACCCTGATGTTGACCAAGCCTCGTGAAATTCGCTCTTCGTGTAGCGGAGCCTAGCCATGCCCTAGCTCAGGAAAGGCTTCGGCTTTACGCTCGCGCGTCTCTTCGGCCTGCAAAGGTTAGCAAACATGAAAATGTAAAGGCTCACGGGATCACCTCAGTCTACTTGATAGCTGCGACGAGCCCAGCAAAGTGGTCGCCAGCATCTCAATAACGACATTTGAAGGAAAAAAGCCTGAAAGTACAAGGAGGTAATCTGAAAATTCGCGACATGCTTTAGGCTGAAGTACTGATCTAAATTAGTAGGCACCAATTTTTTCACGACTAAATTATTAACTTCAATATGAGAGGTTCGTCCAAACCGCACTTCAGGAACAAAGACCATGGCGCTTTTCTTCAATTCCGATGCCGAAAAAATATTGAACGCACTGGATCTTTCCTTTGCCGTCATCGAGTTTGACGTGGATGGCAACATCCTTAAAGCCAACGAAAACTTCTGTGACCTGATGGGATACTCGCCAGCGGAGCTTCGAGGGAAGCATCACAGTATTTTCCTGGACAGTGACTATGCGCGGTCTGCCGACTACAAGACCTTCTGGAACAAGCTTCGCGGTGGAGAATTCGTTTGCAGCGAGTTCACCCGCCTTGCCAAGGACGGGACTGAGATCTTCATTCGCGGCAACTACAATCCGATCAAGAACAGTGCCGGCAAAGTGCTGAAAATCATCAAGTTTGCCAACGACATCACGCAAACCAAGATGCATGGCATCGACACAGGTGCGAAGATTGAGGCGATCTCCCGGGCTCAAGCCGTGATCGAGTTTAAGACCGACGGTACGATCCTTTCTGCGAACCAGAACTTCCTGCAGGCGCTTGGCTATACGGCCTCGGAGGTTGTGGGCAAGCATCACAGCATGTTCGTCGATCCAGCTTTTGCGGCAAGCCCTGACTACGCAGAGATGTGGCGCAAGCTCAACGCTGGAGAGTTCATCGCCGACGAGTTTATGCGCGTTGGCAAAGGCGGCCGCCACGTCCACATTCAGGCATCCTATAATCCGGTTTTCGACTTCAAGGGGCGGGTCATCAAAATCGTCAAGTTCGCAACGGATGTGACGGACCGCGTCGAAAACGTCGAGAGACTTGCCAATGCTCTGACGAGCCTGGCGCATGGCGATCTGTCGCAAACAATCGATAAGCCCTTCATGGCGGCACTCGATCGGCTGCGCCGTGACTTCAATGCCGCATCGGCCAGGCTGCGGGATGCCATGGCGACCGTGCGCAATAATGCCGAGACGATTTCCGCCGGCGCCCATCAAGTCCGCATCTCCGCTGACGATTTGGCAAAGCGGACGGAGCAACAGGCGGCTTCGGTGGAAGAGACAGCTGCAGCGCTTGAGGAAATCACCACGACGGTGAAGGATTCGAGCCAACGCGCGGAAGACTCCGGCCAACTGGTCGGGCGTGCGAAGGCCCACGCGGACCGTTCCGGTGAGATCGTCAACGAAGCCATGGTGGCGATGGACCGGATCAATCAGTCTTCGAATGAGATTTCCAATATCATCGGCGTCATCGACCAGATTGCCTTCCAGACGAACCTGCTTGCCCTGAATGCGGGCGTGGAAGCCGCGCGTGCCGGAGAAGCCGGAAAGGGCTTTGCCGTCGTCGCCCAGGAAGTCAGAGAATTGGCGCAACGTTCGGCCTCGGCGGCGAAAGAAATCAAGACGCTGATTACTGCTTCCGGTGCACAGGTTGCTAACGGTGTCACGCTGGTTGGCAAGGCTGGCGAAGCGCTGCAGGAAATCGCCGGCAATGTTCAGGACATCAACAAGGATATCGGTGCCATCATCGAGTCCGCCCGTGAGCAGTCGACCGCTCTCAACGATATCAACCGCGCCATCAACCTCGTCGACCAGGGCACGCAGCAAAATGCGGCCATGGTCGAAGAACAGACAGCAGCAAGCCACGGGCTTGCAACAGAAGCGAAGGCACTCTTCGCTTTGCTGGAGCAGTTCCGTTTCGATGACCGCCCGCCGGCAAACCTGGTGACGTCCAAACCCGTTCAGGCCAGACCGCCGGTCCAGCGCGCCAGCCCAAAATTCGCCTCGCATGGCAATGCCGCGGTGAAGGCTGAATGGACGGAGTTCTGATACGGCCATCTCAGGTCTGGCGCTATCAGTTCCCACAGTTCCGATCGTCTAGAGCGCAGTGCGTCCTGTTGGACGCACTGCGCTCTATCGTCTTTAAATCGACGCATCGTGCTTTCCAAAAATCGAGTCCGAACTTCTAGCCGATGCTGTAGGGATCATAAAAAGTGCTAAGCCTCAGGAGAAACGCTGCTCTTGACGCCACAGCTTGACTTTGCACGGGATTGTCTCACCAATCGCGAGGGAGCGTCCCCGGGGCTCTCCCGCCTCAAGGCCGTGTATATGGCGCATTTAAATTTGACTTTAAAAGGAAAGATTTTTATGTGCAAAAACGCTGATGAAAGCGCAAATCTATAAACAGGACGATCACAGAATATGAACAGCGTGAGCCCCATCGTGGATGAGAGCCAAATCGAACCCAGCCGCACGAAGCGTCTGAAAGCGAGCACGCGTGACGCCCATGGTGCGCTCGACAGCTTCATCATGACCGCCAAGCCGTTCGAAAGCCGCGAAAACTTCGGCAAGTTCGTAAAGACGCAATATCTCTTTCACAAAGATCTCGACGCGCTCTTCTTCAATGCGACGCTTGACGGTCTTCTGCCGGATCTGAAAGGACGCCGTCGAATCGGGCTGATCGAACAGGACCTTCAAGATTTGTCCCTCGATGCCCCGGAAAATCAGGGTGCTCGCTTCCAGCAGGATGACCAAAATTTCGATCTGCCGGAGGCAATGGGCTGGCTCTACGTGGTAGAGGGTTCCAATCTCGGTGCTGCTTTTCTGCTGAAAGACGCTGCCAAACTGGGACTTGGAGAAGAGTTCGGCGCACGCCACCTTGCCGGTGCTCCGGAAGGCAGGGGCTTGCATTGGCGTACGTTTACCGCAGCGCTCGATGAGATCGAGCTGACGGAAGAGGAGGAGCGCCGTGTCGTTTCGGGTGCGCAAGACGCCTTCGTCGCGGTTCACAATTACGCCCGTCAGATGATGGCTTAAATTGCTTCGATCATCATGAGAACATCTTGCCAAACGTCTGAGTGACGGAGCAGACCTGTGTGAATAAAACTCACAGATCACGCTTGCAGCGCTGGTTGTCTTTAAAGGTGCTCTATCCTACATCAGACGGGCTTTTGAAAAGGAATTGCGCATGGCGAAGATCAAGAACGTTGCGATCCAGATGGATCATGTTTCCGGCATCAACATTGCCGGGGATTCAACATTCGCCATCAGCCTTGAAGCCCAGGCGAGGGGATATCGCCTGTTCCACTATACGCCAGACCGCCTGTCGATGCGCGATGGAAAGATTTACGCCACCGTCGAGCAGATGGAACTGCGCGATATCAACGGCGACCATTTTTCGCTGTCCGAACCTGAGCGGGTCGATTTATCGACAATGGATGTGATCCATCTGCGCCAGGATCCGCCCTTCGATATGGCTTACATCACCTCCACGCACCTCTTGGAGCGCATTCACCCGAAGACTCTTGTCGTCAACGATCCGGCCTGGGTGAGAAACTCGCCTGAAAAGATTTTCGTCACGGAGTTTGCGGATTTGATGCCCGCAACCCTGATCACCAAGGACGTTGCCGAAATTGCCCGCTTCCGTCAGGAGATGGGCGATATCATTCTCAAGCCCCTTTACGGAAACGGTGGGGCAGGGGTGTTCCACTCCACCCGTGACGACCGCAATTTCTCCTCGCTCTTGGAAATGTTCGGCCAGATGTTCCGCGAGCCCTATATCGCGCAGCAATATCTGCCGGACGTGCGCAAGGGCGATAAGCGTATCCTACTGGTAGATGGCGAACCCGTTGGCGCCATCAACCGCGTGCCAGCGGAAAACGACGCGCGCTCCAACATGCATGCTGGCGGTCGACCCGAGCCGACTGAACTGACGGCGCGCGAAAAGGAAATCTGCGAGCGCATCGGTCCAGCTCTGCGCGAACGTGGCTTCCTCTTCGTCGGCATCGACGTTATCGGCACCTATATGACGGAAATCAACGTCACCTCTCCAACCGGCATTCGCGAAGTGAAGAAGTTCGGTGGCGCCGATGTCGCCAGCCTTCTTTGGGATGCGATCGAGCGCAAGCGCGACGCTCAGGGCTGAAGCCACCACCACAACGCAACTGCCATCAGACCGTCTCAGCCGGTTCGATGGGGTATTCTATCTTAGCGCCTCAATCCCAGAAGGATTAGCACGAAGGCGGCCGCGAGCGGCAGCCATAAGTGCATGAGGCCGATCGCGCTGAAGACGGGAAACTCTTGCCTGCAACCTGTCGGGTTCATGCCGCAGCCAAGCGGGACAAAAAAGAAGAACCAGACGAAGGTCAGACAGACGAGTAGCGCCCCTGCGATCAGCAATATTATCTTCACCTCACTCTCCTTTCGGCCAGCCGCTTCCGGCAGTTTGTGAAAACGTACTGCCGGACGTGCTGAAGCCTTTGGTCGGTATCATTACCACGTCCATGATAGACCGCTAACATACAAACAAACCAACGCGCCATCGATTGATCGCGTCTATCATGTGATGCTTCGAACCGGTGCGGAGAGCCATAGCTGTTATACCCCTCTTGGCGTATGTCCTGTGACGCGCTTGAAGGCGTGGGCGAAGGCGCTTTGCGAGCTGTAGCCGACGGCAAGTGCCACGTCCGAGATGCTGCCCCCATTCGCCAAGTGCCGCTGTGCCAGGACCATACGCCAGCGTGTCAGATAGTCCATCGGAGCGCGGCCGACGCGCTGTGAGAAGCGCAGTGTCAGGGCGGAGCGCGACATGCCGATTTCTCTTGCGAGAGCATCGATCGTCCACCGGCGGGCCACATCGGCATGCATAAGCCTGATCGCCTTTGCAACACGAGCGTCCCCAAGCGCCGTAATCCAACCGACATTCGCAACCGGAGCGCTGGAGATATAGGAACGGACGGCCTCAATAATAAGGATTTCGGCGAGTTTCCCAGCCACCAGATCTCCGCCGATCTGACCGGCATCGGCCTCTTCTTTCAGCGCGGACAGGGTCCGAGCGATTGATCGGGCACCTGGTGAGCCAGGATCGACCCGCAGAAATGCTGGGAGTGCATCGAGGAGAAAAGACGCGTTCACACTGGCAAACCCGCTGCCGCCGCCGATCAGCATCGTGTCGCAACAATCTCCTAGACGCACTGTGTTGTGACCGGGAGGAGCATAGAGCGCCATACCATCGGAGGGCTCAATGTCCGGGTGGCTTGCCACCGCGTAGGAGATGTTGCTGAGCAGGATGACATCTCCCTCAACCAGCGCTTCCGGATCACGATCAGGCAGCACAAGCCAGCAACGTCCCGTCAGGACGGCGACGAATTTCAAGCGCTGCCTTCCGTCGAACGATAAGGCCCAGGTGCCACCCGCCTCAAGGCTCGTTCCACGCACACTGCGCGGTTCCAGGACGGTCAGAACATCGGAGAGAGGATCATTCATTTCGATTTTGGCCGATTGCGAAAAAGATATAACCTATCAAGCATAGATCGTCCAGGAACGCCACCCTATCCTGACGGCTCTCAAGTCAGGAAGGAGAATCTCATGACCATTCAGGGCAAGGTTGTCGCGATGACGGGTGCCGGACGCGGAATTGGGCGGGCGACGGCGATTTATCTAGCCGCACGCGGCGCGCGCGTGGTGCTTGGGGCGCGTAGCGAGACAGAACTCCTCGACGTAGCAAAGGAGATCGAAAGAGCGGGTGGTGACGCGGCGTTGCGCAGCACCGATGTGACGAGGAGAACTGACCTTGAATCGCTCATCCGTCTTGGCCGCGACCGTTTCGGCAGCGTCGACGTTATCGTCAACAATGCCGGCATCGGTCCGATCTCCCGCTTCGATGCGTTGCGGGTGGAGGACTGGGACGCGATGATCGACGTCAACCTCCGCGGAGCTCTCTATGGAATTGCCGCTGCGCTCCCAGTCTTTGCGCAGCAAGGGAAAGGCCATGTGATCAACGTGATTTCCACGGCGGGTCTGAAAATCGTGCCGACCATGGGCGTTTACGCCGCTACCAAGAACGCGCTACGCACCGCCACCGAAGCCCTGAGGCAGGAGGCCGGCGCAAAGCTGCGGGTCACGGAAGTCTCTCCCGGCTTCATCGACACGAGCTTTGCCGATTCATCAATCACCAATCCGGACGTAAAAGCCATGATCAACCAGCAGAAGGAGCGGTTGGCGATCTCGCCGAACGCCATTGCGCGTGCCATCGCCTTTGCCATCGAGCAACCCGAGGATGTCGAGATTGGCAGCGTCGTTGTCCGTCCGACCGCGCAAGATTAGAGCAGGTTACGGTTCTGCTCACTGCTACGGACTGCTCGCCATGGCTCTATGAACGTGACATCGCTCAAAACGTCATTGCGCCTGCATCCGGGGCTTCCGGATGCAGGCGCAAGTGCGGGTTCGTCTCAAGACAATGGCTTTGAGGCCGTAGTGATCCTCGAAAATCGTTTACGGCTCAAGCGCTTGCCGATCAGACGACTTGTCGGAATTCCTCGTCTGCACCGTCCGGGCCACCCATCGACATGTCGAGTGCGAAGCCGTTGGCGCGGGCCTGCTGGGCGTGGACGGATTGCGACGGGGCAGGGCGACGAACCGGAGCAGCAGATTTTGCCGCAGGACGGTGCGCGACTGAGGGGGCAGCTGCGCGAGCCGGGGCGGGGCGAGCATTCGTATTGGCACGCTCGACCTTGAAGAAGGCGATGCTGGCCTGAAGCTCTTCGGCCTGTGCGGCCAGTTCTTCCGAGGTGGCGGACATCTCTTCGGAAGCACCCGAGTTCTGCTGCGTCACCTTGTCGAGCTGCTGGATCGCTTCGTTGATCTGGCTTGCACCAATGTCCTGCTCGCGGCAGGCTGCAGAAATCTCAGCCACCAGTTCCGCAGTCTTGCGGATATCCGGAACCAGACGGTTCAGCATATCGCCGGCTTCGGTCGCAACCTGAACCGTCTCGCCGGAAAGCGAAGAGATTTCAGCGGCGGCCGCCTGGCTGCGTTCTGCGAGCTTGCGCACTTCAGAAGCAACGACGGCAAAGCCCTTGCCGTGTTCACCGGCACGCGCGGCTTCGACAGCGGCATTGAGTGCCAGAAGGTCGGTCTGACGTGCGATTTCCTGGACGATGGAGATCTTCTGCGCAATGGTCCGCATGGCGACGACGGCACGGCCAACCGCTTCACCGCTGGCCTCGGCATCCTTGGAAGACTGACGCGCGATCTTCTCGGTCTGGGCCGCATTGTCAGCGTTCTGCTTGATGTTTGCGGCCATTTCTTCCATCGAAGCGGAGGCTTCTTCAGCAGAGGATGCCTGTTCGGTGGCACCCTGCGACAGCTGCTCGGAAGACGAAGACAGTTCCTGGCTGCCGGAGGAAACGTTGTCTGCCGCAGCGAGCGCATCGCCGACGACGCCGCGCAGGCGCTCAACCATCGACTGAAGAGCAATGCCGAGCGTGTCACGCTCCGACAGTGGCTTCGGAGTGACGGTCAGATCACCGTTCGAAATCTTGTCCGCAACCGTTGCCGTTTCGCGCAGATTGGTCACCATGTTCAGCATCGCGATGCCAAGCGTGTCCTTCTCGGAGAGAGGCTGCACGTCCTTTGACAGATCGCCAGCCGCAATCGTGCCAGCAACATCGGCTGTTGCACGGAGATTACGAGTCATTGTGTTAACGCGATCGACAAGGTCCTTGATCTCGTCGTTGCTACGGATCTGAACATTCTGCTCAAGGTCGCCCACAGCAATTGCTTCCGCTACCGTCATAACCTTGCGCAACCCCGAGCTGATACCCAGGGCAATCCAAAAGGCGGTGAGGACTGCAATGAGAATCGCTGCTACAGAGCATGAAATCAGCATAAATCTGGTTTGATTATAGTCGTCTGAAGCTACCTGTTTAGACTCCTGCAGTCGTGCCCTGTTCATCTGGACGCCTTCATCGAGCTTCTTCGTCAGGGCGTTGGCGGCGTCGCGTCCCTCTCCGGCAGAATAAGCCTCGGCAGCAGCGGTGTTTCCTTCGTCTATCAGAGCACGTACGCGATTGTCGCTGGCTTCGAAGGCTGTTGTGATCGTCTGCAGATCCGCCCAGTAGGAGCGCGTCTCAGAACTTGCCGTTGCCGCCATCTCATTCAAGAGTTCCGTGAGATGGGCTTTGCTTTCATCACCCACCTTTTTGTGTTGAAGCATTTCCGCAGGGGACTTCGCCAGGATCATGTTTTTCTGCGCCCGGATCGTCACAAGCGACAAGGCATTTATCTGGTGGACCTTGTCGAGACGAGGAACGGTGCCTTCAACCACTTCGTTCATCGCGTCTCTTGCTATGCCCAGGCTATAAATCCCATATCCTGAGGTGCCCGCTAGCATGAGAATGAGAAGACCGAAGGCGAGAGCCAGTTTTGTTTTGATGGTGAACCGCATATCAGACGTCCTTGAACGCGAGGTTATTGTCGAGAAGACACCAGGCCAGAGCCATTGGCTCGAGCTGTGGGTGGCGCCGACTGGAATGTTGAAGTGCGCAGCTAAGTGGGCTTCGGGATGAATACTATGTAAGGGTAGTCGTAGATTCCGCGCCCGTAACCCGGCACCAAGCAGCTAAGTGCTGAGGAAAGCCATTCAGTTAAGGTGGTTCTAGGTGCTTACGAAACAGCGTTGGAGGGCGGTTGATCGGGCTTATCGGCTGCGCAGGGCACAGACGCTAAGGCAGCAAAGCGACGTGTTTCGATCAGTGTGGTCGGCATGATTTTCTCATCGCATGAGAGTTAGAAACTCCGCATCGACCCTTCCAGGATGGTCGGCGCTCTCGGATCAAGCGGCATCTTTAAAGGAGACCCGTGCGCATCATGCGTGCGAGGAAGACAATCCTTGAAGGATTTCAAGGGTAGCTTTTGAATGGAATCAATTTATCGGTTTGTGGTAAAAATAACGTTACTGCTTTTGGCAAACAACAATTGTTGCCAGGAACCTCGCCCTCGATTTGAGGGCCGCGACGACTTCTTAAAAGATACCCTTGGTGCCCTAGTTGACCCAACGACGTCGATGACGCGGGCTGGCCTCACGGCGTTTGCGCACCCGTCGTCGCGAGATAAACGGAGTAGAGGGATTTGGTCGCCGTGATGAAGAGCCGGTTCTTCTTCGCACCGCCAAAAGTCAGGTTCGCCACCGTCTGCGGCACCTTTATCTTTCCAAGAAGCGTACCCTCTGGTGAGAAGCAGTGGACACCGTCGCCGGCGCTCGTCCAAAGGTTACCGGCCGTATCGAGGCGGAAGCCGTCGGGCAGGCCACTATCCAGGTGGCAGAACTCTTTGCCGTTCGTCAGCGTCTTACCATCGACCACGTCGAACACCCTGATATGACGCGGGCGTGAGACATCATGGCTGTAGGAGCTGTCGGCAACATAGAGTTTTGTTTCATCCGGGGAAAATGCCAGGCCATTCGGCTGCACGAAGTCGTCGACGGCGATCTCCACCTCGCCGGATGCAGGATCGATCCTGTAGACATTGCGGGTCTTCTGTTCCGGCTCGGATTTATAGCCTTCATAGTCGGAAAGAATGCCGTAGGTCGGGTCGGTGAACCAGATGCTGCCATCGGATTTGACGACGACATCATTAGGTGAGTTCAGCCGCTTGCCATTATAGCTGTCCGCCAGCACCGTGATCGAGCCGTCGATTTCGGTCCGCGTCACGCGACGGCCGCCATGCTCGCAGGAGATCAGCCGGCCCTGACGGTCTCGCGTATTGCCATTGGCGAAATTGGACGGCTGGCGGAAAACGGAAACTCCGCCATCCGGCACCCAGCGAAGAATGCGCTCGTTTGGAATGTCGCTGAAGAGCAGGCAGTTGAGGTCGGCGAACCAGACCGGTCCCTCGCTCCAGCGGCAGCCGGAATAGAGTTCTTCCAGTTCGGCGTTGCCGACGATCAGATGTCGGAAGCGGTCGTCGCGAATGTCATAAACGGAGCTTTG
Source organism: Agrobacterium sp. 22117 (assembly GCF_052045735.1). NCBI lineage: Bacteria > Pseudomonadati > Pseudomonadota > Alphaproteobacteria > Hyphomicrobiales > Rhizobiaceae > Agrobacterium > Agrobacterium sp. 22117. The sequence continues at coordinate 145,806 of NZ_JBQEPP010000004.1, read as the reverse complement.
ATCTTTGGTCATGGGCGTCAATCGGCTTGAAAGTGTTGCGTTGGTTCAGCGGGTGGCTTTGGGGCCGCTCGCCAGAAAAATCACGGAAATGATAATGAGGCCAGTGAGGATAAGGCGCGCGCCAGCACCGAACCCATAAGTGTTCAGCATCGAGACCACAAGGAACATGAAGAGCGATGCGCCCCAGATGCCCGGCACGTTGGAATCGCCGCCGGCAACGGCTGTGCCGCCGATGACGACCACGGCAATCGACATCAGGAGATATTCCGACCCCATGTTGAGCGCTGCACCGCCGGAAAAGCTTGCCAGAAGATATCCGGCGATGGCGGCGAGGACGGAGCAGAAGACGTAGGTGGTGAAGCGCGCGCCATCGACGGGAATGCCGGTCATGCGGGCCGCAAAGGTGCTCTGGCCTATGGCCGAAATCCAGCGCCCGTAGAAGGACCGGTCAAGCAGCACCCAGGCGATGACCGAAAGGAAAAGTGCAACGAGCGCCACATTCGGTATGCCCAAAGTACTGGAGATAGCGAAGTTAGCCAGTGTTTCAGGTGGTCTGATCCGCAGCCCGCGATTGGACCAGATCGCAATCGACTGAACGATGAAGCTCATCGACAGTGTCGCGATGATGGGCGGGATTCGTAAAAGCTTGATCAAGGTGTAGTTGCCGATACCCACCGCAATCCCGATGAGGATGGCGACGAGCAGTCCGGGAAGGATAAGACTGTCGGACACATCCATGAACTTTAGCGCCAGCGTGCCGGACAGCGTCATGGTGGCGGGGACGCAGAGATCGATATTGCCTGGCCCAAGCGTGATGACGAACATCTGGCCGATGCCGACGATGACCGAGAAGGCCGCGAATGTCAGCGCCGCATGGGAAAGCCCGAAGGAGCTTGCGCCGCCGGTGAACATCACGGTGATGACCCAGACAGCAACCGTCGCGGCAAAGGACCAGATCCACGGTTTTTTGGTGAAGGCAGCGAGGCGGCTCATTGGTTTTTCTCCCGCTTCTCGAGACGGTTGAGCAGAATGCGCAGGGCAAGCACGATGATGAGGATCGCGCCCTGTGCACCGATCTGCCAGTCTGGCGAAATGCGCATGAAGGACAGGAAAGAGCCCGCGAGCGTCAGCGTCAGAGCGCCGATCACAGCACCGATCGGGGAAACACGCCCGCCGACGAATTCACCACCGCCGAGAATGACGCCGGCAATCGATAAAAGCGTGTAGCGCAGAGCAATATTGGCATCGGCCGACGTCGTCAGTCCGACGAGCGCTATCCCCGAGAGGACGGCAAAGAAGCCCGCCAGTGCAAAGGTCGCAGCACGGATGCCGACCACCGACCAACCGGACCGCTCAACGGAGCGCAGATTGCCGCCGACGCCGCGCATCAGAACGCCGAAGGACGAGCGCATGACGATGTAATGGGCGACCACTGCGATCACGATGCTGGCAATGATGGCGACCGGGATGAATGGCGGCTTTGCCGTCATCAAGGCGCGCACGAAGGCGGGTGCCTGTCCACCAGGGGACGGCAAGATCAAAACGGCGAGACCACCCCAGACGAAGCTCATTCCGAGTGTTACGACAATGGAGGGCAGGGCGCGCAGGTGAATGACGGCGCCAAGCACCGCATAGACGGCGATCGCCGCTGCGAAAATGCCGATTCCGATGACGGGAGAATCCTGAAGAAATGTTGCGGTCACGCAGGCGCAGAAGCTGACGAAGGTGCCCATCGACAGATCAAGATCGTTGACGGACATGATCAGCATCTGCGCGATGGTCGCAAGTGCAATCGGCACCGCCAGATTGAACAGCAGGTTCATGCCCGTATAGCTCATGGCCCGCGGCTGCATGTAGAAGACCGCAATTAGCAGGAAAGCCAGCGACGCGGCGGGAATGACAAGGCGAAGGGTGTTGGCTGAAACTTTCATGGCTGCGCCTCCCCGGAAAAGGATGCAGCCAGCACATTCTGTTCGGTAATGTCGTCGCCGACAAGTTCTGCCTGTATGGCACCATCGCGGAACACATAGACGCGGTCACACAAGCGAATCTCGTCCATCTCCGTCGAGTACCAGATGAAGGTCCGGCCGTGCGCGGCTTCCGTTCTCAAGATGTCGTAGACCTCCTGTTTGGTGCCGATATCGACGCCGCGCATCGGGTCGTCCATCAGCACGGTGCTGGCGGTCGTCGCCAGCGCGCGAGCGAAGAGCACCTTCTGCTGGTTGCCGCCGGAAAGTGAGAGAATCTTGTTGCCCATGTCGGGGGTACGAATTTCGATCCGCTTCTTCCACTCGGCGCCGAGTTCGCTCTCACGTGACCTGTCCACCAATCCACCGGACGAAATGTCCCGCAGTGATGCGACCGACAGATTTTTAAGAATGCTCCAAAGCGAGAAGGTGCCGTTCAGGCTGCGGTCCCCAGCAACGAAGGCGAGGTCGGCCTTACGGTTGGGCAGCCAGCTGCTGTTCTTTGCCAGATAAAGATCGAGCAGCGCTTCCGTCTGGCCATGACCGCCAAGGCCGGCAAGACCAATGATCTCGCCGCGATAGGCCTCAAACGCGATCTCTGAACCGCGGCGTGGCGCCATGGAGAGGACTCTTTCACCGGACCGGACGCGGGCAGTCTTCTGCCTGTCCTGATCCTTGACGACACTGCCCATGGCTTCGACCAGCGTCCGTGTCGTAAATTCACCGGCTAGACGGTCCGCGACGACGCGGCCATCCTTCATCACGACAATGCGGGTGGCGGTCGACAGGATCTCACCGAGAATGTGGGAGATCAACAGCACCGAGCCGCCCTCGCGCACGAAGCGGCGCACATAGGCCATGAGTTGCTCCGCTAGACCTGCATCGAGCGAAGAGGTCGGTTCGTCGAGGATGACGAGCCGCGGCGTGTCCGGCGTGCGGCAGAAATTGATTGCGATTTCCACCATTTGGCGTTCTGCGATGGAAAGGTCGGAAATCGTCGCTTCGCAATCGATCCCGTGGCCTGGAAAGATGTCGTCGATGGTCTGACGTATCGCGGCAAGCGCGCGTCCGCGCCAGTTCCGGCCGCTCATGCCGGGATGCATGATCCGCACATTCTCACTGATCGTCAGGTTCGGGCAAAGGGATAGTTCCTGGAATACGCAGCGAACACCGCCGGCGCGTGCTGCCGAAATACCCTGCCTACCCGGTGCTCCGCCATAGGAAATCGTGCCCTCATGCGGCGTCAGGCCACCATTGATGACATTGACGATGGTGGATTTGCCTGCGCCATTGTGGCCAACCAGGCCAAGGCATTCGCCTGCGCGGATGATGAGATCGGCGCCGTCCAGTGCCTTGACGGCGCCGAAGACGACTTTGACGCCGCGTGCGGCGACGACTTCTTCCGTCTCGATGATGTCATTCATGAGCAAAACGCCAACGATCTGAAATGATGAAAAAAGGGATGGCCGCTGCGGCGACACGTCAGCCGCAGCGGATAGGAGGCGATCTTCGGCCTTACTTGCCGGCAATCACCTTCTGCGCATCAGCCTGGGAGTAATCCACGTTGGCAACGCCACCCTTCTGGGTGTTTTTCAGGTTCTCTTCGAGATTGTCCTGATCGATACGCAAGAAGGGAACGGTGAGATCCTTCTTCACATCCTTGCCGTCGAGAATCTGCTGTGCCACCCAGAAGGCGAGCGTCGAGACGCCGGGCGCAATCGAGACCGACATGGTCTTGTAGCCGCTGGCATCCTTCTGCTGCTTCCACCATTGCAGCTCATCTTCACGGTTGCCCATGATGATGGTCGGGGTCGGGCGCTTGGCAGCGGCAAACGCCTGGGCAGCACCGTAACCGTCACCACCCTGGGTCACGACAGCCGCGATTTCAGGCAGGCTTGGCAGGATGCCGGCGACGGCGCGCTGTGCGACGTCCTGAGCCCAATCGCCATTGACCGAACCGGCGATCTTGAACTGCGGGTTCTTGGCAACGCCTGCGGCGATGCCCGCATGGATCTCGTCGTCGACGGAGACGCCTGCGAGACCGCGGATTTCAAGCAGGTTGCCGCCCTTCGGCATGGCCTTTGCAAGATAATCGATCTGGCTCTCGCCCATGGCCTTGAAGTCTACGGCGATGCGCCAGGCGCAAGGTTCGGTGACGATCCCGTCGAAGGACACGACGATGATGCCGGCATCACAGGCTTCCTTGACCGCGCCGTTCAGCGCTGTGGGAGAAGCGGCGTTGATGACGATCGCATCATAACCTTGGAGGATGAGGTTCTGGATCTGGGCTGCCTGCTCCGTTGCCTGGTTTTCGGCAGTGGTGAAGGCGTCCGCGGCTGCGACCTGCTTGTCGGCAACCGCCTGCTTGGTGATCTTGTCCCAGCTCGTCAGCATCGCCTGACGCCAGGAGTTGCCGGCATAATTGTTGGAGAGCGCGATTTTCTTCGCCGATGTATCGGCGTGAGCGGTGATGGGCATCGCGGCGCATAGGACAGCCGCCGATGCGAGAAGCATCTTTCTAAAAGCCATTGATTTTCCTCCCTGTGGCTTGCTCTTTCGGAGCCTGGAATATGTTTCGCCGCAAACCTTCCCCACGGCGGAAACGCAATTCCGTTGCACTGGAGCTCCTTTCCCCAGTAAGAGCTAAAATGACGAAGAAGGTTCGGCTTGTATAGGCGCATCACGGCAATCTTCGTGCGGACTTACGCACAAAGCTTGCGGGTTCCCGCAAGACGAAGAGCGTTGCGGAGCGCAGAATGCGAAACGGGCGCTTTCGATAGATCGCCGCCCGTCAGGGAAGATGCTTGGGAGGGCATCGGCACATGCTGGATAAACCGAGCAGCACGCTGTTTCACCACTATATGGGCATTTCGCGTCTGCTCGCCGGGCAGCTTGAATTCAACGCCATCATCCAGGCCGTGGCGACCGAGATCAGCCATATCATCCCGCATGACCACATGGATGTCTGCATCAAGCAGCTCGATGACAAATATCATATAGCCTATGAAAGCGGCCTTGCCAGTGCGTGGAGCCTCCAGCCTCCAGCGCTTCTGACGGGCAGCCCCATACGCTCGGTTCTGTCAGGGGAGGTCGATTATCTCCTGAGCGGGGACGCCTGCGCCGACCCACGCTTTCATTTCGACGGTGCGTTCTCCAGCCCGATCCACGAACTCGATCTGCACAGCCGTCTGCACGTGCCGATGAAGGTGCATGGCGATATCATCGGAGCACTCAGCTGCTCGTGCCATCAGTCCAACGCCTATACGATGGAGGATGTTGCCAATGCGCGTGCCGTTGCCGACCTTCTGGCGCCCTACTTCTATGCGATCCGCGCCGCCGAGCAGGCCAAGCGCTCGGCCATCGAAGAGGCGCAGGCCAATGCCCGGGAGGAGGGCTTGCGCCTCGGTGCGCTGCAACTGACCGAGGCACTGGAGGCCGAGCGTCAGCGGATCGGCATGGATTTGCACGATCAGACGTTGGCGGATCTGACACGGCTTGTACGTCGTGTCGAACGCATGAGCCACGCGACCGAAGTGTCGGGAGAAATGCTTGAGCCGGTGATGCGTAGCCTGCAGCAATGCATGCAGGATCTGCGCGGCATCATCGAAGAAGCCAAGCCATCCATCCTGCAGCTCTTCGGCCTGGTTCAAGCGATCGAAACCTATCTCGACAGGTCGGTGAGGGACAGCGGATCGCCGATCGACTGGTCTGTCTCCGATACCACGGACGGGCTTGTCGACAACCTCGATAACTCGGTCGCCGTCTCATTGTTGCGCATCGTCCAGGAGGCGGTCAACAACGCCATCCGCCATGCACAACCGACGAAGATAGAAGTGGTGCTATCGCAGGCGGATGACGCGCTGCGTGTCACCGTGTCGGACGACGGTTGCGGCGTTCCCGACGATAGCGGCTCCGGTGGAGGCCTTGGCATCGGCAACATGAAGACGCGTGCGCGACTGATTTCGGCGCATTTTCATCTCGGCCCCAACGCTCGGGGGACTGGCACCCGCATCACCCTGACCTTACCGACTGGGCTCGGCGAAAAGCCTGAGGAGGCATAAGATGGACGTTTTGATCATCGAGGACGATGTTCTGCATCGCGCCTATCTCAACGAAGCGGTGAGGGCGGCTCTGCCGGAATGTGGCACGGTACTGGAGGCGGAGAACGGTAGGGCAGGTGAAAAGCTGGCGCGGGAAAATCGCGCCGCCCACATCGTTATGGATTTGCAGATGAACGAGCGAAACGGCATCGAAGCCGCGCGAACCATCTGGAAGGAGAGGCCGGACACTCGCATTCTCTTCTGGTCCAATTATTCGGACGAAGCCTATGTGCGTGGCGTCTCCCGCATAGTGCCCGAAGGTGCCGCCTATGGTTACGTGTTGAAATCCGCCTCGGACGACCGCTTGAGGCTGGCGCTACGCAGCATCTTCATCGAAGCGCAATGCGTCATCGATCGCGAAGTCCGGGGGCTGCAGGAAAAGAGCCTCGGCAAGGCGCATGGCTTTTCCGACGCTGAATATGAAATCCTGATCGATATGGCGCTGGGGTTGACGGACAAGGCCATTGCACGGCGTCGGAACCTGTCGCTGCGCAGTGTGCAGAACCGCCTGCAGAGCCTTTACGAGAAACTGAACGTGCATCAGTCGACTGGTGAGGACGAGGCGGAAGGGCGATATAATCTGCGTACCCGCGCCATCACCATTGCCTACCTGCGCAAGCTTCTCAACTACAGTGCACTGGAAAGAGCCGAACGCGAGTTGGCCGAGTGGCATGGTGGAAAATGACGAAAGGCCCGGCTTTTTGGCCGGGCCTTCGAATTTCGATCGATATGATCAGTTCATCTGGCTGACGAAGCGGGTCTCGAGATAGGCCTCGACCGCTTCTGAACCACCTTCCGTGCCGTAACCGGAATCCTTCACGCCGCCGAAGGGCACTTCCGGAATGGCAAGGCCATTGTGGTTGATCGTCAGCATACCGGCTTCAACGCGCTGGCCGAGAGCGTGCGCGGTCTTCACCGAGCCGGTGAACGCATAGGAGGCCAGGCCAAAGGGCAGGCGGTTTGCTTCCTCGATCGCATCTTCCATCGTGGAGAAGCGGTTGACGATCGCCACTGGACCGAAGGGCTCTTCGTTCATGATCTTGGCGCTTGTCGGTACGTCGGTCAGAACCGTCGGCTCGAAGAAATTACCCTTGTTGCCGATGCGCTTGCCGCCGGTCTTCAGCGTGGCACCGTGCGAAACGGCGTCCTGAATCAGCGCTTCCATCGCCGGAATGCGGCGTTCATTGGCCAGAGGTCCCATGCCGGTGTCGGCATCCAGACCGTTTCCGATCTTCAGGCCTTCGGCATATTTGACGATGCCGTCGATGAACTTGTCGGCAATGCTATCCTGGATGAGGAAGCGTGTGGGTGCGACGCAGACCTGTCCGGCATTACGGAACTTGGCTGCAGCCGAGACTTCGACTGCCTTGTCGAGATCGGCATCCTCAAACACCAGCACGGGTGCGTGGCCGCCGAGTTCCATCGTGGCGCGCTTCATGTGCTTGCCGGCGAGTGCTGCGAGATGCTTGCCGACCGGGGTGGAGCCGGTAAAGGAAATCTTGCGGATGACCGGATGCGGAATGAGATACTCCGAAATCTCGGCGGGAACGCCATAGACGAGGTTGACGACGCCTGCCGGCACGCCCGCATCGGCAAAAGCGCGAATGAGTTCTGCCGGTGAGGCAGGTGTTTCTTCAGGGGCCTTCACGATGATCGAACAACCGGTTGCGACCGCTGCCGAAAGCTTGCGGACTACCTGATTGATCGGGAAGTTCCAGGGCGTGAAAGCTGCAACCGGGCCAACGGGGAACTTGATCGCCAGGTTGGAGACGCCGCCGAAACGCGCGGGAATGACCTGACCATAGGTGCGGCGTGCCTCTTCGGCGAACCAGTCGATGGTGTCGGCAGCGTTGTTGATTTCGCCCTTAGACTGGGCGATCGGCTTGCCCTGTTCGCGGGTCATCAGCCAGGCGATGTAATCGATCCGCTCACGCAGAAGATCGGCGGCCTTGCGCATGATCTTCGAACGTTCGAATGCGGAGGTATCGCGCCAGACCTTGAAACCTTTGTCGGCGGCGGAAAGTGCCAGATCCAGATCTTCCTTTTCCGCATGCGCGATGGAGCCGATGATCTCATCGGTCGCAGGGTCGGAAACGGCGATCGTTTTGCCGGAGAGCGCGTCGCGCCACTCGCCATTGATGAAGAGTTTAACGTCGGGGTAGCTGTGCATGTGAAGACCTTCGCGATTTTACCGACCGGCAGGGCGCCGGTGCATTTCGTTCAATCAGCAAATCGATTGCCGCCTGAAGCGGAACGGGATGTCTTCGGTAAACCGAAGACGGTGGTGAGCCTCTTATATTATTTCGCCCGGTCGCGGTTTCAACCGGTAACTTCTAAAAGTATGATTTATTTCGCATTGCAAAAGACCCGGTTTGGGACCGGGTCTTGAGGGTACGTGTGTGGCTCAAAAGAACGCCTGAAGGCCTGTCTGGGCGCGGCCGAGGATCAGCGCATGCACGTCATGCGTTCCTTCGTAAGTGTTGACCGTTTCCAGGTTCTGCGCGTGGCGCATGACGTGATATTCGATCTGAATTCCGTTGCCGCCATGCATGTCTCGGGCCTGCCGCGCGATGTCGAGCGCCTTGCCGCAATTGTTGCGCTTGATGATGGAGATCATCTCCGGTGCCATGCGATGCTCGTCGAAGAGACGACCAACGCGCAGCGATGCCTGAAGGCCGAGCGCGATTTCGGTCTGCATGTCGGCAAGCTTCTTTTGATAGAGCTGCATGCCAGCGAGCGGCTTGCCAAACTGCTTGCGGTCAAGCCCATATTGCAGCGCCCGGAACCAGCAGTCTTCCGCAGCACCCATCACGCCCCAGGAAATGCCGTAGCGTGCCCGATTGAGGCAGCCGAACGGGCCCTTGAGCCCGGAGACGTTTGGCAGCAGCGCGTCTTCGCCCACCTCCACGCCATCCATGACGATTTCGCCGGTGATGGAAGCGCGCAGCGACAGCTTGCCACCGATCTTCGGCGCGGAGAGGCCCTTCATGCCCTTCTCCAGAACGAAGCCGCGGATCTCGTTGTTATGCGCTTCGGATTTTGCCCAGACGACGAAGACGTCGGCGATCGGTGCGTTGGAAATCCACATCTTCGAACCGCGCAGACGATAGCCGCCCTCGATCTTCTCAGCGCGCGTCTTCATGCCGCCGGGATCAGAGCCGGCATCCGGCTCGGTCAGGCCGAAGCAGCCGATGAGCTCGCCTGAAACCAGACCCGGCAGATACTTGTCCTTCTGCTCCTCACAGCCATAGGCAAAGATCGGGTAGATGACGAGCGAGGACTGGACGCTCATCATGGATCTATAACCGCTGTCGATACGCTCAACTTCACGCGCGACAAGACCGTAAGCGACGTAGCTGGCGTCGGCTGCGCCGTATTTCTCCGGCAGCGTCACGCCGAGCAGACCGGCCTGACCCATCAGGCGGAAGAGTTCCGGTTCCGATGTTTCGGAGAGATAAGCGTCCTGAATGCGTGGGAGAAGTTCGGCTTTGGCGAAGGCGGCGGCGGAGTCGCGGATCATCCGCTCGTCGTCGTTGAGTTGATCCTCAAGCAGAAACGGGTCCTGCCAGTTGAATGATGCACGTTCGCTCACGATGAAGTCTCCACTTTTGTTGCTGCGATTATTGGCAATCGATCGTCGCCGGGCAAGCCATGTTTACTCATCCGGCTATTACCGATAGGAATGCGCCATGACGTCACTCAGCCGCAAACTCCTGCCCTCCACCAGCGCGCTCGCCGCCTTTGATTCCGTGGCGCGGCTTGGCAGTTTTTCGCTGGCGGCGGACGAGCTTTCCCTGACCCAAGGGGCGATCAGCAGGCAGGTCATGTCGCTGGAAGAGCAACTTGGGGTCAGGCTTTTCGAGCGTGGAGCGCGGGGCGTTTCGCTGACGCGAGAGGGCGAAATCTATGCGAAAGCGATCGGTATTGCGCTTGGCGATATTCGCTCCGCCTCGCTTCAGGTCATGACCAAAACGCATGCCAATACGCTCAATCTCGCCATGCTGCCCACCTTCGGCACGCGTTGGCTGTTGCCGCGCATTCCAAAATTCGTCGCTGCCCATCCCGAGATCACGCTGAATTTTGCCACGCGGATCGGTCAGTTCGATTTCGAAAAGGAAGGGCTGGATATGGCAATCCATATTGGCCAGCCGGATTGGCCTGCGGCAGAAAGTATCTTTCTGATGGACGAGATGGTCGCGCCTGTCTGCAGCCCGGCTTTCCTCGCCAGCCATCCAATCGCCAGGGCTGACGACATTGCCGGTCTTGCTCTGCTGCATATGGCATCAAGGCCCGGTGCGTGGGATCACTGGTTCAAGAGTTTGGGTATCGTCGCGCACCAGACGCCCGCCATGCGCTTCGAGCAGTTTTCAAGTGTTGCCCAAGCCTGCATCGCAGGTCTCGGCGTTGCCCTGATGCCGCTGTTTCTGATCGAAAGCGAGCTCAAGTCAGGGCAACTCGTCCAGGCCTTCGATCACCCGGTCAAAAGTCCCAGCTCCTATTATGCCGTCGCTCCGCTGTCGCGCATCAACCACGGTCCCGTCGTCCTCTTCAGGCGCTGGCTGCTCAGTGAAAGTGAAACGTTTCGCGCGCAGACGGCTGGCTAGTTCTCGCTCTGTTTGCAGAGTTTCAAGGCCAAGCCGATGCTTGTGGCGGGAATTTCATCCTGCATCAATTTTAAGCTTGCGAAGACCTGGAATATGGTCCTAGATCGCCTGCGACGAGGACTGGTTGAATTGCGGCACGACGCCGATCACCCTTTGCTCGTATCATCCCATCCGTCGATAAGCCTCTGGTTTATAACGATAAAAGTCTGCGTCAATCCTGGAATAACTTGAAATGCAATTGGTTTTCGACGGACATAACGATGTGTTGCTGCGTCTGTGGCACAACGGTAAAAAAGGCGGGGACCCAGTCGCAGAATTCATCGACGGAACGTCGCAAGGCCATATCGATGTGCCGCGTGCCAAGGCTGGCGGTCTGGCTGGCGGTCTGTGTGCCGTCTACATCCCTTCCGGCGATCTGATTTTGCAAGAGCCGGACGAGAACGGCCACTATGTCACGCCGCTCGCCGCACCTCTTCAGCGTCAGCCCTCTCTCGATATCGCAATGGAAAAGCTGGCGATCGCTTATCGCGTGGAGCGCGCAGGCGGCTGGAAAATTTGCCGCTCGACAGCCGATATCCGCAAAGCCATGAAAGAGGACATTTTTGCTGCGGTCCTTCATATGGAAGGCTGCGAGGCGATCGATGAAGATCTGGATGCGCTGGAGGTCTTCTACGCCGCGGGTCTTCGCTCGCTCGGACCCGTCTGGAGCCGCCATAACGCTTTCGGCCATGGTGTTCCCTTCGCCTTTCCTATGTCGCCGGATAGCGCGCCCGGCCTGACCGATGCCGGTTTCGAACTCGTCAAGCGCTGCAACCAGCTCGGCATTCTGATCGATCTGGCTCACATCACCGAAAAGGGTTTCTGGGATGTGGCAAAGACCAGCGATCAGCCGCTGATCGCCAGCCATTCCAACGCGCATGCCCTGACCGGTGTTGCCCGCAACTTGACCGACGTCCAGATGGACGCGATCAAGGAAAGAAACGGGCTCGTCGGTCTGAATTACGCCGTGACCATGCTGCGTCCGGATGCGCGCGACGATGCGAAGACACCGCTCTCCGACATGGTTCGCCACATCGACTACATGGTCGAGCGCATGGGCATCGATTGTGTTGCGCTCGGTTCCGACTTCGATGGCGCGACCGTGCCTGCGGACATCGCAGATGCGGCGGGCAATCAGAATCTGGTTGCCGCTCTCGAGGCTGCTGGCTACTCTGAAGTAGAGCTTGCTAAAATTTGCCGGGAAAACTGGCTGCGTGTTCTGGCTCAAGCTTGGCATGAGCCGACCTGATCAAGAGTGATATGAACCTATGAAGGGGAGAACAATGACGAAGTCGCTCAATAAAATGGCCCGCATTCTGGCAACCAGCGCCGCGCTGTCGCTGATCGCGCTGTCCGCGCCTCAGGCCTTTGCCGCCACGCCCGCCGATACGCTGGTGGAAGGTTTTGCCATCGATGACATCATCACGCTCGATCCGGGTGAGGCGTTCGAGCTGTCGGCTGCGGAAGTCACCGGCAACACCTACTCCAAGCTGGTCTCGATCGACCTCAACGACACCTCCAAGGTCGTGGGCGATCTGGCCGAAAGCTGGACGACGTCGGACGATGGTCTGACCTACACCTTCAAGCTGAAGCCCGGCCTCAAATTTGCATCTGGTAACCCGGTAACGGCGGAAGATGTCGCGTTTTCCTTTGAGCGCGCCGTCAAGCTCGACAAGTCGCCCGCCTTCCTTCTTACGCAGTTCGGCCTGAAGGGCGACAATGTCAACGAAAAGGCCAAGGCGACCGCGCCCGATACCTTCACGCTGACGGTGGACAAGCCCTATGCGCCGAGCTTCGTCCTGAACGTTCTGACCGCGACCGTCGCCTCGGTCGTCGACAAGAAGCTCGTCATGGAAAAGGCCAAGGCGATGACGCCGACTGCCGACTACAAATACGACACCGATTTCGGCAATGAATTCCTGAAGACCGGCTATGCCGGTTCCGGCCCGTACAAGATCCTTGGCTGGAAGGCCAACGAAGCCGTCATCCTTGAAGCCAACCCGAACTACTACGGCGAAAAGCCGAAGCTGAAGCGTGTCGTCTATCGCCACATGAAGGAAAGCTCCGGTCAGCGCCTGGCGCTGGAAAACGGCGACATCGACGTGGCGCGTAACCTGGAGCCGGGCGACATGGAGGCCGTTTCCAAGAAGGAAGGTCTTTCCGTCACCTCCGCTCCTAAGGGCACCGTCTATTACTTCAGCCTCAACCAGAAGAACGAGTATCTGAAGAAGCCGGAAGTTGTCGAAGCCTTCAAATATCTTGTCGATTACGATGGTATCGGTGCGACCCTGATCAAGGGTATTGGCGAAATCCATCAGACCTTCCTGCCGAAGGGCCAGCTGGGTGCGCTTGACGAGAACCCTTACAAGTTGGATGTCCCCAAAGCGAAGGAACTGCTGGCCAAGGCTGGTCTGAAAGACGGCTTTACCGTGACCATGGATGTGCGCAACACCCAGCCCGTGACCGGTATTGCCGAGAACGTTCAGCAAACGCTGGCGCAAGCCGGCATCAAGCTGGAAATCATCCCGGGCGATGGCAAGCAGACGCTGACCAAGTTCCGTGCGCGCACGCACGACATCTATATCGGTCAGTGGGGCTCGGACTATTTCGATCCGAACTCGAATGCCGAAACCTTCACCATCAACTACGACAATTCCGACGAAGGCAAGAACAAGACGCTTGCCTGGCGCAATGCCTGGGACGTTCCGGAGCTGACGAAGGAAACGCAATCTGCACTTCTGGAGAAGGACAGCGCCAAGCGCGCGAAGATTTATGAGGACCTGCAGAAGAAGGTTCTCGAAACCGGACCTTTCGTCATCATCTTCCAGCAGACGGAAGTTGCGGGTTACTCCAGCAAGCTCAAGGGTCTGAAGCTCGGCCCAAGCTTCGATACCAATTATGTCTATAACATCTCCAAGGAATGATCCGGCAGGATCGGTCCATTGAGTATCGTTGAAACCCCCGCAAGCCTGAGGCACGGCAAACGCCGTGCCAACAGGCGCCGCATGGCCGTTCTCGGCTTCATCGTTACCGTCGTCACGACCTTTTTAGGCTTGCTGGCGGTAACCTTCTTCATTGGTCGCGTCATTCCCATCGATCCGGCGCTGGCGATCGTCGGCGATCGCGCGCCTGCCCATGTTGTGGAGCGCGTGCGCGAGGAACTCGGCCTGAACCTGCCGCTCTGGCAGCAGTTCTTCATCTATCTGAAGCAGGCGCTGACCGGTAATTTCGGCACGTCGGTGCTGACAAGCAATCCGGTGATGGACGACATCAAGCGCGTCTTCCCGGCCACCATCGAGCTTGCGACGCTTGGTACATTGATCGGAGCGCTCTTCGGCGTTCCGCTTGGCGTACTGGCAGCCGTCAAGCGCGGCAGCATCATCGACCAGATCGTTCGCGTCATCGGGTTGATCGGCTATTCCGTGCCGATCTTCTGGCTCGGCCTTCTGGCGCTTCTGGTGTTTTATGCCAAGTTGAACTGGGTCGCCTATCCCGGCCGTATGGATATCGTCTACGAGTTTACCTTCACACCAACCACCGGTTTCTATCTCTTCGATGCCCTTTGGCAGGGCCAGTGGGATGTGTTCTGGGATCTCTTCCGCCACATCATCCTGCCCGCAGGACTGCTCGGTTACTTCTCGCTCGCCTATATCAGCCGCATGACGCGCTCCTTCATGCTGAATGAACTGGCGCAGGAATACATCGTCGCCGCACGCGCCAAGGGTCTGTCGGAAACGCGCATCATCTGGTTCCACGCTCTGCGGAACGCCGCAGTCCCTCTGCTCACGGTGATCGTGCTCTCCTATGCCGGTCTGCTGGAGGGTTCGGTTCTGACGGAAACGATCTTCTCCTGGCCGGGCCTTGGCCTCTACATCACCAATTCCCTGCAGAATGCGGACATGAATGCCGTTCTCGGCGGCACCATCGTGATCGGCGCCGTCTTCATCGGCATCAATCTCTTGTCCGATCTGCTCTACCGGACGCTCGATCCAAGGACGCGCAGCCGATGACGGATACCATGTCCATTGTGAAACCCTACAGCCGCGAGTGGCTTCTGTCCGACCGCCCGACCTCGCGAAAGCAGGCGCGGCTCGGGCGCGCCTATGTCATCTGGCGGCGCTTTTCCGAAAATCGTCTGGCGCTAGCAGGACTCGGCATCATCCTGGCGCTGGTGTTCGTCGCAATCTTCGCCAATGTCCTGGCGCCGCATTCCCCGGTTCAGGGCGATCTTCGCAATGCCCGCTTGTTGCCTCCGGGGACAGACGGATATTGGCTCGGCACGGACGATCAGGGGCGAGATATTCTGTCCCGCCTGATCTACGGCTCGCGTTTGACGCTTTTCGTCGTCGTGCTGGTGGCGATCATTGCCGCCCCGATCGGTCTCATCGTCGGCACCGTCGCCGGTTATGCCGGTGGATGGATCGACGCGGTGCTGATGCGGATCACAGATATCTTTCTTGCCTTTCCCAAGCTCGTTCTTGCGCTTGCGCTCGTGGCAGCACTTGGTCCTGGCATTGAGAATGCGGTGCTGGCGATCGCGGTCACCTCCTGGCCGCCTTATGCCCGTATTGCACGCGCCGAAACCATGACGTTTCGAAATTCCGACTTCATCGCTGCGGTCAAGCTGATGGGGGCATCTCCCTGGCGCATCGTGCTCAAACATGTGATCCCTCTCTGTTTCTCCTCGCTCATCGTGCGTGTGACGCTGGATATGGCTGGCATCATCCTGACCGCCGCCGGTCTCGGCTTCCTAGGTCTCGGCGCGCAGCCGCCACTCCCCGAATGGGGCGCGATGATTGCCTCTGGCCGCCGCTTCATTCTCGACCAGTGGTGGGTTGCAGCGATGCCAGGTGCCGCCATCCTCATCGTCAGCCTAGGCTTCAACCTCTTGGGTGACGGGCTTCGCGATGCGCTCGATCCAAAGGAGGCTGGCCAGTGACTTCATCTTCCACCACGCCTCTTTTGACGGTCGAAAATCTGCGCGTCAGCTTTCCGACCAGAACCGGCCTTGTCGAAGCCGTGAGAGGGGTATCCTTTACGCTCGGCAAGGAACGTCTCGGCATTGTCGGCGAGTCCGGTTCCGGCAAATCGCAGACCGGTCGCGCCATCATGGGTCTGACCCCAGGGCATGCGAAGATTACGGCCGATGCACTTCGCTTTGGCGATATCGATCTCCTGACGGCACCGGCAAAGCAGCGTCGCACGATCCGCGGCAAGCGGATCGCGATGATCCTGCAGGACCCGAAATATTCGCTCAATCCGGTCATGACCATCGGGCGCCAGATCGTCGAAACGTTGAAGACGCATGAGCGGATCGGCTATTCCGAGGCGAAGAAGCGTGCGCTCGACATGCTCGAGGCGGTGCAAATCCGCGATCCCGAACGTGTCTTCAATCTCTATCCGCACGAGGTTTCCGGTGGTATGGGGCAGCGCGTCATGATCGCCATGATGCTGGTCTGCGGTCCGGAACTCCTGATCGCCGACGAGCCGACATCGGCACTCGACGTCACTGTGCAATTGGAAGTGCTGGATATTCTCGACAAGCTGGTGCGCGAGCGCGGCATGGGGCTGATCTTCGTCTCGCACGACCTGCGCCTTGTCTCGTCCTTCTGCGACCGGGTGCTCGTCATGTATGCGGGGCGCGTGGTGGAAGAGCTTCCATCCGCCGATCTGCAAAACGCGAAACATCCCTATACGCAAGGGCTTCTCAACTGTCTGCCGAAAATCGGCGAGCACCGGCATCCGCTGCCGGTCCTTCAACGCCAAGCGGAGTGGCGTCTATGACGGTCGTATTGTCTGCCAAGGATATCGTCGTAGACTTCGACGGTTATCTGGCCTTGGACCGCGTCAGCATCGAGGTGGCGAAGGGCGAATCCTTCGGGCTTGTGGGTGAATCCGGTTCCGGCAAGTCGACGCTTTTGCGTGCAATCGCCGGCCTCAACCATTTTGAAGAAGGCGCTCTTACGGTGGACGGGCGGACCTATAGCCGCAAGTCACGTGACAAGAGCTTCTATCGTGATGTCCAGATGGTGTTCCAGGACCCCTATGGCTCGCTCCATCCGCGCCAGACGGTGGATGCCATTTTGCTGGAGCCGCTCGTCATTCATGGGGTAGACAACAAGGAAGCACGGATCGCCCGTGCGCTCGACGAGGTCGGTCTTGGCACGGGTTTCCGCTTCCGCTACTCGCACCAGCTTTCGGGCGGCCAGCGCCAGCGTATCGCCATTGCCCGCGCACTGATCCTCGAGCCGAAGATCCTGCTTCTCGACGAGCCGACATCGGCGCTCGATGCCTCGATCCAGGCGGAAATCCTCAATCTGCTGGAACAGGCGCGCAAGGACAGAAACCTGACTTTCGTCATGGTCAGCCATGATCTCGGCGTCATCAGCCACATGTGCGACCGGCTGGCGGTGATGAAAAGCGGCAGGATCGTCGAGTCGATGGATGTCCACCAGCTGGAAACCAGAGAGTTTTCCGCCGATTACACGAGACAGCTGATGGTAGCGAGCGAAGGTTTCAGGCGCGATTGAGGCCAGCTTACACCTGGTGTATGACCGCAGCAGTGAGGGGGCGCTGGTTGACCCTGCCCACCAGCCTTTGATCGAACATCGGGGATGATCGCTCCATGCAATTGCGCGCATTGATGTATTTCGATGAACTCGTCCGCACCAATTCCATGCGCGCGGCGGCCGAGAACCTGAATGTTGCACCGACTGCGGTCAGTCGTCAGATCGAAAATCTCGAATATTATTTCGGCACACCGCTGGTCGAGCGCTCCAGCCGCGGCGTGAAGCTGACGGCAGCGGGCGAGCTCCTTGCAGCACGTGCCGGCAAGACGCTGCGGGAGCTGGACCATGTCAACCAGCTGATCGACGATCTGAAGGGTCTGCAACGCGGCCGCGTCACGATCTATGCCAATGGTGCCACGGTGGCCAATCTGCTGGCACCCGTCCTGGCGCAATTCAGCCTCAAATATCCAAAGCTGCGTTTCGAGGTCAACATCACCAGCGCGCGCCAGGCGATGGAGGCGTTGGGAACCGCGGAAGCCGATCTTGTCGTCAGCCTGTTTGCGCCGAAGCTCTCCGGCGTCAAAGTGCGCTCGCGCACGCGTATCAGCTATGATGCCATCTTCCCGGCGGGACATGCACTTGCCAGCGAGCCCGAAGTGACATTGAAGGAACTGGCCGGACTTCCGCTTGCCCTGCCGGACAAAACCTTTGCCGCACGTCAGGCCTTTGATGCCCTCTTTGCGGATGCCGGCATCGAACTCGATCCGGTCTTTATCACCAGCTCTCTGGAGATGCTGAAGGAGTTGGTCCTGGGGAACGCTGCCGCGACGCTTTTGCCCGCCCTTTCGGTGGCGCGAGAATTGCGCAGCGGCCAGATGGTCGCCGTTCCTCTGGCGAGCAAGAAGGGCATTCACACACAGATCGACCTCTGCGTCGCACCGGATCGCCAGTTATCGTTTTCGGCCTCCAAACTCGCCGACTTCATTGAACGTTTCATGCGTGAGGCAACGACCTCACCATAAGGCGCATCGCGATCTTTCAGATGCGCGTCCGATGCTTTACGTCTTTCTTTTGTCGCCCGTCGTCCATCGTCTATCGGTTGATTTTCCTCCCCAAGACCGTGTAGCGTTTTCCGCTACGCGGAGCACACAAAAATGCAGATTGTGTGTGCGCCGTCACCGTGCCACTCTTTTTGCAACAGATGGTCTTTCAAAGGGCAAAAAGCCCGGGCCGTCCGACAGGGGATAATGATGCCACGCACTTATTTTTCGCAGGCGGCGAAGCTTTCTCGCCGCACCGCCCTGACCCTTGCGCTCGGGACCGCACTCTGGCTGCCGTTCTCGGCTGTCGAAGCTGAGGCCGCACCCAAGACGGCGTTAACACTTGGCATGGCGATCGAGCCGACCGGCCTTGACCCGACGATCGCAGCCCCGGTCGCCATCGGTCAGGTCACGTGGCAGAACATTTTCGAAGGCCTTGTCACCATTGACAGCAAGGGGCAAGTCAAGCCGCAGCTCGCTGAAAGTTGGCAGATCTCTCCTGACGGCAAGACCTATACGTTCAAGCTGCGCAAGGGCGTGACCTTCCACGACGGTGAGGCCTTTGATTCCTCGGTTGCGAAATTTTCGCTGGATCGTGCCCGAGGCGAAAGCTCTGTCAATCCGCAGAAACGCTTCTTTGCTTCCATCGACACCATCGAGACGCCGGACCCTGAAACGCTGGTGTTGAAACTGAAGCAGCCCGCTGGCAGCCTCATCTATTGGCTCGGCTGGCCAGCCTCAGTCATGGTCGCGCCGAAGAGCGCAGAAAACAACCGCACGACGCCGATCGGCACCGGCCCATTCAAATTCGTCAGCTGGGCAAAGGGTGACAAGGTCGAGCTTGAAAAGAACCCTTCCTATTGGGACAAGAACGTTGCGGTAAAGCTGGAGAAAGCCACCTTCCGCTTCGTCGCCGATGCGCAGGCCCAGGCGGCCGCGTTGAAAGCCGGCGATATCGACGCATTCCCGGAATTTGGTGCGCCCGAGCTTATGTCCTCCTTCGAGGGCGACGCACGTCTTGGTACCTTCATCGGCAACACCGAACTCAAGGTCGTTGCGGGCATGAACAATGCCCGCAAGCCCTTCGACGACAAGCGTGTGCGCCAGGCGTTGATGATGGCGGTCGACCGTCCTACCGTCATCGAAGGCGCGTGGTCCGGTCTCGGCACCGCCATCGGTAGCCACTATACGCCCAATGACCGCGGTTATATCGATATGACCGGTGTGCACCCCTACGATGTCGAGAAAGCCAAGGCGTTGCTGGCCGAAGCCGGTTATCCGAATGGTTTCAGCTTCACCATCAAGGCCCCGCAAATGGCCTATGCGCAGCGCACC
Source organism: Agrobacterium sp. 22117 (assembly GCF_052045735.1). Taxonomy (NCBI): domain Bacteria; kingdom Pseudomonadati; phylum Pseudomonadota; class Alphaproteobacteria; order Hyphomicrobiales; family Rhizobiaceae; genus Agrobacterium; species Agrobacterium sp. 22117. The sequence continues at coordinate 126,212 of NZ_JBQEPP010000004.1, read as the reverse complement.
TCACAGGTTCTCCAGGCCATGCTGGCAGAAATCGGCGTGACGATGACCATCGAGACCACCGAGTTTCCGGCCAAGTGGGTCGCGGATGTCTTCAAGGGCGGCAATTACGACATGACCATCGTCGCCCATGCCGAGCCGATGGATATCGATATCTACTCCCGTAACCCCTACTACTTCAATTACAAGAACCCGACCTTCAACGAGGTCATTGCCAATGTCGAGAAGACGGCCGACTCTGGTGAGCAGGAAAAGCTCTACGGTGAGGCACAGAAGATTCTTGCCGAAGACGTGCCGGCGCTCTTTCTCTTCGTGATGCCGAAGCTCGGTGTCTGGGACAAGAAGGTCAAGGGACTTTGGCAGGATGAACCTATACCGTCGAACGTGTTGACGGACGTTCATTGGGAAGATTGAACATCATGGAGCGAGGCGCACCCATACCCCACATTGTGCCGTCGGACATCTCGCCCTCAAGGGGGGGAATCGATTGGCGGTCACCCTCTCGCTTTTCCCGGATGGTCGAGATGGGGCATGGGTATCCTTTTTTCCAATCTCCCCCCTCAAGGGGGAGATGTCCGGCAGGACAGAGGGGCGCGCGCCTTTCACAACGCGTCACCAGTGATTGCAGATCATGACGACCCTGATCCTCAAACGTATCCTTGGTCTGTTCGTCACGCTTCTGGCGGTCTCCTGCCTGATCTTCTTTATCATGGGCCTGCTGCCGGGTGATCCGGCGGCCATCATGCTCGGCACCTCTGCGAGCCCCGATACCCTCGCCGCATTGCAGAAACAGATGGGCCTCGATCAGCCGCTGCCGCTTCGGTATGTCCATTGGCTGATAGGCGTGCTGCATGGCGATCTCGGACAGTCCTATACCTACGGTGTGCCCGTGGCAGGCCTGATCGTCGAGCGACTGGCCGTTACCCTCCCGCTTGCTTTCCTTGCCGTGTGCCTTTCGGTCGCCATCGCCATTCCACTCGGTGTGGCGGCTGCGAGAAACCGCAATGGCGCGCTGGATTTCGCCGCCGGGCTGTTTTCCCATGTGGGCATTGCCGTGCCTGGCTTCTGGGTCGGGTTGCTGCTCATCATTCTCTTCTCCACAACGCTCGGCTGGATGCCGGCTGGCGGTTTTCCCGGCTGGACGCCAAGCCTTTCCGCCGGTCTCATGGCGCTCCTTATGCCAGCCATCGCGCTCGCCGTCTCACAGGCCGGTGTTCTGACCCGCGTCTGTCGCTCTGCAGTGCTGGAGGTGATGAATGAGGATTTCGTTCGCACCGCCCGGGCGAAGGGTTTGAGCGAGCGGGTCGCGCTGTGGCGGCATGCGGTACCAAACGCGATGATCCCGGTCGTCACCATGATCGGCCTGCAATTCACCTTTCTGATTGCCGGCGCGGTGCTGGTGGAGAATGTCTTCAACCTGCCAGGCCTCGGGCGGCTTGCCTATCAGGCGCTGACCCAGAGGGATATCGTCGTCATGCAGTCCGTCGTGCTGTTCTTCTCAGCACTCGTCATCATCATGAATTTCCTGGTCGATATCGCCTATCTCTTCATCGATCCAAGATTGCGGACAGGTGCGCGATGATGCGACTGCTCCGCCGCCGCCCGGCATTCGTCATCGGTATTGCTGTTACGAGCTTTCTGATCGCGGTCGCGTTGCTGTCCCTGGTCTGGACGCCGCTCTCTCCCACCAAAATGCAGATCGTTCAGAAGCTGAAGTCGCCCTTCGTCTATGGTGGGCTCGGCACGGATCACTTCGGACGCGACGTGCTCTCCATGTTGATGGCGGGCGCGTGGAACTCACTGTCGACGGCGATTGCTGCCGTCGCCATCGGCGCCTTCATCGGCACCGCCATCGGCGTCACGGTCGCAGCCGTCAGAGGGTTTACCGAAACCGTGGTGATGCGCATATGCGACATCATTTTCGCCGTGCCGCCCATCCTGTCGGCGATGATGCTCGGTGCCTTTATCGGCACCGGCCGGTTCACCGCCATCATTGCCATCGCCACCTTCATGATACCGGTCTTTGCCCGGCTGACGCTGGGTGCCGCGCTGCAGATATGGGCGAGAGAATATATTACAGCAGCAACCAGCATCGGTCAGAACCGCGCCAAGATCACGCTTCTTCACGTTGTCCCGAATATCTCCAACCAGATCATCGTGCAGGTGACGATCCAGCTTGGCCTTGCGATCCTCACGGAAGCCGGGCTCTCCTTCCTCGGTCTCGGCATGCCGCCACCCGCGGCCACCTGGGGACGGATGCTCGCCGATGCCCAGACCTATCTCGGCGTCGCCCCCTGGCTTGCCATCATGCCGGGCCTTGCCATCGCGCTTGCCGTCTTCGGCCTCAACCTGCTCGGCGATGGCCTTCGCGATCTCCTCGACCCGCGCGATACGAGCTGATCGCCCGAAGACGATATCACCCTCATCTCCTGTTATTTTTGACGAGACGATTCCATGACCGATCTCATAGACCTCAACACGCTCGAAATTCTGGCGCTCTACCGCGACAAGGCACTGTCCCCACTGGAATATTGGCAGGCCGTGGAGGCACGCATCGAGGCATTCGAGCCGATCGTCAACGCGCTTTATGCCTATGATCCGGAAGATGCCCGCAGGCAGGCGGCAGCCTCGACGCAGCGCTGGCTCAAGGGAGAAACGCTCGGTCCGCTTGATGGTCTTCCGGTCTCGCTCAAGGAGCTCATCGCCACCAAGGGCCAGCCGGTGCCGCTTGGCACAAAGGCTGTCGAACTGGTTCCAGCCGGTGAGGATGCACCGGTGGCGGCGCGCTGCCGCGAAGACGGAGCGATCCTCTATGCCAAGACGACCTGCCCGGATTACGGCATGCTTTCGTCGGGCCTTTCCAGCTTCCATAAGCTTAGCCGCAACCCTTGGGATCCGACACAGAACCCCGGCGGCTCCAGCGCCGGTGCGGCCTCCGCGGGGGCGGCCGGTTACGGCACACTCCATATCGGCACGGATATCGGCGGCTCCGTGCGTCTTCCCGCCGGATGGACCGGTCTATTCGGTTTCAAGCCCAGCCAAGGCCGTATTCCGGTCGATCCCTTCTACACCGGTCGTTGCGCCGGGCCGATGACCCGCACCGTCACCGATGCCGCTTATGCGATGGCGACGCTGTCGCGACCGGACTGGCGCGACGGCACATCGCTGCCTCCCAACGAAATCGATTGGCTCGACCTGAACGCCGATGTAAAGGGCCTGAAGATCGGTTTGATGCTGGATGCGGGCTGCGGCCTCCCTCTGGATGACGAGGTACGTGACGCTGTCCTCTCTGCTGCCAAGCTCTTCGAAGCGGCGGGCGCCATCATCGTTCCCGTCGAGCCGGTGCTGACGCGCGACACGTTGGATGGGCTGGATGATTTCTGGCGGGCGAAATTCTGGGGCGACATGGTGGCGCTCAGCGAGGAACGCCGGGACTTGATCCTTCCCTATATTCTGGAATGGGCAAGCAAGGGTGCGGACGTGTCAGGGTCGCGCGCCGTCTTCGGCTTCAACCAGACCATGGAAATGCGCAAGAGCTGCGGCCGGCTGATGCAGAGGGTCGATGCCGTCATCTCGCCGACCAATCCGATCGTCTCCTATCCGGCAGACTGGGCTTCTCCCACCAATGACCCGCAACTGCCCTTTGAACACATTGCCTTCACGGTGCCGTGGAACATGTCGGAACAACCGGCCTCCTCGATCAATTGCGGCTTCTCGAAGTCCGGCATGCCGATCGGCCTGCAGATCGTTGGCCCGCGCTTTGAGGATCTCTTTGTTATGAAGTTGTCCAAGGCCTTCGAGGACTGGAGTGGCGGTGTGAAAAAGTGGCCGCAGCCACCAGCGCGAGGCTGATCAGGCATGCGCCGAGGTTGCAAGCGTTAGCGTGCTGGGCGATGCTTCAAGCCGAGCCGTGGCACCCGAAACGAGGAATACCATGATGCCGACATGCGATTGTGCGGTCGAACTTTAAGGAGATCAGCATGCTTTTGGCCGGAACGTCCATGGAAGAAACCGGCGGGTCTGTGACCCCGGTCCTGTCGGTTCAAAATCTCACCACGTCCTTTCGCGTCGATGGCGGATGGAAATCCGTCGTGCGAGATATGAGTTTCGAGATCGCGCCGCGCGAAACGGTGGCAATCGTTGGGGAAAGCGGTTCGGGCAAGAGCGTTACGTCGCTCTCCATCATGCGGCTTCTCGATAAGAAGATGAGCCGCATCGAAGGGGAGGTCATGCTCGGCGGGCGAAATCTTTTGAGCTTGCCGGAAGAGGAGATGCGCAAGGTTCGCGGCAAGGAGATCTCGATGATCTTCCAGGAGCCGATGACCAGCCTCAATCCGATCTTTCCGATCGGCAAGCAGATCGCCGAAGCGCTGACCGTGCATCAGAATATCTCCTCATCGTCCGCAAAAGCAGAGGTCATCCGCCTTCTGGAAAAGGTGCGCATTCCCAATGCGACAAGCCGCTTTAATGATTATCCGCATCAGTTTTCCGGCGGCATGCGCCAGCGCGTGATGATTGCCATGGCACTTGCCTCCCGGCCGAAGCTCCTGATTGCCGACGAGCCGACGACGGCGCTCGATGTCACGATTCAAGGCCAGATCCTCGACCTCATCAAGCAGTTGCAGGAAGAGGAGGGCATGTCGGTTCTGTTCATCACCCATGATATGGGTGTCGTGGCCGAAGTGGCGGATCGCACCATCGTCATGTTCCGCGGCGATGTGGTCGAGACCGGCACCACGGATGATATCTTCCACCGCGGACAGCACCCCTATACGCGTGCGCTTCTTTCTGCGGTCCCGAAGCTCGGCTCGATGAAGGAGCGCATGCTTCCCGCCCGTTTCCCGATCATTGATATCAAGACGGGCGAGAGCCAGCCAGCGGTGGAGGTCAAGGATACGGTTTCGGGTGGCAAGACGCCCATCCTTTCGGTCAAGGATCTGACGACCCGCTTCGATATCCACTCTGGTCTTCTCGGTCGTAAATCCGGTGCCGTGCATGCGGTGGAGAAGGTCTCCTTCGATCTTTCCGAAGGAGAAACGCTTTCGCTCGTTGGCGAGTCGGGTTGCGGTAAGTCCACCACCGGCCGCTCGATCACTCGACTGATCGAGCCAACATCCGGCAATGTGATGCTCGATGGCTATGAGGTGATGCAGCTCGACAAAGTTACCTTGCGCGCCATGCGCCGCAGTGTGCAAATGATTTTTCAGGACCCTTTCGCCAGTCTCGACCCACGCATGAGCGTGGGTGCAGCAATCATGGAACCCTTCATCGAGCACCGCCTCGGCAGCAAGCAGCAGGCGCGTGAAAAGGCTGCGGATCTGCTAGAGAAAGTGGGCCTTAATCCTGATATGATGCGGCGTTTCCCGCATGAATTTTCCGGCGGCCAGCGTCAGCGCGTGGCCATTGCGCGCTCTTTGATGCTCGACCCCAAGGTCATTGTTGCCGACGAGGCGGTCTCGGCGCTCGATGTCTCGATCAAGGCGCAGGTGTGCAACCTTCTCCTCGATCTGCAACAGAGCCTCAATCTGGCCTTCCTGTTCATCTCGCACGATATGGCCGTGGTGGAGCGGGTCAGCCATCGTGTGGCGGTGATGTATCTCGGTGAGATTGTCGAGATTGGTCCGCGCGCCGCCGTTTTCGATAATCCTCAGCACTCTTACACGAAGAAGCTGATGTCTGCCGTTCCGGTGCCGGACCCTTCACGACGGCATATTCGACGCAACATGGCCACCGACGAGATCAAAAGCCCGATCCGCCCTGTCGGTTACGTGCAGCCGCCGCGCCATTACCGCGAGGTTTCCGCCGGTCATCTCGTACAGGAAGCAAGCTGAAGGCTCGTACCCGCGATCAACAGCCGTCTGTCGTGTCTCATGGTTTGACTTTTTACTGCAAAAAATGCCAGCACTTGGGGAGCAGACAAGTTAGGGCAGAGACATGGCCAGGCGATCCGATAGCGGTGGACGGTTAGACGATGCGGCGCGCGCCGGCTGGCTCTATTATGTGGCCGGTCGCACGCAGGACGAGATCGCCGCAGCCATGGGAATTTCGCGCCAGTCTGCGCAGCGTCTCGTCTCACTGGCGGTGGCCGAGCGTCTGATCAAGGTGCGGCTCGATCACCCGATTGCCGCCTGTCTGGAGAAGGCAGAGGCGCTGCGTGAACGCTTTTCGCTAAAGCATGTCGAGGTCGTCCCGAGCGATCCGGCAGGAACCTCCTCCACCGTTGGAATTGCCGAGGCGGGTGCGGCGGAAATCGAGCGCTGGTTGCGCCAGCCAGATCCGATCGTGCTGGCCGTCGGAACGGGGCGCACGCTGAAAGCCGCGGTGGATCAATTGCCGCCGATGGATTGTCCGCAGCATCGCATCGTCTCACTCACCGGCAATATCGGTCCCGATGGCTCGGCCGCCTACTACAACGTCATCTTCTCCATGGCGGATGCGATCAAGGCTCGCCACTTTCCCATGCCGCTGCCGGTTCTTTGCTCATCGTCTGAAGAGCGCCTCCTGCTGCATGACCAACCCATGGTTCGCTCAACGCTGGCTTTGGGTGCTGCCGCGAATGTGACCTTCGTCGGAGTTGGCGAGTTGGGAGAAAACGCGCCGCTCTGTCTCGATGGGTTCCTCGCCGTTGACGAGATGAAAAAACTGATCGCCGAGGGTGCCGCAGGCGAAATCTGCGGCTGGTTCTTCGATGGGGATGGGCAGATCATGAACAATCCCATCAATGATCGCGTCGCCTCCGTTCCCGTGCCGCCGAGGGAGACTTGCACCGTGGTCGGTATCGCTCAGGGACGAAAGAAATCGCCCGCCATTTTGGCCGCTTTGCGCGGTGGGTTGCTCAACGGCGTCATCACCGATGAGCAATCGGCTGAATATCTGCTCACGCACTGAGCAAAAATATATCATTTGAATCAGTATATTAGCTCCTTCTTTTGCGTTGCAGCGCAGGAGGATGCTTGACTTTGCGTCGAGATAAGTGAGTAATTGCCCTCGAGCAAAGCGAATGCTCATTTTTCTTCTGGGAGGAAGATCATGACATTGAAGACACTTCTGCTGGGCGCATGCTCGGCTCTCGCCCTTTCCGGCCTCGCGTCTGCAGAAACATTGACCATTGCCACCGTCAACAACGGTGACATGATCCGCATGCAGGGACTGACGAAGGAATTTACCGACAAGAACCCCGACATCCAGATCGAGTGGGTCACACTGGAAGAGAACGTCCTGCGCGAACGCGTCACGACGGATATCGCTACCAATGGCGGCCAGTACGACATCATGACCATCGGCAACTACGAAGTTCCGATCTGGGCCAAGCAAGGCTGGCTTCTGCCGCTGGAAAAGCTCGGCGACAAGTATGATGTCAACGACATGCTGCCATCCATTCGTGGTGGCTTGACGGTTGAAGGCAAGCTCTATGCGGCGCCCTTCTATGGCGAATCTGCCATGATCATGTATCGCAAGGACCTGTTTGAAAAAGCCGGCCTGAAAATGCCTGAAAACCCGACCTGGGAATTCATCGGCGATGCGGCCCGCAAGATCACCGACCGTAAGGCCGACGTCAACGGCATTTGCCTGCGCGGCAAGGCGGGTTGGGGCGAAAACATGGCCTTCATCACCGCGCTTACCAACTCCTTCGGTGGCCGCTGGTTCGATGAAAACTGGAAACCGCAATTCGATCAGCCCGAGTGGAAGAACTCCCTGCAGTTCTACGTCGATCTGATGAAGGATGCCGGTCCATCGGGCGCTGCGTCCAACGGCTTCAACGAAAACCTGACGCTCTTCCAGCAAGGCAAGTGCGGCATGTGGATCGACGCTACCGTTGCTGCTTCCTTCGTGTCGAACCCGAAGGACTCCAAGGTTGCGGACAAGGTTGGCTACGCGCTCTTCCCGACGCATGGCGAATTGAAGAACCATGGCAACTGGCTGTGGTCCTGGAACCTTGCGATCCCGAAGAGCTCGCAGAAGGCTGAATCGGCAGAGAAGTTCATCGCCTGGGCAACCAGCAAGGACTATTCCGATCTCGTCGCCTCCAAGGAAGGCTGGGCCAACGTTCCTCCGGGCACGCGCACCTCGCTCTACAAGAACGCTGACTACGAGAAGGCGGCACCATTCGCCAAGACGACGCTTGCAGCCATGAATGCAGCCGACATCACCAAGCCAACGGTCAAGCCTGTGCCTTACACCGGTGGCCAGTTCGTGGCGATCCCCGAGTTCCAGTCGCTCGGTACCACGGTCGGCCAGCTGTTCTCGGCAGTCGTTGCAGGCCAGTCTTCGGTTGATGATGCGCTCGCAGGCGCTCAGTCCACCGCGACGCGCGAAATGACCCGCGCCGGTTACATCAAGTAATCCTCCCGAAGCCTGCCGCCCGGCCATTGCCGGGCGGCGGATCTTCTCGATCGTCTTCATAATCAAAAGAATGCACCGCCTGCGGTATTATTCCCGCGCGCGATACTGGGAGGACAGCGAATGGCAACGCAGAACACCAGGAACCTGGCGCGCGTGATGATGGCGCCATCCGTTTTCCTGCTTCTCATCTGGATGATCGTGCCGCTGGCGATGACGCTGTGGTTTTCCTTCCAGAACTACAATCTGCTGAACCCGGCCAATGTCAGTTTCGCCGGTTTGTTCAACTACAAATTCTTCTATACCGATCCGGCCTTCTTCCAGTCCATCTGGAACACGCTGGTCATCGTCGGCGGTGTGCTGCTGATCACCATTATCGGCGGCGTTGCGATTGCGCTTCTGCTTGATCAGCCAATCTTCGGCCAGGGCATCGTTCGCATTCTGGTGATCTCTCCCTTTTTCGTCATGCCACCGGTCGCGGCACTGATCTGGAAGAACATGATTATGCACCCCGGTTACGGTGTGCTTGCGGACCTGAACAGGTTCTTCGGCTTTCAACCTATCGACTGGTTCTCGCGCTTCCCGCTTTTATCCATCGTCATCATCGTGGCCTGGCAATGGCTTCCCTTTGCGACGCTGATCTTGCTGACTGCCCTTCAGTCTCTCGACGGCGAACAGAGAGAGGCCGCCGAAATGGATGGCGCAAACTTCTTTAACCGCTTCATCTACCTGACGCTGCCGCACCTGGCGCGCGCCATGACGGTGGTCATCCTCATTCAGACCATCTTTCTTCTGGGCGTCTATGCGGAAATTCTCGTCACCACCAATGGCGGACCCGGCTATGCCTCTACCAACCTGCCGTTTCTGATCTACCGGACCGCGCTGCTTGGTTACGACGTGGGTGGTGCTTCAGCCGGCGGTATCATCGCCATCGTACTCGCCAACATCGTCGCCATCTTCCTGATGCGCTCGGTCGGCAAGAACCTCGATCGTTAAGGAGACGTCCCATGGCTCGTAAAGTCTCTACCCGTTCGAAGATCGGCTTTACCATCGCGGCATGGGTGGTTGCGCTCATCCTGTTCTTCCCGATCCTCTATGCCTTCCTCACCTCCATCAAGACGGAGCCGGAAGCGATTGCAGGCTTCAGCCTCTGGCCGTCGGGGACGCTGGAAAACTATGTGACGGTGAACACGCAGCGCGACTACTTCAAGCCCTTCATGAACTCGGTCGTTCTATCGGTCGGCTCCACGATCCTGGCTCTGCTCATCGCCATTCCGGCGGCCTGGGCCATGGCATTTTCGCCGACGAAGCGCACGAAAGACATCCTGATGTGGATGCTCTCCACCAAGATGATGCCGGCCGTTGCCGTGCTGGTGCCGTTCTATCTGATGTTCCGCAATGCCGGCCTTCTCGACACCCGCTTCGGCCTGACGCTGATGCTGACCATGATCAATCTGCCGATCGTGGTGTGGATGCTCTACACCTACTTCCGTGAAATTCCAGGTGAAATCCTGGAAGCCGCCCGGATGGATGGCGCGTCGCTGTGGAACGAGATCGTCTATGTCCTGACACCGATGGCGGTTCCCGGCATTGCCTCGACACTGCTTCTCAACATCATTCTGGCCTGGAACGAGTCTTTCTGGACCATTCGCCTGACGACCACAAACGCAGCACCGCTAACGGCGTTCATCGCCTCTTTCTCATCGCCGCAGGGCCTGTTCTGGGCAAAGCTTTCTGCGGCTTCGATGATGGCGATCGCGCCAATCCTGGTGCTCGGCTGGTTCAGCCAGAAACAACTCGTGCGCGGCCTGACCTTCGGCGCTGTGAAATAAGGATCATAACAATGGGCAGCATTTCGCTTAAAAATGTTTCGAAGGTCTTTGGCGAAGCCAAGGTCATCCCATCCATCAATCTCGACATTCAAAACGGTGAGTTCGTCGTCTTCGTCGGCCCGTCTGGTTGTGGCAAGTCCACGCTGTTGCGTCTGATTGCCGGGCTTGAGGACGTCAGCGGCGGCCAGATCATCATAGACGGCAAGGACGTGACCGAAAAGGCACCGGCCGAGCGCGGCCTTGCCATGGTGTTCCAGTCCTACGCGCTTTATCCGCATATGAGCGTGCGCAACAATATCGGCTTCCCGCTGAAGATGGCGAAGATGGAAAAGTCCGCCATCGACAAGAAGGTGAATGACGCCGCAGCCATCCTCAATCTGACCGATTATCTCGATCGCCGTCCCTCGCAGCTCTCCGGCGGTCAGCGCCAGCGTGTTGCCATCGGTCGCGCCATTGTCCGCGAGCCCTCCGCGTTCCTCTTCGACGAACCGCTGTCGAACCTCGATGCGGCACTGCGTGGCACGATGCGGCTGGAAATCTCCGAGCTGCACAACACGCTGAAGACGACGATGATCTATGTGACCCACGACCAGGTCGAGGCCATGACCATGGCCGACAAGATCGTGGTTCTGAACCGCGGCAATATCGAGCAGGTTGGTTCGCCGCTCGATCTCTACCGCAGCCCGGCCAATCTCTTCGTCGCGGGCTTCATCGGCTCTCCGCGCATGAACCTGGTCAAGGGTGCCTATGCCTTTGGCAAGTCGGCGGAGACGGTCGGGATCCGGCCTGAACATTTGCTGCTGTCGAAGGACAGCGGTTTGTGGAAGGGCAAGGTCAACGTGGCCGAGCATCTTGGTTCGGATACCTTCCTCCACATCGACGTCGAAGATATCGGCATGATCACCGCGCGCGCCGGTGGCGAATTCGCCTGCCAGCACGGCGATATCGTCTTCATCACGCCGGATGAGACCAAGGTCCACAGGTTCGACACCAATGGTCTGGCAATCCGGGCGTAGTGCCTGGACGCCGGCATTCGGCGAAAGCCGTCACGACATGGACCTTGAGCGCGTTTTGCGCGCCGGTTCGATTGCGAATTATTCGAGGATTGTCTCATGACCTGCAAACTCTCGCTTGCAACGCTTGATCAGGCAAAGGCCACCGCCCAGGTTCCCTCCTATGTGCGGAGCGACCTTTCGGCCGGCATCGTTCACTTCGGCGTCGGCAACTTTCACCGTGCGCATCAGGCCATCTATCTCGACGATCTTTTCAACACCGGTGCCGATCATGATTTTGCGATCATCGGGGCTGGCGTGCTGCCCTCGGATGCTGTCATGCGCGAGAAGCTCGCCGATCAGGATTTCCTGACGACGGTCGTCGAGCAGGACAATAACCGAACAGGCGCCCGCGTTACCGGACCGATGATCGACATCCTGCCGGTCGGCGACGCCAAAGCGATTATCGAGGCACTTGCCGACCCGAAGATCCGCATCGTCTCGATGACCATCACCGAGGGCGGCTACTTCATCGATGCGTCCGGCGCGTTCAATCCGCAGCATCCAGCCATTGCCGAGGACGGCAAGAACCCGGCAGCACCGAAGACGGTGTTCGGCCTCATCGTTGCTGGTTTAAGAGCACGCCGCGACAGAGGCATCCCGGCCTTCACGGTCATGTCCTGTGACAACATTCCTCACAACGGCAAGGTCACGAAGAATGCCGTGGTCGGCCTTGCGGCCCTGTCCGATCCAGCCTTCGCCACCTGGATCGGTGAGAACGTTTCCTTCCCCAATTCCATGGTGGATCGCATCACGCCGGCCACCGGCGATCGCGAGCGCTCCATTGCCCGCGACGACTTCGGCATTGAGGATAACTGGCCGGTCTTCTGCGAAGAGTTCAAGCAATGGGTCATGGAGGACAATTTCCCCGCCGGTCGCCCGGCGCTGGAGAAAGTTGGCGTTCAGTTCGTGTCCGACGTGGCGCCATATGAACACATGAAGATCCGCATCCTGAACGGCGGCCATGCGGCTATTGCCTATCCCGCAGCACTTCTTGATGTTCACTTCGTCCATGAGGCGATGGAGCATCCATTGATCCGCGCCTTCCTCGCGAAGCTCGAAAAGGAAGAGATCATCCCGATCATTCCGCCGGTGCCGGACACCAATCTCAACGAATATTTCGAGCTGATCGAGCGCCGTTTCCTCAACCCGAAGATTGGCGACACCATTCCGCGCCTGGCGCAAGACGGCTCCAACCGCCAACCAAAATTCATCCTGCCTTCGACTTCGGATCGTCTCGCCCAAGGCCTCGATATTGTCGGTCTGTCGCTGGTCTCGGCATTGTGGTGCCGCTACTTCTACGGCACCTCGGACAGCGGGAAGCAGATCGTCTTCAACGATGCGAGTGCCGAGCGCCTGCAGGCCGCAGCGATCAAGGCAAAGGACGACCCGATGGCGTTCCTTGCACTGAGCGACATTTTCAGCGACGTTGCCGACTCCGACCTCTTCCGCAAGCGCTTTGCCCATGCTCTAAAGACATTGTGGCAGCAGGGAACGGCAAAGACGCTGCAACTCTATCTGGACGATAAACTCATCGAAAGCTGACATCATGCCAACCGGAACCGGCCCCTTGGTGATCTTCGACTGCGATGGCGTTCTCGTCGATAGTGAGCCGGTCTCAGTTGCCGTGCTGATCGACATGCTGGCGCATCTGGGTGTTCAGATGACCGAGGAAGAGGCCTATCAACGGTTTCTCGGCCGCAGCCTCGCCAACATGACTGCAACGCTTTGGGAAGAATACGGTATCGAGACCGATATCGACTTCCTCGAACACATGCGAAGCGCGCTTTTCGAACGCTTTCGCCTCGAATTAAAGGCCATCGAAGGCATTGCCGAAACCTTGGACCGGCTCGACGTGCCTCGCTGCGTGGCCTCGTCCAGTCAGCCGGAACGCATACGCTACTCGTTGGGCCTTACGGGACTCATCGAAAAATTCGAGCCGCATATTTTCAGCGCGACCATGGTGAAGAACGGCAAGCCGGCACCCGATCTCTTCCTGCATGCCGCGCACGAAATGGGCGCGGAGCCCGCCAATTGCATCGTCATTGAAGACAGTCCGGCCGGTATTGCGGCAGCTAAGGCTGCTGGCATGTGCGTTTTTGCTTTTACAGGAGGCTCTCACGCACGCTTCCCCGCATTCCGCCAACAGATCGCAGCGCTTGAGCCAGATCTCGTGTTTGACGCGATGCCGGATTTGGTCCACCTTGTGCGCGACCGAAAGGGCCGCCAAGGCTCAAGAGCAGAGGCTGGTTGACGTGCAGGTGAAGACACGGAACGGTTCTCTCCCGGTTTTCGGCAAAACAGGGATGGGAAACTAGCTTCATGCGCCAATATCTCGTTGCGGTCGATGTCGGAACAGGCAGCGCGCGCGCCGGGGTGTTCGATCGTAATGGTGCAATGCTGTCTCGCGCCACTCATCCCATCCTGATGCAAAGGCCGAGGGAAAACCACGCCGAGCACGATTCCGAGAACATATGGAAGGCGGTCTGCCTTTCGGTGCGGTCTGCCATGGCGGACGCGGCGATCGATCCGGCGCGTGTGGCTGCTATCGGGTTTGATGCCACATGTTCGCTGGTTGCGCGCGGCAAGTCTGGCGAGCAGGTGTCGGTCTCGACCACCGGCGAAGACCGGTTCGACACGGTGGTTTGGCTTGATCATCGCGCCATCAACGAGGCGGATTTTCTCACCGCGTCGCATCATCCGGTTCTGGATTTCGCCGGCGGATCGATATCTCCCGAAATGCAGATACCGAAGCTTATGTGGTTGAAGAAACACCTGCCTCAAAGCTGGTCGAGAGCCGCTTACTTCTTCGACCTTGCCGACTTTCTCACATGGAAGGCAAGCGGCAGTGCTGCGCGCTCCAACTGTACATTGACGGCAAAATGGAATTTTCTGGCGCATGAACAGCAAGGCTGGCGCAACGACTATCTTGAAATTGCCGGTATCGGCGATCTGAAAGAACGTGCCTCGCTGCCTGCAAGCGCCGTAGCACCAGGTCAGGCCGTTGGTACCCTCTCGGCCAAGGCTGCCGATGAATTGGGGCTAGATACGCAATGCCGGGTCGCGACCGGCATGATCGACGCCTATGCGGGCGCGCTTGGTGCGCTTGGCGGGAGCCTCGACAACCATGTGGAAAACAACGTCGCGCTGATCGCTGGCACATCCAGTTGCCTTGTGGCGCTGACGCCCAATCGCATTCATGGTCGCAGCCTGTGGGGACCCTACTGGCAAGCTGTTTTGCCGGATCACTGGCTGGTCGAGGGCGGACAATCGGCAACGGGTGCGCTGCTCGACCATATCGTGCGCATGCATGCCGCGGGGGGAGAGCCGGATGCGGCACTTCACCGTCGCATCGTCGACCGCGTCATGGTGTTGCGGGCAGGGGAGGGAGAGGGATTTGCCAGCCGTCTGCATGTCCTACCGGATTTTCATGGCAACAGATCGCCGCTTGCCGATCCGCATGCCAGAGGTGTGATCAGTGGCCTGACACTCGATACCTCGTTCGACAGCCTCTGTGCACTGTACTGGCGCACGGCTGTGTCGATCGCGCTCAGCACGCGCCACGTTCTGGATGCGATGGAAGGGTTCGGATATCGCACCACCACGCTTCACGTCGCGGGTGGGCACATCCACAATCCGCTGCTGATGGAACTCTATGCCGACGCGACAGGCAAACGGGTCGTGGTGCCACAGACCAGCGATGCTGTTCTTCTCGGAACGGCCATGACCGCTGCTGCAGCGGGCGGCGTCTATGACAGCCTGGCGAAGGCGGGTGCTGCCATGTATCCCGGCTGTGAGGAGCGCCAGCCGGATCGATCACGCGCATCCGTCTATGAGCGCGATTACAATAAATTCCTCGCAATGTATCGACATCGCGAGGAACTGGATCGCCTTTGAGGGACGTGAGACTGCGCGGTTTTGGACGCGTCCCTCAGATCACCGGATAGAGCGACCAGAAGAACAGATCATGTTCCTGATCGCGATCGCGCTGCTCGGACTCGTCGCGCGTGACCTGGTCCTTTTTCGATCCGCTCTCACGCTTGAGCTTTTCTTCCTGTGCCCGACGGCCAAGGCCGAAGAGATCGAAGGAAAGCATGTTGAAACCAGCAACCATTTTCATTCCTCCTGTCACCAAACTTAACAATGTGTAAAGTTTCGCGCTTTGCCACGATTTCGTCAAGATTGCGGGAGGGATTCCTGTGTCACTGCTGTGGACGGGAGGGAAAGATCCTTCCAATAGCAGCGTTTCAGTGAGAGCATTTTTTCACAGGGCCTGGAAGGCGGTCCAACGCGCCCTCACAAAGAATAGATGGCATCCAGCGCCTTAAAGGCTTTTTCGACCGGTCTTGAGTGGCCCTGGAATTGCAGGGCGTGGGCGAAGGCTTTGATGTTGGCACGCACCGCCTCCTTGCTGGCACGCTGGCCGGTATGGTTGAGGCGGACCAGTCGATCTGAGCCCGGTCCGACCGCTGCGCCAATATCTGCCCCATTTAGCCTCGCGGCCTGGAGAAAATTGCTATGGTCGATGTTCGCCGGAAGCTTGACGGCTGTCACCAGTGCCGAAGCGAGATGGTCGTCGACCCAGACCTCGGCACCGAGCGCGCGCAAAGCGTCTCGCGTCGCCTTCGCCGCCAGACGATGCCGCGCTTCAACCGCATTGATGCCTTCGGCTTCCAGACGCTCGAGTGCGGCGTCTAGCGCGAAGAATTCGAGCGGCGAAGGTGTGCCGGGCAGAGCGCCTCTGCCGGTCTCGAGCCATTGCTCTTTCTGATCGAGAAGGGACAGCATCGAATTGCGTGGCGCGCCCTCATGCTGCAGCATCGCCCAGGCGCGGTCGCTGACCGAGATTGCCGAGACGCCCGCCGGCCCTGCGAGCGATTTTTGCGGACCGATCACGACGATATCGATGCCGTCTCCATCCACATTGAGAGCATGGCCGCCAATCGATGCGACCGCATCCACAATCGTAAGCACACTTCTTTCACTTGCAAGCCGAACGATATCTTCCAGCGGATTGAGAATGCCGGTGGCGGATTCGGCATGGACCAGTGACAGCACAGAGATATCGTGATGTTGGTCCAGGTGCTGTCGCACAGCCTCTATCGCGACCGGTCGTCCGGGCTCCGCCACGAGATTGATGACATCGCTGCCCCCGCGCTTCAGCCAGTTGCCGAACCATGCACCATAGGGGCTCGTCACGATGTTCAGCGCTTTCAGGCCAGTTCGCGCAAGGCTGGTGGCGACGGCTTCCAGCGCCAAGACTGCCTCGGCCTGAATGAGAAGCACATCGTTACGTGTCTTCATAAGGGCCGCCAATCGGTCTGCAAGCTTTGCGTAACGCTCCGAAGGAAAGGCGGGCACGTCGAGCAGATGGCTCCAGTTGCGATCAGGCATGGCTTTGGTCCTTACGAAGTGTGGGAACGGCGGCGATCAGCCGTCTTGCTGTATCCGACTGTGGGTTCGAGATCACGCTGTCCGTCTCTCCCTGTTCGACGACGCGCCCCATCTCCATGACGGCAACGCGATGGCAGACGGCACGAATGACCGCGAGATCATGCGAGACGAACAGACAGGAAAGGCCGGTCTCGCTTTGAAGGGATACCAGCAATTCGAGGATCTGGGCGCGGACGGAAACGTCGAGCGCGGAAACGGCCTCATCCATCACCAACAGGGACGGGCGGCAGGCGATGGCCCGGGCGATTGCGACACGCTGTCGCTGGCCGCCCGACAGTTGGAGAACAGGACGTGCAGCGTAGTCCGCGCCAAGCCCAACCCGCTCCAACAGCCGGACGATCTCGGCTTGTCGATCGCGGGGCGCGACGATCCTGTGGATTCGTAACGGTTCACCGATCGCATCTGCCACCGTGGCGCGCGGATTGAACGCGCCATGGGTATCCTGAAACACCATCTGCACATGGCGACGGGCGGCTCTCAGCTCCTGACCCGAAAGGGCCAGCCAGTTCTGGCCTTGAAAGCGCACCTCGCCGCCATCTGCGGGCGAAAGCCGCATGATAATGCGCGCGAGCGTCGATTTCCCGCACCCGGACGGGCCTGCCAGCCCAAGCGTTTCGCCGCGCGCCAGCGTGAAGGAAACATCGTCGAGTGCTTGGACCGTTCGTCCGCGCGCTTGGTAGCGCTTGGAGAGGTGGTTGACGGAGAAGAAAGGCTCCATCAACTAGCCCTCCGGATCTGCGGTGGGGTGGTCAGATCAAGGTGCGATGAGAGGAGACGTTTGGTATCGCCGCTTGCCGGATTCGAGAGCACATCCTGCGCCTTGCCCGACTCTATAAGTCGGCCCGATTGGAACACCGCGATCTCGTCCGCAAGGCTGGAGGCCAGCGCGATATCGTGGGTAATGAAAATCAGCGTCATGCCATTGGCGCTGACAAGGCGGCCGAGAAGCCGGGCGATCGCCGCTTGCGTGATTGTGTCGAGCGCGCTGGTGGCCTCATCGGCAATAAGGATTTTGGGCGCTGCGGAGATGGCGGCCGCAATTGCCACACGTTGCCGCTGCCCGCCGGAGATTTGATGCGGATAGGCCGACAGCAAGGCATCAGGGTTCGGCAGTTGTACCTCTGTCAGCAAATCCCGGGCGTGAGCCCGCGCCTGTTTTCGGGTGAGGCGAAGATGACGGATCGCAGCCTCGGCCACCTGTTCGCCAATCGTCAGTACCGGGTTGAGGCTGGCGCTCGGGTCTTGAAAGATATAGGCGATATCGCGGCCCGGCGTTGGGAATCGTGCTTGGTGGCTCTTATCGGGGTGTCCATTCCAGATCAGCTGACCTTCGGTTTTGGCTCCGCGCGGCAACAAGCCGGCGATGCAGCGTGCCAACGTGCTTTTGCCCGATCCGCTTTCGCCGATGATCGCCAGGCGCTGCTTTTCCTGAAGCTGAAGCGATACGTTGCGCAAGGACGGTTGCGCGGCGCAGTGGTAGGTGACGCTGAGCCCTTCGATTTTCAGAAGCGGGGCAAGGCTCATCGCGCAGCCCCTTGACCGGCGAACGCCTTGTTGATGCCCTCACCCAGCAGATAGACCCCAAGGACAGTAGCGAGCAGAGCCATGCCGGGGATAATGGAGAGGTAGGCCGCCGAGCGAAGCACGTTTCTCCCCTCGGCAATCATCCCACCCCAGGTCACGATGTTCGGGTCTCCAAGTCCGAGAAAGGAGAGCGCGGCTTCGGTGAGTATTGCCGCAGCGACGATGATGGCGGCGAGCGCCATAACCGGCGGCAAGGCGTTGGGGAGAATTTGGCGGAAGGCAATTTCCATTGGGTGCATGCCGATGGTGCGCGCCGAGGCCACATAGTCGCGCTCGCGGATCGACAGCACCTGCGCGCGTGTCAATCGCGCCGGGTCGGCCCAGGCGCCGAGCGCGATGGCAATGACCACGATGGGCAGCGATGGACCGATGGTGCTGACGAAGGCAAGTGCCAGAAGAAAGCTCGGCACGATCTGAAAGGCATCGGTGATCCGCATCAACGCCTCATCGATGATACCGCCAGCAAAGCCCGCAAGCGTTCCCATGACGGTGCCGATCAGAAGGGCTGCGGCGGCAGCGCAGAGACCGACGAGCAGCGAACTGCGCGCAGCGTGGAACAGGCAGGCCAGAACATCGCGTCCAAGCGTATCGGTTCCGAGCGGCAGGGCGCGGTCGGTGAATGGCGGAATGAGTGGCGCGGCGACGATGGAAAGCGGATCGTTGGGAAAGACAAAAGGCGCTGAAAGGCCAGAAGCTGCCACGACGAAAAGGATTGCGAGACCGACCAGGCCTTCGCGGCTGCGGAACACTTGGCTAAGAACCGTCACGCCGTTTCCTCCCCGGCGCCGATACGCGGATCGAGAAGCGCGTAGAGCAAGTCGACGATCAGATTGACGAGGATGACGAAAACGGCGCTGACGAGGATGATTCCCATCAGCAAGGGTGTATCCCGCCCTGCCACCGCCTCCTGCGCCAATCTGCCGAAGCCCGGAATGGCGAAGACGCTTTCTATCACAACGGAGCCGCCCAGCATCATAGCGGATTGAAGGCCAAGCACGGTGAGAAGGGGAAGGGCGGCATTGCGGGCAACATGACGCAGCACCACCCGCGCGCGTGACAGTCCTTTCGATTGGGCAAAGGAGACGAACTCCATCCGCCAGATCTCGCCCATGGCGCTTCGCATCACGCGCAGGAAAAGACCGAGATAGATCAGGCCAAGGCTCGCAACGGGAAGAACGAGATGCCGCGCAATGTCGAGGGCGCGTGCGAAACCTTGCTTACCGGAAGCGATGGTTTCCAGACCGGATGTAGGGAGCCAGCGAAGCTTGACTGCGAAGACGAGCACCAGGACGAGACCGAGCCAGAACCCTGGAACGGCATACAGTGCAAGTGATACAGATGATAGCGCACGGTCCAGCAGGCTTCCCGGCTTTGCTCCAGCGACAATCCCCAGAGCAGTGCCAAGAATGAAGGACAAGAGCGTCGCGCTTCCCATCAAAAGCAGCGTGTTCGGCAAACGCTCCATAATCAGCGACAGCACAGGGCGGTCGAAGGCGACCGACCAGCCGAGATCGAGTTTCAGGACGGAGGTGGCGTAAAGCCACAGCCGCCATAGGGCCGAGTGATCCAGCCCATATTGCGTCCGCAGGCTGTCTCGCAGGCTGGCATCTCCGCCACCAATCGACACCAGATAGGCGTCGACTGCGTCGCCCGACGCATTTTCCAACAGCAGGAAGGTGAAGAGGAGCACGATGATCAGCACCGGAATGGCGCTGATCAGCCTGCGACGGAGAATGCGGCCTGCGCCTCCCACCTCACTCCTCGATGGCGGTGTCCGCCCAGTTTGAAACCGCCCATCTTGGATTGCTGGCGACGTTCTTCACCGTATTGCGGGCCACGGTGATGAAGCCCCACTCGGCCACGTTGATGATCGGCAGGTCCTCTTTGACCTTCTGCTGGAACACCTTGTAGAGTTCGGTACGCTGCTTTTCGTCCACCGTTTGCGCCGCCTTGTCGATGATGGCGTCGAGTTCCTTGTTCTCGTAACCGCCCTGGTTGGAGAAGGGCACGCCGGCGGGTGTTCCTGATTTTACCAGGATGGTGGTGGATATGGCGGGATCGCCGCGGAAGACGGTGGGTGCTACCGCGAGATCGAAGGCGTGATCCGTATAGACCGCCTTCTGATGCGCGGCCGCATCGTTGTTCACCAGCTGCGCATCGATGCCAATGGCAGACAGTGCTTGGCGAAGATAGGCGCCGAACTGTTTGGTTTCGTTGAAATACGGCGCGGGCAACAGTTTGAGCGAGAAGCGGTTGCCATCGGCGCCACGCGGATAGCCTGCTTCATCGAGAAGGGCATTTGCTTTGTCGACATTGAAGTCGTAGAGTTTCACGTCAGGCGTATAGAACTGCGGCGCGTTCTTCGGCACGGGACCGGTGGAATTGGTAGCGTAGCCCAGGAACACCGTATCGACGACGAGCTTCTTGTCGATCGCATGGGCAATGGCCTGCCGAACCTTGAGATCGGCAAGCTCCTTGCGACGGTGGTTGATCTCCACCACGAGCTGGTAGGTCAGCGCCTCATAGCCATCGGCGATGACCTTGATACCGGGTTCCTTGGAAATGCGGGCAAGATCCGTCAGCGGCACGGCGGAGAAGGCCGCGAGCTGGATCTCGCCGGCTTCCAGCGCGGTTGCGGCACCTGCTCGGTCCGGAAGCACGCGATAGATGATCTCGTCCAGTTTCGGCTGACCCTTGCCCCAGTATTTTTCGTTGCGCGTCAACCGGTAATATTCGCCGGGCTTGTACTCGGCAAAAACAAAAGGCCCGGTACCGACCGGCTTGGTGTTCAATGGGTTGGTGGCAATATCGGTGCCGTCATACAGGTGCTTCGGCAGCACACTCGTCACCACCGGAAGCGCGTTGCGGATCAACTGGAACGACGTCGGCTTGGAGAAGTGGAAGATGGCGGTATGCTCATCTGGCGTATCGACACTCTCCAGATTGGCAAAGACCAGACGCCCGAGGTTCTGAAGCGGTTTCCAGACGGAGAGGGCCGAGAAGGCCACATCGGCCGAGGTGAAGGGTTTGCCGTCATGCCAGGTCACGCCCTCGCGCAGTCTAAAGGTCGCGCTCAAACCGTCCTGCGATCCTTCCCAGGACGTCGCAAGACGCGGTTCCAAACCGTTCCTGCCGCTGAACGATGCTTCCGCCAAGGGCTCCACGATCTTGCTGGAGATGTAGAATACGCCGTTGGAGGCAACGATCGCCGGATTGAGGTTCTTAGGCTCCGAATCTGCCGCCACGACCAGTCGTTCGCCGCTGCCTGCCGCCCAGGCCAGATCGGTCCGCATCAGCGTGGTGGAGGCTGCGAGCAAGGCTGCGGTTTTTAAAAGAGAGCGGCGCGAAAGGGGGGACGGCGGCATGAGGGACTCCGGGTTCGGATTGTGGGCGGCGTCAAGGTGCCATTTAGGACCATGACGGCTTCAGTGTCCATGGGAAGCCATTGCATTGACAGCAATGTTTTCACGCCGCCTCAAATCCGCGAGGCAAATCTTTTCATCATCATCCAAGAGGCCGCGAAAATCGTTCGCGGCATCAAAGAGGCATGGTCGAGGGCAGAAGGAGCCGACGCCTTATCGCGGCCCCGCTGTCTTGATGGCCAGTGCCTTCAGCACGCTGTCGGCTTCGTAAATCGCGCAGACGATATGATAGAAGGTGCTGGCCGGTGCCGGTTCGTCGATCATCGGTGCATCGGCGGGCCACTTGTCGAACCAGAGGCCTTTCACTGGTGTGTCGAGGAAGGGCCGGATCGCCATCACCGCCCGCGATGCGGAGGTGATATAGCGATGCCGCTCTTCGCCTTCGGTGGCACTGGCCAGGCGAACGGCGGCCTTCAGCCATTCGGTTTGCGGCCAGAAACGAGCCAGGCGATCATGCATGCTGAAATCGTCGAGAAGGCTCATCACCGCGACTTTGCGGCGTAGGCAGATGCCATGGTTCTCCCCGATGTCGAACATCCGCTTTGCCTTTTGAATGGCATCGAAGCTGTTGCGCAAAAGCCCCCATCTGACCAGAAGCCAGGCCCATTCGAACTGATGGCCAGGCTCCATGATGCGGCCTTTTTCGCCGGGTGCTGGGGTCCAATCCTTGTCGAAGAATTCGCGCAGGCCGCCATTCTCCTGATCGATGAAACGCGTCATCGCGAGATTTGCAATCTCATCGGCGACAGCCGTCCAGGGGCCGGTTGGATCGACCGTCTCCCAGGCCAGCATGGCCTCGAAAAGATGCATATGCGGGTTGGAGCAGAGCGGATAGCGAGACGGACTGTCTTCCTCGAAGCCCTGTTCGGAATGGGCATAACGCTCTTTGAGGAGCGAGAGGATGCCGAGCGCGCGCTCGCGCATCTCGTGCTTCCTCTCCGGCAACGCCATCGCCGTTTGGGCCGCAGCAAAGAGGGCGAAAGCCTGATTGTAAAGATCGAAGGACGGATCGATCAGCTTTCCAGATGCATCGGCAAGATTGCCGTAAAGTCCGCTCTCCAGAAGATAGACTTTGTCAAACCAGTCGAGACCGTGATTGATGGCGCGCTGCCAGTCGCCGGTCCAGCCGTTTTCGCCGGCTGCCGCGTAGCAATAGGCCTGGCGGGGCTGCACGCGGGCGCGACGATTATCGCCAAGAACCGGCTTTCCGTCCTGATCGACCCTTTCATGAAAGCCGCCGTCGGGTTTTGCTGCTCCGGCCTCCCACCACAGCGGCAAAGCAGCCTCCTCCAGCCATCGACGCAATGCGGTGATTTCGTCCGTCAGTTGTGTTGTGGCGCTCAAGGTCTGCTCTTCCATGCTGTTTCTCTTTCCGTATTTTGATTCCCTCGCGCCGTCCGTCAAGTCGTCATAGCGGCCGTCGCCCAAGTAGAGAACCATCCGCCCAATCTTGGTCAGACGATAAAGTTCCCGTGAGCCGATCGAGGATCGCGCCGCGACATGCGGCATCACTCTATGCCATCGACAATTCGGATTGCTAATTCATCGCGCTCACGTATTTCGTAACTATGATTGTGCCACATGTGATTCGCGATGTTCGATCCCGGTCAAAGGGGCGTGGTGGGGTGATGAACACCGCCACTGCGACAGCATTGGCATGTGGCATGGCGCTGGCGCTCTCAGGTTGCAATACGCCGGCCGGCGTGCAGCAATCCGGCGGGCCGAAGATGTTGGCGCCGGAAGAAGCACTGATCTTTCCGCCGCCCGGCGGCCCGGAAGTCCTCACCGTTATCAACCGCAATTACGCCAATGCCGTTCAGCAGGACGTGATCCTGCGCTCGGATGCGGCGACCCCTGGTCAGAACTATCTGAAGGTGCAGCTTTTCGGGCCGCAAAAGGCAGAGGATACCGGAAGGGGCGGGCTGTCGGAAAGCAGTCTGCGTGTTTCTTCGATCTCGCGGGAGATCAGGAGCGCATTTCCCGGTGTGGCGATGGCGACGTCTGCCGAATATCTGCAGAACAATTACGGCACGTTTTCCTATGCCTCAGGCAGAGGTTATGGCAACGATGCCTGCATTTACGGATGGCAGCAGATCAGGTCGCCGGAAAGCGCGCGCCAAAGCTTCAAGAATCTCGGTCGCATCAATGTGACGCTGCGGCTCTGCCAGTCGGGTGTCACGACGCGCGATCTCCTGGCGGTGATGTATAACTACACGATTACCGGCAATTATCTGTCCACCAACTGGAATCCTTACGGAACCGCACAGGACCCAGACAAGAGCCTCGGACGTGCCGGCAATCCTATCTATCCCGTATCGGGTGCCGTGCCCATGCAGCCGGGAACGCAGACGCCCATCTCGGCTCCGGTTCGTTCGCAGCCGCGACCTGCGGTGACAGCCTCGCCCGCAGCGGCGCCGGTCGTTGTGCAGCCGCAGCCCACCGTATCCTCCAGGCCGGCTGTCCTCATCCCGTCGCCGGCAGCGCCAAGGGCGGCTGGCAGCAGACCGGCAGACGTGCCCCCGCCAGCGCGGCGTATCGAAACGAAACAGGTCGCCATTCCTTCGCCTGCCTGCGTTGCCGGTCAGGCGAACGGACAAACCTGCAATTAACTGTTTCAGGTGTAACTGATCCACTTGGTCTCTTCGTCGCAGTCAGGGGCCAGTGGCATGAGGCCAGGGAGCGGTCCGCTTCTTATCGACTTGATGTAAAGGTTTGCTGATGAGCAAGGTCATCGCTTTCACCCTCTGGCTGTTCGTGTCAGCCTGTGTCTTGCTGATCATCACATTGCCCGTCAGCTTACAGACGCATCTCATCGCCACGGCGATTTCGCTGGCCTTGCTTGCCACCATCAAGTCTCTGAACGGCAAGGGCGCCTGGCGGCTCATCGGTCTTGGCTTCGGTACGGCCATTGTTCTGCGCTACGTGTATTGGCGCACGACCAGCACCTTGCCGCCCGTCAACCAGCTCGAGAACTTCATCCCGGGCTTCCTGCTCTATCTCGCCGAAATGTACAGCGTGGTGATGCTGGCGCTCAGCCTTGTCATTGTCTCGATGCCGTTGCCGTCGCGAAAGGGCCGTCCTGGTTCGCCCGGCTATGTGCCGACGGTCGACGTATTCGTGCCAACATATAACGAGGATGCGGAGCTTCTCGCCAACACGCTGGCGGCTGCGAAGAACATGGATTATCCGGCGGACAGGTTCACCGTCTGGCTGCTGGATGATGGCGGCACGGTGCAGAAACGCAATGCGCCGAACGGGCTGGAAGCGCAAGCCGCGACCCGGCGCCACGCGGAATTGCAAAAGCTCTGCGCCGATCTCGGCGTCAACTATCTGACGCGTGAGCGCAACGTCCATGCCAAGGCTGGCAATCTGAACAATGGTCTGGATCATTCGACGGGTGAACTGGTCACCGTTTTCGACGCCGACCATGCGCCCGCGCGCGATTTTCTTCTCGAAACGGTTGGCTATTTTGGGGAAGATCCAAGGCTCTTTCTCGTCCAGACGCCGCATTTCTTCGTCAATCCGGACCCGATCGAGCGCAATCTGCGCACCTTCGAAACCATGCCGAGCGAGAACGAAATGTTCTACGGCATCATCCAGCGCGGCTTGGACAAATGGAACGGTGCCTTCTTCTGCGGATCGGCAGCGGTTCTGCGGCGCGAGGCGCTCAAAGAAACCGATGGCTTCAGCGGCGTCAGCATTACCGAGGATTGCGAGACGGCACTTGCGCTTCATTCGCGCGGCTGGAACAGCCTTTATGTCGATAAGCCCCTGATTGCCGGTCTGCAGCCCGCGACCTTCACCAGCTTCATCGGCCAGCGAAGCCGCTGGGCGCAAGGCATGATGCAGATCCTGATCTTCCGCCAGCCGCTTTTCCGCCGAGGGCTCTCCTTCCCCCAGCGGCTCTGCTACATGTCCTCGACATTGTTCTGGCTCTTCCCGTTCCCGCGCACCATCTTCCTCTTCGCGCCGCTCTTCTATCTCTTCTTCGACCTGCAGATCTTCGTTGCATCCGGGGGCGAGTTCCTGGCCTATACGGCGGCCTACATGCTGGTGAACCTGATGATACAGAACTTCCTCTATGGAAGTTTCCGCTGGCCGTGGATTTCCGAGCTTTATGAATATGTGCAGACGGTGCATCTCTTGCCTGCCGTGGTCTCGGTGCTGTTCAACCCCAGCAAGCCGACCTTCAAGGTGACGGCGAAGGACGAATCCATCAGCGAAGCCCGCCTGTCGGAAATCAGCCGGCCGTTCTTCGTCATCTTCTTCGTGCTGGTCATCGCAATGATCTTTGCGATCTATCGCATCTATGCCGAGCCCTATAAGGCGGACGTCACGCTCGTCGTTGGCGGCTGGAACCTGCTCAACATCATCTTTGCCGGCTGTGCTCTCGGCGTTGTGTCCGAACGCGGAGAGAAATCCGCGTCGCGGCGCATCACCGTCAAGCGCCGATGCGAATTGCAGTTGCAGGAAGACGGCCCCTGGTTGCCGGCAACGGTTCAGAACGTGTCCGTCCACGGCATGCTGATCAACATTTTCGAAAAGGATCTGGATGTCGTCGAGAAGGGCCGCCCCGCGATTATTCGCGTCGACCCCTATAGCCCTGGGGCGCCCTCGTCGATGACGATCGATATCGTCCGAACCGTCAAGCAGCAGGGCTTTACCTCGGTCGGCTGCACCTTTGCGCCAAAGGAAAATATCGAACACCGCCTGATAGCGGATCTGATCTTCGCCAATTCAGAGCAATGGACCGAATTTCAGCGCGCACGCAGGGGTAATCCCGGCCTGATCCGGGGCACGATCACCTTCATGGGCATCGCGCTTTTCCAGACACAACGCGGCCTGTTTTATTTCATGCGCTCCTTCCGATCGAGAGCGCGACAGAAGGCTGCGGCAGGAGTTGCCAAGTGATGAGAAAGCCGCTCCTCCTCGTAAGCTTTTACGCCATGTTGTCGGCAAGCGCGTTTGGGCAAAGCGCACCCTTTGACATGTCTCCCGAGCGCCCGGCGAACCCGCCTGCGGCAAGGTCGGCTCCGGTGCAGCCCGCGCCACAGCCAGTGCCAAACGCACCGTCCATGCCGCAAATCCCGGCTGCGCCGCCCGCTGTTTCGCCGCCTGCAATGGTGCCTCCTGCACAGCAGCCGGCACCGGCACGGCTCTCGCCCGTTCCGGTCACTCCCGCGCCATCTCCACCATCTTATCCCCAAGGTGCGCCATCACAACCGCAGACCCAGGCTCAGCCGACGCAGGCGCCATCGCTACCCGTCCAGACATCCGTCGATCCGCGCCGCCGTTACATATTGCCGTTCAGCGAACTCAGCCTGTCCGGTGAGATCGATCAGCGGCAATGGACGATCTACCTGACAGAGCAGCAGGCGCAGGCGGCGCAGGCCGTCACGATCGCGTATCAAAACGCCGTGGTGGTTGCGCCGGAAAGCTCGAGCCTGGAGATCGCGATCAACAATGTGCCGTTGGAGAAAAAGAGCATCGCGTCTCCCGATGCGGAGGGAAGCGTCTCGATTCCCATCCCGCCAGGCACGCTTCAGGCGGGCGCCAATGTCGTGACACTTGGCGTCAAGCAGCGTCACAGGACCGATTGCACGGTCGAATCCACCTATGATCTGTGGACTGATATCAATCCCGCCGGCACCTTCATCACGCTCAATGCCGATGTTGCCAACCGTTTCGAGACGATCGAGGACATCCAGGCGATCGGCGCTGGCAGCGAAGGCCTCACCTCCATCGATATCGTGGCTCCCGGCCTGGCGAACCCGGTGATGGCGGAGTCGTTGCTGAAGCTGTCGCAGGCGCTGGCGCTGCGCACGCAGATGCCCAATCAGCAAATCGCCTTCCACACGACGGTGCCGAAGGAGCGGAAGGCGGGTTCGCTGATCGTGCTGGCCGGCACATCGCGCGAAATCGCCGCTGTCGCAAGTTCCGTTCCGCCGGAAGTCCTGGCTGGCCCGTATGCCGGCTTTGAGAGCAACATCGTCAGCAATCTTTCAGCATTGATCGTCGGAGGCCCGACACCTCAAGCGCTACAAACGGCGATCGACAGTCTCGTTGCCTCGGCCGAACGTCCGGCCGGATCGGTGCGTTCGTTTCTGTCTACACGCAACTGGCACACCCCGGATGCGCCACTGGTTGTCGGAAACCGCCGCCTGGTGCTCTCGTCGCTTGGCGTCAAAAGTGCGGAATTTTCGGGACGGCGCTTCCGCACCGATTTCACCATTGGCATTCCGGCTGATTTCTACGCTGCCGCCTATGGTGAAGCGACGCTGCTTTTGGACGCGGCCTATGCCAGCGACGTGCTTCCCGGGAGCCATATCGATGTCTATGTGAACGGCAATATTGCCTCCACCGTGCCGATTTCGAACCGCGGCGGTGGCATCTTCCGACACCTGCCGATCAAGGTCACGTTGCGGCATTTCGTGCCGGGCGCCAACACGGTTGCCATTGAGGCCGTCATACAGACGCAGGCGGATTCGGATTGCTTGCCGGGAACGACGGCAAGCGGGACACCGCGTTTTGCGCTGTTCGACACGTCCGAATTCCACATGCCCAATTTCGCGAGAATTGGTCGCGCCCCAGATTTGGCCGCCAATCGTGGTGTGATACAGCCCTATCACGCCTCGCAGCAGCCCGTTGCGGTCTATATGGAGCGGATCGATCCGGACGTCATGTCGTCTGCGGCGACGCTTCTCGGCCGTATGTCACTCGCTGCCGGTCAGCCACTCGCGATCGATCTCGTCAGCTCCATTGCTGCCGTGGGAGACAGAGACGCGGTCTTCATCGGTACGCTGGCCCAGATACCGCCAGCACTGGCTGCCCAATTCAACATCGCTCTGGCCAGCCAGACGAGTTGGGGTGAGGGAGGGCGCGCAACGCCACCCGTCGAGCAGACCGATCAGTTGTTTGAAAACTGGCGCGAGCGCGTGGATGGCGGTGTCTGGCAAGGGCAGATATCCTCCTTCGAGGAGTGGATCAGGCGCAACTTCGATATCAGCAGGGACACTCTCCGGTTTCTTCCAGGCGCGGAGCAAGTCTACACACCGCCAGGAAATGTCAGCTTCATGCTGGCGCAGGGGTTGAGCCCCGGTGGCGAGGGTGTGTGGACGCTTGCCACGGCACCGGCCATCGACACTTTGAGATCCGGCGTCAAATCGATGACGGAACTGAAGCGATGGAGCGGGCTCTCTGGACGTATTGCCACCTTTGATCCTGCTGCCGACAAGGTTGAGACGATCGTCGCCCAACAGCAGACCTTCTTCGACACCGGCCCGGCGACGTTTTCCAATTGGCGGCTGATTGCAGCCAACTGGCTGTCCAGCAACACGCTTTCCTACGCGCTGGTGTTCATCGGCTTTTTGTCAGTGCTCGGATGGGTTACCTTCATCCTTCTGAGGCTGTTGGGACGCAAGCCGTGATGACATTTGCCAGATCACTGACAAGAATGGTGTTGTTGCTGGGGGTGCTGATGATCCCGCTGAGCGTCAAGGCAGCCTCCATCAACGCGGCGGACTGGCAGAGCTATCGAGCCGCCTTTCTCGACCCGTCCGGGCGCATCATCGATACAGGCAATAACGGGATCAGCCACAGCGAAGGCCAGGGTTACGGCATGTGGCTCGCCGTTCTTGCCGACGACCAGGCGAATTTCGAGCTGATCTGGTCTTTTACCAAGACCGAACTTCTGGTGCGAGACGATGGTCTTGCTGCCTGGAAATGGGATCCGCAATCGACGCCCCATGTCTCGGACATCAACAATGCCACGGACGGCGATATTCTGATCGCGCAGGCGCTGGCGCTCGCTGCCCGACAATGGGGACGCCAGGACCTTGCAGACGCCGGTCGAGGAATCGCCAAGGCGGTGCTCGACAAGGCGGTGGTGGAGCGCGGCGGTCGAACCCTTCTTCTTCCAGCCGCCTCCGGCTTTGCCGATAGCGACCGGCCGGATGGGCCTGTCGTCAATCCATCCTACTATATTTTTGAAGCCTTTCCGCTTCTCAACGAGCTTTCGCCGTCACCTCTATGGGGCAAGCTTGCGGCCGATGGTCTCGTCGCGATCAACGGCTTTGCCTTCGGCCCGCGAAAGCTACCGGCTGACTGGGTATCCGTGCGCACCAAGCCGCGTCCGGCCGATGGTTTTGCGCAGGAGTTCGGCTACAACTCCGTTCGCATTCCGCTCTATCTGGTCAGAGGGGCGTCAGGCTCGCCCGATCTCTACGCCAGGATGGCGGCTGGCATGTCGCTCGAGGACGGCAATATCGCGACCTTCGATCTGAAGTCCGGTGCAGCCAAGGATGTGCTTTCGGATGCAGGCTATCGCATCATGCCCGCACTTCTGGCCTGCAAAGCCAGCAAAAAACCCATTCCACAGGAACTGAGAACCTACGCGTCAACACTTTATTATCCATCTACGTTGCATCTCTTGGCTTTGTCTTTCGTAGCGCAGGCGAATCAGGAGTGCCTATGAACAAGAAGCCACTGTTGCTGTCCGCTGCCGTCTTGGCACTGTGCGCCGCTGGCATCTTCCAGTCGCGCGATGCGCTTCTCGGCCACGTCAGCGCCGTTCATTCCGCCCCGATGCAGGCAGTCGGGACGCACGCCTTCGCCGCGGGCATGAACAATGCCGACGTCCAGAAGGGTGACAGCCCGCTTTCCCTCGGCACCAAAGAGCCGCAATCCCGCGCTGCCCCCTCGACCAATCTTGCGCAGACACCGAGAACGCCGCAGCAGGCGCCTCAAAACACAAATCCGGCCCCTCAGACCGGCACGGGCGATGCCGCACCGGTCGTCGATGAAAGCGCTCTCCGTTACTTCGCCACACGCGGCGACACGGCGCGTCTTCAAGCTGAGATCGCACGTCTGAAAGCGCTTTATCCAAATTGGACACCGCCTGCCGATCCTACCGCTGCCGCACCCACGGGCGATCCGCAGTTGGACGGGATCTGGCAACTTTATGCCACCGGTCGCTATTCAGAGGCGCGCAAGGCTATCGCCGACCGTCAGGCTGCGGAAGCTGGTTGGCAGCCGCCCGCCAATCTGACCGAGATGCTGGATCTTGCCGAAGCGCGCCAGCGTCTGGTGAACGCCTCTGATCTGAAACAGTATAATGCGGTGCTCGGCGTGGCGGCCGAAAACCCGGGCCTGCTGACCTGCAGCGAAGTCGATGTTCTCTGGCGCGTGGCGGAAGCCTTCGCGCGGACGGAGAAGCCGGCGCGTGCACGCGATGCCTATGGCTACCTGCTGACCAATTGCCAGAATCCGGCGGAACGTCTGGCAACCGTGCAAAAGGCCTCGACGCTTCTGCCAATCGAGATGATGGAAGACCTCCTCTCGCGGGAAAAACCCGGACCGGATGGCCAACTCGAGTTCGAGCCCGTCAAGGACGATCTCGCGCGTCAATTCGTTGCAAAGGCGGGTGAAGACCCCAAGGTCACAGTACCGCCTGCCTATCTCTCCCGCATGGAACGGCTGGCGGAAACCAACAAGCTTGCAAGCGATGCGCTCTTGCTTGGGTGGTACAATGTCGGCCGTGAGAAGATGGACGACGCGGAAAAGTGGTTCCGCCGCGCAAGGGATGTGGAGGATTCCGCCTCCGCCTCGGAAGGCTTAGCGCTTGCGCTGGTTGCGCGTGGAGAACCCCGCGAAGCCGAAGACATCATGTTCAAATGGCGTAGTTCCTCCGATGGTGCGCGCGCAACTTATCTCGCTGCAGCCGCCAACCTCCTGGCACTTGATCCGCCTGTCGCGCTGGAGCCCGATATTCTTCAGCGCATTGCAACGGAAACCGTAGCGCAGAAAGATGCCGCGACCGCACAGGAATTTGGCTGGTATTCTCGCGCCTTCCAGCAGCCGCAGATGGCGCAGCAATGGTTCTCCACCGCATTGCAGTGGAAGCCGGAGGATGAGCCATCGGCCTATGGTCTGGCTCTCACCTACCAGGAGCTCAACAATCTGGCGGAGGTTAGTCGGCTTCAGAGCCAATGGGGTAACCAGTCGCAGCGTATCTTGGAGATCGGCCGACCGACCGCTCAGGCGGGCGTGATCGCTGCCGCGCCCGCAGTCACGACACCTGCGCCCGTACAGCCCCAATCTCGCGCAATGACCACCGCACCGCGCATGGTCTCTCCGCAAGCGACCACCGTCGCTTACGAGCCTTCGCCGCCGCGCCAAGCGGGCGCCGTTCGGGGTGCGCGCCAGTCCGGCCGTTGCTCTGTGAGCCTCAATCCGGACGCGCTTTCTGCGCAGAGTGCACTCCAGCAAGGCTGGTGTCTGATGGAGGCTAACCGGCCTGCCGAGGCGGTGAAAGCTTTCTCCGCGGCTCTCAAGAACGGCGATTCGACGGTTCGCAGTGATGCGGCCTATGGCCAGAGCCTTGCCTATCTTCGCATGGGTCTGACGGACAATGCCGCCGTTTCCGCAACAAAATCTTCGATGGATCGCCAGAAGGCCACCGAGCTTCAAGTGGCAATCCTCACCGACCGCGCGCTGGCGGCCTATGAGAGCAAGCACTACGAAGAGGCGCTGATCCTTCTTGATCAGCGGGCGAGATATGCCACCGAGCGTATCGATCTCATGGTTATTCGCGGCTACGCCTATCTCAACATGAAGCGTTACGGTGAAGCCGTACAGGTCTTCGAGGCTTCTGCGGCAACCGGCAATGCGGATGCGATCCGGGGCCTTGCCACGGCGCAAAATGCCCGGCCGAGCCGCGGCCCGCAGGGCGGCTAGCCGTTTGGCTCGAATAGAACGTTTTCGAGTTACCGGGGCCGTTCTATTCGATAATTTTCATGGAATTCATTGAAAGTTCAGGTGCCGAGCAGTATGTCCGGTCAAGCTACTGCTTGATGAAACGCGACCTGCTGGATGTGAAAGACGCCGATGCTGACGAAAAAGGGTAAATACGGTCTCAAGGCCATGATCGACCTCGCGAGCCTCGATAAGGGGCAGACCGCGTTCGTCAGCGACATTGCCGCGCGCAACAATATCCCGAAGAAGTTTCTCGACGCGATTTTGCTGGAGCTTCGCAATGAGGGCATGCTGCGGTCCAAGAAGGGACCGGGCGGCGGCTATGCGCTGTCAAAGCCGGCATCCGATATCTATATCGGCCAGGTCATTCGCGCGCTGGATGGGCCGCTCGCCCCTATTCGCTGCGCCAGCCGCACGGCCTTTGAAGCCTGCGAGGACTGTTCCGATCCGGCGGCCTGTCAGGTCCGCCGGTCGATGACGGATGTCCGGGATGCCATGGCAGCCGTTCTCGACACGATGACGCTTGAGCAGTTTGCGGCGAACACCGGTGAAGAGCCGGTGAACAAGACAGCGTGATGCAATCGCGCTGCGCAAGCGTCACTCTCGTCAGATCTGAAGATATTGTCCGGCGTGGTAGAGAAGCGGGCGTCCGTCTCCACGGGTAACGGAGAGAACCCGGCCGATGACGATGGCGTGGGTGTGACGCTCCACGACATCCTCTACGGCACAGTCGATGACCGCGAGCGCGCCGTGTAAGCCCGAAGCGCCGCTTTCCAGATCGAACCAGTCGGCTCCTTCATAGCGCTCCGCACCCTTCAGTCCGCCAACGCCTGCAAAGCGGGATGCGACATCCTCCTGTTCGCCGGACAGGATGTTGACGCAGAAGTGGTTGAAGCGCGCGATGACCGGCCATGTCGAAGACGACCGGTTGATGTTGACGATCATCGTTGGCGGCTCCATCGAGAGCGCAGTGGCTGACGTGACGGTCGCTCCCGTGCGATGGACGCCATGACCAGCCGTGATGATGCTGACACTGCCTGCGACCTGGCGCATGGCCGTTTTCAATTCCGCAGCTTCCAGGGCGAGTTTCTCCCGCTCCTCGTGAATGTAAGTCACTGTCGCTGTCATCGTTTCCACCTTTCAGCGCGTGTTCCCCAAGCAGCTCAAACGTAGCAATGCCTTTGCCCACACCACAGCCAAAAGATTTTATTGTTGATCAATTTTGTAGAATGATCCTGGCGTTGTCGTTGCTCAAACAGCGCCTGCATGCCGCGACCGCGGAGTAACGGTCATAGCTGGCTTGTATCGTCGCGGATCGTCGACACGCACGAAGTCATGAAAAATCGCAAGCCGGACTCGACATTGGAGACGGTTTCCACTAGCTTGCTTAAACGATTAAGCAAGGGCGCAAGATCATGGCTTTACAAAAGCCCGCCGCAAATCTGCACGGAATTGCCGCTGCTCTCGGTGTCTCGAGCGCGACGGTATCGAACGCCCTTTCCGGTAAAGGGCGTGTTTCGGCGGAGCTTGGTGAGCGCATTCGTAAGATGGCAGCGGAGATGGGCTATGTGCCCAGTCCTGCCGCCCGCGCGCTTCGCACGGGGCGCAGTGGCGTTCTTGGCCTCGTGCTTCCCGATATCGGCAATCCGCTCTTTCCACAAATCGCTCAAGCCATCGAGAAGGCCGCGGCCGATGCCGGCTACGGTGTTCTGATCGCCGACTCCCATGGGGAGATTGCCAAGCAGACGGATGCAATCAACCGGCTGATCGAACGTGGGGTCGAAGGCATGGTCGTCGTCCCCCGTCGTGGTACGCGGATTGCCGATGTGGATTGCCCGGTCGCTGTGATCGACTCTCCTTCCACGCCCGGCAACACGGTGGCCGCCGACCACTGGGATGGCGGCGTGCAGATCGGTCGGCATCTTGCTGGGCTCGGACACAGCAATGTCGTGATGATCGCCAGAAATTCGGATTCCAATGTGCAGAACGATCGCATCGGCGGCATTCGCGCCGGACTGACTGCTTCTGCCCGAACTGAAACGCTCTGGATCGCGTCGCTCGAAGAGCGCCATGGTGAAGGCTGCCGGCTCGGCGTGGCGGACAAGGTGCGCCAGGGGTTTACCGCCTTTGCCGCTGCATCGGATCTGCATGCCTTGCGTGTTCTCACCGAACTTCAGGATGAGGGTATTGCCGTGCCGGACGAGGCAAGTGTCACCGGCTTTGACGACCTCATCTGGGCATCCGTGGTCACGCCGTCCCTCACCACCATTCGCATGGATATGGCACGCATTGCGGAAGTCGCCGTTACCGCTCTTGTTCGCGCCATTGATGGTGATGACCCTGCGAACCGGCCCGCCGCGGGCGGCGTGGTCGCGGATATTTCCAAAGTGGCGATGGAGCTCGTCATTCGTCGCTCCTCCGCCGCCAATAACGAGAAGCAGACTGAAGATAAAAAACCCACAGCTGGAGAACATACATCATGAAAAAGATCCTTTTCGCATCCGGCACGGCGCTGATGCTGTCGCTCGGGGCCGCGCAGGCACAGGACAAGACCTTGACGATCTCCGTCTATGCCTTCGCGCAGGACGAGTTCAAGGAACTCGTCTACACCCCCTTCGAGCAGAAATGCGGCTGCAAGCTGGTCGTGGAAACCGGCAACAGCGTTGAGCGCCTGGCGAAGATGGAGGCCAACAAGACCAACCCGGTCATCGACCTCGCCATCGTCTCCATGGCGGATGCGCTTTCCGCCGCCCGTAAGGACCTGATCCAGAAGATCGATACCGCCAAGGTGCCGAATATCGAGAAGCTTTACGACATTGCCAAGGATCCGAATGGCGATGGCATGAGCGTTGGCGTCAATCTCTATGCGACGTCGATCGTCTATCGAACCGACAAAATGAAGATCGACAGCTGGGGTGATCTCCTGAAGGACGGTATCGTCGATCACATCGCCTTCCCGAACGTCACCACCAATCAGGGTCCGCCTGCGCTCTATATGCTGGGCAAGGCGATGGACAAGGACACGCCTGATCTCGCGGCGCCTATCGAGGCTGTCGGTGCCAAGAAGGACGATATTGTCACCTTTTATGTGAAGTCTTCGCAACTCGTGCAGTTGATGCAGCAGGAAGAAATCTGGGCCGCACCCATCGGTCGCTTCTCCTGGGCGCCTTTCACCAAGCTCGATCTTCCACTTGCATGGGCAACACCGAAGGAAGGTCAGACCGGCGGCATGAACGTGCTTGTCGTGCCGAAGGGGACGAAGAACGAGGATCTTGCGCTGCAATTCATGGATTTCTGGCTTTCGACCGATGTTCAGAAGGCACTGGCCGACAAGCTGGTGGATAGCCCCACCAACAAGGAGGTCAAGGTCTCCGAAGAGGTGGCGAACAACATCACCTATGGCGAGGAGACCGTCAAAAGCCTGCAGCTCATCCCGTCCGCCGTTTCGCTCGACAACCGCGACAAGTGGCTGTCGGAATGGAACGCCAAGGTCGGTCAGTAATCTTGCGTCGCGCGTCATCCTCGCACCCAACGGTCGAGGATGACGGCTCATCTGTGATCGACCAGCCTGTCGAAGGATAGACCGCCATGTTTCAAAATCGGACCGAGGCTCTGGCGCTGGCCCTGCCCGCCGCAATCTTTGCGGCGGCGGTCTTTCTCGTGCCGGTCTTCATTCTTCTCTCGGAGGGCTTTCGCACCGCCGATGGGTGGACGCTGCAGGCTTACACCACTTTCTTCTCCGACCCGCTAAACCAGGCGGTATTCCTGCGCACGCTGAAACTTGGCGCGCTGGTCACGGTTGTGTCCGCCGTCATCGGTTATGCTGCCGCCTTTGCCATCGTCAGCCTGCCGCCGGGTTCGAAGGGGCATATGATCAATCTGGTCATCCTGCCGCTGATGATCTCCCCGGTGGCGCGCACCTATGCCTGGATCGTCATTCTGGGGCGCACGGGCATTGTCAACGAAGCGCTGAAGTTTCTTGGGCTGACCGATAGCCCGATCCGCATTCTCTTTAGCGAGACGGCTGTGTTCATCGGCCTGTTGCAGCTCTTTCTGCCCCTGATGATCATTTCGCTGATCAGCGCGCTGGAAAACATGCCGCGCGATGTGGTGGCCGCCTCGCGGGTTCTCGGTGCAAACTGGTTCCAGGTCTTCTGGAAGGTCATCATTCCCCTGACGAAGGAAGGCCTCGTCGTCGGTGGCACACTGGTCTTCACCGGCTCGCTCACCGCCTATATCACGCCCGCCATTCTCGGCGGTTCCAAGGTGCTGATGCTGGAAACGCTGCTTTATCAGCAGGTCACGGTTTCCAACAATTTCGTCGCTGCAAGCGTCATTGCCTTCATTCTGATCGTCATGAGCTTTGCGGCCAATATCCTGCTCAAGCGCATTGCAACGGCAAGGAACAGGAAATGACCCGCCATCTCTTCATTCCCCTCACGCTGATGCTGGTCATCGGCTTTCTGATCGGGCCGTTCCTGATCATCGTTGCCGCCTCGTTTTCGGCCGGCGACACGTTGGCCTTCCCACCGCAGGGCTTTTCGCTGAAATGGATCGCCAAGGTCTTTACCGTGGAAAGCTTCCGCAACAGCTTTGCCATGTCGATGTTTCTTGCCATCGGCGGCACGTTTGCGGCCCTCCTCCTCGGCATACCTGCTGCTTACGCCATGTCGCGCTACAAGCTGCCGCTTTCCGAAACGATCCGCACCATTGTTTCGGCACCAATCATCGTGCCCGGCATCATCGTCGGTCTCGCGTTGCTGCGATACTTCGTCGTGCCCTTCGGCATCGGCATCACGCTGGCTCTCTTTCTCGCGCACACCGCCTTGATACTGCCCTATGCCGTGCGCGTGGTCTCTGCCAGCCTCACCAATCTGCGTTCGGATATCGAAGAGGCGGCGGTTCTGCTCGGTTCGTCCCGGCTTGGCGCCTTCTTCCGCGTCGTTCTGCCGAACATCCGCGGCGGCATTCTGTCGGCCTTCATTCTTGGCTTCGTCACCAGCTTCAATCAGGTGCCGGTATCGCTCTTCCTGTCGGGTCCTGGCGTTCGCACGCTGCCGATCGATATGCTGGGCTATATGGAAATCGTCTTCGATCCGTCCGTCGCGGCGCTCTCCTCGCTCCTCGCCTTCCTTTCCATCGGCATTGTTTTCATGGCCGAACGTTTCCTGGGGTTCTCCCGCTATGTCTGACGCACAGTATCTCTCTCTTCAAAATCTTTCGCTCGCCTATGGTGCCACCATGGCCGTCGACAAGCTCAATCTCGATATCCGCAAGGGCGAGCTTCTGGCGCTGCTTGGACCGTCCGGCTGTGGCAAGACCACCACGATGCGTGCCATTGCGGGGTTGATGCCGATTGCAGGCGGTCGTATCGATCTGGATGGTGCCGATATCACCCGTGTCTCCGCCAACAAGCGTGCCGTTGGTCTGGTCTTCCAGTCCTATGCGCTCTTTCCGCATCTGACAGTTTATGAAAACGTTGCCTTCGGTCTGCGGCTTAAGGGCCTGACCGGTGCAGAGTTGGATGCAAAAGTGGCGTCGGGACTTAAATCCGTCGGTCTCTCCACCTTCGCCTCGCGCAAGCCGGCGGAACTATCCGGTGGCCAGCAGCAGCGCGTAGCGCTTGCGCGCTCCATGGTCATGGACCCCAAGGTTCTCCTGCTCGATGAGCCTCTCTCCAATCTCGATGCCCGGCTCCGGCTGGAAATGCGCACCGAGTTGCAGCGGGTGCAGAAGGCGACCGGTGTGACGATGATCTTCGTCACCCAT
The DNA here is from genome assembly GCF_052045735.1 of Agrobacterium sp. 22117. Classification (NCBI taxonomy): domain Bacteria; kingdom Pseudomonadati; phylum Pseudomonadota; class Alphaproteobacteria; order Hyphomicrobiales; family Rhizobiaceae; genus Agrobacterium; species Agrobacterium sp. 22117. The sequence goes on along the minus strand of NZ_JBQEPP010000004.1, from coordinate 88,010 downwards.
GATCAGGTCGAGGCCTTGGCACTGGCTGATCGCATAGTTGTGATGAAGAACGGCGCAATTGAGCAGATTGGCACGCCGGAAGAGATCTATAATGCACCTGTCTCTTCCTTCGTCGCCGACTTTGTCGGCTTTGAAAACATATTCCGTCTGGAGGGCGCAGAGCTGAAGACGGACGCAGGACGAGTTACGCTTTCTGGCCAGGTTCCGAGTACGGCGGGACTGGCATGGAGGCCGCGCATGGTAACCCTCGGTTCAGGTCCTTTTGAGGGCACCGTGCGCGGCACGTCTTTTGCAGGCAACACGCGGGAATATCTGCTCGACAGCCCTCTCGGGGCCATCAAGGCCGAGGTGGATGCGAGCCTGCCGTCCTATGAGATCGGCGCGACGCTGCCCTTTGATCTGCCCGTCGAAAAGGCGGCATCTCTCAAGGTGTTCAACTGAGATGGGGATGTGGATCGATACCGATATGGGTTTCGACGATATCGCTGCCATTCTGGTGGTGGCAGCGTCCGGTCAGGTTATCGACGGAGTCTCTCTGGTTTTCGGCAACGCGCCGCTCGATCAGGTGCAAAAGAATGCCGCGGGTGCGGCCTTGGCCTTCTCTTGGTGCTTTCCTATCCACGCCGGGCGGGCAAGCCCTGTTCTCGGAGAGATCGAAACAGCGCAACGCATTCTGGGTGAAACCGGCATCCCGACAGTGGGAGCGACGCTTCCAGCATCGGACGATCTGCCCTTGTCGAATGCTTTCGATGCCCTCTGCCAGTGGTTGGCAGAGGGGGCAGGGGAAAAGAAGATTCTGGCCCTTGGTCCTCTGACCAACATTGCTGCAGTCTGCCTCGCCCGACCGGATCTCGCCGCGCGCATTACCGACCTGACCTGGATGGGCGGCGGGGTGACGCTTGGCAATCACACGGCCTCTGCCGAATTCAACGCCTTTGCCGATCCTGAAGCCGCGGCCATCGTCATTGCCCATGGGCTTCCGCTGCGCATGGTCGATCTCGACTTCTGCCGCAAAGTCACCGCCTCTCTTGGGGATGTGGCGCCTATCCGGCAGGCGGGTGGAAAGAACGCAGCGCTGGTAGCCGATATGCTGGAAGGCTTCATCAACATCGCCGTCAGCCGGGGGCGTGATGCCATGGCGCTTTACGATCCTTGCGCGGCGGTGGCCGTGGTTGATCCTGAGAGCGTAACATGGAAACCGGCTCGCATCGATGTCGAACTGCAGGGCAGTCTAACGCGTGGGCGAACGGTCGTGGAAGCGCGGCTTGCCCATGCCGATCGTTTCAATGCTCATTATGCAGAGGACATCGATGCCGAATATGCGCGCAAGATCATCCTTGGTGCACTTGAAGCAGAGGCAAGCCGATGAGTGAAAAGCCGATCATTGCCGATCGCGACGGCATGAATGACGCCGCGCTCCGCGCCCGCGCGGTTGCGGCGGCAAGGGGCGATGCGCCTTTCGATGTTCTGATTTCCGGCGGAACTTTGGTGGATGTGGTGACGGGCGAATTGCGTCCCGCCGATATCGGCCTCGTTGGTCCGCTGATTGTAAGCGTCCACCCCACCGGCTCAAGACAGGACGCCACGCAGGTCCTGGATGCCAAAGGCGGATATGTCGCGCCCGGCTTGATCGATACGCATATGCATATCGAAAGCTCCATGGTCACGCCGGCTTCCTATGCTGCTGCGGTCGTCGCCAAGGGTGTGACCACTGTTGTCTGGGATCCGCACGAATTTGCCAATGTCCATGGACTGGACGGCATGTCCTGGGCATCGCGGGCAAGTCGCAATCTGCCGCTGCGAACAATCTTGCTCGCGCCTTCCTGCGTGCCGTCGGCACCGGGGCTTGAACGGGCGGGTGCTGATTTCGATGCGACGGTGCTTGCCGAAATTCTCTTCTGGCCGGAAGTCGGCGGTGTTGCCGAAGTCATGAATATGCGCGGTGTCATCGAGCGCGACCCGCGTATGAGCGCCATTCTCCAGGAAGGACTGCATGCCGATAAGCTGATCTGCGGCCATGCGCGTGGGTTGGAAGGTGCCGATCTCAACGCGTTTATGGCAGCCGGTGTTACCTCCGACCACGAACTCACATCAGCGGACGACCTGATGGCGAAGCTGCGCGCCGGGTTGACCATTGAACTGCGCGGCTCCCACGATCATCTGCTGCCGGAATTTGTCGAGGCCCTGAACAGGCTCGGCCATCTGCCGCCGACGCTGACGCTTTGCACAGACGACGTCTTCCCTGACGATCTGTTGAAGGGCGGCGGGCTGGATGATGTGGTGCGCCGGCTGGTTCGCTACGGCCTTCGGCCGCAATGGGCATTGCAGGCCGCGACCTTGAACGCAGCAGCACGCCTTCAGCGCAATGATCTCGGCCTGATTGCTGCCGGTCGAAGGGCCGATATCGTGGTTTTCGACGATCTGACGCAGTTCTCCGCCCGCCATGTCCTGGTCAGTGGAACGCCCGTTGCCGAGCAAGGCCGAATGATCGTCGAGATCCCCGAGATCGACGCGGCGCCTTTGAAAGGCTCCATGAAGCTGCCGCTTCGCTCGCCTGAGGATTTTCGGGTGAAGAGCAACGGCAAACGCGTCCGGCTCGCCACCATCGACAGGCCGCGCTTCACGCGGTGGGGCGAAATCGAGGCTGACGTGGTTGACGGCTTTGTCGTGCCGCCTGATGGTACGACGATGATCTCGGTGACGCATAGGCACGGCAAGGCAGATGCCATCACCCGAACCGGCTTTTTGACGGGTTGGGGCGAGTGGAAAGGTTCCTTCGCCACCACCGTCTCCCACGACAGCCACAACCTGACCGTCTTCGGCGGCAACGAAGCGGATATGGCGCTCGCCGCCAATGCCGTGATCAAGGCGGGCGGCGGAATGGCCGTCGCCTCAGGCGGAAAGGTGACCGCCCTGCTGCCTCTCCCGCTTTCCGGCCTCGTATCCGATGCACCTCTGACGGAGGTGGCCGCGGGCTTTGAGGCGGTGCGCGAAGCCGTCGGCAAGGTCGTCGAATGGCAGCCGCCCTACCTCGTCTTCAAGGCCTGCTTCGGCGCCACGCTTGCCTGCAACACAGGTCCCCACCAGACCGATATGGGTATCGCCGATGTGCTGACGGGAACGGTGCGGGAGCCACTGTCAACTTGATGTCGGTTGGGGGACGGGATCTCGGCCCACATTCTCAGGGCTGCTGCGCGCCGGCAAGGTAGCGCGATGGCGTGGTACCAAGCGCCTTCTTGAACATGACGATGAAGGCCGTCGTGGACTCGTATCCCAAGTCGCTCGCCACCTTCTGGACGGTTGCGCCACCCGCCAGTTCCCGTAGCGCGATCACCAGATGCAGCTGGCGTCGCCAACGGCCGAAGCTCAATCCGGTCTTTTCGATCATAAGCCGTTTTAACGTTCGTTCACTGACGGCGACATGCTCAGCCCATTGGCAGAGGGTTCGGCGGTCGCTCGGATTTGCCAGGAGCGCCCTAGCGATCAGGGCGATCTTTGGATGATCAGAGACAGGGAGCTCCAGCCTTTGACGCGGCATCAGCGCGAGCTCATCGAGCATCACTCGCATCAAGCGTTCTACATGCGCGTCGCGCCGGTCCTGTTCTGGAAGCTCCGCTAACCGATGGATCATCTCCCGAAGCATGGGCGAAACCGACAGCGTGCAGCACTCGTCTGGAAGCGTGGCCGCGCCGGGCTCGACGAATAGATACGTCAGACGAGCATTGGGTGTGACCTGATTGCTGTGATGAACGCCGCCGGGGACCCAGAGTCCGCAGTCGGGCGGAACGATCCAGACCCCGCTTTCCGCAGTGCAGGTGACCGCGCCATGGAGCGCCAGGATCAGTTGACCCTGTGGGTGCTGATGCGGGTCTGCCTCGGCCTCATAGTCGGCGAAGTCCATCCTTATGGCCATCGCCGGTCCATGCGCGAGTCTGAGATCGCAAGCGGTACTACAAGGAGGTCGCTTATTCGGAGATTGGCCTGATTTCGATATCATATGGCATTATCTCCAATTCTGCCACGCCACGCAATCCTTTAGTGTCCTGGTCAAACAACTTCAGGAGATAAGCCATGCGTATTGCCGTGGTTGGTGCGACCGGCAGGATCGGCACCAAACTGACCGAAAACCTCTTGGCCAAAGGCCATTCCGTCAAAGCCCTGTCCAGAGGAGGGCCCGCCCTCGATGCGCTTGTCGCGAAAGGCGCAGAACCGTTCATCGGCAGCTTCGACACGGGTGATGGTGAACTTTCCAAGTTCTTCGAAGATGCTGACGCTGCGTTCCTCATGGTCAAAACCCTTTGGACGGCGGAGGATTTTCATGGGCACTATCCCGCGGTAGCGCTCAGGTTCTTCGACGCACTTCGGGATTCCCCGGTGAGATTTGCGGTGAGCCTGACCGGAATGGGATCCGAACTCACTGGCAACACCGGCCATTTCCAAGGCTTCCATATTCTTGACCAGATCCTCAACCGGTTACGGGACATCAAGCTAGTGCACCTCCAAGGTGGCTGGTTCATGGAGGACCTGTCCAGATGGGCGGAGGCGATTGCCAAACATGATAGGATCGGCTTTACGCTTGCGCCCCACGTCAAAGCGCCTTGGGTTTCCATTCAGGATCTCGCTGATTTTGCCGCCAGGGAGTTCGACACGCCGCCTGAAGAGCACCGGTCCGTGAAACAACTGGGCATCGATTACACGATGTCCGAGATCGCCGCGATCATCGGTCGGGCGCTCGGTCGAGAGGTGGATTATCGCTTCGTCGATCCCACCAGTCACGAGGTCGAGACGGTCTTCCGGGAGAGGTTCGGGACGCTAGATCGGTGGGTCTATGACAAGAACACCGCGGCGGCTCTTAATGATGGGCGGGTTAAGTTCCGCGATGATCGCCCGGTGCTGCCCACGACAATGGAAGAGTTCGTCAAGGACACCCTCGGGCCGCTGATCGAGAAAGCACGGACGGATGGTGTCAGACCAGAGACGTTCCTGACCTGGAGTTCAAGACGATAACTGCCTCGTGACAAAAAATAGTCTGCCCAGAACGGTGATCGGCAGCGGCGCTTTCCACGATGGCAGATGCGGTCCGAGCCCGTAGAGCTTACATCTCTTCAGGCTCCGCCCCCAATATGCTGCTACCGGTTCGGCGTCAGCGGGCGCCGAAGCTGCCACGTCTTCTTCCAAATGCACCTCGCCTTCTTGCCGCGTTTGCAGAAGCTTGAGGATTTCCTTCATCAACGCTCGCCCCCGAGGCTCTCGCGCAAGACCAGCTATTCCGCTGCCAGTTCCTGCTTCACCAGGGTCTTCCAGAAAGCAACTCCGGAGGCGATCGCGTCATCGTTGAAGTCATAGGAGGTGTTGTGATGCAGCGCGCCGTCCACCGCAGGGCCGTTGCCTAGCCAGACATAGCAGCCGGGTGCTTCGCCGGCAAAGAAGGCGAAGTCGTCGCCAGCGGTGGAAGGCGGAAAGGCCGTCCGGACTTTCGCCCCAAAGACGCTTCGCGCCGCGTTTAGCGCCCGCTCTGTCGCATGGGCATCGTTGACGACAGGCGGAATACGACGGGTGAACTCGTAGCTTGCTTCGATGCCGAACATGGATGCTGTGCCGCTTGCCAGGCGACCGATTTCTTCCTCCAGCTGATCGCGCACATGGGCAGCATAGGCGCGCGCCGTGCCGCCGATATGCACGAGGTCGGGAATGACGTTCAGTGCATTCGGGTCTCCTGCCTGAAGCGAACAGGCACTGACGACGGCGGGCTGCAGCGGATCGATGACACGTCCGACGATGCTCTGCAACGAGGAGAGAAAGCTTGCCGCAGCGGTGATCGGATCGCGGCCAAGATGCGGTTTCGCCCCATGGGTCCCGACGCCCTTGAAGACAACGCGCCAGCTATCGGACGAGGCAAGCTGCGGTCCTCCGACCACTGCCATTTCGTCCGTATCGAGACCCGGCATATTGTGGAGACCGTAGACCGCATCGCATGGGAAAAGTTCGAAGAGCCCGTCTTCGACCATCTTCTTCGCTCCGCCACGGCCCTCTTCCGCAGGCTGGAAAATGAAATGCACCGTGCCGGAGAAACCGCGATCGGCAGCAAGCGCGCGGGCAGCACCGAGGAGCATGACGGTGTGGCCGTCATGGCCGCAGGCATGCATCTTTCCCGGAACCGTCGACTTGTAAGGTCTCTCCGCCAGTTCCGGCATGGCAAGCGCATCCATGTCGGCGCGCAGTCCGATGCGGCGCGTGCCGTTTCCCACCTGAAGTGTGCCGACAACGCCTGTGACTCCAAGACCGCGATGGACAGCAATGCCCGCCTCCTCCAGAAGAGAGGTGACGATCTGGCTGGTGCGTTCTTCCTCGAAGCCGAGCTCTGGATGCGCATGCAGATCGCGACGCAGCGCCGTCAAAAGGGAGAGCTCGTCGGCGGTCATGGTCGAGGCGGTCATAAGGGAAATCCTTGGGATCTGTGCATTAAAGCCGAGGGACACGGCTCGTCTGTCGATCTCATTTCTAGTGCAAAAGCGCTTTGGATTTAATAGGGCATTTAACAGGAATCGGACGATGGTTCGGAAAAGAGTGATGAGGAAGGACGCGCGATGAAGCCCCACGAGTTCTGGCAAGATCTGCATGAGCCCGGCAGCTTTCCCGAAGACGGGACCAAGGTCGGCTTCTACCCAGTTACGCTGGATGATGGCCGCCAGCTTCGGCTGCCGATCCGGCCGCTGAGCGATGGAGACCATGCGCTCGCCTCGCTGATCATCAATCAGGCTTCCTTCACGGTGCTGGGCGCTCTGGCAGACGATCTTACGGCCAAGCTGAAGTCCTTCGAGCCGGGTGTGGTGGTGGGACTGCCGACACTTGGCCTGACGCTGGCAAGCGAGGTGGCCCGCCGCCTCGGTCATTCGCGCTATGTACCGCTCGGGACATCGCGAAAGTTTTGGTATCTGGACGAGCTGTCAGTGCCGATGTCGTCCATCACCACGAAGCAGGAAAAGCGGCTCTATATCGATCCGCGCATGTTGCCGCTTCTGAAGGGGCGGCGCGTGGCACTCATCGATGATGTCATTTCCAGCGGAACATCGATCCTCGCCGGGCTCTCCCTGCTCCAAGCCTCCGGCATCGAGCCAGTCGTTATCGGTGCGGCCATGTTGCAATCGGAACGCTGGCGCGACGCGTTGGAAAGCCTAGACTCCAAATGGCCGACGCGCGTGCGCGCGGCGTTCTCCACACCCTTGCTGCGAAAAAATGGAGATGGCTGGATCTGACGCCTGGGAACTTCCTGTCTCCTCCGTGGATTAGAGAAGGTTGCTGCAACCCAGCCTCGCACCTCAAGGAGTTTCCATGCCGAGACAGACATTCTGGAAAGGTCATCTGAGGCTGTCGCTCGTGACGGCAAGGGTCTCGCTCACGCCTGCCATTTCTCAAAGCGGCAAGATCCGCTTCCACGTCATCAATCGGGAGACGGGCAATCGCGTCGAAAGCCGCTATGTGGACAGCGTCACCCATCGTCCGGTTGCGGATAGAAATCAGGTGAAGGGCTTTCCCAAGGAAGACGGCGATTTCGTGCTGCTGGAGGAAGACGAGATCGATGCTGTTGGTCTGGAAAGCACCAGAACCATCGATATTCAGACCTTCGTTCCCGCAGGCTCCATCGACTGGATCTGGTACGATCGTCCGCATTTTCTCAAACCCGAGGACAAGATCGGTGCCGAAGCCTTCAGCGTTATTCGCGAAGCGATGAGGGCCAGCAAGGTCGTCGGCATCGCCCGACTGGTCCTCTATCGCCGCGAGCACGCTGTTCTGCTGGAGCCATCCGGCAAGGGCATCATCCTATGGACGCTGCATTATGGCGACGAGGTGCGCGACGCTGTCGATACGATCGATAAGAAGGCGAAGACCGATAAGGAATTGCAAACGGCGCTGGATAAGCAGATCGACAAGCAGTTGACGAATTGGAAGCCGTCGCTGGTCCAGGACACGGTGCAGAAGAAAGTTCAGAAGCTCTTGAAGACGAAGGCCAAGGACGCGCCTAAGTCCAAAGCCAAGAAGCAGCCCGCCGCGGCAAAGCAGGGCGGCAATGTCATCAACATCATGGATGCGCTGAAGAAGAGCCTGCAGTCCTAACGTGTCCCTAAAATGAGGGCGATGCTCTCAACACCTCAGCCAGGAAGCGGCTTGGCGGAAGCCCGGAAATCCGCCCATGGGTCAGACATCCTCGCCTTTATATGCGCGGGTGTGTTCTTCGCTGTGAACTCCGCCGGGCCTTTAATCTTCGACAACTCCGACCATTCGAGCGGCATGGAAACCGTAGCGCCCGCTCTGGCGCGGGTGGAGTAGGGGGCGACGGCCGTGCTTCCGCGCCCATTGCGCAGGTAGTCGACGAAGATACGGCCACTGCGCTTGGCCTTGGTTGCCACAGCGAGATATTTATCCGGCTCATCTTTTCCCATGTCGGTCGCGAGTTTCTTCGCAAAACCTTTCACCTTCGCCCAGCCGGCCTTCGGCTCCAGTGGCGTGACGACATGAAGGCCCTTGCCGCCAGACGTCTTAACGAAGGCGGCAAGTCCCGCTGCTTCCAGCCGGGATTTAAGCTCGAGCGCGGCTTCGACGACAGCGCCCCACTGCACGTCCTCACCCGGATCGAGGTCCATGGTTATCAGGTCCGGCTTCTCCCAGGCCTTGGTGGTCGAACCCCAGGGGTGAATTTCAAGCACGGCGGATTGAACGAGCGCCATCATGCCATCGAAATCGCTGATCACCACCAACGGTTCGCCCGATCGATCCTTCGGGTCCTTGATAGCACCAATGGCTTTGTTCATTCCGCGCCACGGGTGCTTCTGGAAGAACGTTTGGCCGTCGATCCCTTCCGGGCAGCGTAGCAGGGAGAGCGCGCGATTGGTGACGTAGGGTGCAATATGCTCCCAAACCTGTGCATAATAATCGGCGAGGTCCGCCTTGGTGATTTTCTGATCCGGCCAATAGACGCGCTCAGGGTGGGTGAACTTGATCTTCGTTTGCGGCGTCTTTGCTGCGTCACCTGTCTCGGGCTTCGTCACGTGTTCCACCTCCCTGCTGATCTCCTTGGGTGCCTTGTCTTCCCGCAACCCTTTGAAGGAGGCATGGCGAAGGTTGCCATCGCCGGACCAGCCGCGAAACTCGACTTCCGCGACAAGCTCTGGCTTGACGTAATGAAGATCGCGCCGGGCAAGCGCTGTCAGCTTCTGCGAGAAGGGACTTTCTGTCTGCGTCAGGGGCTTTAGCCTGTCGAAGATCATCTCTGCGGTGGCGCCGGTAAAGCCTGTTCCCACCCGGCCGACATGCCGAAGCTTGCCATTCTCATAGACGCCGAGCGCCAGAGAGCCGATAGCCTGGTCCGATGAGGACGAGAGGGCATAGCCACCGATGACGAATTCCTGGCCGCTGCTGCACTTGGACTTGATCCACTGCCCCTTGCGCCCGGAGACGTAGGGAGACTCGGCGACTTTGGAGATAACGCCCTCCAGTCCAAGCGAGCAGGCATGCTGGAGAACCTTTTCTCCGTCCTCCTGAAAATGCGCGCTGTAGCGCAGCACAGGGTCGTCGGAGGGTAGCAGTTTTTCCAGCAACGCTTTGCGATCCACAAGTGCAGCGCCCTGCAGGTCCCGGCCATCCAGATAGAGAAGGTCGAAGACGTAGTAGCGGAAACGATCCTGCCGACCCTCGCTGAGATCGGCCTGGAGTGCGGAGAAGTCGGAAACGCCACTTTCCTTTTCGACGACCAGTTCGCCGTCGATGATCGCAGTTTCCACCGGCAGTGCCGCGAGCGAATGTTGGATGGCCTCTCCGAATTTCTCCGTCCAGTCCAGACCGCTGCGGGTCAGCAGAACGACCTCTCCCTTCTCGATCCTCGCCTGGAGGCGATAGCCGTCAAACTTGATTTCATGCAGCCAGCGCGATCCCTCCGGCGCATTGTTCTTCAATGTCGCCAAAGCGGGTTTGATGAAAGACGGCATTGCCGCCTTATGGCTTGCCTTGGGAAAATCATGCACCTGCTTGCCGGTCGTTTTCGCACTTTTGGCTTTGGACGAGACGTCTCTCGAGTTCCAGGTGTCCTCTGGATTCTCTGCCACCTGCTCGATGCTTCGCCCCGTCTTGACAGAGTTTCCCGCCTCCTCGATCAGGTCGATGGTTTCGCTGGCTTCCTCGTCATGGGCCTTGATCAGCAGCCAGTTTTCGCGCTTCTCCTCAGGCTTGCCTTTCATCCGCACCAGATGCCAGCGGCCTTTCAGCTTTTCGCCGTCGAGTTCGAATTCCATATGGCCCTTGCGGTAGGCCTTCTTCGGATCGCCGATGGGGGACCATGTGCCACGATCCCAGACGATGACTGTGCCGCCACCATATTGGCCCTTGGGAATGATACCTTCGAAGTCGGCATAGCTCAGAGGGTGATCCTCGACGTGGACCGCAAGCCGCTTTTCATTCGGATCGAGGCTCGGGCCTTTGGTCACGGCCCAGCTTTTCATCACGCCGTCCATTTCCAGGCGGAAATCATAGTGCAGCCGCCTTGCATCATGTTTCTGCACCACGAAACTGTTGCCGGCCGTTGCCGCCGCTTCGCCCTTCGGCTCCGGCGTCTTATCGAACTTGCGCTTCTGGTTATAGGTTTGAAGGCCCATGGGTCAACTTGCCTTCTTGCGTTTGGTGGTGCCGGAAGACTTTGGCTTGGCCGTCTTCTTGTCTGAGACACCGGCGCTTTGGCGCAGGGCTTCCTTCAGGTCAATGACGTTGTCGCGCTTCTCGGGCTCGCGCTTCTTGATCGTCTTTCCTTCGATCTTCGCCTGCACCAGTTCCGTCAAAGCATCATTATAGCGGTCGCTGTATTGCGACGGATCGAATTTGCCGGCTCGCTTCTTGATGATGTGGCCTGCGAGTTCCAGCATCTCGTCATCAAACTCGATGTCGGGGATTGATTTGAAGGCAGCGGTCTGCGAGCGCACCTCGTAGTCATAGTTCAAGGTCGTGGCAATTACGGCGTCCCCGTCGAGCCGGATCAACAGCATTCTGTTGCGACGAAAAAGGATTGCTTCTGCAAGAGCTGCGACCTGACGCTCCCGCAGCGCCTGCGCCAGGAGTGAAAGCGCTTCGCGGTCCTCGTCGGTCGAAGGCGAGAGATAATAGGGCTTGTCGAAATAGAGTTTGTCGATTTCATCGCATTCTAGAAAGTTTTTCACCCGAATGACCTTGTTGCCGTCCGGCATCAACTCAGAAAGCTCGTCGCCTTCGATGACGATGTGGTCGCCATTCTCAAGCTCATAACCCTTGACCTGCTGATCGCGCTCGACCTTGTCGCCGGTCTCGCTGTCGAGATACTGTCGCTCGACGCGGTTGCCGGTCTTTCGATTGATGATGTTGAAGGAGATTTTTTCCGACGATGAGATCGCGGTGTAGAGTCCGACATCGCACTGAAAATCAGCGAATTTGATAGTGCCTCTCCACACGGCTCTTGGCGCCATCGCCAGCCTCCTTTTTACGCTCTAACTTTTACTGGAACGCTCGCGGTCGATTATCCGCTCGACGGCCACGATATCTTCCTGCGAAAACACCGGAACAGGGTCGGACGCCATGGCCTCCATCACATCCGGCGAAAGCCCACCGTGCCGCGCGACCCACTCCATGGCCTCACGCGTCTCCCGTTCCGCTTTCAATTGCGCATAAAGTGCCACAATCAGCCTGTCGCGAGTGTCGGGCTGTTGATCCTGTCGGGGTGTGGTTTTCGCAGTATGTGCCATCGTTCTTAAATTCGAGACAGGCACGAAAGTTCCAGCACGGGCGACACGATGGCATTCTGGTCGCACTGGATGGCCGGAAGTCGCAAAGATACGACGGCCTAGCTTCAGGCAGCCGCCACGGGAAATTTTTCCTGGAGGGAAGGCAGTTCTTTCTCCACGCCACCGCCGTTGCGCTTTGCCCGGTAGGAAGCAGCGTCCGCCAGGCGTATCATGGTGCTGAACTCCGCATCCTTGGCCGCTTCAGCCGTATATCCGAGGCTGACGCCCACGCGGACCGGTTCATTTGAGAGGTTAAATGGCGTTGTCAACGACCGCACGATGTCATGGGCCATGCGCTCGACATCTGCTGCGTTGCGGACCTCAGTCTGAACGACGACGAACTCATCGCCGCCAACACGTGCGGCGATGTCATGGGGCTGAAGGAGGTCCCGAAGCCGGGCGCCGACGCCGATCAGCAGGTCATCGCCCGCGGCATGCCCGAGGCGATCGTTGATAGCCTTGAAGCCATCCAGATCAAGGCAATGAACGGCAATCATCGTGCCCGTCATGCGCGAAATACCGCTAAAGCCTTCGCGAAGCGCAATGCGATTGGCAAGGCCGGTCAAAGGGTCGGCACGCGCAAGGCGCTCCATCTCAAGCCGCAGCAGGATCTGCTGTGACGCCGTTCGATACACATGCGACACGCTCTGCATCGCCGCGAGCAGGAAGACAGCGAACATCGTGGCCAGCAACCAGTGCGCCGCGTCGCCCGCGAAGGCGGCCGAGATCGTGGTCGGCACGGCCGCGATAGTGAGTGCGGTCACTGATATGAGAGGTCGAACCGACATGCGGCTGGCGACGCCGGCTGCATAACCGAACAGCAGCGCCGTTGCCAGCACGTGCAGGGAGAAATCGGAGGACCGGAAGATCAGTGCGGAGATCGCGCCGACCGAGGCGGCGACGAGAAATGTGAGAAGAGCATGCGCAAGCTCCCAGTCTTTCGGTGTCAAAGAGGTGGGGTGACCGGTCTTAGTCCAGCGCCGGTGGCGCAGCATCACGCAGATCTTGGTGAAGGACGCCAAGCCACCGCACACCATGGCGACAAAAATCCAGGTGTCATGCAGGGTTGTCGCGGCGAAGTAGCCAATGGCGACGATGGTGAAACCCATGACGGTCATCGGTGCAACCGTGTAGGCCAGTTGGGCAACAAGTGCCTTATAGAGGTCGTCCGGTTCTCTTATTCGCATCGATCAGCCCTTGCCACGGGGTAGCGGTTATTGAGCGCATATAATCTATGCGGAAAATTTAAACGACTCTCTAATCAAGGCCTCAATGGTTGTCAGCTGTCCTCAGCGCGATCAACTGACGGACCAGCGAATGATCGGCAGGAGCTTTAGGACGGCCTTCGAGGCGCTCTTTCTCTTAGACTTGACGCCTCGAACTACCCGAAAATCGGTTCCGAGTTTCGGGTCGATGCTGTCGCCTCTTGAAGGTTACCCTCTAAAGTCGCCTTCATTCGTGTCGCGCTCGTCGTAATTCACGTCCCAATCCTTTTCGGGCTTTTTCTTGCTCGGCGGCAGTTTGTTGACAGTCGCGTCTTCGGAACCGGTGATGACGGTGGGTTTGGCGCTTGCCACGCCATTATTGTCGGACGTCTTTTTGCCCGGCGCAAATTGCGGCTTTGCGTCTGCATGGATCTTGTCGATGTCTTTTTCAGAGCTCATGGGAACCTCCATTGGTTCATGAGCTAACCTCGAAGCAGGAGGTGTGTTCCGTCAGCAGACATTCTGCAGCATGTGGTGGCACCTCTAAATGAGCGCAACACCAGCGTGATGACCGGAGCAGGCGCAGTTCTCGCCTGCTCTCAAAGGGCGATCAGTCAATCGTCATCAGCGTGTGGCCAGCCTGAAGGTAGTCGCCTTCCTTGACGAGAAGACGGATCGTACCGCCCTTGGTGGCGAGGATCTGGGTTTCCATCTTCATGGCTTCCATGACGGCAACCAGATCGCCTTCGGAAACGGTCTGGCCGTCTTCGACCTTGAAGGATTGCAGCGTTCCTGACACTGGTGCGGCAATCTCGCCGTCATTTTTGGTGGCCGCGCCACTTGCCGCACCCGATGCTCCGCTACCGACGCTGCCCAGGGCAGAGAGCAGAAGCGTGGGCAGGCCGACCGAAACGCGCTTGCCGTCGATTTCCAGATAGGTGCGGTGGATGGAAGGGTCATCTTTCTGGGCAGGGCGCTCCATCGCGTCCGGCATTGCGGCGAAATCGGTCTCGATCCAGCGGGTGTGAACCTTGAAGCCGTCTTCACCGGTGAAGTCTTCCGCCTCAAGGGCTGCGCGATGGAAGGGCAGGACGGTTGCCACGCCTTCGATACGGAATTCCTTCAGCGCGCGGCGGGCACGTTGCAGTACCTGCCGGCGATCCTCGCCGGTGACGATCAGCTTTGCCATGAGAGAGTCGAACACGCCGGGCACGCTCGAACCACTGACGACACCGCTATCGAGACGAACGCCGGGACCCGACGGCGGATCGAAAACTGTGATCGTTCCTGGCGTTGGCAGGAAGCCGCGGCCTGGATCTTCGGCATTAATGCGGAATTCCATCGAATGGCCGCGAGGCTCCGGCGTCTCCAAAACGCGAAGCGTCTTGCCTTCGGCAATGCGGAACTGTTCGATCACCAGATCGATGCCAGTCGTTTCCTCGGTGACGGGGTGTTCGACCTGCAGGCGGGTATTGACCTCCAGAAACGAAATCGTGCCATCGACGCCCAGCAGAAACTCCACCGTGCCGGCACCGCTATAGCCCGCGGCGGCACAGATTGCTTTGGCGGACGCGTGGATTTTTTGCCGTTGCTCGTCCGAGAGGAAGGGGGCAGGGGCTTCTTCGATCAGCTTCTGGTTTCGGCGCTGCAGCGAGCAGTCGCGGGTGCCCAGCACCAGCACGTTTCCATGCTTGTCCGCCAGAACCTGTGCCTCGATATGGCGCGGCCGGTCGAGAAAGCGCTCGAGGAAACACTCGCCGCGACCAAAAGCGGCGGTCGCTTCTCTGACGGCCGACTCGTAGAGATCGGCGATCTCTTCCATTTTCCAGGCAACCTTCAAGCCGCGTCCGCCACCGCCATGGGCAGCCTTGATGGCAACAGGCAGGCCGTGTTCTTCTGCAAAGGCGATGACTTCGGCCGCGGTTTCTACCGGACCGTCGCTGCCAGCAACGAGCGGCGCGCCGACGCCGGTCGCAATACGGCGTGCCTCCACTTTGTCGCCCAGCGCTTCGATGACCTGCGGATCTGGACCGATCCAGGTCAGGCCGGCATCGAGCACGGCTTGTGCGAACTCGGCGCGTTCGGACAGAAAGCCGTAGCCGGGATGAATAGCATCCGCACCCGAACGCTTTGCGATGGCAATCAGCTTGGGGATGTCGAGATAGGTTTCTGCAGGACGCACGCCCTCCAGCGCATATGCTTCGTCCGCCATGCGAACGAAGACCGCATCCTGATCGGGATCGGCATAGACGGCGACCGATCGGAGCCCATAATCCCGGCAGGCGCGGATAATCCGGACAGCGATTTCGCCGCGATTAGCAATCAGGACTTTCTTCATCGCTCTTCTCCTCGGATTTAAGTGTTCTTGGCCGTGATGTCGGCGAAAGGCCCGATCGGGCGAAACTGGATTTTGGCGTTGACGGGGATCTGACCCGCAAGATCGAGATGGTACTCCGCCACCGCTCCGATGACGGGGTAACCGCCCGTCAGCGGATGGTCCGCAAGGAAGAGCACAGGCTGGCCGCTATGGGGGATCTGGATGGCGCCCGTTGCAGTTCCCTCGCTCGGCAGTTCTGCGCTGTCGCGCCGTTCCACCGGCACCTCGCCCGCAAGGCGGATGCCCACGCGGTTGGATTGCGGCGTGACCTGCCAGAGTTGGTTCGTCAGCGTCTCAATGCCCTTTTGGGTGAACCAGTCGGTGCGCGGTCCAAGAACAACGTCGAGCGTGACGACCTCATCCATGGCCGGTGGCTCGAAGGCGGGGACCTCATCGATGGCGACGCTCGAAAACTCCTTCGTTTCGGTCTTGAGCGGCAGGATCGTACCTGCCGTGACCGGCTCTGGACCGACGACGGCCAGCGTATCGGTGGCGAAGCTGCCGAGCACAGGCTCGACATCGAAGCCGCCGCGCACGGCGAGATAACAACGCATGCCTTTTGGCGGCTGGCCGAGCGTGACGGTGTCGCCCGCCTCAAGCGGGATGGGCGCGTAAGTCTTTGCGGTGAAACGCCCCTCTGCCGTTTCGATGGTGACGGGACAGGGCGCACCGGTGAGACCGATAACGGTGCGGCTCGCAGCACGGAAGGAAAAGCCGCCGAGCGTCAGTTCCAGGCAGGGCGCGTTGTGCGGATTTCCGACGATGCGGTTTGCTGCGTTGAAAGCGCCGCGATCAAGCGCGCCGGACGCAGAGACGCCCTGTCCGGTCTGTCCGAAGCGACCGAGATCCTGAAAGAGAGCGGGCATAGGAGCCGCCAGCACTTCGAAATGCGGCCCTTGGCGCGACGGCTCCTTGCGCGGCTTTGCCTCGGAGATTGGCAGGCTGATCTTTCCTGACGCCTTGTCCATGTTGAGGAAGCGAACGCGGTAGCCCGGCTGGAAGAGCGCGCCGGGCTCGCGATCGATGTCCCACATCTTCAGGGGTGTCGTACCAATGATCTGCCAGCCGCCCGGGCTGTTTTGCGGATAGACGCCGCTAAAGGCGCCCGCGAGCGCCACAGAGCCGGCCGGGATGCGGGTGCGTGGGCTCTGTCGCCGGGGAACATGGAGTGCGGGATCGCCGCCTACCAGATAGCCGAACCCCGGTGCAAAGCCGCAAAACGCAACGGTAAATTCGCTCTCGGTATGACGACGGATCACCTCGTCGACGCTAAGCCCTGTCAGCGTCGCGACGTCCCCAAGGTCTTCGCCATTATAATGGACCGGGATTTCGACCAGCTTGTCGGAAGGCGGAATCTTCGCCGTCAGGTCGCGACGGGAAAGCTCTGCGGCAAGAGCCTGCCCGTCGATCTTTTCTGGTCGAAAGCGGATCATCAGGGTGCGTGCGGCCGGTACGGTTTCCTCGATGCCCTCGACAGGATCGTTTTCGAGCGAGGCGAAAAGCGCGAGCGTTTCGTCCAGATCGGCAAGTTCGACAAGGATCGTCGTGAGACTGACGGGGAGAAAGCGCATCATGTCCTCACGCGTGATAGGCAGAATCGGGAATGTCGGTGATGAACATATGACCCGGTGCATGGGTGATGGCAAATGGCACGCCAGACGCCATGACCGCCGCCTGCGGAGTCACGCCGCACGCCCAGAAGACCGGGACTTCGCCGGGCTCGATGCGCACGGCATCGCCAAAGTCGGGCTTGGCGAGATCAGCGATGCCGAGTTCCTCCGGCATGCCGATATGCACCGGTGCGCCGTGAACGGCCGGAAACCTTCCGGAAATCGTCGCCGCATCCGCAACCCGCGATGCCGGGATCGGACGCATGGACACGACCATGTTGCCCTTCAAACGGCCTGCCGGGCGGCAGGGACGGTTGGTCAGATACATGGGAACATTGCTCTTATCCGTCATATGACGGATTTCGATGCCCGCTTCCACCATCGGCGTTTCAAAAGTGAAGCTGCAGCCGATGAGGAAGGCCACCATATCGTCGCGCTCGGCCCAGGCCGACGTGGCATCATGTGTTTCCTCAGCGAGCTTGCCATCACGCCAGATCCGGTAGAGCGGCAGATCGGTTCGTAGATCGGCACCCGGCGCAAGAAGCGTGGTGGGTGAGCCGGGATCGGAGACGTCTAATACAGGGCAAGGCTTTGGATTGCGCTGCGCATAAAGCAGAAAGTCGAACGCCCAGTCGCGCGGCAGCACGATCATGTTGGCCTGGGTGAAGCCCGGCGCGATACCAGAGGTCGGCTGCACGAGGCCGGCGCGGTAGCTGGCGCGTGCTTTTTGGGCAAGCTCGACGTTCTTGGCGGTGTGCGATGTGGGGATGGTCATTGGCCGCTCCTATCGTTCAAGAGGTGAAAGGGCGAACGGCAATACCGTCCGTTTCAAACCGGCGGCGAATTTCGCGTGCAATATCGACCGCGCCTGGGCTGTCGCCATGAACGCAGATGGACTGCGCCTCGATCTTGATGACGCTGCCGTCAATGGCTTCCAGCGTTCCCTGGCGGGCCAGTTGCACCATGCGGTCGGCAATTTGTCCGGCATCATGCAGGACAGCGCCCTTTTCGCGACGGGACACGAGTTGCCCGTCCGGCGTATACGCCCGGTCAGCAAAGGCTTCTGCCACGATCGAAAGTCCCGCTTTGCGTGCCAGTTCAAGGATCGGCGCGTTGGCGAGCCCCATCAGCACCAGCGACGGATCGATGGCTTTTATGCCGTCAATGACAGCCTGACCTTGTTTTGCGTCATGGGCGATGCGGTTGTAAAGCGCGCCATGTGGCTTGACGTAGCGCACCGTGGTTCCGGCTGCTGCGGCAATGCCCTTCAGTGCGCCGATCTGGTAGATGACGTCGGCGATCAGATCCTCCGGCGTCACATCCATATCCCGGCGTCCAAAACCGACGCGGTCCGGATAGGAAACGTGAGCCCCGATCGTAACGCCATTTGCGGCGGCTGCCTTCACCGTCTTGTAGATGCCTGTCGGGTCTCCGGCGTGAAAACCACAGGCAATGTTGGCGCTGGAGACGATGGAAAGCATGGCCTCGTCGTCGCCCATGCTCCATGCCCCGTAACTTTCGCCGAGATCGCTGTTGAGGTCGATATGCGCCATGTCGTCTTTCTCCAAATGTGGTTGATCTCCGTGGCCACGCTCAGGTGGCCACGATAAATGCTTGCTTGTGCTTCTTACAGTCCAAGCAGAGCGAAGATCGGGCCGACAGACTTGTAGGCCATGTACCATGTCAGGCAGCAGGTGAGCGCGCCGAGGATGAGCAGCCAGCGCGGATAGTGGTAGCCGCGCATCAGGTCCGGACGCTTCCATGCGGCAAAGAGCAGCATGGAGAGGCCGATGGGCAGGACCAGACCATTCAATCCGCCGACGAAGACGAGCATGGCGGCCGGGGGCGTGGTGATCAGGATGTAGGACACCAGCGAAACGCAGATGAAAGCGACGGTCGAAAGATTGCGCTGGCGCTCGGTCATTTCTGGCTTGAACGCGGTGAGGAAGGACACAGAGGTGTAGGCCGCACCGATGATGCTAGTGAGTGCCGAGGCGAGGAACACTGCACCGAAGAGCCGGAAGCCAATATCGCCGGCGGCCGCATGGAAGGCCTGGCCTGCAGGGTTTGCCGCCTTGCCAGAGAGGTCGATGACGACACCGCTTGCAACAACGCCGAGAATGGCGAGGAAGAGAATGTAGCGAAGAACGCCCGTGATCGCGATGCCGCTCAGTGCCGCACGATTGACGGCACCGATATTCTCGACGCCTACCGTGCCCTTGTCGAGAAGGCGGTGTGCGCCCGCATAGGTGATGTAGCCGCCGACGGTGCCGCCAACAATGGTGGTGATGGTGGCGAAATCGATCGTGTCGGGGAGGAAGGTCTGGTGGAAGGCTTCAGCCACAGGAGGGCCGGATACGATCGCCGCGTAGAGGATGAGGGCGAGCTTGACGAAGGCTGCGACGTAGACGACACGGTCCATGGCAACACCAGCGCGTCGCGACAGGAAGATGCCGATGGCGACGAGTGCACCGATGGCACCGCCAATCTTGGGGTCGAGGTCAATCATGGCGTTGAAGCCAAGACCGGCACCGCCGATATTGCCGATGTTGAAGAACAGGCCGCCGATGATGACGAGGACTGCCAGAAGATATCCGGAGCCTGGAATGGCGGCGTTCGCAATCGCCGGAGCCCGCATCTGTGTGACGGTGACGATACGCCAGACATTGGCCTGGACAACGAAGTCGATGATGATGGAGACGATGATGGCGAAGGCAAAGGCTGCACCCAGCTTCACCGTGAAATTGGCGGTTTGGGTGATGAAGCCAGGGCCGACGGCGGCCATGGACATCAGGAACATCGCCGATAGGAGCGCGTAGCGCTGGCTCTTCGGGTTAAACGCAGCCGCGTTCGTGCGGCCGGGCGTTTGCTCGGTCTGCTGCATGAGAGTTTTCCTGTTCTTATCGTCACCCGCCCCTCGCGGATGCTTATGAGGTCATCATGGATGGTTTGTTTGTGATGTCAATATTGTTCAACAATTTTTTTGTTTTGTTCATTCATGCTTATATTCTTGGCGTCGAAAACAGCCTTCGGAGGGGACTTTGCCGTCCCGGCAGAGGCGTGGTTAAAGCCGTTGAAACTATTGCTTGATTCCGCCAGTCTTTTGTTATCTGAAGACGCCGCAAGAAGAAGCGAGGAAGCCTGTGACAGACACACGTGAAAGCATGCCGCTGTCCGACTGGATCGCCAAGCGCATCCGCCTCATGCTGATTTCGGGCGAACTGAGACCCGGCCAGCGCATATCCGAAGCAGCCTTCAGCGAGCATCTGGAAGTGTCCCGCAACTCTCTGCGCGAAGCCTTCCGCATCATGACGAAGGAAGGCCTGCTCCGGCACGAAACCAATCGTGGCGTCTTCGTCCAGACGCCAACCATGGCTTCGATCATGGATATTTACCGGGTACGCCGCATGCTCGAATGCGGAGCGTTGCGTAAGGCGTGGCGCCTGCATGAATCGGTCAAGGTCATGCGTCAGGCCGTGGAGGAAGCCAAGCAAAAGCGGGAGCAGGAGCTTTGGGTCGATGTCGGCAGCGCCAATATGGCCTTCCACTCGGCCGTCGTCGCACTTGCCGATAGCGAGCGTTTGAGCGAGCTTTACGAAAGGGTGTCGGCCGAGCTTCGCCTGGGCTTTGCCCTCATTGAGGATCCGCGTCTGCTCCATTCACCCTTCGTCGATATGAATGACGAGATTGTCTCTTTGTGTGAAGAGGACAGGTTTGCAGAGGCAAGCGAGAAGATGGAAGACTATCTGCTGATCTCCGAGAACGGTCTTCTGAAAGCGTTCGGAAAGCTCTCAGGCAAGGCGCGGTAAAGCATATGGCCTTTCTGGAGTTGGCTTCTGCTCTTCCGCTTATCTAAGCTTTAAATCTGTCCGTAGAAACAAAAAGGGGACCGCGCAGAACGCGATCCCCTTTTTTATCATAGTCGATTGTCGATCAGAACTGACGACGGAAGCCTGCGGTAATCGCGTGGCTCTTGAAATCCGTGCTGGAGACGGTGCCGTCAGTAGCAGTGAAGTCGAAGTTGTCGGCGCCTGTGTAACGATAGCCGATATCGAAGGTGGTGTTGGCAAACAGCGCGTTGTCACGCAGGAAGGAAATGGTGTTCAACTCGATGCCGACGCCTGCATCCAGATGGTATGCGAATGCGGTGTCGCTGTCGTTCATGATCACGCCGGCACCAGCCGTGCCCTGGCGACGAAGCTTGAGGTTCATCGCGCCGATACCGCCACCGAAGTATGGCGTGAAGGCCGTGCCTGTCGGAACGTCGATGTAACCGTTGACATAGCCCTGGAAGTTGCGAGCCGAGCCGAACGAACCCGCAGCGTCCACGCCGTTTACCGTGTGGGTATCGACATCCGAGCGGCCGTAACCGACTTCGAGCTCGAGGCGTGGGGAAACGAAGTCGTAGGAACCGAAGCTGTAACCGACGCGGAATCCGCTGTAGTACCCGACATCGTAATCGGTGTTGACGCCAGCGCCGATAGTCGAGAAGTTCGTATCGTCCATAAATGTCAGGCTGTTCAGGCTACCGATGTAGAAGCCGCCTGGATCGGCAACAACTGCGGGTTCGGTCTGAACGGCAAGGTCAGCCGCGTAGGCGGTGGTGGAAGCAAGCGCTGTCATGAGTGCAGCAAGCTTGAAGACGTTTCGCATTAGAAAACCTTTCTGAATCGGCCCCCGCCGGTGTCCAGAGACTGCTTGCAACCTCCTCCAATGTCCACGCCGCAGCTTTGATTTAGCACTTGATCGCGAGCTGAAACCGTCATCCCGTTGCAACATGGCAACGAATGGATGAAGTGACGTTAGGGAAGGACATTGACCAACTGCGGGCGACATAATGTGGTTGTTTTTTCATTAGATGGCCCCTTCCGACGATTGCGCGGTAACAATCAGGACATCCTTGGGAGACGCAGATGGAAGAGATCAGAACGGACCGCTTGGTGCTAAGAAACTTTCGGGCCGCAGACGCGCATGACCTTTTTTCCTATCTGCACGATCCGCGACCGAGTTGCTTTTTCTCCCAGCGACTTCAAAATCTGGACGAAGCCGAGGCAGAGGCGATCAAGCGTGGCGGCTCGGATGAGTATATCGCCGTTTACTCAAGCGAGCACCACAGAATGATTGGCGATCTTTTCGCCACAGCCGATGAGGAGGGCGATACGCTGTCCGTCGGTTGGAATTTCAACAGCGACTATGCAGGCCGTGGCTATGCTTATGAAGCGGCACGCGCCATGTTTCGCTGGCTCTTCGATGAAAGGCAGATACGACGCCTCTACGCCTATGTGGAGGACAACAACCTGGCTTCTCAGCGGCTGTGCGAGAAGCTTGGAATGCGTCGCGAAGGGCTTTTTCTCGAGTTCATCTCTTTCACCAAGGATGAGGCCGGGCACCCGCTTTACGAGAATACGATGCAATATGCACTTTTACGCCGGGAGTGGCAGCACCAGATGCAAGGCTCCGTTGACAAAGAAGCTTGAATAGGACCAAAGTCGCGCCGATCATTGTGTTTTCGGGGAGAGACCGATGTCCTTTCGCGTCGTTTCGCACGCTTTTGCCCTTGTTCTTGCAGCATTTTCCGTCTCGCCGCTTCTGGCTGAGGATGCGCCGCGCAAGGTGGTAACAACCGCAAATGGCGACTATTTCGGTTTCGATCTGCGCACGGAACAGGATGTGTCTCTCGATCAGTGCAAGACCATCTGCATCGATGACAAGGGCTGCAAGGCCTTCACCTACAATCCCAAGGTGAAGTGGTGCTTCCTCAAATCGGACTATAATCAGCTCAATGCGTTTCCTGGCGCCGTTGCCGGAAAGATTGTGGAGGCGGCAAGCGAACCTGATCTCGGCGCGCCACAGCGTCTCTCCTTCGTCGAGGACAGCCTCTACCAGCAGGCCCGCAAGCTGAAGGCGGATTTGCCTGAGGCGGATAATACCCAAGGCCTCGAAGCCTTGCTATCGCAAGCACGCCAACAGGCGGTGCTCGATATCCCCCAGGCGGTGGAAATCTACAAGTCGGCACTATCGCTCAACGCTGAGAATGGCGCCTTGTGGGCCGAGCTCTCTTCCGTCGAGGCGAAGGTCGAGAACAACTACCAGATTCTCGGCGAGGCACCGGCCGCAGCGCTCAACGCCTACCAGCTTAGCCGGACACAGAGCGCCCGCCTGGCTGCGCTCAACCGGTTGGCCCAAGCCTTCGAGAAAGGCCAGAATTACCGCGCGGCGCTGAACGCCTACAAGTCCAGCCTTGCCCTTTCGGATGTTGCCAAGACGCGGGCGGCCTATAACGACCTTCGCACCCGCCAGGGCTTCCGCGTCATCAACAACACGGTCGACACCGACAGCGTGACGCCGCGTGCCTGCATCCAGTTTTCCGAACCGCTGGTGAAGAATGCCGACTACTCGTCCTTCGTGACGCTGGACGGCGCTGCTCCGAAAGCGCTCGAAGCCAAGGGTAGCGAAATCTGCGTCGAAGGTCTGACGCATGGGCAGAGATACAAGATCGCCCTTCGCGCCGGTCTGCCATCCTCCGTGGAAGAGCCGCTGGAAAAGCAGGTCGATCTCGACATTTACGTGCGCGACCGCTCCGGCTCGGTTCGCTTTACCGGCGACAACTTTGTGCTTCCCGGAACCGCACGCCGCGGCATCCCGCTCGTGTCGGTCAATATCGATCATGCCGATCTGAAGCTCTACCGCGTGGGGGATCGCAATATCACCGCGCTCTTGGCCAATTCTCAGTTCCTGACCCAGATGGACGGTTATGGTGCGGAGAAGATCGAAAACGAGCTGGGCGAACTCGTCTGGCAGGGTGGCATTGACATTCAGACGGAACTGAACAAGGACGTCGTCACCAGCTTCCCCGTGGACGAAGCACTGCCGGACCGCAAGCCTGGCATCTATGTCATGACCGCCGTGCCGCCAGGCACAGCGCCAGAAAACTGGGACGCGCGCGCCACCCAATGGTTTCTCGTTTCCGATACCGGCATCACCACCTATGCCGGCACCGACGGGCTCAATGTCTTCGTGCGGGCGCTCAGCAATGCCGAACCGCTGAAGGGCGTTTCGCTCCAGCTTCTCGCCAAGAACAACGAGGTGCTGGGTTCCGCCACCACCGATGCGGAGGGACGCGCGACGTTTTCCGCCGGTCTGATGCGCGGTTCCGCCGGCCAGGCACCTGCCATCATCACGGCGCGCAATGGCGAGAAGGACTACGTCTTCCTCGACATGACACGGGCGGGCTTCGATCTTTCCGATCGCGGTGTGACCGGTCGCGCCGCACCCGGCGCCATCGACGTGTTCAGCTGGACAGAACGCGGCATTTACCGCGCGGGCGAGACGGTACATGCCGCAGCACTTTCGCGCGACATCGAAGGCAATGCGATCGAGAACCTGCCGCTGACCTTCATCTTCTCAAGGCCTGACGGCGTCGAGGATCGTCGCTTCGTCAGCGACGGCAAGGCGCTGGGAGGCCACGCGGTCGATCTGCCGCTGCAGGAAACCGCCATGCGCGGCACCTGGACGATGCGCATCTATACCGATCCGAAGGCAAGCGCGATCAGCGAAAAATCCTTCCTGGTGGATGATTTCGTGCCGGATCGCACGGAGTTCGACCTTACCAGCGCGGCAAAAGAGATCGATCCGGCAGGCGAGACAACAATTGATGTCGATGGTCGCTATCTCTATGGCGCGCCGGCAGCGGGGCTTGAGCTCGAGGGCGAAGTTGCCCTGAAGCCGTCGCGCACCAACCCGGCCTTCGAAGGATATCTCTTCGGCTTAGCGGATGAGGAGACCGAAGAAGAAAGCCGCACCACGCTCGATAATCTTCCCGTCCTGGATGAAAACGGCAAGGCAAGCTTCCCGGTGGAACTCGGCGATCTTCCCTCCACCACGCAGTTTCTCTCGGCCAGCATCACCGTGCGCATGCGTGAGGCAGGTGGCCGTGCGGTGGAGCGCTCGCTGACATTGCCGGTCAAGTCCGACAGCAACATGATCGGCATCAAGCCGCAATTCTCCGGCGATCTGGCGGAAAACTCCATCGGGCGTTTCCATGTGATTGGGCTTGCGCCAGACGGCAGCAGGCAGGCGATGAGTGGGCTTACCTGGAAGCTCATCAAGGTGGAGCGTAATTATCAGTGGTACAGGCAGGGTAATTCCTGGCGCTACGAGCCGGTGGTCCATACAAAGCAGGTGGAGACCGGCACGCTTTCGGTCACGCCGGATGGAGCAGACATCTCCGTGCCGGTGAACTGGGGCCGTTACCGGCTGGAGGTGGAAGCGCCGCAGAATGACGGTGCCGTCTCCAGCGTGGAATTCGATGCCGGCTGGTTCGTATCCGCAAGCTCGACCGAAACGCCGGATGCGCTCGAAATCGCGCTGGACAAGCAGAGCTACAAGGTGGGCGAGACGGCCAAGCTTCAGGTCACATCCCGTTATGCCGGCCAGTTGATGGTTGTCGCCGGTTCCGAAAAACTGATCTCGGTGCAGAATGTCGAGATCGGCGACAAGGGCGGCGAAGTCGAAATCCCGGTGACGGAAGATTGGGGCGCTGGCTCCTATGTAACGGCAACCCTGTTCCGCCCCGGCGACGCGCAGGAAAGCCGTATGCCGATGCGCGCCATCGGCGTGAAGTGGCTGGCGGTCGATCCGGGCGAGCGCAAGCTTGGCATCGCGCTCGATCTTCCAAAGCAGACATTGCCGAGGCAGGCGCTGAAGATTCCGGTGCATGTCTCCGGTGCGGGTGCGGGGGACAAGGCCTATGTGACGATTGCCGCGGTGGATGTCGGTATTATGAACCTCACCCGCTACGAGCCGCCGAAGCCGGACGAGTGGTATTTCGGCCAGCGCAGGCTCGGCCTCGAAATTCGCGATCTCTATGGCCGCCTTATCGATGGTTCGCTTGGCGCCACGGGGCGTCTGAGAACCGGCGGCGATGGCGGGCAGGTTGCGCTTCAGGGCAGTCCGCCGAAGGAGAAGCTCGTCGCGTTTTTTGCAGGCCCCGTAGAGCTGGATGCACAAGGCAAGGCGACGATCAGCTTCGATATCCCGCAGTTCAATGGCACGGCACGGGTTATGGCCGTTGCCTGGACAAAGACCGGCGTTGGCCACGCGGTCTCGGATGTCGTCATTCGCGATCCGGTGGTGGTGACGGCAAGCGCGCCGAAGTTCCTGAGCCCAAGCGACGTGTCGCAACTGCGCCTCGATATCGCCAATACCGATGGTGAGGCTGGCGATTACAAGATCGATGTCACCAGCAACATGGCCGTGACTGTGGATCAGGGCGAGTTTTCTCAAACGACGAGGCTGGAAAAGGGCGGCAAGACGTCCCTGACCGTGCCTTTGACGGGCGAGTTTCCCGGTGAAGGGCAGATCGCGATCAAGGTCAGCAATAGCAGCGGCGTTTCGCTGGAGCAGGCGCTGACCATTCCGGTGCGTCCATCGGTGCTTCCGGTGACGACACGCCGCAACATCAAGATTGCGCCGAACAGCAGTCTGACGGTGGACGGCAACCTGCTGGCCGATAGCATGCTGGTCGGCTCATCGGTCTCGGTCAACGTTACCCGCTCTCCGGCGTTCGACGTCCCCGCTTTGATGATGATGCTGGACAAATACCCCTATGGCTGCGCCGAACAGACGACGAGCCGGGCTCTACCTCTGCTTTACGCATCCGAGTTGATGAAGGACAGCGGCGGCAAGGACGATCCGGAATTGCGCAAGCGGGTGCAGGACGCGATCTACCGGGTGCTCTCCTTCCAGTCGAGCGCCGGCGGCTTCGGTCTATGGTCTCCCGGCGAAGGGGATTTGTGGCTGGACGCCTACATCTCCGATTTCCTGACGCGGGCACGTGAGCAGTCCTATGATGTGCCGGAAACAGCGATGGTGCAGGCACTCACCAATCTGCAAAACGGTCTTGCCTATGACAGCAACGTCAAGGACCGCGGCAACGAGATCGCCTATTCGCTCTATGTGCTGGCGCGCAATCGAAAGGCTGCGATCAACGATCTGCGCTACTATTCCGATACGGCCTTGAACGAGTTTCCGACGCCGCTCGCCAAGGCACAGGTCGCGGCAGCCCTCTCGCTTTATGGCGATGCTGCGCGCGCCAAGTCCGCGTTCGGGGCATCCTTGGGCATGGCATCCTCAAGCGCGAACGTCACGCTGGCGCGTGCCGATTACGGTTCGGCTCTTCGTGACGGCGCTGCGTCCCTGGCGCTGGCGGCAGAAAGCCGTCCGGTCCCGGCAGTTGTGTCCCAGCTTGCGGGTGTCGTGTCCAAGGACTTCGAGTCCAAGCGCTATACCAGCACGCAGGAGCAGGCCTGGATGGTTCTCGCCGCGCGCGCCCTGAAAGGTGAGGACAAGGATATTCGCCTGGATGTGAACGGCACCCTGCAGCAGGGCGGCTTCAGCCAACGCATGAGCGGCGATGAGCTGCTTCAAGCGCCGCTGAATGTCACCAACGCTTCGGCAGACCCGGTCACGGCGGTCGTCACCACTGTTGCGCCGCCGTCCAAGCCGCTTCCGTCAGGCGGTGAGGGCTTCACCATCGAGAAGACTTATTACTCGATGGATGGCGAAGAGGTGAATGTCAGCGAGGTGGAGCAGAACCAGCGCTACGTCGTGGTGCTGAAGGTCATTCCGCAGAACGACTGGCAGGCGCGCATTCTGGTGACCGATCTTCTGCCGGCCGGTTTCGAAATCGACAATCCGAGCCTCGTCAACAGCGCGGCGCTCACAAACTTCGATTGGCTGCCGGAAACCGAAGCAGCGCATACGGAATTCCGCTACGACCGCTTCGTGGCCGCATTCGACAGAACCGCGGGCGACACCTCTGAAATCACGCTGGCCTATGTGGTTCGGGCCGTGACACCTGGCACCTATGACAACCCGGCGGCGAGCGTGGAGGACATGTACCGTCCGCAGTTCTCCGCTCGCACGGCAACCAGTAAGATGGAGGTTCGCGCAGCGCAGTAATGAGGGGTTGGCGCAGCTTCTTCTTCGGCTTTGCTCTAGCGGCGTCGGTAACCGGTGCCGCCATCTACGGGCTTGACCGTCTGGATCGCGCCTATCCGCCGCCGCTACACAATGCGCGTATCGTGTCTCAGGAACTGGTGGATGCCGATGGCAATCTTCTGCGCGCCTTCGCCACGCCCGATGGGCGCTGGCGCTTGCAGACGACCGCGGCCGAGGTCGATCCACAATTCATCAAGATGCTGATCGCCTATGAGGATCAGCGATTTTACGACCATCATGGCGTGGACATTCAGGCGCTCGGTCGCTCCGCCTGGCAGTTGCTGACCAATGGTCGCATCGTTTCCGGTGCCTCGACCTTATCGATGCAGGTCGCGCGCCTGATCGAGCCTCGGGCAGACCGCTCCTTCAGCGCCAAGTTTCGCCAGATGCTGCGCGCCGTGCAGATCGAACGCCGGCTCAGCAAGGACCAAATCCTCGAACTCTACCTTAACATCGCCCCCTATGGCGGCAACATCGAGGGCGTGCGTGCGGCGAGCCTCGCATGGTTCGGCAAGGAGCCACGGCGTTTGGATACGGCGGAAGCCGCGCTTCTGGTCTCCCTGCCGCAACTCCCCGAGAAGCGCCGACCAGATCGTTTTCCCGATGCCGCGAAAGAGGCCCGCGAGCGCGTGTTGCAGAGACTGGCCGTGGCGCGCGTCGTCGGAGAGGGAGAGGCCGAGCGCGCATCTGCCGCCGCCGTTCCCCGGGATCGTTTGGCGCTCCCGGCCTTCGCGCCGCATCTCGCGCAAGCCGCGCGGACGAAATTTCCGCGCCAGCATGTTATCGGCTCGACCTTGCGGCGTGGCATCCAAAGCGAACTCGAAGCCTTGGCGCGGCATGCCGCAGACAAGATCGGCGACAAGGTTTCGGTCGCTATTGTCATGGCGGATAGCACGACGGGCGACATTCTCGCCGATGTCGGCTCGGCAGATTTCCTCGATAGCTCCCGAAGAGGTTGGGTGGAAATGAGCCGCGCGATCCGTTCACCCGGCTCGACGCTAAAGCCTTTCATCTATGGACTGGCTTTCGAGAATGGCCTGGTTTCGCAGGAAACCATCATCGAGGATCGACCGGCAGATTTCTCCGGTTATCGACCGCGCAACTTCGATATGCAGTATCAGGGTGACGTCAGCATTCGGCAAGCCTTGCAACTGTCTCTCAACGTGCCTGCAGTGAAGCTATTGGATGCCGTCAGTCCCGCCGCTTTGATGGTGCGCTTCAGACGCGCCTCGGTCAGTCTCGCACTGCCGAAGTCTGAGCCACCGGGTCTTGCGATCGCGCTCGGTGGTGCTGGCCTGTCGCTTGTCGATCTCGTGCAACTCTATGCCAGCCTCGCCAATCAGGGGCAGCCGGTGAAACTCGGTGATGGCGTGAGAAACAAGCCGGAGGTTCTCGACGTCGAACCGATTTTTTCGCGCAGCGCCATCTGGAACATCACCGATACGCTTTCCGGCGTTCTGCCCCCGCTTGGCATGAAGCAGCGCGGCGTCGCGTACAAGACCGGAACCAGCTATGGCTACCGCGATGCATGGTCGGTGGGTTTTGACGGGCGTTATGTCATCGGTATCTGGGTCGGCCGGGCCGATAATGGTTCGGTCCCGGGAATTGCCGGCTACGCTACCGCCGCCCCCATTCTCTTCGATGCCTTTGCCAAATCCGGTGTGGCGATCACGCCCTTCGCAGCCGCACCAAGCAGCGTGATGCGCTTGAGCTACAGCGATCTGCCATCCAACCAGCGACGCTTCACCACGACAGCGAGCGGACTTCTCTCAGCGTCGCGACGCGAATCTTCGCCCGTGATCGTGTACCCGCCGGAAGGCGCACGTGTCGAACTTTCAGACAGCGCTGGCGCGCTCTCCCCGCTGGTTCTCAAACTCCAGGGCGGTCGGGCGCCGTTCCGCTGGCTCGCCAACGGCAAGCCGCTGCCGGACCTGACGCGGCGCCGCAGCAATGAGTGGACGCCGGAAGGCCAGGGCTTCTCGACACTTACTGTCATCGACGCCGATGGCCGGGCGTCGAGCGTGCGTATCTTCGTGCAATAGATCTCTGTACATCCTTTTGGACGCACTAAGGACGCTTCCCGCCCTTCAAATCTACAGCATCGTGCTTTGCGCACTACCGCCCGGGGGCCTTCAGAGCGACGGAGTCTTTGCCGGAAGAATGCGGTTCTTGACGCTATAGGCAAGCGCCAGCGCCGTCGGGAAGGGCCGGCGCAGGAAAGCGACCTTGCGAACATAATTGTCCACCCGCCACGTCGCCCAGGTGCCGGCCTTGAAGTAGGCGACATCGCCGGCGTAAAGATGATGCACGGAGCCATCGGCTGCCGTCACATGCACGTCGCCCTCGATGATATGAACGGTCTCATCCCACATGAAGAACCAACGGAATGTGCCTGCCGTGCAGTCCCATAGCGCGGTATAGGCAGCACGGTCGCCACTGCGGGAGTGATCCGCCATGCGCGCCTGCGGATCACCGTCGATAATCCACTCCGGATTGATGGGCGCCGCCTTCATCTCCATCCGATCGGAAGCAGCCGAAACCACCGGCCGGGTCCGTCTCCGCCCCATAGCAATCGGCATGAGCGGCACAGTCCGCGACGCCATCGCAATAGCGGTCGCAATCATCATCTTAACAACCATCTTCGGTCCCCACCTTGATTGCGAAGATCGTAGCAATGGCGGGTGAGCAAAAGCTTCACAAATTATGTTGAATTCGAACTATCTCCATCCCTTAAGTGACGGAACAAGGCAAGATGCTTTAATCTGGTGCTTATACTTGCCGCGACCACGCAAGAATTCGTATACAATATGCATATATACTGATATAAACTCATGCCTTGTATTGATTAATTCAATCAATACTTTTACAGCATCATCTGAAAAGCGTTAAGCCGCTGCCGAAAGCCGCTCGCCTGCGATGCGGTACGAGATTGCTTCCGCCAGATGTAGCCGCCCTACAACGGGCTTATCGTCGAGATCGGCGAGCGTGCGCGCCACTTTCAGGATGCGGTGATAGCCTCTCGCGGAGAATTTCAGCTTCTCTGCGGCGTCGCGCAAAAGTTGGAGGCCTGCAGCGTCCGGTTCGGCGCATTTTTCGATGAGTGCCGTGGTGCAGCGTGCATTGGTGCGGATGCCTTGGAAGCCGGCGGCTGCGAAGCGTTCTTCCTGCATCTGGCGGGCACGCGCAACGCGGCGGGCGACGTCGGCGCTGGCTTCCGCTGCCATCGGGCGGATAAGGTCTGCGGCCGAGACTGCAGGGACTTCGATCCGGATATCGATGCGATCCATCAGCGGGCCGGAAATACGCGCCTGGTAATCGGAAACGCATCTTGGACCGCGTGCACAGGTGAAGCCCGGTTCACCGGCCATGCCGCATTTGCAGGGGTTCATGGCGGCCACCAGCTGGATTTCGGCGGGATAGCTGACGCGATGATTGGCGCGCGCGATGATGCATTCGCCGGTCTCGAGCGGCTGGCGGAGCGCATCCAGTACCTGCGGCGAGAATTCGGGAAACTCGTCAAGAAACAACACGCCATGGTGAGCAAGTGAGGCTTCACCCGGCTTGGCGCGTAAGCCGCCGCCGACAAGCGCTGCCATGGTTGCGGAGTGGTGCGGGGTTCTGAATGGGCGTCGATCTGAGAGCTTGCCGCCGGAAAGCTGTCCCGCGATCGAATGCACCATCGACACTTCAAGCAGTTCCGAGGCGGACAGTGGCGGCAGGATGGAAGGCAGGCGGGAGGCCAGCATGGACTTGCCGGAGCCGGGCGGGCCCACCATCAAGAGATTATGTCCACCGGCCGCTGCGACTTCCAGCGCCCGCTTCGCGCTCTCCTGTCCCTTGATGTCGGCGAGATCCGGAAGATTATCAGGATTGGCGCGAATGGCCGGAACCGGCCTCGACAGAAGTTGCGTGCCGCGAAATTGGTTGGCGATAGCAATCAAGCTGCGCGGGGCGAGGATATCGATCTCAGCACCTGCCCACGCCGCCTCTGGACCGCTATCGGCTGGGCAGATCAGACCCTTGTCTTGAGCGTTGGCGGCAATGGCTGCCGGAAGAGCACCGGCTACAGCGCCGATCGTGCCATCGAGATTGAGTTCGCCCAGCACGACGAAGCGGTTCAGCGCCTCCGCTGGAATGGCGCCGAGTGCCGCCATCAGGCCGAGCGCAATGGGGAGATCGAAGTGCGAGCCTTCCTTTGGAAGATCAGCGGGAGCAAGATTGACGGTGACCTTCTTGGCGGGCATGGCGAGACCTGATGCGTGAAGGGCTGCCTGTACACGCTCGCGGCTTTCGGCCACTGCCTTATCGGGCAGGCCCACGATCTGCATGCCGACCTTGCCGGGTGCCACCATGACCTGAACTTCGACAGGCACACCCTCGATGCCCTGAAACGCAATTGTATTGACGCGCGCTACCATGAAATGGCCCCCACAGCCGTAATCGCCGTCCGCACGGCTCTACCAGATCGCGCCCACAACTTGGCACAGGCATGAGAATAAAACAAGAACATGAGGGTGAGTTTCAGTGGGCCAGAATGACAGCGGCGTTTGAAATGGTGAATGCGGCA
Organism: Agrobacterium sp. 22117; assembly: GCF_052045735.1. Taxonomy (NCBI): domain Bacteria; kingdom Pseudomonadati; phylum Pseudomonadota; class Alphaproteobacteria; order Hyphomicrobiales; family Rhizobiaceae; genus Agrobacterium; species Agrobacterium sp. 22117. The sequence goes on along the minus strand of NZ_JBQEPP010000004.1, from coordinate 55,452 downwards.
ACCTGTGCGACAACCAGCTGGCGCGCGCGGCGCTCGGCGCACCGGCATCAATCCGTCATCGAAAAGACGCGAGACCTGTCCGCAAGGCGTTATGTTTGCGCTTGACAGAAAAGACAAACCTCCTAATAGCTTTCGCACGAAAAGGAGCGCACTGTTCATGCGGCATGTCCAGCACATGATTGTCATGCAAAGCCCGGCGGGTTCAGCCGGCGATCCTGCGCGCCTTTCTGGTTCCATCCGAATTACGGCCAAAACGACGATTAAAACCGTCTGACGTCTCTGGCCCGCCGCTCTCTCCCCGGTTTGGCCGGGGAAAGGAAGCCGCAGTTTCGCGGCTCCCCCTCACCAAAAAGAGGAGAGGCAGAAAGAGAGCTTGATCATGGGTTTCAAAGTTGCAATCGCAGGCGCCACCGGCAATGTCGGGCGCGAAATGCTGAACATCCTGGCGGAACGTGGTTTCCCGGCGGATGAAGTTGTTCCTCTGGCTTCCGCACGCAGCCAGGGCACGGAAGTGTCCTATGGCGACCGCACGCTGAAGGTTTCCAATCTCGAGAACTACGATTTTTCCGATACCGATATCTGCCTGATGTCGGCCGGTGGCGATGTATCGAAGAAGTGGTCTCCGAAGATCGGTGCGCAAGGTTGCGTCGTTATCGATAACTCGTCTGCCTGGCGCTACGATCAGGACGTTCCGCTGATCGTTCCGGAAGTCAACGCCGATGCGGTCGAAGGCTTCAGGAAGAAGAACATCATTGCCAACCCGAATTGCTCCACGGCGCAGCTCGTCGTCGCGCTGAAGCCGCTTCACGATGCCGCCAGGATCAAGCGCGTTGTCGTCTCCACCTACCAGTCCGTTTCCGGTGCAGGCAAGGAAGGCATGGACGAGTTGTTCCAGCAGACCCGCGCCGTCTTCGTGGCCGATCCGGTCGAAACCAAGAAGTTCACCAAGCGCATCGCCTTCAACGTCATTCCGCATATCGATGTCTTCATGGAAGACGGTTACACCAAGGAAGAGTGGAAGGTTCTGGCAGAAACCAAGAAGATGCTGGACCCGAAGATCAAGGTGACCTGCACCGCTGTGCGCGTTCCCGTCTTCATCGGCCACTCGGAATCGGTCAATATCGAGTTCGAAAACGAAATCACCGCCGATCAGGCGCGCGACATTCTGCGCGAAGCACCCGGTTGCCTCGTCATCGACAAGCACGAAAATGGCGGCTACATCACGCCGGTCGAGTGCGCTGGTGAAGATGCAACCTATATTTCGCGCATCCGCGAGGACGCAACCGTCGAAAATGGTCTCAATATCTGGGTCGTTTCCGACAACCTGCGCAAGGGTGCGGCACTGAACGCCGTTCAGATCGCCGAACTTCTGATCAACCGTGGTCTGATCAAGCCACGCAAAGCCGCTGCGTGATACGGTTTTTTAACAACTATTAACTATAACCCGTCCGTTACTTTCGAGAATGGGCGGGTTTTCAATCTTCGTGCCTATCACAGCCAGTTCATTTGCTGGTTATGAAGACGAACGGCAATTTGTGCCTCTCAATTCTCGCTAGTGGAATGAATTTGACGTTTGATACCCATCTGCGGTGATCTTGAGGATCAAATGTCACAGTCAGACCATTAGACAGGCGAACATGGCGAGGGGCTGTCCCTCACTCTATCAAAGGCAGATACGGATGCGGGCAATAAAGGCTTTTTCCCTTGGTGCGACGGCAGTTGCGATGCTGGCGGCAACGCCGCTGCAGGCGGCGCAATGCGGCAATACCTCGGCAGGTTTCGGCAACTGGGTGCAATCCTTCAAGCAGGAAGCGGCAAGCCGCGGCGTCAGCCCGGCAGTCCTTGATCGGGCTTTCTCCAACGTCACCTACAACCAGGCGACGATCCGTGCGGACCGTGGTCAGCACAGTTTCAAGCTCTCCTTCGATCAGTTCATGCAAAAGCGCGGTGGCCAGGCCATCATTTCGCGCGGCAAGGCGATGAAGAAGAACAATGCGGCGCTGTTTGCCAATATCGAGCGCGCTTACGGCGTTCCAGCCGGCCCGCTTCTGGCGATCTGGGGCATGGAAACCGGTTTCGGCGGATTCATGGGCAACCAGCACACACTGTCTGCCGTCGCGACGCTGTCTTATGATTGTCGCCGTTCCGACTATTTCACCGAGCAGCTTTACGCAGCCTTGAAGCTGGTGGGTAATGGTTCGCTCAACATCAACGCCAAGGGCGCAGCCCATGGCGAAATCGGCCAGACCCAGTTCCTGCCGCTGAACGTCGTGCGCTATGGCGTCGATTTCGATCGCGATGGTCGCATCGATCTCGTCGGCTCGCGCGCCGATGCCCTTGCCTCGACCGCAAACTTCCTTGCTGGACATGGCTGGCAGCGCGGCGCTGGCTATCAGCCGGGTCAGCCAAGCTTTGCCGCGATCCAGGGCTGGAACGCAGCGACTGTCTATCAGCAGGCGATTGCCTACATTGGCAAGGCGATCGACGGGCAATAATCGCGGTCAAAACCGTTTGTAGAACGGCTGGCGTGACATGATCCTCTACTTAAAGCGCCGTGCGTCCTATTNTTGGACGCACGGCGCTTTACTTTTCTGAATTGACGCACGGTGTTGTAGCCGGGGATCACACTTCCGGACGACGGAAATCGCCGGTCTTGCTGTCCATCACCCACAATTCGCCAGTCGAGATATCGAACCAGGCGCCGTGCAGTTTTACTTTGCCTGCTGTCTCCTGCGCCTTGACGAAGGGGAAGCCACGCAGATTGTGGATGGAATTGCGGATGGAGACGCGCTCAAGCGCCGTCTGCCTTTCGCCAGAGGTCATCACATCATTGCTCTGGATCTGCTCGGCGGCGGATTTGACGAGGTTCATCCATTTGCCGATGAAATCGCCAGGCGAGAGCGACTCGAAATTCGGGTCGAGTGCCGCCTGGATGCCGCCGCAGCGGCCGTGGCCCATGACCACGATGTCCTTCACCTTCAGAACCTGGACAGCATATTCGATGGCAGCCGAGGTTGCGTGATACTGGCCGTCCGGCTCGAAGGGCGGCACCATGTTTGCCACATTGCGCATGACGAACAGCTCACCCGGGCCGCAATCGAAAATCGTTTCGGGCGCCGAGCGGGAGTCGCAACAGGCAATGAACAAGGTCTGCGGTTTCTGACCGCTATCGGCAAGAGTGCGGTATCGGTCGCGTTCACCGGCATAACGGCCGCTCATGAAGTTCTTGTAGCCGTTCAGAAGATAATCTGGAAAATCCTTCATTCGATCTCGCAGTGCCGTTGGTCGCTACAGGGAACGCCTAGTCATGAGGCGCATGAAACTTGACCGCTATTTGCCCTTGCTTCGGGAAGGATGCAAGAGATGGCGCATCTGAACCATCGCCATGGGTGTGGAAAGGCTTGACGCATCTGTTTCGAGCGTGAGCTCGTTGGCGCCGCGCTTCATGGTGCGGGCCAGAATTTCAAAGACGCTGGCGGTTGCCAATTGCAGCGCCTTTTCGTCATCCACGCCTTGAAGCACGCGGGCGAGAAAGACTGCCGCAAGCAGGTCGCCAAGTCCGTTCGGCACGTTTTCGATGGCGCGGTGTTCGGCAAGCAGCGCATGGCGTCCGCTGAGGAACAGATTGCCAATACCGTTTGCCATCATCGGAACAGCGGAGGTAACGAGCATCTTCGGCGGACCGAGCGCAAGGGCCGCATCCATGATCTCGGCATTGGTGTTGAGCTCAGCACCGCTCATCCAGGCCAGTTCATAGCGATTGGGCGTGGAAACCGTCGCAAGTGATACAAGCTCGTCGCGGATCGCTTCGGCGGTTTCGATCGGGACATAAAGCCCGCCCTTGTCTCCCATAACAGGGTCGCAGACATAGATCAGATCGGGGTTGTTTTCTCTCAATGTACGGATCAAACGCGCGACCGAGCGCACCTGGTCGGCGCTGCCGAAATAGCCGGTGAGAACCGCTTTGACTTCTCCACGCCATTTCGATGCGGCCAGATCTCCCATGGCCGCATCGAAGGCCTCGCCATCGAAACGAAGACGGGTGGAGGGGCCTTGGCCGGGATGCCACGGCATCACGATCGTCGGCACAGCCCAGACAGGAAAGCCGAGCGTCTCCAGGCCGAAGACGGCAGCCCGATTGCCCACCGAGCCGCGCATGACATGGCTGGAAATGACGATAACGGAGCCGCTGATATTGTCTTGCACGAATGTCATTCCTTCATTGAAGGATTGGAGAGGCACACACTCTCTCACCCTAAGCAGAGGTATCGAAGTTTTTTAGGTTTTAGAGGGAGCGACATAGGGGCGCAAGGTCAGGACGTTTGGGATGGTTTCGAAGAAACGGATGACCCCAGGCTTTGCTGGTTTAGGCGCTGTCGAGGTCTCGCTTGCTAACCTGCTTGGCAGGAAAAAGCCCCGAACGATTGATCCGGGGCTTGTTGAAGAGACTATTGGTTGGCGGTGACGGTGACGCCCAGAACGCTCGGGATCGTGTTCGGCGCCCCCATTGCCGCGCCCATGATCATCGGGAAGGGAACGGGCTTTGCTGGCGCTGCCGAGATCGTGAAGTTCTTCGGGTCGTCGACATAGGTGTTCACAGCCGCAGATACGGCGTTCTGCAGTTCCGGAATGTTGAGTTGTGCGATCATCATGGGCGCCATGCCCTTGATCATCTGCGAGAGCTGCTCGCTCGTCGTGCCCTGCTCCTTGGCGGCGTAATCGATACCGCGCTTGGTAATGCCGGCATCATCAAAGCTGATCTTGGCATTGTTGAAGGTCAGCTGCTGCATGAGACCAAGCATGGCAAGGCCGAAGGCCTGATCTGCCTGTTCCTTGTTGGGGTTGGCTTCCTGCGCCTTGACGGCATCCTGCATCGACTTGATGAAAGCCATCGTATAGCCGGAGATGCTGAAGCTCATATCCAGGCGACCGACATTCTCGACGTCGATCGAGTATTCGTCGACATTTATCGTGCCGGGTGCAACTTCCCAAGAGCCGTTGACGTTGAGGTCGCCGCTCAGAGATTTAAGCTGAAGCGCGTCGATCGCCTCTTTCGACTTCGGATCGGTGACGCCGCTCAGATCGCCCTTGAAGCCCTCTGCCGTGAGATCGAAGCTGAGCGTGCCGCCATCTTCGCTCTTGGTCATCGTGGCATTGCTCTCGGCTATGGAGAACGCTTCCTTGCCATCGATCTTGACGGAGGCCGGGCCGGTATGGGCTTCATCGTAAAACAGCATGGCATCGACTGTATTTGCCGTCGCATCTGCTGGAACAACGACGCCGGTCATGTAGAGGTCGTCGATGGTGATCGCTACCTTTTCCTTGGCGTAGTTGACGTTCTCGAAGCTCATCTTCTCAATGGTGTAGCCGCCATTGTCTTCTTCGACGCCTTCGAGCGTGACGTTGCCAATCGGAAACTGCTGTGCCGGGTCCATGCCGCTGCCAATTACGACGCCGGACAGCGTGACATTGTCGCCGTTGGTGGCGACGGACTTGGCTGTGATTTCTGCGCCCTGCACGTGGTAGGCAGCATTCATTTTCTTCAGCACATCGGCGCCATCCAGGGCGAAAGCCGGAGACGCAAATGCCAGTACGGCTGCGCTGGCAAACAGGAAATTCCGTGTGGTTTCAAGTCTCATTCTGTCTCTTCCCTTAAGGCGCGAACATCCGCAACAAGAATAGGCACATCACGCGTCCACATATGCAGCACGAGCGCGATTGACCGAAGTGGTACTGTGCAACGAATGGCTGAATTGCGGCACAAAAACAAGATTGCATAAAAATATAGGCTTAACGCTTGTCATCCACAGCGCAGAAAGCCCGGATTTCTTGCCGTAACCGCCTATTTCCGATAGGCAGTCGCCATGGGAAAAAATCTTAATCCGCCATCGGGCGGAGACGACGATCATATTGTGCCGGTCGATTTGAAGGCGGCGCTCGAAGAGCGTTACCTCGCCTATGCGCTATCGACCATCATGCATCGCGCGCTTCCGGATGTTCGTGACGGATTGAAGCCGGTTCATCGACGCATCGTGCATGCCATGAGCGAGATGGGTATTCGTCCCAATTCCGCGTTCAAGAAATGCGCCCGTATCGTCGGCGATGTCATGGGTAAATTCCACCCGCATGGCGATGCGTCGATCTACGATGCGCTCGTGCGACTTTCGCAGGATTTTGCCATTCGCTACCCGCTGGTCGATGGCCAGGGTAACTTTGGCAACATCGACGGCGATGGCGCAGCTGCCATGCGTTACACCGAAGCGCGTATGACCGATGTCGCGGCTCTGCTTCTGGAAGGCATCGAGCAGGACGCAGTCGATTTTCGCCCCACCTACAACGAGGAAGACGAAGAGCCGGTGGTCATGCCCGGCGCGTTTCCAAACCTGCTGGCCAATGGCTCCTCCGGCATTGCAGTCGGCATGGCGACATCCATCCCGCCGCACAATGCCCATGAAATCTGCGACGCGGCTCTTCATCTGATCAAGCATCCGGATGCGAGCGTCGAGAAGCTTTTGGAATTCATTCCCGGTCCCGATCTGCCGACAGGCGGCATCATCATCGAAAGCCGCGAGAATATTCTCGAGGCCTACAAGACCGGTCGTGGCGGTTTCCGCGTCCGTGCCAAATGGGAAACGGAAGATCTCGGCCGTGGCGGTTACCAGATCGTCATTACCGAAATTCCGTTCCAGGTGCAGAAGTCGCGGCTGATAGAAAAGATCGCCGAACTGCTGCTGGCCCGCAGGCTGCCGCTTCTGGAAGACGTGCGCGACGAGTCCGCTGAAGACGTTCGTATCGTTCTGGTGCCGAAAAACCGCACGGTGGACGCGACGCTGCTGATGGAATCGCTTTTCCGCCTGTCGGATTTGGAAAGCCGTATTCCGCTGAACATGAACGTGCTGTCGCTTGGCCGCGTGCCAAAGGTGATGGCGCTGAACGAGGTGCTGACCGAGTGGCTGGCGCACCGCAAGGAAGTTCTGGTTCGCCGCTCGAAATTCCGCCTGGCGGCAATTGATCGCCGCCTGGAAATCCTCGGCGGCCTGCTCATTGCCTATCTCAACATCGATGAGATCATCCGCATCATCCGTGAAGAGGATGAGCCGAAGCCAGTGATGATGGCGCGGTTCGGGCTGACCGACAATCAGGCCGAAGCCATTCTTAACATGCGTCTTCGCTCTTTGCGCAAGCTGGAAGAATTCGAAATCCGTACGGAATTCGACGAACTCAGCAAGGAAAAGGGCGAGATCGAATCCCTCTTGGCATCCGACGAGAAACAGTGGCAGGCGGTTTCCTGGGAGATCGGTGAGGTCAAGAAGAAATACGCCAAGGCAACCGAGCTTGGCCGCCGCCGCACGCAGTTTGCCGATGCGCCGAATGCCGATGTCGAAGCCATCCAGCAGGCGATGATCGAGAAGGAACCGGTGACGATCGTCATCTCGCAGAAGGGCTGGATCAGGGCGTTGAAGGGCCATATGTCCGATACGTCGAGCCTGACCTTCAAGGAAGGCGACGGGCCGAAGCTGGCCTTCCCGGCGCAGACGACAGACAAGCTGCTTCTCGTAACCACCGGCGGCAAGGTCTATACGCTCGGCGCCGACAAGCTGCCTGGCGGCCGCGGGCACGGCGAGCCGGTACGCATCATGGTGGATATGGAGAATGATCAGGACATCCTGACCGCCTTTGTCCACGATGCATCCCGCAAGCTGCTGATCGTCTCGACCGGCGGCAATGGCTTTGTCATCCCGGAAACGGAAATGGTCGCCAACACCCGCAAGGGCAAGCAGATCATGAACGTCTCCATGCCGGATGAAACCAAGCTCGTGGTACCCGTCATCGGCGATCACGTCGCTGTCGTCGGCGAAAACCGCAAGATGCTGACCTTCCCATTGTCGCAAGTGCCGGAAATGTCGCGCGGAAAGGGTGTCCGCCTGCAGCGTTACAAGGATGGCGGCGTGTCGGATGTGAAGTGCTTCGCGATCGCGACCGGTCTGTCTTGGGAGGACAGCGCTGGGCGCTCCTTCTCCAAGGTCGGTGACGAGCTGCTTGAATGGATGGGCGATCGGGCTGGTGTCGGCCGCAGCGTTCCAAAGGGCTTCCCGCGCAGTGGTAAGTTCGGCGGCTAAAGTTGATAAATGACAGCTTCCGGGGACGGAAGCTGTCATCGATTAGCGGAATGCTAAGGTGTGATCCTTGAAGAAAGCGGTAATGCCCTCTTCGTCTATTTCACCCGCCGCCACGGCCAGAACGAATTCTATGACGGTGCTTTGATCGGCGACAATTTCGTAGCCATTGATCAGTAAGAACGTATAGGCAGCGAGAAAGCCGGTGCGCTTATTTCCATCAGAAAAAGGGTGGTTGCGAGCAATACCGAAGAGATATGCCGCAGCGAGCGCCATTAAATTCTCTTCGCCATACACCGCTTTGTTGACAGGGCGCGCCAGCGCCGCTTCAAGTGCGTTGTCATCCTTTAATCCAGGCAGACCACCATGTGCTTCGATCTGCTCCTGATGAATGATGGTTATGGCTGCTTTGGAGAGCCACTTGATTGTCACTTAGCAAGCTCCCGAAGGGCAACCTTGTACTTTTCCATGCCGCGACGAGCGGCTGCCAGTTGCTCTTGAAGATCAGATTGTTCTGGGACGAGCTCCAATTTCTGCCCGTCTTCACTCAACGTTAGGACATCACCAGCCCTGACGCCAAGGCGATCCAGAACTTCTTTGGGAATAATTATTCCTTCCGAATTGCCAATCTTGCGAACCGTCACATTCATCTTAAACACTCCGTTATAACGCTGTTATAACACAGTGTGACAGATGCGGCAATTGCAGGGTCAAACGGTTTCTGGCGTGTATAATTCCCAGCCGCGCGGCGTCAGATGCTCTTGGGGATGATACCGCGTCTTGTATCCCATCTTGTCCGAGCCATCGACCCAGTAGCCCAAATAGACATGAGGCAGACCAAGCGTGCGGGTGCGGGCAATGTGATCGAGGATCATGAAGGTGCCAAGCGAGCGCTTCTCAAGATCGGGATTGAAGAAGGAATAGACCATGGAGAGGCCGTCGCTCATCATGTCTGTGAGCGCAACAGCGATCAACTCTCCGCGTTTGCTGTCGTCGATACTCGCACCCGGCTCTCGCTTTCGATACTCGATGATGCGCGTGTTGACATGGGTGTCTTCCACCATCACCGCGTAATCGAGCGCCGACATATCCGACATGCCGCCTGATGTATGACGCCGATCGAGGTAGCGTCGAAAGAGCGAGAATTGTTCGGTGGACGGTTCGGCCCGGTGAACGGTCGCCACGAGATCGTCATTCGTCGCCATTATTCGCCGCATCGATTTCGTTGGCGTGAAGCCATCGGCCAGGATTCTGACGGAGACGCAGGCACGGCAATTCTCGCAGGCAGGACGATAGGCGATGTTTTGAGAACGACGAAACCCGCCCTGCGTCAGCAGGTCGTTCATCTCGGGCGCGCGAGGCCCCACCAGATGCGTAAAAACCTTCCGTTCCAACTGGTTCGGAAGGTAGGGGCAAGTGGCCGGTGCGGTGAGATAAAATTGCGGAGAAGGCGTCGTCTGCGTGTTCATCGAACCCAATCGCTCCCTTCGCAAGCCAACCTTCTATGTCAGAATGACAAAAAGGTGGAAAACGTCAACTCTCGAAGAGACCTGTCAATAAAATTGAAGCCGCTGGAGCGGCTTCAATACGTTTCGCTCTGAATTCCTAGCGGGTTCTGATCGTCACTGTTCCCAGAAGGAAGTCGTGGACCAGTCTCGATCGCTCGGTAAACAGGCCTGCCAGTAGGATAAGCGGCGTAAGGATCGAGTTGATGATCCAGAAGAGCGCGATGTGAGCTGTCGAGATCAGGAAGTCGATTCGACGGCCGTCAAGGCGCGCCATCTGAATGCCGGCAACACGCATGCCGGGGGTGGCCTGCGCGGTGCTGCCAAGCGTCATGCCGAAATAGAGAATGGCGACGATGAAGAACAGCGCAGGAAAGAGCATGAAGCCAAAGCCGAGCGTCAGGATGCCGAGAAAGAACACGATCACGGCTGCCGGAATGCACAGCAGAAGCACCATCACATAGTCGATGATGAACGCCACGACGCGACGGCTCAGCACACCCTCATAGGCGCGCCAGTCCTCGGTCGGAACGTAGGTCGGGTTCGGGTTGAAGCTCATCGGCGGTTTCTCCTTTTCAGCAAAGATATGGTGTGGACCGCCGCAAATGCAATGAGCCCGCTCCTCAGCCCTTTGCAAGCTTTGTTGCCACGTCGACGGCGAAGTAGGTGAGGATTCCATCGCAACCGGCCCGCTTGAAGCAGAGCAGAGTTTCCATCATCACCCGGTCGCCATCGATCCAGCCATTCATCGCCGCCGCCTTGATCTGCGCATACTCGCCCGAGACCTGATAGGCGAAGGTCGGAAGGCCGAAAGCATCCTTCAGCCGCCAACAGATGTCGAGATAGGGAAGGCCTGGCTTCACCATCAGCATGTCGGCGCCTTCTTCCACGTCGAGAGCGGCATCCCGCATCGCCTCGGTGCCGTTCGCCGGGCTGATGTAATAGCTGTTCTTGTCGCCCTTCAGCAGGCCACTGGTGGAAATCGCCTCGCGATAGGGTCCGTAGAAACCCGAGGAGAATTTCGTCGCATAGGCCATGATACCGACGCCCTGGTGGCCGGCCGCATCAAGCCCACGGCGGATCGCGCCGATCCGGCCGTCCATCATTTCGGAAGGCGCGATGATATCCGCACCCGCATCCGCCTGCATCACGGCGGCTCTCACCACCTGATCGACCGTTTCGTCATTGACGATATCGTCGCCGCGCAGGATCCCGTCATGCCCGTGGCTGGTGAAGGGATCGAGCGCTACATCGGTGATCACGCCGATATTGGGAACTGCCCTCTTGATCGCCGCCGTGGCCTGGTTGATCAGGTTGTTGGCTTCCAGCACCTGCGATCCTGTCTCGTCTCGCAGTTCCATTGCAATATTGGGGAATGTCGCAAGGGCAGGGATGCCGAGATCGGCCGCTTCCTTGGCTGCTTCGACCAGCTTGTCGACGCTCATGCGATTGACGCCGGGCATTGAGGGGATGGGATCGACGATGTTCGTACCGGGAACGACGAAGACCGGCCAGATCAGATCATCAACCGTCAGCTGGTTCTCGCGCACGAGCCGGCGTGTCCAGTCGGCCTTGCGGATGCGCCGCATGCGGCGGTGGCCAGTAATGTGATCTACCAAATGGGTCTTGTCGGTCATGTCTTTTCCTTAAAAGCCTGTCCGGTGGATCTGGTTCCTCGGTCATGCTCTCTTATGATGTTTCCGTCTGAATATTAGAAGCTGCGCGTAAATGTGGCTTCGATAGAACGCCAGAGTGTAATGATGGCATAACATAAGAGAAGTGGTATGCGAATGCGACGGTCTGACCCACGGCCAGCTCGAAAATCCTGAGCGCTTTTAGATGCGGGGGATGCGCCATGTCCTGACGTTTGAGCGCCGTAAAAGAAGTACTGCGGGGCGTGCGGCTCAAGTGGGCTGTGACCTCCCGCAATTATCCATTGGCAGGAGCCACGCCAGAAACGTATCTTCGCGCCATGGAACCTGATTCTCCACCGCACCCGAAGCTGCCTTTGACGGAAATCCTCTACTTTGTCTTTCTCAGACTGGTGGCGGCTTCCTGTTTCTGGTTCGGACTGCAGTACTGGGCCATGCTGACGGGTTATACGCTGAGCGGCCACGCGCGCTTCGATATGCTCAATCTTCCCTGGCGGGTTGCGGGTACCGGGTTGGCCGTCGTCTTTCCGGTGGCTGCCCTTGGACTGTGGCTTGGCGTATCGTGGGGCGCCGTCATCTGGGTTATCGGCGCGGGTGCGCAGATCGCCATGTACAAGGTGTGGCCCAATATCTTCGGCAGCAACACGCTGGTCCCGGTCATGCACTGCATCGTGGCAACTGTTTATATACTATTCCAGGTCGCTTTCTGGCTGGATGCGCGCCAAAATGACGAGCGCGCAAGGATTGATTCACCATAATGATAAAGCTCTTGCGGCCTGTTTTTCCGGAAATTTATTGGCTAAGCTATTGATTTAATTGGCGCTGATAATTCCGTGCCGCTGCCCGCCGCTCCTCAGCCCCTGGGCGCCAACATCCGGTAACCACTCGTTAATGATGCATTTTAAGTAGAATTTTATGCGCATTGCTTAGGTTTGCTCTCAAGGCGGGAAACAAAATCAACACCGCCAAACAAAACAGTGAGGCAGTCATGATCAATAGCAAAGCAAAGCCACAGGCAGTTGTAACCGACGTACAGGAAGAAGCCATCCGTTCGCTCTACATGGAGTCCCTCCATCTCGTCGAACGCCTGCACCGCCGCCTTCTCGATGTCATCAAGGACGAGTTCGACCGTCAGGGTCGCGACGACGTCAACGCCGTCCAGGCACTCCTGCTCTTCAACATCGGCACCTCGGAACTGACCGCTGGCGAACTTCGCTCGCGTGGTTACTATCTCGGCTCAAACGTTTCCTACAACGTCAAGAAGCTGGTCGACCTCGGCTTCATCAACCACCAGCGCTCGCGCATCGACCGCCGCTCGGTCCGCATTTCTCTGACCGATAAGGGTCAGGACATCGCCGAAACGGTCGCTCGCCTCTATGAGCGTCACATCGGCTCGATCGAAAAGGTCGGCGGCATCGGCACCGGTGAATTCGCCGAAATGAACAAGCTGCTGCAGCGCCTGGATCGCTTCTGGAACGACTCGATCGCTTATCGCCTCTAAGGGCAGCGCCATCCATTTTTGCAAAGCTGGATGCCAAAACGCGTCCGGCTTGTTGCATTTTTGTGCGGGTCACGCCGAAAAGGCCCGGCGACACAGCTTCGTGAGCAGTGTCAAGGTGACACGAATTGGCCATATTGGTATGGGACCGCCAGAGCGAGGGAGCCGGCGGTCTCTTCCATCATCGCATGATGCGTCAGTTTTGATTTCGCATGAAGTATTTCCTGCCGGCAGGCGTCCGAAAACGTTTGTTAATCATGTTGTTCTAGGCATCCATAAGGTTGCCTGACGAAATGGCTGGTAGGTAGAATGACTAAGAAATCCGTGCCCGAATTGCTCTCTCGCCGCGCCATGCTGCGCTCCGCCGTTTCGCTCGGTGCTGTCGCGGTGGCAGCACCTGCGCTGGCGCAGGATGCGTTCAACGATCTGATTGGATCCTCGCGTCGCGGCAATTGGGACGATCAGTTCGACGCGAACTCCTCGCGCTCGGCCGTTGGCGTCGTTTCCAACAACCCGGTTCTTGGCCCTGAAGCCCCCACCTATATGCAGCAGGCGATCATGCAGTATCAGCAGATCGTCTCCAATGGTGGCTGGCCGGAAGTGCCGCCAAGCCAGCAGCGTCTGCAGATCGGCGTCAGCGATCCGTCCGTTCAGGCACTTCGTCAGCGTCTAATGATTTCGGGCGATCTTCCGCGTGAAGCCGGCATTTCCAGCGCTTTCGATTCCTACGTCGATGGTGCGTTGAAGCGCTTCCAGGCACGCCATGGCCTTCCAGCAGATGGCGTGATCGGCGAATATACGCTGAAAGCGCTGAACGTTTCGGCGCAGCTGCGCATGGCACAGCTGCAGACCAACCTCATCCGCATCCAGACGATGGCGGGCGATCTCGGCCAGCGCCACGTGATGGTGAACATTCCGGCAGCCTCCATCGAGGCGGTGGAAAACAACCGCGTGGTTCTGCGCAACACGGCTGTTGTCGGCCGCGCCAGCCGACCGACGCACATCATCAACTCGAAGATCTACGAAATCATTCTCAACCCATACTGGACGGCTCCGCGCTCGATCGTCGAAAAGGACATCGTTCCGCTGATGCAGAAGGACCCGACCTATCTGGAGCGCAACAACATCCGCCTGTTGGATGGCCGTGGCCAGGAAGTGTCTCCGCAGACAGTGGACTGGTTCGCGCCCAAGGCACCGAACCTGATGTTCCGTCAGGACCCCGGCAAGAACAACGCCATGTCCTCGACCAAGATCAATTTCCACAACCCGAACAACGAATACATGCATGACACGCCCCAGCAGGGCCTGTTCAACAAGCTGATGCGCTTTGAATCCTCCGGCTGCGTGCGCGTTCAGAACGTGCGCGACCTGACGACCTGGATGCTGCGTGACACGCCCGGCTGGTCGCGTCAGGAAATCGAGCGCGTCATTGCAAGCCGCGTCAACACGCCGATCAAACTCTCGACCGAAATCCCGGTCTATTTTGTCTACATCACCGCATGGTCGGCAAAGGATGGCGTCGTGCAGTTCCGTGACGATATCTACGGCAATGACGGCAATGCCGAATTGGCGCTCAATACGACGAACACGCAGGAGCAGCCATCCGGCTCCATCGGCGAGGATCTGTTGCCGCGCAACTGATTGCTGTTCAGACAGACAAGAAAAGCCGCGCCCCACCGGACGCGGCTTTTTTCTTTGTTCGTGTCGCGCATTTTGCATTTTTTACGCGCGACGTCGCAGTTTGACGGTCAAATCTCGCTGCGCTTATTGCTCTTATACGGGTGGGGCGCTAAGACGCCATCGCATTACTGTTTCAGGAGCCTTCATCATGTCGAACACAGATGCCTTCTTCTCCAAGCCGCTTGCCGAAATCGATCCGGATATCTTTGGCGCGATCGAGAAGGAGCTGGGTCGCCAGCGTCACGAGATCGAGCTGATTGCCTCGGAAAACATCGTGTCCCGCGCCGTGCTCGAAGCCCAGGGCTCGATCATGACCAACAAGTATGCTGAAGGCTATCCGGGCAAGCGCTATTATGGCGGCTGCCAGTTCGTCGATATTGCCGAGGAGCTTGCCATCGACCGCGCCAAGAAGCTGTTCGGCGTCAACTTTGCCAACGTTCAGCCAAACTCTGGTTCGCAGATGAACCAGGCCGTTTTCCTCGCGCTCTTGCAGCCGGGCGATACGTTCATGGGTCTCGACCTGAATTCGGGAGGTCACTTGACCCACGGGTCTCCGGTCAACATGTCCGGTAAATGGTTCAACGTCGTCTCCTATGGCGTTCGTGAAGGCGACAACCTGCTCGACATGGACGAAGTGGAACGCAAGGCCAAGGAAACCAAGCCGAAGCTCATTCTGGCTGGCGGCACGGCCTATTCCCGCGTTTGGGACTGGAAGCGCTTCCGCGAGATCGCCGACGAAGTCGGTGCCTACCTGATGGTCGACATGGCACACATTGCAGGCCTCGTTGCCGGTGGCCAGCATCCGTCGCCATTCCCGCATGCGCATGTGGCAACCACCACCACCCACAAGTCTCTGCGCGGCCCGCGCGGCGGCATGATCCTGACGAATGACGAAGATTTGGCGAAGAAGTTCAACTCCGCCGTCTTCCCTGGTCTCCAGGGCGGTCCGCTGATGCACGTCATCGCTGCCAAGGCTGTCGCCTTCGGCGAAGCGCTGAAGCCGGAGTTCAAGGATTACGCAGCCCAGGTCGTCAAGAACGCCAAGGTTCTGTCGGAAACGCTGATCGAAGGCGGCGTCGACGTCGTGTCCGGCGGCACGGACAACCACCTGATGCTGGTCGACCTCCGCAAGAAGAACGCCACCGGCAAACGGGCGGAAGCGGCACTCGGTCGTGCCTACATCACCTGCAACAAGAACGGCATTCCTTTCGATCCGGAAAAGCCTTTCGTTACCTCCGGTATCCGCCTCGGCACGCCGGCTGGTACGACCCGCGGCTTCAAGGAAGCCGAGTTCCGCGAAATCGGCAAGCTGATCGTGGAAGTTCTCGATGGTCTGAAGGTTGCCAATTCCGATGAAGGCAATGCCTCCGTGGAATCAGCGGTACGCGAGAAGGTCGTCTCTCTGACTGATCGCTTCCCGATGTATCCCTACATGTAAGAAGGCGATAGGATGCGCTGCCCTTTCTGCGGTTCTGAAGACACTCAGGTCAAGGACTCACGTCCGGCGGAGGATAATACCTCCATCCGCCGGCGGCGCATCTGCCCGGATTGCGGCGGCCGCTTCACCACCTATGAGCGCGTGCAACTGCGCGAACTCATGGTGATCAAGAAAAGTGGCCGCAAGCTGGCATTCGATCGAGAGAAGCTGGTGCGATCCTTCGAGATCGCGCTACGCAAGCGCCCTGTCGATCGCGATCGTATTGAGCGCGCAGTGTCTGGCATCGTGCGCCGGCTGGAAAGCTCGGGCGAAACGGAAATTGCATCGGAAGAAATCGGCCTGCAGGTGCTGGAAGCGCTGAAGAGTCTCGATGACGTGGCATTCGTCCGCTACGCCTCGGTCTATCGCGATTTTTCCCATGCGGAAGACTTCGAAAACGTCATTGCGGAAATCAACGCCAAGATCGCCCGCGATACAGACTCCGGAACCTGAGACCGTGGCTTCCCAAGCCGAGGACGAGAGATTCATGGCGCGGGCCATCGAGGTTTCGCGGCAGAATACTGGCTTTACCGACACAAATCCTTCCGTTGGATGCGTTCTCGTCAAGGATGGCGTGATCGTCGCCGAAGCCGTAACATCCATTGGCGGCAGGCCGCATGCCGAGCGCAATGCGCTGGACCTTGCCGGTGAAGCGGCGCGTGGCGCAACCGCCTACGTCACGCTCGAGCCCTGCGCCCATTGGGGAAAGACGCCGCCCTGCGCCAACGCACTGGCGCATCATGGCGTCGCCCGCGTCGTCGTCGCCGTGGACGATCCGGACGAACGCGTCTCCGGCCGTGGCTACCAGGTCTTGCGCGATGCGGGGATCGAGGTCCAGACAGGTGTGCTACGAAGGGAAGGCGAGCGAGCGCTTTCAGCCTATCTCACGCGCAAGATCAAGAAGCGCCCCCACGTGATCCTGAAACTCGCGGTCTCTGCCGATGGCATGATTGGCCGAAAGGGCGCTGGCCAGATTGCGATCACGGGATCGGAAGCGCGCCGTGCCGTGCATGAATTGCGTGCCCGCTGCGACGGCATTCTCGTGGGCATCGGTACGGCTGTCGCCGACGATCCAGAGCTCAACGTCCGCATATCGGGAATGGAACAGTATTCGCCCATTCGCTTCGTGCTGGACAGACGACTGGAATTGCCGACCCATTCCAAGCTGGTGAAGACCGCGCGCGATGTTCCGCTTGTCGTCGTGGAGATGCCGAGTTCTGCAGAGGCACGCGATCTTGCGGAGAGGCGCGCTGTGCTGGCATCGGCAGGCGCCGAAGTCCTGAGTGCGAAGAACATTGAGGATCTGCTCCTCATACTCGGTGCACGCGGGCTTTCGGAGCTTCTCGTCGAAGGTGGTGCGGTTGCCGCCAAGGCCTTCCTCGAGGCGGGCTTGGTGGATCGCATCCTGCTGTTCGAAAGCCCGACCGTCATCGGTGCTGGCGGTATTGAAACGCCGATCAAGCGCGCCGATATCCCTGACACCTATTCCCTCGTCGGTGAGACCGTCTACGGTCCCGACCGCTGTTTCGATTATGAAAGGCCGCTTTGATGTTTACGGGTATCGTCACCGATGTTGGAACCGTTTCCGAGCTTCACCCGCTGGCCGAAGGCGTACGTCTGCGCGTCGCCACCAATTACGATCCGAAGACCATCGATATGGGCGCGTCTATTTCCCATGGCGGGGTCTGCCTGACGGTAACGAAACTGCCTGAAGAGGGCAGCAACGAGCGCTGGTATGAGGTCGAAGCCTGGGAAGAAGCGCTCCGCCTCACCACCATATCCGCTTGGGAGAAGGGAACGCGCGTTAATCTCGAGCGCGCCCTGAAAATCGGCGACGAGCTCGGCGGCCATATCGTTTCAGGTCACGTTGATGGCAAGGCCGAAATTCTTGCCGTCGAGCCGGAAGGGGAGGCGGTCCGTATTCGTTTGCGCGCTCCGGAGCATCTGGCGAAGTTCGTTGCGCCCAAAGGCTCGGTGGCGCTGGACGGTACGTCACTGACAGTGAATGCGGTCGACGGTCCGGATTTCGATGTGCTGCTGATCCGCCACACGCTTTCCGTCACCACCTGGGGTGATCGCAAGCCTGGCGATTTCGTCAATTTCGAAGTCGATACCATGGCCCGTTACGCAGCACGGCTTGCGGAATTTCCGTCGAAGTAGGATGCTCCGTCAAAATGATGAAGGCGCTGAGTGAGCGCCAAACTCTGCGGAGCTCACAATGGCGTCTTATGAACTACTTGCGGCATTCCTGGTTACGACGGCTCTGTTTGCCTATGTACCGGGACCTGCGATGCTTTACACGATAGCCCAGACCATGGCGCGGGGCCGCGCTGCCGGCTTGATGGCCGTGCTCGGCATTCACCTTGGCTGTTATGTCCATATCATTGCGGCGGCCGCTGGCCTTTCGGTCCTGTTTCAGGCAGTCCCATGGCTTTATCTCGCGGTGAAGTTCGGCGGTGCTTGCTATCTCATCTGGCTTGGCTTCTCCATGCTCAGAGCCCGGCTCAACGACGAAGCAACGGGCAGCGTCACGATTTCTCAGAAGTCTGCAAAGCGGGCCTTCATCGACAGCATTGTCGTTGAGGTGTTGAACCCGAAGACGGCGTTGTTCTTCCTGGCATTCCTGCCGCAATTCGTCGATCCGGCCGCGGTGTTTCCGATCTGGCTGCAGTTCCTGATCCTCGGCGTTGCCGTCAACATCATCTTCACCTCGGCGGATTTCGTCGTCGTGCTGGTGGCGGGGCTTGCCGCTGGACGGTTGAAGCGGTCGGCTTTGGCGCAAACGGTTGCCCGGCGTGGAGCCGGTGCGATTTTGATGGGGCTCGGTCTCCATCTGGCGTGGCAGAGAAGCTGATCGTAGCCACGAAAACCGGCTCGCGGCATCGCGCACGCGGCAGCATTGCATTAAAAATGCTTGCCAAGCGGGGCCAGCCATGGTTTGACCGCCCCAAAAGCCGGTATGATCCGGCGCAAATTTTCAGGAAACCCCCATGTCCCAGCCCCATCTTCTCATCGTGGAAGCACGCTTTTATGACGATATGGCCGATGCCCTGCTCGATGGCGCAAAGTTCGCGCTCGAAGAGGCTGGCGCCACCTATGACATCATCACTGTTCCAGGCGCGCTGGAGATTCCCTCCGCGATTGCCATGGCGCTTGATGGCGCAGACAATGGCGGCACGGAATATGACGGGTTCGTCGCGCTCGGCATGGTCATCCGCGGTGAAACCTATCACTTCGATATCGTCGCCAATGAATCCTCCCGCGCTATCATGGACCTTACCGTCAGCGAGTCGCTCGCCATCGGCAATGGCATCCTGACCGTCGAAAACGACGAGCAGGCCTGGGCGCGCGTTCGTCGTTCCGACAAGGACAAGGGCGGTTTTGCCGCACGTGCCGCGCTGACGATGATCGAGTTGAAAAAGAAGCTGGGTGGTTGATCGGATGACGAGTGTCGAAAACGGCGCAGAGCCGCGTCAGCCTTCCATCAAGCCCGTCAACCAGCGTGGCGCTGCCCGCCTTGCGGCGGTACAGGCGCTCTACCAGATGGATGTCGGCGGTACCGGCGTCATGGAAGTGGTTGCCGAATATGAGGCGCACCGCCTTGGCAAGGAAGTGGATGGCGAGACCTATCTGAAGGCCGACCCGTCCTGGTTCCGCTCGATCGTTTCAGGCGTCGTGCGCGACCAGACGAAGATCGACCCGCTGGTGCGTTCCGCACTTCAGGAAGACTGGCCGCTGTCGCGTCTCGACACCACCGTTCGCGCCATCCTGCGTGCCGGCGCCTTCGAAATCCTCGAGCGTAAGGACGTTCCTGTTGCGGTGATCGTCACCGAATATGTCGAGATCGCCCGCGCGTTCTTCGAAAATGACGAGCCAAAGCTCGTCAATGCGGTGCTTGATCGTATCGCAAAGCAGGTTCGCGGCGAGACCAAGCGGTAAGTTTCACGCCCTCACTTTTTGATTTCCCGCAAGGCAGGACAGCAAGTCCCGTTATAGTCTTTGCGGGACATACTCCGATTGGGAAGGTGGGGACGATATGAGCGCGGTATCGGTTGCGGGCCTGGAAGGCCAATTGTCTGAGGCCAGGCGCAACGTTTTCCTCCTCACCCTTGCACAGGCCATTCTCGGTTCCGCCGGACCGTTGAGCTTTTCAGTGGGTGCGCTTGCGGGTTATCAACTCCTCGGAGCCGACAAATCCCTGGCGACAGCGCCGCTTACCGGCTTCAACATCGGTGTTGCCCTTGGCGCGGTGGCAGTTGCGCTTGCCGCTCGTTTTCTCGGGCGCAAAGCAGGCTTCATTCTGGGAGCGCTTCTGTGTTCGACCGGCGGCGCGCTGGCTGCCGTCGCACTCTTTCGGATGGATTTCTGGCTCTTCGCGCTCGGCTTGATGCTGATCGGTCTTGCTGGCGGCTTCACTCAGAAAATCCGTTTCGCAGCGGCCGATGCCTCACCCTCCTTCTATAAGCCGAAGGCCATTTCCTGGATTCTGGCCGGCGGGGTTGTCTCTGCTATTGTCGGCCCCCAGCTTGCGATTTTCGGTAAGGATGTTCTTTCACCGGTTACCTTCGCAGGCACATTCATTGCGCTCGTGCCGCTTGGACTTCTGGCGGCTGGGATCTTGTGTTTTCTGAAGCTGCCGGAGGTGAAGCAGACAGTGTCCAGTGCTCCGGCACGGCCGCTCTTCGAGATCGTCGCCACCCGCCGTTTCGTCACCGGCATGATCTGCGGCATCGGCTCCTATGCTCTGATGACCTTCATGATGACAGGCGCGCCGCTTGCCATGGTCATCGGCTGCGGCTTTCCGAGCGAACTGGCAACGCTTGGAATACAGTGGCACGTGCTTGCCATGTTCGGGCCAAGCTTTTTTACCGGTGTCCTGATTACCCGCTTCGGCGCGGAGAAGGTGGTGGCCGCGGGTCTCGTCATACTCATGGCTTGCGCCATCGTCGCCCATGTGGGCGTCGAACTCTGGAACTTCTGGCTGGCACTGATCCTGCTCGGGGCAGGGTGGAACTTCGGATTCATCGGCGCAACCTCGATCGTATCCTCCAGCTACCGGCCGCATGAAGCGGACAAGGTGCAGGGCTTTCACGACATTATCCTCTTCGGCACGGTTGCGGTTTCGTCCTTCTCGTCAGGGCAGGTCTTCACCGCCTGGGGCTGGTCGGTGATGAACCTCGTCATCTGGCCAGTCGCCGGTTTTTGCCTCATCCTTGTGCTGACATTGATTTTCAGCCGGACGCAAAAAGTGGTCTGAATCAGAACCATACGCACCAGCCCGTGATCTTCGGGCTTGACGCGACGCGTCATCGCAACGCAATCTTGCCACCGCAAGCCATTCTTCCCGGGGAGGGGATGAAATGGCTCATCCTGGTGTAAGGCGTTTTGCGCCTCACGCCCCGCATGTGGTTTCGCCCGCCGGGGAAATGTGACGAACCGGCACAATGGGAGGTAAGTGCGAATGACCGTCATTGCATTGGTAATTTTATGCGGTGTCCTATCGATCGCTTATGCGATTTGGGCAACGAAGAGCGTTCTGGATGCCGATCAAGGCAATGAGCGCATGCGTGAAATAGCAGGCTATATTCGCGAGGGGGCTCAGGCCTATCTCGCACGTCAATATCTGACCATCGCAATCGTCGGTATCATCGTCACGATCGCTGCGTGGATTCTTCTCTCTCCGGAAGCCGCAGTCGGTTTCGTCATTGGCGCCGTTCTTTCCGGTGCTGCCGGCTTCATCGGCATGCATGTTTCGGTACGGGCCAATCTTCGCACGGCGCAAGCCGCATCCCATAGCCTCGCAGCCGGTCTCGATATCGCCTTCAAGTCCGGCGCCATCACCGGTATGCTCGTTGCTGGCCTGGCACTGCTCGGCGTCTCCATCTATTATTTCATCCTGACCTCGGTGCTCGGCCACCCAACCGGCTCGCGCGACGTGATCGATGCGCTGGTCTCGCTCGGCTTCGGCGCATCACTGATCTCGATCTTCGCCCGTCTTGGCGGCGGTATTTTCACCAAGGGTGCGGATGTCGGCGGCGACCTCGTCGGCAAGGTCGAGGCTGGTATCCCGGAGGACGATCCGCGCAACCCGGCCACCATTGCCGACAATGTCGGCGATAATGTCGGCGACTGCGCAGGCATGGCCGCCGACCTCTTCGAAACCTACGCGGTCTCGGTCGTGGCGACGATGGTTCTGGCGGCGATCTTCTTTGCCGGAGCGCCGGTGCTGGAAAACGCCATGCTCTATCCGCTCGCCATCTGCGGCTTCTGCATCCTGACGTCGATTGCCGGAACCTTCTTCGTCAAGCTCGGCACCAACAATTCGATCATGGGTGCGCTCTATAAGGGCCTGATTGCCACCGGTATCTTCTCGATTGCTGGACTTGCGGTCGCAACCTCGCTGACCATCGGCTGGGGTTCTATTGGAACCGTTGCCGGGATGGACATCACCGGCACCAACCTGTTCTTCTGCGGCCTTCTCGGTCTCCTGGTAACGGCACTGATTGTCGTCATCACCGAATACTACACCGGCACCAACAAGCGGCCGGTCAACTCCATCGCTCAGGCGTCGGTCACCGGCCACGGCACCAACGTCATCCAGGGACTTGCGGTCTCGCTTGAATCGACAGCACTCCCCGCCATCGTCATCGTTGGGGGCATCATCTCCACATACCAGTTGGCGGGCCTGTTCGGTACGGGCATTGCGGTTACCGCCATGCTTGGTCTTGCCGGCATGATCGTTGCGCTCGATGCCTTTGGCCCGGTGACGGACAATGCCGGCGGCATTGCCGAAATGGCGGGTCTCGACCCGGATGTGCGCAAGGCCACCGACGCGCTCGACGCAGTCGGTAACACCACCAAAGCCGTGACCAAGGGCTATGCCATCGGCTCGGCCGGTCTCGGCGCCCTCGTTCTGTTTGCGGCTTATTCCAACGACCTTGCCTACTTCGCTGCGAACGGCGCAACCTATCCCTACTTCCAGGATGTCGGCGAGATTTCCTTCAGCCTCTCCAACCCTTACGTGGTGGCGGGTCTAATCTTCGGCGGTCTGATCCCCTATCTCTTCGGCGGTATTGCCATGACCGCCGTCGGCAAGGCGGCCGGCTCCATCGTGGAGGAGGTTCGCCGTCAGTTCCGCGAGAAGCCGGGCATCATGCAGGGCACCGAAAAGCCAGATTATGGGAAGGCCGTGGACCTGCTGACCAAGGCAGCCATCCGCGAAATGGTCATCCCGTCACTTCTGCCGGTGCTGGCACCGATCGTCGTCTATTTCGGCGTGCTGCTGATTTCCGGCTCAAAGGCGTCTGCCTTCGCAGCCCTCGGCGCCTCGCTGCTCGGCGTCATCATCAACGGCCTCTTCGTTGCAATTTCCATGACCTCGGGCGGTGGTGCCTGGGATAATGCCAAGAAGAGCTTCGAAGACGGCTTTGTCGACAAGGATGGCGTGCGCCATATCAAAGGCTCGGACGCCCACAAGGCATCCGTCACCGGCGATACGGTGGGTGACCCCTACAAGGACACCGCCGGTCCTGCGGTCAATCCGGCTATCAAGATCACCAATATCGTGGCGCTGCTGCTGCTGGCGGTCTTGGCGGGTTGATATGAAAGAAGCGGGCCGCTCCTCAGCTTTGAGGGGCGGCCTCAGCCAACCAGGCGGTCATCGCCGCTTCCGCTTCGGCCCGCGTCGGCGTGCCTGTTCGCCCACCGAAAACCTGACACTTCAACGCTGCCGCCACGGACGACAGCTGGATGGCGGCACGGCTCTCGATCCCTTCCACTACAGCCAAGGCAAAGGTCCCATGAAACACGTCGCCAGCCGCGAGCGTGTCCACCGCTTCGATGGCCATGGTCGATTGAAAATGGATGGTCGGGTCGCCGGCTTCCGTCCAATAGCATCCTGAAGGCCCGGCGGTGACAGCAATGAATGTCTCCGGGTAGCGCCCATGTAAAACCGGCATCATGGCCGAAACATCGGATAGACCGGTCAGCCGTTCCGCTGCGGGCTCGGAAAAGATGATGTGGCTTGCAGCGGGTGCAAGCCGCTCCAACGTTTCCACCGGCGCAACATCCCCGTCCAGGATCGCGGGCTTGCCGAGTTGTCGCGCAACGGTCAGCACATCGAGCGCGAGTTCGGGCCAGCGCACGTCCACCAAAACGGCATCGAAGGCCGCTAGATCGGCTTTCGTGCAGGAGCGTTTATTCTCGTGCAGCCTGTGATCGTAGAAGGGGACGATCAGTCGCTCGCCCCGGTCATCGATCAGGATGGTGGAGAGCGCAGAGCGCGCACCCTTGGCGACCGTCATGCCGGACGTATCGATGCCGCTCTCCGACAGGTCGCGCAGAATGCGCGCGCCCGTCTCGTCATCGCCAACGGCGCCCCATAGGCTTGCCCGTCCACCCATGCGATGGACGGTGTAGGCGGCGCTCGATGCCATGCCCTCGGCGATTTGCAGCATTTCGTAAGGTAGAACCTTACCTTGGCCCGTCGGCATGTCATGTACGCGAAACAGCGTGTCCAGCACGGCCGCCCCGACGCAGAGTACGTGGCGGCCGTGGCCCTCTTCTTTATTCTCGCTTTGCATCGATGCTCAGATTCGCTTGCCGGTTTCCTTGTCGAACAGGTGCACCGAAGCGGGATCGATGGCAACACGAACCGTATCGCCAAAACGGATATCCAGCCGCTCGCGGAAGAGGCAGGCAATTTCCTCGCCATTGCAATTCAGTTTCGCATAGATTTCCGAGCCGGTGCCTTCCACCAGCTCCACCCGTCCCTCGATGCCGGTTTCGGCAGCGCGAATGTGCTCGGGGCGGATGCCGTAGACGAGGTCGCGCCCGCCAAGCGTCGCGGGATTGGCTGTTGGCGGCAGAGGCAGCGTCAGGCCCTTGGCGGTGCGGAAAACGCCTTCTTCGACACGGCCGCGAATGAAGTTCATGGCAGGCGAACCGATGAAGCCGGCGACGAAGAGATTGGCCGGGCGGTCGTAAAGTTCAAGTGGCGCACCGATCTGCTCGATGATGCCATCGTGAAGTACGACGATCTTGTCGGCCATGGTCATGGCTTCCACCTGGTCGTGCGTCACATAGATCGTGGTCGTGCCGATGCGCTGATGCATGGACTTGATCTCGCCCCGCATCTGCACGCGCAGCTTGGCATCCAGGTTGGAGAGCGGCTCGTCGAAGAGGAAGACCTGCGGATCGCGTACCAAAGCGCGGCCCATGGCAACGCGCTGGCGCTGACCGCCGGAGAGCTGGCGCGGGTAGCGATCCAGCAGCTTCTCCAGTCCAAGAATGCCAGCGGCCTTGTCTACCTTCGCCTTTGTCACGGCGGCATCGACCTTCTTGAGCTTCAGGGCAAAGCCCATATTCTCGGCGACTGTCATATGCGGATAAAGCGCGTAGTTCTGGAAAACCATGGCGATATCGCGGTCACGTGCCGGCAGGTGGCTCACCTCGCGTGCGCCGATATGGATTTCGCCGTCGCTCAGCTCCTCGAGACCGGCGATCATGCGAAGCAGGGTGGATTTTCCGCAGCCAGACGGGCCGACCAGGACGACGAATTCTCCGTCACGAATATCGATATCGATACCGTGGATGACATTGACCGCGCCGAAGCGCTTCTGGACATTCTGGATATTGACGGGTGCCATGATGATTATCCTGTAATAAAAGCCATTGCAGCGATCGGTCGGATCAGCCGCCCTTGACGGCGCCTGCGGTGAGGCCCGCAACGATCTGCTTTTGAGCAAACATGGTGAGCAACAGCACGGGCAACGTCACGATCAGCGCTGCTGCTGCGAGCGGACCCCAGCTGACCTGCTCGAAGGACAGCATGTTGTAGACCGCGACCGGCAGCGTTCGCGTTTCGCGACTGGCCAGCACAATGCCGAAGACGAAGTTGTTCCAAGAGAAGATGACGGCGAGGATGAAGGATACCACGATGCCGGGCTTGGCGATGGGCAGCGCCACGAGCCGAAACACCTGCCAGGACGAGGCACCGTCGATGCTCGCCGCCTCTTCCAGTTCCTTCGGCGTCGTCTCGAAATAGCCGATCATGATCCAGACGACGATCGGAACCGTCACCACCAGATGGATGATGATCTGCGGCCAGAGCGTGCCAAGCAGGTTCAGCCATTGGAACAGAAGGAACAGCGGAATGAGGAAGGAAAGGCCAGGCGTCATGCGCGCGATCATGATGACGATCGCTGCTTTTTCCGCCTTCAGCCGCGCAATGCCGTAGCCTGCCGGAACGCCGATCACCAGCGCGAGAATGGTGGCGGCACCCGTGACCAGCACGGAGTTCCAGAAATAGAGGAAGAAGTTGTTTTCCTCGAACACCTTCACATAGTTCGACCAGGCGAAGCGCTCAGGGATCAGGATCGGCGGATAGGCGCCGTTATCGATTTCGAATTTCAGCGACAGCGAAATCATCCAGAGGAAAAACAGGATGACGGGGGAGATCATCACCAGCGCAATGAAGAACAGGCCGATGCGGTCTAGGTTTCTGCGGGACATCAGCGATCCTCCATCTCGTTCCATTGGGTGCGCGCACGAACCATCAGAAGAACGAAGGAGAGCGCGATGATGACGATGAAGAAGACGACGGCCATGGCCGAGGCATAGCCGATGTCGTAATAGGCAAAGGCCGTATTGTAGAGGTAAATGTTGATCGTTTCCGATGCCGTGCCAGGGCCGCCTTGCGTCATCGCATAGATGATGTCGAAGCTCTTCACCGCATCGATGGAGCGGATGATGACGGCAATCATCAGGAACGGTGCGAT
Organism: Agrobacterium sp. 22117; assembly: GCF_052045735.1. Classification (NCBI taxonomy): domain Bacteria; kingdom Pseudomonadati; phylum Pseudomonadota; class Alphaproteobacteria; order Hyphomicrobiales; family Rhizobiaceae; genus Agrobacterium; species Agrobacterium sp. 22117. The sequence goes on along the minus strand of NZ_JBQEPP010000004.1, from coordinate 28,745 downwards.
CATCGGCATCGTCAGGTAGCGGAACTTTTGCCAGGCATTGGCGCCGTCGATTTCAGCACTTTCGTAAGGCTCGCGCGGCACGGCTGCCAGACCACCGAGAACGATGAGCATGACCAGCGGCGTCCATTGCCACGTTTCCACCAGAACCAGCGAGGGGATGACGGTGGACTGGTTGTAGATCCATTCCAGCGGGCCGATGCCGATAAAGGACAGAAGATAGTTCAGCACGCCGAGCTGCGGGTGGAACATCATCGTCCAGACCAGCGCGATGGCGACCGGGGTCGCCATCATCGGCATGACGAAAACGCCGCGCAGGAAACCGCGCAGCGGGAACTGCGCGTCGAACACAAGGGCAGCCAAGGTGCCGAGAAAGAGCGGCGCAACAACCGATAGGACCGTATAGACCAGCGTGTGCCAGAGCGATTCCCAGAACCGCGCATCACTTGCCAAGCGGATGTAATTGTCGAAACCGATGAAACTCTGCTCTTGCCCAAGCGTCCAGCGTTGCGCGCTCATCCACAGGGTAAAGACCCAAGGGAAGACGATCACCGCGCCAATGACGACGAGAGCGGGAATGACGAAAGGCCAGTAATTTGGAGCAAGCCGCGGCGGCTTGCTCCCCTGCGCGACCTTCGTCACCGCTGCATTATGTTCGATGCTGACAGACACCATTATCCCTCGCTGCGTGCCAGAACAGGTGCGAACTGTTCGGTCGCCTTCTTGAGTTCTGCGGCGGGATCTGCGCCACCGATCATGTTGGTGAGACCGACGCCGTAAATGTCGCGGAACTCGGTCACCGGAATGATGACCGGCAGCGCAAGCTTTGACACCTTGCCGGAACCGACCACCGCATCCAGCCATTCGGCTGGCATCTTCACGCCTTCACGCACCTTCGCGTCCTCAAGGATGGACTGGCGGAACGGAACGCCGGCACCGGCCTGCAGAAGACGCGCACCCATGTCGTGAGAGATTGCCCACTGGCAGAAGAGATAGGCCGCTTCCTTCTTGGTGCTGGCTTCGACGACGCCAAGGCCATCACCGAACGTACCAGCCGCTTGCGCTGCCGGACCCTTCGGCATCACGCCATAGCCGGTCTTGCCGACGACGCGGGACTTTTCCGGGTTTTCGATCGGCGGTGCGAAGCCAACGCCATCCAGCCACATGCCGATCTTGCCCTGAAGGAAGGCAGACTGCGCTTCGGCCCAGTTGAAGCCGGAAACGCCGGGAGGCGCGGCCTTGGTCATCAGACGCTGGTAGAGCTTGGCCGCTTCCACCGCTTCCTTGGACTCGGTGTTGATCTTGCCATCGGTAATCGGCTCGCCGCCGTAACCGAGCATCAGGGTGGTCCAGACCGGGGTGTTGGCGTTTTTCAGGCCGCGGGCAACGAAACCATAAGTGTTGGTGGACGGATCGGTGATCGCTTCTGCAGCGGCGACCAGTTCCTCGAAGGTCTGAGGATATTTGAGGCCCTTGGCTTCGAAGAGATCCTTGTTCCAGTAGAGAATCCAGTAATCCACCGAGAACGGCAGCGAGCGCAGGACGCCGTCGCTATCCTTGGCAAACTGCATGCCGGCTGTGGCAAAATCGCTTTCGACCAGCGACGGATCGGTGAGCGATGGGTCCTTCATGAAGCCACTGATATCGGCGAGCCACTTGCCCTTCTCGAACTGGCGCTTCTGAACGTGGTAGCTCAGGTGCACGACGTCGAAGCTCGGCTTGCCGGAGGACAGTTCGATGACGACTTTCTGGCGCTGCTGCTGTTCCGGCGTTGCCTCGGCATTGACCTTGATGCCGGTCAGCTCTTCGAATTCCTTGATGTATTTCAGAAGCGTTTCGCTGCGCGGGCTCTTGACCAGATTGACCTCGAGCGTTGTGCCGGCATGCTTCTTCCAGTCCACTGCGGCTGACGCGGAGCGCACACCGAACATGGCGGCGCCGCCAAGGGCCGCCGTGCCGGCCAGGAAGGCGCGGCGCGTTGGGCTGATAAATGAATGTGTCATGAAGTTCCTCCTCTTGACGCCGGGATCTCCTCATCCCGGCTTTATGGTGATCTCTCAAACCGCGAGTGCTCTGTCCCTCGCGCTACGAATATGGGCAACCAGCCTCTCGACCGCTTCGTCGACATCGCGTCGTTGAATGGCCTCGATGATGGCAAGGTGCTCAGCCATGACCGATTTGACATGGCCGGCGATGCGGAAGCGCTCCTGGTTGATCAGGCGCATCTTGATCGAATTGACGCGATAGGCGTTCGAGATGATCGAGTTGCCGAGCGCGTCGATAAAGGCGTCATGCATGCCCCAGTCCACGGCCTGGGCGCGTGCATCGAGTTCGGTCGAGCCGTTGCCGCTATTGGCAAGTTCGGCAATCTCCCGATGGTCTTTCAGCAGCGCCGCAATCGCGTCGTCGGAGGCGGTGCGGGTGAAATTCGCCACCGCTTCCTTTTCCAGCAGGATGCGAAACTGAAAGGCTTCGCGGATGAGGTTGATATCGATATGGGCGACCTGGAGGCCACGCTGTGGCACGGTCTTGATCAGCCCCTCAGCCTCAAGCCGCGGGATTGCCTCACGGATTGCGCCGAGAGGCAGCCCTGTCATCTCGACGAGCCGACGCTGGGAAATGAACTGACCGGGCCGGACGTCACGCGCGAGGAGATGGTGCGTAAAGCTTTCATACGCCTTCTCTCTCAACGTCGTCTGTTCGGCCACATCGTCCATTTATGATCCCTTTCAAGCCGCCTGTTTACTGAAGAGCGACCCGAATGCGGCTTCGATCTTTTTACGATCTTCTGCAGAAATGGAAACCAGCGGCGGACGCACAGTGTGCCAGATCGTCTCGCCGGTCACGTAGGACACAAGCACCTTCACCGCAGGCGTCACCGGGAACTTCAGCAGTTCGACGACGAGGTCCTGGACACGCTCGTCATCCTTACCCTCGACTGCCATGGCGCGGATTTCAGCGGGTAAGAAGTTGGCGCAGCCGGAGATCGCACCCTGACCGCCCATACGAACGCCCTGGGCCAAATGACGCTCGTCGCCGATGAGGATGATCAGATCGCCATTTTCCTTCAGAAGCCGTTCCGTATGCGGCCAGTTGCCGGAGGAGTCTTTGACGCCAACGACGATACCGGGAAAAGCCTGCTTCAGGCGGCCGACAAGCTCGACCGACAGCGTCACCATTGTCACCGACGGAATATTGTAGACGAGGATGTCGCGCGCGGTTGATCCGATCTGCGAGAACACCGAAGCGAACCAGTCGAACAGACCGTCATCGCTGACATTCTTGAAGTAGGAAGGAGGTGCAAGGAGGATGTTGCGCACGCCGGCGTCGAGGGCGGCAAAGGCCTGGTCGGCAGCATCCTGCACCGAATCGACCAGAACGCCGACGACGATATTTTTCGGAGAGATACCGGCACTCAGGCATGAGGCGAGGATATCGGCCCGCTCGCGGGTGCCGATCGAGCTTCCTTCGCCGGTGGTGCCGAAAAGGGTGATGCTGTCACAACCCGACGACAAGGCACGCTCGGCCTGCTTGATCATTGCATCGATGGCAATCGTTCCATCTTGCATAAAGGGTGTCGTCAACGCTGCCGAGAGGCCGAATTTACCAGTCACGTCCATGCTCCTCCAAAACTGATGGAGATGTGATAAGACATTAACATGTCAGTTGTAAAGTCACCAATGTTTAGTTTGTTGTTATGAAGCGCAATGAATTGGGGAGAGGGAGGCCGGAGGGCGCCCTTACTGAGGATGGCAGAAAAAACCGTTTCAGCTTTAAGATAAAGCGGTAAGCGGGAAAGTGCTGGAATTGCGTGGCACGGTCGCCACAGCCAGCTTTAACTCTGTTGAAATTCGCGAGTTCGGCCGCTTTAGCAATAGGCGGTTAACCTTTATTTTTTATCTCAGTTGCTGTGCCAATTGTCCGTTTATGATGAGTGTACAGGCTGTCATGCGTTTTCCCCGATCCAATTTTAATAATCCAGGCAATGCGATAGAGGGGGGAGAGGCTGAATCGGCAGACAACATGGTTCAGCATCCCCAAATCCCGGCCGCGCCGGCGCAAAGCTTGACGAAGGCTGAGCGCGCCGCCGTGGGTCGTAACGCCGATCAGATCGCTGCCAATGCGATTGAAGGCCGCCCGGATATGCCCGGCTGGCAGAACGCGTTCACGCTCGGCCCGAATGTCCGCTTTTCCCGCACGCCGCAGAGCATCTTCTCCAGGAAGAACGCTGCCGGTGAAGACATCGTCGCAGAGCAATCAGCAGAACAGGGCGAGGGGGAGTCTCCCGTGGTTGAAGATGCCGCCCAGGCGTCTGCGACTTCGACTGAGAAACAGTCGGCACCGGTGGAGCGCCGCATCGCAAAGCCTGCAGTGCTGCCGCAGCCGCCAGGTGCCACGGGTGCCAGGGCTCTCAGCTATCGTCTGCGTCGCGAACTGGCATTGCGCCAGCAGCAGGAACTAATGCAGCAGGCCGAAGCCGGTACATCGGTGGAAGCCCCGGTCCAGCCAGTCGCGATCGAAGCGAGGCGCGAGACCGGTGCCGCCGAACAGATCGATGTCGCCTGCTTCCCGGCAGAGCACCAGCACAAGCCCACGCTCGACGTGCCATCCTTCGCTGCCCACCTTTCCGACGACATGTTCTGGGAAGTCATGAACCTCGACGTCGAGGGCACGATTGCACCGGACCGTCAGCCCATGCGCCTGTCTGAACTGGCAAGGCTGAAGGCGCAGCGTCTCGCCGCGACAAAACTCACCGCAGTTGAGCAGCAGCCGGCCCCCATCCGTGTTCCGCTCTTGCGCCAGGCACGCGCGGTCGAGCCTGTCGTCATTCGCCAGCAGCCCCGGCCAAGCCTGCCTGCCACGCCGGCAGCGGCCGAGTTGAACGGATCGGCCGTCTCGCTTTATCGCGAAGTCGGTGTTCGTGGCTATCAGCCGGCCCAATCCGAGCCGGCAGAGATCGTTGAGGCGACGCCGGTCGATGAGGCCGTCCCTGTAGTCGATGTTGTTGAGCCGGTTGCGATTGAGGCGCCGTCGCCGCGCCGCGAAATCCGCACGGTTGCTCGCAACAATCAGCCAATGTTCCTCGATGCACCTGTCTTCGGGGAAGGCGAATATGAGTATCCGCCAATCGACCTTCTGCAGCCACCGCAGGTACAGCAGACGACGACAATGACGCCGGAAGCGTTGGAGCAGAGCGCAGGGCTTTTGGAAAGCGTGCTTGAGGATTTCGGCATCAAGGGCGAGATCATCGATGTGCGCCCTGGCCCCGTCGTGACACTTTATGAATTCGAGCCAGCCCCGGGCGTCAAGTCGTCGCGCGTCATCGGCCTGTCGGATGACATTGCCCGCTCCATGTCGGCGCTATCGGCCCGCGTGGCGGTTATTCCTGGCCGCAACGTCATCGGCATCGAATTGCCAAACCCGGTGCGCGAGACTGTCTACTTCCGCGAACTGATCGAATCCCACGACTACGCCGATACGCGGATGAACCTGGCGCTCTGCCTTGGCAAGACCATCGGTGGCGAGCCGGTGGTGGCTGAACTCGCCAAGATGCCCCACCTTCTGGTGGCTGGTACGACGGGCTCAGGTAAGTCCGTTGCCATCAACACCATGATCCTGTCGCTGCTCTACCGGTTGAAGCCGGAAGAATGCCGCCTGATCATGGTCGATCCCAAGATGCTCGAGCTTTCCGTCTATGACGGTATTCCGCATCTCCTAACTCCCGTCGTTACCGATCCGAAGAAGGCCGTCATGGCGCTGAAATGGGCGGTGCGCGAGATGGAGGATCGCTATCGCAAGATGTCGCGCCTCGGCGTTCGCAATATCGACGGCTACAATGCGCGCGCTGCCGCTGCTCGCGCCAAGGGCGAGACGGTGATGTGCAACGTCCAGACCGGTTTCGACCGCGCAACGGGCGAGGCAGTCTACGAGCAGGAGGAAATGGACCTTACGGCCATGCCGTACATCGTCGTCATCGTCGACGAGATGGCCGACCTGATGATGGTGGCTGGCAAGGAAATCGAAGGCGCGATCCAGCGCCTGGCACAAATGGCGCGTGCCGCCGGTATCCACCTGATCATGGCAACGCAGCGTCCCTCGGTCGACGTCATCACCGGCACGATCAAGGCGAATTTCCCGACGCGCATCTCCTTCCAGGTCACCTCGAAGATCGATAGCCGCACGATCCTGGGCGAACAGGGCGCCGAACATCTTCTCGGCCAGGGCGATATGCTACACATGATGGGCGGCGGACGCATCGCCCGTGTTCACGGACCCTTCGTCTCCGACGAGGAAGTCGAAAAGGTCGTCGCACATCTGAAGACGCAAGGCCGTCCGGAATATCTGGGCACGGTGACGGAAGATGCCGATGAGGCCGAGGACGGCGAGGATGAGGACAGCGCCGTCTTCGACAAGACCGCCATGGCCGAAGACGATACGGCCGACCTTTACGAGAAGGCCGTGAAGGTGGTCCTGCGCGACAAGAAGTGCTCGACCTCCTACATCCAGCGTCGACTGTCGATCGGTTACAACCGCGCGGCATCGCTGGTGGAGCGGATGGAGCAGGAGGGCATTGTCGGTCCCGCCAACCATGTCGGCAAGCGCGCCATCATCATTGGTGAGCGGGATGCTCACGAGGTACCCGGCGCTGGCGACTGAGAGTGGGTCGCTAGCCCGATTTTAAAGCGCTCGCCGCGAAGCAGTATGCTCTCGTGGCGGCGCGTACTGCTTGCTGAAAATGGTGATCGCGGAGCAGACGCCGATGATCTGCATCGCTGCTCCGATCGCTTCGGTGGGTGTGGGAAACCGACCTTCGAAAATGAAGCCATAGGCGAGACCAAAGATCGTTTCCGCTACGATAAGTTGGGCCGCGAGAGCCAGCGGCAATCGTTGAGATGCAACGACCCAGCACCAAGTAGCGAGCCACGATCCAGCCAATCCCATGACGAGCGCCCATGAGAAAAACCTGAAGGCTTCCGCCGAAGTTGCCGTATGAGCTAAATCGAAAGAGGCCAGTGGCAACAGCAGTATGCTTCCCATGGCCGCGCCAACGCCTTGCAACCCCGTCCACTTTAGGCCGTCTGGCGCGTCTGGAGACCGCATGACGGCCGCGTTCACCAGACCATAGACGATCCAGATGGCCAACGCTGCAGAGCTGGCAGTCACTCCGAGCAGGATTGATGTCACATCATCCAAGCTGGCGGCGTTGAGCGCTGCGACATTCACAAGCGCCACACCGAGTACGATCAGCGCAAGGGGCAATGCGACAATTCTCCACGGAGCGGAAGCGTCCTGAAAATTGGCGATGATGGCTAGGATGACCGGCATGGTGCCGATGATAACCGGTGGAACCGCCGCGCCAGCAAACTTCACGGCAAAGGCTGCGCTGATGAAGTAGCCGACATATCCCGCGCTACCCAGCAGAAGTCCTATCAGAAGGCGAAAGGGCGCGATGCCTTCAGGCCGGAAACGTCGATCGATCATTAGCAACAGGCAAGCGAGCCCGAAAATTCCATAACGCGCAATTGTCAAATCCCACGTCGTAAAAGGCTCAACCGCCCGAGGGGCGATGAAGGTGAGGCCCCATAAGGCGCAAGTGACGAGGCCTATTACGATCCCAAGCAGCATAGCTTTCTCCTAGTTGAGAAATCATCCTATGCGGCTTGACGGATTTATATGGAGTTTCTGAGCCTGGCGGCGTATTGTCACCGCCATGTCGAAGGCAAAAGCGGTTCCTAACCTTCAAACTGAAAAATCCTCGCTCGATGCGATTGACGTGCAAATCGTCTCGGCACTCGATTCCGACGCTCGCCTTTCGATGAGTAAACTTGCCGGCATCGTTGGAATGTCTGCGCCAAGCGTCGCGGAGCGGGTTCGGCGCTTGGAAACATCCGGCATCATTCGGGGGTTCAATCTTGATCTGGACCCGAGGGCGATCGGCTATCAGGTGCGGGCTATGGTGAGAATTCGGCCATTGCCCGGCAAGCTTCATCTTGTCGAGCGACTGATTCAGGAGACGCCTGAGTTTGTCGAGTGCGACAAAATCACTGGCGACGACCCTTTCCTAGCTCGTCTTGTGGTGCATTCTATTGAGCAGATGGATGATGTTCTCGAAGCCCTTTCGGAACACGCTGTCACAAGTACCGCCGTCATCAAGGGAACGTCTGTAAAACGGCGCTTGCCGCCGCTGTAGACGTAAGATTAGCACTGGTGCGGCGGTTGCGGATAGCCCTCGGCAAGCCCATTCGGAAGAGGTGCTAACGGGCACCCTTCACGCCATTCGCTCCCGACACCTCGAAGGCATCGGCAGGTACCGGGCGGCCGACGAAGTAGCCCTGTACGTGGTCGATCCGGAACTGGTGCATCAGGTCCAACTGCTCGACGGTCTCCACACCCTCGACCAGGATTTTTGGTCCGCGGTTGCGGATGAGGCCGATGATGTCCTTCAACATCATCCGGCCCCGAGGCGTCGCGCCATCGTGGAGGAAGGACTTGTCGACCTTGACGGTGTCGAAATCGATCAGTCTCAGCCAGGAGAGACCGGCAAAGCCAGTGCCGAAATCGTCCAGCCACATCTTGATTCCGAGCATCCTAAGATCGCTGATGCAGCGCAGGACATCAGAATCCATGTCCATCTCGAGACCTTCGGTGATTTCGAGAGCCAGTTGCCCGCCTGAAATTCCGAGTTCTCCCAAAATGGCGGCGACTGAGGTGGCAAAACCCGGGCGCTTGAGCTGGATGGGGGAGACGTTGACGCTGACGACCTGCACCTTGCCGCTTTGCAGCATCTGCTGGCAGGCGGTTCGGATCGCCCAAAGCCCGAGATCGGTAATCTTGCCGATCCGCTCCGCTATCGGGATAAAGATGCTAGGGGGAACCTGCGTGCCGTCCAGCAGTCTGAGGCGCATCAGGGCTTCGGCTGCCTGGACACGATCGGTCACGAGGCTGCGGATCGGCTGATAGACCAATGAAACGAGATCCTGCTGAATGGCAATATCCAACAGGGCGGCGACATTTTCCGTATCGTCGCTGGTCAGTGGATCGTCGGGGTCGAAGAGCTTGATCCGGTTGCGCCCGCTTTCCTTGGCAAGATAGAGCGCCCTGTCGGCCTCGTGGATTACGCGCTCCAGTTTCGGCATCGGGATCGGGCGTGCATAGGATGCCCCAACGCTGACGGTAATGACGGAGGTGCCATCGCGTCGGCGTTCATGAGCGAGACAAAGATTTTCGACCGTGCGGCGGAGAAGCTCGGCAACCTGTTCGATCTCCTGATGCGTTTTGTAGCGCATGAGCGTGATGAACTCTTCTCCACCATAGCGTCCTACCACGGCATCGTAGTCGCTCATTGCTGCCTGGAGTGTGTGGGCAACCTGGACGAGACAACGGTCGCCCTCCTGATGGCCGTAATAATCGTTGTATTTCTTGAAGAAATCGACGTCGATGAGAAAGACCGCGAAACTCCGCTTCGACGTGATCCAGTCGCTCCACAGGCGGCGCAAATGGGCGTCGACCGCGCGCCTGTTGGCAACGCCGGTCATTGGGTCGGTATTGGAAAGCCTCAACAAGGCCTCGCCGCGATCGTCGGCCTCGCGCTGGCGAACCTTTGCCTCGACAGTGCTTAGGAAGACGCGGGTGCGCTCCCGATTGAGGCGCCAGTTCACATAGGAGGTGAAGCTGAAGCAGGCGAGATAGAAGGTGCCGAACGCGATCTGATAATAGATGTCTTTGTGCAGGAAGCTCAGCGCTACGAAAAAGATCACGAGGATGACGCCGGATGCAAACAGCGAGAGTGCAAAGTTGAAGGTGAAAAACAGGTTCGCGCCCATCATGAAGATCGCGCCGAAGACCATGTAGTAGGACATGTTGATGGTGTAGGCCGTCATCAACGCTGGCAACAGCCAGCCGAGATAACCGCAGACCAGCGCCGCAGCGCAGGTCACATCCATGAGGTCGGTTCTCGTTTCCACTCTCACCTGTGTTTCCAGGATCAGCAGGGCAGCAATGCCAACGACGAAGCGAGCAAAAGTCGTGTGAACGGAGACATCCGGAACGAGAAGCACATCCGTGACGGAAAACAGCAGATAGATCAGAACGGCAACCCAGAGACCCTTACGGATTGCCACTCGGCGTTTGACGTCGGCCTCTTCGAAGAAGTGCTGCCGCACGAGCGTCTCGGCGCCGGTGCGAGATGCATCCGCCTGCAGATCGAGCTCCACACTATGTGCCAAACTGTGCTTCATGCACGTTCCTAAAGTTGTACGAATTTTCAGCGAGCGATCATGCTCACCTGATAAATTCCAATGCTCGGTCTGCTCCACCCCCAACCGTCCGTCCTCTCCCTTTGCGGAAACGGGGAAGCTTGCGCAATATTCATACTCGCATGCCGATTAAGTTTGTTTGAATCCTACTCGTGTAATTTTAGTCATTAGTCATACCTTAATAGTTAAGTCCTAGAAAAGAATTCCTCTTCCCTGGTTTTCCAATCGTCGGTGCTGCGCTGGCATGCCGTCGATTAATCTAGTATTAACAATGGCTTATAAGGGGATTTCTTAGTGGCTCGAAACAATCGTATCGCGCTGGACGGGCAAAGCTTGGTCACGCCGGATTCAGTTTCAAAGGAACTGCTGACGCAAAATGAAAGCAACTCGCAACGCGATCTTGCTGTTGCGGAAGCAGAAGTGGCACTTATTCTCAACCTGGCACACCAACAGTTTCTTGCCGGTGGCGCGCCTGCAACCATAATACACGCGGTTGCGGGCAGGCTGCATCAAATGCGTAGAAAATACGACTATAGCGTGTGGACTGAGCTTCTGCCGCTCATCCAGCATCATCCTGTTGCCGATTATTTCCTCGAAGATCCCTTCACCCGATGGTCCTTCGAAAAGCCGCGTGGTTATTCCGGCGATGCGCAGCTTCTGGACTTCATCTACGGCCACGACAGTGTCGCCGACCCACTTGCAGCGGCCTCTCCTTTGGGTACCGCCCTCTATGACTATACCCGCGAGGCGTCATCCTCCGTCGCGGTTCGCGAACGGCGCGATATTCTGACGCGTTACGTCGATGACATTGCGCAGGAGAAAGGGTCGGAGACCGAGATCCTCACGATCGCAGCCGGTCATTTGCGCGAGGCAAACCGCTCGCAAGCGCTTGCCTCGAAGGGGATCAAGCGCTGGGTTGCTCTCGATCAGGACCCCTTAAGCATCGGCTCTATTGCGCGCGACTTTGCCGGCACGTGCGTCGAAGCTGTCGACGGTTCGGTCAAAGATCTTCTTGCCCGCTCCCACGATCTTGGACAATTCGACTTCGTCTATGCCGCAGGTCTTTATGATTATCTGACGGATAAGGTGGCAATCAAGCTGACGCAGAGATGCCTCGATATGCTGAAACCCGGCGGCACCTTCCTCTTCGCCAATTTCGCTGAAGACATTGCCGTCGATGGCTACATGGAATCCTTCATGAACTGGACGCTGCTTCTGCGCAGCAAGGCGGATATGTGGAAGATCATCAATGCCAGCATCGCTCCGTCCCTTGCCGAGAGCGAGGTCTTCCATGGGCAGAACCACAACATTGTCTACGGCGTGATCAGAAAGCTCTGAAAATCCAAATGACCTCACCGTTTCGATGAGAAGAGAGGCTGAGGCCATTTTAGCCTTCATGGTTCAGATCGACGAGCGATAGTGTTCGTCGATCTGAACCATCGACCCTGACCAATCCAACGACATTCCAAATGGTCGCGCCTTTTAGCCTTGATACCGGGGCTTGTTTGTTATCCAAGCCCAGTATTGGTGATTGTCGCGCTCACCATAATCTGTAAAATTTCATCTCGGGGCACATTATCTCCTGAGGGGACGATCATGATGGTTTGTGCGGGACGCGTCATTTCGGCGCTCGTTGTTCTTTTTTTGCTTGTCGATGCTTACACAGGGCTGTTTGCGGCACAGACGCTGAAGGCGGAGAGGGATGCCACGGGCTTTCCTCCCAACCTTGTGCCCGCCATCGGGATCATCGCGCTGATTTGCGGCGTCCTCTACGCTATCCCGGCCACGTCGGTGATCGGCGCCGTTCTGACGACAGCCTTTCTCGGTGGTGCGATCTGCACCCACTTTCGCGTCGGAGAGATTTTGAGCCCTCCTCAGATCGTTTGTCTGGTGGTGGGCGTTGCCGCCTGGGCGGGGCTTTATTTTCGCGATAGCCGCATGCGGCAGCTCATGCCTTTCAAGGTCTGAGGGAACAAGATCCCGGCTTCGAGCGAGCGAGCGCGCTATCGCATCGCACGGCGCAATCTCGGTGCTTCAAAAAATCGAAGAAGTCTGGAAATCGCGCTGGCGAGTGGAATGATTGCGGGGTAATCCTAGCTGCGAACAGGCCACGCGATGCTTGTGGCTCGATATGGAATCGTTGGAGTGCATGATGGAAAAGAAGCGTTACTACTCTGATTTTGGCGGGTTGCCAGGGCAGACGGAGCTGCTTTCCAGCAAAGCGGTGTTCACCACCGCCTATGCGGTCATTCCAAAGCGGGTCATGTCCGACATCGTCACCAGCGTGTTGCCGCACTGGACCGATACGCGCGCCTGGATCATCGCCCGGCCGATGACCGGATTCTCCGAGACTTTCGCACAGTATATCATGGAAGTGCAGCCGGGCGGTGGAAGCGACAAGCCGGAGCCGGATGCGCGCGCCCAGGCGGCGATCTTCATGGTCGATGGCGAGATGACGATCACCTTCGAAGGCCAGGAGCACGCTCTTCGCTCGGGCTCGTTCGCCTACATCCCGACGGGAAGCCAATGGTCGCTGCGAGCCAAGGGCGGCTCGGCTGCGAAATTCCACTGGGTTCGCAAGGTGTTCGACAAGGTTGAAGGACTTGAGTTGCCGCCAGCCATCTTCACGCATGAGGACGAGCATGAACTCTCCGCCATGCCGGACACCGATGGCAAGTGGGCAACCACCCGCTTCATCGATCCGGCGGATGGCCGTTACGACATGCATCTCAACATCGTCACCTTCGAACCCGGCGCGACCATTCCTTTCATGGAAACCCACGTCATGGAGCACGGCCTTTTCGTGCTCGAAGGCAAGGCGGTCTATCGCCTCAACGATGATTGGGTGGAAGTCGAAGCGGGTGACTTCATGTGGCTGCGTGCTTACTGCCCGCAGGCCTGCTACGCCGGTGGCCCAGGCCGTTTCCGCTATCTTCTCTACAAGGACGTCAACCGTCACGTGAAGCTGTGGTAGTCGTCGCAGCATCGTCCTGAAAACCGGCGACGTTTGAGATCAAGGCTCAGGAGCGCGCCCACGAAAACGGGCGCTATATCTGCTTTGAGCTAGTGCATTCTGCTTTCCCAAAATCGTCTCCGATTTTGGGCGGATGCTTTAGAGGTGTCAGCCAGGGATTTGGATGTCCATTTCGCCGATCCCTTCCCAGCGAGCAGTGATCCGCGTTGCGTCACCAATGCGGATCATCCCGCACAGGCTGCCTGTGGTGATCACCTGACCACGCTTCAACCCGCCCAAGTGATCGTTCTGCGCATTGGCGTAGGCGAGAAGAGGTCCAACCGGGTCCATTTGCGGATGCGCCGGGATGGCGCCGAAGAGCACGTCGTCCTCCGCCTCGACCATGAGCGGTGGCAGGTTCGGGTCCTGAAGGGCAAGCGCCTCCATGACGGAGGCGTCGATGGCCGGTCCGAGCACGAAGGAATGGTTGGCAAGCCTGTCGGCGAGGAACAGCGGAAACGGCACGCGATTTTCTTCCGTCAACCGATAGCTGACGAACTCTGCGCCGAGATTGATGGATTCGACCGCTTCCAGGATCGTCTCGCGCGTATAGGTCTCGCCGAGCGGCAGCGCGGGTAGATCCTCGGCAAGCACGAAGCAGACTTCGATTTCGATGCCGACGGCACCGGGCTTCGGGACTGTCAGCGTGCTGTCCTGCACCTCGTCATAAAGATCGAGAAGGGGGGCTGCGACCGGGCGACCATTGTTCAGACCAAGCTTCCAGCCGGCAACGTCCTTGCCGATCGTGCCGACAGCCAACGCTTGCACGGCCATCGCGCTATCGATCGTTGGCGGGATGAGGTCTCGGCTTTCGAGCTTCTCGGCGCTGATGGACGACTGTCGTGCTTCCGCTTCAGCCAGAATCATACCGAGTCTGATATTCGCTTCCGTGATCGTCGTCATATATTTCCCCGCAGGTCCGGCTTTCACAGCTTCATTACAGGCAAATCTCACGCTGACAAGAGAACGGCGCAAGGGCCGGGAAACAAAAGGCCGGTCGTCAACACAATATTAAGCATGTAGTTACGTCGGTCTACATGCCCGTCACGGATAAACCGTAGCCGCTAATACAGCTTCTCCTGTTGCTTGTCGCAGTAACGATCTGAATATTTTCAAGCATCTACCGCCAGGAAGTCCTTAACATAAAGAGGCTCGTCGCCAGCTTTCACACTCTGATCATCTGGCTAACTTCGGAAGATGTGGCTCTGAGGACCCGAGGCAAGACCTAGAGGATTTGATCTTGAAAAATGCCGCAGGCTTAGCGTGCCGCGCGTTCGATTGGACGCACAGCACTGTACCTCTTTGATTTGACGCATCGGCCCGAAAATTGAGTCCGATTTTCGGGCCGATGCAGTAGAGACAGCCGGCGGCTTCTTCACCTCAGATACGGCGGCCGGGCAGTTGCGGCAGAAGAACGGTCAGCAGGCCCAGAAGCGGAAGATACGAGCAGATTTGATACACAAATTCTATGCCCTGCCGATCGGCGAAGACGCCAAGGACCGCAGCACCAATCCCGCCGAAGCCGAAGGCAAAGCCAAAGAACATGCCTGCAACCAACCCCACGCGACCCGGTACCAGTTCCTGCGCGAAAACGACGATCGCGGAAAAGGCAGACGAGAAGATAAAGCCTATGACGACCACCAGAACCGCTGTCCAGAGGAGGTTGGCATAGGGCAGGATCAGGGCAAAGGGTATGACGCCGAGGATCGAGAACCAGATAACGACGCGAGAGCCAAAACGGTCGCCGATCGGGCCGCCAAAGAAGACGCCGGCAGCGGAAGCGCCGAGGAACAGAAACAGCAGGATTTGCGCATTCTGCACCGAGACACCGAACTTCTCGATGGTGAAGAAGGTGAAGTAGCTGGAAATGCTGGCAAGATAAGCGTTTTTCGTCGCGGTCAGAACCACGAGAACGGCAAGCGTCATCAACACCTTGTTGCGGGGCAGCGGCAACTCACGGCTGACAGGTCGTTTTCCTGCCGCGCTGCGCCGATGGCGGCTGTACCAGATACTGACCCATGACAGGATCGCAAAGCCGGTCAGCGCAATGATCGAAAACCAGCTGAGAACCTCCTGGCCTCTCGGAATGACGATGAAGGCCGCAAGCAGTGGTCCGATTGCCGTGCCCGTATTGCCGCCCACCTGGAAGAAGGATTGTGCCAGACCGTGGCGTCCACCGGAGGCGACGCGCGCCACACGGGAGGCTTCAGGATGAAAGATCGCCGAGCCGACGCCGATCAGGCAGGCTCCAAGCACCAGAACCGGGAAACTATGGGCATAGGCAAGGGTGATCAGGCCCGTGCAGGTGGAGAGCATCGCGGCAGGAAGCGAAAACGGCATGGGCCACTTGTCCGTCGCGACACCGACAGCCGGCTGTAACAGCGACGCCGTGACCTGGAAGGCGAAGGTCAAAAGCCCGATCTGCCCGAAGTCGAGCGCATAATTGGCTTTGAGCAGCGGATAAAGCGATGTCAACAGCGACTGCATGATGTCGTTCAGCATGTGGCAGAAGCTTGCCGCTGCGATAATGGAAAAGGTCGTTACTTCGGGGGTGAAGCCGGGATTGGTCACTCTGGCCATGAGGGGATCTCCAAACACGCGCTTGCACGCGTTTGCCTCTTCTGAGAGTTCGGGCCCTCATGTTCAAGGTCAAATTTCCGGATTTCGTGTATTTTAGGAAAATAAGATTTGCCTAAGATATTTTTTTCTTCGGCCAAACCGATCGCGAGCGCAGCTTCGGTTTTGAAAGCCGAAGCTGCGATAGATTCGATGATCAAACCGTCCCGAAAACCAGGAAAGGGTGACCTTCATCGGACGCGACCAATTTCAGAATATCGCTCGTTTCGATCTGATCTTCCGTCCACACGTTTCGGAGCCGCTTGTTTTTCAGCGCCGCCGGAAGGTCTACGGTAGCGTCGCCAAGCGTTGGCGGAAGGGCCCGACCCTCGCCATGGCCAAGCGTGAAGCGTGGGAGAACGACGAGCACGGCCTTCTCACCGTTCACTCTTGCAAAGGCGATCAGCTTCCTGCCGGACCCGGTTGTGGCTTCAAGCGGCACATAGTCTCCGTCGTTGAAGAGGTCAGGCTCCGATTGCCGCAGGCGGAGCAGCGCGGCGGTGACATATTGCTTCAGCGAACCGTCATACCAGGCGGAGATATCGGCCGCATCCGGCTTGCGTCCTTCTGCCAGTCGTTTTGACAGGGTATCATAATCCGGTTCGCGGCGATTGTCGGGGTCGACAAGGCTGAAATCGAAGCCTTCGCTTCCCTGATAGATGTCAGGAATGCCAGGCGCCATAAGCTTGATGATCGTCTGGGTAAGGCCGTTTGCAAGCCCGGCCTCGATGAAGGGTTTTATGGTCTCGGCAAAGCGCGTCAGGAAATCTTTGTTGTCTTTCGAAAAAAGGTGCGAGGCATAGCCCAGAACAGCCTCTTCATACGCCTCGTTGGAGTCACCCCAGTCGGTCCTGAGTTTTGCCTCACGCAGCGCTTTCTCCAGATAGGTAAGGAAGCGCTCTCTCAATTCCTCGACCGTCTTGTCGTCATCGGCGGCGAAGCGCGGAGGGAGAAAGCCGGCGAGCGCCTGGTAAATCATCCACACGACTTCAGGTTCAGGAGCAGGGCCATCTGTAAGCTGCTGAACAGCCTTGGCATTCGTTGCACGCCATTCCTCAACGGCTGCAATCCAGAGTTCAGGTGCTTCCGACAGCGCATAGAGGCGGGCTCTCGCATCTTCGCCACGCTTCGTGTCGTGGGTGGAGGTGCTTGAAATCCCCATGGGCTGCCGTTCCTTGCGGATCCGCATTTCCTCATGAAAATGATCGAGAGAAAAATCAGGCTGGATAGGCTCAGCGCCGACCTCATTCAGGCCAAGCAGCATGTTGTGACGGAAAAACAGCGTATCCTCGATGGACTTCGCCATGATCGGGCCGGTCAATTGCTGGAATTTGGTACGGAAAATCACCGCATCCTGCGCCGCAGAGGTTGGCACGTCGCCCTTGAGGATGCCGTTGACCAAGGCAAGCGCCTCGATCGAAACGGGATGGCCAGCGTCCCCAATGCCTTCAATGACCTGGTCCAGGAGGGCCTTGTCGTCCGCGCGCATGCCCTCAAGCGTTCCGTAGGTGCGGTAGACCGGGAAGGCGATCAGCATTTCGCTAAGCGCGTCTTTCAGTTCGTTTTCCGTCGTAGGGCGTCCTGCTTGCTCGGCAATCTTGGCTGCCAGTTTCACCAGGACGGTGACCTCACCCTCGAAGTTCCTGCTGGCCATCAAGAGCTTTGCGGCGCGCAACTGCTCCTTCGCATCGACTCGTTTTTCTCCGAGACCTGCATAGGCGGATTGCAACACCTTAAGTTTCGCGCCATCCACCAGGGCATGGCTGAGGGCGGCGACGAACTCGTAACCGGTCGTACCAGAAACCGGCCAGTCGGCTGGAAGCTGTTCGCCTTCGCCCAGGATTTTCTCGACGACGATATAGCAGTCCGGTCCTGCGGCCTGCCGCAGCCGGTCGAGATATCCCTTCGGATCCGCAAGACCATCGATGTGGTCGAGACGCAGGCCTTGAACGGCACCGCTGCGCACCAGTTCGAGGATCAGCCGATGACTATCCTCGAAGACCGCCTCGTCTTCCACCCGCACGCCAGCAAGTCCCGTGACCTCGAAAAAGCGTCGATAGGACAGGTCACGCGCCGCATCCCGCCACGACATTAGCCGGTAGGGCTGTTGCTCATGCAGTTGCGAAAGCGAAGCCTTGTCCGAAATCTTCAAAATCTCGTCTTCACGCCCGTCATATGTCGCCGGGTTCAGCGGAAAGAACGATTCGAAGTAAGCCAAACTTGGCTTGCCCGTCTTCGGATCGGGCTTGATGGTCAGATCGCCCGCCTCCAGCACGGCCTCAAAATCATCGCCGAGAACCGGCAACGTCAAGCGCCGCGACCAGTCGATATCGAAATGGCGCGCATATCGGCTTTCCGCGCCGTGTCCGATCACATCCTTCCACCAAGGGGTCTCAAGCGATGCCGCCATGTGATTGGGAACGATATCGAGAATGAGACCGAGCCCCGCATCCTTCAACGTCTCGACCATGCGGTCGAAGCCAGCTCGGCCGCCAATCGCAGGATCGATTTCGTTCGCGTCGGTGACATCGTAGCCATGTGTCGATTCCGATGTCGCCGTGAAGATCGGTGACGCATAGAGATGGCTGATCCCGAGCGTTTTCAGATAGGGCACGAGCGCGCTCGCCCGATCGAAGGTCATGCCGTTGCGGAATTGCAGGCGATAGGTGGCGATCGGAAATTTCATGCGACAATCCCAAAAGTGGCCGCTGCTTTGGCCGGTGAAAGCTGGTGAGAGAACAGTCGATGGCTTCGACGTTCTGGTCCCGAAGATCTATGAAGCGCTGCGCAAACTGCGCTTGTGGGCGAGTAGTTCCACCAGAGGAGTCGCTTTGCGCGATGTCGAACAAGCTGTGAGAAATTCAGGAAAAGCCCGTGAACTTTTTTCACGAAGTTCGGTTTGATGCAGTGCACAACAGCATGAGGGTCTTCGGTGGTTCACGCATTCGATTTTGGTCCAGCCATTTCCGATCAGGATATCGAGTTTCGCCTTTGGGCACCTTTACATGATGAGGTGCTGCTCAACATTGAAGGCGCAACGCCGGAGGCGATGAAGCGGGACGATGAGGGCTGGCATCGGCTGCGCAAGCCGAGAGCTGAGGCCCCACTATACAGCTTTACCCTGCCGGATGGCCTGGAGGTTCCAGATCCCGCCTCGCGCTTTCAACCGCGCGACGTCCATGGTCAAAGTGAGGTCGTCGATCTGTCGAGCTTCCCATGGAAGAGCGCCAACTGGCACGGACGACCTTGGGAGGAGATCATTATCTATGAACTCCACATCGGCACCTTCAGCAAAGAAGGGACGTTCCAAGGCGCGATCGCCCATCTCGATCACCTGCGTGATCTCGGCGTCACGGCGATCCAGATCATGCCTGTCGCGGATTTTCCAGGTGGCTATAATTGGGGCTATGACGGCGTCATGCCCTACGCGCCGGACAGCAGCTACGGCCGTCCGGAAGATTTGATGGCGCTTGTCGATGCCGCCCATGAGCGCGGGCTCTGTGTCTTCCTCGATGTCGTCTACAATCACTTTGGCCCGGACGGCAATTACATGCCCAATTACGCGCCGCTCTTTTCGCCGCATCACGAGAACCCATGGGGGCAGGGCCTCAATTATGATGATGAGCAATCCGAGCATGTGCGTGAGTTCATCATTCAGAATGCCCTCTATTGGGTAACGCAATTCCGGTTCGACGGCTTAAGGCTTGATGCCGTTCATGCGATCGTCGACGACAGCGACGAACACCTTTTGAGCGAACTTGCCCGCCGTGTTCGTGCCGCCATAACTGACCGCCACATTCATCTGATCGTCGAGAACGAAGAGAATGACAGCGATCTCTTGAGCCGTGATGCGGAGGGGAAGCCGGAGCGTTTCACCGCGCAATGGAATGACGACATTCACCATGTGCTCCATATCGCAGCGACCGGCGAGACCTTCGGTTATTATAAGGCCTATTCGGGCGATGACGATAAGATCGGTCGCGCCCTAGCCGAAGGCTTCGCTTTTCAAGGCGAGCATATGCCTTATCGCGATGAGGAGCGCGGCAAGCCGAGCGCTCACCTGCCGCCAACAGCCTTTATCTCCTTCATTCAAAATCACGATCAGATCGGCAATCGGGCGCTCGGCGACAGGATGCAGACCTATGCTCCGGAAGCGGCACTCAAGGCGATCACCGCGATCTATCTGCTCGCGCCGCAAATCCCCATGCTGTTCATGGGGGAGGAGTGGGGCTCGCGCGATCCCTTCCGCTATTTCTGTGACTTCAACGAAGACTTGAATCAGAAGGTGAGGGATGGGCGCCGCGAGGAGCTGTCTCGCCTCCCGGGCTTCGACGGCGAGAATGTGCCCGATCCGACCGCAAAGGAAACTTTTATAGCCAGCAAGCTCGACTGGTCGAAGGTTGGAGATGATAAAGCATCCGAGCTGCTTAGTTTCTACAAGACGCTGCTCGACCTGCGGAAACGGCACATAGTGCCGCTGCTGACGAAGATCGTCCCCGATACAACGCGCTACGATGTCAGGGATAACCTTGTTACGGTCGACTGGGGAATGGAGGACGGGGCAACGCTTCGCCTCACCGCCAATCTTTCCGAAAAGAACGGTGAAACCGAGACCGACGCGACAACCGGCGGCGAGGTTTTCAGCCTTGGAACCATCAGCGCGAAGGCCATATCGCCATGGGCTGTCCGGTGGACCTTACAACCAGCTTGATTGAGACGTCAGGCGGTTTCAACGCCTGACAATCATCCACTTTACAAAGGCCGTGAAGCAGCAGCCTCCGCTGCCTCGGACCTGCGTGGCTTGCAATCGACAATACCGATCGTCAAGCATGCAATATTTTCGGTTGATCTTTGCGTCCAGTCGGGTGAGCATCCCTCTTTCGGGCCGATTTGCCGATTGCGCGATAGGCCCATTGGCCCACGATTTATTGATCTATTTCAGCCGAGGGGAACGAGAAGACTTAAACAATCTGTCGTCGAAATAGTCGATCCGCCGGGGCTTGAGGCTGATGCCACATCTATGCCGTCCCCGGTGCTGCAAGTCACAAAGCATTATCGGTAGAGTTCGAAGAAGGACATATTTATGGAAATTGGAGTCTTTATCCCGATTGGAAACAATGGCTGGCTGTTGTCGGAGAATGCGCCGCAATACAAGCCTAGCTTCGAGCTGAATAAAGAGATCACCCTCAAGGCTGAGAAATACGGTTTCGATTTCGCCTTGTCGATGATCAAGCTTCGCGGCTTTGGGGGGAAGACCGAGTTCTGGGATCATAATCTCGAATCCTTCACGCTGATGGCAGGTCTTGCCGCCGTCACCACGCGCATCAAGCTATTTGCCACAGCTGCCTCACTCGTCATGCCGCCGGCCATCGTCGCAAGAATGGCCTCCACCATCGACAGCATTTCCAACGGCCGCTTTGGCATCAATCTCGTGACTGGCTGGCAGCGGCCGGAATATTCGCAGATGGGCATGTGGCCGGGCGACGAGTATTTCGGCAAGCGCTACGCATACCTTGCCGAATACGCTACGATCCTGCGCGAATTGTGGGAAAAAGGGCAGAGCGACTTCAAGGGCGAGTTCTTCCAGATGGACGACTGCCGGCTGTCGCCGCAGCCTCAGGCCGATATGAAGGTGATTTGCGCGGGCTCCTCCAATGCCGGCATGGAGTTTTCCGCCAAATATGCCGACTACAATTTCTGCTTCGGTGTCGGCGTCAACACCCCCACCGCGTTTGCGCCCGCCGCCGAGAGGTTGAGGGAAGCAACAGCCAAGACAGGCCGCGATGTATCGTCCTTCGTGCTCTTCATGATCATCGCCGACGAAACGGATGAGGCCGCCCGGGCGAAGTGGGAGCATTACAAGGCCGGTGCCGACGAAGAAGCAATCAAGTGGCTTGGCGTCCAGGGTGCCGCAGACACCAAATCCGGTTCGGACACCAATGTCCGGCAGATGGCCGACCCGGTCTCGGCCGTCAACATCAATATGGGAACGCTTGTCGGCTCCTACGAAACCGTAGCGCGACTGCTTGATGAGGTGCCGACCGTGCCTGGGACGGGCGGCGTGCTTCTGACGTTCGACGATTTCGTCAAGGGCGTCGAAGATTTCGGCACCAAGATCCAGCCGCTGATGGCATGCCGCAAACATGTAAAGCCCCTTCTCGAGGCGGCGGAATGAGCACCATGACAACAGGATACCAGGCGCCCGCCGTTCACAGCAAGAGCGTTACACTGCCGGCGCGTCCGGAGCCGATCATGCTAAAGCCGGAAGAGACCGCCGTCGTCGTCGTCGATATGCAGAATGCCTATTCGACGGAAGGCGGCTATGTCGATCTCGCCGGCTTCGACATTTCCGGTGCCAAGGGTACGATCGATAATATCCGTAAAACCCTGGATGCGGCGCGCGCTGCCGGCGTTCAGGTGGTCTATTTCCAGAATGGCTGGGACAAGGATTATGTCGAGGCTGGCGGTCCGGGCTCTCCCAACTGGCACAAATCCAATGCGCTGAAATATATGCGCGCCAATCCGGATGCTCAGGGCAAGCTGCTTGCCAAAGGCACCTGGGATTACGCCATCGTTGATGAACTTCAGCCGAAACCCGGCGACATCCTTGTGCCGAAGACCCGCTATAGCGGCTTCTTCAACACGCAGATGGACAGCATCTTGCGCGCCCGCGGCATCCGAAACCTCGTATTCGTTGGCATTGCCACCAATGTCTGTGTCGAAAGCTCGCTTCGCGATGCCTTTCATCTGGAATATTTCGGCATCATGCTCGAAGACGCGACCCATCATCTCGGCCCCGATTTCATTCAGCAGGCGACTGTCTACAACGTCGAAAAGTTTTTCGGATGGGTAGCGACCGTCAATGATTTCTGTGGTGTCATCAGCCAGGCTGCGCCTGCCAATTCCTGATTGTAGAAGGACAAACTCATGCCGAAGAAGATCATCGTTCCAGAAGGCACCTCGAAGCCGATTGCACCTTTTTCGCCCGGCACGCTGGCAGACGGGATCGTCTATGTCTCCGGAACGCTGCCATTCGACAAGAACAACGACGTCGTTCATGTGGGTGACGCCAGCGCCCAGACCCGTCACGTGCTGGAGACCATCAAGTCGGTGATTGAAACCGCTGGCGGTACGATGGAAGATGTGACGATGAACCATATCTTCATCACCGACTGGGCCAATTATCAGGCAGTCAATGCCGTTTATGCCGAGTACTTTCCAGGCGACAAGCCGGCGCGCTACTGCATTCAATGCGGTCTGGTGAAGCCGGATGCGCTGGTGGAAATCGCAACCGTCGCTCATATCGGCAAACCGTAAGCGCAATGCATTTCGATCTCTACGGAAGACAAGACGCCGATGCGCCGACGATTATCCTGTCGTCGGGCCTCGGCGGTTCCGCAAGCTACTGGGCGCCGCAGCTTGCGGCGCTATCGGATGACTATCGGATCGTCACCTATGATCATCGCGGTTGCGGACGCACCGGTGGCGAGGTGCCAGCCGATGGCGGCATCGCGGCCATGGCGGATGATGTGCTGGAGATTGCCGAGCAACTGGGTCTCACCCGCTTCGATTTCATGGGACATGCATTGGGCGGCCTGATCGGCCTTGATCTTGCCCTTCGCAAGCCCGGAATGATCGGAAAGCTCGTCCTCATCAATGCCTGGAGCAAGGCCGATCCGCATTCCGGACGGTGCTTTGATGTGCGCGTCGAGCTTCTGGAAAAGTCAGGCGTTCCGGCTTTCGTCAAGGCGCAGCCTTTGTTTCTCTATCCGGCAGTCTGGATGTCGGAAAATGCGGAAAGACTGGAGGCGGAGGAGCGTCACGCCATCGATCATTTTCAGGGGCGCAGCAATATCCTTCGCCGCATCGCTGCCCTGCGTGCCTTCGATGTCGATAACCGGTTACAGGATATCAAAACGGAAACGCTGGTTATCGCCACCCGCGACGATCTTCTCGTGCCTTACACGCGGTCGATCCGTTTGGCGGAGGGCTTGTCAAACAGCCAGTTGCAGCTCGTCGACTTTGGAGCCCACGCTGTCAACGTAACGGCTCCGGATGCCTTCAACGCTGCTATACTGCGCTTTTTGCAAGCCTTCTAATACTTTTTCGTTACGTGTTCAGGCACAGCAACATCACCCCTTCCAAGAAACAGAAATGTCACAAAGGAAGGGGTTGCTTTCCGCCGCCTGACGTTTCATCACCTTCTTATAGAGCGCCGTGCGTCCGTTTAGGACGCAAAGGACGCTCTAACTTTTTGGATCTACAGCATCGTGCTTTCCGAAAATCAATTCCGATTTTCGGGCCGACGCTGTAGGCGCGTGTCGCATCAAGATTGAAGGAGGAAACGATGAAGGCTCTGGTTCTGGAGGAGAAGGGAAAGCTGTCGCTTCGCGACTTCGATATTCCCGGCACGCTCGGCCCGAAAGATGTGAAGATTCGCACCCACACCGTCGGCATTTGCGGCTCGGATGTGCATTATTACACGCATGGCAAGATCGGCCATTTCGTCGTGAAGGCGCCGATGGTGCTCGGCCACGAGGCAGCCGGTACGATTGAAGAAGTCGGCGCAGAGGTCACGCATCTTAAGGTCGGAGACCGTGTCTGCATGGAGCCGGGCATTCCCGACCCGACCTCGCGTGCCGCCAAACTCGGCATCTACAATGTTGATCCGGCCGTGACCTTCTGGGCGACGCCGCCGGTTCATGGCTGCTTGACGCCAGAGGTCATTCACCCGGCCGCCTTCACCTACAAGCTGCCCGACAACGTCTCCTTCGGCGAGGGCGCCATGGTCGAGCCCTTCGCCATAGGCATGCAGGCAGCACTGAGAGCACGGATCCAGCCCGGCGATGTGGCAGTGGTCACGGGTGCCGGACCGATCGGGATGATGGTGGCGCTTGCAGCCCTTGCGGGCGGTTGCGCCAAGGTGATTGTTGCCGATCTTGCTCAGCCCAAACTTGATATCATCGGTGCCTATGACGGTATCGAGACGGTCAATATCCGCGAAACATCCCTGCCAGATGCTGTCGCCAAAGCAACCGATGGCTGGGGCTGCGATATCGTGTTCGAATGCTCAGGGGCGGCTCCTGCCATTCTCGGCATGGCAAAGCTTGCTCGTCCAGGCGGGGCAATTGTGCTTGTGGGCATGCCGGTCGATCCGGTGCCGGTCGATATCGTCGGATTGCAGGCCAAGGAGTTGCGGGTCGAGACTGTCTTCCGATACGCCAATGTCTACGACCGCGCGCTTGCGCTGATCGGTTCCGGCAAGGTTGATCTGAAGCCGCTGATCTCGGCCACCATCCCCTTCGAAGACAGCATCGCCGGTTTCGACCGCGCCGTGGAAGCGCGCGAAACCGATGTGAAGCTGCAGATTACCATGCCGCAATGACAGGCGCGGTGCCGGGTGCCAAGCTCCTTTTGGCACCCGCTGAATTATTTCGCGCCAAAGGTCTGAATCGCTATTGACCTAGAGTGCGCTCTAACTTGTAGCTTCCTCTGCGTTATGACGATGAGGTGCTGATGAAGATCGGTGAACTGGCGAAACGCTCCGGCCTTTCGGCCTTTACGATCCGCTATTACGAGCGGATCGGCTTGCTGCCCTATGCCGATCGCGACCGCTCGAGCAGGCGCGATTACGATCCCGAGATATTGATCTGGATCGAGTTTCTCGGAAGGCTGAAAACGACAGGAATGCCGATCCGGGACATGCTGCGCTATGCCGCCTTGCGAAAGCAGGGCGACACGACCGTGCCCGAACGGCAGGCGATGCTGGAAACGCATCGTGACGAGGTTCGTGATCGGGTTGCCGAACTTCAGCAGTGCCTCCTCGTCCTCGACCAGAAGATCGCCGGATATGCCGGCGAAGATCAGAGGATGACGGATGATGACGCAACTACAGGAAAATCCAAACGAAACCCGGCTGGAACGCGGCAAACGCGCGCTCGCTGAGATTGATGGTGAGGCCGGAGAAAAGGTAATTGCGGCGCTCGCCGATATCGCACCGGACTTCGCGACCTATCTGTTCGAGTTTCCCTTCGGCGACATTTACAGCCGGCCCGGGCTCGATACCAGGGCCAGGGAAATCGCAACCATCGCTGCACTGACAGCCATGGGCAATGCCGCACCGCAGTTGAAGGTGCACATCGAGGCAGGCCTCAACGTCGGACTATCGCGTGACGAGATTACCGAAATCATCATGCAGATGGCGGTCTATGCCGGATTTCCAGCAGCACTGAACGGCCTGTTTGCCGCCAAGGATGTCTTTGCTGCGATGGACGAGCGGGAAGCCGCGGCCGCGTGAGTGGCAACTCCAAGGGCTAAACCCGCGCGAACTCACGGCGGGCGCTATTTCTCCATCTCCCTGTAGCCATGGGACAGAAAGGGATATAGCGTCCCGCCGCCAAACCAGCGTTGCCCCTGAGGATGTCATGCCCCTATCCGACCAGCAGATTGCCGAGCTCAACACGCCCGCCGTTGTCGTGGACCTCGACATTGCCAAGAAGAATATCTCCCGCTTCCAGGATTATGCCAACATCCACGGGCTGAAGGTCAGGCCGCATATCAAGACGCATAAGCTCCCGGCGGTTGCGGAAATACAGCTCGCGGCAGGGGCAGTGGGGATTACCTGCCAGAAAGTATCGGAAGCCGAGGCGATGGTCGCGGGAAGCGATGCGATCAAGGACGTGCTGATCACCTACAACATTCTCGGTGCTGCGAAGTTGAAGCAACTGCGTGCCCTTGCCGGCAAGGTTCGGCTATCGGTGGTTGCCGATAGTGCCGAGGTCGTGCAGGGTCTTTCGCAGGCCTTTGCCGATGCGCCGGAACCGCTCACCGTTCTGGTGGAGTGCAATACGGGTGCGAACCGCTGCGGCGTTCCTACGCCGGAAGCTGCTGCCGAACTGGCCGTCATCATCGATCAGGCGCCGGGACTGGTATTCGGCGGATTGATGACCTATCCGGCACCTTCAGGTGAGGCTGCGGTTCAGAGCTTCATGACGCAGGCCAAGCGATTGATCGAAGAGAAGGGGATTGCAGTTGCCGTTATCACCTCCGGCGGCACACCGTCGATGATGCATGCGGCGAAGGCACCGGTCGTGACGGAATATCGCCCAGGAACATACGTCTATAACGATAGATCGCTTGTGACCCGTGGCGTCTGTGGCTGGGACGAATGCGCCTTGAACGTGATTGCCACGGTCGTTTCGGTTCCGGCAGAAAACCGCGCCATCATCGATGCCGGCTCGAAAGCGCTGACGTCGGACCTTCTTGGTCTCATAGGCTATGGGCATGTGCTCGGCCGTGAAGACATCACGATCGACCAGCTGTCGGAGGAGCACGGGCGTCTTGTGACCGAAGGACCGATCGGGCTGAAGGTAGGCGACAAGCTTCGCATTGTCCCAAACCACGCCTGCGTCGTCACCAACCTGGTCGATAGCTTGACAGTGATTGGCGAAGACATGTCCGAGCCGGAAGTCTGGCCTGTCGCGGCGCGCGGCCTGATCGTCTGAGTTTTTTGCTCGGAAGGATGAACCGTAGAGAGGCTGTCGCGTTTGTGAGTTTTATTGACCTCTGAGAATTTTGATGACTGCGACGCCTCAGCCCGAACGCTTCGTTTTACTGGATGGAATTCGGGGCGTTGCAGCTGTCGCAATCGTCCACCGCCACGCGGAATTCTTTTTTGGTAGGCCGGAAGCATCCAGCTATCTGGCCGTCGATCTGTTCTTCGCCCTGAGTGGTTTCGTTCTGGCACATGCCTATGGCGAAAGACTGCGAAGCGGCAAAATCTCAACGCTCACCTTCATGAAGGCGCGCTTTTACCGGCTCTACCCGCTCTACATCATCGCACTTGCGATCATGGCGGCCTTCTTCGTCCTCCTCTATGCGCTTGACCTGCCAACGCCGATCGACGACCTGCACCGAAAGATCAGTCTGGGCGAACTGGCTTTTGCCTTGCTCACAAGCATTCTCTTCCTGCCGGCGCCGTTTACGCTGACGCTCAATGGCGCGCTCTTCCTTGTCAGCCCGGCGTGGTCCCTGTTCAACGAGCTGGTGGCCAACGTCGTCTACGCCAAGTGGGGTGCGCGTTGGAAGAGCGGGAGGATCGCAGTCGTCATCGCAGTCGCAGCGATCGGGCTGGTGGTCGCCGCTATCGAATTTGGTAAATTGCACGCAGGTTTTCGCTGGCATGAGATGTATGCCGGTATGGCACGCGTGTTCTTTTCCTTCTTCGTCGGGGTGTTGATCTATCGCTTTCATACCAGTTTTCAGATCAGGCATCAGCTCCTTGCCCTTCTGTGCCTGACGCTTGTCTGCCTGATCCTGTTCCTGCCAATTACCAATGAGGTTCGTCCCTTCTTCGATCTCTTCGTCGTTTTCCTCGTCTGGCCAGTCTTGCTCGCTGTTGCCAGCAAGGTCGCGCCGGAAGGATGGTTGGTTGCCATCTCTTCGTTTCTGGGAACGGCGTCCTACGGCCTCTACGTTCTCCACATTCCCTTGCTCGCATGGGTCGCTTTCCTCATGCCTTGGACGGGCACGGGGTGGATCGCCTATCCTGCCGGACTGCTTTTCACCGCATTCGCCACGACCTTTGCCTGGGTTTTGACGAGATATTTCGATCAGCCGATGCAGAAACGCTTGAGGCGCAGGGTAAAGCTGGTGAACGCGACGCAGTTCTGAGAGCGCGAGCGTTTCGGAAAGCGCGAATTGGTAGCGCTCTGAACGCCCCGACTTTTGCTGGATCGAAAAAACCCAACGATGACTATCACTTACGAGAAAACGACAGATTTATGAAAAACCTCTGTTGACTTGTTTGGGGTGTGTCTCTTATAAGTCCGCTCACTGACGAGGGCGGCGGCGCTGCTGGCGAC